>NZ_CP022753.1:3685291-4913721 GCF_002263495.1 Nocardiopsis gilva YIM 90087 | reverse complement strand
ACCGGTGCGGCGCGATCCGCTGATGCGCTGGTGTCAGCGCCTCAGCCCAGCAGGTTGTCGAAGTCACCGTCCTTGGCGCCCATGATCAGGGCGTCGATCTCGGCCTGGGTGTAGACCAGGGCCGGGCCCTCGGGGAAGTTGGAGTTGCGCATCGCGATCCGGCCATCGGTCAGCCGGGCCATCTCGACGCACGTGCCGCGAGAGTTGCTGCGCTGGCTCTTCTGCCAGGAGACGTTGGTGAGTTCGGACGCCTTGATGCCGTTGTAAGCAGTCACGGGGGTAGAAGCTCCTTCACTCTTGTATGTGCGACAGACGTGCGATGCCTGCGAATGCATTGGATTATGCACGTGCATTAGCACCGTACTTTGAACATGATAGCGAACGTGCACCCAGCGCGCCGGGCTCTTTCGCGGTTTGTAGGCGTGATGCAAGCGGGTGCAATTGCGCAGCTGAGATTGCACAAAACCGGCCCCGTCGCGGCGGCGACGGGGCCGGGGAAACGCCAGAGGCGGTGGGGGCTCAGGAGCAGCCGAGTCCCTTCGAAATCGCCTTCAGGTTGGCGCGCATGACCGACGGGTAATCGTCGCCCGGCGACTGGTCGGTGATGCCCTCGATGGGGTCGAGCACGGCAGTTTTCGCTCCCGTCTCGGAGGCGATGGTCTCGGCGACCGCGGGGCTCGCCAGGGTCTCGGTGAAGACCGTGGTGATCCCCTCGTCCTTCACCAGGTCGGAGATCTCGGCGATGCGGGCCGGGGATGGCTCGGTCTCGGGGTTGAGTCCGCTGATACCGACCTGGTGGAGATCGTAGCGGTGGGCCAGATAGCCGAACGCGCTGTGGTTGGTGAGCAGATCGCGGCTCGTGCACTCGGCGAGGCCGGTGGAGTACTCGTCGTCGATCGCGTCGAGCTCGGAGCCGACCTTCTCGGCGTTGGCCGTGTAGGTGTCGGCGTGGTCCGGGTCGACCTCGGCCAGCCGCTTGGCCAGGCCGGTGGCGGCCTCGGCCATCAACTGGGGGTCCTGCCACATGTGCGGGTCGGTGCCGCCGTGGTCGTGGCCGTCGCCCGACTCCTCGTCGTTGCCGTGCTCCTCGGCGTCCTCGCCCTCGTGGTCATGGCCCTTGTCCTCCCCGGCCGCAACCTCGGAGGGAAGGAGCTCGACCAGGTCGCCGACGTCCAACACGCGCTCACTGGGCTGCTGCTCCAGGGCGTCGTCGATCGCGGGTTGCAGGCCGTGGACGTAGAAGTTGACGTCCGCGTCGTTGATCTTGCGGATCTGGGGCGGGCTCAGCTCCAGGTCGTGCGGCTCGGCGCCGGGCTCGGTCAGGTTGGTGACCTCGACGCGATCGCCGCCAACCTGCGTGGCCAGCCACTCCAGCGGGTAGACGCCGGTGATCACACTGACCGCGCTTCCGTCTCCGTCGCTCCCGCTGTCGGACGCGGTGCCGCATCCGGCCGCGATCGCACTGATCGCAACACCCGCCGCGACGCGCGCGGCCACTCTCCCTGATCGCATGTCCTCTATGATGAGGAAAATGAAAATGATTGTCAATTTATCCGGGCGTAACGGACATCTCAGGCGGGGTAGCGGCATGCCCGGATCCCCCAGGCCGGACGACCGCGGGGCTCAGCTGATCTCGGCGAACCGCTCCACGTCGTTCGTCTTTCCGGCGACCACGATGACGTCGCCCTTCTGCGGGACGGTCTCGGCGGTCGCGTAGGTGAACTGCTCGCCGTGCCGCTTGATGCAGACCACGGTGATGCCGTGCTTGGAGCGGATCCCGGACTCCCCCAGCTTGAGCCCGATCAGCTCGCGCGGAGCGCGCGTCTTGCCGAGCGCGAAGTCCTCCTCCAGCTCCACGAAGTCCAGCATCCGCCCGGACACCAGGTGGGCCACGCGCTCACCCATGTCGTGCTCGGGCAGTACCACGTGGTGGGCGCCGATCTGCTGCAGGATGCGGCCGTGCCGGCGGCTGACCGCCTTGGCCCAGATGTGCGGCACACCCATGTCGACCAGGAGGGAGGTGGCCAGGATGCTCTCCTCCAGGTGGGTGCCGATCGCGACCACGGCCCGCGTGAACTCCTGCGCGCCGATCTGCCGCAGGGCCTCGTCGTCGGTGGCGTCGGCGACCACGGTGTGGGTCAGGGCGTCGGCGTAGGCCTGGACCAGCCGCGGACTGGAGTCCATGCCAAGGACCTCCCAGCCGTGTGCCACCAGTTCCAGGGCCAGGGAACTGCCGAACCGGCCCAGCCCGATGACGAGCACCCGTTTGTCATTGGTCTTGCTCCGCTGCACTTACTTTCTCCTCAAAGTCTTCTTAACCAATGATGGGCCGCGATTCGGCCAGGTCATAGCGGCGGGTCCGCTCGCGCAGCGCGAGCGCCGAGGCGAACGTGACGGGTCCGATCCGGCCGGCGATCATCAGCACGATCAGCAGCGTCTGTGCCGCCGGATGCAACTCGGGGGTGATTCCGGTGGACAGCCCGACCACCCCGGAAGCGGACACTACCTCGAACAGGACCTCGGTGAGCTGGAACGGCGTGGTGACGAGCAGGACAACGGTGGAGACGACCACCACGGTCATCGACAGGAACGTCAGGCTCAGCGCCTGGCGGATCGCCCCGCTGGACAGGCGCCGCCCGAAGACGTGCACCTGGGGGTGGCCGCGGACCTCCGTCCAGACCACCAGGAAGAGCACCGCGAGCGTGGCGACCTTGATGCCGCCGGCCGTCCCGGCGCTCCCGCCGCCGACGAACATCAGCATGATGACGACCAGCAGCGTGGACTGGTCCATGGCGCCGACGTCGGTGACGTTGAACCCGCCACTGCGCGGCATGATCCCGTGGAACGTGCCGTCGACCAGCTTGCCCTGCCAGCCCAGCGGGCCCAGCGTGGCGGGGTTGGTCCACTCCAGCGCGGTCACGATGACGGCCCCCGCGGCGAACAGGAGCACCGTGGTGACGATGGTGAGCTTGGCGTGCAGGGTCCAGGTGTGCGGTGTGCGGAACTGCCGTCGCAGCTCCAGGAGCACGGGGAAGCCCAGCCCGCCCAGGATGGTCGCGGCGGCGATGGGGAAGAGGATGAAGGGGTCGCCGGAGAAGCGGGTCAGGCTGTCGTCGTAGAGCGAGAGGCCCGCGTTGTTGAAGGCCGACACCGCGTGGAAGGCGCCGTGGTAGACGGCCCCGGCGGCGGAGACGTCCTGGGTGAACCACATCCGCGGGATGATGATCACGGCGACCACGCCCTCGCAGGTGAGGCTCGCGGCGACGATCCGGGTGACCATGCCGCGCACGTCGCCGACGCTGAGGCTGCGGGTCTCGGCCTGCGTGCTGAGCTGCATGCGCAGCCCGAACCGGCGGATCACCACCGCCCCCAGCATGGACGCCAGCACCATGATGCCGATACCGCCGATCTGGATCAGCACCATGACCACGAGCTGGCCGAACAGGGAGAGCTCCGACCCCAGGCCGATGACCGACAGCCCGCAGACAGCGAGCGCCGTGGTGGAGGTGAACACCGCCTCGACGACGGTGAGCCGCGCGCCGTCGGCGTGGGCGACGGGGAGCAGAAGCAGTCCGGCCCCGGTCAGGTCGACGATGACGAAGAGCGTCACGAAGATCCGGGCGGGGCGGCCCCAGGGTGCCCGGGGGATGTCCTGCGCGGCGTCCTCTCTCCGGAGTCGGGGGCGGAGGCGCGGAAGCATGCTGCCGAGGGTAGCCAGGGGGCTCATGCGCATGGTTGGTCCGCTATGTCGTCGTCAACGGTGATCAATGGTGATGCTGTCATGGGCGGGAGCGCTCGGCGCGCCACGGCGCGCCGAGCGCGGCGCCATGGCGTTATTGGGCGCTCTGGCCGTTGGGCTCCTTTGCCTCGGCGTGCTCCGGACCGATCTTGCGGTAGTGGGCATTGCGCGCCGAGAGCACGATGGAGGCCAGGACGGTGGCCGCGAGTGAGGCGAACAGCACGCCGCCCTTGGCGTCGCTCATCATCTGCGGGGCGCCGGGGAACGACAGCTCGCTGATGAGTAGGGAGACGGTGAACCCGATCCCGGCGAGCATCGACATGCCGATGATGTCGATCCAGCTCAGCGACGGGTTGAGTTCGGCGCTGGTGATCTTGGTGGTGACCCAGGCGCCGCCGGAGATGCCGATCAGCTTGCCCACGACCAGGCCGAGGACGACGCCGAGCGCGGCGGAGTCGGAGAACAGCGTGCCGAACCCGGTGAAGACGACACCGGCCGACATGAGCGCGAAGAAGGGCAGCACCAGGCTGGAGGACCAGGGGCGGATGATGTGCTCCACGCGCTCGCTGGGGGAGGTCGACTCGTGCGGCAGCGGCGTCGTGCGCATGAGCAGGCCCATGGCGACACCCGCGATGGTGGCGTGCACGCCGCTGGCGTGCATGAGCGCCCAGATCGCGACCGCGAGCGGGACGTAGATGAGCCAGTTCGGGAGGGGCGAGCGGTCCAGGGCGCGGGCGAGCCCGCGGCCGTTCTGCAGGTAGCCGAAGACGGCGAGCAGGGCGAAGGCGATCACCAGCGGCACGAACGAGATGTCGCTCGTGTAGAAGATGGCGATGACGACGATGGCGCCGAGGTCGTCGACGATGGCGAGCGTCAGCAGGAAGGTGCGCAGCGCCGGGGGGAGGTAGCGGCCCACCACCGCGAGGATCGCGACGGCGAAGGCGATGTCGGTGGCCATCGGGATGCCCCAGCCTTTGATCGCCGGGCCCTCGCCGATGTTGACGGCGACGTAGATCAGCGCCGGGACCACCATGCCGCAGACGGCCGCGACGATGGGCAGCATCGCGCGCCGGGGATTGCGCAGCTCGCCGTGGACGAACTCCTGCTTGAGCTCGTTGCCGACGATGAAGAAGAAGATCGCCAGGAGGGCGTCGGAGGCCCATGCCTCGACCGACAGGTGGAGATGGAGCGACTCGGGGCCGAAGGTGAAGGTGCGGATGGCCTCGTAGCCGTCGTGCAACGGGGAGTTGGCCAACAAGAGGGCGACGACCGCTCCCGCTATGAGCAGGAAACCGCTGACGACATCGGATCGAAGTAGATCGACGATTTGGCGGCGTTCGGTCATCCGCGCTCCCCCAGGCAGCAGTAGGGGCCGGTCCTTCCGGCCGATGTCCCGGCACGCTGCAGCGCGCCGGCGGAAATGAAGGGGGGCCTCGTCACAGGCTCACACGAGCCCGAGGGGAAACTATGCCACTCGCCTGGCCGATATGTCGATCTGTTACCTGTTCATGGCTGGTTGCGGAGAGTTCCGGCATGCTTTCCCTTTCCGTCGCTTTCGGTCCTCCCCGCCTCCGGGAACCGGCGGTCGCGGGGCCGTGCGTCGGCAGGCCCTCCCGTGGGCTCACACGTGTGTGGCGCCCTCGTGATCGTAATGGCCCTCGGGTTCGAGCTGGAGGGTCGAGTGGTCCACGTCGAAGTGGCCGGACAGGCAGTTGTGCAGGTCGTCAAGGATCCGGCCGGAGTCGGCCAGTCGGTCCTCCTCGACCACGACGTGGGCCGACAGCACCGGGATGCCCGAGGTGATGGTCCAGGCGTGCAGGTCGTGGACGTCGAGGACGCCGGGCTGGCGCAGCAGGTGCTCGCGGACTTCGTTGAGGTCCATATCGCGCGGTGTGGCCTCCAAGAGGACGTGGACGGCCTCTCTCATCAGGTTCCACGCGCGGGGGACGATGACCAGCGCGATGAGCAGCGACACGATGGAGTCGGTGCGCTCCCACCCGGTGAGCCAGATGATGGCGCCGGCGGCGATGACCCCGATGGAGGCCATGGCGTCGCCCATGACCTCCAGGTAGGCGCCGCGGACGTTGAGGCTCTCCTTCTGGCCGGAGCGCAGCATGAACAGCGCGACCACGTTCATCACCAGGCTGAACGCGGCGACGGCTACGACGCCGAGACCGGCCACCGGGCGGGGGTTGGTCAGCCGGTCGATCGCCTCGATGACGATGAACGTGCACAGGCCCATCAGCACCAGGGCGTTGATGGCCGCGGCCAGGACCTCGGCCCGCTGGAAGCCGAACGTGCGCTTCAGGGACGGCGGTCGCGCGGCGATCCAGACCGCCACCAGCGCCAGCGCGACGCCGAAGGAGTCGGCGACGGTGTGTCCGGCGTCGGCCAGCAGCGCCAGGCTCCCGGTGGTCATCGCGCCGATGACCTGGATAACGGCGACGCTCAGCATCATCCCCAGCACGACGGTCAGCCGGCCGCGGTTGGCGGCTCCTGCGGTGACCTGCCCATGTCCGTGGCCGTGCCCGTGGCCCATGCGGAACTCCCTTACGCCAGGCGCGGTCGCGCCGCCCCACAATCCCGGCGACGCGCCCAAAGGTAACTATTCAGTCGAAACTGTTTATACAGTCTAGGCTGTCAATACAGCAAATGCTGTAAAATGGTTTTCATGTTGACCCCCGAGCAGCGACTCTCCGCGATTCAGCGCCTGGGCCGCGCCCTTGCCGATCCCACCCGCTGTCGGCTCCTGCTGGCCCTGCTGGATGGTCCCGGCTACCCGGCGCAGCTCGCCGAGCACCTGGGTCTTACCCGGCAGAATGTCTCCAACCACCTCGCCTGCCTGCGGGAATGCGGGTTGGTCTCGACCACAGCGCGTGGTCGGCAAGTGAGCTACCAACTCATCGACGCGGCTCTCGCGCACGCGCTCAACGACCTGCTGCGCGTGGTGTGGGGTGTCGCCGAGGAGCACGTGCCCCCGGGCGAGGACGTGCCCATCAAGGTCGGCTGAACCGGCCTCTCGCCCGACCGACCGCGACCCGCGCGCCTCCCGCATCGGCGTCGGCCGGAGTCGTGGATCCCCGCATCGTCCCCGCCCTCACACCATGCGTGGAAGCACCGCGGCGGGGCCATCTGATTTCTCCGCGCCTGTGGACGGGCGGTGCGGCCTCCGCGCCGGCCCCGCCGCCCTTCCCCCCGTGACAGCCGCCCGCGCGCTCCCCGCTCCCTGGCGCTGCGCACCCTCCTCGGGGATCCGTCAGGGGAATCCCCTGACCCGGCACTGACAAATCCCTGAGATGTGCCTGATGTCGTGCTTTACGGCATGTTCCTGGGACATACCGCCAAGTAGCGTGTGACTCGCGTGCCCGGCATGTCCCACGTGGGCCGATCACCGTCGACGGCCACCGGGACCCACGAAATCCATCGCTCGTCGCAGCGATGCCGAACGCCATGCGAGAACCCTTCCGAGGAGCGTCAGCACCCATGTCAACTCTGTTCCGGCGCCGTCCCGGCGAGCGCGCTTCGACCTGTCATCCGGTCGGCGCACGGCTGATGAGCGGGGGCTGCTCATGAACCGCCTAGCGAAGCTTTCTCTGCGCAACCGGGCACTCATCCTGCTCATCACGCTGTCGGCGATGGTGTTCGGAGCGATCGCCACGGTGTCCACCAAGCGCGAGCTGATGCCGTCCATGGAACTGCCCATGGTGGTGGTCAGCGCGCAGTACGAGGGCGCCTCGCCGCAGGTGGTGGAGAACGAGGTCGCCGCACCGCTGGAGCAGGCCGTCAAGGGCGTCAGCGGCATCACCAAGTACACCTCGACCTCCAGCAACGGCTCCGCCCAGGTCGTCGCCGAGTTCGACTACGGCGACGACAGCCAGGACGTCATCCGGTCCACCCAGCAGGCGGTCGACCAGGTCAAGTCGGCGCTGCCGGACGGCGTCGACCCGGCCGTCCGCTCGTTCAGCTTCGACGACTTCCCCGTCGTGATGCTGGCGGCGGGCGCGGGCGACGGCGACGCGCAGGCGCTCGCCGAGCCGCTGCAGGAACAGGTCGTCCCCGAACTGGAGTCGATCGACGGTGTGCGCGCCGCCACGGTCACGGGTGTGCGCGACTCCACGGTCACCGTCACCCCGGACGAGGACGAGCTGAAGGACGCGGGCCTGTCGGCCGGCGACCTCACCAACGCCCTCAAGACCAGCGGTCTGCTCACACCCGGCGGGAACATCACCGAGGGCGACCGCACGCTGACGGTCACCACCGGCGGCAAGCTGGAGTCGCTCAAGGACGTCAAGAACATCTGGCTGATGCCCGGCACCGGCGGGGCACCCGCCTCGGCGGCGGCCGCCGCACCCGCAGCGGCCGGAGGGGCCGCGGCGCAGGCCGAACCGGTCCAGCTCAAGGACGTCGCCGACGTCAAGCTCGTGGCCGACGAGGCCACCAGCATCACCCGCACCGACGGCAAGCCCAGCCTCGGCGTCATGATCACCAAGACGCCCGAGGGCAACACCGTCGAGATCTCCGACGCCGTCAAGAGCAAGCTCGACGACCTCAAGCCGCTGCTCGGCGACGACGCCGACATCAGCGTCGTGTGGGACCAGGCGCCCTACATCAACCAGTCGATCGTCGCGATGGCCGAGGAGGGCATGCTCGGCCTGGCGTTCGCGATCGTCATCATCCTGGCCTTCCTGCTGTCCGTGCGCTCCACCCTGGTGTCGGCGGTGTCCATCCCGGTCTCGCTGCTCGTGGCGATGATCGGCATGCAGGCGTTCGGCTTCTCGCTGAACATCCTCACCCTGGGCGCCCTGACGGTCTCCATCGGCCGCGTCGTGGACGACTCCATCGTGGTGCTGGAGAACATCAAGCGGCACATCGGATACGGCGAGGAGAAGCACACCGCGGTGTTCAACGGTGTGCGGGAGGTCGCGACCGCGATCACCTCCTCCACGCTGACGACGATCGCCGTGTTCCTGCCGATCGGCTTCGTCGGCGGTATGGTCGGCGAGCTGTTCCGGCCGTTCGCGCTGACCGTCAGCCTCGCCCTGGCGGCGTCGCTCCTGGTGTCGCTGACCATCGTCCCGGTGCTCGCCTACTGGTTCATGCGGCCGCGCACCGTTCCGCCCGAGGAGCTGGAGCGGATCAAGGCCGAGGAGCACCAGCGCGAGCTGCGCTCCCCGCTGCAGCGCGCCTACCTGCCGGTCATCCGGTGGTCGACCCGGCACCGCATCCTCACCCTGGCCGCCTCGCTGCTGATCCTGGTGGGCACGTTCGGGCTGGCCTTCAGCCCGCTGCTGAAGACCGACTTCCTCGGTGACGACGGCCAGAACACCTACAACGCCACCCAGGAGCTGCCCCAGGGCACCTCGCTCGGCGAGGCCGACAAGGAGGCCGAGAAGGTCGAGCACACGCTCAAGGGCCTGTCCTACGTCGAGTCCTACCAGGTGTCCGTCGGCGGTGGCGGTGGCGCCATGGGCCCGATGATGGGCGGCGGTGCCGGAACCACGCAGTACACCATCACCACCGACCCCGACGGCGACCAGGCCGAGTACAAGGAGAAGCTGCGCACCGCTCTGGAGGACATCGACACCGACTCCGACGTCGTGCTCGCCGACAGCAGCGGCGGGGGCAGCTCGGGACTGGAGGTCCAGGTCAAGGCCGAGGACCGGGAGACCCTGGAGAAGGCCGCGGGGATGGTCGAGGACGCCGTCCGCGACATTCCCGGCGCCGACGACGTCGAGAACAGCATCGCCGCCGCACAGCCCGCGCTGCAGGTCAAGGTCGACGGTGAGAAGGCCGCCGACAAGGGGCTGACCGAGGGCCAGATCGGACAGGCCGTCTCGGACGCCTTCCGGGGCTCCAAGGTCGGCACCGCGACCATCGACAATGTTCAGCGCGACATGGTGGTGCGCGTCGATGATGCGCCCGGCAGCGTCAGCGACCTGGAGAAGCTCGAGATCGCGACGCCCACCGGCGGCGAGATCGAACTCTCCGACGTCGCCAAGGTGGAAGAGGTCAAGCAGGCGCCGGAGCTGTCCCGCACCGACGGCGTGCGCAGCGCGACGATCTCCGCCTCGCCGACCGCCGACGACCTCGGCAAGGTCAACCAGGAGCTGAACAAGGCCGTCGACGACCTCGACCTGCCCGACGGCGCCACCGCCACCATCGGCGGCGTCAGCTCCGACCAGGCCGAGGCGTTCGCTCAGCTGGGCATCGCCATGCTGGCCGCCATCGTGATCGTCTTCCTGATCATGGTCGCGACCTTCAAGAGCCTGATCCAGCCGGTCATCCTGCTGGTGTCGATCCCGTTCGCGGCGACCGGCTCCCTGGGGCTGCTCGTGCTGACCGGGACCGCGCTGGGGCTGCCCGCGCTGATCGGCCTGCTGATGCTGATCGGTGTCGTGGTCACCAACGCGATCGTGCTGATCGACCTGATCAACCAGTACCGAGACGAGGGCATGGAGCTGCGCGAGGCGGTCGTCGAGGGCTCGCGGCACCGGCTGCGTCCGATCCTGATGACGGCGCTGGCCACCATCGGCGCCCTCACCCCGATGGCGCTCGGCATCACCGGCGGCGGGGCGTTCGTCTCGCAGCCGCTGGCGATCGTGGTCATCGGCGGTCTGGTCACCTCCACGCTGCTCACGCTGATCCTCGTCCCGGTGCTCTACGCCATGGCCGAGGGCCGCAAGGAGCGGCGCGCCCAGCGCAAGCAGGCCAAGCGGGAGGCGGACCTCGCCGCCCAGCGCGCCGCGACCGCTGAGCGGGACAAGGAGGAGGACGCCGAGGCTCGGGCCGATGTGAGCGGCCAGGCCTGACGCGCCCACCGCTGAGGCGTCGCCCACGGGCGCGCCTCGACGCGACGGAGGTCGGGGAAGCGGATGAATACCGCGCCCCGACCTCCGTTTTTTCCCTTTTCGCGGTCCCGCGAAGACTACCCGTTGCGCGACACGCAACGCGGTAGCGCAGATTTGTGATCGGGCCCGCATAGGCGGCAAGCTGCCCTTATGCAGAGGGAGAACCCGGAACCGGAACTCGACGAGCTCGTACGCGAGGAACTCGGCGAGGAGCCGTCACAAGAGGCCAAGGACTACGCGCGTCAGCTGTACGAGAAGTACCGGCTGCCCCAACCCGCGGAACCGCCCGAGGAGGAGGACACATAGTGCTCGGGCGCTCGCCCGGATTCACATCGACGGTGTCGCACCGAAGACATCACCACCAGCGGGGCCGCTCCGCATAGGGAGGCCCCGCTCCGTTTGTGCGCCCCACCGCCCCGTCGTCGGCCACATGCCGTCCCCACACCAGCCACAGCATCCTCAGTTTGCGCCGCTGACTTCGGGAGAGTGGGCCTGACCCACGAAACCAGCCACGCGTGTCAGGCCCGCTCGCCCGCGACCAACAGCGGCCCCGGGAGCTACGGTCAAACGATCGGCTTGTCGCCGTCCCACACCAGCTCGAACCAGACCATGCGCCCCAGCCCGTCGCGGCGGGGCTCGGTGCCCCACTTGGCCGCCAGCGCCTCGACCAGGTCCAAGCCGCGCCCGTGCTCACTGGTGTCGTAGGGATCGGAGTGCTGCGCACGGGGCTGCTCCGCGCTGCCCAGGTCGCGCACCTCCACCCGCGCCCAGCCTGGCGCCTGGTGGACGGTGATCTCGAACTTGCCTCCGGCCGCGCCGGACGCGCTGTGGGTGAGGGCGTTGGTGGCGAGCTCACTGGTGAGCAGGGTCGCGGTGGTCAGCTCCGGGCACGTGTCCAGGAGCCGTTCGACGAAGCGGCGGGCGTGTTTGATCTGGTTGGCCAGTCCCGGGAACCGGCGCCGGGTGAGGAAGGCCGCGTCGGGCGACGCCTCCGGGTCGGGCGGGGGCGTGCGGCGGGTGGGAGGGGCCGTGCCCTCGTACGGAATGGGGCGCTCTTCCATGGATTTCGCCGGACGTAGAGACGGATGGGTGGAATGCCGCCCGGGGGAGGGGCGGCAGTCGGGCACGTCGGTCCTGACGTCGGCCCGCCGAGGGAGCCGTCACGTATCCACCCGCGGCGATGCGCTGCGATATCAGTCCGGGGACGTACCACGAAGACGTGTTGTCGGTGCGGTCCCCCTCCACGTGTCCGGGCCGGTTTGTCCGGTCCCGGCATGCGGGGACCGGGGGGAGGGTCGCGGTCGGAAAGCGGTGTGCGTGGATTGGCGTGGCGGATGGTTCCCGCGAGCGGAGACATCCGGTCCACGGACAGAATACGCGGGTTGACTTCTGGTGATCCAGGTGGGGGTGGTATGTCCGGCAAGAGACTTTCGGCCGTCGTCGCAGAATGGATATGGTCGATGGCCGAACGCTGATATTCGACCGCCTCGGCGTGGCCGAATTCGGCCGACCGATCGGATGCGTGATGATCGGCACGAGGGACGGCCCCCAGGGCGCGGCTCCTCGGCCGACGGCCTGCAGCGGGAGGTGGATGCGTGCGCAGGGAATTGGCAGCGCATTCACCCCGGATTTACTGTCCCGAGTGGCTTGTCCGCCAATGTCATGAGCGGGTTGTGCGGGGATCCTCCCCCGTTGACCCGAATGTCCGGACGGCCCCCGCCCGTCCCAACCACCGGTCCGACCGACGTCTCCGCCCCCCGCGCCGGTCGGATGGCCATCCCCGTACGTGTGTCTAGGAGGACCCGTGCCAGAATCCGCGCCTCGTCGTCCCCTGCTGCCGCTCATCGGCCAGGTCGGCGGCGGGAGATCTCGGGCGACCTGTCGATTCCGCTGTGGTGACGCGTGCTTCCACGACGCCCCCAACACCAGCGGTAACGCGTATTTCGGCGACATCTTCACCGCGGCGCTCTCGCGTCGAAACGCGCTGCGGGCGGGCGCGGTCGGTGCCGGTGTCTCGGCCCTGGGGCTGGGGGGCCTCGGCCCCGCGTACGCCGACCCGAAGCGCGGACGGGGGACCAGGAACCCGCGGCTCCGGTTCAAGAGCGTCGCACCCAACACCGATGACAAGGTCACCGTTCCCCACGGCTACGACCACAACGTCGTCGCCCGGTGGGGCGACCCGGTCCTGCCCGACGCACCCGAGTTCGACTTCGAGAACCAGAGCGCGGCGGCCCAGGAGAAGCAGTTCGGCTACAACTGCGACTACGTCGGGTTCCGCCAGCTCGACGCCGACCGCGGCCTGCTCTGGGTGAACCACGAGTACACCAACGAGACGCTGATGTTCGCCGGCTACACCGACGGCAACGACGCCGACCCGGAGCAGATCCTGATCTCCATGGCCGCCCACGGCGGTTCCATCGTCGAGATCGAGCGGATCACGGGCACCGGCGCCTGGCGGCTCGCCACCGGCGAGCGCCGCTTCAACCGCCGCATCACCGCGAAGACCCGCATGGAGCTCACCGGGCCGGCCGCCGGGGCCGAGCTGCTGCGCACCGAGGGCGACCCCACGGGCACCGAGGTCTTCGGGATGCTCAACAACTGCTCCGGCGGGATGACCCCCTGGGGCACCATCCTCACCTGCGAGGAGAACTTCAACCAGTACTTCGTGGGTGGCGAGGACGCCCCGGCCGAGGCCAAGCCCGCGCTCAAGCGCTACGGCATCAAGGTCGAGGGCGACACCCGCGACGGCAACCGCCGCTTCGACCGCGCCGAGGAGCGCTTCGACCTGTCGCGGCACCCCAACGAGGCCAACCGGTTCGGCTACGTCGTCGAGATCGACCCAACCGACCCCGCCTCCACGCCGCGCAAGCGCACCATGCTCGGCCGCGTCAAGCACGAGGGCGCCAACCCCCGGCTCACCCGCGACGGCAGGGTCGCCGTGTACATGGGCGACGACGAGCGCTTCGACTACATGTACAAGTTCGTCTCCGACAAGAAGTACCGGAGCGGCTCCCGGCGGCACAACGGCACGCTGCTGGACTCCGGCACGCTGTATGTCGCCAAGCTGACCGGCGACAGCCCCGCGGAGGAGATCGACGGCTCGGGCACGCTCCCCTCCGACGGCGAGTTCGACGGCTCCGGCCAGTGGATCCCGCTGTGCAACGCCACCGAGAGCTTCGTCGAGGGCTTCACCGTCGCCGAGGTCCTGGTGCACACGCGGCTGGCCGCCGACGCGGCGGGTGCCACCAAGATGGACCGACCGGAGGACTTCGAACCCAACCCGGTCACCGGCAAGGTCTACTGCGCGCTGACCAACAACACCTCCCGCGAGCCGGGGCAGGCCGACGAGCCCAACCCGCGCGGCCCCAACAAGTTCGGGCACGTCCTGGAGATCACCGAGCAGGGCAACGACGCGGGCGCGGAGAAGTTCGCGTGGAGCGTGCCGCTCGTCTGCGGTGACCCCGACGACGAGAGCACCTACTTCGCCGGGTTCGACAAGTCCAAGGTGGCGCCGATCTCCGCGCCGGACAACCTCACCTTCGACGACCAGGGCAACCTGTGGATCGCCACGGACGGCCAGGGCTCGAAGCTCGGCATCAACGACGGTCTGCACGCGGTCCCGATGGAGGGACGGTTCCGCGGCGAGCTCAAGACCTTCGCCACCGTTCCGGTCGGGGCCGAGTGCTGCGGCCCGTTCGTCACCGAGGACAACCTGACGGTGTTCCTGGCGCCGCAGCACCCTGGTGAGGACGGCACCGTGGAGTCTCCGCAGAGCACCTGGCCCGACCGGCAGGGCTTCCCGCGTCCCTCGGTCATCTCGATCTGGCACACGCGGGGCAAGAAGGTCGGCCGCTAAGAGCACGACACCGGACGCTGGGGCGGCGGCCGGATCGTGTCGAGCCGGTCGGCATCGGGGCGGGGCGCTGGGGCGCCCCGCCCCTTTTCGTTGATCTCGGAGATAGTGGGGTCTCAGCGCCGATTTTTGCCCCAATATCTCCGAGATCAACGGGGGATGAGGGGGTGGGTGCGCTGTACAGGCGCAGGAGGCCTGGTGGGAAGATGGGGCCCATGGTGCGAGAAGCAGACGTTCCCCGAATCGACGTTCCGAGCGCTGGCGTCTACCAAGCGGAAGCCGATCGCTACGACGGCCGGATGCCCTACCGCCGCAGCGGACGCAGCGGTCTCGACCTGCCCGAGATCTCCCTGGGCCTGTGGCAGAACTTCGGCGACAACAAGCCGCTGGCCACGCAGCGGGCGGTGCTGCGCCGTGCGTTCGACCTCGGGGTCACCCACTTCGACCTGGCCAACAACTACGGCCCGCCGCCTGGCTCGGCCGAGCTCAACTTCGGCCGGATCCTCCGCGAGGACTTCCGCGCCTACCGCGACGAGCTGGTCATCTCCACCAAGGCCGGGTACCAGATGTGGCCCGGCCCCTACGGCAGCGGCGGAGGCTCTCGCAAGTACCTGCTCGCCAGCCTGGACCAGTCCCTGGGGCGGATGGGCCTCGACCACGTCGACATCTTCTACAGCCACTGCGCGGATGCCACGACCCCGCTCGAAGAGACGATGTCGGCCCTGGACACCGCCGTGAAGTCGGGCAAGGCGCTGTACGCGGGCATCTCCTCCTACTCCGCCGAGCGGACTGCCGAGGCCGCCGCGATCCTGCGCGACATGGGCACCCCGCTGCTGATCCACCAGCCGTCCTACTCGATGGTCAAC
The DNA here is from genome assembly GCF_002263495.1 of Nocardiopsis gilva YIM 90087. Classification (NCBI taxonomy): domain Bacteria; kingdom Bacillati; phylum Actinomycetota; class Actinomycetes; order Streptosporangiales; family Nocardiopsidaceae; genus Nocardiopsis; species Nocardiopsis gilva. Next base: position 4,898,415 of record NZ_CP022753.1, on the reverse strand, counting down.
CGGTGGATCGACGACCAGAACCTCCTCGACGTCCTGGAAAGCGAGGGTGTCGGCTGCATCGTCTTCTCCCCACTGGCCCAGGGCCTGCTGACCGACCGCTACCTGCACGGCATCCCCGAGGACTCCCGTCTGCGCACCGGCAAGGCCTTCAAACCGGACTGGCTCAACGAGGAGACCCTGAACCGGATCCGTGCCCTCAACGACATCGCCCAGCGCCGCGGCCAGTCCCTGGCCCAACTCGCCATCACCTGGGCCCTGCGCGACAACCGGGTGACCTCGGCCCTCATCGGCGCCAGCAGCGTCGAACAACTGGAAGCCAACGTCGCAGCGGTCCGCGGCCCGCGCCTCACGGAGGACGAGCTGGCCGAGATCGACAAGTACGCGGTCGACCTCGGCGTCAACATCTGGCAGCGGTCGAGCGACAGCTGAACGGTTGCGCGGACGTTGTCCAGGGATGACGACCGAAACATTCGAAACCCCGTCGGCGAGCCGCCTTTCTGCCCTAGCGTGATCTTCCGTTAGGAAGGGAAGGCCATGCCTGTGGAAGCGCGAGAGTTGCCGACGCTTGGCGAGAAGGACGACATACGCCGGCTGGCGTGGCGGCTCAACGTCCCCGAGGGTCTCCGAGTGGAGGTCCTCGGAGGAGCCGTCATGGTGTCGCCGCTGCCGGTGCCCAAGCACTACGTGATCGGGAACCGAATCCACACCCAGCTGCATTGGCAACTGAGTGGTCAACGCATGCCCACCATGAACGGACCCGGGATCGCGCCCGACATCGACCGGGGCGACTACGCGGTCCCCGACCTGACCGTGGCGCCCACCGCGCGGTTCTATGAGGACGCGGCACTGGTTCCCGCGTCCGACATCGATCTCGTGGGGGAGATCGTCTCCAGGGAGAACGCACGGAGGGACACCCTGGTGCTTCCCGATATCTACGCGGATTGGGAAATCCCCGTCTACCTCCTGGTCGATCCCCGGACCGGCGAGATTACGCTCTTCACCGAGCCCAAGAACGGTGCGTACATCCACCGGGAGTGCTTCCGGTTCGGCGAGGAGGTAAGCCTGCCGACGTCGCTGGACTCGATTCGGCTGAGCACCGCAGACTTCCCCCGATACAGGAAGAGCTGAGGGCCGAGTGTCGCCTTCGCCCACGTCTGTGCCTCTGCCCGAAGGGTTCGGGGTGCGCCTCGACCGGCGGGTGCGGGTCATCGATTCGGGGCGGGTGGTGATCGGTGGTTCGCCTACGCGGGTGATGCGGCTGTCGGCCACTGGGGCGCGGGCGGTCTGGAGGTGGCGGGGTGGCCAATCGCCGCGTGGGAAGGGCGAGCGGGCTCTCGCACGGCGGCTGGTGGCTACGGGAGTGGCCCACCCCTGCGTCGATGCCCTGACGCGGCCGCCGGGCCGTGTCACCGTGGTCATCCCAGTCCGCGACCGAGCGCGGCAGCTGGCGCGGTTGCTGGCCAGGCTGCGGGAGACGGCCCCCAGTACGCCGGTGCTCGTGGTGGACGACGCCTCGGCCGCGCCTGAGGTGACCGGGAACATCAGCCAACGTTTCGGCGCCGAGATCGTCTACCGGACCGAGCGGGGAGGTGCCGCGGCGGCACGCAACACCGGGCTGGAGCGCTGCGACACGGAGTTCGTCGCCTTCCTCGATTCCGACTGCGTGCCCGAGCCGGGCTGGCTGGATCGGACGCTCGCGCACCTCACCGACCCGGTGGTCGCGGCGGCCGCCCCCAGGATTCTCGCGCTGGACAGCGGTGATGACGGGGCGCTCGCCCACTTCGAGGCGGTCCGTTCGCCCCTGGACATGGGGGCGGACCCGGCCGGTGTCGTCCCCGGTGGCCCGGTCGCCTATGTCCCCTCTGCCGCGCTCGTCGTCCGCCGAGAGGCCTGCCCCGGTGGGTTCGACGCCGACATGCCGGTGGGGGAGGACGTCGACCTGATCTGGCGGCTCACCGACGCGGGATGGGCGGTGCGCTACGAGCCCACCGCGACCGTCCGGCACGACCACCGGCTGCGACTCGGGGCACTGCTCGCCCGCCGCTTCGACTACGGCACCTCGGCCGGTCCGCTGGCCGTTCGGCACGGCGAGCGGGTGGCGCCCGCCGTTCTCTCCCCGTGGAGCGCCACCATTCTCGGCCTGGCGCTGTTCGGCAAGCCCACGGAGGCGGCCGCCCTGACGGTCGCGGCGATCGGCCTGCTGGCCCGCAGGATGTCCGGAATCCGGTCTCCCGTGCCGGAAGCGGCGCGGATGGTCGGCCTCGGCACGCTCGGATCGGCGCGGGGAGTGCTTACCGCGATGGGGCGCGTCTGGACACCAGCGGTTCTGGCGGCGGGTGCGCTGGTCGCCGTCCGTTCGCCGCGTGTGGCCGCGCTGGCCGGCGGTGCGCTGGCCCTTCCCCATCTCCTGGAATGGCGACGGAGCCGCCCTCGCCTGGACCCCGCACGCTGGACGGCGCTGTGCGTCGCCGCCGACGCCGCCTATGGCGCCGGAGTGTGGCGCGGCGCCATCCGTGAGCGCACCGTCGTTCCGCTCCTCCCGCGCCTGAGTACGGCGCGTTCCCACCTACGGCTGGACGCGGCAGCCACAACACAACGGTCCACACCCGCGACAAAGGGCTGTTGACACCCCCGAACCCCGGTGGTGCACTGAAATCCGGCCTGCTGAACCGGTACCTGCCTGGCGCGACGCTGCTCATCTCGTCCTTCCTTCCGGATGGAAAGGCCCCCCACGATGATGAAGACTCACGCCGCCGCGTTGACCGAGCAGCCGGGACGCTGGCAGGTCATCGAGGTCGATCTCGCGCCTCCCCAGGTGGGGGAGGTCCTGGTCCGGTTCAAGGCCGCCGGGCTGTGCCATTCCGACGAACACACCGCCACCGGCGACATGCCGATCGGCCGGACCCCCTTCATCGGCGGGCACGAGGGTGCCGGGGTCATCGAGGAGGTCGGCCCGGGGGTCACCCGGTTCGCGGTGGGCGACAGGGTGGCCACGAAGTTCGTGCCGAGCTGCGGGTTCTGCGCCGCCTGCTACGCGGGCAATATGAACCTGTGTGACCTGGGCATGTACGCACTGGCCGGGTGCATGCCCAACGGCACCTACCGCGCCTCCTACAAGGGCGAGGACGTCGCCCAGATGACCATGGTCGGCACGTTCGCCCAGCGCGCCGTCGCCTCCGAGTACTCCCTGGTCAAGATCCCCGACGATGTCTCCTACGAGGTCGCCGCCCTGGTGAGCTGCGGGGTGGCCACCGGCTGGGGGTCGGCGGAGAACGGCGCCCGGGTCAGCCATGGCGACACCGTCATCGTGATGGGGGTCGGCGGTGTCGGAATCAACGCGGTGCAGGGCGCGGCCGCGCGCGGTGCGGCGCACGTGATCGCGGTCGATCCGGTGGAGTTCAAGCGGGAGCAGGCGCTGCTCTTCGGCGCAACGGACGCGTTCGCCGATATCGACGAGGCGGCCGACTTCGCGCGGCTGGTCACCAACGGCCAGGGTGCCGACTCCGCGATCGTCTGCGTGGGTGTCACCACGGGCGACCACGTGGCGCAGGCCTTCTCTGCGATCGCCAAGCGGTCCACGGTCGTGGTCACTGGCATCGGTGACGCCAGCGCGGTCGGGCTTCCGGTGAACCTCTGGGAGCTGTCGATGATGGAGAAGCGGATCCAGGGCGTTCTGTTCGGCATGGGCAACCCCGGGGCCGAGGTGCCGCGCCTGCTGGAGATGTACAAGTCGGGGCGGCTCAGGCTCGATGAACTGATCACGCGCCGTTACACCCTGAGCGAGATCAACACGGGATATCAGGACATGTACGACGGCAGGAACATCCGCGGAGTCATCGTGCACGACGAATAAATGCGATCTTTTCCGTGTGTTGCGCGTTTGTCGGAAAGCGGCAGGTCGGGTGCCGCTCCACAATGGAAATCATGGTCGCCTGTGCGGTTGCGACCAGGACGGTAAACTCTCGGCAATGACCCATCTACCGGTTGTTAATGGCCCTTGTGGGGCGCGTTTGAAGTGGTGGAACTCTGTCCTCGTTGCGCTTTCTTGATGTGTCGGTGACCGTCCGGTGTCTAGAAGTGTCCCAAACTCGGGGGAATTCGGATCACTGACCGTGAGTCCGATTTGTGTACGTTTCGGTTGCCGTCGGGAGTTGATCCTTGCCGGTGGCGCGGGACGCAGGCCTCGTGTGCGCATGGGGCTCTCGTGCCCCTAGTCGCCGAGGTTCGCCGGACGGACACCGAAAGCGTTCGGTAGGCGAACCGCGCAGGGCGATTAGTGGGGGAGGCCCCAATTGGGGATGTTCCTGGTCAGGCGATTGGTCAACTATGTGGTGTTGATCTTTCTCGCGTCCTCCTTCGCCTACCTCCTCGCGGCCACCACGCTCGACCCCCGGAGCAACTTCGAGCAGCTGCAGCCCAAGCCCAGCCAGCAGGCCATCGAACGCGAGCTCAGCGACCTGAACCTGAACGACAAAACCCCCCTCGCGCAGCGCTACGCCACCTGGGTCGGCGGTCTTGCCCATGGCGACTTCGGCAGGACCATCAAGGGCGACAGCGTCAACGAGGCCGTCTCCCGCAAGGCCGGGGTCACGCTCCGGCTGATCGTGGCCGGCACCGTCATCGGCTGCACGGTCGGCGTCGGGATGGGTGCCTACGCGGCGGTCCGGCAGTACCGGGGATTCGACAAGGCCGCCACCGTTCTCGCCTTCTTCGTACTGGCGATTCCCACCGTCGTCATCGCGGTTACGCTGCAGGTACTCGCCGTCCATATCAACGAGGCACTGGGATTCACGCTGTTCCAGTACGGAGGCGAATACACCTCTGGTCTGGAGGGGGGATTCTGGACCACGTTCGGCGACCGCGTCCAGCACGCCGTTCTTCCCACCCTCACCCTGGCGCTCACCCTGTTCGCCGCGTTCAGCCGCTACCAGCGCAATATGATGCTCGACGTACTCAGCGCCGACTTCGTGCGCACCGCGATGGCCAAGGGGCTCACCCGCAGGGCCGCGCTGCTCAAGCACGCGCTCCGCACCGCGATGATTCCGACGATCACGTATTTCACCTTCACGTTCGGCATTCTCCTCGCGGGTGCGACATTCACCGAGAAGATTTACGGCTGGCACGGAATGGGGGCCTGGGTGGTGGACTCCATCGCCACCAATGACGTGCACTCGGTCGCCGCGGTCACCTGCTTCATGGCCCTGTGCGTCATGGCGGCCTCCTTCCTCTCCGACATCCTCTACGCGTGGCTGGACCCGCGGGTCCGGGTGAGCTGAGCATGGACCTCGCCACTGATCTCGCCCCGCACGGCATGTTCACCCGCCTCGGTGCTCCGCCGCCCCCGAGCCCGCGCGCACATCGCACCCATCCTCGTTCCCGACCCCACCGGAAAGCGTTGGAGAAGACCTCATGAGCATGTCCGCCGAGCGCGTCGAAGACCCCGTCGGAGGCGAGGACACGCGCACACGGGTCTCCGGCCGCTGGTCGGCCGTGCTGAACGAGGCGCTGCGGGCCCGCCGCGTCCTGGTCGGCATCGCCATCATCGTCGGCCTGGTGCTCCTGGCCTGGGTGGGCCCTCTGATCAGCCCGTGGGAGTTCGCCGAGCGCGACTTCAGCGCCTTCCGTAGCCCGCCCTCCCTCGACCACTGGTTCGGCACCGGCAGCACGGGGCGTGACATCTTCACCCTCACCATGGTGGGGCTGCAGAAGTCCATCATCATCGGCATGCTCGCGGCGGTCATCACGACCGCTCTGGCGGCCGTCGTCGGCGCGTTCGCCGGGTACTTCCTCGGCGTCACCGACAAGGTCCTGATGTGGATCACCGACCTGTTCCTGGTGCTGCCCAGCTTCCTGATCCTGGCGATCCTCTACCCGGCGCTGCGCGGCAGCGGCTGGCTGGTGTTCGTGATCCTGCTGGCCGGGCTCATGTGGATGGTCACCGCCAAGATGGTGCGCGGCATGACGATCTCGCTGAAGGAACGCGAGTACGTGCTGGCCGCGCGCTACATGGGCGTGCCCCACTACAAGATCATCTTCCGGCACATCCTCCCGAACATGTCCTCGCTGCTGATCGTCGACGCCACCATCAACGTCAGCTCGGCGATCATCCTGGAGACCGCGCTCTCCTACTTCGGATTCGGTGTCCAGCCGCCCGACGTCTCCCTGGGCTCCCTGATCGCCGACGGGTCCAAGGAGGCACTCGCCTTCCCCTGGACGTTCTGGTTCTGCACCGGTCTGCTGGTCCTCCTCGTGCTGGCGGTCAACCTCATCGGCGACGGCCTCCGCGACGCACTCGACCCACAGACCAAGCGCAGGTCGTGAGCGGCACCACCGAGCTATAGCGGGAGTCAACTCCAGATGACCGGTACCACGTTCGAGACCGAGACGGACAGCAGCGTGAACGAGCGGCGCGACGACACCACCCCCGTCCTCGAAATCGAGGACCTCAGGGTGACCTTCCCCGGCAGCGGCAAGAACCCCGACGTCACAGCGGTGCGCGGGGTGAGCTATCGGGTGCACCGGGGCGAGATCCTGGGCATCGTCGGCGAGTCCGGCTCCGGCAAGTCGGTGTCCTCCATGGCGGCCATGGGGCTGCTGCCCGACTACGCCGAGGTGCACGGATCGATCCGGCTGCACGGCGAGGAACTGCTCGGCCTGGACGACCGCGCCATGTCGGCCAAGCGCGGCAAGAGCATCTCCATGGTCTTCCAGGACCCGCTGTCCGGCCTGACCCCCGTCTACACCGTCGGCGACCAGGTGGCCGAGGCGGTGCGCGTGCACAACCCCAGCCTGTCCAAGGCTGAGGCCGCCGCCCGCGCCGTCGACCTGCTCACGCTCGTCGGCATCCCCAACGCCGACCAGCGCTACCGGGCGTTCCCGCACGAGTTCTCCGGCGGCATGCGCCAGCGCGTGATGATCGCCATCGCCATCGCCAACGACCCTGACCTCATCATCTGCGACGAGCCCACCACCGCGCTCGACGTCACCATCCAGGCGCAGATCCTGGAGGTGCTCAAGACCGCCCAGCGCGAGACCGGCGCGGCCATCGTGATGATCACCCACGACCTCGGCGTCGTCGCGGGGTTCGTCGACCGCGTGCAGGTCATGTACGCCGGGCGACTGGTGGAGACCGGCGACGTGGACGACGTCTACTACCGCACCCGGATGCCCTACACCATGGGCCTGCTCGGATCGGTGCCGCGGCTCGACGAGGAGGAGAAGACCCCGCTGATCCCCATCAAGGGCAACCCGCCGTCGCTCTCCGACATGCCCCCGGGCTGCCCCTTCGCGCCGCGCTGCCCCATCGCTCTCGACGCGTGCACCGAGGCCGAGCCTCCCCTGGCCACCATCGGCGCCGAGCGGCACGCCGCGGCCTGCATCCGCGCCGAGGAGATCGAGGCCAACGGGTGGGAGGCGCGCGACGTCTACCCCGTGCCTGAGATTCCGCCGAGCCCGCAGGCCTCCGTCCGCCGCGAGGACCGCGAGGTCGTGCTGGAGGTCGACGACCTGATCAAGCACCACCCCCTGATGAAGGGCGCGGTGTTCAAGCGGCGCGTCGGCACCGTCTACGCCGTCGACGGGCTCGACTTCGACATCCGCGAGGGCGAGACGCTGGGCCTGGTCGGGGAGTCCGGATGCGGCAAGTCGAGCACGCTGATGGAGATCCTCAGCCTGGACAAGCCGCAGCGCGGCAAGGTCGTCGTGCTGGGCAAGGAGTCCGGGCGCGCCAGCGCCAAGGAGCGGTTCGCCATCCGCCGCGACGTGCAGGTGGTCTTCCAGGACCCGATGAGCTCGCTGGACCCGCGCATGCACGTCTTCGAGATCATCGCCGAGCCGCTGCGCACCCACGGCTACCCCAAGGACCGGCTCCGGGGCCGGGTGCACGAGCTGCTCGACCTGGTCGGTCTGGACGCCGCGCACGCCTCCCGCTATCCGCAGGAGTTCTCCGGCGGGCAGCGTCAGCGCATCGGCATCGCCCGCGCCCTGGCGCTGGAACCGCGGCTGCTGGTGCTGGACGAGCCGGTGTCCGCGCTGGACGTCTCCATCCAGGCCGGTGTCATCAACCTGCTCGACGAGCTCAAGGCCCGCCTTGGCCTGGCCTACCTCTTCGTCGCGCACGACCTCTCGGTGGTCCGCCACATCGCAGACCGGGTGGCGGTCATGTATCTCGGCAAGATCGTCGAGATCGGCGATGTCGACTCCATCTACCGTTCGCCCACGCACCCCTACACCCAGGCACTGCTGTCGGCGATCCCGGTGCCGAACCCGGAGAAGGAACGGGCACGAACGCACATCGTGCTCCAGGGAGATCTGCCCAACCCCGCCGCCCCGCCGTCGGGATGCAGGTTCCGCACTCGCTGCCAGAAGTTCGCCGTCCTCGGCGAGAGCGAGCGCGAACTCTGCGTGTCACAGGAACCAGCGCTCACGTCTCCCACCGGTGGCTCCGCCGTACGGCTGTCGGCCTGCCACTACGCGGAGGAACGCGAGCTGCTGTGACCACCTACGGGTGGGCGCTTCGCGCCCGCCCCGATGCCCCCACAGAGAATCAGTAGGGAGTTTTCCCATGACAGTGAGACGAGCGGCGAAGCTGGCCGCGCCCGTCCTCGCCCTGGCGCTCGCGGCCGCGGCGTGCAGCGGCGGTGGCGACGGCGGTGGAAACGAGGAGACGCTCGCCGACATCCCTGCGGCTGACATCAACGCGACGGACCGCGCCGACATGAAAGAGGGCGGCACGTTCCACTGGGGGATCAACGAGTTCCCCACCCAGTACCAGCGCTTCCACACCCAGGGCAACCTGGGTAACGTCGAGCGGATCTCGTCGGCTGTCCTGCCCCGTGCGCACTACTACGACGACGCCGGCGACCCGCACCCCGACGAGAACTACGTCAAGAAGAGCGAGATCAGCGAGGACGGCAAGACGCTGACCTTCGAGCTCAACCCCGACGCCAAGTGGTCCAACGGCGAGCCGATCACCTGGGAGGACTACGCGGCCCAGGCCGAGACGATCGGGGGGCACCGCAAGAACGCCGACGAGTTCAAGATCGGTGACCCGACCGGCTACGAACGCATCGAGAAAACGGAGAAGGGCAAGGACAAATTCGAGGTTGTCTTCACCTTCAGCACGCCCTTCGGTGAGTGGCCACGGCTCTTCGAGGCCCTTTACCCCAAGGAGTACATGGAGGACCCGAAGAAGTTCAACGAGGGATACGAGCACGACTTCCCGGTCACGGCCGGCCCCTTCGGCGATGTCGAGTTCGACAAGACCAAGGAGACCGTGACCGTCAACAAGGACGACAAGTGGTGGGGCGAGCCGGCGATGCTGGACTCGATCGTCTTCCACCACTACGGCAACGACGCCCTCGCGGGTGTGATGAACAACGGTGAGATCGACGGCTTCTACCTGGGCTACGACGCCGCCGCCTACGACCAGCTGAAGGACAAGAACGGCATCCGGATCACCCACGCGATCGACAACGCCTACCGCCACCTCACCATGAACGGCGGCAAGGGCCGGATCCTGGAGGACACCAAGGTCCGCAACGCCATCGTGCACGGCATCGACCGCGCCCAGATGGCCAAGGCGACCCTGGACGGGGTCGAGTGGACCACCGACCCGACGGCGAACCGCCTGATCAAGTCCACGCAGACCGGCTTCCAGGACAACAGCGAGGGCTACGGCGAGTACGACCCGGAGAAGGCCGCCAAGTTGCTCGACGAGGCCGGGTGGACGCAGGAGGCCGAGGGCGAGACTCGCACCAAGGACGGCGAGAAGCTGGAACTCCACTGGGTGGTCCCGTCGGACATCAAGAACTCTGCGGACGAGGCCGAGATCGCGAAAGCTCAGCTCAAGGAGATCGGCGTCAAGGTCAACGTCGAGACCGTCCCGAACACGGCGTACTTCGAGGAGTACATCGTCCCCGGCAACTACGACGCCACGACCTTCGTCTACTCCAGCACCAACCCGTACGCCGGCTACTCCCAGGAGAACTTCGCCGGACCGGTCGGGAAGGACGACAAGGGCAAGGTGAACTGGGGTAACAACCTCCACTTCTTCACCACCGACGAGATCCGGGACTCCTTCGACAAGCTGACCCAGGAGACCGACCCGGAGAAGTACACCGAGCTCACCAACGAGATCGACCGCATGCTGTGGGAGCAGAGCATGGCGGTACCGCTCTTCCAGCGGCCCGGCACCTACGCGGTCAACGAGAAGGTGGCCAACTGGGGCGCCAACGGCCTCGGCAGCATCCACTACGAGGACATGGGCTTCGTGAAGTAGTCACGCGGCCGCCGTCACCAGCGACGAGTGCCCCCACCGGGTCCCCGGTGGGGGCACTGCGCGTGTCCGGCACCCACAGTTCCATCACTCTCGGCGACGTATCCTGTGCGTACCGGCGCGCCCGAGAGCTGAAGTGAGATCCGCGGTGATGGAATGGGACGTGGACGCCTTCCGGTGCGAACCAGACCCACGAGGTGCGACTTCCGATGAACTACCCGCCGCCTGACCAGCCGAACGACGACGGGGACACCCCGCCCGATCAGGAGCCACAGCAGCCCTCCGGCCAGCCATCGCATGGCGGGGAGTCGTACGGAACGCCTCAACAGCCGGACGGAGGCGAACAGCAGGGCGGCGAATCCCGCGATCCCTACAGCGGTGCCCAACAGCCGTACGACCAACCACCGCAGGGGCCACCGCCACACCCCCAGCAGCCCCAACAACCACCGCCTCAGCCGCCCTACGGCGGGTCGCAGCAGCCCTACGGCCAGCCGCCCGGTGGCGGGCAGGGCTACCCGGGGCAGCAGCCGTCCTACGGGCAGCCGCCTCCCGGCCATGAACAGCCCGGCCAACAACCGCCAGGTCCACAGCAGCCGGGCCAATACCCCTACGGTCAGCAGCCCTACGGCGGCGCTCCACAGGATCCCTACGCCGCCCCCGGCGGGTACGGGCCGCCGCCACCGTCTCCGCAGCCGTACGGGGCACCGCAGCAGCCCTACGGTCAGCCCACGGAAGCGCCGTCCGTACACGGCCGCCCCCTGGCCGAGTGGTGGCAGCGGCTGGTGGCGCGCATCATCGACACCATCGTCGTCGTGGTGCCGTTCTTCATTGTCGCCTTCGTCATCGGAATCTTCTACGCCCTCGCCGTGGTCGAGGCGGGAGACACGGAGGTGGAGGTCGGGACCGGCGCCGACCTCGCCCTCATTCTCGTCCTCTCGCTGGTCCTGCTCGCCATCGGGCTCGCCTACGAGACATTCATGCTGACGCGCTACGGCCGCACCCTGGGCAAGATGGCGTTCTCACTGCGGGTGATCTCGTTGGACAACCCGGTGCAGCAGAGCGGCGGACTACCGTCGAGCACCTCGCTGATCCGCAGCCTGGTCTGGTACGGACCCAGCACCATCCTGGGCTGGATCCCCGTTCTCGGTGTGCTCGCCAACCTGTTCCCCATCGTCAACGGCCTGTGGCCGCTGTGGGACCGGCCGAACCGGCAGTCGCTGAACGACAAGGTCGCCAAGACCGTGGTCGTCCTCGACCACTCCTAAGTAGACAGTCAGGCGATCACGTACAGAGTGCCGAGGACGCGGTCGGCCAGGTTGTCGTTGAGGTAGTCGCTGGACGCGATGAGCCGGAAGGTGATTCCGGTACCGTCGTCCAGCAGCATCGCGACGTCAACGCCACGGATCGTCTCGACAGCTCCGTCGGTGTTCTTGGTGTCGTCGGTTTCGTTGGCCCTTGAGGGTGTCGCGCTCGCGCCGGAACGGTCCGGCCGCCGAAGCGACTCCGGGGCATATTCGGCGGAGAACTCATAGTCAGAGCGCTGCGCGTTCTCCGCGCCGGGGACCGCGTACTCGTACTCCCGGTCGGTGTAGGTGAGTCGCGTGGACCGCTGGAAGCCGGTGATCGCGTCACGCGCGACGTCGCGGACACTGTCCATGGGGTCCTCGGCCACGATGACGTCGACCTCGGCCGGCCGATCGTCGAAGCCCTCGGGAAGCGCGTAGCCGATGCCGTCCTTGGTGTGCCCGACGAATCCGTCGGGGACCGGCGGAGGCGGGACATCGTCGTCGCCCCGCGTCTGCTGGCCGATGCCGCACCCCGTTCCCAACTGGGCCAGCAGCACACCCGCCACGATGGCCCCACCCGCTGGGCACACGCGGCGCGGAACGGTTCTCATCAGGGTCGTCCTCCCGCGGTACGCATTCTGGGCATGCGCCCATTGTCCTTCTGTTCGAGTCCCCGCGCGCGCATCCCGTCGGGGCGTCGGGCAGTCCACCATCGGCGCGGTCCGAAAGGGGAAGCGGGACTCACCAGGCGGCGGGCTTGTAGTCCTTCAGGAAACAGCCGTACAGGTCCTCGCCCCGCTCGCCCCGGACGATGGGGTCATACACCCGAGCGGCCCCGTCCACGAGGTCGAGCGGCGCGTGGAACCCGGCCTCGGCAAGCCGTACCTTGTCCGGGTGCGGGCGCTCGTCGGTGATCCAGCCGGTGTCCACGCTCGTCATCAGGATGCCGTCGGACTCCAGCATCTCCTGCGCGCTGGTGCGGGTCAGCATGTTGAGCGAGGCCTTGGCCATGTTGGTGTGGGGGTGCCCGGCACCCTTGTACCCCCGGCCGAACACGCCCTCCATAGCGGCAACGTTCACGATATAGGTGCGCCGGGCCGCGGACGCGGCCATCGCCGGACGCAAGCGGCTCACCAGCAGGAACGGCGCGGTCACGTTGCACAGCTGGACTTCGAGCATCTCCAGCGCGTCGACCTCGTGCACGTGCTGGGTCCAGCTGTTCTCCGCCACGAGGTCCGGTACGAGACCGCCCGCGTCGATCGCGTTCCCGGCCGCGATCCGCTCCGGCGTCGCCGAGCCGCTGGTCAGCGCCAACTCGGCAAGCGCCTCTGGCGTGAGCGGGGCGGAAGTCCCAGGATCGGCGGCCTGTCGGGCCCCCGACGACACCCCTGCCAACTCACGCTCACCTGTGCCACTCACGATCGCGTCGACCGCGCCTCGCCCGCCAACAGACCCGAAGGTGACCATCTCGGGCAGCGGCCCCGACGGAAGCTCGGCCGACTCCGCCTCGATGAGCCGCGCGTAGGAACCGGGGGAGCGGCGCACAGTCTGCGCCGCGTTGTTGATGAGGATGTCCAGCGGCCCCTGCTCGCCGACCGAGTCGGCCAGGGCGATCACCTGAGCGGGGTCGCGCAGGTCCAGTCCGACCACCCGGAGCCGGTGCAACCAGTCCCCGCTGTCGGGCATGGCGGCGAACCGGCGGACGGCGTCCTTGGGGAACCGCGTGGTGACGGTCGTGTGCGCGCCGTCGCGCAGCAGGCGCAGCGCGATATACATCCCGATCTTCGCCCGGCCCCCGGTGAGCAGCGCCCGTCGCCCGGTCAGGTCCGCACGCGCCTCGCGGCGCGCCCAGTTCTCTTCCGCACACGTCGGACAGAGCTGGTGGTAGTGGGCGTGGACGACGCGGTACTTCTGCTTGCAGATGTAGCAGGGGCGCGCCCGCTGGAAAACGCCCGCCGTCCAATCGGTCGTGGACGAGGCGAGCGGGATCCCGCGCGTCTCATCATCCGTCCGGTCCGGCGCCCCGGTCGCGGTCTTGGCGATAACGGCCCGATCGGCGGCCTGCTCCGCCGCTCGGCGCTCCCGGCGACGCCGCACCTTCACGGCCTTGAACAGCTTCGCGGTCGCCCGCTGGAGCGTAAGGGAATCGGCGTGGTTGGGCGAAAGCTCCTCTGCCTCCGCGAGCACACTCAGACAGATCTCCAACCGCTCCGGGTCGATCCCCGCGGCCTCGCTTCCGTGCAGTGCCTCTGCAGTCGCCTGACCGTCCTGCCCCATCGCCGTCCCTGCGTCTGTGACCATCCACCAACTACTCCGCAGGAACTCTATGCGCAATTCGTACTTGTCCCGGTCAGGGGCCACAGGGTCGGCTCCTGCCGCCTGGATGTTCCGGCACCGAAGGGCAGCAAAGCAATCCGTGTTGGGGTGTGGCAGGTCAACGCAAGCCACGCCCGATCAGCGTAAACGCAGCCGCGAAGCCTGTCACCATGACTCCCGGAGAGGGGCTATAGCGGTGCCTGACCACAAGTGGCCCGGCTGGCACGGGCAGGTCGACGACCGGGCAACGCCGCACTTCCATTCCAGGTAGCGGGCCGCAGCAAGGAATTGGGCACAGCCGGTGCAGACGCCAGTAGTGGTTCACGACCTCGTCCAGGTCCTGGGTCGGGCACAGGGCCGCCCCAGGGGCACCCTCTGCTCGCAACCAGGTGTGTCGGCCTCCAGCTTGGCGACGCGCTTCAGGTTCCTCCACACGCGAGCACGCGTTCCAGCAGCGCGTGGGAGGTAGAGCCCATGGAACCGATCATGCCGCCAGGGGCACCGGTTCGCATCAGTTTTCCGAGAACCGGGCCACGAGGACGGGATTGCCCGAATCCTAGCCACCACGTGAACAGTTACTTCCGCTCTTGCCGATCCTCAGAATAGGACACAGCCAGAGAATTGACGAGTCCTTCACGGTCTTCGACAGTTGCCACACGCACTTGCCCCATCACCTCCCGTACATTTTCCTTGTTGAGGGACATGCCACTGACACTGACAATAATCTGCCCGTCCAGTTGGATACGCGCCTCCTTCAGGGAGCTGGAGTTACTCCAAGCAAGATCGGGATCTCTGCTAACTATGAGGAGATCACCCTCTTGCAGGCAATCGTATAAGTCGCAGTCGTGGCGAATGTTTCCATTACCGACACTCGAGGTGATCTCCACGCTTTCATGCTGGCTGTCGGAATATTCAATAGAAATATCTTTCGTGTATGCGCTGCCTTCGAGTTTCGTGGGGTGCCAGTTATCCCCGTCAAGCACCGCGAACTCCTGGCCGTAATCTGATATCTCATCTCGAATTAGTTGCGCATTCCGTCGAAGCTCCTCCTGGTGCTGCATGTCCTTCTGTGCAACGTCCACGACTATTCCGACAAATAAAATAAGGACAGCAGTCACAGATAGAACAACGACACCCGCTCTGCCCCACTTCCGGTTACTGTCATAAGAATAGGACCTCGACGCGCATGCCGCCGCGCCAGCCAGGCTCATCGACAAACTTGGCCAAATCCAAATTCCCGAAAATATGCCAATAAAAATGACCGACAATAATGCGTTCACAGCCAATGCGACGGTCGCAAGTCCTGAGACTGCTGAAGGGGAGGGAACATTCGCGGCGCGTAGGATCACCCAAGCCACAGTCCAGACCACTGCGAGAATGACGCACGGAATGAGCCATAACTTCGGGTTGAAGAACGAGAGGATGATCAGATACCCGAATCCTCCAAGGAGGTCACTTGTCACCAGCAGCCAGAGACACGGCACCAGTGCGCCAGCCATAGCCGCAATAACAGTAGAAGACAAGCGAGTCTTAATTCGAAGAGCCAACTTCAGGCCCTCCCAACACCAGCTGCATCATTCGTGCTCAACTCCCCTCATCTCAACTCAAAGAAAAGCAAGGAGTGAGAGATGGTATTCATTGCACCACTCCAATCGCACAGCCCACAAAAACCCATCTCATTGAGGGGTCCCCTCCGCCCAAATGCATGGGGATATAACGCTAATCAGGATTGCGCCATCACCGTTTACCGAGGCATCCATAGTGAATGAGTCCTCGGGATTCTTAAAGCTAATAGTGACATCATCTGACTTCGATTCCGAAACTAATTCGTATCCGCTCTCTTCCCAGTGATCGTAGATAAGTTCGATGTTTCGCTGAGCATCCTCTTTCGGGAGATCCTCCACCCAATAGCTCCGCTCAACGTTCACCCAGTCGATGCGGCCTTCATCGCATGGCGCACTTGTGGAGCTCCCCAACGGTTCAAGCCGCGCCTGTTCCGGGAGCACATCAACTGCCTCGTTCACATATCGCTCTATCTGCTCGCTCGCTTCGTCCTCATTGATTGTGGTTTCCTCGAAGGCATCACAGGCAGTCGCAATGGTGACGCACATCACCAAAGCCAAGAAACGCAGAGAATGCATCATTGGCTTCCGCCGAAACTCATTTGATACCAGCAATTACGCCTCCCATGTAGCTCATCGGTTTGTCTTTAGGTTTATTGAAGTAGTCGGAATGCCCATAATCCGAAGAGTCGAACACGGTGGCTCCGAAGTCATCTGAGCTTGGATCCGTTCCATGCACCGCGACCGGGGTCATGGCAATCCAGTCGTCAGCGCCTTGCGATACGTGCACGTTGCTCGACGGAATATCCAAGTCGCTCACATGATGGGCGCCCATACCTGGACTCCCTACGGCGATCACACTGTCGACATCAAGTTTGGCGCCGTCGCTTGACTCGCCGTCACCTATACTCGTGCCTGTCTTCTGCAGCGCGTGGCCAACCACCGTTGATCCATAGCTGTGCCCGATGACCGTGGTATTCGCAGGCCGTCCCTCGTGAGATGCCTTCAGACCTTCCTGAAAGCTGACAAGGTCTTCCGCTCCAGTCTTCGCCCTCCCCTCAAGGGGAGCTTCCAATGCCGATGGGGCGTCATATCCGATCCAGCTGATCACTGCATTATCTGGTGTTTCGCCATGATCGCGAGCAGCTACATCAGCAGCCTGCTTCAATCGCGAGGCTCTCCCGTGTTGGCCGTTGACACTCATCCAATCCGTATCAGTGCCGGGTACCAGATTCGCAACATTCGCGGCAGTGTCCGGATTGCCCTCTGACACAATTGCGCGCCCGACTTCACCGCTGGTGTCTAAACCCAACAGGTAAGCGTCGGAATCATCGTCATTCAAATTCTCTCTAAGCTTGTCGAGCTCCTTGTACTCGGTGCTGTCCTCGCCATGCTCCTGCTTGATTCGCGGTATTTCCTTGGTCAGGTGTTCTCGATTGAGCTCGTCCCGGACAGCAGCAGGGATGCCATCCATCATTCGCAGCCTGTCAGGTTGTTCAGCCTTGAGTGCTTCTTGCACTGATGGAGTGAGACCTTCCCACCACGCGTTGACTTTCTTGGGGTCACTACCTTCCTTCGGCACGCCGCCTTTCAGCGTGGGAAAATCAGGTTTATCGTACTTCGCCCCCATGATGTTGAATGGCGCCCACGTCAGGTATCCTGCCTCCTGGAGCTTGCGAACGTTCTCCTCTGTTGCGCCTTGTTTCAGTTTTCCGGAGATCTCTTCGGCCTTCTCCTGGAAGTCGCTCCAGTCTTTCTTTGCTGCGTCCCTTTGGTCGTTGAAGTCGTCTCGCATCGCCTTGATCGCCTGATTAACATCAGGGACCCATGGATTCAGTTTCGTTGTGTAGGGGCCGGGATGGGACCCTGCGGGGAGATCATTTGCCCGGGCTTTTTCGATGGTCTTCAAATGCTCTTTCTCTGAATGTTTCCATTTTTCTATATTTGTCTCACGTGCATCCTTGTAGTCTTCGACTGCATCTGCCCACTCTCGAGTGGTTGCTATCAAGAAGGAAATGGCCATGACGGCTTCCCTCCACTTGGACTGATCATATTCAGCCTCGTTTGTGATCTTCCATGCAATCAGATCATTGAATTCGTGGGATGAGTTATTGAGATCGTCATGTAAATCTCCAGAGCGGCCCGTGATGCGCCCCATGAACTTGTCGAAGTCCTCGGCAAACTCCCTGAGCTTGCCTTCCTTTGCACGTGTCTTGTCCGGGATGAAAGTGCATCCGGACTCATTGAACTCGAACTTTGCCACAGTCTTCTCTTGATATAGGGGGATTAAGCAGAATGATCAGCCGTTGACGTCGCGGCTGAGACCGGGCCAAGGGTCGTCGAAACCCTCGGAGCTCTCGTAGTCGTTCTTCGCTGCAGCAGATGCGCCAGACTGGATGTTGTCGGCGAGCTGGAGTCCGTGGTTCTGCAGTTCGCCTAGGAAGACAGAGGTATCCTCACGGAACTTGTCGTATCCCGATCGGACAGGGGCTTCAGCCGCAGGGCTGCGGATGTCCTCAAGCATCGCCTCGAAGGTATCCGTCAGGCCGACCATGGCCTCGGCCAGCATCTCGGCGGCCTCACCCTTGCTCTTGCCCTTGACGACATTGACGCCGACCTCGTCGCTCACTTCTCACCTGTTCTGATGCCGGATTACGGGTATGGGGGACATTATCGCCTGTAGTTGGAAAACGTGGTAACGAATGCTGTGACGTGAGGGGTTTCACTTCCAGTTGGCCAGACCAGGTCAAGAGCGGCGGTCGGCAGTCCGGTGAATCGGATTGAGGATGATGACGGGGTGGTCACGAGGCCGAATCCCGGGGAAGTGGATGGAGGGGTCTATCGGTTGGCCTGTTGACGGTGACAGCGCTGAAGGGGTCATCACACGCCAGGGGATGGATGTTGGCAGTTGGTGTCGCATCGACGTGACTCGGCGGGTGTATACGAAGCTGATATTGGGACCGTGGCCCCCGCAGCAGGTGGTGCTGCGGGGACCGGTTAGCGTTCACTCACCAGTCGGAGGGCTTGCCCGCTCGTCCGGGTGGGTTGTCGAGGTCATAAAGGAATTCGTTGATGTCGCACTGGATGACTGTGGGAGCGTGGTCGGCGTCGGGGTCGTTGGCGGTGGCGACCCACAGGTGCTCGGTGCGGCGGATGGTCCACCGGTGGCCGTAGTGCTCGCGGAGGAGGCGTAGCAGCGGGTCGTTGTTGGTGTTGGTCACGACTCGCCTCCGCTCGCCTGGTCGAGAAGCCGGGACGCATCGGTTTTCGTAAGTCCGCACTCGTGGACGAGTGCGCGGTGGGCCTCGCCATAGGGGGCGCGCAGGCGAACGATGCGCCCGCCCCATCCGCGCACGGTGAAGCGGAGCATGGGGGGCAGGCCGGGGTCGTAGGTGACGGAGTAGCCGCCGCACACGACCCGGACGATGTTGGAGGTCATCGGGTGACCTCCATGATTCGCAGGGCAGTCAGTGCGGCGAACTGCCGGAAGTGACGCTCCTCGATGGCGCGACGGGCTTCCAGAGCCCTGAAGTAGGGGCGGACGCGTTGACGTCGTCGCAGTGGCAAGATGGACATTGTCATCAGCTCCACATCAGCTGGTGGCCACGCCCCGGGAGTGTTTGCGGCACTCGCCGGGGTCCTTAATTTTCCAATGATATCGGAGTACAGGCATAGCATGCTAGGCATGCTGTGCATTGGCAGGCATGCGATCCCGCTCTAGCGTGCTCGGGTGAAGTTCAGGGAAGACGTGCCGAGATGGCGGCAAATCGCTGATGAGCTGGAACGACGTATCCGTGACGGCGAGTACCCACCTGGCACACGCGTGCCTTCTGTGGTTCTGATTCAAGAAGAGTTTGAGGTGGCCTCCGCGACAGCCCAGAAGGCACTCAGCGGGTTGCGGAATCGCGGGTTGACATACACGGAGCCCGGTCTCGGGTCGTTCGTACGCCGTGAGTAGCAGACCAGTGGGGCGATCACACCTGTGACGGACGGAAGGTCAGCGCCATCCACGCACGATCAGTGTGAGCGCCGCCGCGAACCCTGTCCCCGTTGTCAGTAGGTACGGGCCGTAACGGTGTCGCTGGGACCGAGCAGCGACGCCGAAGGCAGTGAGAGCGAGACCTGCGGTCACAATCCGGGTGCCTCGGGCGCGGGCGCTCGCTTGGGCGAACGACATCGCCCCCACACGTTCCTGCCCTGCACGCACCGCATACACCTTGTACGGGATTCCGGCCAGGGGCTGGTGCCGCACGGCACGTGCTCCCTCATCCCGCGTCTGCGTTGCGACGGTGTCGTGCATCCGGCGCGTCGTCAGCGGGCAGGGCGGCACCACACCGCGTTCGGCAAGGGCGTAGCTGGTGAGCCCTCCGGCGACACTTCCCGCGGCTGCCGCCACCGACAGTCGCGGTCCCGATTTCGGGTCCGCCACGCACAGCCCCGCGAGCGCCACTTCCGGAAGCACCGGCCAGGACACCGCCTCCGCGAATCCCCACGTGGCCGCCAGTGCTGTCCCCCACTGTGACCGGGCGAGTCGAGCGGCGCGGCGGTGGAGTCGGGAGTCGCGCAGGTTGTCAGACATGGGTGGCTCCAGCTTGGATTCTCGTGTCGTCGAGCATGTTCGCGACCTGCTCTTGGGCTGCGTGGATGTCGTGCACCGGTGTTCCGAACCGCACGGTGACCGGTGTGCGGTGGAGTCGGCCGTCGCGGGGGAGGAGTTGTCGCGTGCCGCGGATGGCCACCGGGACAAGTGGCACTCCGGCTTGGTCGGCGAGGTGCGCGGCGCCGGAACGGAATCGGGCCAGCGCGCCGTCGCGTGAACGTGTGCCCTCCGGGTAGACGACCACGATGTGTCCACGACGCAGCAGCGGCTCGGCGGCGAGGAGGTCGCCGCGTCCTCCACCATTGCGGCGTACGGGAAACGCCCCGGCCACGGCTCGTGCCGTCCATGCGCGTCCCCGATTACCGAACCAGTAGTCATCGGCGGCCGCGACCGCCGGTCGGCGCCTGGCGGGGAGCGCCGCGAGCAGGGCTGCGGTGTCGGCGTGCGAGGAATGATTCGCGACCACGACGCATGGTCCGTCTGGGCGCTCACCTTGGATGCTGAAGCCGCCCGCCTTCGCGAGCGCCGTCCGCCACAGGCCAGCACGCAGCAACGATCCGATCATGACAGCACCACCGCCACAGGGAGAGCGAGCAACAGGGAGTCGATGCGGTCGAGCAGCCCGCCCATACCGGGTAGCCACCCGCCGGTGTCCTTGACACCGGCGCCGCGCTTGATCATCGATTCGAGCAGGTCGCCGAGGGGTGCGGCGACAACGACGGCGATCGCGAGTGCTGGTGTCAGCGCGCCGAACAGGGCCAGAACGGTCAGTCCGGTGGCCGCGCCGCCCAGCACACCGCCCCAGCGCTTCGCCGGAGAGAGCGGCGACAGCGGCGGGCCTACCAGCAGTCGGCCACCGAACCACGCACCGACGTCGGCCACGGCCACCGCCACGCACAGGGAGAACGCGGTCGGGCCGAGTAGCACCAGGCCGGTCAGCCCCGCCAGCCAGGCCATGCCGAACACGGCGAACGCGGCGCGGCGCGCGCCATCGCGTTCGTCGCCCGCCAGAACCGGCACCAGCATCGCGGCCAGCGTTCCCACGAGCAGGAAGCGCCACAACACGTCGGGCATAAGCCATGCAACCAGCGGCGCCCCGGCGACAACAGACGCTGCGACGACCGTCTCGGGAAGCCCGAGGCGCGCTGCCCGCCCGTACTCCACCATGGCGACCAGTGCGATCGCCGCCGCCAGCGCGGCGATTCCGGGCGCACCGAGGTAGTGGGCGCAACCGACCACGGGCGCGATCATCACCCAGGAGAACCAGCGCCGCACCAGCTCGCGCTTCCCGGACGCCCAGACGGCGACCCCGCCAACCCCGAGGACGCCCACGATGTACGGCGCGGCTTGGGCGGCGCCGATCATGACAGCGTCCCCGCGGCGGCATACTCGGCTTCAGCGCTCGCCTCGTCGGTCTCGCTCAGTGCCCGAGCGACACGGACCAGCCGCACCACCGCCGTGATCAGCGACCCGACGGCCAGAAGGAAAAGCACCGGGACAGCGGCTCCGGTGGCGGCGAGGACGATGAGTAGCGCGCAGCGCTCAGTCTTGCCGACCGGACCACCTTGCACCCGTCGTGCCCCCGCGGCCGTGCCCGCCAGCGACACCCACGAAGGCAGCGTCGCCGCGAGCGCCGCCGCCAGCACGACTGCGGACGGCGCGACGAACAGGCACCCAGTCAGCACGGCGAACTCGGCGAGCCGATCACCCAGCTCATTGACCACGAAACCGAACCGCGTCGACCGGCCGCTGTCCCTGGCGACACCACCATCGAGATTCGCGCACGCCAACCGTGCGACGAGAAGGACAGCGACCAAGACCCCGGCAAGCGGTCCCATCGGCACCAGCGCGATGGCCACACCAGCACCGGCACCGAACGCGACACCAGCCCACGTGAGCACAGCGGGCCGGACACCACGCTCGACAAGCCCGCGCCGCACATGCGCGAGCCGCTCCGCGAACCATGGCTTGAGGGAGTACAGACCGTTCATGGAAGCCACGGTCCCGTGAACCGGCCCCGCCCGGCATCGTCCGGGCTACGCATCCCCTATAAGTACGTGTACCTAGACATTCGGCCTCAGGCCGGTCGGGTGGGCGAAGACCGAGCGGCGGCGAGTCATCCCCCGGCCCGACGCCGTCACTCCAAGCGTCCACGGCGAGCCAGAATCGCGTCGAGCGTCTCGCGTTCCTGGGTGCCGTACCGAGTGTCGATCATCGCGGCCAGGACATCCTTGCCCGTCGCCTCCGGCTGCTGGACAAGGGTCCGGACTGCCACCTCGATGTCCTGGGAGTAGTTTCTACGGATCATCGACTTCACATGGGCCAGTCGTTCCGCGTACGCGGCTTCGCTCTCGTTCCAACGTTGCGCGACCGGGTAGCGAGCCTCGTACGCATCTTGCGCGGCCTGCGCGGCTGTTGCCCGTTCCGCTTCCATCGGGGCATGATCGGCCTTCATGCGAGCACATCCGGAGCACCATGAGTCGGGTCTCTCAGCGGTTGAAACGCTACGATTCCAGCTCACACCGTCGGCGAAAACATCGTGCTCCACACAGTGGAGGATCACATCCGCTCGACTGCCATCTACCTTGGATGGCAGGTCGACATCGCGATATCGCGATACACGGGGATCATGACCGGGAAGTTTGCCGAATGAGAAATCGACCCTTCTGACAATCACGGTCGGGGCGTCGTAGCGCCGATCGCCGAGGGGGACATGATGTTCCTGGAACTTCGCCCCTCCGATATCACCTCATCGTGATCGTGAGAGCCACATGCGAAAGCGGCGGGAGGGCCACCGCTGAAGCGACTCTGCGTGGAGCGCTCATCCTTCCAGAAACCCCGGACACGGCGATCGGGTGAGTGGTGAGGGAAGAAGAGGGATAGGACGCCGGTGGTCATGATGATGTGCTGAGTCCAGACAACATCACCGCCACGCCATCGGCGCCCGCTCCCGCGCCCGGGAAATCATGACTGACAGCGGCCAGTGCAGATTCCCCGCGGATAGCCAGTTGCCAAGCTCCTCTTCGTGATCGTTGGGGATTCAGCCTTCGGGGTAGAAGACGAACAGCGTGCAGCCTGTCGTCGTCTGTGGGACGTGGGAGGAACCCGCTGGGGCGTGGATGAAGGAGCCGGCGGGATAGTCCCGGTCGCCGTCGTTGAAGACGCCGGAGACCACGAAGACCTCCTCGGGACCCGGTTCGTGGACATCGATGCCCTGCCAACACGTGTTCGGGTCCATCTCCAGTACCTGGGCCGTCGCGCCATTGTTGCCGCTCCACAGCGGGCGCTGGCGGATACCTGGAAAGAGCTCATGAACAGGGGCGTCCTGCACGGCGGACCACACATAGTCAGGCACTTGGTGTTCTGTCGTCATGGGTTCACCCTGCCCGACCGTTGCAGCCCCCGCCGAGTGTCAGGAATGACATCATGCGGTACTTTTCTGCCATGCATCGAGTGGTGGCTCTCGCCCGCCCGCTGCAGTCGACCTTCGAGCTTGGTTGCGCGGCTGAGGTGTTCGGGACCGAGCGGGAAGGACTTCCGGCGCGCTACACGTTCGGCGTGTGCGCCGAGCGCCCGGGGCAGGTCACGACGCGCGCCGGGTACGCCATGCTGGTGGCCGAGGGGCTGGAGGCGCTCGAACAAGCGGACACCGTGGTCGTCCCCGGGTGGCTGCCCGTTGACGAGGCGCCCTCACCCGCGGTCGTTCAGGCCCTGCGCCGTGCGCACGAGCGCGGAACACGGGTAGTCAGCATCTGCACCGGCGCCTTCGGGCTGGCACACGCTGGTCTACTGGACGGACGACGGGCGACCACGCACTGGGCGCGGGCGCAGGAGTTGGCCGTGCGCTTCCCAGCCGTCCGGGTCGACGCGGACGTGCTGTATGTGGACGACGGTGACGTGGCCACCAGTGCTGGCGCTGGCGCCGGCATCGACCTGTGCTTGCACCTGGTACGCACTGACCAGGGGGCCGAATACGCCGCGCACGTCGCACGGAGCATGGTCATGCCGCCCCATCGCGAGGGCGGGCAGTTGCAGTACTCGGCGCCGCCGCACCCCGCCCACATCGACGGTTCTCTCGCGCCGTTGCTGGAGTGGGTGACCAGGCGACTCGGTGACCCTTTGACGGTCGAGGACTTGGCCGTGCATGCAGGCGTCTCGGCGCGTACCCTCGCCCGCCGGTTCGCCGACCAGCTCGGCGTCGGGCCGGGACAGTGGCTGCTCGCTCAGCGGATAGCCGCCGCCCGGGAACTGCTGGAATCGTCCGCTCTCCCATTGGACGCCGTCGCCCGACGCGTCGGTCTCTCCTCGGCCACCAACCTGCGCAGGCGTTTCCTTCGCGCCTTGGGCACCACGCCGGGTGCCTACCGTCGGGCCTTCCGGAGCGACCCGTGATGACAACCGCGGTTGTCATGGCAGCGGCCATGTCTAATGGGGTTCGTGGGGGATTTCTCCGCCCCCCAATAAAGGTGGCCGCCTGCGGGGAGTTCCAAGCTACTGATCTTTAAGGGGGATGTCACCTTCGAGATAGATGACATCCCCAGGCCAGGGCGCATACCTGAAGCATGAGGTATGCGCAGGGCGGAGGACTGACCGCCCAGGGGCGAGCACGCCGCGAGCAGGTCCGGCTCGAGGCCGCCCGGCGGTTCGGCCAGGGCGCCAGCCGCGCCGAGGTCGCCCGCGAGCTGCGCGTCACCCCCACCACCGCGAGCCGCTGGTACAAGGCCTGGAAGAACGGCGGCAGCGCCGCGCTGGCCTCCAAAGGCCCCGCTGCCCGGCCCCGCCTCGACGATGGGCAGACCCAGCGGCTGGAACTCGAACTGGGCCGCGGCCCCTGGCCCACGGGTGGGCCGACCAGCGCTGGACCCTGGCCCGTATCCGCGACCTCATCCGCCGACTCTTCGACATCGACTACACCGTCCCGGGCGTCTGGTACCTGATGGACCGGCTGGGCTGGTCGGCCCAGAAACCCGCCCGCCAGGCCATCGAGCGCGACCCCACGGCGGTGGAGGTCTGGAAGAAGGACGTCGGGCCGAGCGCAAACAGACCGCGGCGGCCCAGGGCGCCGGGATCGTCTTCGAAGGCGAATCCGGGCACAACCTGAGGCCGCCCATCGCGCGCACCTGGTCACCGCGCGGCAAGACCCCGCTGATCACCGTCAAGCACTCCAACTCCGGACGCACCGCGGTGATGGGCCTGGTGGCCTACCGCCCGGCCACCGGCCGCGGATGATGTTTCGCACCCGCGACCAGACCCGCCCGAACTCCGCAGGCCCACCCGCCGGGGATTCGACTGGACCGACTACCGCGGCCTGCTCACAGCGGCGCACACGGCACTGGACGCGCCCATCGTTGTGGTCTGGGACAACCTCAACTCCCGCAAGAGCGGCGCGATGCGCCACTTCATCGAGGCCGCGCCGTGGCTGACGGTGCACCACCTGCCGGCCTATGCCCCGACCTCAACCCGGTGGAGGGCCTGTGGTCGCTGGTCAAACGCGGGAGCTGGCCAACCTGGCGGTGACCGGTATCGATCACCTCGCCCGGACGGTCCGACGATCCCTGCGCCGCCTGCAGCACCGCCCCGAGGTTCTCGACGGCCTGCTCGCGCACACCGGCCTGAAGCTCATCGAACAGACCGCATGTGACATCACGCTTTAAAGATCATTAGCGTCCGATATCTCCTCGGACAGGCTATGGCCACCCTGAAATTATTCCGGCTCCCGCACAAGGTTCCGGTACAGCACCGCTCAGATATCAGCCCTGGCCTGAGCATTGCTCGCCTTCCTGCTCAGCACCGCAGTATGCGGCTGGACAAGGCTCAGTGACCCCTCAAATAAGGGGCCTTGATGTGAAATGTCTGTCGATCTGTTGTAGCGTGATCCCTTTCGTGCGCAGCCTGGCAGACCTATCTGACAGATGCGTTATCCCCTCACTG
The DNA here is from genome assembly GCF_002263495.1 of Nocardiopsis gilva YIM 90087. NCBI lineage: Bacteria > Bacillati > Actinomycetota > Actinomycetes > Streptosporangiales > Nocardiopsidaceae > Nocardiopsis > Nocardiopsis gilva. The sequence goes on along the minus strand of NZ_CP022753.1, from coordinate 4,872,444 downwards.
CATGAAAAGGAATTCTCAAGTATGAGATGTCATCGGATGCGCCGCTACGCAGCAACGCTCATCGCAGGGGTCGTACTGGCGGCCGGAGCTGCATCCGGGACGGCCATAGCTGACACGGTCTCCCCCAGCACGGCTCCATCCGTCCGTATGATCACCTACAACGCATGCGGGGCGAAATGCCCCTACCCCGGCTTCACTGCATCCAGCTGGTCATCAAAGGTGAAGAAGGCAATCGACTACTGGAGCGCCGATTCCATCATGCTCACAGAAGTCTGCTACGGACAGTACAAATCCTTGCGCAATCGGCTGCGAGGCTACGCCCCAGCGTGGTACGCCACCAGCAGCGGCCCTAAGGGTTGCGGCAAATGGGGGAAAGACCGGAGGTTTGGTATGGCTGTCTTCGTGAAGACCGGATCCGTACAGCGCCTCACCAAGTCCCTTCCTCTCGACCAGAATGACCCCAACCGCAACGCCCGCGGCCTTCTGTGCGCGAAGGGGTCTATTGAAGGACGCACGACACTCAGTTGCGTTACCCACCTCACACACTACTCGGGTTCGTACCAGCTACAGCAGGCCGAAACCGTCAGACGGCAGCTGAATTCCTGGGCCGGTGGAATTCCCATCATCCTCGCCGGGGACTTCAACGCGACCCCCACAAGCAGCACCTTGGATAAATTCTATGGTTTCCAGGGCGGGCACGGTCGTTTCGGGGAGGTCGACGAGCGAGACACCGATCGTTTCACCACAAGCTGCCGGAGAGCTAGGGTGCGATTCTGCCGCTCAGGCGAGCCTACCCACACCAATGGTAAGAAGCTCGACTACATCTTCGTCTCCGCAGCGCACTTCAAGAACGCTATGGGAGACGCAGCAGCGCGCTCGGCGAACATGTCCGATCACAATTTGCTGCGCGGCGCTGCCGCCTGGGAGTAACCCATCAGTCTCGTCACGGCATGCTGCCTTGGCAGTCTTTGACCTTGAAGATACTCTTTCCAACCCTGCCGACGGTTCCCAGTGACTAGAATCCGACCGTAGTCGCGCGAAAGCTCCTGGTGAACGGGATCATAGCCAAGAGATCCTGTTGCCACCAGGAGCTTCGTGTTCCTTTCTGCCCTTCTGCGTGCAGGCGCTCATTATCGATTTTGCATCTCCTGCCTGCACACCGCCAACAAAATTGGCTGCCTCCAACGCCATCGCCCTGAACATTTGTGCACTAATGATCTTTAAAGCGTGATGTCACATGCGGTCTGTTCGATGAGCTTCAGGCCGGTGTGCGCGAGCAGGCCGTCGAGAACCTCGGGGCGGTGCTGCAGGCGGCGCAGGGATCGTCGGACCGTCCGGGCGAGGTGATCGATACCGGTCACCGCCAGGTTGGCCAGCTCCCCGCGTTTGACCAGCGACCACAGGCCCTCCACCGGGTTGAGGTCGGGGGCATAGGCCGGCAGGTGGTGCACCGTCAGCCACGGCGCGGCCTCGATGAAGTGGCGCATCGCGCCGCTCTTGCGGGAGTTGAGGTTGTCCCAGACCACAACGATGGGCGCGTCCAGTGCCGTGTGCGCCGCTGTGAGCAGGCCGCGGTAGTCGGTCCAGTCGAATCCCCGGCGGGTGGGCCTGCGGAGTTCGGGGCGGGTCTGGTCGCGGGTGCGAAACATCATCCGCGGCCGGTGGCCGGGGCGGTAGGCCACCAGGCCCATCACCGCGGTGCGTCCGGAGTTGGAGTGCTTGACGGTGATCAGCGGGGTCTTGCCGCGCGGTGACCAGGTGCGCGCGATGGGCGGCCTCAGGTTGTGCCCGGATTCGCCTTCGAAGACGATCCCGGCGCCCTGGGCCGCCGCGGTCTGTTTGCGCTCGGCCCGACGTCCTTCTTCCAGACCTCCACCGCCGTGGGGTCGCGCTCGATGGCCTGGCGGGCGGGTTTCTGGGCCGACCAGCCCAGCCGGTCCATCAGGTACCAGACGCCCGGGACGGTGTAGTCGATGTCGAAGAGTCGGCGGATGAGGTCGCGGATACGGGCCAGGGTCCAGCGCTGGTCGGCCCACCCGTGGGCCAGGGGGCCGCGGCCCAGTTCGAGTTCCAGCCGCTGGGTCTGCCCATCGTCGAGGCGGGGCCGGGCAGCGGGGCCTTTGGAGGCCAGCGCGGCGCTGCCGCCGTTCTTCCAGGCCTTGTACCAGCGGCTCGCGGTGGTGGGGGTGACGCGCAGCTCGCGGGCGACCTCGGCGCGGCTGGCGCCCTGGCCGAACCGCCGGGCGGCCTCGAGCCGGACCTGCTCGCGGCGTGCTCGCCCCTGGGCGGTCAGTCCTCCGCCCTGCGCATACCTCATGCTTCAGGTATGCGCCCTGGCCTGGGGGATGTCATCTATCTCGAAGGTGACATCCCCCCTTAAAGATCAGTAGCTTGTTGTTTCACCTCAGCCCGTGGTCGGATCACTGTTCCTGCCACGGGTTTCGTCGTTCCCCAGACAGCAGAGCGGCCTTGGGACGATCATGTGCACTGTCGAGACGCTGGTGACCAAACCCAAGGCCGCGTAGGTGAGTCTGCTACCCCTGTCGAGCCACTGTCGGTATTGTCCCGGTTCCGCGCGGAGCTCTACACCTGCTTGACCACGCGCCCCGACGAAGTGTTCGATCTGTGCGACGCCCTCACCTGCGCCCCCGGCCCCGCCCACCACCTGGCCCAGCTATCCCTGGAGCCCGAGCACCGCCGCGGCCACGGCTCGGCCTACGCCGCCGTCAACCGGGGCCGTATCGATATCGCCCGGCTGCGCTGGAGCCTGACCGCACTGCCGCTGCCCCGCTTCCACGGGCGCGTCGTACTGGCCGCCGACATCAGCCCCTGGCTGCGCCCCGACGCCTGGACCAGCCCGCAGCGCTCCTGGTGCCACACCTACGGGCGGGGCACCGGCCAGGCCGAGATGGTCCCCGGCTGGCCCTATTCGGTGATCGTCGCCTTGGAAGAGGGTTCCACGTCCTGGACCGCGCCCCTGGACATCTGGCGCCTGCTGCCAGGCCAGGACGCGACCACCGCCACCGCCGAGCAGGTCCGCGGCCTGGTCGACCGGCTGGTCGCCGCCGGGCACCACCAAAGCGGCGACGCGGACGTCTTCTGCAAGCAGAACCTGGGGTGGAACACCCCTCGGCTGCGGGGCCCGGAGGCGGCCGACCGGTGGAGCTGGGTCGTGATGGCCGCCTACACCCAGTTGCGCCTTGCCCGGTGCCTTGCCCGCGAGGTGCGGTTGCCCTGGCAACGCCCGGCTCCACCGGGTCGGATGACTCCGGCGCGTGTACGTCGGGGGTTCCGCGGCATCCATGCCGACCTGCACCGGCCCGCCGGTGCGCCGGAACTCGCCCGTCCGGGTCCCGGGCGGCCTGCGGGGAGCAGGGACGAGCGTCCCGCTCCCCGCTACGGGGTCCCGAAGAAGAACAAAACGGGCACTAAGAGCCTCGCTGGACACAAGCAAGCAGGTCAAAGAACAAGCTAGGGCGCGTTCCTGACCGACGTCGAACAGCTCCTGCCAATCCATTCGCCCGCCGGTCAGCTCCAGGTCGGCCGCGGCGTATCTACCGCGCCGCGCTGTCCCTGTCACGCCGAGCGCTGAATCACACGGCACGGGTCATCCGCGGCCACCGCAAGCGGATCGGGTGGGCCTGGAGGCTTTTGGAATCGGCCCAGCAGGCGCTGCTCGCGCTGGTCTACCTGCGCAAAGGCAAGACCTTCGCCAAACTGGCGGCTGGGTTCGCGGTCAATACCACCACCGCCTGGCGCTATGTACACGAGACCACCCGTGTGCTCACCGAGCGCGACCGGCCTGCAGATCGGCGTGCTGTCGACGAGAGACAGAACGGTGCTGCTGTCGATCGACGAGGAGGGCCATGGCGCGTCCGAGGATGGGGAATATGTGGAAGGCAAGGCCGACGACAGGGGCACCCTGGACAGCGGCTACACCGTCACCATCGTCAAGGTGAAGGACACCGATCCCGACCAGGACCTGGATGGGGCCGCAACCGATTCGGTCACCCTGACCGTGAAGGCACCGGAGTAGGGAGCAGTAGCCCAACCCACCGCCTTTCTCCTACTCCCATGGCCCACTCGGCCCTGCCGACCATCCCTATCCCTCCGAGCAGGATGGTCGGCAGGACGTCCGCACGCCCCCGGGCACCGCCCATCGCCCACTACACGTGGTCGGGATAGTGCCTCCGGGCGACCCGCGGGTGGGCGCGCATCCAGCCCTTGAACTCGTTGCGGCCGTAAGTGGTGAACACGGGGTTGTCCGGGTCCGCGCGCTGCCCACGCGCTTCGGTGGCCAGCGCGGGCGGAAGCGGCACCGGTGTGATCTCGGCATCGAGGCGGGGGTTGAGGAAGAAAGCGATCGACGTCCGCTCCGCGTCTGGTGGAGGACTGACCACACGGTGCCGGCCCGCAAGCACATATCCACCGGTGGCCAGTTCGAGCGTTTCACCGAAGTTGACGATCACGACGCCCGGCACCGGAGCGGCGTCCACCCAGCCCCCGCTCCCGTCGTCGACCTGGAGCCCGCCTTGGCCGTCCTGGATCACAATCGACAGGAAGCCGTAGTCCTTGTGCGCTCCGGCGCCCTGCTCGTGCTCGGCGGTCGGCCGTGGCGGATAGTGCAGCAGCTTCAGCCGTGCGTGGGACTCCGGACCGAACCAGTCCTCGAAGAGGCTCTCCCGACAGCCCAGGCCGGCTGCCAGCGCGCACAGCACCGAGTACCCGACGCCATACAACTCGTCCAGCAAGTCCAGGAATACTGGCCGCATCTCCGGCAGCGCCGATGGCCAATGGTTAGGGCCGGTCAAGCCCAACCAGGGCGGATCGTCGGCGTCCCTCGCCACGGGGGCGCGCTCCCGGCCCACGTCGAACAGCTCACGCCAGTCCATCCGTCCACCGGTGAGTTCGCGTCCCGCGGCGGTGTAGCCGCGGAAATGCGGCGAATGGATGTTCTCCACCGCCAGGCGCTCCCGCTTCGGTAACGCGAAGAAGCGTCGCGCCAGGTTCAGTAACTCCCCGCTCCGTCGCGCGTCTACGCCGTGCCCGGTCAGCTGCACGAATCCGATACCGTGCGCCGCCGCACGCAGCCGCTCGGCGAAGTCCGTCCGCGACTCCGGGGCGTGCCAGTCCCTCAGGTCGAGCAGTGGGATCCCAGTGGTGCTCTTTTCCACCTTCTCCTCGCGGTCTCCCCCGCTACGCCCGCCGCCATCGTCGTGCTCGCTCACCGCTCCCGCCCGAAGTACAGCTGCCGTGTGTACTCGTTGAGCTGGCCGTCGGGAGTGGAGTTGTACGACAGCGTCGCGCTGATGCGCGGCGTAATGCCATGCACCGGAGTAACGCGGTGGAGGGAGGCGCGGCCTGAGTGCAGCACCAGGGCGCCGGGCGCCGTGGGCAGCTCGCGTGTCAGATGTTGGTGCTTCCCCTCCACGATGCCGCGCAGCGCCTCCTCGTGCTGCTCCACCGAGCTGCGCGAACGGGGCACATACTCCAGCACCCCGCCTTCCTCGGGCGCGAGCAAATGCAACACGAGCGTGTACTCCGACACGTCGAAGTGCCAGTCCTGCTCATCACCCCCGTGGTGCACATGGACTGTCATGGCCCCCACGGGGTCCACCGAGCGGTACACCGGCTGGCCCACGACCGCGGAGACGAAACTCAGTAGGGGATCCCAGGCGTACAGCGCCTTGAGGGGGGAATCGGTGGCGATGAGGTCGTAGGCGAGCGTGGCCTTAGTGTGCGTGTGGCCCTCGGCGCCGCTCTCCCCCGTACCGAGGAAGACCTTGTTGCTTCCTTCAAACCGGAAACCGCGCTCGCCCACGCCGGACACCGTTTCCTCCACCACGCGATTGACCGCTTCTGGCTGCAGGAATCCGTCGAATACGGCCAGGCTCGTGTCCTCGAACGTTTTGCGTGTTTCCTTCAACAGTGCCGCTCCCGGCCCGGAGTCTGGTCGATCGATGGGGTAGCGGTCGAGGTCAATCAGTGCCGCCATAGGTGATCGCATGTGTCGACTCCTTCCTCACGTTTCCAGCAGCTCCTGGCAGTCGCGCCACGCGGCGGCGCTCAGCAGCTTTCGGGTACGGGTGAACAGATCGAGGAGTCCGTGTCCGTGCTGCTCCTTGAACTCGGTGTTGTGCCGAACGAGGTCCAGCTCATTGGCGGCGGTGAGTTCCATGAATCGATTCAGGTCCGCCGTCGGCATCAACCGCGTCGTGTCCGTGAACCGATCCCGAAACTCGACCGGGTTCTGCCGTCCCAACTGGGGAAAGACATGCTTGCGATCGCACGCGGCGTAGACATAGACGAGTGCTTCCGCCCGATGACCGATGACGAGGGTGAGCTCATCCCGCCGTGCCGAATCGAACAAGTCGACGCCGAATTCGTCGGTTCCGTAGCAGGCGTGACAGAGCCCGGCCACGCACAGGTCCCCGTCCGCACCCCAGCTCTCCAGGAGGTGTGCGACGCGCGTGAGATGGGCGAGCAGGTCCCCGCCGGGGTGGCGAATTTTCCGCGCACCACGGGATTCGAGCATGGCGACGAATTGCTGCATATCTTCCATGGGCGGTCCGCCCCTCATGGTCGGGGGAAGTTCCCGGCTGACCTTAACCGACCTGCCGACTCCGTAGGGGAAACGCGACTACGCCCCGTCCGCGGCTCCCTCGTTCTCTCGGGGGTTCGGAGTGGACACGGGCGGATGGTAATCGCTTTGACCGTGTCCGGGCCGCCAAGGTGATAATCGGGGCGTGCCAAATCTTGTAGAACCTGTGGTGTTGCCCGGCCGTATGTCCGGACTCGTTCAGTCGAAGATCGACGGCGATGGCGTTCTGCTGCGCCCATGGCAGGCCGCGGACCGAGCGGCCGTTCGTGCCGGATACGCAGATCCCGACATTCAACGCTGGCATTGCGTGTCGATGACTGACGACGAGGCACGTGAGTGGATCGATTCCTGGTCCGACCGGTGGTGCAAGGAGACCGGAGCCGGGTGGGCCGTCGTTGACGTGGCGGGCATGGGGGAGGTCGTCGGGCAGATCAGCCTGTGTCGGCTCAACCTTCACGAAGGCCTCGCCGAGGTGTCCTACTGGGTGCTCCCGGCAGCGCGTGGCCGTGGCGTCGCCTCTCGGGCCCTCTCCTCGGTGACGTCCTGGTCGTTCGCCGAGCTTGGGTTGCACCGAATCGAGGTGTGCCACTCGACCATGAACCCAGTGTCCTACGGCGTCGCGCGGCGCGCCGGTTTCACCGCGGAAGGCACGAAACGCGGTGAGATCCGCCATGCGGACGGCTGGCATGACATGCATATCCACGCCAGGCTCGACACCGACGAATGACCTGGCATCGGCGGCTGTCACGGTGTGCGAGGAGCGGTCGGTCAGCACCTGTTCGTGGTCGGCCGCCCAAAGAGCGTGATCGCCTCCAGGGCCGCGGCCCGCATCACGCGACCGGCCCGACCCTGATCGTCGATCGGGTGACGATACGATCTCCGGCGATTCCCTCCCCGACCCGAGGAACCGGTGACAGCAGTGTCCGACCTCGATCCCGGCTCGGTCCTGATCTGGGGCCTCATCGCTGCGGTGATCGCATACAACCTGGTGAAGTCGATATTCGCCCGACTGCGGAGACAGAGGTTGCAGCATCGCGGCGTGAGCACGGAGGCTGTCGTTGCCGCGGTCGGGCCGCTCCACCCGCCCAGACGCTTGGAACACCCCTTCACCCTCCGCTTCCGTGATTCTTCCGGTGCCGAATACACGAGCGAACACGCGAGAGGTTTCGGGGGCATTGTCCCGGTTGCTGGGTGGCGGGTCCCCATCCGGTTCGATCCCAGCGATCCTTCCAACGTGGAGATCACCCACAACCCCTACCTCCACCCGATCCCCGGCGCCCCGCAGCCGCGTCGCGAGTCTCGCATCCGCTCCACGGTGCACCGGGCCCTGTTCGTCGCGATCGTCGTGGCGGTTCTGGCTCTGGGGCTCTTCGGCGACGCCCTCGGGGACGCCGAAAACGTGGTGTTCGGCGGACTCTTCGTTGTCGCCGGCTTTCTGGCACTGATCAGCGGCATCTGGTTCGCCGGGGAGACCAACAGGCTTCGTCGCTCACCCGGGCGCGCCCTCGCCACGGTCACTCACTCCTGGGACGAGCCGGCCGGCTCCAATACGCACCGCAACGTCGACACCTCGTCCCCGTCCCCGAAAGGGTGGGTGAATGCCTTTACCGTGCTGTTCGACCTGCCCGACGGGCGGCAGGTGCACCGACGGTCGCCCGTCGCGACGAGCACGACGCGCTACGAGCCAGGGCAGCGGGTCGAGGTAGCGTACGACCCGTCCGATCCGACGTCGATCTGGGTCGGTACGGGGCGGTCGAGCATCGTTCCCCTCGTGGTCGGGATCGGGATCGGCGTTCTGTTCATCGTCGTGGGGCTGGCGATCGCGGTGTTCTGGCCGACATAACCCGCCCCGCGTCGGTGGGGCACGGGTAGCCGCCCAAACGCGTGAATCTTCAGGCGCACGGCTAGGCACGACAGACACACAGCGCCTATGCGCAGCTCGGCCAGACGCTGGCGACATCTCCTCTCGCTCTGTGAATCAACCACTACGTCTTCCAAGGATGGGGAGAGTCCGGAGTCGATGATCACGGATTCGATGCGGGCCGGCAGGTGAACAACCGAGGAGGAGTCCATAGTCTCGCCGGGGGTACACGGGATCCTGCCCGTCTGCGGGACGCACCGATGGAACCGTCCCGTAGTCGCGCTTCTCTAACCTGAAGTCCCCCGCATTACCGTGAACCAGGAGATCAGTGGCTCCCCCAAGCAGCAACAGACCGGCGTCCCTACCCGGCCTGACACCGTCCGACCCGCAAAGAATCGGTCCCTACAGACTGATCGGCCGTATCGGTGCGGGCGGCATGGGCGTCGTCTACGCCGGACTGAATGAGGCCGGAGAGCACGTCGCGGTCAAGGTGATCCGCGGCGAATTCGATGCCGACCCGGAGTTCCGGTCACGGTTCGACCGCGAGATCGCGTTGATGCGGCGTGTCAAAGCAACCTGCATAGCTCCGGTACTCGACGCCGACATCCGCGCGGAACAGCCGTGGTACGCCTCCCCGTTCCTGTCGGGACCGACCCTCCAGGCCCACGTCACCCAACACGGACCGCTTGACGTGGCTCAGGTCATCGCGCTCGCGCTAGGGCTGGCCGAGGCCATCAGCGCCATCCACGCAGCAGGCGTCATCCACCGCGACCTCAAACCGGCGAACGTCATTCTCGCTCCCGACGGGCCGAAGGTGCTGGATTTCGGCATTGCGCGAGCTGTGGACGAGAGCGCGATCACTCGCACCGGCGGCCTGGTCGGCTCACCCGGATGGATTGCGCCTGAGGCCTACCAGGGAACGGTCGGCCCCTCGCTCGACATTTTCGCGTGGGGTGCTCTCGTCGCCTTCGCGGCGAGTGGCCGACGCCCCTTCGGTCAGGGCGACATCAACACCCTCACATACCGGGTGCTCAATGAGGAGCCGGACATCGCCGGCCTCCCCTCGGGACTGGCTGAAGTCGTCGGACGTGCGCTCTGCAAAGATCCAGCCCAGCGTCTGGACGCCACCGAACTCTTTCAGCGGCTTGCGGGCCTCGCTGTCGAGACGACGCTCGTCGACGCGTCCCGCGTTCAGGACAGCACGACGATCGTCACCCAGGCCCTTCATCAGGGGTGGCACGAGATTGAGAACTCCGGGACGTTGGACTGGGGCCCGGCGCTCAGGGAGGCGTCGCGGCGACGCCTGCGAACACGCCTCTTGTTTGGCGGCGCTGTGGGGTTGGCGCTGCTGATCACTATTGCCCTAGGGGCGGCCGCGGGCATCAGTTACCGGGCGACTGGGTCACCGTTACCGGGCTGGACAAGCGGTGGAACGGAGATCAACGGGGATCCTTCGGCAGACACCGGGAACACGGGGGAGGGCGGAGGAGGTGATCCCTACACCGAATCTGCCGCCTACACACCGGACCCTGAGGCCGACCGGAAGTTGATCGCCGCTGCCGGTTGCGAGGGCTGCGACGGCGACGTGCATGTGCTGCCAGGCATGGTGTATCGCGGGAAGGACCCGGTGCGACTGGTGCTCACCAATGTCGAGGTCGAAAGCCACATGGGGGCCGGCCGGATGGTCGCTCTGTACATGGTGCGCAACAGCGACGACAAGGTCATCGCCCACAACATGACCGGAAGCGCGACCGGACGCGTCCTCCCGGATCAGATTGACTTCGATGAACTGTGGGCGGTGGACGAAGCAGGATTCTTCATTCTGCTCACCGAGCAGGAGGGGCAGCCTGGGAACCAGACGATTGTGACGATGAACGTCGACGACCTGGGCTCGATCAAGCAGTTCGGGACCCACGGCATCAGAGCGGTCGGCCTCGACCGTCTCCAGGCGGAAGACATGGACGATGACGGAGGCTTCGAGATCCGCACCGATCTGGGCACGACCACGGACACGTTCGAGATTGTCCCCGGAAATGTGCACCACTTCTACAAGTACTACGACGGGGACGGTCAGTGGTGGCCGTGGATGTGCACGGAGAAGCTGGACGGTAAGCCGTCCGCGGACGACTTGTTGAACATGTACGACCCGAAATGCACACAGGTCGGGCAGGGTGAGGTCCCGTGGAACTACTGAATGAAACGTCTGGCCATCCGATGCCGACATCGGGTCGGCCTTGGTGTCCTCTGGCAACGCCGTAGAGAAGTCAAAGGGCTGAGCGAGGGAGAGCCCGTCAGGCTGCTTGACACCGACGTCGGCGGCGCTCTTTCCGTGGCGCGTAGGAATTGCTGTCAGACCAGGGAGGCCCGGCCAGGTCGTCACTGTCTCGCCACACGCAACCGCACTCGCCGCACACCCAGATACTCTCTCCGGTGCGCTCAGCCCTCATCTCGCCGAGATCGACGACACCACAGACATTGCAGCGTTGCATTCACCCCCTCCAGGCGGCCCACCAGCCAGGTGGGGAGCCCATCTATGGCCTCAACTGGACAAACACTTCAACGGAAAGGCCACTACGCGGAACAATCTCCTTGCTAACCACCCCCGGTCCCCCGGCGCCGTCGTCGACCACGATCTTTTCCTCCGGAGCGGCAGCGGGCGAGCTCCCACTCCCTATCAGACTGTCGAGGACGGCGTAGGGGGCTTCCCTGGTGTCAACCTGCGGTTTCCACGGATACACACGCCCGGTCTACACTCGTCGGCTGGATATCCCCCAAAATTCGGAGCAGAACGTGCAGACCACTCCCGCAGGCTTCGCTGCCTCCGGCCTTACCCCCAGAACCGACAAGGACCCGACCCATGTGGGCGCATACCGCGTCGTGGGGCGGCTGGGAGCCGGTGGGATGGGTGCTGTGTACGCGGCGGTCGACGACAAGGATGCCCCGCTGGCGCTCAAGGTCGTCCACCGTGAATTCGCCGCTGACGCTGAGTTTCGCGCTCGATTCGCGCGCGAAGTGGATCTCATGCGGCGGGTGTCCGGCACATGCATTCCTGCGTTTGTCGACGCGGATACGCGCTCGCAGCGTCCATGGCTGGGCATTGAGTATGTGCCGGGGGCGACGCTGAACGGCCAGGTGCGCGACAGTGGACCGCTGGCCGGGGACATGCTGTACGGCTTGGCCGCCGGGCTCGCAGAAGCCCTGCAGGCGATCCATGCAGCGGGAATCGTGCACCGTGATCTCAAACCCGGCAACATCATTCTCTCCCCATCGGGTCCGAAGGTGCTGGACTTCGGAATTGCTCGGGCGATCGAGGAGTCCGCGATCACCCGCACCGGTGGCCTCTTCGGTACACCCGGCTGGCTGGCGCCGGAACAGTACGGAGGGGCGTCTCCCGACGCTTCGTCGGACATGTTCGCCTGGGGCGGGCTTGTGGCGTTCGCCGCTACCGGCCGACGTCCGTTCGGCAGCGGAACCGCGGATGAGTTGGCCATCCGCACGATGGAGCACGCTCCCGATCTCGAGGGGGTGCCTGACGAACTGCGTCCCGTCGTCGCCGCTGCGCTGTCGAAGAATCCGGCCGACCGGCCGACGGCGGCCCAAGCATTGGAGGCTGTGACCGCCGCGTGGGTCGGTTCGGCTTCGGGCGACCCGGAAGAGGCGACGCGGGTGCTGCCCGGTCTGCTCCACGAGCGGTGGACACAGATCGACGTGCCATCGGCCGACACCACCACGTGGACGTCCCTGGCGCCTCCCAGACGCTCCCGCTGGCGCAGCCACAGAGTGCTCGTCCCTGCGGCCGCTGTCCTCTCTCTCGTCCTGATCGGTACGGGTGGTGCGGTGGCCTGGAACGCCATCGGCACGGGTGCCGCCCCCACACCAGGCGCGGATGCGGGCGGGTCAGGCGGACCCGCCAACGGCGGTAACGGAGGAACCAACTCTGCGGGCGGCGGAGCCGGCAGCGGTGGAAAGAACGGTGCCGATGGTGCCGTGGACGCGGCGAGCCTCGAACGCGGTGGCCCCAACCTCATCGGTGGCAATCCCGGTGAAGACCTCGGTATCGGCGCCGTGAGGTTCAACCCCGTCGCCTCGGACACGCTGGAGCTGGCCACGAAACAGGCCATGTCCAACGGCGAGGGCACGGTCGGGGATTGGGAACCGAAACTGCGACTCATCTTCGAGTCCGCGGTCCGCGAGGGTGAGGACGTCGTCTTCTCCGGAAACGCCGAGTATCTGCGGGATGAGGGCAGTTACACACTGCACACCAAAGATTTCATGGCGATGAAGTATCGGCTCACGGAAGAGGACGTCAAGAACCTCTTCAACCCCGACTGGGAGGGCTTCTACTTCTCGACGGAATCACGGGTGCTTGCGACGCTTGACGCGGAAAATCCCACAAGCGACTTCACGTTCACGATCAACAAAGTGCCACCTGAGGAGGACAACGGAGACCTCCCCTTCCAGCGCTATATCCGCTACATCCCGCCTGAAGAGCTGTGGGGGTACCGACTCAATGAGCAGGAACGCAGCGCATACGGGCTCTGCTACCAGGAAGGGCCACAGTGGCATGACATGCCGCCACTTCCGCAGTTCGGCCTCCCCTGCGGCTGACTGACGAATCTCTGACGGCTCGTCTCGACCGCGCGTGCCGTCCACCCATCGATCAGGAGAACCCTTCCGGATGACCGACACATCCCCCACCCGCTTCGCACCCCTACTGGACGACGATCCACGGCGTATCGGTCCGTACCAGCCCATCGGTCGAATCGGTGCCGGTGGCATGGGAGCGGTGTTCGCTGCGCCTGCTGCTCCTGGCCAGTACGTCGCGGTGAAGGTTGTGAGGGAGACTCTCGCCACCAACCCCGAGTTCCGTGCGCGCTTCGCGCGCGAGGTGGACCTCGTCAGCCGGGTGCACAGCCCATGCGTCCCGGAGTTCCTCGGCGGGGACACCTCCGCCGAGACTCCGTGGCTCGCCACCACATACATCCCCGGACCCACCTTGCGCGAGCACATCCAGCACAATGGGCCGCTTACCAGTGGGCGGCTGCTGGGTCTGGCCGCTGGTCTCGCTGACGCGCTGGCGGCCGTACACGCCGCAGGGATCGTGCACCGCGATCTCAAGCCCGGCAATGTCCTGCTCTCACCCTCCGGACCCAAAGTGCTGGACTTCGGGATCGCCCGCGCGTTGGAGGAGACCGCGCTCACCCGCACCGGCGGGGTCATCGGCACAACAGGGTGGATGAGCCCTGAGCAGTCCGGCGCTGTGGACGGGGCACTCACCGACAGATCCGACATGTTCTCCTGGGGCGCACTGGTGGCCTACGCGGCGACCGGCCGCGAACCGTTCGGATCGGGCCCGCCCGACGCCCTTGCCTACCGCATCCGGAACGGCGAACCTGACCTCGACGGCGTCCCCAACGAGCTGCGCCCCCTTGTCCAGGCCGCGCTGTCCAAGGACCCGGGCGTGCGCCCGACGGCGGTCGACGCGCTGCGCTCCGTCGAAGGACTGTGGGGTGTGGCTCGCGGCCCGGGCTTCAGCCCTGCCGCTGACCCGGCCGCAGTGGCCCCCGCCCTGCTCGCCGCCGAATGGGTCGGGATGGAGGCAGCCGCACCGAAGCCGCCCCGCAACCGTCGCCGCGTTCCCATGGTGCTGGGGGCCGTCGCCGGAGTGCTCGTCCTGACCGCTGCTGCCGCGGGCGCCGCACAATTCACTGGAATGGCGCCGTGGTCGGCGTCGGGTGACCCCACGCCCGGCACTGACCCGGCCTCGCCTACACCTGACGCTGGGGACAGCGGAGAGACCGGGAACGGGGCGACCGAGGACAGCGGCGGTACCGGGGGCAGCGAGGACAGCAGCGACGCCGGTGACGGAGCGGAGCCCGGCGAGGATGGAACCTCCGGGCCGTCGGCGGAAGCCGTCGCCAAGGTCGAAGCCGCCACGGATAGCGCGGAGGCAGCGCCCGCGGCCGCACGCGGGGACGTGGCAGAGTTCGCTACCCGTGCCGGGGGCGGCATCTACGGAACCTACGCCTACGTCTACGAGATGACGTCCACCGGCGAGGGCATCGCCTTCACCGTCAACGGGCAGACCGACGGGGTCCGGGCCCAGGCACCCGGATTCACACACGAGGCGTTCTACGTGATCGCCGATGGAAAGAAAATCCTCCCCCAGGCGGACTTCACCTATACGCCGGACCCCAACTCCCCCCAAGGGCAAGAGGACGGACGGTTTTCACTCACCTTCCCTGGAGCTCCGGAAAGCGCACTACTCGCCTACCAGAGCCCGGATACGCCGAACGCGGGCACTCTCCCGCCCGTTGGCATCTGCTATGACCTGGGCCAGGGCGGCTACTTCACGCTCGATTACGCAACCTGCACCTGACCCCTTGCTGCCCCACTGGCGACCTCCACCAGCGGTCGGAGTTCTGTGTGTGGCCTACTTCGGCCTGTTCCGGAACCCGACCCTCCGGGTGAGGCGTCGTACCCTTCGATGGCTAGCCGCTCCACTCCCGCGAATGAGGTTCCCCCACATGTTCGGCAGGTTCCCACTGCGGATCCTTGGTGTCGTTGGTTCCGCCATTCTCTTGGCTGCGGGATGCACGGCACCGTCGGATCCCTCCAGCGACCCCACGGAAGAGCCGAAGGAGACCCTGATAGCCGCGGATGGCCCGTTCATCCGGGAGGGCGTCTTTGGAGAAGGAACGCAGTTTCGGGCGCGCATAGAGATCGATGCGGTCGAGCGGCACAAGGATCGCACTGTGCTGCGGTACACGACGGTGCCCCTCCAGGAGGGGGAGCACAACGCCAAGGGCGGGATGGACGGCGGCTTCCAGCTGCTCGACCCCATGGGCCAACGGGTGTACTTCCAGCTGCCCAACAGCAAGCACAAAGCCGGAGCTGAAGCCGATCCGGAGAGCGAAAAGTATGCTCCGCGCACCCTGGGCAATGAACTTCCGCACACCGTAATGGGGGAGGCCGAGTACGTCCTGGAGACGCACTTTCCGCCACTTCCTGAGAAGGCTGAACGCATCACCGTCCTCACTCCCGGGACGACCGGCGAGTTCACTGGAATCCCTGTGATCGACATGACGAAGGATGACGACAAGGACCCGGACAAGGACGCCTCCCGCGACGAGGATGACGAAGATGAGGACGAGGACGACGAAGGCCCGCGGGAAGTACGGCCGGGGGACGTCGTAGAGCTCCCTGTTGTGAGTGACCCGATGCCGAAGGAACCGGGAAAGTACGCCCGGCCCCTGTACGGCATCACCCAGAGCGGCAAAGAGGAGCGTGACACCGCGCGCACCAGGGAGCGCGTCACATTCCGGTCCGAAGGCCTCTTCCGCGCCAAAGATGACGGAGATCAAGCAGGCGAAGAGAAAGGCGAAGAGAAAGACGAGAAGAAGGCCCAGGGAGTCCAACTGACCAATGAGGGCGAGTCCCTCCTAGCAGGCGCCGGGTTGGACGCGTCCGGGCGGATTGACCCAGACAAACCTCTGCTCACCATCGTCGCCCATACCAGTGGGAAGGGAACGGACGACGAAAACCTGAAGACCTCACAGGCCCAGGCCACTGCCGTCCGTAAGTTCTTGGAGGACGAGTTCGGCGAGGAGTTTCAGTACAAGGCCGAGGTACGTGGTAGTAGCCAGCCCATCGTCGAGGAGAAGGGCAGCGGAAAGGAGGCCGCCCGCAAGCGCAACCAGCGGGTGGAGATCATCTACGACATTGTCCCGAAGCCTGTCGACCAGGAAGAGTCCGCCGGAGCCGACGAAGACGGTCAGCCAGCCCAAGGGGGAGAAGGTCAAGGCGGAGGTGAGGATCGCGCTGGCAGCACACACGATCCTGAACCTCTTGACGACGGTACGGCAGATGTTCAGGAGCCGGGTAGCCCTGGTACCCCCGACGACCCGTCGCCCTCACCTTCCACGTCAGCTGATCCTGAGGGCGAGGGAGATGCAGCGGAGCCGGGGGGAGCCGAGTCGGTACCCCGTCCTGCCCCCTATCGGGCGGAGGACGCCTCCCCCGTCGCGACCGCCGAGGCGACCATCGATGAGCAGGACTACCGGATGTCAGTGTTCCCCTTCTACCGCGACGGCTCCTATCTAGTGGCGAACTTCCAGATCACGAACAAGAGCCCGGAGGAGATTGACGAGGAGGCCACGCCGTTTGCTGATCCGACGACCTACCCCGGCGCCGACTTCGGCAGCTTCGTGGTGGTAAATCCGGAGACAGGAACGGCCTACCACGGCCTGCGGATCGGGCAGAGGAACTCCCTGAGCGACAAGGGCGCCGAGCCGACGTACCTGGGTCCCGCCTCCTATCCCTACGTGACGCGGACGAACAGCTCCAACCGGGTCTGGATGTATATCGCTGCCCCACCACCATGGGTGACCACGGTGAACTTCGACGCTGGAGCGTACGGAGTCATCGAGGATGTCCCCGTCGAGTGATGGGCCAAGGGGTCGACGTTCCACACAGGACCCAGAGCAGGTCCCATACAGACGGGGAACCGCCCACACCCGGGCCAGCGAGCCTGCTCCCAGGCGAAACGGTGGGCCCAGAAAACGTGGGGCCTGTGGGCCCTGTCCTGCCCGATTCCGGATGTTTAGCGTCGATGCTGCCCTCACGACCCTCGTGGTCAGTCCCCCTGTTCGTGAAAGTGGTCGATCATGCCGCAGGTGCAGCGCCGCCGTGACGACACCGGTGCCCAGCTCGTTGAGTATGCCGCACTCATCGTTTTCGCCGTGGTCATTCTCGGCACGCTCACGTTCATGCTGGCTCGCCCGGTCATCACCATTCCGGTTGGTAAGGCGCTGTGTGGCCTCTTCTCCATCGGCGGAGACGAGTCCGGCTGCGATCCCGAGTTCCGATCCGATGAGTACTACGAGCCGGACCGGTGCATGGTCAGTCGTAATGCCGACGGCACCAAGCACAGCGCGAGCGTTGTGGTGGAGGGCACCACGGGTACGACCTTCATCCGTGAGGAGTTCTCGGACGGAACCGTTCGGTTCATCGCTGTCGACGGGTCGTCGATCGGCGGTGATGTCGGTGTCGGGGGCACGGTCGGCCTCGGGCCGCTCGCCTCTGCGAGCGCGGAAGCCAATGTCGGGCTCGAATACGGATTCCCTGAATCCGCTATCTGGGAGTTCGACAGCCCTGAGGAGGCCGACCAGTTCGAGCAACAGATTCGGGACAAGGCCAAGGAGGACGTCTCGAAATGGGACTTCGATGATTTTGAGTCGTGGGCTGACGATTCCGGAGACTTGCCGCCGCCCACATCAGTCCGCTCACAGCATGAAGTCGATGTTGGCGCTAACGGTGACCTGAGCCTGTCTCTGGGCAACGACAAGAAAAAGAAGGACAAGAAGAAGGACGAAGGTGATGAGGACGCCTCCAACCAGGACGGCTCCAGTCAAGACGGCGACGAGGAAGACGAAGGCATTTCCGTCAAGCCAACCGGAGACTGGGTTCCCAATCTCGAGCCCGGTGTCGACGCTGGCGTCGGCGTCAGTGGTATGACCGCCACCGAGACGAATGAGGACGGCAGCACGTCGGACATCTACGAACTCGGCGGAGAGGCCTCTTTCGGGGCGGACTGGGTGGTCGACTCCTATAACCCGAACATCGAGCGGACCGGAGCCATGAAGGTGACCCGTGACGCCGACGGAAACCTCACGGAGATCGTCATCACCCAGACAACGACAGACAGCGATGGTCCGTCGATCACCACGACACAGCTGTCGTTGGAGAACGAGGAGCAGCGCCAAATCGCTGAGGAGTGGCTCGGCTGGATCCCCGGAGGCCAGGCCCTCCCCATCACGTGGGACGATATGGCACCAACCGAGTTGCCGGACAACGCCGACCCGTTCCAGGAGCTGATCTTCAACGAGGGAAACTCGATGAAGACGACCTACGACCAGGACACCTCGGAGGAGACGATCGGACTTCAAGTCAAGATCGGGGTATCGGTGGGCTATACCTACACTAACGTGGACGAGGAAACCACGGTTACGAGTGCGGAGTACCTAGCTGCCCCGGTTGACGGTCGGCGTGAATATGTCCAGTACGAGGACTGCAGTGTCGAGTGAGGCGGGAATGCCGGATATGATGGACCGATTCAAGGAAAAGTTCGGCCTTGCGAAGGCTGCGCCGATTGCCACCGCGATAATCGTGGGATTCACACTGACTGCTTGTTTCAGCGGATCGGATGAGCAAGCTGGCCGAGAATCCGAACAGGACCAGGAACGCAACGAGAACGAGCAGGCTGGTGGAGGAACCGGAGCCGTCCCCGAGGGCTACCAGGAGATCGACGCGGGCCTGATCAGCTACTCGGTCCCTGCTGACTGGGAGCCCCCCGAAGAAGAGAATGACGAGCTGACGAACGCCTATGAGGGCGTCGATGAAGACGGCACAATCGTCATGACCGCCGGCCTGGTACCAATCAACGGTGTCGACGAGACCACCGAATCCGCGAAGGCGATCACGCGGGCGCTCTCAGGAAAAGTTACTCTCGGAAATCGGATCCGAGAGATGGACCGTGACCAGGAAATCGAGGTTCCGGGTGCCCGGAGCGCCGCGCGGAACGACTACCTTGTCGAACAGTCCCGAATTGACGAAATCGACTTCAGCAACGTTATCGACATCGCTTTGATCACTGAGGACAACGAGGGTGTCGCATTCCGGCTCAATGTGGCCGACGACGCGATCGATTCCCAAGAGCGAGAGAAGATCGTCAATAGTATTCGAGTGAACTAGCACCTCGCAGCTCGCCCGCAGCGAGGAAATCTCCATGTGTGGACATCCACCACGCTTTATACGTATAAGCAGGTAGACGAACGGGAGACAATATGGACCTCGTACGGCCTTGGGCCGCGGCCCTGGTGCTGTGGGTGGTCGGCGCGATAGCGGGACGCCGGATCATGATCTCGTTCGCCAGCTTGGAGACATTGCAGTCTGTGTGGGGAACCCTCTCCTGGGTGATGCCGACCAAGTTCCTGCTCTTCCTCCTCATCACCCTCGTAGCGTCCTGGCTCTACAAGCGGGTACCCAACCAGCTCCCCCTGCTCCGCCTGATCGCAGTGCTCGGGATTCCAGTGCTGGTCCTTATGTTGGAGACGGTTCAGTTGTTCCTCAGCTCTGATCCCAATCTGCTCTACTGGTCAATGCGCGAGCTGGCCACCGTTGCTGGAGCACTGAGCGGCTGGGCACTGGGCATAAGGATCTTTCAGCAGACATGAAACGAAAGACAGCTGTGAGATCGGCTGCTCTCCAGCGCCGCTAGAGCTGGTGCATCTGCCACCCGCTGCCTTTGCTTCCGCAGCCGCTCGGGTGGTGGGGTAAGTTGTATCGTGGTGACCCTCCAAACCAAGGGAGACGCGGTGTCTCAGGAACTCCCAAGATCTGTGAAGTGGATCAGGATCCTACTCTTCGTCCTTGCTGGACTTAATCTTGTTGCTGCGGTAGGGGTATTCTTCGCGCTGGGTGCCGATGCCTTCGCCTTCGGTTATGCATTGTTCCAGACTATTCCGGGGGTCGTCTTTCTGTTGCTCGGATTGTGGATCAGGAAGAAGGGTCGTCTGGTTTTCGGGGGGATCGTGGCTGTGGCATCTCTCTTCACGATCTATATCCTGCTGACGCTGGCCGGAGACAGTACTGTCACACAGCTGCTGCTTCCCGTTCTCATTCTGATTTTGGTCATGAGGCCTTCGTCTCGTGCCTACTTTCTGCATTCTTGATACCTGTGTAGCGCGGAACATCTTTTTCGGTCACGAACTGTGATCTGACCACGGCGTTAGGCCGCGTACTTTCTGGTCCGACTCTTCGTCCCCCTGCCTTAAGATCTCCCAATACTAATCCCCCGAGGTAATCGAGTGCTGAGACGGATACACGATCCACAACGTGGTGCTTCGGCCGTTGAGTATGGTGTCGTCGTCGTTCTGGTCGTGGCGATTCTTGCTGCGTTGATGAGCAGTGGAATTGTCGGAACCGTTGCTTCGGGAGTTCAGTCGGCTACCGAGGGTCTTTTCGGAGATCCGGGAGCTGACGGAGGCTCCTCGCCCAATGGAGGCGGGAGCGGCTCATCCGACAGCGGCAGCGAAGGTAATGGTTCCGATGGGGGATCGGGGCCGGACTCTGCTACTGACGGTGCCCCTGATTCGTCGTCCCCGCCTGGCGCAGGCCATGACGAGGATGAGGCCGACGATAGCGACGACCGTGGCGCATCAGAAGGATCGGACTCCAAGGATGAGGCGGCCGACAAGGAGAGCGGTCAGGGAGGCGGGACTAAAGCCGCGCCGTCGACCGGTTCGGGTGGGCTCCTCGATGATCTGCTCGACAAGGGAGACCGCGCACTTCGCGGCGCAGGAAAAGCGGCTGAGAACGCTGTCAATGATGGCATCGAGGATATCAAGGATGCCAAGGAGAGCGTTGAGGATCTGATTGACGATCCTGAAAAGTGGGCCAAGGATAAAAAGGATGAGCTCGAGCAAACGGCGGAGGACGTTCGAGATCGAGCTGAGAATGATCCCGTTGGCCTGGCGAGAGACTTCTTCTTCAGTGATGAGGCCCAGGAGAAGTGGCGGAACGGCGACAAGGCCGGGGCCGCTGGGATGGGCATTGTAGAGAACGCTGAAGGTCTTATCCCGATTTGGGGATGGAACAAAAAGAAGGAGCGTCTCGACGAGCTTGCTGAAGCTGCTAGTAAAGACAAGAGCGGTGACGGTCGAGAATCGACCGAGACCTCGACCCACGAACTCGCTGGCGGGGATTCCAAGCCCGACCGTGGAAAGCGAGACGAGGACGAAGATAAGCAGGGCGAGGGCGGTACGAGAGACGAAGATGATAAACAGAGCGATGACGAAGAGAAGGGTGAAAATGGGGGCAGCTGCCGCACTAACAGCTTTGCGCCCGGAACTCCTGTCCTGCTTGGCGACGGGTCTCTTTCCCCCATTGAGGACATTGCCGTCGGGGATGAGGTCTGGGCATTCGACCCCTTGACGGGTGAGGAGGGCCCTCGACCTGTCACCGCCCTAATCGATGGGGAGGGTACCAAGGTCCTCGTCGACATCACGGTCGACGACGAGGATGGTGGCAGCGGAACCGTCACCGCCACTGCAAGCCACCCTTTCTGGGCCCCGAAGCTGGCCAAGTGGGTCGATGCCATTGACCTGGAACCAGGTACCTGGCTACGCACCTCGGCCGGAATCTGGGTGCAGGTCGTGGCAGTCACACAGCACACCGTGGCCGATCAGCAGGTTCACAACCTTAGCGTCGCCGGTATCCACACGTACTATGTGGTCGGTGGCACGAAACGCTTGCTGGTCCACAATGACGGTAGCTGCCTCACCCAGCAGGCCTTGGATGAGGCATTCGAAAAGTCGAACACGCCAGCCAAGCTGGAACACGTCATCGACCCGCCGAAGCACGGCTTCGAGGACATTGTTCGGAACTCGGGCGGTCGCGAGCAAGCGCTCCGCCGGATTATCAATAGCCTAGGGGAAGAGGCCGATCTGCCGGAAGCTGGGCGATTCCAGGTCAATCGTGTGATCGACGGCGAGACGGTTACCATCCGTGGTGCCATGGTGAATGGGGTGCCCAGGCTGGGTACTGCCTACATCGCAAGCAAGTTCCCTGGCCGATGATTGCTACTAAGAGAGCGGAGAACCATGGCTGACTCCGACTTTCCCCGCCCCCTGTCCAAGCTGGAGCGGGATGTCATCACGGCGCTCCTGTCTGTTCCAGCTTCCTGGGCTCAGGAGCTGCGCGATCAGATCGACAGCGCCGTGGTCACTCGGGCATGGGGATCGAAATCGCCGAGTATCGATTTGAGCGTCGATGTCCTACGCTCACGTGCCGAGATTGCGGAGGGCCCGCTTCCGCTGACGGCGACGGTCGCCAGCGACGAAGGCGAACTCGTTGGTGAACTGCTTCTATGGACGGAGAACGGTCGGCTCAGTGCCCTCGAGTACGCCTGGTATACAGATGAACCCCCGGAGAGCCTCCCGGATCCGGGACGAATTTGCGTATCACCCGAACGTAACTAGAGGACGTATGGAAAAGGGTTACGGCGTCGCAGACTGGTAGGGAACACCCTACGTTCGGAGGCATCCGTGGCCGAATGTTTCCCCGCCCCACCGACCTGTCCGACACCGAATGGGAGCTGATCGCCGCACTCATACCCGCCCCCCAAGCCCGGCGGGAGCCCCGCAGCTGCTTTGGGCAGACCAGGGCTATAACGGCGAGCCCCTGGTTTCCTTCGCCCGCCGCGTCGCTGGGGTCGCGAATCAGGTCGTGCGCAGGCGCGACGGCGGGTTCCGTATTTTTGGTGGCAGTGAGATCGGTCGTGGGTTGCATGAAGGATGAGATTTCTCCCGTTGTTGTCGAGATGCCAGAATGGAAACAGCTAGCGCTGTTGGCTAGCAGTCTAACTCAAATTTCTGCTCTTCATGACGTGTTCGCTGGAGAAGAAGAGAGGAAAGTGTATGCGGCGGCAGTTAATGCAATATGGCGCTGTTCGGTACCTGGGGGCGATGTCGATCGAGAGAGGGAATTACATTTAGAAATATTGAAAATATGGCCGTATTGCGATGGCGAGGATGATGAGGATGATGACTTCGACCTCTACACACCTGTCTACTGGAAAATTGAAGTTATACAAGCAATGTATAATTCACTCTATTATCTGAGGTTGGGTGATTCACGAGAGGCGGCAATCTTTGGAGTCTGCATGTGCCTGGACGTCATAGATGCCATTTCTCAGAATGTTACACGAGAGATTGCGCCTGAGGTGTTCACTGAATATTCGGATCCCGGAAATCCGTTTATTAGGACTGAGAAGGATAGTATTCGTCGCGACATCGATATGTTGACCAGTCGCGAAGTGGCAGATCCTGGTGAAACTGTCCAAAGAGTCCGAGACGCCGCTGTTGAGGGGGCGGCGAACCTAAGTGCAGGACTTGCGCGATTCGTCGTATTAGCAAATCAGTGGTCGACCGAAGATCTCCGAGAGGCGCAAGGCGTGCAACGTGCTTGACGACGTCTAGGGCTGAGCGGCGACTGCAGCTGCCGTGTCTGGATGCCTCGGACATCAGGGGCTCCCCGTATATGTCCTGGTGACGTCAAGCCATGCTCTGCGGGTCTCCGAGAGGGCCGCCCCGTCAGGTACAGGTTCGTCGAAGTCGATGTCGAGCACTTCATTAGAGCCGCGGCGCTGCTTCGATCCGTCGCCGTACAGGATGAAGTCGATGGCGGCACTCGCTGTCCTTCCCTGAAAACTGCAGGATGGTCAGCTACCGAAAGCGGACGACGAAGCGGCGTTGCCAGGGCATCTCAACGGCTCGTGGGGAGTAGTGCTCTCTGATGTAGGCGACAGCCTCCTGGTTTTGTACTCCGTCCAGGACAGCGAGGCAGGCCAGAGCGGTGCCGGTTCGTCCGTATCCGCCATTACAAGCGATCTCGACACGTTCCGTCGCGGCGCGCGCCCATGCTTCACGCAGTGCGTCAGCGGTCACCGCGCAGTCGGAGGGAAGCCAGAAGTCGGGCCACTTCAGCCACTGGCTTTCCCAGGCGACCGGCGGCGGCTCATGGCCCAGGAGATACAGCGCGAACGTGGGCGTTGGGCCCGTCGGAAGGGGGCGACGCAGCCCGCGACCTCGGATGAGCCGCCCCGAGGGCAGACGGAGCACCCCTGCCGCAGTGGGCTCCCAGTGTGTCGTCACGGCGAGAGTGTATTCCTCCCTCAGCCTGTGAGGTGGGCACGACCAGGGTTGTTCACGCGCCGATCATCAGGCGATCGACGATGCCGGGTTCATGGACGGCGTCCCGGCCCTACTCGCGGCACGCTGCCACGACCGCGCCTGACGAACCGGCTACGCTGCTGCCCATGGCGACGTGGGAGGACGTGGCGCGCATCGCGCTTGGGCTACCGGAAACGACCGAGGGAACCTCCTACGGGTCCCCCGCGTGGACGGTCAAGGGCAAGAAATTCACTTGGGAACGACCCCTGAGGAAGGCCGATATCGCGGCATTGGGGGACGCCGCCCCCGAGGGAGCTGTCCTGGCGGTGCGCGTGCCGGACGCCGGAGTCAAGGAATCGCTCGTGGCGACAGACCCCGATGTGTACTTCACGACACCGCACTTCGACGGGTACCCGATCATCCTCGTGCAGCTGGACCGCATACCCGTGCCCGAGCTGGAGGAACTACTGGTCGAGGCATGGCTCGACCAGGCACCCAAGCGACTGGCGGAGGAGTACCTAGGCGAAACGCACTGACCCGGCCGCCGCGCCGCGCAGCGGCCGGGTCAGCCGGATCATGCGCAGTGCCAGACTGGGCCATCCCCCTGGCCCCACCGCCTCACACTCGCGCCTCCACTGTTTCCCCTTCTGTGATCACGGTGCCGGTCGCTCCGTCGATCGTGATCAGCTGACCGGTCTCGATCTGCCTGGTGGCGTCACGGACGCAGATGACCGCCGGGATGCCGTACTCACGTGCCACCGTCGGGCCGTGGGCGATGGGTGAGCCGGTCTCGGTCACCAGGCCGCCGGCCGTCATGAAGAGCGGGGTCCAGCCGGGGTCGGTGGTCGGGGCCACGAGGATCTCCCCCGGCTCGATGTGGGCCCCGGCCGGGTCGCGGATCACCCGTGCCCTGCCGGTCGCCATGCCGGGTGCCGCGCCCAGCCCGACCAGTGCCCCTTCCTCGACCGGCGAAGGCGGCGCGTTGGACTCGACGTCGGTGCCGTCGGACAGCATGGCGGCCGGGACGCTGGGACGCCGCAGTTCACGTTCATGAACCGCCCGGCGCTCCTCGACCAGTTTCCGGTGGTCGGCTCCCTCGTGCACAGCGGCGTGCGCCTCACGCAGATCCAGGAACATGATGTCGTCGGGGCGCTCGAGCTGGCCGCGCGCGACGAGATCCTCCCCGACCAGCAGCAGCTGCTTGCGCATCTCGTAGTACGGGATCAGCCAGGTGAACTTGATGAGCTCGCGCAGGCCGGTGAGCTCGCGTGAGCGGCGCATGAGGACGGAGGCGATGCGGCCGCGTACGGGGCGCCGACGCCGTGCCCGCCGGGACAGCTCCTCGATCATGGCCTCGGCCTTCGCCGCCGCCCGCTCGAATCGGCGTTCAGGGGCCTGCTCGGGGTCGTCGAGCCGCAGGTAGTTCGCGATCGTCGCGAACAGCGGCGAGGGGTCCTCTCCCCAACGCGGGACACCGATGTCGACTTCGCCTGCGGCGCGGTGACCGTATACCTCCAGGAACGCGGCCAGCCCGATGTCGGGCAGTGTGCCCTCGCGGTACCTGGCCGCGAGTTCCTCGGGTGGGGTGGTCAGGAGCAGCTCGCGGTGCTCCGTCGCGTTCTCGGCCAGCCGCCACAGGGCCAGGTCCATCTCCGTGGTGACGTTGTGCGGCATCCCGCCCAGGGTGGTCTCCACCTCTCCTTCGGCGGCGATGCCCTTGAGCAGCGTCGAGGGCACCACCGACAGGAGAATCCCGGCCATCGTGGGCCCAAAGGTCTTCAACAACCCCGGGCTGAGGATCATGCCGGCTGACGTCTCCGTGACGAAGCGCAGCCGCTCGGCGGCGGTGGCCGGTTCCGCGGGTCCCCGGCTCGCGCGCCTGACCTCTTCGACGCCGCGGAACGCTTGGGCGCGCGCCACCTGCGGGCGGGCGATGGCGTGCGTCATGCCGACGACCATGGGAGACGCGAGCCGCAGTGTCACCTTGAGCGCGCTGCTCGGTGAGAAGGGCAGCCGTCGGCGCGGGGCGAAGCGCGGATCGTTGAGCATCTGCTCGATTGCCGACCGAACCCGTGCACCGTATATCGCCACGACCTCGGGCAGATCGTCTCGGGTCAGCTTGCTGTGCATGAAGTCGGTCAGGTCCATGTAGAGCCGTCCGCCGATGACGACCACAGGTGAGGAGCTGCTATACGGATCGATCTTGATGCCGTAGTGGCGACACCACTGCGCCAGCATCACCATCATCGCCGACACGCCCATACGGGTGAATGGGCGGAGCATGCCCTGGATATTGCCGACCTCTAGGTACAGGCGGGGCTGTGGTTGATCGGTGGGGTCAGGTAGTGGAAAGAGTGTGGTGACGGCGCGCGACTGCAGCAGCCAGAGGGTGCCGTCGCCGTCGAACGCGAACTCCACGTCCTGCGGCGAACCAAAGTGCTCCTGGAGGCGCTCCCCGG
Source organism: Nocardiopsis gilva YIM 90087 (assembly GCF_002263495.1). Classification (NCBI taxonomy): domain Bacteria; kingdom Bacillati; phylum Actinomycetota; class Actinomycetes; order Streptosporangiales; family Nocardiopsidaceae; genus Nocardiopsis; species Nocardiopsis gilva. Next base: position 4,845,792 of record NZ_CP022753.1, on the reverse strand, counting down.
CTTCGCGGAGTTCGTCGAGCTGGGCGGGGCCCAGGCAGCCATTCTCTTGGCCGATCGGCCCCGTGCGGCTCAGGACATAGTGGTCGGCGTCGACAGTGCCGTCGACCACCGCGGTCCCCAGGCCGGGGGCGGCGTCGACGACCATTTCGGAGCGGCTTCCCGTGAGCGGATTGGCGGTGAACAGGACTCCGGCCTCGCGGGCGTTGACCATGCGCTGGACGACGACCGCCATGTGCACGCTCTCGTGCGGGATGCCGTTGGCCTCGCGGTAGGCGACGGCGCGCTCCGAGTACAGCGAGTCCCAGCATCGACGCACCGCAGCGATCAGCTCGGCAGTGCCCTCGACGTTGAGAACGGTGTCCTGCTGGCCGGCGAAGCTGGCATCGGGGAGGTCCTCGGCGGTGGCACTGGACCGCACCGCCACGCGCCCGCCGCCCATTCGTTCGTAGGCGTCGACGATCTCGGCTTCCGGGAGCTCTCCCGAGGTGTAGGCCGCGGTCGTCAGGCAGAAGCCCGGGGGCACGCGTTCGCCCATCGCGACCATCTCACCGAGTCCGGTGGCCTTACCGCCCACCAGCGCGATCACGCTGGCGTCGATCTCAGTCAGGCTGGTCACGTTGTTCATCGCGGAGCCTCCTTGCGGCCTTGGCGAAGATTTCCATGGAATGGAGTACGGCTTTCTGCTCGTCTCGGGTCATATGGCCCCACAGCGCCATCTGGGCTTCGGTGCGCGCGACGCTGATCCGGTGTAGGGCGGCGGCCCCGCCGTCGGAGAGCCGCACCCGCCTGGCGCGGCGGTCGGCGTCGTCCTCGTAGCGCTCGACCAGGCCGCGGCGCACCATCCGGTCCACTAATCGACTCGTCCGCGAATCCGAACGGCCGATGAGCGCGGCCAGATCCTTCACGGTCGGGTCCGTGTCCCGGTCGAGCAATTCGCGTTGTCGGTCCAGCACCTGCAGTAGCGCGATGTGGATGAGCGACAGGTCGTCGTCTTCCTGCACGCGCAGCAGGCTTGGCATGCTGTCCCGCTGCATCGAACGGACCAGGGCGACCAGGCGCTCGCGATCATCCATATGCTGCCCCGCATCTTTTGCCTACTAGCAGCCAAGCTACTCCTCGGGGGGAGCTGTGGTCCAGACCTCAGCGGCGGCGGTAGGGAAGACCGCTTGCGTGGCAAGGCGCGTAGCTGTGGCACGAGGACGGGACCTCGCGTGGACCCCAGGGAGACACCTGTCGGTGAGGCGGTGCTTCGGGGCACTATCCGCTACCGCGCGGATTCCGGTGTGTCCACCGCAGGGGCCTCGGGAGCGGAGTCCCGATTGCCGCCAGACGGCGTGATCGCGGCGATGACGCCGATGAAGACAATGGCAATGCCGGCCAGGGTGTAGGGCGACGGCGACACCCGGGGATCGAACAACTGGATGAGGTAGGTCAGGACCGGGTTGCAGTTGGTCATCGCCAGCACGACGAAGGGGGCCGCGTGCCGTACCCCCACCTGGAGCAGCCCGAGCGGAAGCGCCAGGCCGATGGCACCGAACGCGACGATCAGCCAGGCCTGCTCCCCGACAGCACTCCAGTCGACGGGAACAGTGAGGCTCAGCAACCCGCAGCCGACGATGGTGGCGTAATTGCGGTGCGCGAGGATGTTGCGGTTGGACCAACCGAGGTCGACCAGCCGTCGCGCGAACCACGTCAGCAACGCCATGCACAGTCCCGAGCCCAGCACGGCCAGGAGGCCCAGCAGGCTGCCGAATCGGTCCGGCGCCTGGAAGCCGGAGTTGCCGGTCGCCGAGACCCACCCCAGAAGCACGCTGCCGACGATGATGGTCGCGGCACTGACCCACTCCCGCCGGCTCCGGCTCCAGTGGCGGCCGAGCAGCCCGGCCAGCAGGAGCCCGAAGACCGGCGACGCCCCCGTTTGCAACGCGCTGGCCAGCGCGGGCTCCAGGTACTCCAAGCCGGTGTAGAGCAGAACGAACACCCCGGCCGAGGCGAGGTTCAGACCGACGACGGCCCGCCATGCCGGGCCGTTCATCGACGGTTGCGGGCCACGGTTGGCGACCCCGAAGATCGCCGCGGCGACGGTGAACGTGAGCAGCGCCAGTACGAACGGCGGTACGGTCTGCACGACTGCGCCGAAGACCACGTTGCTGGTCGCGATGAACGCCGACGCTCCGGCGAGCGCCGCCACCCCGCGGGCATGATGGTTGTGTCCGTTGATCACGGATTCGTCCTTTCCCGGATGTCAAAGAACGGCCGCGGATTCCGGTCGCACGTCGAACAGCGCGCACCCGTCGATCCACTCGCCGACACGGGCGGCGTCCGCCTCGACCACATCGGCATCGCTGTGCAGCAGGTACACGAAGCCTCCCCGGCCAGTGGTGTCGGTGGAGGGGCGCACGGCGTCGCCGACGCGGGGAGCACCGAAATAGCCCGCGAAGGAGGGCAAGCGTTCGAGGCGCCGACAGCCTGCGTCATCGGTGATGACGCCGTCCGCCGGGAAATGGACCCACATGATCTTGAGGTGGCGGGTCGGTCGGTACGGCCGCCTGAGGCGATCGCGAAAGCCGTCCGGGTCGCACATAGCCATCGCCGTGAGCTCGGGCTGCGTGTCCCCGAGCACCTTCCGGAAAGGTCCGCTCTCGATCGTGGCCCCCATCAGCCGGGCGTTGGTCTCCACAAGCCTCGGCCCGTCCCGGGTGACCTTAAGTTCGTTGTGTGCTGGGCCGTTGCGGATACCTACGGCGTCGAGAGCTCGCTCGTTGTACTCGATCAGCGGTTCCAGCACATCGCTGTCCGGCGTGATCAGGTAATGGTCCGTGAAGGTGATTCCGCTGCCGCCCCTCCGCTCGTGCGTACCGGGGACGAACTCGAAGCACCATGCGTCGGTGGTGAGGTGCCGACCGTCCAGGCTGACGGTGTTCACCACATAGATCGGCCCTTCGAGGAACGACTGGGCCACGGCGGTGTCATTGCGCAGCCCGAGGAAGTTCACCTTGCCGACGATCCGGGTGACCGCGGCTTGTATATCGGCGGCGTTGTGGCAGAAGTAGACGTCCTCCGAGCTGGAGGAGTGCGGAGGCTTGACCACAATGGGCCAGTCCCGCTGGGTCCTGGACCACGCCACGATCTCCTCCGGACTGCCGGACTTGATCTGCTCGGCAGTGGGCAGGCCAGCCTGTTGGAGGGCGCGGATCATCTCGAACTTGTCCCGGCGGGTGTCGGACAGCACGCTGACGTTCCACTCCTGCCCGAGCAGCTCGCAGAGGCGGTCGGCGAACCGCACGCCGGATTCGGCTCCGGCGATGACCCGCACGTCCTCGTAGGCGGCGAGCCGGGCCGCGGTTTCGTCGGCGGGGGCGTACGGGAGTTCGGCGTCGTAGCTGTCCGGCCGGAACGACGGCCGCAGGATCTCCGGTATCTCCGGGGAACTGGGAACGTGGACGACGTCCACGCCGTAGCGGTGGAACTCCTCTGGGAGGTGCCGTGCGGTCGAGTATCCGTCGACCAGGGCGACGGTCTTCACCATGCCTGTGCTCCTCGGTAGCGGTTCGCGTCGTTGCCGGCCGTGAGGTGTTCGGCCAGCCGGGCGGCTTGCCGGTGGGTGGCGTTCGCGTAGTTGTTCACGGCGAATGTGTCGCCGAGTGGAGGTCCCAGCAGATGGATTCCGGGTGCGGCCTCGAGCGAGACCGGGTCCACGGCCGCAGCGGCCGCCTGTAGGCTCCGTCCCTCCACCGCGAGGCCGCGCACGCGGCCGAAGGCGGTGAGCCCGGTGGCGTCGACCGCGCGGTCCGCTCGGATGACCCGGCCCTCGGCGTCCTCGAACTCCAGATGGCGCCGTGTCCTCCGCCAGCGCCGCGGCCCGCGCGTGACCCAGAGCCGCCCCTCCTCGGCCAGGTGGCAGATCCGTTCGGCGTTGCGGGCGGGGAGCGCGGCCGCGTAGCGGCGCAGCAGTCCGGTGAAGGCCTGCCTGATCGCGGCTCGCTGAGCGGGCGCCATGGTCGGCCACACCTCGTTGGCCACGGTCAGTGCGTTCGGGACGACGATCTCCCACGCCTGCCGACCGGCCGTGGTCCGGGCCAGGTCGTCGGCGAGCAGATCGACGCCGTCCAGGTCGGCGTGCCGTGGAGCTCGCTCGACCGCGGCGTGGGGAGCCCCCTCGGCGCGCAGCAGCATCGCCCAGCGGCGGACGAGTTCGCCGGGTGCGGCGGACCCGGCGGCGAGCAGGTGGTCCGTGGTGAACCATTCGCCGGGTACTTCCACCATCGAGGTGCGTGCGGCGGGGAACCGTCCGGAGGGTGACATCATCGCGATGCGGACGTCCGGCTGGGTCCCGGCGACCAGTAACGCGGCATCCACCGCGCTTTGGCGCGTTCCCAGCACGACCACGGTGCCGGTGGCGGGGACGAACTCGCGATAGGACGGGATGTCGTATACCGCTCGCAGGAGGCCGTCAGCGGCGGCTTCCCGGTGTGCGGTGGCCGAGGATGTGCCCAGGCCGGAGCAGACCACGGCTCGGCGGGCCCTGATCGTGCGGCCCCGCGGCGTGTGGATGACCGTCCCGGAGTCCTCGGTATGGATCGAGGTCGCGCATGCCCGGATGTGGTCCACACCGATTCCGCGCTGCCGCCCGCGCCGCAGCGCTGCGTGCAGCTGATCGGCCAGGTAATCGGAGTACAGCCCGCGCGGGACAAACGCGGAGGGGTGCACATCCGTGCAGGTCCAACCCCACTGGTGACATCGGTCCGGGTGACTTCGCAGCCAGCGCTCGAAGTGGGCCGGATCGGTCGGGTTGACGGTATTGACCGCCACGCTGGTGTTGCACAGCACATACGGCTCCGGTCGCGCGAACGCGAGGCCGCGCCCCGGCTCTCCCGGATCGACAACGGCCACCGACCGTATCCGTGGTTCCGCGTCGTCGGCCGCATTGAGCAGGTGCACCAGCAGGGACGCGCCGGCCGCACCACCGCCGATGATGGCGAGATCGAACACGACGCCCCCTATCCGACCGCGGCCCGTACGAGCGCGGTCACAGCCGCGCCGGTGACCAGCACGACGAGGAACGGCGCCCGCAGCCACAGAGCCACACCGGCGGCCGCCAACCCGACGACGCGCTCGTCGACACCGATCCGCTGGTCGGTGGCGAACACCTGAGTGGCGATCAGTGCACTGAGCAGGACGATCGGAACGGCTTCGGTGAGCCAGCGGACCCGCGCGTGCTGCATCCAGGCCTGGGGGAGGAAGAAGCCGGCCATCTTCAGCGCCAAGCATGCAGCGCAGGCGCTGAGCAGGGCTGTCCAGCTCATCGGCTGTGCTCCTGTTCTTTCGTGGGCGGAGCGGACTGCTGTTCCGAGGCGTCGGGGAGCCTGCGGGGTAGCAGCCCGGCGACGGTCAGCACGATGAGCGCGGTGACCACCACGGGAAGGCCCGAGGGCAGCACCGGGATGAGCACAACGGCGCACACGGCGCTGGCCAGAGCGAGTACGGCGTTACCGGCCTCGCGCAGGCGGGGCGCGACCAGGGCGAGGAAGGCAGTGGCGGCCGCCACGTCGAGGCCGAGTGCCTCGGGATCGACGAGCAGCGATCCCGCTACGCTTCCGAGCAGGGTCCCGAGGTTCCACGAGCCGAATACGAGTAGCCCCGTTGTCCAGAAGGCGAATCGGCGGTGGGCTCCGGGGGCTTGGGCCATGGCCATCGCCGCGCTCTCGTCGCTGACCAGGTGGGCGGCTGGCAACAGCCATCGTCTGCCCGCGCCGCGCAGCGACGTGGCCAGGCCGAAGCTGTAGAAGAGGTTCCGACTGCCGAGCAGCACCGCGGTCACCCCGGCGGTTCCGCCGGAGCCGCCGGCACTGAGCACGCCCACCAGTCCGAACTGCGACGCACCGCTGTACATCAGGAGCGACAGGGCCTGCGTCTGCCAGATGCCCAGCCCCGAGCTCGTCGCCAGTGTCCCGTACGAAACGCCGTAGGCGGCCACGGCCAGGGCAAGGGCGGACGCGTCGCGTACCACCGTGCGGCCTGGGCCCCGAGACGTGTCTGACTCCTCCACCACGGAGATCACACCCCCTCCTTCGAAGTACGCCGAAACTTGGTCAATGACATTGACATGTCATTAGAGACCAATAACATGACATACGCAAGGCATCGAAAGGAGAGATGATGACGACAAACGTCGACTTCGGCGAGCTGCAGTACGGCTGGGAGCTCGCCTACCAGCACCAGGACACCGAGCAGCCGCTGTGGCAGGAGGCGGCTATTCCGGTCATCGATGACGCGATCGAACTGCTGCGCTCAGCGGGTGCGCGTTCGGTCGTCGACCTCGGATGCGGGGATGGCCGCAATCTCGCCGCACTCGTGGCCGCCGGGTTCAGCTGCATGGGTGTGGACATCGCCCCGACCGGTCTGGCGCACGCACGGACGACCGCGCAGCCGGCGTTCCTGCTGCGGGCCGATGCCACGGATATCGGCCTGATCGATAACTCGGTGGACGCCGTGACCTGCTTCGACGTGTTCGGACAGATCCAGGATCCGAGCAGTCTGGTCCGTGAGGCCCGCAGGATTCTGCGCCCCGGAGGGACACTCGTCGTCAACGCGTTCACCCCCGAGGACGGCACGTATGGCGAAGGCGAAGAAATCGCACCGCACACGTTCGCCTACAAGGACACGCTGTTCCGCTACTACGACGAGGACAGCGTCCGCGAGCTGTTCTCCGAGTGGGAGATCACCTCGCTGTACCGACGGAGCTGGGACGACCCGCCGCACGGCGACTTCCGGCCGTATCCGCACCGGCACGACAACTGGATCGTCCTGGCCACACCGCGCTGAGGCGGTGCGGATGCGGACAGCGCGTGGCCACGCCACACGACGCCGTGCCATCGGGGACGGCCGGCACCTCCTCCACCGCATGTGGCGCCGACACGAACGCTCCTACGCGAGACGAAAGGCAAGGATGTGACCGCCACGACACTGGACCGTGTCGACGGCTTCGGTCGGTTGGTGAGCGACACACCGACCACCCGCCTGGACATCACCATCAACGACATTCCGCGCACGCTTCGGCTCAAGCTGGACGGACACAACATCGGGGGTTCCATCAAGGCACGTACCGCCTACGGGCTGGTACGCGACCTCGCCCAGCGTGGGCGCCTGGAGCCGGACACCGAGATCGTCGAATCCACGTCGGGAAACCTGGGAATCGCGCTCGCCCTGCTCGGCAAATATCTCGGCGTCCGCGTTACGACGGTGGTCGACCCCCTGATCACCGACGGGGCACTGCGCCGACTACGTGAACTCGGCGCGCGCGTCGAAATGGTGCACGAGCGAGACAATAATGGCGGCTACCTGCTCAGCCGTTTGGGCCGTGTCCGCCAACTACTCGACAGCGACCCACGACGCGTATGGACCGACCAGTACAACAATCCCGCCAATCCCCGCATTCACGAGATGACCACCGGACCCGAGATGAGGGAGCGGGGCGCCCTCGACCTCGACGCGGTATTTCTGGCGATTTCCACCGGCGGCACACTGGCCGGAGTCAGCGCCGACATGAAGCAGGCCAGCCCCTCCACCGCTGTCGTCGCGGTAGATATCGATGGATCGATTGCGTATCGTGGAACGGCAGCGCCACGCAGAGTGAGTGGAATCGGTGCCAGTCGGCGCTCCACATTCCTCGACGACTGGATGATCGATGATTTCCGCTCGGTCACGTTGGCCGAAATGGCCGCCTCGTGCCGGGCCATGCTCGAGGAGCACGGACTTTACCTGGGTGCCTCGTCAGGTGCTGTGCTGGCCGCGTGCCTCCGGTATCTGGCCGACACCCCGGATGCTCGGGACGTCTGCTGCCTGTGCCCCGATCTTGGGGAGAAATATGCGAGCACCATCTACAACACGGCGTGGTTGCGCTCCGCCGGATGCTCGGAGGAGGCACTCAGCAATCATTGGCTTCCCGTCCGCGCGAGTGGCTAGTGTCACGGGACCGATGCACGGGGGAACGGCGAGAACGCGTCTCAGGCCGTTCTGGCAATATAATACACAGCATCAACTCAGAAGTAGCAGTTAACCATGCGCTCGGGGGTTGTATAAGCATTGTTGGGTAACTAGAAGCAAGGCGGCGTAAATAAATGACAGGACGGCTGGAACACCTCTTCTTCGGAGACTTCGGACCGGAGCTCGCAGAAGAAGCGATCAGCACGGCCAGGACGAACCCTGGTGTTTTGGTCAACAAGGTCAGCGAACACGAGCTCGCCATGTTGGTCCTGCTCTGCGAGCTCGGCTCAGATATATTCCGCGAACCGGATAATCGGCCTGATCTCACCAGCCTATGCGAACGTTTCACCAGCGATTCGATCCTCTATATCGGACGTATCCTTCCACGAGTGACCGAGGCGATAGGACTGCTCCGCGACGCAGTCGCGGAGCAGTCCGTGGCGACCGTGATCGAGGTGTGCGACCATGCCAGCCAGGGATGGCCGGACTACGCCGAGACGGTTTTCCCGACCGCCTTCTGGCAGCTGGCCCGGACGATGTCGCCAGAAATCAGCCTCACGGAATTCCAGGACACGTCCTACGTGTTGTGGCTCCGCGGGCTCGCCGCGGCCAAAGAGGGGGGCGGAAAGTCCGCCCATGAATTCCTGGAACGTTCTCTGCAGCGCTATCGGGCCTATGACTACTACGCTGATACGGCGTGGTTGTACTCCGACCTGGTTATGGTCGACATCATGCTCGGTCTGCCAGATCGAGCCACCACGGCCGCAGAAGAGCAGCGCTCCTACGTGGAGACCGTGCTCCGTGAACGCACGGCTTCGGCGTCGGAGACGGGACGCGTCGCTTTTCATCTCGGCGACGTCCACTCCGGCCGCTATCAGACCTTCGTCGAGCAGGCCGTCCTCCGCGACCCCGTGCTCCGGGACGAGGACGCGGGGCTGCTGTGGCGCTACGTCGGGGTGAGCGAATCACTCCTGAGCGCGGTCCGCTGGCAGTCGCGTAGCCACTTGGAAGGCGCGCTTGACCGTTTCTCCAACGGTTGGCGGACGTTCCTGGACTCCTCGTATCCGGATATTCTCGCCCGGGTCGGGCATGTCGCACTCGGCGAACGAAATGACGCCAACGTGTATCTTCCGGTCGATGCGATGTGGCGGCACCTGCTGCTGATGTATCGGCGCAAAGTGGACCCGGTAGCCCTCTCTTCCGCCTTCCACGAGGTCCAGGAGCGACTGCGCAACGCCGGACTGTCCGCGGAGCTCGATGTCCTGCGCCTAGACACCACGCTGCTCACCTGGGCACTGCACGGACGGGACAGCGCTGCGGAATGGTGCGCTCCACACGTCCACGGGCTCCGGAAACGTGCTCCGAGGCTCGTCTCGGCACTGATCGACGCGTTGAACAGTACCGACACGGACTCTCCGATGACCGCCGCAATGACCTACCTGGCCGAACGCGCCAAGTATCCGGTGCCGGACTTCGCTTCGATGCTGGAGCTACTCAGCGCGTGGCAGCTGCAGCGGGACACCGTCAACCGCGTCGAGATTGCCCTGCACGGAAACGAACTGTTCGTCGACGGTTTCCGTGTCTACTCCCAATGCCCGCCCGCACTGCGCGCGATCCTCTCAGCTCTCGCGTCCGAGCTCGACCGCAGCAGGGAACGCGGTGAAGAGCCCGCCTTCCTGCGGGCCGGCGAGCTCGCGCAGAGCACCGGACGCTCCACGGCCTCGCTGGTGCAGGCGATTCGACGGTTCCGTATCGCCTGCACGGACGTCATGGGCGATGCGATCGGCCAGGATGACGTGCTCCAGGGACGTCCGGGTTACCGGCTCAATCCCGCCACCGTCAGCTCGGTCATGTGGTACCCGGGCACGCAGTAGAAGTCCAGAAACCAGAAAAGGAGTGCATCATGAATTCATCTGAACCTGCGGTCTTCACCGACTACAAGTTCGTCGTGGCCCTGAAGGCCAAGCTGGATTCGGGGGTCGCGCTCAACGCAGCCAGCCACCTCGCTCTGGGGCTGGTGGCGCAAGCCGCACGCAGCGGCGACGATCAGCTCGCGCACATGTCCTTCCTCGACTTCGCCGACTCCGACGGCGGCAGCCACAGCCCGCTCTCCGGGCTGTCGCTGGCCGTCCTGCAGGGCCGCCCCGCATGGCTGCGCCGCCTGCGCAATGACTTCATCGCCGCCGACGTGTGCTTCACCGACTTCACTTCCGATATGACCGGTGACACCTACCGCGAACAGCTGGACCGCATGGCCCAGACTCCCGAGGAAGAACTGGACTACTACGGCGTCGCGGCGTTCGGAAAGAAAGAGATCATCGATCCGCTGACCAAGAAGTTCTCCCTGTGGCGGTAAGGAGGCCATCTCTCATGTTCCCCTTCCATGTCATCACCGGGCAGACCGCCCGTTCGATTATTTCCGGTAGCCGATCGGAACTCGTGAAAACAGTCGAGGACACCTACCTGGCCCATGACAGGGGTGAGTCCGTCAACCCAAACAGCTATTTCCTGAAGTTCCCGGACAAGCCGGACAGCCGCATCATCGCGCTGCCCGCCTACCTCGGCGGCGAGAACGACGTCGCCGGAATCAAATGGATCGGCAGTTTCCCGGGGAACATCGAGTCGGGAATTCCACGCGCCTCAGCGGTGCTGCTGCTCAACGACTACACCACCGGATACCCGTTCGCCTGCCTGGAGGCCTCGCAGATCAGCGCGGCCCGCACAGCGGCCTCAGCGGCCCTCGCCGCCGAACGCCTGACCGGCGGACGCCGGGCGGGAACGGTCGCCGTGATCGGCAGCGGCATCATCGCACGCAATATCCTCGAGTTCTTCGCCGCCCAGCAGTGGCACGTCGATTCCTTCGCCATCCACGACCAGAACCCCCAGTACAGCCAGGCGCTCGCCGACTACACACAACAGCAGCTCGGATACTCGGCCCATACAGCGCTTCGGAGGCAGGAAGCCGTCTCCGGAGCCGACGTAGTCATCCTGGCCACTACGGCAGGTACCCCCTATATCACTGAGCCGGATGACTTTTCCGCCGGGCAGGTCGTGCTCAATATTTCGCTGCGCGATATCGGGCCGGAAGTCGTGCGCGAGTCTTACAACATTCTGGACGACATTGAGCACTGCCTGACCGCGGGCACCTCCCCGCACCTGGCAGAGCAGAAGTACGGACACCGCGGATTCATCACCGGAACTCTCGCCGATGTCATCAAGGGGAGAGCCCACATCGGAGATGACAAGCCTGTGGTTTTCTCACCGTTCGGCCTGGGGGTCCTCGACCTCGCCGTCGGAATGCACGTCTACCACCTCGCACGGAACGCTGAAGAGACGGTGCCGATCAACGACTTCTTCGCCGAGACCCAGAGATGGTCACCCGCTCGGGAAACCACATCAGCGTAGACCGTCCTGTTCGGATGTTTCCAGGCACGAACGTCCGCCAGCCAGGCCCATGTCGCCGCGGGGCAGACAACACCCCTTGCTGTTCGTCTTGGCCCTGGGCGGGGACGAGTCCCTCGCCGGTATCGCGAGGGACAGAGCCTGGAGGACCGCGGAGTGCATGGGCGACTGTCGCTCGTCTATTCGGCGCCGGAAGAAGTGGGGGAGCGCAGGGTGAAGGGGTGTTCCGTGCGGTTGGTCGGAGCAAGAAGCCCGACCGAGGCGACCCACGGTGCTGCAGCCTCTGTCATAGCTTTCGGCACAGTAGGGAACTATCGCGGGAGCTTCGCAGGCGTGGTGGATTCCCCTCAACCACACGGGATGTCCGTGAACTCGAACAGCTCGACATCGTGCCAAGTATCCCCCTCGCCGTAGCAAAGCCGCCCAGGAGTGAAGTCGTCGGGAGGGTCCAACTTGTGTCCCCAGAGCGTCTCCGGGGTCTCGTACTGGACGTAGCGGCTCGGTAGGCCATCGGGGAGGCGCATGGCCTCGTCCTCTTCCGGGACACCAGCGATCGTCACGTCGAACTCCTGCTCGGGCTTGTCCTGGGTCAGCGTGACCAGCGGCTCCGCAGCCCCCGCAGTAAAGGTTCGGAAACCGGGGTTGGCCGTCCCGTCTCCGCTTGCGTCAGCCTGTTCTTCCGGCAGCAGCACGCTGAAGTCCATGCTGTGGATGACGTAGGCACCTTCGTCATGGAGATACGCCGCGGTTCCGTGAAAGGTGATGTCGACACCGTCGCGTTCAGCCGACGTGAAGGTGATGCGTAGCCGCGAGGTCCAGTCGGGGCTGGCGTCTCCCAGGGGTCCATCCTGGTCGGAATCGGCGGGGCGGGTGAACAGCTCTATTGTGTCGCTGGCCGTCGCCTCGGTCTTGACCCCACCGATCTCCAGGATCGGCTCACCGTCGACTTCGACATCTGTAGGACCACCTCGCTCACCGCGACCGGTGGCCTCCATCTCCGGATCGCCTCCGTCCTGCCCGTTTCCAACCGACTGCTCATTCTCGGGAGGGCTCACGCACCCGCCGGCCAGGAGTGGGAGGGAAACCGCCAGTGTCGCAATCGCTCGTCTCGTCATGGTCATGCTCACCAGGCCTTCGGGGGTCGGGCAGGTATGTGGGAAGGGAGCTGCCATTCGTCGGGTGGAGAGGCTATCTCAGGTCTGGGCAGGGTGTCGGTGTTCGGCCGCCACACCCGTGTTCCTCAGCCGAAATTTGAACATCAGCCATTGGTACACGCGTGAACTTGCCACGATCGCTGTAGTGGTGCTGTGTGTCGCGGTGCTTGCGGCGATATACAGCAGCGGGCTGCTGTCCACAGTGAAACCCGGAGTCGGGACTGCTGATTCCGGGGCCTCGGGTGACCAGGCCAGCGAGAATGGCGAGTATGGTCGTCCCCTTCGAGACCGTCAGCGTGGGCGCTCAAGGATCGGGCCAGGGCGTCGTGTCAGCGGCCAACTACGTTCTGCTGGAGTCGAGGACAATGATGATCTCGACCACGGCTGGCGCGAGACAGGACGAAACGCGGCGGACGAACGCGAGACCGACCGGGGCTCCACCAAGACCCCGAGGACAAGCCGGATCCTCCAGGTGATGCGGCACTAAACGAACAGGGCTTCGGTGAGCCGGAACTGGTTCTATGCGATCGGTGGTTGGTAGTACAACCTCAACTACAACTGGGATGGCGGGAAAAGCAGCAACATCGGATCCTTCAACGTCTCGGATGGGACGCCCGCGGAGATGCACCGTGCCGGGATTGCTCAAGAGTTCATGATGCACGGCCGATCCGAAAAGACCACCAAGGAAGAAACAGGACGATGGGGGCGACATAGCCATGGGGGCATGGTCACTGAGGCACTGGCGCTGTCGCTTCTCGCCGCCGGATGTTCGGCTGGATCCAACGCCTTACGCCAGGGAGATCCGGCTGATATCGACACCTCTCTTGGTGCGTTTGAGGAGTACTCGAGTGTTCAGCTTCCTGACGGCGTGGATGAGCCGGACATTACCGCAGAGCGTGACGACGACGGAAACGTTGAGTACAAGGTGCACTTTTCCGGGTCGCCGGACGAAGCTGAGGAAGTCTGCCGCCAGGTAAAGGGCTGGTTGCCTCACCTGGAGGGGACGTCAACCGAGGAACAGCAGCGTTTCGGTATCGATGCCGATGTCGCGGCGAAAGCGGGGGAGGAGACCCGCGAGTGCACCGGAATCGACCAGGAGTCCGGAACGCAGACCGAAGGGCTCGTTCTCTACTCGGACGACGAGACCGCTGATGTCTACCTGCGCACCTACGAGATCAATCGGCGATGAGAGAGGCGTTCATGGTTCGGGCCCGTCATCTCGCTCGGGTGTCCCTCGTCCTACTGCCTGTGGCTTGATGCTCAGGAGAGACCACTGACTTAGCAGACCTGACGTCGTTCCTGTAGGACGGCGAAGAGACGGACTCTCCGTACAGAACGTACGAGGCGGGTGAAGGGGAGGGGGCCTCTCGCTGGTGGCGACAGGACTTATCTCCTGTCGATAACTATGCAAGAGACACGGTCATAGAACGCGTTTGAGAGCCGTCAGTGGTACCGCAGGTTCACGATGACCAGAGAATATCGCGATGCGCGGTGTGACTCCACACACCCGCCGTCTGTTCAGAGGAGATCCTCTACAACGTCGTCTCGGACGCCGTTTTCGACCAGCTCTTCTACCGCTGAGATCCTGAACGCGGTGACGCTGCCCTGACTGGTACGTATTGCGTAGTCGGAGATGTGCAGGGTCTCGAATTCAGGGCGATCGAAGTCCTGTCTCAGATCCGTGCGTAGGGCCTCTTCGGCTCCCGGGACAACGGTGGCACCTGAGTCGTCGATCTTGAAGTCTGTATCTGTGGGGTAACCGATCGAAAGGATGTCGGCTGCGTCTTCGAGAGCACTGTCGTGGGGAATGTGCTCATAGGTCAGGAACTCTGCGGCAGCGACGTTGGGATGGCTCGGGTGGAAGCCGAGATAGCGGACCCACCCTTCCCCTGCATCCTCGTCGCGTACCCAATCGGCGGGCAGGTTGTACATCACTGCTCCGACCTGTACCTGTTGCGTCGGGGCAGTCGATTCTCCGTCCTCCGTCGCTGGTGAGCAGCCAACAGCAAGGAGGAGGCCGAGGCTCGCGACGGTTACCTGAGGCGCGAGCGCACGAGAGATGAGACGAGAACTCATCATTGTCCGCCGGCTCCGCCGATCGGAGGTTGCTTTCGCTCGTAGCGAGCAACGGAAGCCCAGTCACCGAACTCAGGAAGCTGCTCCCAGTTCGGCGTGAAGTCGATATCCGAGTACTCGACCTTCTCCTTGAAATGCTCGGTCTTGTCGGTGATGTGGTGCGTCATGCGATCCTCGGCGTGATAGAGGATCCACTCGATTCGGTCGGCACCGTTCAGCCCGAGACTGGGGTCGTCGCTGGGGTACCGATGGAGCCAGACTCTCTCGAGGAAGAGATGTTCGTCATCGACACGGTGGAACTCGTACGCGGTCGTTTGCCGACCGAAACGATCGAGGAAGACGGTCTCCAGGTAGTTGTTGCGCCAACAGACCGTGACCAGGGTCGGTTGCCCGTCTGCCTCAAGCGGGGGGATGACTGCAGTGAAAGCGTCACCCTTGTCCCACCGCCTACGGGCAGCCGACTCGGTGAGAGGTCGTCCTGGGCCCTTGAGTTTGGTACTCCAGTTCTGGCAGTAAGTCACTCCGCTGATGCTCATATCCCTCCCCGGCCTCAGTTGTAGACCTTGCCGTTGGAATCACGGATGGTGATGTTAAGTCCGTCCGCTTCGTCGATGACCGACTGGGGAATCGGGGATCCCTGTGGGGGAACCTCGAGGATCATCTTGCCTCGCAGCCCCCTGCCGATCTTGTCGCTCCCCAGGTCTCGACGGTTGGTTGGTGTATCGGCGATGGGTGTGCCTGGCCCGTACTTCTGCGGGATTTCCCGAAGATATTTGATGGCGGTCTGTGGCTGGACATCACCGAGTTGAGTGTACTTCCGGGAGACGATCTCTTCACCAGGGACGTAGGAGTCCAGGCGTACGTACTGGCCTTTGTCAGTTGGCTCCCCGACGTGCACCTCGTTGGCACCACCGCGGGCTGTGTAGTGGGGCTCCCTCTCCCGGTTGAACTTGTTGCCCTCCTCCCTCTGTTCGCGCAGCCAGTCGGGGCAGCTGCTCTCGCGCTCGGGGGCGTCGTTGTGTACGAGTAGGGTCTCATCACCGCTGGCGACGAAGTAGGTGTGGAGACCCTCAACGGTGAGGTTGTGGACCTGCTGTTGGGGGACGTTGCGCTGGTCGATCGCGGTGACCTGCACCCACGTCCCCGCTGACGTACGCAGCCACGCCCCAGGCGACAGCTCGTCCGCAGGCACCCACTCGGCCAGTTCGGGGAGCCAGAAGGGGTGGCTGGCGGTGGCGGTAACATCCCCGCTTCCACCTTCCCCGGTGACGCTGATATCGACGAGCGTCTTGTCTTCGGTGTTCTCTATCGTCCGCAGGACTTCCCTGGGGCCTTCCTCTCCCGTGGTCGGATCGAAGGCCCACACGGTGTCACCGACTCTGATGTCCTCGATGGGGACGAGATGTCCGTCACCCGAGAGGACAGGGGTTCCCGGCAGGAAGCTGTTGGGGCAGTTGCAGGAGCAGGGTGTCCCATTGCCGTCGTTCGATGAGCCGTCTCGATCGCCTTGATCGCTGTCTGAACCGTCGCCCGAGTCGCTCCCCCGTGAAGACGGAGCAGGTAAGCCGTCCGCTTGGGTCTCGTGGTCGGTGTTGGAGCCACCATTGTTGTCTCCGCGGCGGGCTGCGTCGGCGAGATCATCGAGACGCTCACGTTTCTTGTTCCAACCCCAGATGGGGATGAGGGCCTCGGCGTTCTCGACGACGATCATTCCGGTGCAGCCCGCACGATCTCCGCTGCGGCAGCGCTCCTGAGCCTCATCGCTGGCAAAGAAATCCTGCGCCAATCCCACGGGGTCGTTCTTGGCCGCATCGACAATAGTGTCGACATCCTCACGAGTCTCGTTGACCTTGTTGTCGACCCAGCCCGCAGGATCATCGATGAAGTTCTCAACGCCCTGCTGGAGACCTTTAATGGACTCTTGCGCGTCGTCCAGTGCGTTCCTACCTGCATCCGCCGCGCCGCCGACGAAGCGCCGACCCTTGTCAGCGAGGCCGTCAAGCCAGCCGCCGCCCTCGTCGGCGCCCGATTCCCCGTCCTGAGAGCCGTCGGAGGATGAGGTACCGCCGTTGCCGTTTCCAGAATCCGAGTCAGAGTCCTCTTCTGGGGCATGACCAGCATCGGATCCGTCTTCCGGGTTGCCGCCCTTTCCTCCCTCTCCTGAGCCTGGTGTCTCAGAGGTGAAAAGTCCCTCGGCGGCCGATCTCACATTCGAGGTGATAGTGCTAAGCATCCCGCTCCCTACGAGAGCAAGCAGGATCGCTGCACACAGCACGACAACAGCCGCGTATTGAGTGAAGGAGGCGCCACGCTGGGGGTCGTGGATTCGTCTGAGCACGCGAATGTTCCTGGGGGAGGATGGCGGAGGAGCGCAGAATTATATACATGCGTTCGTCACGTTTCATCACACAAGATCATTATTTGTGCCGTATCGCGCAACCTCTTGAATGTGTATGGTGTAGAGCTGCAGGTCAGATCAGCAAAAATAGATGAATGTGGCATCTGTCACATTTGGCGAGGTGGATGTGAAGACCTTCCTGTGTGCGAGGAGTGCAGGAGGAAAGCTCACGGAGAAGACCGTGTCAGCAGAATGAGGATGACCCCTCGCCATGCTGAAGGCGCAGATGACAGACTCGCACTGGCCGTCTGGAATCGCTTCTGACAGTGAGAAGTTCCTGGTGATCGGCGTAAGACCAGGAAGACCCGCTACACCAGAGGCTCTTGCGCCTCGCCGAGTTTGTGTTGAGAGCTGGGACTCCAATGTTGTCCGAAGAGAACATCGAATGCCCGACGCGCCTCTGCACGTCCGTGGCGTGTTGTACGCCAGTCGTAGATACCGGGGATCATCCATCTGCGGCCAGATGTCGCTGGTTATGGCAAATGGGAGCACGCGATTGATGGCAGCGCCTCTACCGCGACTAGCGCAGCCGATGCCCAGGGCAGGATCCCGGCCAGTAAGCACATTTCCGATCGCTCATCAGAGCTCGTTGCAGGTCAACGGGATCAGCCCGTCCGAGGTTAAGTGAGCGGCACACTCGATCGCGTTGGTGGCGGCAAGGACGGCGCAGGCAAGAGGAAGGACTGGCTACCTGTATCAGGAGGTGTCTTCGCGACCCTGATGCTCATCGAGCTGGGCCAGGCCCTTGGGCCGCTGGAAGCACTCCTCGACCCTCCAGCGGCGTCCGGCCATCCCCACCAGCACGGTGAGAGCGAACAGCCGGGGGCGCATAGCGGCGAGAGAAAGCCAGCTCGCCAATGCGACGGTGGGGCGCACCATCAACTAACGCCGCCCCTCACTCGCCCCTTCACACCCTGATCCAGACCTAGTCGTAGAGACGGTGCCCCTCGGCGCTGGCGCACGCGGACAGCTTCCGCGAGGCCCGCCCGGGCGCCGTGGCGGCCAGTTCATCGGTCCGCAGACCCTCTGCACCAGTAGCCAGGCGGTGGTCACACGTCGCGTCAGGACGTATCCGATGGCGCGACTGGCCCCATCCACCTGACCGAGTGACTGGATGACAACGGGCATACCACTGGTGATCGAGTGGCGGACATGGCACCTTCCCCGGTGGGCACAACACCATCGCGCAGCAATGAGGATGACGCCATGAGTTCGATGGGGATGTGGATCGTGGGGGCGCTCCCAGCCGAAGATGCAACCCGGCTGGCGGAAGAAATGGAGGGGGCCCCACTCCCGCCCGGCTATGCCGACGAACTGAACTGGTGGCGCACAAGCGGATCGGAGGAGCCATTCTTCACTTCTTCGCAGAGCGACCCGAGTACGTCCGTGCCCACCCCTGCCGCGCACCGCTTCGCCGAACTCGTGGCTGCTGCGCGTCTACCGGACCACACACGGGACACGGCTGTCGACGCGCTAGGCGCCGCGGCGGAGGAGGAGCGCTTCACCGTGACCGCCCGCGAGATGGACCCGGCGGCAGCTCTCTGCCATGGCCTTGGTCCCTCCGGTACGGCGCAGCTGCCGGGGCGCTTCGGCGAGTTCGCGCTGCGGCCCGAGGCGGTCGGTGACGCTCTGGAACTGGCGGAGGAGGTGCTCGGGGCCACTGGTGACCAGCGCGCTCGGGTCCTGGAGAAGGTTACCGAGTGGGCATCGGGCATGGGCGACGAGCCTGACCTTGACGCGGCCGAGCTTCTGGATGCACCGTTGCGTATCCTCCACCGCGCCGCCGCCCTCGGCGTTGGCGCCGCAGGGGTCACCGTCGAGTACTGACGCTGGAGGGTGCCTGCCCCCGCCGTCGTCAGCTCGACCCGCACCTGATCAGGGTCAGCGTGTCGGCAGTCCCGGCACCCAAGGCTGCCAGACAAGGGCCATAGCGGTGTGGGTTGGGCGCGAGCGGTAGATCTGGCTGCCCTCAACTCGAGTCCTGCGATCAAGATGCGCGCATCCTCGACGCTGGCCGCGAGGCAGGGAGCAGCGCAGCTCCTCCCGCCCCGCGCGGATGGCATACAGCCTGTGAGAGATCCCGGCCAAATGCCGTCCGGCATCAGTGGCCGCCATAGAACCTTCCCGGCAATTTTGCGACCTGCTTCTCAGCGGCACTGATGTCGGTCCCCAGCGCCCCGATCCGCCCCTCGACCCGGGCGTGGCGCGGACGGTGGTGTCAGGGCAGCCGGCTATTAGGTGCCATCACAAGAGAGGAGCCCACCGGATCCATACGCCCGTCTGCGCGCCAGCGGCCGGTCGGACGGATGGCATCTCGTCAACCGTGACAGCTCCGAACCGGTGGCCACCGGTACTGACCGATACGGGAGAGGCTGCGGGTCCAACCCGTGACGATGTGACCCGGCAATCCACGGTCGACGAGGCCTTTGACGCCGACGGTTTCGCCATCGACCGGGACAGCCGGAAGGCGGTCAATCCGGGCATTCCCCCTGAAGGGTGGACACGCGGATCGCCTCGTGCTCGGCACGGGTACCGACCCTCATCATCCTCGGGCCGCTGGCAGAGCGGGTGCATCTGGCGCGCACCGGGCGCGGGGCGCACCGCCCGCCGTGCCTGCCAGTCGATCGCGAACGAATCGACCTCGACCCCCTGACCGGGCGCGTCCCTGCCACGTCACGCCCTCACGGATCGGCCCACCGACCTCCACCCCGTGCCGGTCGACGCTGGTAGCCAGCAGCTCGGCGCTGACATAACCCCGGTCGACCAGGTGTTCTGGGGCCAACAGCCCTTTGGCGGCCAGGATGGCATAGACGGGCTCGGCCATCTCCACATCGGTGACGGTGGTCGGCGTGGTGGCCACATGAGTGATCAGGTGCGGGGCGTCCTCGTCGCAGGTCTCGCTCAGGTGCACTTTCTAGCCGCTCCAGTCGGCCGACCGCTTGACGCAGTACCGGGCGTGGGAATCGTAGGGGGCTCCACACGTAGTGATGAGGGTGGCGTGTCGGCCGCCTTCCGTATCCGGCACCGCCCCTGTTCATCGACGTGGAACTGCTGTTGCCAGCATGTGCGCAGTGATGTGAGGGCCGCCAGGTCCCCCAGCCCGGAGGGGCCTGTCCACAGCCCGCAGCAGCTCCAGGCCGTCCCGGCCGGTTTGCTCGACGAATGCGGTGCGCTGGGCCTCGCCACGCGGAAGGCGGTCGTCCTCGATGCTGCGGCCATAGCCGTCGAACCAGGAGGCCGGCACCTGCCGGGCGAGCCAACCAAGTGCCTGGTAGGCGATGGCGTTGAGCGCCGCGCGCAGCTGCTCGGCGGTGTTCTCCAGCCGGTTCAGCCGCCGCGCCGCCGCCGGGACGCGGGTGGAGTCGGTGCGCTGACGGGCGGGGGGCGAGCAGCCCGGCCTTGCGCAGCCGGTCCAAGACAGCTCCGAGCGGCCGGTCGGGGGCGGCGGTGCAGCGGTCGCGGAACTCGCTGAGCACCGGGTGGTCGAATCCAGGGTGGGTGAGTTACAGGCCGGCAGGTATTTCCGGTCGATGCGTCCGCGCATGGCCGCGGCGGCTTGGCGGTCGGAGGGCCCTTCGAGGAACTGCAGCACGCATACGCGGGCGAGGAGGTGGGCGGGCAGGGCGGTTCGGCCGCGGGTGGGGTAGAGGCCGGCGAACTCCTGGTCGGTGAACAGGGGGGTCGAGCTTGTCGCGCATGCGTATGCACAGGCACCCGTGGGGGAACGCCTGGCGGGCGATGCAGGCGGTCAGTGGCGGGACCTCATTGGGAGGGTGGGGATTAAAGGGACACGACGATCACCTCTGGGTTCAGACGCCCCCGGGCCCACGCGGATCGTCTCTCTGTTTCCACGCCCTGGCCAGCCCTCTACCGAATTCGCCAACAGTCTCCCCCACCGGACGTCACCTCGCACTTGATCGACAATCTGTTGCTTCCCACCGATTATGTGTTGACTGTTTCCGCGGGAGTTGCGAGACTCTGTATCTGTCGGCCGCGCGCGGCAATCGCACGAGCACACGACGCACCAAAAGGTGGAGGCGGACGGAAGTTTGCTCGCTGTGGACAGCTTCGAACTGCACCCCCGCCAATGCACCCTCTACACCCAGAGCCCGAGCGGCACTCCGCCCGACTCCCCAAGGGTGGAGCTGGCGCCCCACTAGACGCCGCTCTATATGGCAAACCCAATCGACGATCTATACGTTTGTCCAGAGGTGGTCACCGGTTTGGTTCTCCGATTCCAGTGAGCGCTACCGTCACTACTTTCTGTTTCCGTCACGGCACATTCGCCCCAGATCTCTCCCCGTCCCCTGAACCCCCTGGAGAACCCCCGTGAGTGCCCCGATGCCCATCGATCTGAAGACCGTCCGAGTGCTGCTGTTCATCATCGGCGGGATCAGCGTGGCCGGATTCTTCACCTTTGCCCTGGCCGATCTCAACATCGACTCCGGCACCCAGGCGTTGAGCGTCATCACCTTCGCACTGCAAGCGGCCGGCACCCTCACCCTCGCCGCGAGCATGGCCCCGCGCCGCTCCTGGGTCTTCTACGGCACCATCGGTTACACGGCGCTCGCCCTGCTGTTCAGCCTGATCACCTTCAACATCCTCACGCTCGTGGTATTCGCCCTGATCGGCTTCTTCGCTCTGCGGCCCGCGTCCCGTGCCTACCTGCGCGGCACCCCTGCCTGACCCGGCTCCGTCACCCGGCATCCTCCCTTCACCTCCCCCCAGCCGCCCCCTCTCCCCTGGGATCCCCCTGTGCTGCGCAAAATCCACAACCCCGAACACGGGGCCTCCCTCATCGAGTACGCCGCTGTCGTTCTGCTCGTCGCGTCGATCGTCAGCGTGGTCATGAGCGTCGGCATCGCCGACCGCATCTCCCAGGGCATCGGGCAGGCTCTGGAGTCCATTGCCAACGGCCAGAACACCGGCGGTCCCCAAGGCGACAGCGACAGCCCAGACGACCACAGCGCCGCAGATGGCAGCCAGTCGGGAAACCCGGGCCCGGCCGGGGGCGACCCCGCTGTCCCGCCCTCTCAGCAGGACCCCGCATCATCCCCCAACTCCGGCCCCGTGGCCGCTCCCAGCGGCGACTCCTCCGCACCCCAGACGAGCCCCGAGCCCCCCACGACCCACTACCGATTGTGGGACGACGCCATGGCAGCGGCCGGCGACGCCTGGGACACCACCAAAACGGCAGGAGCCGCAGCCGGGGAACGCGCCTGGGAGATCGGCAAGGAGTCGGTCGAGGACGCACAGGAGGTCGTCGAGGATCCCGTTGGCTTCGTCGAGGACCAGGCCGTGGGGGTCTACCAGGTCACACGCGATAGCGCCGAGGCCTCTGCCCTACGTTTCGTGGAGAGGTGGAGATCCGGCGACCACACGGGGGCCGTCCTCGGAGCAGGCGCCGACATGGTGAAGTTCCATTTCGACGAGTCTCCGTTCTCCCTCGGCGGCGCCCTGTTCGACGAGGACACCCGTGAGTTGTTCTCCGAAGGTGAGATCGCGGGTGGCGTTGGCCGGACCGCGGTCAACGCTCTGGACATGTTCAACCCGTTCAGCAAGGCCAGGCATGCCAAGCCCAACCTTCCCGGCCCCAAGGGCGGTAAGGGCGGAAAGAAGGATGGTGGCCAGGACGGCCAAGTCCTGGCCGACGGCGAGAAGAAACCCGACGGCTCTGACAGCGGGGACAAGAGCGACTCCGGCGACGGTGGGAAGAAAGACGACGAGGACAGCGACAGCGGAGTCAGTTGTCCCAACAACAGCTTCGTGCCCGGCACCCCCGTACTGGCTGGTGATGGGTCGCTGATCCCCATCGAAGAGATCCAGGTCGGCGACGAGGTCTGGGCGTTCGACCCACTCACGGGCGAGGAAGGCCCCCGACAGGTCACCGCGCCCATCGAGGGCCAGGGCGAGAAGACCCTCGTCAAGATCACCATCACTGACGACAGCGGCAACACGGAGACGGTCACCGCTACCGACGAACACCCCTTCTGGGCCCCTGAGATCGCCGAGTGGGTCGACGCCATCGACGTGCAACCAGGTACCTGGCTGCGCACGTCAGCCGGATCCTGGGTGCAAGTTTCGGCCGTCGAGGCACACAGCACCACCGATGAGCACGTCTACAACCTCACAGTCGAAGGCCTGCACACCTACTTCGTCTCTACAGGTCCCGGCACGAATCTGCTCGTTCACAATGAGCTACCGTGCGGTGATGCGTCCAAGAGCTACTACGAGCTTGACTACGTACCCACAAAACCGAATGTTCTATATTTGGGCTCAGCTGAGTCGGGATACAAGAACAAGGCAAGGGAGAACGGAGGAATCCATCTCGGCAACACGAGTGGTCTCCAATTCGAAGAAAAATTCAAGGAATTCGTAAACGATGCGGACGCCAAAATCGAGTTTGATGTGAGTACACTTCCAGGGAAAACGCTCGATGAAAAAATAAAGAACGCCGTCGATATATACGAAACAATGGATAAATATGGAATCGCCAAGAAAGGTGAAGACGGGCTCCTGCGACCCGATGGAAATGGTGGATATACTACATGGGAACTTTACTATCTTTCCAAAAAGAACTTGATCGGGAAGGTCGATTTTTCTGGAATTTAACATGAAATCAGGAATCACGCTAGAAACGATGCGTGTATGACCAAAGACTCTCGCGAAATACTGAGAAAGCATGAATGAACAGAGAATGCAGACTGTCCTCGCTCGCTCAGATCGCCCATTTATTGTTCAATATCTGACAGCAAAGAGGCGGTCCCTCCTATTGACCTCTCGCGCCACATGGGGGTATACAGAAACCGTGAACGTGGCCTTCTTTGGCGTGGCCTTCCTCGACGTTCCTCAGAGAATGCCATACCTTGAAGTATCCCTCTCAAACGCCAGGGATGCGATATCTGAGTACGGACTCACATGGATAGATGAGAAGTCCGGAACACTCCTGAGTGGAACTGTACACGCAGAGAGTTGCTCGATAGAGGTTACCAAGCGCCCTCCATACCTCGGCGATAAATGGGGAATAACCGGAATTTACGCAGAGGATTAACCGACTATAATATCAAGAGACTTCACACAGGGAGTATTGGAAACTTGCCTGAAATTGAACTCCCCTGCAGTTGGAAATTCCGCATCAGGGCCTGGCATTCCGGCCTCTCTCCCATGTATATCGTCGGCAGAGATGACGACACGAAAAGAATGGTCCTCATTTGCTTCTCCGGCGTAGCGCGCGCCCGCGTCAGCATGGAATGGAGAGGGTTTAGACTTGATCGAGTTGAATTAGACGCCCATCCAAGGGAATGGCAACAATTTCCAAGTCACTCATTCGGTGGCCACCTATACAGAATCACCTCCGAATCCACTCCAATTGAAACCGGATATATTCTTGCTGGAAATGTATCGATCCAGCAATATTTTCAGAGAATGTCCGAGGTTGAACAGGTGTTGGCCGAGGAGCACCTCCTCGATCAGGTCAGCCTAGATGATCTGTTTCAATGAAACGAGCCGACCGCAGAAAAGCATCATTTCAAAAGTCGTCAGTGCCGACACTGCTCTGACCTCATGGTCGGAGTTACGCCCGGTTGGTGGTGCAGGCCAGCCAAGAAAGGGCAGAGCGCGGCGTCGAGGCGAGTGGGGCTGCGGCGATCGAGGGTGGAGTGGTTGGTGGAGGTGGGTCCGTGGAACGCGCCAGGTGCCCTGGATGGCCAGGAGATCCTGCGGTGTGCGGACGGTGTATTTGGAGATGGCGAGAAGGTGGCCGTGACCAACGGCGAACTTTACCGGAATTGGGCGACGAATCGCCGTTGCCACGCCGTCTCCGTGGCCCATCAAGAGTAGTTCTGTCTCGCTTAGGCGACTGCTTGTCGATTCGGCACTCCTTCCAGTAAAGCGCGTTATCCCAGCGCAGTGCCAGTCCGTCCGTACCGGCCGTTGCAGGCGATTTCCACGCGCTCGGCATCAGCTTCGCGACCACGCTTCCTGCAGTCCATCGGTGGTGGCCCTGCGATTGGAAGACAGCCAGAAGTCGGGTCAGCGAAGCCAGCGGTTTACCAAGGTGACCGGTGGCGGCTCAAGGCCCAAAACGACCGAGGGCTCGTCGTACGGGTCCACCGCGTGGACGGTCCAGGGCAAGAAGTTCACCTGAGAACGTCCATTGAGGAAGACCGACATCACGGCACTGGGAGACACCGCCCCTGAGGCTGCCGTCCTGGCGGCACACATGCCCGATGTCGGCGTCGAGGAGTCGCTCATAGCGACAGGCCCCGAGGTGTACATCACGACACCGTACTTCGACGAATACCTGATCATCCTCGTATGGCTGGACCGCATCCCCGTGCCCGAACTGGAGAGAGTGCTGGTCGAGGCATGGCTCGACCGGGCGCCCAAGCAGCTGCCCGAGGAGTACCTCCGTCGAATGCGCTGATCCGGCTGCCGTGCTCTCGGTGGAGCAAACGGATCAGCCTCGGCGACTCGCAGCGCTGGGCGCGATCCGCAGTTCCGATCGCGCCACACGGGTGCTTCTGCGGTCTCGTTCTCCGTGATTACGGCGCCGACCGCGCCGTCGATCGTGATCAGCTGACCGGTATCGATCTCTAGCCTTTCAGTTGGAGACCAGCGACACTGTGGTACTTCACCGATCTCGAGTGCGGGATAACTCCGGTTCATGCACGCACAGTTGCTGGTTATCTCCCCGACCGTCACCGACCGAGAACATGTCGATGAGTGGGCCGACCAACTGGAGGATCTACTGGTGGACGTGGGGCGGGTCTTTCCGCGGGCGGACCTGCGACGCCGGGCGGCCGCGTGTGTGCGCGGCCTGCTCGCCCCCGCTGCCGCGCAAAACCGCTGGCAACTGCCCGAGCACGCCGGCGATGCCACTCCTCACGGCCAGCAGCACTTGCTGAACCGCGTCCGCTAGGACGCCGATCAACTGAGCGATTTCACGCGCCGCTACGCCGTCGAGGGCCTGGACGACGACGGCACCGGCCTGGGCCCCAGCGGCATGGGCATGCTGATCACCGACGAGGCGGGGTTCGCGAAGAAAGGCTGGACCTCGGTCGGGGTGGCCCGCCAGTTCACCGGTTCCCTGGGCGGGGTCTTTCCCTGCCAGGTGGGGGTGATGGCGGCGTGGGCCACCGCCTGGGGATAGGTGCTCATCGACCGCGAGCTGTATCTACCCCGAGAGTGGGCCGATGACCGGGCGCGCTGCCGGTCCGCACACGTCCCCGACGACGTCGGCTTTGTGACCAAGCCGCGCCTGGCCGAGCGGATCATCGAACGCATCCTGCCCGCCCTGCCCGAGGGCCGGGGCTGGGTGGCCGCCGACGAGGTATACGGTCGCGACGGCGCGTTTCGGGCCTTCCTGGAAACCCACCGCTGACCCTACGCGGTGACGGTGCAGGCCAACCAGATCGTGTTGCCTCGCCCGGGGTGGCGGCACATCGCCCGTATGGTGGAGCGGGCCGCCGCTGATCAGGACTGGGTGGAGCTGCCCCCAGGGCCAAGCCAGCTCGAAAGCCGGGCGTGGCAGTGGTGGGTGCGGTGGATCCCCGACCCCGAGACCGAGGTGGGAGACGGGGCTGGGCGCGGTGGATCATCGCCCGGCACCGCCCCGAAAACCGACGGAGCGGGACTACCTCCTGGCCTGGGGCCCGAGGAGGCACTGGTAGAAGAACTGGTCACCGTGCCCAGGGCCAGGTGACGGGTGGAGGAGGCGATCAGGCTGGCCAAGTCGGCCTGCGGGCTGGCCGACTATGAAGTGTGCTCCTATGGCGGCTGGTATCGGCACGTCAGCCAGGCAATGCTTGCTGCTGTCTTCCTCGCCGTTCACGACGCCGTCGCGGCCCGCGCGCCGCCGGTTCCGTCCGTGTCACCGGAGCCGAGAGGGGGTCGTGGGGCACAGCAGGAGCATCGTCCCCGCCCGGTTCACCGCCTACGAGATCCGCCGCCTGCTGGTGCTGGGACAGCCCCTGCTCCCGCACGGCGAACGGGTGCGGAGGGGCCTGGCCTGGTCGCACTGGCGGCGCTGTCACCGGACCGTGGCCCGTGACCACCACCAACGGCGCAAGCGTGTCCGTACCGTTGCGCGAGCCGCCGCACAGCCACCGCCCCGCGCCTCATAATGAACTACCGCACTGTCGCTGATCTCCAACTGAAGGGTTAGGCGCGTCAGTATTCTTATTCGGTGACAAAGTGGTCGCAAGTGGACGATAATCCACCGAAGCAAGATTATGGTTTCCTTAAACCGGTGGCGTGCCGCCCCTTATGTCGGGATCTCGAAATAGTTACCTTCTGGTTAGCGACAGCATGACCTTCCTGGCCGTCTGCCAGATTCCTATCGGGTTGTAGTTGCTAGTACCAGTGTCCCCATTTATCTCCCTTGGGAGGGTTCTGCCAGTGAGCCCATGCGGCGCAAGGAGTTTTATAGCGTTCCGCGATGTAATTTAGACCCCACTTGATCTGGACGGTGGGATCGTCGTAGAAGCCCTGGGGGATGTCATGGCCAGCGCTGGGCAGTAGTTGGGGGATGCCGGCTGCTGCGGAACTGGGGTTGATGGCGGTGTGATCCCAACCGCTTTCGCGTTGCCAGAGGTTATCGAGGCATTCCCACTCGGCGCCGTCCCAGCCGCGTTCAGCGGCCAGCCCCTTGCCGAGCTCCCGGTTGGCCTCGTTCTTCACGCTTCCTGCGGGGATACCTGCCCCGAACGTGACCGGGCGGCGTTGAGGAGGGTTGGTGTCCTCTACTTCGATCCAGGATTTCCCCTCACACTCCGGCCCGCCGACGAGGCAGATGGACTTGCGAATGTAGTCGTGGAAATAATTTCCTGGATTCGTGGCTGCGACGGCCGTAATCAACACCGTGACAAAGATGAGCGCAGCCATAGTTTCGATCATGCTGACACCACGATCAGATCGTATGAGCTTCGATCTCAGGGCACGGATATTTCGAACGGCCACCGGTTCGCTCCTTTTGTGAGGGAGAAAGGCTTGCAGGAGGTCAGCTCACCGGAACGTCTTTGATCGGAGGAAAGTCGGGGAACTCAACGGTCACCTTGCTGACATTGTCCGGCAGGATAAATGTGCTCCATACATACTGAGATTCTCCTCCGGGGACCCGTGTTGGTGTTCCATCGTCCCCAGCGCCTGCTGGACAAACGCAATCCTCGGCCGTATTCATGATCGTGAAGTAACGGACCTGTTCGTTCTCGTCCAGGAGAGAAGGTGCTGCGAGACGAGCTGGAGGATACGAAAACTCGCTCTCGCTCAGGAGGTTTGATATCACGTCCGACCTCTCATCACCATGATTGACGATGGTGTAGGTCAGAGACGTCAGACCGCCGCTTGCGGAACGGTCAACGGCGTTCACTTCGATGGACAGATCCGCGACGTTGCTCTCGTATTTGGCGCTGCCGAGGACGGGGGGTTCGTCGGGTGTTGAATTCTTTTGGTCAGTCGAGGACCCTTGCTGGGCAAGAGCCGACGTGGAGGAGATGCTGGCAAGAAGGATCGCGGTAGTCAGAGTGACGAGACAGATTCGCTGGTGAGCCATGAGTTATCCTCTGGAAGTAGATAGGATTATTTGGCGAAGGTGACAGTGACTCGTCGATTCTTCTGTGCGCCCTCTTCAGTGTTGTTATCTGCGACTGGATCGGCTGATCCATGACCGGCGACCTCGTAGGTGATACCTGACCTGGAAGTGAGCTCCTTGATCTTCTTCTCTACGGACTTTGCTCGATCCTCGGAAAGCGGCTCGTTGATCGCATCGTTTCCAGACGAGTCCGTGTAGCCGTCGATTTTTACGGTGGTCGCCGAAGAATCGTCGATCTCCTTTGCGACTTTCTTTAGGATGCTGTCGGCCTTGCCGGTCAGTTTGGACTCGTTGAGATCGAAGAGGACATCGGAGGACAGCATCACGCTAACGTCATCTCCAGACTCGTCTCGAGATGTTCCGGAGTCTAGGTCTTCCTCGAGTTTGCGAATGTCCAAGATTTTTGGATCCGTTAGATCGCCACTAGGTTCCTCAGGTGCAGTCCCATCTGTAATGGGAATATCATTTATGGGTGCTGCGATTCGGGTGGAGATCGAAAGCTTGTCAACACCTTTAGGGGGTGCTGGGTAAGCAGCCCAGAAATCCCACGTTTCACCTGGGGGGAAGTTATGGTTATCCCACTCGCTGCAATAGCACGTCCTGTTTTCAGTAAACCAGGGGAAGTACTGTTTCTGCCCATCGGGGTCTATTAGGGAAACTCCAGAAACGGTCTTGTCTGCTTCCCGGTCACCGTCATCACTCATGTTGTAAAGCATCACCAACCTCTTTGCTGAGTTGTTGGTGATCCGAAACCTGAGGACGACGGTTTCGGCGCTCACACGTTCCAGACTCATGATGTCGAGCTGCGCTGCTTCGGGAAGGTAGGTTGCCGTCGTGGAGTAGATCGACTTGCCATCGCCTTGACCTTTGCCGGATTTCTGCTGTTCGCTGGCAGCATTGCCGTCGCCCGCGGCGCCTCCGGGCTGGTCATCCGAGTTCCCGCTGACACAGCCGGTAAGGAGAGCGAGAGTCAGCGCGCACGGGGCACCGACTCGTATGGGCCAGGGAAGCGCACTGGCCTTCGGCCCGTACTCATCGTGTTTCCACATGATCGTGCTTCCTTCCGTGAGGACTCTCACTCGATGTTGAGCGCACGGTATATTACCCGACAAAGGAGATATGAACGTGGTCCCAGTGGTTCTGCGTGGGTGACCCACGGTCGTCCATTGAACGCCACCCCTCGCTGGCCCGCGTTGGGCTCCAGATCTGTTGCTTCCAGATGATGTACATGACGCCGAGCTCCTCGGCGTTCTCCTGTGCCCATGCAGCTGTGGCGTCACCGAGGGCGAGCTGGGAGCCATTGGCGACGCTTCCGGTGTTGTTGACCATCATGTCGCAGGCCCGGCCCTTTGGATGTTCGCCGCCTCCCTTGATGCCACCGTTAGCGCGATAGCAGCCGGAACCAGATACTTTGTATTCAGGGAACTGCGCTCGAAGCGCCTTGTAACTGGCACAGGTGAGTGGGGTGACCGTGCCAGCGCCCGGCTCGTCGCACGGACCCATGGGCCCACCTGCGTCAGGGTGGTCACCGAGTGACACCATGGAGAAGCCTTGGTACAACCAACGGCCCTCTTGATCCACCAGCTGGACGTTGATGACTGACCGGGCGTCAGCTTCGCTACGGATAACTTTTCCGTCGCATTGAACACGGCCCTTGTCCCAAGTTCCGGGCGCCATCGAGCAGTTAGTCGGACTGTCGATCCGGGCGATAGCAGCGGCCTCGCCGGAGAAGGTGTCGATCTCCTTCTCTTCTTCATCTCCCTGGCAGATCGTGTCGTTCCAGTGCCGACTTCGGTCTTCCTCTAGTTCCCGCTGGCACTGCGCACCGCGAACCGTGACCCGGACGTGATTTCCTGTCCAGCCATACATGTTGTCGCTGGCTCGTATGTCTGTGACAACAGCTTTGTTTTGTCGCGCGTACTTGTCGGCTGCGGCCTCACTGGTTTCCTTGTTCCAACTGGAAAAGTGGACGATATTACCCGCAGCTAGTTCCTTCGCCATCCTGTCCTGGGTATCAGCGACCGCAGCAAGGGCGGACGCATCCGCTGCAGTCTGCGCCTGGGAGCGCAGGTCATTAGCATTTCCCAGACGGACGAACAGCAACATGATTGCGAGTATAGAAAAGGACAAGCCGAGGAGGAGGAACAGGGTAGCCTGTCCCTCCTCTCCGGTGGGTCTCCGCGGCGATCGTAGAATCATCCGAGATCCCTATATTTTGTGGTCGGGTGCTCCTAGTCGCCTCGGAACTCTCGGTTAAAGAGGTCGTCCAGGGCCTGCTTGGTGTTCTTGTTTACGGTGTCGATGATGCCTGTCTGATAGATCGCCGTCAGAATTGCGATGGCGAGAACGATAAGCGCACCGTACTCGACTAGGCCAGCTCCCCGGTCAGTGAGACGGTTACGCAGCTGTTCACGGCGCATCGCAACGAAGATCTGAGTACGGACGATAACAGGGAGCAGGGGATTCGTCATCTAAAAGGCTCCTACTTTGGATTGTGGAAGTCTGTAGTGCGAGATCAGCGGTTCTTCGCTTCGTTCGCTGTCGGTGACGATCATCAATCTATGCTGCTCAGAGTTGGACCCATAGGGTCTGTGGGCCCAATCCCGCATCGGCTCGGGCCCAATTGTGCTGGGCATGTTTCCTCGGTAGCGCGAACGCCACTAGCGGCAGGATTGAATTGCCTGGTCGGTGAAGGCCTCACGATGCTTCATCTGTGCCGTTCCAACGGGCGATGGCTGCTGCCCGAGAGCTGACCTGGAGTTTCGTGAAGATGCGGTTGACGTGGTTCTTCACGGTCTTCTCTGTAAGGAAGAGCTGTTCGGCGATCTGCCTGTTGGTGAGTCCCTTGGCGATGAGGTTGAGGATCTCCATCTCTCGCTGGGTGAGGCCCAGGTAGCCGGGCGGATGGTTAGGGGGTGGCGGCGCTGCCTTGACCTCGGGCTCGCGGACGGCATCGACGAGTGCGCGGACCGCTACCGGGGACAGGGGATTGCCGTCACCAGCGACCACATTCGCCACGGCCTTGTTCAGTTCTTCGATGCTGAATGCTCCGTGGACCAGATAGCCTGAGGCGCCACGTTGCAGAGAGGTGCGGATGATCTCGGGGTCTTCGGTGTGCGTGAGCATGAGCACCGGGGCGATCGGAACGAGCTGCTCCACCGCTGTTATCCCGTCGACCAAGGGCATTCGCACGTCGAGCAGGATGACGTCCGGTCTGAGGCGCTGAGCTTGGTCGATGGCTTCCTGCCCATCACCTGCCTCACCAATGACAGTGATCTCTCCAGTCGCCTCAAGAAGGGCCACCAAGCCAGCGCGTACGACAAGGTTGTCGTCGACAACAAGGGCACGATGGGGTGGGCAGGTCATGGGGGGATCTCCCTGGCGAGTGATCGGAGGATTCTGCTGTGAATTCGGTCCGTGAACTGAGGGGCGGGGGTCAAGACACCCAGGCTGGGTGGGAGCGTTGCGCGTTCATTGCTCGCTCCTCTTCGCGTTGTGGGAGGTGTCGGTGCCCGACATCGGGTGGGCGTAGGTCTCTCCCAAGCTGTCCTCCGGTGCGGCCATCGGCATGCGCACCCCAATTGTGGTTCCTTTTCCCGAGGCGCTGGTGATGCTAAGTGAGCCGTTGGCATGCGCGGCACGTTCGTGCATGCCAACGAGCCCGTAGTGACCGATCGGCTCAGGAAGTTCTTGACTGGCCTGGGTCCTGCTGTCCCAAGAAACCGGCCCGAAACCCGTGCCGTCGTCGATGACCCGTAAGACGGCGTGGCCATCGACCGCTTCCAGCGCCACCTTGACTGTGGATGCTTTGGAGTGGCGTTCGATATTGGTCAATGCCTCCTGCAGGATGGCCACCATCTCCTGAGCGGCGATCACCATCAGCTTGATCGAACTGCCCTGGGAAGTGTTTGGAAGGGAGACCCGGACCGGGATTCCGGACCGGTTCGCCCAGTCGGTGGCGATGTCAGCTATCTGTGTGGCGATGTCGGCGTCGGGCCGGTTGGTGCGCAGGTCAGAGATGAGTTCCCGAGCTTCGGCAACCGCGAGTTCTGTAGCCTTGGCGATCCGAGATGCCTCGGAACTGGCCCGTTGCGGATCCCGGGCCACCCACAGCGGAAGCGCTTGGGCGGCCATGGCCGTTCCCTGCAAGGTTTTGGCGACGGAGTCGTGCATGTCGCGTGCGAGGCGGGCGCGTTCCTCAGCGGCGGCAGCGGAGCGCTCAGCGAGCTGCCGGGCCGCCTGTTCGGCTGCCAACTCTTCGAAGATTGCACGCAGGCGCGATCCGACGTATCCGGCGATGGGGTAGAGCAAGGGGTGCACCAACAGCACCTGGAATGTGATGTTCGCAGGCATGGAACCGTTGAGACCCGTGTAGGACAGAAGCGCCGCGTAGTAGAAGATCACCTGGCAGAATGCGATGGCCATGAGGCCGCGCCAACTGAACAGGACACCTGCGATGCTGGTCGTCAACACGGTTGCCATAAAAAAGGGGCCATCCGGGCCGTCGACAGCCAGGACCACGGCAGCGACAAAGGCGTCTCCGGCGGCTAGGAGGGGGAGCTGGGATAGTTGTGGTGTAAGCCGGTTCCAGTAACGGGCTGCTAACCAGGTGAGCAGAGCGAACGCGCAGACAATCAGGAGAATGTCGACGTCGATTCGCTCACGGGGAAGGAAGAGCAGAGCGACACCGGTCAGGAGCAGCCGGAGGTGGAGTAGCAACCGCACAGTGGAATCCAGCCGCGTACGTGCGGCTGGAGACGGTGTCCGGTCGGTCTTCATGCTGTTCTCTGGCTCCCCAAGAGATTGAATGAGCTGGTTGTCAGGGCGTGAGGTTGCTGAAATCGGTGCCCAGGCCGAAGACCATGGTGCCGCCGACGAGCAGGATCAATCCGGGTAGCAGCGTGCCAGCAGATACTGCTGTGACACGCGGGTTGAGCTTCTGCGCTTTGCGGCGCATGTACTGGGCATCGTCTCGACGCATGTCCTGACCGATTTCGTGGAGCGACTGGGCCAGGGGTGCGCCTAGCTCCTCAGCCTGTTGAAGCGCAGTAACGAACTTGCCGAGGGCTTCGTTTTTGTTGCGTTCCCGAAGATCCGTGAACGCCTTGCGTCGGCTAGTCCCGAGGTCCATCTGGCGGAGTGCGGTGCGGAACTCATCCGAGAGCACACCCGGCATTGCCTCCGAAACGCGCTCCAGGGCCTGGCGAAAGGAGAGGCCGGCGCCGACGGTCACCGCGAGAACGTCGAGAAAGTCGGGGAGCTGTTCCTGAATCTGGTTCTGCCGCTGCTGGGAACGCGCATAGAGGTCGAGGTCACTCATGAAGGTGAAGGCAAACGCCATCGCAGCGAACAGGACACTGCCACCCATGAGGAAGAACAGCCCCAACGAACCGTAGAGAAGGACTTCGCCCGCCTTGCGCTGGGCGTACAGTTCGACGGTCAGGCCGTCGGGGCGTCCCGCGGCCTCCAGGCGACGACGGACGGACGCTTGACGTTGCTCACCGAGGAGGTCAAGCGTTGTTTTGGTGAGCGGCCTGCCGAGCATCGCGGTGATGCGGTGGAGGATGAAGGGCTGGTCCCCCGCCTTCTTCTTCGGGAGTAGCTCGTCGTCGGTATTGACGCGGTTCTCTGAGGTGTAGAGGTGGAACCCCCACACAGCGGTGATCCATAGGAGACCAGCCACGAGGCTGATCAGGAGGAGGACTGGGAGGGAGAAGCTGATCGTCGGCATGTCAGTTCGCGTTCCGTGACTCGACTAGTAGTTGATCTTGGTGATGCGGCGGACCAAGACGACACCGACGAGAAAGAGGGAGCAGGAGATCGCCAGGACGACCTGTCCCCCCAGGCTCTCGGTCATGGTTCGAATAACCCCCGGTGAGATCAGATTGACGAGGAACAGCGAACCAACGCTCATCGCGGTCAGCGCCCAGGCGGTCGCAGTGGTCTCGCTGAGAATGGTCTTTACTTCCCGGCGGGTCTCCTTGCGCTCCTCAAGGGTGGTGGAGATGTTTCGTAGCGCCGTGACCAGCGCACCACCTGATCGCGCGGCGACGAGGAGCGTCGAGACCAGGACCCCGATCTCGCGCGAAGGCATCCGCTCCCGGAGGTCCTTAGCCGCGGAGTCGAAGGACTGGCCCACGGAGAGAGACCTGGCCATGCGTTTGAGCTCAGTGCCCGCCGGATCGCTCAGTTCATCGGCTGCCATGTCCACAGCTGTCGGGAGCGCAAGCCCGGCCTGGGTGGCGTTGGACAGGACCCGGGCCAGTTCGGGGAGTTGCGCAGTGAACTCCTCCTTGCGGCGCTCCTCCTGGCGTTTGAGGTAGGAGAAGAACAACCAGCCGACCAGACCCGCAGAAAGGATTCCGAAGATGGGGGCGAGCGCCTGCCAGACGAACACGATGGCGACGACCCCGGCCGCACTCATCAGCAGTACGAACGTCGACGTCCGGACGTTCACGCCGGCACGCGCGATCCGCAGACCGATCTTCTTGCCGATCTCCGTGCGCTGGAGCATGACGTCGAACCGCTCGAGCGGATGGTTGGCTCGGGCCTCCACTTCCAGCATGGCGCTGCGGGCGCGCAGAGCGCGGTTCTGCTGGGCTCCGGCGAGCATGTCGTAGAGGGCCACCATCGCTACCCCGAGAGTGGCGATGGTGATGCCCAGGATGAGTAGGGGATAGTTCACCGGGGGGCTCCGTGGCGGAATCGGGTACGTCGGGGGATGCGGAGGTGGATCATGCCACGCCCCTCGCGAAGGATTGATCGTCATCATCGGCAACGCCGAAGGCTCCGGGGAGGCTTTCGCCCCCGTGGATGAGGCGCTGCGCAATGTGCCGTGGCAGGGGACGGTGATGGAACTCGCCGCGGACCTTGCGGTCCGCTCCCATCGGTTCCTTGACGAATTCCATGACGCTCTGCAGCCGGAACTCCTCCCGGCGTGTGGAAGCGACGACCGCCACTTCACCGACCCGGCGTGCGCCGTCCGCGGCGCGGTCGAGATACACGATGACGTCGATGGCGTTGCTGATCTGATCCCGGATCGCTTCGAAGGGGATCTTCACCTCGCTCATGGAGGCCAGGGTCTGGAGTCGGTAGATCGCATCATCGGCGGAGTTGGCGTGGACGGTCACCAGGGAGCCGTCATGACCAGTGTTCATCGCCTGGAGCATGTCCAGGGTCTCGCCGCCGCGGACCTCACCGACGATGATCCGGTCCGGCCGCATACGTAGCGAGTTCCGGACGAGGTCGCGGATGGTGATCTGGCCGGCGCCCTCCATGTTGGGCGGCCGGGATTCCAACCGGATCACGTGCTCCTGTTGGAGCTGGAGTTCGGCGGAGTCCTCAATGGTGACGATCCGCTCGAAACCGGGAACGAAGGCCGAAAGTGCGTTGAGGAAGGTGGTCTTACCAGTACCGGTACCACCCGCCACGACGACGTTGAATCGCGCCCGCACGAGCGCGGCCAGCAGAACGCCGGTGGCCGCGTCAAGACTGCCTTTCGCGGCAAGTTCATCGATGGTGAACGGTTTCGGGAAGCGTCGGATGGTGAGGATAGGCCCCGAAAGGGACAACGGTGGGATGATCACGTTGACACGCTCGCCCGAGGGCAACCGGGCGTCGACCATCGGACTGGACTCGTCGACGCGGCGGTTGACCTGGGAGACGATGCGGTCGATGGTCTGGTGCAGCTGATCCTCACTGGCGAAGGTGGTCTCGATGCGCTGCACCTTTCCCTGGCGCTCGATGTAAATGTTGTCCGGACCGTTGACCATGATTTCGGTGACGGTCTCGTCGGCTAGGAGAGGTTCAAGAACGCCCAGGCCTAGGGCTTCGTCGACGACACGCCGAATGATGCCGCTTCGCTCCCGGTCAGAGAGCACAGGGCCTTCACGGGACAGGATGTGCCCGACGATCTTCTCCAGGCGAATACGTCGTTGGGCGAGCGACAGCATCGCCAGGTCGTCGAGGTTGATCTCCTGGAGAAGACGCTGCCGCCAGTGCGAGATGCTGCCGCGGTCAGCACCCTGCTCGACCAGACGGTCGTCGGCGAGGCGGTCTTTGAGTCCCATGCTGTCCTTCGGTTGGGGCTACTGCCAGAGGTGTCTGTCGTTCGATGACGCGGGGGCGCTGGCCCTGCAGAGGTGTATCGACCCCTACGTCACACGGTGGGCATCTCGACTCGACGCTTGAGCTCGATCTTGAAGGGGGCATTGCTCCACATGATGGGTGTCGTCACCGACACCTCCGTGTACACACCTCCGCTGCCGTTCGGGCCGGCGGTGATGTCGGCATCGTCCAGCCAGTCGGGCAGGGAGGCACGTGCGGTCGACTCAGCCACGCCGTAACCGCTGGCACCGGCAACCCGAGCTCCGGCACGGGCCGCGGATTCAACGCGCTCGATGGCGGTGAACGAGGCGAAGACTTCCATCACGAGGGTCACGAACAGCAGCAAAATTGGGAAGTAGACCGCGAACTCGATCATCTGCGCACCCGAGTCGCTGCTCCGGCGGCGGGAGAGCGCGGAGGGGAGGGACACCATGGCTTCGAGTCACCTCCTTTCTGTCCGTGGTGGCTGGGTGAGTTACGAAATCGCGGTCAGTAGCGTCCCTCGGGGACGATCCGGGTCTCGGCCCCGATCTCCCACGGGGTGTCGAATCCTGGCAGTACCGCGGGTGTCTTGATGCGAACCTGGACGAAGGACCCGTCGGCCGGATCCTCGACGACTTCGACGGACATCGCATCGTCGTCGTTCCAGGGAGGAGCGACGCGCTTCCGCGCCTCACGGTCGATCTTGTCGGTGGAGTAAGGGGTGACCGCTGCTTGCCGGGCTCCCTCGGCGGAGCCGTGGCTGGCGTACATGGAGGTCAATCCCACGAGTACGACCTGCCATACAAGGAGCAGCGCCAAGCCGAGAAGCGGTACCAGGGAGGCGAACTCGATCAGGGCGACGCCGCTGTCGCCCTTTCGCCTACGCAGAGTGCGTGACCTCATGTGCTGTCCTTCTTGAGCAGCCCGCTGAGGCTCGTCTTCTTGCCACCGGTCTTCTGATCGTCGCTGTTCGGCTCCTCCGTCTCTGAAGCGCGAGTGACGAGAAGTCCGACTTCGTCGGCGACCAGACGGAATGCCTTGCGGAGCCCATCGTCGCTGATCCGCAGTGGATCACCGGTGTTGGTGGCCTCTTCCAGCGCCCGATAGTTGGCGGGGATGACATGCTTGAACAACGGCGTACCCAGCAGCTTGCGAACGAAGTCCGGCTGGATCTCGTTCTTTCGGCTGTGGCGCGTCAGGAGGGCGGTGACCTCGTCTTTCTTACGTACCTGCAACCGTTCCCACATGGCGACAAGGCGTTGTCCGCCGCGGATGGCCGGCAGGTCGGGGGAGACCACGACGATGGCGGTGTCCGCCAGCTCCACCGCCATCGCGCTTGCCTCGGTCAGGTAGGCGCCGCAGTCCACGATGACGACCTCGTAGCGGGAGCGCAGCGCGCCCAGGATCTGCCGGGCGGCGCTGGCGGTCATGTCTTCTCCCCGCTCGCCTTCGCCCGGCGCCAGCAGAATGTGGATCCCATCCGGGTGCACGTACAGCGTGTCCGAGAGCATTGCGGCGCTGATGTTGTCGGCGACCTCAGCCAGATCGACGATGCTGCGCCGGTGGGTGAGATCCATGAAGCTCGGAACGTCGCCCGACTGCAGGTCGAGGTCGACGAGGCAGACCGACCGTTTGGCCTTGGCCGCCACCATGGCGAGCTGGATCGCTGTGGTGGTGGTGCCGATACCGCCTTTGGAGCCCGACAGGGCGACAACCGAACCACGACTCCCGCTGACTGGGATGTCGAGGGAGGCGGCCTCCAGGTGGCGACGCAGTGTCCGTGACCAGTCGGCCGCTGTGCTGATCCGGGCGCTCAGCTCCTCGACCGTGGCACTGGTGGCGAGGACACCACGCGCGCCCGCCTCCATCGCCTGGTTGAAGGTATCTGGCAGGACCTCTTCGACCAGGAGAATGACGGCGAGTTGCGGGTGCGAACGTGAGAGCTCCCGGATGATGTCCAGGACGGGGAGCGGACCGAGCTCTTCGTGGATCAGCACCACGTCGAGATTGGGCAGCTTGGGCACCGTGTCGATGATCTCCTTTGAGGAGCGGTGCACGCTGACGATCTGGCTGTCGGCCAGTTCCTCGAAACCTGCGGTGAGGGTCGACTCGATCGTCTCGGTCGGTGCGCCCAGCATCACCTGGTAGGTCATTTGCGGTCGTTCTCCATCCTCGAACAGCGGTGCGGCAGTGAGCTAGGGCTGGTCGTTCTGCTGCTCATCATCGCCGTCGCTCTTCTTGCCGGAAGCTCCAATGACCTCGGCGATGTCCGCGCTGCACATCGTTTCGTTACCGGGGTTACCACTGCCCTCTCCACTCACGAGCCCAAGCCGCAAGGTGCTGGAGAAGCTCTCCAGGTAGGTGAGCCGTAGGGTGTCCTCGGGGTTGAGGCGGAAGGTGACCGGGACATTGCCGGTCAGAGTGCCGCTTTCTTCTTCGGCCTCGGAACGGACGACGCCGAGCTCGAGCACCTCAATGTCGGTGAGTGCCCGCACCGCGCAGGGCGGGTTCTCCTGATCGCCCTTGAACGTGGCATAGACGTCCACGCGGGAACCAGGGCCGACCTTGCCGGCCACGCCTGTCTCCGCATCAACCATGATCGCGATCTCGCGCTCCCCGGCCTTCAGATCGGGGGCTGGCCTGAGCATGCTGCTCTGCAGCAGGAGACCCTTGTCTAGCGCGGCGGCGGATACCGGGACCTCGCCGGGCTTGAGTTCGAGGTCAGCCTGCAGGTCGGAGATGAAGCTCTTTTCGAAGAACTTCGCAGGGACCTTGGCCTCTTCGACCATGTCCGCAGTGACCGGCTGGTATGCGGGGACATCCTGGGTAAGCCGCAATACTGTCTGGTAGCTGCCGAGCTCGGCGTTGAGCGTGGCTACGTAGCTCATCACGCTGAAGGTGACCGCCACTGCTCCAATACCGGCCACGATCATCAGCAGGATGCCGCGCCGCTGACGGGGGTTCATACGCTTGCTTTCCGTTCTTAGCTTCGGGGGGCAGGGGGTGTGGAATCCGCTGGATCGGTTGACTGTGACTGCGGCCCTGTGCCGGTGTTGCCTTGTCGGGCCGGGGGACGTTGGGTACGGCCGTCAGCCGAACTCGACTGTTGGGCGACCCAGGACGGTCGAATGTGTTCTCCAGTCGTCTTCGCCGGAGGTGCGGGTACATCCGCGCCCTGTTTCGGCGGCCGACCTGCGGGCAGCTGGTTGGCTCCGCGGCAGAATCGGCAGATCACTCCAGCGGAGATCGGTTCACGGCACCACAGGCACGGGGTGGCGCGGATGCTTTTCACCGGGTGCGTCAGTGCCTGGGGGTGGGCGCTGAACGCCACGAACTCCACGTATTTGGTAGTCCCCCAGTACTTCCACCCCAGCGGCTGCTCTGGGAGGCCGCCCGCCATCTGGCAACCAAGCGAGGGAATGAACTGGTCGTTGAAGTCGGAGTGCTCAACCTTCTCCGGCGCGCTGACGAGGATCTGCACCGGCTCCATCGGCCGTTGCGGAATGTTTGGCGCGGGGTTGTCATCCTTCACCCTGCCGACACGTTTGACCGGTGTGCAGAAGGCCAGAAACGTGGTCGTCGGCAGGTAGGAGCCAACATGCTGCTTGAGGGTGATGGGGATCGTCGACAATCCACTAACGCTCTTCATCCACCCGCCGGACAGCATGTGCTGCGGCAACTCATCAACGAGGGAGGCCACCAAACCGGACGGGAGGTAAGGGGCTAGATAGGCGAGCTGGTCAGCCATGAGGGATAGGGCCAGCGGCGCGATATCGACGTCGATGCCGGCGATGTGGTCCGTACCCAGAGAGAGGCGGGCAAACTGGACGGCGCGCTCAGCTTCCTCTGAGTGCCATTGCGGGTAGAGCGCGATGACTTTCCTGCCTGCGGCGAGGTGCCGAGCCGAGAAGTCGAGGAAACCGGCGGACCGGGCGGCGAGGTCGTCACCCTTCAAGGTGAAGCGCTCGGCCTGCGCATCCCCGAGGTGTCCGGTAGTGGGGATGTCAGCGAGCAGAGCGACAACGCAGTGAGACCTGGAAGGGTCGGTGGACACTTTGCGTGGCTCCCGGGGGATGGGGGTCGTGCTTCGGTGTTGGGGCGCAGTAGGCCACCTGCGAATCCGCTGAGACAGCGTAGGGCGCTGCCACTGGTTGACGCCACGGCAGTTCGCCCCTGAGCGGGTCTCAGCGGGGGCGCATGTCACATAGGGTTATGGTTTACCGGAAAATCGTTCGAATTGCACTTGGAATCGTGACCCTCGGTTCAAGTATGGCCAATTGTGGACATATTGTCACGATTGTGTAGCGCGAGGTTGCTGCCCATGGGCGTCATCACTTGCGGGACGCTGAGACACCGACCCAAAGGCCGCGTCAGGATCATACGGCCTTTGGGGGGTG
The DNA here is from genome assembly GCF_002263495.1 of Nocardiopsis gilva YIM 90087. Classification (NCBI taxonomy): domain Bacteria; kingdom Bacillati; phylum Actinomycetota; class Actinomycetes; order Streptosporangiales; family Nocardiopsidaceae; genus Nocardiopsis; species Nocardiopsis gilva. Next base: position 4,804,701 of record NZ_CP022753.1, on the reverse strand, counting down.
GTGTCGGCGTTCAGGGGGTGCGATCCCGACGTCCATTTGGTGCCATGGGCAGTGCCGAGGGTGGATTTCTGTGCTGAATTCCCTGGTCATGGCCTATTCGGGGTGGCGGAACCGGGGAGGGCTCTGGTGGTTTCGGGAGCCGCTCGGGGAGTGACGTTAGGGGCGCGTGGGACGCCCGGGCGCGGAGGCGGATGGCCTCCATACGGCTGCTAATGCTGACTGGGACGGGTTCTTCCTCGCCGTCCGGGGAAGGGCAGGTCGGCAGGGGCGGCGGCTCCTGTGGCTCCCGTTGTTGCAGCTGCTCCAATGGTGCTGGTTCCAGCGGGGTGGGCGTTCGGCAGGTTGGAGCGGTCGTACTTGGAGCGAGGGAGCGGCTGCGGGGGTGGGGCATGCTTCGTTGCAGCTTGCGGGGCGGACGGTTGGCCGCGTGGCAGAACGGGCAGACGCGGGTGGTGATCCGTTCGCGGCACCAGGTGCAGATGGTCGAGGCGAGCTCGGTGAGGGTGTCGGAGAGTGCGCAAGGGTGTGCGCTGAACGCGACGAAGTCGATGTGGCCCGATGTTCCCCAGTACTCGGTGGCCAGTGGCTGCGGGGGCAGCGGCAGTGAGCGGTCCGGGGCCAGGGCGGGGAGCAGATCGTCGTTCAGGAACGTGGTGCGCAGACCTTCGGGGACCGAATAGAGCACCTGCGTGGGCGTCTGCGGGTGGTGGGGGATGCCGTCGGCGAGGTCTGCACCCTGGCGGACCTGACGGACGCGCTGTTCCGGTGCGCAGTAGGCCATGAAGGCGACGCCGGGGACATAGGAGCCGAGGTGCTGGCTGATCGAGGTCGGCAGGGTGGCGAGCGACCCGACACTGCGTAGCCAGGCGCCGGCCAGCATGTGTTTGGGGAGTTCGGTGGCCATCGCCGCGGTCAGCCCGGCGGACAGATACGGCGCGAGGTACGCGAGCTGATCTGCGAGCAAAGACATGGCGAGTGGTGACAGGTCCAGGCCGACGGCGGCGATGTGGTCGGTGCGCAGCGCTCCCCGGGCGAAGTGGATGGTGCGTTCGGCCGCTTCCGCGCGCCATGTCGGGTAGAGGGCGATGACCTTCTGACCCTCGCCGATCCGCTCGGTGGCGAAATCGATGAACTCCGCGCTGGTGTCGAGGCCGACCGCTCCAGAGGACTTCGCCGAGAATATGCGGCGGCTATCGCGGGGGAGAGGGAAGCGGCGGGCACACGTGTCCCCGAGCTGTCCGGTGGCCGGGATATCGACCAGCAGCGCAACGGCGGCGGTGGGCCCCGTGCGCACGGTGGCTTCCGCTGGCGTGCGGGACGGTACGGTGCCGGGGCGCCCGGGACGGGAGAAGGTCACCTTGCAAGCCCCTCGAGATAGGCGCTTGGACGGCGAGGTCATGCGGAGGTGGTTCCCAGTGCCGCGATCTCACAGGGCTCGTGCGGCGGATCGAATTCTTATCGTAATGAAGGCCGATCAGGGCGTGAAGCGGGTGTGGTCGCCCTGTGGACAGGGGGACGGAAGCGACGGCATGCGCCGATCTTCTCCTCCGGAATGTGCCCGGTCAGTAAGGGCCGCGGTTCACGTGGGGGATGCCTGCTCTTCTCCGGGGGGTGGGGGTAGAGCGATCGGTCGGTTAGGAGATGCGAACACGACGTCGGGTCTTCTGCGCTCCAGAGAAACTGCGCAGCCCACACCGGTCTGGGGCGTCGAGAAGGTCCCCGCCGCTGGTGGGGCGACGGGGACCGGGCAGTTCCTGCTCAGCCGTTGCAGGTCTTGGCCGCTCGTGCAGGCGGGTTCTCCAGGTCGTAGAGAAATTCGTTGACGTCTGACTGGATGATCGTGGGCGCGTGGTCGGCCTCGGGGTCGTTAGCGGTGGCGACCCACAGGTTTTCGGTGCGGCGGATGGTCCACCGGTGGCCGTAGTGCTCGCGGAGCAGGCGGAGGAGTGGGTCGTTGTTCGTATTGGTCACGACTGGTCTCCGATCGCCTGGTCGAGGAACCGGGACGCCTCGGCTTTGGTGAACCCGCATTCGCGGACCAGGGCGCGGTGGGCCTCGAAGTAGGGGCAGCGCAGGCGTACGATCCGCCCGCCAAGCCCGCGCACGGTGAAGCAGAGCATGAGGGGCAGTTCGGGGTCATAGGTGACGCTGAAGTCACCGCGCACGGCCCGCGTGATGTTGGAGGTCATCGGGTGACCTCCATGGTCCGCAGGGAGACCCGTCCGGCGAACTGCCGGAAGCGGCGCTCCTCGATGGAGCGGCGGGCTTCCAGCGCGCTGATGTAGGGGCGGACGCGGCGGGATCGCCGCGATGGCAGGATGGACATGTCTCACTCCTTGCGCGAGTGGGGCCATGCCCCGGGACGAGGGCCTTCGTCGCCGGGGTCTTCTTCTGTCAATCGACAGTAAGGCAACTCCTATACCCTCGTCTACCGACGTATGGATCTGTGGATATTTGAAGGCAGTCATCTACCGTCTGGCGCATGTCCGAGGATGAGATCGACTACGATGCGCCGACTCCGCCCTACCGGCAGATTGCGGCCGTCATCATTGGTGAGATCGAGCGCGGGGTTCTGCAACCGAACCGGCCGATCCCTTCGGAAGCAACGATGATCCAGCGCTGGGGCGTCGCCAGGGATACTGCCCGCCGCGCGGTTCGCTACCTCCGTGATGAGGGATACGTCTACACCGTCCCGCAGAGGGGAACGTTCGTGTCGGCACGTCCCGGAGATAGCGAGTAGCAGCGGAAAGCAGCTCTTTACGGCCGAGGTAGGTCAGCGCCACCCGCGCACGATCAGCGTGAGCGCAGCCGCGAATCCGGTCCCAGTCGCCACGAGACAGGGGCCGTAGCGGTGTCGCTGGGACCGAGCAGAGGCGCCGGAGGCAGAGAGAGTGAGCCCAGCGGGCAGCCTCCGGGTGCCTCCGGCGCGGGCACTCGCGCTCATGAATAGCGATTTCACGTCGGTGGGCAGGCCGAAGAGGAGCGCGTCAGGTCACCGACACGATCACCGGTAACAGCCAGAAGACCCTGGTCAAGATCACCGCCGATGACGGCCAGACTCAATAACCGCCGCATCCGATGCTGATCACACGGCACACCCGTTGAAGCGCAGAGGCGGCACGGAGTGGGGCTATGCACGCCCGGGTGGTGAACTTGGCCCCTGCGCCTCGGTCATCGGTAGAGCAGCACGGCGATGACGACGACGGACGGGATTGACCGGTCGGCAAACGGCTTCTTCGACCAGGCGTCCGTGGGTGGACCCGCCGGATCAGGCTCAACGTGGACGGCCCGCCAGGGCCCTGGACAAGGGCATTGCGCCGGTTGAGTGTCGGTCCGACAAACGAAAAAGCCCTGGTCATCGCATGCGATGACCAGGGCTTTTGCTCTGGGGTGAGTGAGGGGACTTGAACCCCCGACATCTTGGACCACAACCAAGTGCTCTGCCAACTGAGCTACACCCACCATGATCGCGGGGCTGAAGTGGCTTCAGCGCCTGCGTTCATTGAAGAGTCTAGCGGACGTCGGAGGGTGCTTCGCTCACTTTTCCTCGTGGGTTTCGGTTTCTTCCTCCGTGGTGCTCGGCACACCCTTGCCTCCGGCGGCGATGTCGGCCGCGATGGCGCGGGCCGTCGCGCTGTCCGGACCCGGGGCGGGGACGAAGCCGGCGGCGCGGTAGTAGCGGAGTTCCAGGATGCTCTCGTTGATGTCGGCCAGGGCGCGGTGGCCGCCGTTCTTCTCCGGGCTGGCGAAGTAGATGCGGGGGAACCAGCGGCGGAGCAGCTCCTTGATGCTGGAGACGTCCACCATCCGGTAGTGCAGGTACTCGTCGATGCGGGGCATGTCGCGGGCGAGGAACAGCCGGTCCGTCGCGATGGAGTTGCCGCACAGCGGGGCCTTCTTCGGCTCCGGGATGTAGCGCTTGATGTGCGCCAGGACGAGGTCCTCGGCTTCCTTCAGGGTCACACCCTTGTCCAGCTCGTCAAGCAGCCCGGAGGTGGTGTGCATCTGTGTGACGAACTCGCCCATCTGGTCAAGCGCCTCCTGCGGCGGCTTGATAACCACGTCGATGCCCTCATCGAGCTGGTTGAGGTCGCCGTCGGTGATGCGGCAGGCCACCTCGATCAGCGCGTCGCGTTCGAGGTCGAGCCCCGTCATCTCACAGTCGATCCACACCAGGCAGTCATTCATACCGGTCAGCTTAGGGCGTCTGAGGAGTGGCAGTTCGCGTCGCGAGCGCCGGCGCCTGGTGGGGCGGTGCGCGTGGGGCGGGGAGAACGATTGTTGGTCGAAATGCGGGCGGCCCGGGTGAGCGTGCGATCGCACGCTCACCCGGGCCGCCCGCATAGGTCGTGGCTAGATGTAGATCCCGAACGCGCCCAGGATGTCGTAGCCCTCGCCGAACTGCAGGTAGCCGAGGCCGCCGACGACGATGACCAGCAGGAGGATCACGAACAGGAAGCAGCCCATGCAGCCCCCGCAGCCGCCCTTCTTCTTATTCGGCGGTTGCTGCGGGTAGGGAGCGGGCCCGCCCCAGCCCGGGGCGCCCTGTGGGGGGCGTCCTGGGTACTGCTGGCCGCCGCGGCCTTGAGGAGGCTGCGGCGGGTAGCCGGGCCGCCCTGCGGGCCGGGCGGGTAGGCGCCGCGCTGGGGGCCGCCCGGGTAGGGCTGGGCCGACGGCGGCTGCTGTTTGTTCTTTTTCTTCTTGCGGCCGTGCTCTTGGGCGCGACCGGAGGTTGCGGCGGGTAGCCCGGGGAGGACCCTGCTGTCCCTGCTGCGGGTAGCCGGGGTACTGCTGGGGGCCGGAGGGCGGTTGCGCGCCGGGGTAGCCGGGCCGCTGGCCCGGGTATCCACCCGACTGCGGAGGGCCGAACGCCTGCGGTCCGCCGGGGTGCCCACCGGTGGGCTGGCGGCCGGGGGGCGGCTGGTGGCCGGGGTAGCCGCCGCCCTGCTGGCCGCCGAAGGGCTGGTGGGGGCCCGATGGCGGTTGCGCGCTGGGGTAGCCGCCCGACGGCGGTTGGGCGCTGGGATACCCGCCGGACGGCGGCTGAGCGGCGGGGTACCCGCCTGACGGCGGTTGCGCGCCGTACGGCTGCTGCGGGCCGGAAGGGGGAGTGCCGGGCGGCGTTCCGAAGGCTCCGGCGGCGCCCGCCGCGCCTGCTGCTCCCGCTGCTCCGGAAGGGCCTGCCTGCGGGCGTTCCGCCGCCTCCTTGGCCAGCCGCTGCTGTTCCTCGGCGTGGCGCTTGGCGGCCTCCTCAGCCTGTTTGGCCTGTTCCTCGGCGCGCTTCCGGGCTTCCTCCTCGGCCTTCTTGCGCTGTTCTTCCTTCTGCTGCTTTCGTTCCTCGGCGATCTCGGAGATCCCCTCCTTGAGGTCGCCGAGGAACCTGTTGAACTTGGAGCCCTTCTCCTCTGGTGCGTCCTCGCCGCCGCTGGGCGCCGCGAAGGTCGCGTCGTCAGGGTTGAAGACCGCTGTCCTGGGTGCGTCGTCGCTCGAAGCGTCGGGAGAGAAGACGGCCGTCTTGGGCGCGTCCCCGGAGCCGAACACCGCCGTCTTGGGGGCGTCGTCGCTGAGGTCGGCGGTGGGGCCGTCATCGGCGCTGTAGGGGTCCACGCGCATGGTGGATCCGGCCGCGTCGCCGGTGACGTCCACGGTGGGGTCGTCGTCGCCGGGGGCGGGGGCACCGGACCCGTACTGCTGGGCGGCGTTGGGGTCGATCCGCATCGTCGAGCCGTCCGCGCCCGCGTCCGCTGCGGGGACGTCGTTGACGGGAACGGTGGTCGACGGGTCGCTGGGCGGCGTCACGCGCATGGTCTGCGGTTCGTCGCCGATCGGGGTGGCCGGAGTGGATGGTCCGCCGAACTGGCCGGGATCGATGCGCATCGTGCTCGGCTCATCGCCCGCGGGGGTGGCCGGAGCCGGTCCGCGCGCGCCGCTGAGGTCGGCGGTCGACTCGGTGTCGTCCGCGCCCGCGTTCGTCGGGGCCGACGGCTGCGCGGGGTCGAAGCGCATGGTCTGCGGCTCGTCGTTGGACGAAGTGGTGGAGGCCGACAGATGCGCGGGGTCGATGCGCATCGTGCTCGGTTCGTCGGCCGACGGGGGAGCGGTGGGACCCGAGGTCGTCCGTCCCGGCGCGTCACCGCCGGGGATCGCGCCGCTCAGGTCGGCGGTCGCCTCTGCGTCGTCCGTGCCCGAGGCGCTCTGTTCCGGCTGTCCCGCCTGTTGCAGCTCTTGGAGCGAGCGGACGTGCTGTGTCCATTCCTCGCCGTTCCACCATCGCAGCATGCCCTGTTCGCCGTGCGGATCCGCATACCAGCCCGGCTCGATCGATCCACCCATGGCGGACAGACTAAGGGGTTATGGGACTGGCGATAACCACTGGTCCGCCCATCGTCCCAGAGTGGCCGGGCATCGGACGGAGCGTAACGTCACGCTCCGTCCGGACCGCGGGGCTGTGCGGGCTGGTCGAGGGGCGCGGATGGGCGTAGGCGTCAGCGCTTTCGGCTCACGTGTGCGCCATCGCCGGATGCGGTCCTGTGGTGTTGTCACTGGGCACGAAGGCGTGCGCGGTGGCGGGGGCGTTGTGCTCCTCCGTCTTGCCCAGGAGCCCGGGCAGGTGGGAGCCCAGGAGCCGATCGGGCGAGATCGCGCCGGGGCCGGCGGCCCGGGAACCGGGCACTTGGGAATGGCCGAAATGCCCGCCCAGCGCCCACAGGCGCGCGGTCGCCGTGCGCTGATAGGGCGGCCTGTCCGGCGGGGGCGGAGGTCCGGCCGGCCAGGTGCGGGCGACCTCCCAGGAGTCCAGCCACGACAGGATGGGGTCCACGCCGGTCAGCGGGCGGTCGGTGAAGGGGTCCGACGCCTGCCCGATCACCTCGATGACGAGGCAGATCCGCCCCTCGCGGGCGGGGTCCGGGTCGCAGCCGAGGCGGCCGATCGCGGGCACCGTGGCCGGCAGCAGCTGGACGGTCTCCCCGGTCACCGGGTTCCACACCAGGTGGGCGGTGGGTTCCTTGTCGCTGTAGCGTCCGGCGATGGTCCGGGCCGAATGGGTGGTGGGATCGGCCTCCGCGGTCAGCCATACGGCCCGAGGGGCGCCTCCTCTATAGAGGCCCCCGGTGGTCGTGCAGTGGACTCGTCCGGCGCCTGGCATCCACGCGTTGGCCACGGTCGCCACCCTCTCACCGATCGCACACCTACCGCACTACTCTGAGTACGCCAAAACGACGGCCGAGTCCATAGCCGGGATCTCCGTGACCGTGAAGATTGCGATCGCGTGGAAATCTGGTGGTTTGCGCACGGGGTGGACGTGGGTCCCATGTGACGTGGCAGGCCACGTCACATGGACGCACGCCGGGACGACCCGGGTGGGTCCGGAAGAACCACACGGACCCTGTGGGCGTGCGGAGATCCGGCCACCACGATCTGGTGGCCGGATCTGGCCACGGACGGTAAAGGCCAGCAACCCCTCCGCTGCCGCGGTGGCTCGCTTACCCGTCGTCCTCCGAGCTTTCCGGCCCCTTCAGGCGCTGGGCGAAGGCGCGGAGGAAGATGTCGCCGATCTCGGTGGGGTCCTTGGTGGTGTAGGTGGCACCCCCCGTGGCCTTGGCGACCTTCTCCAGGGGCGCGGGGTCGATGTCCGGGCCGAAGGCGATGGTGAAGATGGGCACCGGCCGCTCCCGTGAACCCTCGGTCTGCAGCGTCTGCAGGAGGTGTTCGAGCGAGATGCCGTTGGGGTCGTCGTTGTTGCCGTCGGTGAGCATCAGGATGGCGTTGATGCGGTCGGCCTTGTAGTTGCGCGACATCTCGCGGAACGCGGCGAGGTAGGTGTCGTACAGCCCCGTGTCGCCGTCGGGCTTCGGTTCGAGCTTGCCCAGCGCCGAGGCGATCCCCTGCTTGTGGGTGCCCCCGTCGCCTTTGGCGCTCAGTTCGCGGACCGGTGTCAGCTCCCGGTAGTCGAGCTCGTTGTTGAGGGCGGTGGAGAACTCCCACAGGCCCAGCTCCGACTCGGGCGGGAACATCTCCAGCCCCTGGATGGCGGACGCGGTGGTGACCTGCATCCGGTTCTTGTCGGTGCCGGGCACGGTCTCCAGCATGGAGCCCGAGATGTCGACGATGGTCAGCAGGCGCGTGTCGAGCTTGAGCTGGTTCCACGCCTTCCCGAGCTGCTCCACGGTGCCCGACGACGGGTCGGGCAGACTCTCCGGCGCCTTCTTCTGGAAACCGTTCTCGGAGGTCAGTACGTCGGGGTCGGCCGTGCCCTCGGCGGTCCGGAACCCCTCGGCGAGCATCGCCTTCTGGACGCTCTTGCCCGACAGTGCGGCGCGGAAGGTCTCGGCCGCCCGCGACAGGATCGGGTCCTCGGCTCGCACGATGTAGGGGTAGTCGAGCGTGTAGGTACCGCCCTCGGGGTAGGTGACGTGGGCCGGGGCGTCCGGGTGGTCGGCGTTGTACCGCCAGGCGGCCTGCTCGGAGAGGACCATGAGCGGCGGGGTGTCGCTGTTTTGGCTGAGCACGCCGAACGCGGCCTTCTCGTCGGGGGTCACCCCCCGCTGCAGGGTCTGCAGCGCGGCGACGAGCTGCGGCTGGTCCTTCTCCTCACCGCCGATGGCGTCGGAGATCAGCGCGAGCGTGGCCATCCCCGACGCGCTGCGGATGGGGTCGACGACGCGCACGGCGTTGGTCGAGGTGCCCCCGGTCGGTGCGGCCGTCGGCACGAGCGCGTCCCAGGAGGGCTCCTCGTCGGACTTCTTGGCCGCGGCGGCCGGCTGGGCCAGCACCAGCGGGGAGTAGGCGACGGACGTCCCGGTGTCGGTCAGGGCCGCCCCGCCATTGTGGTTCTCGACGATGTTGTGCCACAGCCGCGAGTCGGGGATCCACACGTCGGAGTCGGTGTCGCCCAGGGTCGGCCCGGCGCCGGTGATGCCGTAGGCGACGTTGGCGGAGTCCTCGCCCCGCACCTCGACGCGGACGCAGCGGCCGTCCACGCCGTGCTTGGCGTCGTTGAACTCCGAGGTGACACGGTCGAGGGCCGGGGCCAGCTCCGGGCTGGCGACGACGCTCAGCGGGATGTCCTTGCCGCCGCAGCCGTCCTGGTTGTTCACCGTGTACCAGCCGGTGATCCCTAGGCCGAGGATGATCGCGAAGGCCGCCGCGAGAGCGACGAAGGCGCCGCCGCGTCCCCGACGGCGCCGGGTGCGGCTCTGCTCTCTGCGGGCCGGGCGGCCCTCGTCACCTGCGTAGTTCTCGCGATGGCGTCCCAAGGTTTCCTCACGGGGGGTGTGATGCGAATGGGGGTGTGGATCGGAACGGTACTGAAGACCGCATCGAGGGAGAAGGCGGGAGCGGTGGGGAACTCCGGGCGTTTCCGACCGTCGGGTGATCTTGGCAACGCCCCTGAAGGCCCGGTCAGCCGTGCGGTCGTGACCTGCGCTTCCACCCGATCACGGGGGTGCTTCTGGGGTTTCGGACGTGGATACCGTTACTTCATCGTGACCTAATTCGGTGGTGCGTAGGAAAGGGCTTACTCGTCGCAGTTGGGCACGCACAGGCGCCGCGACACCGAGCTCAGGAAGATCTCGCCGATCTCGTCGGGGTCGTCGGTGACGAACAGGGAACCGCTGGTCGCGGCGGCGACCTCGCGGAGCCCGCTCTCGTCGGGCTGGTCGCCGACCGCGATGATGAACATGGTCACCGGCCGGTCCGGGTCGAACCGGTCCTGCAGCTCGGCCACCAGTTCCTGCTGCGAGATCTCGCTGGACCCGCCGTCCTGCCCGGCGGTCAGGAGGATGACCGTGTTGATCTTCTCCTCGTCATAGGCGTCCTCCACCTCCTCATAGGCCGCCAGGATGTTGTCGTACAGCTGCGGCTCCCCGCCCTCGACCGAGATGTCCTCGGCGATCCCGCTCAGCGCCTCGCGCCGGGTCGCGCTCGCGTCCTCGCGGTCGGACCCGCCGAGTTCGGCGATGCCCCGGACCTCGTCGCGGCCCGAGGAACCGAACCCGCTGGAGAGCAGCCACAGGCCCATGTCGGCCCGGTCGGGGAAGAGCGTCAGGCCCAGCTGTGCGGCGTCCTTGGTGACCTGCAGGCGGGACGGCCCGCCGTTGAGGTCGGAGCTCATGTGCTTCGACACGTCGGCCAGCACCAGCGCGCGGGTGGCCATGGACAGCCGGTTCCAGTCCTCCAGGGCGCCCAGCAGCGCGTCCCCGGTGAGGTCGTCGTGCGTTGCGGGCGGCTCGGCGATGATGTCCTCGCGGTCGCCCAGGTCGCCGGAGGCCGTGCCGTCCGGGTCGCGAAACCCCAGGTCGCGCAGCCGGTCCTGGTAGGTGTCACCCATCAGGAGGTCGTAGAGGTCGTCGGCGGCCGCCCGCATCACCGGGTCGTCCCCGATGGACACGTAGGGGTAGTCCAGCTCGACCGTTCCCTCGGTGGGGTAGAGCGCCTGGAGCGGGGTGTTGGAGGTCCGGTCGTTGTACCGGACCACCGCCTGTTCGGGGACGACCGTCAGCGGGTCCACCCCCAGTGCGCTGGGGTAAACCCCGGTCAGGTCGATCTCGCCGAACGCCGTGTCCCGCTGCACGTCGTGCACGAAGTCGGTCATCGCGGTGTCCGCCTTGTCGCCCCGTCCGAGGATCTGGCGCACCGCGTACATCGCCGTCATCCCGTCGACGCCGCGGTTGGGGTCGACCATCACCATCGGCCGATCGGGTGAGCGCTCGCCGGGCAGGATCTCCTTCCAGCTCACGCGCTCCGGGTCGGGCACGCCCTTGGCGTCCTCGGGCGCCGTGAGAACGACCGGGGAGGTGGCCAGCGGGCGGGGCGTGGTCTCGATGGCGCGCGCCCCGGACTCCGAGACGCGGGTCAGCTCCACCCAGGCCGAGGACTCCGGGATCCACACGTCGGGCGTGAGCGTGGAACGGCCGGTGCCGCCCCCGGACAGCTCCGTCGTGATGCGGTGCGGCGCCATCTCCTTGGCCTGGGCGAACACGCAGACCCCGGAGTAGGTCGGGTCGCCGTCGTTGAACTCGTCGGCGGCCTCCTGCAGCACCGGCGTCATGCTCAGCGTGGTGGCCACCCGCAGATAGCGGGTCTCCCCGCAGCCGAGGTAGCGCAGTCCGACGGGAACGGCGATGCCGAGCAGGACGACGATCCCGGCCGCCACCGCGATGATCCCGAGCGGGGAGCGCAGTACCCCGCGCTTCTCATCGGGCGGCGGGCCGCCGGGTCCAGGGGCCATGCGATGTCGTCCAGTGGGCACATCAACTCCGAGTAGGCGCGGCACGTGCGTGAGCGTGACATTACTGCCTGGTAACGCGGGTGGAAAGAGTCGAGCGCGAACGTGATCGAACTGAGGACGGGAGGTGACCTGGCGGCTGAGGCATGGCTAGGATGCGGGTTCGGCGCACGCCGGAACCGCGCGTTCGAGTGCTCCGGATCACGCCGGGGGCCGCCGCAGCTGCGGCATCCCGTGGTGGCCGGTGCTCGGGGGGTGGCGCGCAGGTAAGGGGCATTTGGGATGTTGCGCCGATACGGCCCGAATCATCGGTACGACTGCATAGAGTGGCGGCCATGTCCAAGCTGAACCCCCACCGTCGATCCCCCCGGACGACGGGCACCGCACTCCTGGCGTCGCTGTGCTGCGCCGGAGCGCTCGGCTACCTCCTCGTCGTGGGCACCTCCCTGGTGCCCGTGGTGCCGGCGACCGCGGTGGAGTCCGAGGTCAGCGCCGTGAGCGAGCTCACCGACATCCCCGCGGGCCCCGTGGGCCGGCTCCAGGTCCACGTCACCGACCGCACCCAGGCCTACGTGCAGAACCTCACCTGCGAGGGCAACACCGCGACCGACCCCGCCGCCTGCGCGAAGGTCGCCGAGCTGACGGTCGACCCCGACGGCGAGGACAGCGAGAGCAACCCGTTCGTCGAGGTCGCCGACGACGCGGTGTGCCGGGACAAGGAGTACGGCCCGCAGGAGGCCACCATCACCGGCGTCTGGGACGGCGTGGAGATCGAGACCACCGTCAAGCGCACCAACTCCTGCGAAGAGGCCCGCTGGGAGCGGCTGCGCCCGCTCACCGAGCCGCTGGGCTAGCAGCCTCGCGCGACCCCGACCACCTCCGGGCGGGCCGATACTGGGGGTCATGAGCGTCATCGAGGTTCCCGACCCGTCGGACGAACGCCTGGCCGACTACGTCCGGCTGCGCGACGTCAACCTGCGCAAGAGCCTGGAGGCCGAGCACGGCCTGTTCATGGCCGAGGGAGAGAAGGTCATCCGGCGGGCGCTGCGCGCCGGGTTCGAACCCCGGTCGATGCTGCTCACCGACCGCCGCCGGCACGCCCTCGACGACGTGCTGGACTCCGTCGACGCCCCGCTCTACATCGTCACCGAGGACGTCGCCGCGTCACTGGTCGGGTTCGACCTGCACCGCGGTGCCCTGGCGTCCTTCCGCCGCCGTCCGCTGCCCGCCGTCGACGACGTCCTGCGCGGCGCCCGCCGGGTCGTCGTGCTGGAGGACATCGTCGACCACACCAACGTCGGCGCCATCTTCCGCAGCGCCGCCGGGCTGGGCATCGACGCCATCCTGCTGGCCCCCCGCTGCGCGGACCCCCTTTACCGGCGCTCGGTCAAGGTGTCGATGGGGGCGGTGTTCACCCAGCCCTACACCCGGCTGGACGACTGGTACGACGGACTTCAGCCGGTGCGCGAACGGGGCTTCGGGCTGCTGGCACTGACCCCCGGCGCGGGATCGCTGCCGCTGGCCGAGGCGCTCGACCGCGCCGGGCGGGACCGGCGGATCGCCCTGCTGCTGGGCACCGAGGGGGACGGGCTGTCCTCGCACTGGCTCGACGAGGCCGACGTCGGCGTGCGCATCCCGATGGCCGGGCGCGACGTCGACTCCTTCAACGTCACCGCCGCGGCGGCGATCGCCTGCTACGAGCTGGTGCGCACCGTGTCCTAGATTCCCCGTTGATCTCGGAGATATTGGGGTGAAAATCGCCTCTGAGACCCCATTATCTCCGAGATCAACGGGGGAAGGGGCGGGTGTCAGTCGTGGTCGAGGGCGTCGAGTTCGCTGAGCATCTGGTCGGCGATGTCCCGCTCGGCCGCGTAGCGGCGCTCGGCCCAGCGCATCACGATGTCGGCGTAGCGGTGGCGAACGTAGGGGGTCTCGGTATCCTCGCGCGAACGGGACGCTGAGGTCCGCATCTCCTCGCTGCGGTCGCGGTGCTCCCGCATGATCTCGCGGAGCCGCGCCGGATCGCTGTGCTCACCGAGCCAGACCCGCAGCAGAGCCCCGTTGCGGCACGTGGCGGGTTCGACCGGGGAGGCGCGGATCCAGCCGGAGAGCGCGGAGCGCCCGATGGGGGTGATCACGTACCTGCGGCGCGACCGGTGGTCGGCACCGACGTCGGTGCCGACTGGGCGCACGAACCCGTGCGCCTCCAGGCGCTTGAGCTCGGTGTAGATCTGGCTCATCGCCGGGACGCTGTGGAAGTATCCGAGGATGTTTCCGGCCCACTGGCGCAGCTGGTAACCGGACAGCCCGTGGCCGAAGGAGAGCAGTCCCAGAATGGCCCACGAGTTCACGGGCAGATCAGGAGGGTCGGACCGGGGTGAACCGGAATCGGGGATCATGCCACCGCTCCCTGGGGGTCGGCGTGGGTGGAAATGCCGCTTACTGTAATCGGCGGCGCGCGACCGGACCGGCGTTTCCGGATGTCCGAATTCCGGCGCGGTCGGGGTTGGGCGGCGGACGGCCACGTGCGGCGGGCTCGCGGTGGTCGGGTGCCGTGCGCCGCGATCTAGGGTGGGGCGCGACAGCCTGGCATGAGGGGATGGGAAGAGCATGGCCGATCGTGTGCTGGTGCCGTGGGAGGAGAACCTGCGCAACCTGCCGGAGGGAGTCCGCGGCAGTGTGTACGACGGTGGCGGCGAGCCCTCCGGCGACCTGTCCGACGTCGTCTTCTACGTCGTGCCCTACGGGCGCACCCAGCGCGTCGACCTGATCGAGCGGATGCCGCGGCTGCGCGTGGTCCAGCTGCTCACCGCCGGATACGAGCATGTTCTGGGCGTGCTGCCCGACGGAGTGACGCTGTGCAGCGGGCGCGGACTGCACGACGCGAGCACGGCCGAGCACGCCCTCGCGCTGATGCTCGCCGCCCAGCGTGAACTGCCCCGATGGTCCATCGACCAGGAGGCGCACACGTGGTATCCGCACTACACGCGCTCGCTGGCCGGATCGCGGGTCCTCATCATCGGCTACGGCAGCATCGGCGCGGCCGTCGAGGAGCGGCTGCGGCCCAACGAGTGCGAGGTCATCCGCGTGGCCCGCACCGCGCGCCCCGAGCGGGACGTCTACGGCGTGGCCGACCTGCACCGGCTGCTGCCGCAGGCCGACATCGTCGTGCTGGTCGCCCCGCACACCCCCGAGACCGAAGGGATCATCGGAGCCACGGAGCTCGCGCTGCTCGCCGACGACGCGCTCGTGGTCAACGTGGGACGCGGCCCCCTGATCGACACCGCCGCCCTGCTCGCCGAGAAGGGCCGGATCCGCGCGGCCCTGGACGTCACCGACCCCGAGCCGCTGCCCGCCGGCCACCCGCTGTGGGACGCGCCCGGCGTGGCCATCACACCGCACGTGGCCGGGGGATCGGCGACCTTCTACCCGCGCGCCCGCAGCTTCGTCGACGCCCAGGTGCGGCGCTGGGCCGCGGGCGAGCCGCTGCGGAACGTGGTCCCCACCCGGCGCTGAGACTGGGAAATGTCCGTCGGCCCGGCCACACTGGGGCCATGCGCATAGCGGTGGTGTCGGACGGACACGGTGGGGGGAGGCTGCGCGAGGTCGGCTCCAGCGACGCGGGGGAGGGCAGCCTGTGGCGGGTCGGCCACCTCTCCGGGGCGATCGCCGACTACGAGGAGCACACCGGCGGCACGGCGCGCTGGGTCTGGGCGTCGACCGAGGAGCTGTATTCGGCGCTCATGGACCACTCGCTGCGGGTCTCCCGCTGCCACGACGTCGCCCTGGTGGAGTCCCTGCTCCTCGCCTACCACGGCCGATGCGGCGAACCCCGCTCACTGGGCGCCGCGTGGGCGCGGCTGCACGGGCGCGAGGTCCCGCCCGATCCCGGGCAGCGCCCCGGCGAGGGGGCCGAGCCGCAGCCCACCCTGTTCGAACCCGACCTGTGCACCGTCCCGCCCGACGTCGACCGGCTCACCGCGCTCATCGAGGTCCACGCCGACCAGCAGCGCCGCATCGCCGAGCTCCCCCACCCGTCCCGCTTCGCGCTGCTGTGCGCCGTGGAGTCGGCCGGTGCCCTCGCCGCTGTCGAGATGGCGCACGCGGGCGTCCCCTGGCGGGCCGACGTCCACGACGCCATCCTCACCGAACAGCTCGGCCCCCGGCCCACCGGCGCGACGCGCCCCCCGGTGCTGGCCGACCTCGCCACGCGGATCTCGGCGGAGTTCGGCCGCGACGTCAACCCCGACTCCCCCGCGCAGCTGGTCAAGGCGTTCGCCGCCATCGGGCACCCGGTGGAGTCCACGCGATCGTGGGCGCTCGAACGCGTCGATCACCCCGTCGTCCCGCTGCTGCTGCGCTACAAGGAACTCGCCCGACTCCACGCGGCCAACGGCTGGACGTGGCTGGAGCAGTGGGTGCGCCACGGCCGGTTCCGCCCCGACTACATCGTCGGCGGCGTGGTCTCGGGGCGCTGGGCCACCCGTGGCGGCGGCGCGCTGCAGATCCCCAAGGTGGTGCGCCGGGCGGTGGTCGCCGACCCCGACTGGACACTGATCAGCGCCGACGCCGGGCAGCTGGAGCCGCGCATCCTCGCCGCCGTCTCGGGGGACACGGCGCTCGCCACCGCGGCCAAGGCCGACGACCTCTACGCGCCGCTGGCCGACGCGTTCGGCGGCGACCGGGACCGGGCCAAGGTCGCGATGATCTCGGCGATGTACGGGCAGACCGGCGGCGACGCCGCCCCGCTGTTGCGCACCATGCGCCACGCCTACCCGCGCGCGATGGAGTACGTCGACGACGCGGCCCGGGCGGGGGAGGAGGGGCGGCTGGTCCGCTCCTGGCTCGGCCGCACCAGCCCGCCGCCGTCGGCGATGTGGCGGCGCATCGTCTTCGGCGACGACGTGGCCGCCGCCGACAACGGGCGGGAGCGGCCGGACGGCGCCCGCCAGGCGCGGTCGCGCGGGCGGTTCACCCGGAACTTCGTGATCCAGGCGACCGCCGCGGAGTGGGCGCTGGTGTTCATGGCGGCGGTGCGCCGCAGGCTCACCGGCCTCGACACCTCCCACGGTGTCCCGCAGATGGTCTTCTTCCAGCATGACGAACTGGTGCTGCACGTCCCGCAGGCGATCGCCGACAGCGCCGTCGAGCAGGTCCGGGAGGCGGCCGAGGAAGCCCGCACGCTCGTCTTCGGCGCCACGCCGGTGAGGTTTCCGCTGGATATCGCGGTCGTGGAGTGCTACGCCGATGCGTGAGGGTTCACGCCGGAGCGGTCGGCATAGGGTCCACCGCGACGGGGAATGGATGAGGCGTCGTATGTCAATCGTTCACCGGGATGCGCTTGAAGAGGGAAACTGTCACCACTCATCCTTTTACGGCATACTTCTCCCTCTACACACTCGATCACCTAGGGCACTGGAAAGAGGTTGATGGTGGGTCACCGGCTGAGATCGTGCGTGGGAACCACGGCCGCCTTCGCGGTCGCGTTCACCGCTTTCGGCGCTCCCGCCTGGGCCGCCCCCGAACCCCATGTGCGCAACCGCCCGCCGATCGACGCCCAGAAGGGCGCGGCGGCCGGTCCCACCACCGCGGCCTCCGGAACGGAGCGCGCGCAGGACGGCGCGCCCGAGGTCGCGGACACCGCGACGCTCGATGACGACGTCGAGGTCGCCCCGTTCGACAAGGCGCGCTCCCGCGAGTACTTCGCGGTGTCCCCGAAGGCGCTGTCCGAGAAGACCGTCGCCAAGGTGGCCGAGCTCGACGGCGTGGAGAGCGTCGAGGTGGTCGACGCGGCACGGGTGAACATCGACGACGAGAGCACCGCGGTGCTCGGCGTCGACCCCTCGGAGTTCCGCAACTACGCGCCCCGGCCCTCAGCCGAGTCCGATGAGATCTGGCAGGGCATCGCCGAGGGCCGCGTCGCGCTCTCCGACGACGCGGGCAAGCAGCGTGGGCTGGACGTCGGCAGCGAGGTCGACATCGCCGGGGCCAAGGGCGAGGTGACCCGCGAGGTCTGGACGCACGCCACCTCCGGCGTGGCCGGGATCGACGCCATCATCTCCCGCGCGACCGCCGAGGAACTTGGTTTCCCCCAGGGCAACGGGCTGATCATCTCCGCGCCCGACGCCGACCTGTGGGACCTCAAGGACGACCTGGAGAAGACGCTGGGTGAGGACGCCTCGCTGCAGCTGCTCGCCGAGAACCCCGATCCGCGCCCGTCGGACGCCGCGGGCCGCCCCGTCGGCGGCTCCACCATGGAGCGCGTGATCGGCGACGCCGAGTCCATGGTCGGCGTGCCCTACGTCTGGGGCGGTGAGTCCCTGGCGGAGGGCGGGTTCGACTGCTCGGGCCTGCTGCAGTGGGCGTTCGCGCGCAACGGTGTCGCCATCCCGCGCGTCACCCACGACCAGTGGTACGCCGGGCAGCACCTGGAGTACAAGGACGCTCAGCGCGGCGACCTCATCTTCTGGCGGAACGACCCCACCGCGCCCGACTACATCTCGCACGTGGCCATCTACCTGGGCGACGGCAAGATGCTGGAGGCCCCGCGCACCGGGCTCAACGTTCGGGTCACCGATGTCCGGACGAAGAACATGGCCGGCGTGGTGCGCGTGCACGTCCAGGACTGAACCGCCGCCCCCGCGCCTGCGGGCGCGGCGGGCCGAAACCGTGACGGCGCCGGTCTCCCTTCGACGGATGGGGGAGCGGCGCTGCTGTGTGCGTGGAGTGGCATCGGGCCGGATTCTGGCCGGATCCGGTCACTGCGGAATCGATCCCCTGCGAAGGGTGAAGGGGCGGTGCCGCGCCGGCACCGCCCCTTCGCTCCTGGCCGAAGATGCCGTCCGGGAGGGGAAGGTCGGCCTCGGCGAGGAGGGGAAGCAGGGCAGTCACTGAGGGAGGGGGAGCCAGCGAAACGGCCCTGCGTGAAGGTATTCGAATATCGGACGATCGGCTCACAAATAGAACTGAATCGGCCTACCGGACTAGGAAAGCAGCGACCGACCGATTTGGCAAGAGCGTAACCCGTCCCCCTTCTCCCCCGAAAAGGAGGGCGGAAGTTTCCGCCCTAGGGCAAATCGGCCATGATCTCCTTGGCCGCCGAACGAACCCGTTCGCCGAGTTCCTGCCGGTCCCGCTCATCCGGGCACGCCGATTCGAGGTAGATCACCGCGACCGAGGCGACGTCCGTTGCCGTGGAGATCGGCGCGGCCACCGACGACATCCCCGGCAGCACTTCACTGCGCGAGTAGGCCCACCCGCGCTCGCGGACCTGCCCGACCTCCGCGCGCTCGTCCTCGCGCGCCGGCAGCGCCGCCAGCACGGCCAGCCCCGGGGCGCCGCGGTCCAGCGGGTGGCGCATGCCCGGTGCGTAGGCGATGTGGGCGACCGACTGCCGCGGCTCCACGTTGGCGAGGGTGATGGCCTTGTCCCCGCTGGGCACCACCAGGAACGCGGTCATCCCGGTGGCGTCGGCCAGCGACGACAGGGCGGGCAGCGCCGCGGACTGCAGGCCCCGCGACACCCCGCGGGCGAGCGCGGGCAGGCCGAGGCCGAGCTCGTAGGTGCCGTCCCGGGTGCGGCTGACCAGCCGGTGGTCCTCCAGCGTGCGCAGGATGCGGTAGATGATGGAGCGGTGCACCTCCAGGGCACGCGCCAGCTCGGCGATGCTCATCGGGCCGGGCGCCTCGTGAAGCACCTCCAGCGCGCGGATGCCGCGGTCGAGCGTCTGTGAGCGCGTTCCTGGCGCGTCCGCCCGCTTTCCGCTGTCGGCCGCGGTCCCGCTCTCCGTCATCCAGACTCCTCGTCGCCGGTTCGGTGTGGTCTCGCCGGTCGGTCGGGGCACCGGTTCGCCCGCCTGGCGGGGGTCCCGGCGCTCCGCCCGCCTTCCCTGGAGATGTGCCCCATGGTGGCATAACGCACCCGCGGGTCGCCGGTGGCGGCTCAGCGCCCCGCAGCGTAGCCCTGGTTGCCGCGCGGGTTGGCGGCGGCGCACAGCACCCCGGTGGCGGGATCGCGCCCGACGGCGGCCAACCGTCCCAGCGACCAGGGGGACGACACGACGACGCGGTGGTCCCGGGCGCGCAGGGCGTCGATGACCCGTTCCCCGGCCCTGGACTCCACGACCAGTTCCCCGGGGGCCATCTCGCGCGGGTGGAACGAGGAGGGGAACGAGTTGCCGTGGAACATCGGCGCGTCGATCGCCTCCTGCAGGTTCATCCCGCCGTGCAGGAGGCGCAGGAAGAAGGTGAACGACCACTGGTCCTGCTGGTCGCCGCCGGGTGTGCCGAACGCCAGTACCGGGTCTCCGCCCCGGGTGACCAGGGTGGGGGAGAGCGTGGTGCGGGGCCGCTTGCGCGGCGCGACGACCCCGGGCGAGCGGGGGTCCAGCCAGAACATCTGGCCGCGGGTGCCGAGCGGGAACCCGAGGCGGGCGATAACGGGCGATCCCGCGAGCCAGCCGCCGCTCGGCGTCGCCGCGACCATGTTGCCGTGGCGGTCCACGACGTCCAGGTGGCAGGTGTCGCCGCGCTGGTCGGCCGAGGGGCGCGGGCCCGGCCGCCGCTCCAGGTCGTCGAGGCCCGTGGCCGAGGCGTGTCCGTTGGTGGTCGCCCGCCCGTTCACGGTCCTCTCCAGGGGCTCGCCGGTGCGTCCGGTGGTCGGTTCTCCTCCGGGGCCGTCGGGGGCGTCCGGAGCGGCTCTGCGCGGCGCGGGGATGAAGGGGGTGCGCCCGCCGGGGGAGCCGGGCCGCAGCTCGAGGGAAGCCTCGGCCCCGACCAGCGCGGCCCGCCGCTCGGCGTAGGCGGTACCGAGCAGATCGTCGAGCGGGACGTCGGCGTGAGCGGGGTCGGCGTACCAGGCCTCGCGGTCGGCGAAGGCGAGCTTTCCGGCTTCGGTGACGGCGTGCGCGAACTCGGCGGTGAGCACGTCCATGGCGCCGGTGCCCAGCGCCTCGGCGAGCCGGAGCTGCTGCAGGAACACCGGGCCCTGGCCCCACGGCCCGGTCTTGTACACGGTGTGGTCGGCGTAGTCGGTACTGACAGGGTCCTCGTAGGTGGCGCGCCAGGCGGCGAGATCGTCGCCGTCGAGCAGGGCGCGGTGGCGGGTGCCGGTCTGGTCCGGCACGGGCTCGGCCAGGGCGGAGACGATCTCCTCGGCGACGAAGCCCTCCCGCCAGATGCGGCGGGCGGTGTCGATGCGTCCCTCGCGGGTGCGCGCGGCGCGCTCGGACTCCTCAACGACGCGCTGGTAGGTGGCGGCGAGGACGGGGTTGGCGAGGAACGACCCGGGGCGGGGTGCCCGGCCGTCGCGCAGGTAGAGCGCGGCCGAGCCGGGCCACCACCGGGCGAACACCTCGCGGACCTCGGCGATCTTGGCGGCGATCCGGGGCAGGACCGGATAGCCGCGGCGGGCGTAGCCGATGGCGTAGCTGAGCACGTCGCGCGGGGCGAGCGTGCCGTGGTCGCGGAGCAGCAGCATCCAGGCGTCGAAGGCCCCCGGGACGCAGGCCGGGAGTACGCCGCTGCCGGGGATCCGGTCGAGGCCGTCGAACGCCGCGAGTGTGGCGGCGGCCGGGGCCGGGCCCTGGCCGCACAGCACCGTGGGGGCGCCGCCCACCGGGTGGAACAGGACCGGGACTTCGCCGCCGGGGCCGTTGAGGTGCGGCTCGACCACCTGCAGGGTGAAGCCCGCCGCCACGGCGGCGTCGAAGGCGTTGCCACCGCGTTCCAGCACCGACATCCCGGTCGCGCTGGCCAGCCAGTGGGTGGAGGACACCATGCCGAAGTCGCCGCGGAGTTCGGGCCGGGTGGTGAAGTCGGGCATGCGATCGCCTTCCGTGTGCCGTGGCCGCCGGAGGGGCGTGGGGCGTCCCGACGGCTCGGGTGCGTTGCGTCCCGTTCTCTCGCGCCGACAGGTGACGGGGGTTCGGCAAGGCTACCCGTCGGAATTCCAGTGAGGAATGGCGATTCAGGTTGAAATTTCATGCATTCTGCGTTCTGTCACGAATGTGGAGGTCCGGGCGGTGGATCCCGTGGGAATGGCGCCGGAGGAACACGAAAGATTTACGGGGGGCTTCGCCTTCGCGCGTGCGGCCGGGTAGGAAAACCTCCGTCGGCCCCTTGTCGGTGGTCCGGGTCACACGTACTCTGACTCTAAATAGGAACACCGAGTTCGATAATCGATCACAAGGAGTGCGGTCGCATGGCCAAGCCGTTCGCGAGCTCCGCGGACCTGGAGGAGAAGCAGCAGACCCTGGAGGTCCTCGCAGACGGGGTCTACGCGCTCACCGCGGAGGGCGACCCCAACGTCGGTGCCATCGAGGGCGAGGACTTCCTCGTCTGCTTCGAGGCGCTGGCGACCCCCGTCGCCGCGCGCACCTGGCTGAAGAAGCTCCGCGAGCACACCGACAAGCCCATCCGCTACCTGGTGCTCTCGCACTACCACGCGGTCCGGGTGCTCGGCGCGAGCGCCTTCGACGCCGATGTCATCGTCGCGCACGAGAACACCCACGCCCTCATCGCAGAGCGCGGCGAACAGGACTGGGCCAGCGAGTACGGGCGGATGCCCCGGCTGTTCGCCGAACCCGACTCCATCCCCGGCCTGACCTGGCCCACCGCGACGTTCTCCGACCGCTTCACCATCGACCTCGGCGGCGACCGCGGCGACCTGGTGCTGCAGTACTGCGGGCGCGGCCACACCGAGGGCGACATCGTCGCCTGGCTGCCCAAGCACAAGATCCTGTTCACCGGCGACCTCGTCGAGGCCCAGGCCGCCCTCTACACCGGCGACGCCTTCCACCACGACTGGGCGACGGGGACGCTCGACCGCGTGGCCGACTTCGGCGCCGAAGCCCTGATCGGCGGGCGCGGGGCCGTGGCCAAGGGCGCCGACGCGTGCGCGGCCGCCGTCGACCAGACGCGCGGGTTCCTCGACACCATGCGCGAGCAGGTCGGCGGGGTCCACAAGCGCGGCGGCACCCTCAAGGAGGCCTTCGAGGCCGCCCACACCGCGCTCGCCCCGAAGTTCGGCAAGTGGCCGATTTTCGAGCATTGCCTCCCCTTCGACGTCGCGCGACTGTGGGAGGAGTACGAGGGCGTGGAGCGGCCCACCATCTGGACCGCCGAGCGCGACCGCGAGGTGTGGGCGCGACTGCAGGACTGAGCCGGGGAAGGAACCAGATAGCGACGTTCACGAACAGCCCCACGAACACGGGCCCCGCGGCCGGTTGGCGGACCGGCCGCGGGGAGGGCGCCGTCGGGCACACGCGACTCCGACGGGTCGGATGGCGGTCCGACCCGGCGCGAGGAGAACAGCGGTGCCCGGCAGGCGCGGCACTCCTCAGTCGGATCAACCAGGAGCAACCATGACGCCCATTGTCCCGTCTCCGGCGGCGCCGGATGACGGCCCCCCGCGCAAACCCGCGACCGGCGAGGGAGCCCGAAGCACGCCGGACGGCACGGCTCCGCCGGTACTCATCGCCGGAGCCGGCCCGGTGGGACTGTGCGGCGCCCTGACCCTCGCCCGCTTCGGCGTCCCCTCACTCGTGCTGGAGGCCGAGGCGGAACGCGGCGAGGACTACTTCCGCAGGGCCGGATCCAAGGCCATCTGCTTCCAGCGCGACGTCCTGGACGCATTCGACCGGATGGGCGCCGCCGCCCCGCTGCTCGCCGAGGGCGTCACCTGGACCACCGCGCGCACCTACTACCGGCACCACGAAGTGCGCACGGTGACCTTCCCCGCCATGAGCGGCGAGGTCCACCTGCCGCCGTGGATCAACATCTCCCAGGCCCGCGTCGAGCAGGAGCTGCTGCGCCGCGCCCACGCCGAGCCGCTGATCGACATCCGCTACCGGCACCGGGTCACCGGCGTGCGCCAGGACGCCGACGGCGTCACCGCCACCGCCGACACCCCCTCCGGTCCCTTCGCCGCGCGCGGCTCCCACCTGATCGGCGCGGACGGCCCCCGCAGCACCATCCGGCACCTGCTCGGCGTCGACTTCCCCGGCGATTCCTTCGCCGACCGGTTCCTCATCTGCGACATCCGCGCCGACCTCCCGTTCCCCAACGAGCGCCGGTTCTTCTTCGACCCCGAGTGGAACCCCGGCCGCCAGGTCCTGGTCCACCAGTGCCCCGACTCCACCTGGCGCATCGACTGGCAGGTCCCCGACAGCTACGACATCGACGAGGAACGCGCCAGCGGGGCGTTGGACACGCGCATCCGCAAGATCGTCGGCGACCAGCCCTACGAGATCGTGTGGTCGTCGGTGTACCGGTTCCACGAGCGCTGTGCGGAGTCGTTCCGCGAGGGCCGGGTGTTCCTCGCCGGAGACGCCGCCCACCTGTACGCTCCCTTCGGCGCGCGCGGGCTGAACAGCGGCGTGCACGACGCCGAGAACCTCGGCTGGAAGCTGGCCTACGCCCGCGTCGTCGCCCCCGAGGCCGCTGAGACACTGCTCTCCAGCTACCACGCGGAGCGCTGGGCCGCCGCCCAGGAGAACCTGCGCGTCACCGGCGACACCATGCGCTTCCTGGTCCCCCACGGCGAAGCCGACACCCGGCGCCGCCGCGAGACGCTGGAGCGCGCCGTCACCGACCGCGCCGCCCGCGACCGCATCGACTCCGGCAAGCTCGCCGAGCCGTTCTGGTACCCCGCGTCGCCGCTGACCACCCCGCCCGACGTCGAGGAACCCATTCCGGCCGAGGCCGGACGGCCGCGTCCCCCCGTCCCCGGCGTGATCTGCCCCGACGGCCCCGCCCGTGTCCCGGGGCAGACGACCGTCACCCGCCTGCGCCGACTCCTCGGCCCCGGATTCACGCTGATCACCGCCGGCGCGGGCCGCGCCCGCGCCCTGGCCGACGCCACCGCCGAGCTTCCGGTGGAGGTGGCCGCCTACGCCCTGGAGGACATCGACATCGACGGCTCGCTCGCCGCGGCCCTGCGGTGCTCCGCGGGGACGGTGCACGTGGTGCGGCCCGACGCCCACCTGTGCGCCGTCCTCGATGCCGCCGCCTCCGACCACGCCGAGGCGGCGGACGCCGTGCTCGCCGCCATCCGCCGCGCCTGCGGCCAGGAATCGCCCGCCCTCATCCAGCCGTGACCACCCCGTGCCCGTGCGCCGGGACCGGCGCGGACACCGAAGAGAAAGGAACTCACGATGCCGTACTACCGCGCGGTCGGTGAGGTTCCCCGCAAGCGCCACACCGTCTTCCGCAAGCCCGACGGGGGCATCTACTACGAGGAGCTGATGGGGGAGGAGGGCTTCTCCTCCGACTCCTCGCTGCTCTACCACCGCTTCCTGCCCACCGCCATCGTCAAGTCCGAACCCGTGGACGTCCCGGCCGACATGGCGGACACCACGCCGAACATGCCGCTGGCGCCGCGGCACTTCCGCACCCAGGACCTCAAGACCGGCGGCGACCTGGTCGAGGGGCGGCGGCTGCTCGCCGGAAACGGCGACGTGCGCCTCAGCTTCGCGCGCACCGACGCGCCCAGCGGGCTCTACCGCAACTCCGTGGGCGACGAGACCGTCTACGTGCAGTCCGGCGCGGCCCGCTTCGAGTCCACCTACGGCGTGATCGAGGCCCGGGAGGGCGACTACGTCACCATCCCGACCGGCACGATCCACCGCTGGGTTCCCGACGGCACCGTCACCGCCCTGGTGATCGAGGCCTCCGGGCACATCCGCCCGCCCAAGCGCTACCTGTCCAACTACGGGCAGTTCCTGGAGCACGCGCCCTACTGCGAACGCGACCTGCGCGGCCCGGACGGGCCCATGGTGGTCAACGGGGGCGAGGCCCAGTCCGCTACCCCGGTCCTCGTGCGCACGCGGGGCGGGTTGACCCGGATGACCTTCGCCCACCACCCGTTCGACGTCGTCGGATGGGACGGCTACCTCTACCCGTACGCCTTCAACATCCACGACTTCGAACCGATCGTGAAGAAGACGCACGCGCCGCCGCCCGTCCACCAGACCTTCGAGGGCCCCAACTTCGTGGTGTGCTCGTTCTGCCCGCGCCCGCTGGACTTCCACGCCGAGGCCGTGCCCATTCCCTACAACCACCACAACGTCGACAGCGACGAGTTCATGTACTACGTCGCCGGAGACTACGCGGCGCGCAAGGGGTCGGGCATCGACATCGGCTCGATCTCGCTGCACCCGGCCGGGTTCACCCACGGGCCGCAGCCCGGCGCCGCCGAGGCGGCCATCGGCGCGCGCGAGACCAGCGAGATGGCGGTCATGATCGACACCTTCCGGCCGCTCGACATCGGCCCGGCCGGCCGGGAGGCCGAGGACCCCGGCTACGCCTGGACCTGGGCGCGGTGATGGCGGGCCCGACGGGGACGACGGAGACGGCCGCGCAGACCCTGCTGCGCGGGCTGGTCGACGACGCCGGCCTGTTCCCGCCCACGGCCCTGCCCATGGCGCAGGCCGTCGAGCGGCACCGGTCCGACCGGATCGTCGCCCACCCCATGCTGACCCACCGCTTCCTGTGCCCGGCCCACCGCTGGGACGAGCTGCGCCGGCGGCTCACCGACATCGGGTGGCCGGGCCCTGGGCGGCGGCCGGACGGTGACGGGGACGCGGGCGCCACCGAACTCGGCGAGCGGATGGACGTCGGACTCATCCTCGCGCGCGAGGCGGGCGTGGCCGGGACGCTGCCCGACCCTGACCCGCGGATCCGGGTCACGCACTGCGAGATCCCGGCCGACGCCGCCGACATCCGCAAGGCGGCCCACCTGCTGCGGAGTGGGGAGATCGGCGGCCGGATCCGCACGGTCTACTTCGAGCCGAAGCGCGGCCCCGGCTGGCTGGACGCCGTGGCCGTCCTCGCCGGGGCACGCCCGCTGGGGGCCAAGGTCCGCTGCGGCGGGGTGCGCGCGGACCTGTTCCCGAGCATCCCCGAGCTCGACGACTTCATCACCGCCTGCCGCGACCACGGCGTCCCGTTCAAGGCGACGGCCGGGCTGCACCACGCCGCCCGGCACACCGACCCGAAGACGAGGTTCACCCACCACGGGTACCTCAACCTGCTGCTGGCCAGCGCCGTGGCGGCCGACGGCGGCGGCAGCGCGGAGGTGCGGTCCGCGCTCGCCGAGCGGGACGCGGACGCGCTGGCCCGGGAGATCCTCCGGCTGGACCCGGCCACCGCCGCGCGAGCCCGGGAGCTGTTCGTCGGGTACGGCTCGTGCAGCACCGGCGACCCCGTGCGCGACGCCGGGCGGCTGGGGCTGCTGGGGTCCTGGGACATATGAGAAGGCGGCGTGGGCCGACCGCGCCACCGACAAGAGGAGGAACGTGACGACAACGTGGGTACCCGGAGCCGATGAGTCCGGGTTCGGAGCCGACAACCTGCCCTACGGCGTGTTCTCGCGCGGCGGGGCCGCACCGCGGGTGGGTGTGCGGGTGGGCGACTATGTCCTCGACCTCGCCGGGCTCCTGGGCGAACCGGAGTTCTTCGCCTCCTCGCTGAACCCGTTCATGGCGCGCGGCCCGGTGACGTGGCTGGCGGTCCGCACCAAGCTCGGCGGGATGCTCGGATCACCGGAAGGGCGTCCGGCGGCCGAGCCGCACCTGATCCCGCTCTCCGAGGTCGAGCTGCGGATGCCCTTCGAGGTCGCCGACTACGTCGACTTCTACTGTTCGATCGAGCACGCGTCCAACGTGGGCCGGATCTTCCGGCCCAACGACGCGCCGCTCAAGCCCAACTGGAAGCACCTGCCCGTGGGTTACCACGGACGGTCGGGGACGGTGGTGCCGTCGGGGACGGGCATTGTGCGCCCCACGGGGCAGCGGATGGAGCCCGGCGGTGAGGCGCCGGTGTTCGGTCCGAGCGCGCGCCTGGACATCGAGGCGGAGCTGGGCTTCGTCGTGGGGGCGGGGACCCCGCTGGGGCGCAGTGTTCCGGTCGGCGACTTCGCCGAGCACGTGTTCGGCGTGGTACTGGTCAACGACTGGAGCGCGCGGGACATCCAGGCCTGGGAGTACGTCCCGCTCGGCCCCTTCCTCGGCAAGTCGTTCGCCACCTCGGTCTCGCCGTGGGTGGTGCCGCTGGACGCGCTGGGGGCGGCCCGCTTCGCCGGGCGCGAGCAGGACCCGGAGCCGTTGCCGTATCTCAAGCGCGTCGCCGACTGGGGGCTCGACCTCGCGGTCCAGGTGGAGCTGAACGGAGAGGTCGTCTCCCGGCCGCCGTACGCGGCGATGTACTGGACGCCCGACCAGATGCTGGCGCACATGACGTGCAACGGCGCGTCCCTGCGCACCGGCGATCTCTACGCCTCGGGGACCATCTCGGGCGAGGAGTCGGGCCAGCGGGGCTCGCTGCTGGAGCTGTCCTGGGGCGGCAAGGAGCCGCTGACCCTGTCGGACGGGTCCAGCCGCACCTTCCTCGAGGACGGGGACACCGTCACCATCTCGGCGAGCGCGACGGGGATGGGCGGTGGCTCCATCTCCCTGGGCGAGGTCACCGGAACGGTGCGGCCCGCCGGCCACTAGCCGAGGGAGACAGGACGCAGTGGAAAGGGGGAACCGTCCGTGCGGTCCCCCCTTTCCGCCGTTCCGCGACGTTCACTTCTTTCCGCCGATCGTCACTTTCGGCACAATCCACGGAAAGCCGCTGGCCGTGCTCACCTCGAGGTTGCGCGGGCCCGATTTGTCGAATGTGGTGACCTCGGTCGTGGTGAACTCGGTCGTTTCGAACTCGTCCGATTCCTCATCCTCCAGCGCGTTGAGGTCGGCGAAGGTCTCGTCGACGATGGCCCAAATGGCTGCGACGAGTTCGTCGAGGGAGTCGGGACCGGGGGCCGACCGCTCGGCGTTGAGCTTTTCGGCGCAGTCGGTGACCGACCGGGCGCGCTCGGCCCCGCTGGCGCCGCGCCAGACCTTGGCGAAGGTGGCCCGGTCGACCTTGTCGATCCTGGCCACGTCAACGTCCCTCGCGTCGAGCAGGTCCCGAGTGAGGCAGGTCGTGACCCTCTCGGCGGTGATGCCCGGAGGCAGCGCCGGGGCGCTTTCCTCCTGCTCGTCGGGCAAAGGCATTCCGGGTTTGGACACCGGCGTGTCGTCGCCCTCGGCTCCTTCCCCGCCCGCGTTCTCGGCGGCCGCGTCGTCGGAAGCACCGGTCCCGGGCTCCGCGTCCGGCTCCTGCTCGTCCTGCTCGGGCGCCTGGGCCTGCTCGGGCCGGTCGGCCGCTTGGTGCTGCTGTTCTCGCAGGCCGATCATGTCCAACAGCGCGTTCTGCACTGATGCGGGGACGTCGGACTCCTGCTTCTGAACAGCGGCGGCGAACTTGGTGAGCTCCTCGCGCTTCCACCGGTCGGGATGCAGGTAGACCGCCACGGCCGCACCAGGTTCCTCGACCCAGAAGAGTTCGCCGGTCTCCTCCGACAGATAGGCCTCGCGCCCGTCGTTGTCGATCTTCTCCAGCGCGTCGTCGTCCAGGTGGCGATATCTGGATCTTCGCAGGTCGTCGATGGTCTTGAGGGAGTCGCTGCGGATGACGCTGACCTGGCCGTGGACCTCGTCGCCGCCCTGGATCCAGGAGATGAACGCGACGCGGTCACGGGTGCCGGTCGACATCTTCGCGCGAATCCCGTACCGCTCCAGTCCCGGCGGCAGGTAGGTGATCTCGAAGCCGCCCAGCGCGTAGTGCGTATCCCGCCCCTCGACGACCTGCGGGGCTGGCTGGGGCGTGTCGGCGGCGGCAGCCGTGGCTCCGCCGAGGACACCGAAACCGGCCAGGGAGGTGGTAGTTGCACCTGCGAGCGCGATCCACCTCTTGTGGTGCTTGCGCATGCTTCGCCCTCTCGTTTGACTACAAAGTGTCCCAACGGGGAAACACTGTGTTTGTGAATATGCAACCACTATCAAAAGTCGCACATCACGTGTCCAAATGCTCACAATGAGTGGTTCGTGTCGCAGGTTCACCACCTAGATGCCGATACACCCAAGGGTGTTCCTGGCCACTGCACCAGGGGCTCGCCTCCCCGACACCTGTCGGTAACCATGCGCGAACAGCCTGGAGGAGGTCAGTGAACCGGTACTTGCGAAGGGAATGGCATGTTCCGACGGCTCGGAATCGTCAGTGTCGCCACGATGCTGGCGCTGGCCACGGGCGGTGGCACAGCTGCCGCGGTCACCGACCCCGATCCCTACACCCGGGAGAAAGCCCAGCGAGCGGTGCTCGACGTCGCTCACCGAGGCGCGTCCGCCTACGCCCCGGAGAACACCCTCGCCGCAATCGACGTTGCCGCGGACATCGGCGCCACCGCGGTCGAGATCGACGTCCAGCGCAGCAAGGACGGCCACCTCGTGGTCATCCACGACACCACCCTGAGCCGCACGACCGACGTGGAGAAGCGCTTTCCGGGGCGCGCGCCCTACAACGTCCGCGACTTCACGCTCAGTGAGATCAAGCAGCTCGACGCCGGTTCCTGGTTCGGCTCGGAGTACGCGGGGGCGGAGGTGCCCACGCTGCAGGAGGCGCTGGACCTGCTGGCCTACCACAGGCGCAACCTGCTGCTGGAGATCAAGTCCCCGGTGCTCTACCCCGGCATCGAGTCCGACATCGCGCGGACCATGCGGGACAACCCGTACTGGCTGCTCCCGTCCGGTCGCAAGAGCGCGAACCGGCTGGTCATCCAGAGCTTCGACCGGGACAGCGTCAAGAGGTCGAAGAAGATCCTGAAGCACGTCCCGCACGGCATCCTCGGCAGGGTCGACGAGGACGACATCGACCGGTACGGGTCATGGGCCGACATGATCAACCCGAACCACACGACGATCAACGCCTCCTACGTGCGCAAAGTGCACGCCGCCGGGATGCACGTGGTGACCTACACGCTCAACGAGCGCGACGAGATGCGCCGGGCGATTCGGATGGGCGTCGACGGAATCATCTCCGACCGCCCCGATGTCCTGGCCGATGTCATCGCCGAGGAGCGGTCCGCCGAAGAGCGGGAGACCGCCCCGGTCCTGCCCTGACGCGCGCGTCGGTGCGGCGGTTCCCGGGCCCTGCGCAGCGCCCGGGGCCGCCGTGCTGCTGAAATGGGGGCGGCAGTACAGGGCACGACAATGGAGTGGGCCGTGGAACGCGTTCGGTTGGACATCCCCGAGGAACGGATCGACTGGCGGGCGAAGGGGTTCTGGTGGCCCGGACCCGCGATCACCACGGGGGAGTTCGCCGAGCGGCGCCCGCACCTGTTCGACGGCTCCTTCACCTGGCCGGTGATGGTGGCGCGCCGCTCGGCGCTGGACGGCAACATCGCGGTCCTCGCCGACTTCGCCCGCGAGCACGGCCTGAGCTTCGCCCCGCACGGCAAGACCACCATGGCGCCCCAGCTGTTCCAGGCGCAGTTCGACGCGGGGGCCTGGGGCCTCACCGCGGCCACCGCCAACCAGGTGCTGGCCTACCGGCGGTTCGGCGTCCCCCGCGTGCTGCTGGCCAACGAACTCCTCGACGCGACCGCGCTCCGGTGGATCGTCGCCGAGCTGGACCGCGACCCCGACTTCGACTTCCTCTGCTACATCGACAAATCCGGCCCCGGTTTCCGTCGGGCCGCGTCCGCCGTGGCCGACCGCCCGGAGGGGCGCCCGCTGCGCGTACTCGTGGAGCGCGGCTTTCCCGGCGGCCGCACCGGATGCCGGGATCGCCGCGCGATGTTGGAGATGGCCGCGGCCATCGACGCCACGCCCGGTCTGGAGCTGGCGGGGGTCGCCGCGTACGAGGGCGGACTCGACACCCGCGAAGCCGTCGGCGAGCTGGTGCGCGCGCTGGTCACCGACGCGCGGTCGATGCGGGAGGCCGGGCTCGCCGGGGACCGGCCCATCGTGTCGGTGGGCGGCAGCGCCTGGTTCGATGTCGTGGCCGACGAGCTGGGCGGCCGCGAGGACGTGTGGCCGATCCTGCGCAGCGGGGCCTACATCGCCCACGACGACGGCCTCTACCGGGAGACGACCCCCTTCCGCCGACTCGGCGGCGGGGACGCGCCCCTGCACGCCGCGCTGGAGATCTGGGCGCAGATCTCCTCGATCCCGGAGCGGGGCCTGGCCATCGCGACGGTCGGCAAGCGCGAGGCCAACTTCGACGCCGGCTTGCCGCTCCCCAAGGTCGTGCGGCGCGCCGACGGGCGGGAGGCGGACGCCTCGGCGATCGAGGTCACCAAGCTCAACGACCACCACGCCTACCTCCGCCTGCCCGATGGGCTCCCGCTCGAGCCCGGCGACCTGGTGATGTTCGGGATCTCCCACCCCTGCACGGCCTTCGACCGGTGGCGCTTCATCCCGGTGGTCGACGACGACCACACCGTGGTCGACGTGCTGACGACGTACTTCTAACCCAGTCCTCCCTATTCCGTTGATCTCGGCAAAGTGCACCAAATTCCAGCGGTTTTTCGGTGCACTTCGCCGAGATCAACGGGGGCAGGCGGGGGTCATCCCCAGCCCGGCACTCCGGGGCGCTGCTGCCAGGGGTGCGGGCCGTCCAGCGGGCGGTACTCCACGCCGATCGCGTCCAGCCGGGCGAGGTGGGCGCGCAGCCGGGGCAGGAACTCCGCGAAGTCACGCTCGGCGGAGGACCACGCCACCTCGGCGAACGCCGACAGCCGCGGAAAGGCCATGAAGTCGACCGTGCGCGGCGAGTCCATGTTCTCGGTCCAGACGTTGACCTGCGCCCCCAGCACGCGCTCGGCCCCGGCGTCGGCCAGCTCCGGGGGAACAGGCTCGGCGGCGTAGACGTCGGCGACGGTGAGCACGGTTCCCACCGGGATCGGTTCGGCGGCGGAGGCGGACTGGCGATAGTCCAGATAGGAGGTCCGGGTCGGGCACATCACCACGTCGTGGCCGGCCCGCGCCGCCGCGATCCCGCCCTCGGTGCCCCGCCAGGACGCGACCGTGGCGCCGGGCGCCAGGCCGCCCTCCAGGATCTCGTCCCAGCCGAGCAGGCGGCGCCCGCGTTCGGCGAAGTAGGCGTCGAACTGGCGGATGAACCAGCTCTGCAGCTCGTTCTCGTCGGCCAGGCCCTCCTCGGCGATGCGCCGCTGGGCGGTGGCGCTCGCCTTCCACTGGGCCTTCGGACACTCGTCGCCGCCGATGCAGATGTAGGTACTCGGGAAGAGCTCCATGACCTCGTCGAAGACGGCGCGGTAGAAGTCCAGCACGGTGTCGCTGACGTTGAGGACGGTGTCGATGACGCCCCATTCGCGCCCGACCTCGACCGGGGCGCCTTCGCCCAATTCGGGGTAGGCGGCGATGGCGGCCTGCGAGTGGCCGGGGATGTCGATCTCAGGGACGACCGTGATGTGCCGGGCGGCCGCGTAGGCGACGATCTCCCGGATGTCGTCCTGGGTGTAGAAGCCGCCGTGGGGACGGCCGTCGAAGGCGGCCGGTCGGGCGTGGCCGACCTGGGTCTCCCGCCGCCACGCGCCGACCTCGGTCAGGCGGGGGTAGCGCCGGATCTCGATCCGCCATCCCTGGTCGTCGGTGAGGTGCAGGTGCAGCACGTTGATCTTGTGCAGGGCCAGCAGGTCGATGAAGCGCAGCAGGTCGTGCTTGGGCAGGAAGTGGCGGGCGACGTCGAGCAGGCAGCCGCGCCAGCCGAACCGCGGCCGGTCGGTGACGCGCACCGCGGGAAGCGTCCAGGTGGGCGGTGCCGTGGGGGCGCGGCGGTAGGCCGCCGGAGGCAGGAGCTGGCGCAGCGTCTGCGCGCCGTAGAAGACGCCGGCGGGGTCGTGCCCGACGATCAGCACGCCCGCGCCGTCGGTGGTCAGCCGGTACCCCTCCGGGCCGAGGCCCGCCGCTGGGTCCACGCGGAGCCGGATCGGCGCGTCGCCGCCCTCCCCGGGCGGCAGAGGCAACTCCGTCGCGGCGCCGAGCTCGGCGCGCAGCCAGGACTCCGTGTCCTGGGCAGCGGCGTCGGCGTCGATCCGGGTGGCGCTGGTCAGTGCCGGTCCGGGCGCACGGCTCGCGGTGAGTTCGGCGGGCTGTGGCACGAGCGCGATGTCGGGCACGCGGGGGGCTCCCATCCGGTCACGTCCAGGGGGTGTCATCGTGCCACGCGGCGGACGAAAAGGGACAGGGAATTCCGGGCGTCGCGGAGCGGTGCGGACATCCCCGAGCGTTCACCGGCGGGCACGAAGACGGCCACTATCGGCCAATCGGCGTCCCACCGTTGCGGTCGCGGGGCGGCCGGACGTCGTCGAGGTGGATCCAGGTCTCGGTGACGTGCACGCCGGGCAGCGCGCGCAGTCGCTCGTAGACGGTGTGCAGGATGGTCACCGACTCGGCGGCCACGGTGCCCATGAGGTCGGCGTTGCCCAGGCAGCGGGTGAGGAACCGGGTGTGGTCCCAGGCGGAGACCTCTTTGACGGCCTCGTGGCCGTCGGACTCCAGCCGGAGTGCGAAGCCGCCCCGCCGGATCAGGCCGACGGCGGTGGGGTCGAGCAGCGCTGTCACGCGCAGCACGCGTTCGCGCAGCATCCGCATGACTCGGCCGCGCACCGCGCCGGGGGAGAGGCCGACGTGCCCGGCCAGCTCGGCGAACGACAGACGGCCGTCGCGTTCCAGCAGGTCGATGAGTAACCGGTCGACCTCGTCCGGCTCGACGCCCGGGGGTTCGGCGGCGGCGAGCACGGGGTCCTTGAGGACGTGGGTGTACACCGTGGTGTCGATCTCCCGGACTCCGGAGAGTGACCGGATCCGGTCGATCGCGGCGCTGAGCCGCGGCAGGTCGCTCCCTTGCACCTCGACCGAGAGCGGGAAGCGCCCCGTGGTCAGCCGCACCTCGCGCGCCTCGGGCATCCGCGCCACGGCCTCGCCGACTGGTGCGGCGCCGCCACGGACGCGGACCGCCAGGTGGGCGAGGGTACTGATGCCCCGCACGGTCGGGTGGGCGACGCCGATGATGCGCAGGCTTCCGGAGTCGAGCAGACGCCGGACCCGCAGCCGGGCGGCCGCGCGGGACAGTCCGATGCGCCCCGCCAGGGTCTCGAAGGGCAGTCGTCCGTCGATTCGCAGTTCACGCACGATCGCCGCATCAATGGCGTCGAGCTCCATCGTCACCTACCTCGTTCGGGGGATTTCGGCTCATTCTGCCCAATATCGCTTTCGTCCTCTTCGAGGCCGCCGGGCCGTGCTCTTGACAGGGCTTGACAATCCGGGTGTCACTACTCCGGCGTATCCGGCGCCTCATACCCGCGGAGGATTCCCCGATGGGCGCGGGGGCACCGCCCGTCACGCCGCATGCTGTGTCGCGTCGCATGTAGGGCGGCTGTGACGTGCGTGTTTGGTGGGGTATGCCCCAACTGTGGTGCGCGGCCGATGATCGATTCCGGTCATGTGAAATGCCGTCGATGGTGGGTGTCCGCCACCGACTTTTGACCAAATGTTTCCGCGCACTCCTCGATCTTTTGACGGACGCGAACCGGTAGCCGCGTTATCTACGGTGGGAGTGGTAACCGGGAAACCGCTGCCGGGTACGGAGGAGAAGCAAGAAGGGACTGTGCGTGCTGTAGGAGGTGGACGCCGCCAATCGAGGGTGGGGTCGGCACCACCATCATCCGGGTGGTGACCATATCGCCCAGGTGAATGGCCGATCCGTATCGTCCACAACATGGACGGCGTCGCCCTGGCGCCGCGACGACCTGAAGGGGGGAAGCATCGTGCCGGATCACCGAAGATCGGCCGGTCGGCCCCGTAGGACGTGGTCGCCGTGATCTACGTGTCCGTCGCCATCGCGCTCGCGGGAGCGTTCTGCCTGGCACTCGGGTCCGCACTGCAGGAGCGTGACGCCGTCCGCGCCCCCGGACACGGTGTCGCCCGGATGGACTTCCTCTTCCACCTGGCCCAGCGCCCGCGCTGGCTGGTGGGCACGGTGGCGGCGGGCGCGGGGGCCACGCTGCACCTGATCGCGCTCAGCGGCGCCCCCCTCACGATCATCCAGCCGATCGGCGTGACCGGCCTCGTGTTCGCGATCGTGCTGTCCGCGCTGTTCAACCGATTGCGTGTGCGGCGCAGCCAGATCCTCGCGGGGGGCGCGGTGATGGTCGGGCTGGTGGGCGTGCTGGCGCTCTTCCCGCACGGCCAGGACGCCCCGATCATGACCGACACGACCGCGATGATCCTGGCCGGGTCCGTCATGGCGGTCGGCGTCGTCATCTACCTGTGCGCGCACTGGGTCCCGCCCGGCATGCGCGCCCTGCTCCTCGCGGGTGCCGGCGGCACCGCGCTGGGCACCACCTCGGGGATCGCCCGCGTGGTCGCCGCGCAGACCGTCGTCGACGTCACCGCGATCTTCAGCCTGCTGACGGTGCTCGCCGTCGCGCTCGCGCTGTTCGGCGGGATGCTGATGCAGAACGCCTACCGCACCGGCCACTTCGCCGCCGCCTACGCGATGCTCCTCATCGCCGACCCCATCACCGGCGTCGGCATCGGTTCGGTGATGCTCGGCGAGGGGCTGCCGGGAACCCCGCTGGCCCAGGTGCTCGCCGCGATCTCCGCCGTCGTGGCGATCGTCGGAACGGCCGTCCTGGCCCGTGCTAAGACACGCAACCCCGAAGCCGTCCGGAGATTCGGCGCGGGTCGTCCGGACACGCTGTTGTCACCATCAGTTCAGGAGAAGCCGCATGACACCGTCGAACGACCTTCCCTTTCCTCGCGCGAGCCGAGCGGGCCGGGACGGTGATTCCCCAATGCGCGTCGTGATCGGGACCGATACCTATCCGCCCGACGTCAACGGCGCCGGGTACTTCACCTATCGGCTCGCCACCGGTCTCGCCGGGCGGGGACACGACGTGCACGTGGTCTGCGCCTCGGACACGGGGCGGCCGGGGATCGACCACGACTCCGGCGTGACACTGCACCGGCTGCGCTCCGCGCCGGTCCTCGTCCACCCGACGATGCGCACGGCGGTGCCGCTGGGCGTGACCGGGCATGTGGCCCGCCTGATCGACCGCCTCGCCCCGCACGTGGTGCATTCCCAGAGCCACTTCACCGTCAGTCGCGCCGCGATCCGCTGCGGTCGCCTCTCCGGCACTCCGGTGCTGCTCACCAACCACTTCATGCCGGACAACCTGTTCGCGCACGCCCACATCCCCGAGCGGCTGCACGGCGCGGCCGGAGCGCTGGCCTGGCGCGACATGATCCGGGTGGCCTACGACGCCGACTACGTCACCACCCCCACCGAACGTGCCGCCGAGCTGCTGCGCCACAAGGGCTTCAGCCGCCCGGTGGAGGCCGTGTCCTGCGGCATCGACCTGGACCGCTTCCACCCCCGGCCGGACGAGCGGCGGGCCGCGCGCGACCGGTTCGGCCTGCCCGACCGCGACACCATGGTGTTCGTCGGGCGCCTGGACGAGGAGAAGCGCATCGACGACCTGATCCGGGCGCTGCCGCGGGTGCTCAAGGAGCGCGATCTGCAGCTGGCGCTGGCGGGTACCGGGCAGCGCCAGGCGGAGCTGTCGGACCTCGCGCGGCGGCTGGGCGTGGCCGACCGCGTCCACTTCCTCGGGTTCGTCCCCGACGAGGACCTGCCGCTGGTCTACGTCGCCGCCGACGTGTTCGCCATCGGCAGCGTGGCGGAGCTGCAGAGCATCGCCACCCTGGAGGCCATGTCGACCGGCCTGCCGGTGGTCGCCGCCGACGCGCTCGCGCTGCCGCACCTGGTGGACCGGGGCCGCAACGGCTACCTCTACACGCCGGGGGACACCGAGACGCTGGCCGACCGGCTGCTCGACGTGCTGGGTTCGGACGACCGGCGCGCCGCCATGGGCGCGGCCAGCCGGGAGATCGCCCAGACCCACGACCACCGCCGCTCCCTCGACCGCTTCGAGGAGATCTACGCCGGGATCCGGCCGCGACCGGTGCCGCGTGCCGCGCGCCGCTTCTCGGTCATCGGCCGGACCGAGGCGCGGCGGCGCCAGGGGGTGGCCGCCTAGAGAGCCGCGCGGCAATCGGCCCCGGGGCGCGACGGACGCGGGCCGCGTGCCTCCGGGGCGCCGCGAGGCGCGCGACCGCGGACGCTGACGCGGGTTGCGGACAGCTCACCGCGAACTCGGGCATAGCCCTATGCATCCCCGCATACAGGGTTACTTTCCGTGTTTTTTGCATTACGTTTCGATGGTAGCCCCCTGTCTCGGGATACACACCTAGTGTGTGGTTCGTGGGGGCAGGCCTACTAGGCGGGGACGTCGAGTCCGTCGCCGCCCGGCTTCGCGGCGTCGAGCTCAAGGCCCAGGAGCACGAGGCCGACATGGCCGTCTTCGAGCGCGACCACACCGCCCTCGACCTGCGGGTGAAGCGGCTGGAGGGCGAGCTGGAGGACCTGCGCAGGCAGCGCATCGAGGCGTACGCGCGCTGGTGGAACACCCGCGAGGACCGCGACCGGGCCCTGCACATCGCGCGGCGGCTGCGGCGCCGCCTCGAACGGGTCCGGCGCCGTCGTCTGCGCCCGGTCGACGGCTACGCCGAGGGCTGATCCCCGCCGCCGGGGGTACCGGGGTCCGGACGCCGGAGGATGCCGCCGTGGCCCTCGCTTTCGAGGGTGTCGCTCAGCGTCTCGTCCATCTCCGAGGCGGCGGTGAGCAGCGCGCGCAGCGTCACGTCGATCGACGGGCGGCGCAGGCTCGACGCCCGGATGACGGCGTAGATGTCGCGCGAGGGGGCGTCCTCGGGGAAGCGCCGGTAGGCCAGTCCGCTGCTGCCGGACACGAGGGCCAGGGCGGGGACCGCCGCGATGCCGATGCCCCGCGCCACCAGGCTGAGGATAGTGCCCAGGCCCTCGAACTCCCAGGCCGCCGAGGGGGCGCCGCCGATGTCGGCCAGCAGTCGGTCGGTGCCCTGGCGGGAGGGCTCGCCGTGCGGTGCGGCGATCCACGCCTCGTCGCGCAGGCGGTGCAGATCCACCGGCCGGCGCGGATCGGCCAGGGGGTGGTCCGCCGGAAGCGCCAGCACCATGGGGTCGCGCAACAGGTGGATGTGGCGGAGCTTGCCCGCGCGCGTGTCCGGCGCGAGCCCGCTCCAGTCGTCGACCACGGCGACGTCGATCTCTCCGGCGCTCACCTTGTGCGCACCGGTGCCCTCCATCGCCTGGCGCAGCACCAGTTGCATGCGCTCGTGTCGGCGCAGGATCTCGGCCAGCTTGGGGGCGAAGGCCACCGCTGCGGTGGGGAACGCCGTCACCGTGACGCGGCCGCGGGGAACGTCGGTCTGCGCGGCCAGCGCCGACTCCGCGGCCTCGACCAGGGCAAGGATCTGTTCCGCCTGCTCTGCCAGGAGTCGTCCGGTATCGGTCAACTCGGCGCTGCGGGCGGTCCGGTCCAATAAGGAGGCGCTCACCTCGCGCTCCAGAGCGGACAGCTGTTGGGAAACAGCTGACGCTGTGTAGCCAAGTGCCTGCGCAGTGCCAGCAATGGTGCCGTGCTCTGCGAATTCTCGGAGGATCTTGAGCCGCCGGAGATCGAGCATAAGGTCATCTTACGCTGGCCATAGAAAAGACTCGCTTGTGGTGATGGACGCGGCGCGGCAGGGTGAAAGTGGATGCGGGATGAACACACATCCCGGCCCGCACACCAGTCACCGGACGTATGCGGAGTTGATCGCTTCATGTCTGTCAGCGTGTCGGCGACACTCGCCGTCAACGAAGCGCTCGCCGAGCGGCGGCACCAGGGATTGCCCGTACTTCCGCTGGGCTTCGGCGAGGCCGGACTCCCTGTGCACCCCGCGATGCGGGACGCGCTGGCAGCGGGAGGTGACAGAAACGCCTACGGTCCGGTCGCCGGACTGGCGTCGCTGCGGACGGCCGCCGCCGGGTACTGGGACCGCCGCGGACTGCCCACCGACCCCGAGCTGGTGATCGCGGGCCCCGGCAGCAAGCCGCTGCTCTACAGCCTGCTGCTGAGCATCGGCGGCGACGCCGCCATCGCCGCGCCGAGCTGGGTCAGCTACGCCGCCCAGACGCACCTGGCCGGACACAGCGTCGTCTTCGTCCCGACCGCGCCCGCCCAGGGCGGCGCGCCCCAGCCCGACCTGCTGACCGACGCGGTGACCCGGGCCCGCATGGACGGCCGCGACGTCCGCTCGGTCATCGTGACCACGCCCGACAACCCCACCGGGACCGTGCCCTCGCGGGGGACGATCCGGCGGCTGGCCGACGCGGCGCGGGCGCTCGACCTGGTGATCATCTCCGACGAGATCTACCGCGACCTCGTCCACGAGCCCGGCACCGTCGTGCACAGCCCCGCGGAGTTCGCCCCGGAGCGCACGGTCGTCACCACCGGGCTCAGCAAGAACCTCGCCCTGGGCGGCTGGCGGCTCGGCGTCACCCGGCTCCCCGACAGCGACATCGGGCACCGGCTCCGCAGCGACCTGCTGGGCGTGGCCAGCGAGATCTGGTCCACCCCGGCCACGCCGATCCAGCAGGCCGCCACCTACGCCTTCGGTGAGCCGGCCGAGATCACCGACCACATCGCCCGCAGCCGGCGGCTGCACGGCCTGGTCGCCCGCGCCGTCGCCGACCGGTTCGTGAGCGCCGGAGCCCTGGTCGCCCCGCCGCAGGCCGGCTTCTACCTCTACCCGGACTTCGACGGCCTGAAGGGCTCGCTGGCCGCCGACCACGGGGTGACCACCGGCCCGGAGCTGTGCGCCCTGCTGCTGGACTCCTACGGCATGGGAACGCTGCCCGCGGCGGAGTTCGGCGAGGACGAGCGGGCGCTGCGGATGCGCATCGCGACCAGCCTGCTCTACGGGGAGACCGAGGCGCAGCGCTACTCCGCCCTCGCTGCCGACGACCCCCTCGCCCTGCCGTGGATCCGGGCGCACCTGGACCGCCTCGACGACGTGCTCGACCAGCTTCTGTCCAACGACCGGGTGCCCTGCGGCGAGGTCGGATGAGCGCGCGGGAGGAGAGGACGACGACCCACGGAGTGGCCACCGCCTGGTGAGCCCGGCCCAAAGCGGCAACGGGGGCGAGGAGCGGGACCGGAGAGGGGCCGGTCCCGCTCCTCCACGTTGTCGCCGCGGTCCTCGGGACGCGCGGGGCGATCAGCGGCGGGTCAGCAGGCCGGGGCCGAGCGGAGCGCCGCCCCCGCGGGCGTTCGACGCCGTCGCCGTCTCCAGGGGCGGTGCGCCGGTGGGGGCGATCACCGCCCGATAGTGCTCCAGGAGCTGGTCGCCGATCACCTCCCAGGTCCGCCCTTCGACCGTGCTGCGTGCCTCGGCGGCCAATCGCTCGCGCAGCGCCGCGTTGTGCACCAGGCGCCCGGTGGCCAGGCGCAGTTCGCGCACCGAATTCGGGGCGTACAGCAGGCCGTTGCGCTCGGGGACCACCAGGTCCAGCGGGCCGCCGGAGGCGGGGGCCACGACCGGTACGCCCGAGGCCAGGGCTTCCTGCACCGCCTGGCAGAACGTCTCGTCGGCGCCCGTGTGCACGAAGACGTCGAAGGAGGCGTAGAGCCGGGACAGCTCCTCGCCCGTGCGCTGGCCGAGGAACACCGCTCCGGGCAGCCGCCGGCGGAGCCGGGCCCGGTCGGGACCGTCGCCCACGACCACCACCCGCACCCCGCGCAGCTTCGCCACGTGGGCCAGCAGGTCGACCCGCTTGTCCCGGGCCAGGCGGCCGACGTAGCCGACGATGACCTCCCCGTTGGGGGCCAGCCGTCGGCGCAGCGCGGCGTCGCGGTGGCGCGGGTCGAAGCGCGTGGTGTCCACGCCGCGCTGCCACAGGCTCAGCCGGGGGAAGTCCTGGTCGGCCAGCTCGCGCAGGGTCGCCGACGAGGGCACCAGGGTGCGGTCCACCGCGGAGTGGACGCGGCGCAGGAAGGGCCAGAGCAGGTCGCCCGCGGGAAGGCCGTAGCGGGCGGTGAATCCGGGCAGGTCGGTCTGGTACACGGCGACCGTGGGCAGCGCCCAGCGGCGCGCGATGTCCACTGCGGTGTGCCCCAGCAGCGCGGGGGAGGCCAGATGGAGGACGTCGGGGCCGAAGGCGCGCAGCGCGGCGGTGACGAGCCGCCGCGACGGCAGCCCGCCGGTGAAACCGCGGTAAAAGGGCAGAGGCACGCCCGGAAGGCGTACCACCGGGAACCCCGCGTAGCGGGCGGGGCCGGTGCCCGGAGCGAGGATGAGGGCCTGGTGGCCCCGGGAGGCGAGGTGTTCGGCGACCCGGCAGACCGAGTTGGTGACGCCGTTGACCTGGGGAAGGAAGGACTCGCTGATGATCGCGACGCGGAGAGGGGAGGCGGATTGGGAGGCGGCGGGAGGCGGGGGAACGGGCGCGGAGGCGGCAGCAGGCACGGTGTATCTCCCAACGGCGGGGGGCTCCTACCCGGCACGCTAGGTACCGCACGTAAACCCCTCCGGACCTGCGGTGGGCGCCCGATTGACGATCTTCCTCCGGGTATGCGAAGCGCGGGTCGGCGACGGTCCGGACCGATATCGCGTCAGTGGAGGTGTTTCGGCACGGATGGCCGTAGGATCGCGAGCTGTCGCCAATCACGCGTCCACGGATCAGGAGCGCCGCATGACCCTCGTCGAATGGGCAGAGCTCGTCAGTGCCGAGCTGGAGCTGGGAGAGGAGATCGGCAAGGGCGACGTCGATCGGATCCTGGACCTCGCCCGGGACGCCGCGCACTCGGTCGCCCGCCCGGCGGCGCCCCTGACCACCTACCTGCTCGGTGTCGCCGTCGGCCGAGGAGCCGACCCTGTGGAGGCGGCGGCCGTGCTCAGCCGTCTGGCGCTCGCCCAGGCGCCGGAGTCGCCCGACACGCCGTGAATTCCGCTGGTCATACGCCTGTTACAGAACGCAGAAGCGACCAGTCCGAGGATGAAACGTGACGCATACGTGACGAAACCGGTCAAAAAACCAGGTAAATGTGGCAGTGCGTTGCATCACGTTGATCGCGGCGGTGCGTCGTGCCGTCGTCGCCCTACCCCGTCCTCACCCGGGCGGAGGGCGGCGGATCCTTACCCCCTCGCTCGAACACATAGGGAGTTCGTCCATGGATCAACTCACGGACATGCTGGACACCCTCTCCGGCATTATCTGGAGTGAGTACGTCCTCATCCCGTTGCTGCTGCTCACTGGGTTGTTCCTGACGATCCGACTGCGGCTGCTGCAGTTCCACAAGCTCTTCCACGCCCTCTGGCTGGCACTGGTCCGCCGCAAGGAGGCCGAGGGCGTCCAGGGCGACATCTCGCACTACCAGGCGCTGAGCACCGCGCTGGCCGCCACGGTGGGTGTCGGCAACATCGCCGGTGCCGCGCTGGCGATCGGCATGGGCGGTCCCGGTGCCCTGTTCTGGATGTGGATGACCGGCCTCGTCGGTATGGCCACCAAGTACAGCGAGGCGCTGCTGGGCGTGAAGTACCGGCAGGTGGACAGCGTGGGCAAGCAGAGCGGCGGCCCCATGTTCTACCTCCGCCACGGTCTTCCCGGCGGGCTGGGCCTGGCGCTGGGCGTCCTCTTCGCCGTGTTCGGCGCCATCGCGGCCTTCGGTATCGGCAACGGCACCCAGGCCAACACCGTCTCGCAGCAGCTCAACAACGTCTGGGGCGTTCCGACCTGGGTGGCCGGTGTCGCGATGGTGATCATCGCGGGCACGGTCATCCTCGGCGGTATCAAGAGCATCGGCCGCGTGGCCGCCGGGATCGTGCCGATCATGATCGTGCTCTACATCGGCATCACTCTGACCGTGCTGATCGTGCACGTCGGCGACATCCCCGCGGCGCTGGCGCTCGTCCTGACCGACGCCTTCACCGGGCAGGCCGCCGCCGGCGGCGGCGCGGCCTCCGTGTTCGTCGTGATCCAGGCCGGCGTGGCGCGCGGCATCTTCTCCAACGAGTCGGGCCTGGGCACCGGCGCCATCGCGGCCGCCGCGGCCAAGACCGACCAGCCGGTGCGCCAGGCGATGGTCTCGATGACCCAGACGTTCATCGACACGCTCATCGTCGTCACCATGACCTGCCTGGTCATCATCGTCACCGGCGTCTGGGAGGAGGACGGCACCGGCGACGGCGCCCAGATGACCTCCGAGGCG
Source organism: Nocardiopsis gilva YIM 90087 (assembly GCF_002263495.1). Taxonomy (NCBI): domain Bacteria; kingdom Bacillati; phylum Actinomycetota; class Actinomycetes; order Streptosporangiales; family Nocardiopsidaceae; genus Nocardiopsis; species Nocardiopsis gilva. The sequence goes on along the minus strand of NZ_CP022753.1, from coordinate 4,761,455 downwards.
CTGCAGAGCGGCCTGTCGGCCATCACACCCGGCCTGGGCGCCATGGGCGGCTACATCGTGGCCATCTCCGTCGCGGTCTTCGCCTTCACCACCATCCTCGGCTGGTCCTACTACGGCGAGCGCTGCATCGACTTCCTCGTCGGCCACAGGGGCGTGCCCGTCTACCGCGTGGTGTTCGTCGCCATGATCTACGTCGGTGCCGTGGCCTCCCTGGACGTCATCTGGGTGGCCAGCGACATCGCCAACGGCCTGATGGCGCTGCCCAACCTGATCGGCCTGCTGCTGCTCTCCCCGGTCATCGTCCAGGAGACGCAGAGGTACTTCAGCAACCCCGACTGGAAGAACCCGGACATCAAGGTCCCCGACGTCCGCCAGCAGTGACCCGTTCCAGGCCCCGCCCCGCAGACCACGCGGGGCGGGGCCTTCGTTGATCTCGGGGATATCGACCGAATACTCGCCGATATTCGGTCGATATCCCCGAGATCAACGGGGAAACGGGCGAGGGCCGTGGGGGAAGCCTTAGTGGTCGGCCGCGACAGCGCCCCACCACGCGTGGAAGTGGTGGACCGGGCCCTTGCCGCGGCCCGCGTCGAGTTCGTCGGCGTGGCGCAGGGCCTCGGTGAGGTACTCCTTGGCGTCCCGCACGGCCGCGGGGACGTCGTCGCGCTGGGGGAGGAGGGCGGCGATGGCGGAGGACAGGGTGCAGCCCGTGCCGTGGGTGTTGTGCGTGCGGACGCGCTCGGCGGTGAAGGTCCGCGGCGGCCAGTCCGGTTCGACCAGGAGGTCGGTGCTGTGGCCGCTGTCCGCGCCGCCGAGGTGGCCGCCCTTCAGCAGCACGCGGCGGGCGCCCAGAACGAGGAGGCGCTCGGCCTGGGCACCCATCGTCTCGATGCTGCCGGCCTCGTCCGCGCCGAGGAGTTCGGCGGCCTCGGGGATGTTGGGCGTGATGAGATCGGCGCGCGGGAGGAGCTCGTCGCGGACCCCCGCCACCGCCTCGGGCGCCAGCAGCCGGTCGCCGCTCTTGGCGACCATCACCGGGTCGAGCACCACGTTGCGCAGCGCGTAGTGGTCGATGGCCGCGGCGACCGCGCCGATGACGCCCGTGTCGGACAGCATCCCGATCTTCACCGCGTCCACCCGCGCGTCGGTGAGCAGCGTGTCGAGCTGCGCCGAGACGAACTCCGCGGGGACGGCGTGCACGCCGGTGACACCGCTCGTGGACTGGGCGGTCAGGGCGGTGATGACCGTCATCCCGTAGCCGCCGAGCGCGGAGAAGGTCTTCAGGTCGGCCTGGATGCCGGCGCCCCCGCTGGGGTCGCTGCCGGCGATGGACAGGATGTTGTAGCCGCTCATTGGCGTTCCTTCGCTAGTACGAGCTAGATCAGGTTCGACGGGTGTGCTCTCAGCCGGGACGGCTGATCACCAGCGGGTGATCGTCTCCCGGCACCCCGCGCCGTGATGGACGTTGGATGGAGTTGTCGGGGTGCCCGTCAGCCGCGCTCGGCCGAGTCGACCGGGTCGGCCGAGCGGTGGCGGCCCCGAGTCTGACCGGCCCCGTTCGCGGCACCCTGCCGCCGGGCCTGGACACGCCGTTCGAAGAGCAGCACGGCGACGACGACCGCGAAGCCCAGAACCGCCAGGGCGACGGTGACCGGAATATCGCCCTGCGGCGCCTGCAGCGTGCGGTGCTCGTCCTGCCACGGCCACAGCGCGCGCAGCGAACCGGCCATCAGTCCGGTCAGGACGACCAGCGTGATGTGGTGGTAGCTCTCCATGAGCCACTGCAGCAGCTTGACGAAGAACGCCAGGCCGATGATCGCGCCCAGCGCGAACGTCCCGATGTAGCCGAAGTCGCGGGCGTTCAGCGCGTCCATCGTGGCCGTGTACAGGCCGAAGGTGAGCAGGATGAACGAGCCGGAGACGCCGGGCAGGACCAGCGCGCAGACGGCGATGGCCGCGGCGCCGACGACGATGAAGAAGTTGGGTTCGACGTGGGCCGGGGGCAGGCCGGTGAGCAGGAACGTCACCGCCGCGACGGCCAGTGCCACCAGGTAGTCGCCGGGCCTCCAGGTGCGCCCGGAGCCGCTGTAGGGCACCCACAGCGAGGCCAGGATCAGGCCGAAGAAGACCGCGTAGGCGTACTGCTGCTCGTGCTCGACCAGCGGGGCCAGGAACTTGGCGGCGACAAGGGCGGCCAGGACCATGCCGATCAGCACGGCGATGATGGCGCCCCAGTCGGCCTTGCGGAACTCCTCGGCGGCGCGCGCGCCGCCACGGCCGCGCGGCAGGTCGCCGGCTGCCAGCCGGATTCCGTTCACCGCGTGGCCCGCGGAGGTGATGAGGTTTTCGTAGATGCCCACGATCAGTGCGACGGTGCCGCCACTGACGCCGGGGACCACCTCCGCGGTCCCGATGAGGGCGCCGCGGAACGCGTTGAAGAGGTGAGTACCGACTGACTTCGCCATGTCTCGCGTTTCGTCTGAATGGGTGCGGGAGGAAATGGGAGCAAGTGAGCTGGGCGACCGCCGCCGCGGGCGGTGCGCCCCCAGTCTAGGGGCGGCCGAGGGGGACGGTTCGGCGCTGTGTGGGGAAGTTTCGGACACGATGCTGTGACGCGGCCCCGTGTGTACCGGCATCGTATGGGTAGTAGTCGCGTCGACGCGTCGGGAAGCCGGGAGGCGTAGGGGACGCCCCGGTACGACACGACGTCCGCGGCGTGCGGCGCCGCGGAGACGGGGGAGGAATGTGATGAGGGAACGATTCCGCGATGCCCAGGGTCCCGGATGGGGCTGGTGGGGAGCGGCACGTGCCGCCTCTTGTGCATCGGGGGCACCATCTGTTCTCCTGCTGGAGTCCGCCTGAGGCGGTGCTTCGTGCGTTAACCGAACGGGTATCTGAAAATCGAATAACGATCACTGCTGTTCCGATCAACGGCGATCGAAGGGAAACCTGGATGAGCGACACCCGCAGTCTGGGCGAATACACGGCCGGTGGGGATCACACCGGTCCCGTCATTTCGAGTAGCGACCACATCGGACTGGCCGAGGCACACTCGGCGCACAACTACAACCCCCTGCCCGTTGTCATCGCCGAAGGCGAGGGCGCGTGGGTCACCGACGTCGAGGGCCGCCGCTACCTCGACTGTCTCGCCGGATACTCCGCGACCAACTTCGGCCACAGCAACCCCGACCTGCTGGCGGCCGCACACCACCAGCTCGACCGGGTGACGCTCACCAGCCGCGCCTTCTACCACGACCAGTTCGGCCCCTGGGTCACCGCCCTCGCCGACCTCGTCGGCAAGGAGAAGGTGCTGCCCATGAACACCGGCGCCGAGGCGGTGGAGACCGCGGTCAAGGTGGCCCGCCGGTGGGCCTACGACGTCAAGGGCGTCCCCGACGGGCAGGCCACGATCATCGTCGCGGGCGGCAACTTCCACGGCCGCACCACCACCATCATCTCCTTCTCCGAGGACCCCGACGCCTACGGCGGCTTCGGTCCCTACACCCCCGGCTTCCGCGTGGTCCCCTACGGCGACGCCGACGCGATCGCGTCGGCCATCGACGCGACCACGGCCGCGGTCATCGTCGAGCCCGTGCAGGGCGAGGCCGGGGTCATCGTGCCGCCCCCGGACTACCTCCCCCGCATCAGGGAGATCTGCGACGACAACCGGGTGCTGTTCATCGCCGACGAGGTGCAGTCGGCCCTCGGCCGCACCGGCACCGTGACGGCCTGCGAGCACACCGGCGTCATCCCCGACGCCTACCTCTTCGGCAAGGCCCTGGGCGGCGGCATCCTCCCCGTCTCGGCCATGGTCGCCGACGAGGACGTCCTCGGCGTGATCCAGCCGGGCCAGCACGGCAGCACCTTCGGCGGAAACCCGATGGCCGCGGCGATGGGCCGCACCGTCGTGCGGATGCTGCGGGAGGGGCCCTACCTGGACAACGCCCAGCGGCTCGGCGAGGTGCTGGGCACCCGGATCAAGGAGTTCGTCGGCAACGGCGCGGTGGCCGCGCGCAGCATCGGGCTGTGGGCGGGGGTCGACGTCGACGAGTCCCTGGCCAGCGGGCGGGAGCTGTGCGAGCGGCTCGCCAAGAAGGGCGTCCTGGTCAAGGACACGCACGGCTCGACGGTCCGGCTCTCGCCGTCCCTCGTCGTCACCGAGGACGACCTGAACTGGGCGCTGGACCGGTTCGGTGAGGTCCTGGCCGAACTGCGCGCGGAGAAGGGCTAGCGCGCGGCCCCTGACCGGCACTTCCCCGCGGCCGGAACCGGCCCGGGACAGCGGTTTGGCCCGGCCTCCGTCCCGTCCGTCCGCACCTGGGACGGGGCGGAGGCCGGTACGTCCTACTCGACCTCGGCGACCAGCACGTCGGGATCGGCGTTGTCGAGGGTGTCGCGCGTGACGTACAGCGCGCGGCCGGGTCCGGAGGCGATGCGCTCGGCCACGCGGTCGGTGAACGCCGCCTGCCCCGCCGCGGTGGGATGGAAGGTGCTCCGATCCACCTTGATGCCCTCGCTCAGGTCGCGGATCAGGACCCCGTTGAGCCACGGCTCCTCGGCGTCCACCTCGTGCCCCTTGAACACCGTGTAGATGTCGACGAACTCCACGCTGCCGACCTGGCTCTCGTCGGCGATCTCGGCGTCGGCCCGGTTCACGGCGTTCTCCAGCTGGAGGTTGAACCGCTTGATCGTGTCGTTGAGCCACTTCTGGTCGCCGACGGTCAGTGTGTAGTACATCCCCTGGGGCTTCGCGGGGAACAGCCGCGGATACCCGAGCACGACGACGCGCGCGTCCGGCGCCCGGTCGCGGATCTCGGCGAGCAGGTCGTCGAAGGTCGCCTTGAACTTCTCCATCCGCTTCTCGACGTCCTTCTCCTGGCCGGTGCAGGCGTCGGCCTCCACCAGCGGCAGCCGCACCATGCACGTGCGCAGCACCGGCGTGAACCCCAGGTCGTTGCCGCCGACGCCCAGGGTGATCAGGGACGTGTGCGGGGTGATCCGGTCGAGCTGGGAGTCGGCCGAGCCGACCTCCTTCAGCATGGCGCGGCCCTTCTGCGAGCTGCAGGCGACGAAGCCGAGGTCACCGGCGAAGTCGTAGGCGCTGAGGATCCGCTGCGGGTAGGCGTTGGCCGACCGCCAGCAGCCGCCGGACTTCGCGGTGCCAGGAAGGTAGTCGCCCGCTCCGTCACCCGAGGAGTAGGAGTCGCCCAGCGCGACATAGTGGCCCCAGGTGGCGGCATCCACCGGGGACATCTCCACCCGCCAGTCGGGGACCTCGGGGGCGTCGTCGGGCGGGGGCGGCTGCTCGGCACACCCGCGGCCCGTGACCTCGCACCACAGGCCCAGCATGCCGGTGCGGGTGACCGGCACGGCGATGACGATGACGCAGGCGAGCACGAGGGAGACGGCGAGGGAGCCCAGGACCCAGGTCCGCCGCGGGAGTTCCGGTATGCGCACTGTCGCGTTCTGCCTCTCGTTCTGCGCCGCCTCCTGCTCGGGTCCGGCGGCGGCGCGACCCTGGAGGCAGAGTACCGGCCGGATCCCCTGATCGGACGGGGGCACGCGTGACCGGGAGCGGCCGAGACACGGGTGATCCGGAGCACAGCCGACCGGGCCGCCCGGTCGGGCACGGGGGTGTCGGGCGGGCCGTTCCCGCTGGGGCGTTAGGTCGGCCGCGTCGTCGTGACGACGTCCAGGACGCGCTTGATCTCGACCTCGTCCAGGTCGGCGCGGGCCGTGAGGCGGAGGCGGGAACGGCCGTCGGGCACCGAAGGCGGGCGGAAGCAGCCGACGCGGACCCCGGCGTCGCGGCAGCGCCGCGCCCAGGCCACGGCCTCCTCCGGCGCGGGTGCGCGGACCGAGACGACCGCGGCGTCGGGGGAACTCGCGTCGAGTCCCAGCTCGCGGAAGCCCGTGGCCAGTCGCCGGGCGATCGCGCGGAGCCGCTCGGGCCGCCCCGGTTCGGCGCGCAGCACACGCAGCGCGGCCAGCGCCCGGCGGCCGCGGCCGGGGCCAGGCCGGTGTCGAAGATGAAGGTGCGGGCCGTCTCCACCAGGTGGCGGATGACCCGGCGCGGACCGAGGACGGCACCGCCCTGGGCACCGAGCGACTTGGACAGCGTGGCCGTGACGACGATGCCGCCGCGGTCGGCCGGGGAGATCCCGGCCGCGCTCAGCGCCCCGCGGCCACCGTCGCCGATGACGCCCAGGCCGTGGGCGTCGTCCAGGAGGAGCGCCGCCCCCGCGTCGGCGCACGCGCGGGCGAGTCCGGACAGGTCGGTGAGGTCGCCGTCCACGGAGAAGACCGTGTCGCTGACCACCAGGCGCCGTTCGGCCGGGTGCGCCGCCAGAGCGGCGCGCGCGGCCTCGGCGTCGGCGTGGTCGAACAGCGAGACGCGCGCGCCCGCGGCCTTGGCCAGCCGGGTGGCGTCGATGAGGGAGGCGTGGTTGTACCGGTCGCAGACCAGGTGCGCGCCGGGGCCGGACAGCGACGTGATCACGCCGAGGTTGGCCGCGTACCCGGAGGAGAAGACCAGCGCCGCCTCGGTCCCGTAGAACGCGGCGAGCTCGGCCTCCAGCTCACCATGGAGGGTGGTGTCGCCGGTGACCAGCCGCGACCCCGTGGACCCCGCCCCCCAGCGCCGGGCGGCCTCCGCCGCCGCCCGGGTGACGTCGGGGTGCCGGGTCAGTCCTAGGTAGTCGTTGCCCGCCATGTCGAGCAGGTCGTCGTCGTGGGCGCGGGGCCGTGTCCTGCGGGTCAACCCCGCCTCCGCCCGTTCGCGCGCGGCGGCGTCCAACCAGCCGAACGGGTCGGTGCGGCCGGATGCGGCCGCACCCTGAGCGTCCGACGCGCGGCCGGGGGGATGTGTCGTCACCGGGTCTCCTTCGCGGATGCCCCCGGCGTGGGCCGGGGGAGGAATCGCTCCCCTCCGGAGCAGGGCGAGCTCGGGGTTTCGTCCGCCGGGCGAGAGAGCGCCCCCGTGATCGGGTGCGGTGTACCGCGTGCGTTGCGAGAACCAGGCGCGTCCACCGTGCCGGTCGAGAACCAGGAGGGAACAGAACTCCCTGGCTTTCTGGTAGCGAACCGGGCGGGTTGCGCCCCGGCTGGGACTGGGGGAGTACGGCCTTCCGGGGCGCTGAGCTGTGGGGCGTCCCGCGCCAGGAATCCGCCTGCTTGAGGTGGGGAAGGGTGCACGTCGATTCTCCGGGGGCTGCCGTGGCCTTTCTGGTCGGGAGAGGGCGGTTTCCGCCGGTCAGATCCGGGACGCCCGATGCGCCTTCGGCGCATCGGGCCGACGGTAGAGCCGTGGTCGAGGGTACTGCGGAGCCCGGACACGCGCTGGTCTGCCCGCGCACGGGCGGGTGCCCGCACGGGTGGCGCGGTACCTCTGCCCTACCGGGCCAATTGCGCGGCCACTGAAGATCTTGGTCGCGGCGGTGGGGCCTGCCGCGCCTGCCCTCCTCGCGCGCGTCACCGCCACCACCGTCCGGCGCTGGACCGTCAGATGGGACGCTTCCGCTCGCTCCTTCGTGTTCGCGCCGGTAGGGCAGAGGCACACGGTGCTAGGAGGCGGACACGACTCTCACATGCCCGCGACCGTTTGTCATCGGTGGAACGGGACAAAGATCGGGGCCGATTTTGTGGAGGAGTCCGCATGCGGCCGGCCGGGGGCGGGTTGGCAGGATGGGCGACCATGACGCCACGAGTGACCAGTCAACCGGAGACACGACCGGCACCGGCTCCTGACGCAGGGGCCGATCCCGCGTGGGTGCGTGAGGTCGACCGGGCCCACCTCTGGCACCCCTACTCCTCCATCGGCTCGGGCCCCGCCCCCGGCGTCGTGCACGGTGCGGCGGGCACCCGGATCCGCCTGACCGGCGAGGACGGTGTCGAGCGCGATGTCGTGGACGGCATGTCCTCCTGGTGGTCGATGATCCACGGCTACGCCCACCCGGTGCTCGACGCGGCCGTGCGCGCGCAGCTCGACCGGTTCGGGCACGTCATGTTCGGCGGTCTCACCCACGAACCCGCCGCGCGGCTGGCCGCCGCCCTCGTCGACATCACGCCCGCCCCGTTGCGGCACGTGTTCCTGGCCGACTCCGGATCGGTGTCGGTGGAGGTGGCCGTGAAGATGTGCCTGCAGTACTGGCGCTCGCAGGGCCGCCCGGCCAAGCAGCGCCTGCTCACCTGGCGCGGCGGCTACCACGGCGACACCTTCCAGGCGATGTCGGTCTGCGACCCCGAGGGCGGCATGCACGCGCTGTGGGGTGATGTCCTGCCCCGGCAGGTGTTCGCCGACGCCCCGCCCGCCGGGTACGACGCCGCGCCTGACCCCGCCTACATCGACCACCTCGACGGTCTCGTCGCCGAGCACGCCGACGAACTCGCGGCCGTGATCGTCGAACCCGTGGTGCAGGGCGCCGGAGGCATGCGCTTCCACAGCCCCGCCTACCTGAGGGCGCTGCGCGAGATCACCGAACGGCACGGCGTGCTGCTGGTGTTCGACGAGATCGCCACCGGCTTCGGCCGCACGGGAGAGATGTTCGCGGCCGACCATGCCGGGGTCGCCCCCGACGTGATGTGCGTGGGCAAGGCGCTCACCGGCGGCTACATGACCCTGGCGGCGGCCCTGTGCACCGCGGAGGTGGCCCAGGGCATCGCCGAGGGCGAGGTCCCGGTCCTCGCGCACGGCCCCACGTTCATGGGCAACCCGCTGGCCTGCGCGGTCGCCGTCGCCTCCATCGACCTCCTGCGGAGCGGCGACTGGCGGGGCGACGTCGCGCGCGTCGCATCCGGCCTGCGCGCGGGCCTGGCCCCGGCCCGCGACCTGCCCGGAGTCCGCGACGTGCGGGTGCTCGGAGCGATCGGCGTGATCCAGCTCGACCGCCCGGTCGACATGGCAGCCGCCACCGAGGCCGCCCTGAACGCCGGAGCGTGGCTGCGCCCGTTCCGCGACATGATCTACGCGATGCCGCCCTATGTCTGCGCCGACGCCGACATCGAGCGGATCACCGACGGGATGCTGGCCGCCGCACGCGTCTCGGTGGAGGTGCGATGAGGACCCTCGTGGTCACCGGGACCGGAACCGAGGTGGGCAAGACCGCCGTCACCGCCGCCGTCGCCGCCACCGCGCTGGCGTGGGGAGAGCGGGTGGCGGTGCTCAAACCGGCCCAGACGGGCGTGGGCTCCGAGGAGCCGGGGGACGCCGCCGAGGTGGCCCGCCTCGCCCAGGGGACGACGCCCCGCGAACTCGCCCGCTACCCCGACCCCCTGGCCCCGGCCACGGCAGCCCGCCGCGTCGGGGAGTCGGGCGTCCCTTTGAAGGCGATCGCCGACGCGGTCGCTGAACTGCGGGCCGACCACGACCTGGTCATCGTCGAGGGCGCTGGCGGGCTGCTGGTCCGCCTCAACGCCGAGGAGGCGACCATCGCCGACGTGGCAACCGCCCTGGACGCGCCGCTCCTGCTGGTGGCCCGCCCCGACCTGGGCACGCTCAACCACACCGCCCTCACCGCTGAGGCGATCCGCGCACGCGGCGCCTCCTGCACCGGCGTCGTCATCGGCTCCTGGCCCGCTACCCCGGACCTCGCCATGCGGTGCAACGTGGCGGAACTGAGCACAATGGCCGGCGCCCCCCTGCTCGGCGCGCTCCCGTCGGGCGTCACCCGGCTTTCCCCGCCCGACTTCGCCGCGACCGCCCGCGCGTCCCTCGCCCCCGAAGTCGACGGCACCTGGGACGCCGCCGAATTCGCCCGCGTCCACGGCACGGCGCCCGCCCATCCGACAGTCGGCGCCTTCAGGCCCTCGCCGCCACCGGTGCCAGAATGGTGGAATGCCGTCGATACGTCCGGCCCGACACGGTGACTGCCTGAGCCTCAGCGAGGTCTTCCACGCGGCGGGGCTGGCCGGATGGTCGCATTTCCTCCCGCCGGAGCGACTGCGGGCCGAACGCCTCAAGGAGGAGATGTTCGTCCAGGCTGTCCGGGCACCCGAGGCCACGGTGCAGGTCAGCGAGTCCGATGGCCTGATCACCGGCTTCGCCCTCACCCGCCCGTCCGCGGACCGCGATGCCGGAGCGGGAACGGGCGAGCTGCACATGTTCTACGTCCACCCTTCCGCCTGGGGGACCGGCACCGCCGACCGGCTGATGGACGCGGCCCTCGGCGATCTCACCCGCAGGGGATTCGCTTGGGCCACCCTGTGGACCGCCGAGGACAACCAGCGTCCCCGCGCCTTTTACACCCGTAGGGACTGGGCCGTGGACGGCGCCACCCGCTCCAAGACCAGGTACGGCGTTACCTTCACCGAGCTGAGGTATGGGATCGCGCTCCGCGGCGGGTGACGTGGGGTGGACGATCGCTCTCCCCCGCTCCTCGGCCTCCTCCGTGCGGCCCGGGCTCGGCGTCGGTGTGAAACAACGTGCCCCCAGCACATATCGCGCGGGACCGTTTGCTGTTAGATGTGTCCCAGAGTCATGTGAGCCCACAGCTGACGGAGGCGCTGAACCATGTCCCAACGGTCACATTCCCAGCCACCGGTGCTCTGGGAGCCGAGTGCCGAGCGGCGTGAGCGCGCGCAGATCACCGCATTCGCCCGGTGGGTGGAGGAGAACCGGGGGGTGCGGGTCGAGGACTACGACGCGCTGTGGCGCTGGTCGGTGACCGACCTCGACGGGTTCTGGTCGGCGATCTGGGAGTACTTCGACATCCAGGCCGACACCCCCTGTGAACGGGTGCTCGGGCGACGGGAGATGCCCGGCGCCGAGTGGTTCCCCGGAGCGAAGCTCAACTACGCGCGGCACATCTTCCGCGACCGCGACGACGACGCCGTTGCCATCCGGCACGCCTCCGAGCTGCGGGTCCTGGGCGAGTGGACCTGGGGCGAGCTGAAGCGGCGCACCGCCGCGATCGCCGCCGGGCTGCGGCGGCTGGGTGTCGGGCCTGGTGACCGGGTCGTCGCATACATGCCGAACATCCCCGAAACCACCGCGGCGTTCTTCGCCTGCGCCTCCATCGGCGCGGTGTGGTCCTCGTGCTCGCCCGACTTCGGCGCGCGCAGTGTCGTCGACCGCTTCGCGCAGATCGAACCCAAGGTGCTGCTCTCCGTCGACGGCTACCGCTACGGCGGCAAGGACTTCGACCGCACCGACGTCCTCGACGCCCTGCGCGAGCAACTGCCCACGCTGGAGCACACCGTCGTGCTGTCCTACCTGACCGGGCAGCCCGTCGAAGGCACGCTGACGTGGGAGGAGCTCGAAGAGTCCGGGGAGGGCGCCGAGCTCGCCTTCGAACCGGTGCCCTTCGACCACCCGCTGTGGGTGCTCTACTCCTCCGGCACCACCGGCCTGCCCAAGGCCATCGTGCAGGGGCACGGCGGCATCCTGCTGGAGCAGCTGAAGAACCTCGAACTGCACCTGGACACCCAGGCCGGCGAACGGGTCTTCTGGTTCACCACCACCGGATGGATGATGTGGAACCTGCTGGTCAGCGTGTTGCTGAGTCGGGCCTCCATCGTGCTGTACGACGGCAGCCCCGGCCACCCCGACCTCGGCACGCTGTGGGATCTGGCCGAGCGCGCCGGGATCACCGTCTTCGGCACCAGCGCCGGATACCTGTCGGCCTGTATGAAGGACGGCATCCACCCCACCGAGGGCCGCGACCTGTCCGCGTTGCACGCCATCGGCTCCACCGGCTCCCCGCTGAGCCCGGAGGGGTTCGCCTGGTGCTACCGCGAGTTCGGCGACGACCTGTGGCTTTTCTCCGCCAGCGGCGGCACCGACATCTGCAGCTGCCTGGTCGGCGGCGCGCCCACGCTCCCCGTCTACGAGGGCGAGATCCAGGCGCGCGCGCTGGGCATGGCCGTCGCGGCGTGGGACCCCGACGGCAAGGAGGTCGTCGGCGAGGTCGGCGAGCTGGTGGTGACCGAGCCCGCACCGTCGATGCCCCTGTACTTCTGGGGCGACACCGACGACGAGCGGCTGCGCGACAGCTACTTCTCGATGTACCCGGGCACGTGGCGGCACGGTGACTGGATCGAGATCACCGAGCGCGGCACCGCCATCATCTACGGCCGCTCGGACTCCACCATCAACCGCGGCGGCATCCGCATGGGGACCAGCGAGATCTACCGGGCGGTGCTGGCACTGGACGAGATCGTCGACGCGCTGGTGGTGGACGTCCCGCAGCCCGACGGCGGGTCGCGCATCGAGCTGTTCGTGGTGGTGCGGGAGGGCGTGGCGCTGGACGACGCGCTGACGAAGGCCATCGCGCGCCGTATCCGCGAGGACTGCTCGCCGCGGCACGTTCCCGACGCCGTGCACGCGATCGCGGCGGTCCCGCGCACCCTGTCCGGGAAGGTCCTGGAGGTTCCGGTCAAGCGCATCCTGATGGGGGAGCGGCCGGAGAAGGTGGCCAGCCGCGACTCGCTCGCCAACCCCGAGGCACTGGACTTCTTCACCCGGCTCGCCCAGGAGCAGGGCCGCTCCACCTCCTGACGCAGCGCTCCGCCCGCCCCACCTCCGTTGATCTCGGAGATATTGGGGTAAAAAACGGCCGTGAGACCCCAATATTGCCGAGATCAACGGGGGATCGGGGGTGCGGGGCGGCAGGGAGATTGGGGGAGACGACAGGGATGCCCGAGACGCCCTAGTCTGGGCGTCGTGTCCCAGCAGGTATCCGGTGCCGCGCCGGAATCGGCGGCCGTCGCACTCCCCGGCAGGATCGCCGGGGTCGACGCCGCCCGCGCGCTCGCCATCTTCGGTATGTTCACCGTCCACCTCGGCGTGGGCTCCATCGGCCTGCTGGATGTCGAAGCCGCAGAGGCGGTCCACGGCCTGACCCGAGGACGCTCCGCCGCGCTCTTCGCGTTCCTCGCGGGGGTGTCGCTGGCCCTGATGACGGGGCGCGGCGTCCCTTTGTCGGGCGCCCCGCTGCACCGGGTGAGCGCGCGCATCCTTGTGCGGGTGGTGGTGCTGGCTCTGCTCGGCGGCGCCCTGGACCTGCTGGGCGTCCCCGTCGCCGTCATCCTGACGTACTACGCCGGGTTCTTCCTCCTCGCCCTCCCGCTGCTGAAGCTGCGCGCTCCCGCGCTGGCCGCCGTCGCGGCCGCTGTGGGGCTGCTCGGCCCGCAGGTGTCGTACGTCGTGCGCGACGAGCTGCACCTCGCGTCCGACCGCGCGTCCTCCATCGGCGGGCTCACCGACTTCCTGCTCACCGGCTACTACCCGGCCTGCACCTTCATGGCCTTCGTGATCGCCGGCATGGCCGTCGGCCGCATCGACCTCAGCGCGCCCCGCGTGCGGCTGGGACTGGCCGGAACCGGCGCGGGGCTGGCCGTGCTCGGCTACGGGGGCTCCTGGCTGCTGGTGTACCCGCTGGGCGGTCTCACCCGATTGGTGTCGGACGCCGGACCCGACCTCAGCGGTGTCGATCCCGCACTGCTCGGTCCAATCAGCGCGTGGATGGTCGACCAGATCTACGACCTGCACGGCCAGGTGCCCACAGACAGCGTGTGGTGGCTGCTGGTGGCCTCCCCGCACAGCGGGACCAGCTTCGAGATCGCCGGGGCGCTCGGTGTCGGGCTGCTGGTCCTCGTCGGCTGCATGGCGCTCGCCGACGTGGCCGGGGCGGTGCTCTACCCGCTGGCCGCGGCCGGGGCCATGGCGCTCACCCTGTACGCCGGGCACATCGTGGTGATGGCGCTGTTCGGAATGTCCTTCCTGGACGTCGCGCCGTTCCGGCTGGAGCTGTTCGTCATCGCCTCGCTGGTCATCGCGACGCTGTGGCGGCTGCTCGTCGGCCGCGGGCCGCTGGAACGGGGCCTGGCGTGGCTCGCCGACCTCGGCCCCCTGCTGCTGCCGCGCGCCGACGGCCCGGCGCGGGGCTGAGACCGGCCTTCGGCCGGTCTCCTCGGGGTCGGCCGCGCTGGCGTCGCCGCGACCTCAGGTCGGCCACTCGGGCGGGCGCTTCTCCAGGAACGCCGCTATGCCCTCGCGCGCCTCGGGCGTCTGGCTGCTCGCGGCCATCACCTCGGTGGCGTAGCTGTAGGCGTCGGCCTCGGGGCGGTCGAGCTGGGCGTACATCGCCTGCTTGCCCAGCGCCTTGCTGCGCGGCCCGCCGCGGGTGGCGCGCTCCAGCAGATCCTGGGTGGCCTGGTACAGCTTGTCGTCGGGCACCGCCTGGTTGACCAGCCCCCATTCGGCGGCTGTCGCGGCGTCCACGATGTCGCCGGTCAGCGCCATCTCCATGGCGCGCTTGCGGCCGATGTTGCGGGAGATCGCCACCATCGGTGTGTGGCAGAACCAGCCGCCCTTACCGCCGGGCGCGGCGAATCCGGCGCTCTGCGCGGCGACGGCGAGGTCGCAGGTGGCCACCAGCTGGCATCCGGCGGCCGTGGCCAGCCCGTGCACGCGCGCGATGACGACCTGGGGGACGGACTGGATGGTCCGCATGAGGCGGGCGCAGGTCTGCAGCAGGTCCCGCGCCTGGGCGTGGTCGGCGTCGGCGACTTCGGCGAAGTCGTGTCCGGCGCTGAAGACGGGGCCGTTGGCGGCCAGCGTGATCCCAAGGGCGTCGGTCGCGCCGATCTCCTCGAACGCGGCGATCAGTTCCCGCATGTGGGCGGAGGAGAGCGCGTTGCGGCGCTGGGGCCGGTTCATCGTGATGGTGGCGTAGCCGCCGTCGCGTTCGATGAGGATGCATGCGTAGTCGTCAGTGTCCATAAACCGACGCTACGCCGCGCGCCTGCGGGGCGTCACGGGGCGAAAAATCAGTGGCGCCGCTCGGGTGTGGGATGACAGGATCTGTGTCCATGTCGGGGGCAGGAGCACGCGGTTCAGCCGCTGTGTTCCCGCTCCGACCTCGGCCGTGGTTCCGGTGCCGTGTCCTGCGCGGGTGCTGTGTGCCAGTTCTCGGTGAGGGCGGGCACGATGCCCGTCAGGCATTCCCGGATCCCGTCGTAGAGGTCGTCGGCGCTCGGCGTCTCCTCGCCGTGGCACCAGCGCATGATGCCGGTGTGCATGGCGGCGCTGAAGGCCGCCATCACCAGGCGCGGGCGCAGATCGGTGTCGGGGTCGAGGCCGGAGCGCCGGGCGAGCAGGGCGACGACGCGCTCCTGGTGCTCGCTGGAGCGTCGCAGGTAGGCGGCGAGCAGCTGGGGTGATTCACCGCAGAGCCTGACGAGGGTCTGCTGGGCGACCACGGCGCGTTCGTCGAGTTCGCGCCATGCGTCGGTGAGCGCGTTGACCAGGGCGTCGTACGGGGGTTCCGATTCGGGGCGGGCGGCCAGCTTGGCCTGGAAGGTCTCCTCGATGTCGCTTTGGAGGGAGAGGAGGACCTCCTCCTTGCTGGGGAAGTAGCGGAACAGCGTGCGCTGGGACACGTCGGCTGCGGCCGCGATCTCCTCGGTGGTGGTCGCGGCGAAGCCCTGCTCGTTGTAGAGCCGCAGCGCCGCCTCGACCAGTGCCTCGCGGGTGCGCGCCTTCTTGCGCTCGCGCAGTCCGAGGCCGGGAGTGTCGTCGACCGTTGTGATCGTGACCACCTCTCCTCGCGGTCCGTGCTGTTCGTCCTGCGTGAGAGAGGATACCCGGCGATTGTCAAAATACGTCAGCGATTGCCACTTGTCAGTCACTGACATAATCTGAGCCGGTACTGACCGGGGGACGAGGGCACGTGGAAGGTGCCGAGACAGGGGGACAGAACGACATGACCACGATCGCCGCGGACGCGCCGCCGTCGCCACCCGCGCGGGGCTTGCGCGGGCCATGGGGGACGCTGCTGGCCTCAGCGTTCGGTGTGATGATGGTGGCCCTCGACGGCACGATCGTCGCCGTCGCCAACCCGGCCATCGCCCATGACCTGGGGGCCTCGCTCGCCGAGCTGCAGTGGGTCACCCACGGCTACCTCCTCGGCCTGGCGGTCTTCCTGATCACCGCCGGAAAGCTGGGCGACCGGTTCGGCCACCGCAGGATGTATCTGATCGGCGTCGTCGGCTTCGCCCTCACCTCGGTCGCGATCGCGATGTCCTCGGGCGTCGCGGTGCTCATCGCGTTCCGCATCCTGCAGGGTGTCTTCGGCGCGACGATCGGTCCGGCCGCCATGGGGCTGATGCGCTCCGGCTTCCCGTCGCACATGCTCGGCCGGGCGTTCGGGGTGTTCGCCAGCCTCCTCGGCGGCGCCACGGCCGCCGGTCCGATCCTGGGCGGCGTGCTCGTCTCGGCCTTCGGCTGGCACTCGGTCTTCCTGATCAACGTGCCCATCGCGCTCGCCGCCATCGGCCTGACCGCGTGGCTGGTCGGCCCGAACCGGCCCACCGACGCCGGCTCCCAGTTCGACCTGGCGGGCATCGTGCTGCTCAGCATCGCGATCTTCGCCCTGGTCTGGGCTCTGGTCGAGGCGCCGGCCGAAGGCTGGGGCCACCCGCTGACGCTGACGGCCCTCGGCCTCGCGCTGGTCTTCGGCGTCGCCTTCGTGCTGTGGGAGCTGCGCGCCGAAGAGCCGCTGCTTCCGATGAACATCTTCCGCTCGCTGCCGATCTCCATCGGCACCGTGCTGATGATCCTCATGGCCCTCGCGCTGATGGGCTCGCTGTTCTTCATCACCTTCTATCTGCAGGGTGTGAGCGGGCTGAGCCCGATGCAGACGGGGCTGCAGCTGCTCCCGCTGACCGCGATGATGGCGATCTGGGGGACACCGGCCGGGCGGCTGGTGGACCGCGTGGGCGCGCGGCTGCCGACCATCGGCGGCCTGGTCGCCTCGACGGTGGGCATGGCGATGCTGGCCCGGCTCACCCCGGAGATCGGCTGGGTGTACACGTCGATCGCCTTCATCCTGCTCGGCGTCGGGCTGAGCTTCGTCATGACCGGGGCGACGGCCGCGATCATGACGAGCGCGCCGGTCTCCCTGGCGGGTGTGGCCTCCGGCATGCAGCAGGCCGCGATGCAGCTCGGCGGCTCACTGGGCACCGCCGTCCTGGGGGCGGCGCTGGCGATGACGGTCTCCCGGACGCTGCCCGGACACTTCGCGGCCGCAGGGCTGCCGAAACCGGGACCGGACGAGGTCGCCGGGATGCAGAGCGCCGTCTCCCAGGGCGGTGCGGTCATCCCGGACGGGGCGTCCGCCGCGGTCGCCGACGCCGTGACCTCCGCCAGCCACCTGGCGTTCCTGGACGGCATGCACCTGTCGTTCGGTATCGCCGCCGCCGTCATGGCCGCCGCGGCCCTGCTGGCGTGGTTCATGGGGCCCAAGCAGCAGGAGCAGGTGGACGAGGGGTCGGACGACAGCACGGCCGAGCCCGTTCTGCACCTGTAAGGCGGCGGATGTCCGACGGACCCCGGGGGAGGGGACGGTCCTCCCCCGGGGATTCGCTGTCCCGGCCGCATCGGCGGCCCGGACGGTCACAGGTCGGACCCGCGCTTTCGACGTCGAATTCACGTGCGGTGAATTCGACGATGAACCTACCAGTGCGCGCTATGGCTCCCGCAAGATCGATTCAGGTCCTGGCCACATTTGGCCAACGCCCCCTGGCCTCTTCTTTTTCGGTGGCGGGCGGAGCCGAGTGCGATTGCCGCGCGGCGTGAATTGCACGTCACGGAAATGTGGATCAGGGGGAATTGCGCCCCGTGTCAGGCGGACTTCCGACTGTGCGGGTGGGGTGTGACCAGGCCGCAGTCGTAGGCGAAGACGACGGCCTGGGTGCGCGAGGTGAGGCGCAGTTTTCCGAGGACCCGGCTCAGATGGGCCTTGACCGTCCCCTCGCTGATCATCAGGTGGGCGGCGATCTGCCGGTTGTTCAGGGCGCGGGCGACCAGGCGCAGGATCTGCAGTTCGCGGTCGGTCAACTCGGACAGGCACGGGTGCTCGCCCGTCCGGGCGTGGGGAGGAACCGACATGGCCGCCGTCACCAGGTGGCGGATGGTGGCGGGTTCCAGGAAGATGCGGCCCTTCGCGACGCAGTCGATGGCGTCGGCCATGACATCGGGGGAGCTGTCGCGGGTCAGAATTCCGGCGGCACCGGCGTCGAGGGCGTGCTGGACGTCCTGGGCGCGTGTTGTCGACAGCCGCAGGATGATGTCGATCCGCCTACTGCTGTCCTCGCGCAGCGTACGGGTGAGCGCATATCCGTCGATATCCTCCATATCGGCGTTCATCAGCGCGATATCGGCGCGCGAATGTCGAGCGAGGGAGACGACGTCCCTCCCGGAACCGGTCGCGTCGGCCACGTCGATTCCTGGAAGCTCGGACAGAAGCGCGCTGATGCTGGCTCGCACGATCGTCTGCGGTTCGACTACGAGCACCCGCATTATCAAACTCCCCCGGTACTTCAGGCGACATCGGGAGAGTAGCAGCGGATGACCTCGGGAAACATCCCCTGAACACCCCCGCCGATCGACCTAAACTCTGGTTTATTCGAGTGTTCGAAAGTCGGCGGTCGAGCGCGCGGAGCCGCGACTTCCGAGGGATGGCGCGGCCGCCCCGAGGTGCGTACCCTCTGGGAGGTCGGTATTCTTCGGCGCGTTGGCGCTGATATTCCATGGCGAGGCCGACGCAGCAGAATGGGATTCGGCCTGGTAAACGAATGATGGATTGGCTCCCCCCTGCGTTCCGCTTAAGCAAAGCATAAGTAATAGGCGGTAAATCCTTCCACCATGACCCTCCTCGACGCCTCGAATCAGGGCCCGGTCCGCTCGGGCGCCCGCGTGCTCGCCCCCGACCTGGCGCGCGGCTTCATGCTGCTGCTCATCGCGCTGGCCAACACCAGCGCCTACATGTTCGGCCACGGCCACGCCCCCATGGGGCACCCGGTCGACGGCACGGCCGTCGACCGGGCGGTGAACTTCGCCCTGACGATCGCCGTCGACGGCCGCTCCTACCCGCTGTTCGCCTTCCTCTTCGGCTACGGGATGGTGCAGATCCTCCGCCGACAGGAAGACCACGGCGCCGACCGCGCCCGCGCGAAACTGCTCCTGCGCCGCCGCCACGTATGGCTGCTGCTCTTCGGGGCCGTCCACGGCGTACTGCTGTTCAGCGGCGACATCCTCGGGACCTACGGCGCGGCCGGGCTGATCATCGGCGCCCTGTTCCTGTTCCGCGACGACCGCAGCCTCTACATCTGGTCGGCGGTGTTCCTGGCGGTGAGCGCGCTGTTGCTCTCCCTCGTCGCGGTGCTTTTCGGCCTGGTGGAGACCGTCGACGCCACGAGCGGGGAGCTCGACGCGGGGGGCGCCCTCGCCTCGGCGGCCACCCCCGATCCGCTGGCCGCGCCGTTGCTGCGGCTGGCGGAGTGGCCGGCCGGGGTACTGGAGGGGATGCTGAGCTCGGTCCTGCCCGCGATCCTCCTCGGTGCGGTCGCGGCCCGGCACCGGCTGCTGGAGGACCCCGCCCGCCACCTGCCGACCCTGCGCAAAATCGTCGGTGTCGGCCTCGCCGTCTCGCTGCTGGGCGGACTCCCCGCGGCCCTGGCCGCCGCCGGGGCCGCGGAGGTGTCGCCGTCGGTGGAGATGTGGATGCTGGCCCTGCACCGGGTGACCGGCATCGGCGGCGGGCTGGCGTTCGCGGCGCTGTTCGGGATCCTCGGGTACCGCCTGAAAAACCGCCGCGGTCTCGTCACCGCCGCGCTGGCCGCCGTGGGCAAGCGCTCGCTGACCTGCTACCTGGCGCAGTCCCTGGTCTTCGCCCCGGTGCTGTCGGCGTGGGGGTTCGGACTCGGCGGGCGCCTGGACAGCGCTGGGATCGCGGTGTTCGCCATCGGCACCTGGCTGCTCACGGTCGGGATCGCGGTCTCCCTGGAGCGCTCACGCCGGAAGGGGCCGGCCGAGACGCTGCTGCGCCGGCGCGTGTATCGGTGAGGGCGCGGCGCCTGGCCGCGCCGGGCTCAGTGCCCGATCGCGGCCGCGAGCCGGGCGCGGACCTCGTCGGCGTCGAGGAAGTCGTCGATCACGGCGACGGGGACGCCGACGTCGCCGAGTTCGGCGGCGAGTTCGCCGGAGGTCATGACCACGTCGGCATCGGCCGCCGCACCGTCCGCCGTCCAGATGTCGGCGACCTCGATCTCGGCGTCCAGGCCCAGGTCGTGCGCTGCCTTGGAGATGTTGGTCGTGAGGATCACGCTGGTGCCGATCCCCATGCCGCACACGGCGAGGATCTTCATCTGCTCTCCGACTCCTCGTACTCGCTGATGAGGGCGTGCACCTGCTCGGGTGTGGCGGCGCTGCGCAGCTTGTCCTGCCGGTCGCGGTCGGCGAGCATCCGGGCCAGGCGGGACAGGGCCGAGGAGTGCGCGTCGTGGTCGACGGCCGCGAGCCCGATGACCAGGTGGACGGGGTCGTTCTGGGCGTGGCCGAACGCCACTGGCACGGCGAGCCCGGCCCAGGACAGCCCGGTGCGCAGGACGGCGGGGGAGGGGCGGGCGTGGGCCAGCGCGAGCCCCGGGGTGATGACGATGTAGGGGCCGTACTCGTCGACGGCCTTCAGCATCTGGTCAACGTAGTCGTCCGTGCTGACCCCCGTGGCCACCAGCAGCTCTCCCGATATGCGTATGGCGGAGCGCCAGTCGGACACGTGGACCGTGGTCATGATGGCATCGACCGGCAGCAACCGGGAGAGCGGCGGTTCCGTCATGGACACCTCCTGGTGACGAGTCCCGATACGGCGCGTGTGCCCGGCTGGGAAAGCCACCGTTCAACGCTATGCCGTGGACGCCCGAATGTAACGTAAGCCACTCTCCGATGTCGTGGTCGGCTTCGTCCGAATTCTCCGCGCCGATACCGGTAGCGTCGTGCCATTCGGCGCCGCCCCGCCCGCGGAGGCGGCGTTGCCGTTGCGTGACGAGGGCGATGCAGACAGAGGGGACGGCGCATGGGCCGGTACGACCTGATCTTCGACGCGGATGACACGCTGTGGGAGGAGACGCTCTTCTTCGAGCGCGCGACCGCCGCGTTCGTCGACTACCTGGACCACCCCACGCTCTCCCCAGCCGAGGTCCGGGCGATCCTGGATGACATCGAACGCGCCAACGCCGCCGTCCACGGCTACGGGGCCGCCGTGTTCGAGCGCAGCCTCACCGAGTGCCTGGAGCGGCTCCGGCCCGACACCCCGGTGAACGACGCCGACCGCGCGCTCCTGCGGTCGTTCCGCGAGATCATCACCGAGCGCGAGCTGGAGCTCATCGTCGGCGTCGAAGAGACCCTGCACGCCCTTGGCGCGCGGCACCGGCTCTTCCTGTTGACCAAGGGGTATGAGGACGTGCAGCGCCGGAAGATCGAGGCGTCGGGTCTGGCGTACCTGTTCGCCGGGATCGGGATCGTGCCCGAGAAGGACCCGCGGGCCTACCACTCCTTCGCCGCGACCGAAGGGCTGGAGCCCGCCGCGACCTGGATGATCGGCAACTCCCCGAAGTCCGACATCTGGCCGGCCCTGAAGGCGGGGATGGGCGCGGTCCTCGTGCCCAACCCGATGACCTGGGTGCTGGAGCAGGACGACCTGCCCGAGAACCACGACCGCTTCCACACGGTCAGCCCCATCGGCAAGCTGACGGAGATCTTCTAGCGCGGGTCGCCCGGGCCCGGGTTGCGCCGACCGCCCGGGCGGGTGATCTGCGCGGCCGTCCGCTCGCGGTGACCGAGACCGTCGCTGGTCGTGCGCGTTCCCGCACGCATCAGGCGCCGTGCGTCGTCGGCCGCCGCCCGCGCCGACTCCGGGGTGGCGGAGCGGCGGGGGGCCACGGGCGCCTCGTCGGGCATTCCGATGTCGTCCGGGAGCCCGGCGCGGCCGACGATCCGCAGCTGCGCCGTCTCCTGGGACACCGACGGGCGGATGTCCCCGCTCGGCGTCTTCCAGCTGCGCAGCCGGTGCTCCAGCCACTCGATGCCCTGGTAGCCCTCGCCGCGCGGCCAGGGCGCGCCGTCGTGCCGGTGGCTGAGCGCGTGCAGCAGGTCGGCGATCGACCAGCCGGCGGAGAAGAAGCGGGCGGCTTCGTCGCGCAGGGCGAGGAAGTCGACTCCGCGCAGCGACGGGTCGCGGCGGCGCAGCAGCTCGCACGCCTTGTGCACGTCGCTCAGGGTGTGCATGGGCAGGGTGAGCGGGTCGGGCTCGTGGTGGGTGAGCAGCGCGTCGTCCACGGTGACGACCACACCCCCGCCCCCGCGGTTCTCCCAGATGCTCACCCGGTCACGCGGCCAGCCCTGGGACTCGGCCAGCGCGGCGGCGAGTTTGCGCAGGTCGAACCCGTCGTCGTCGGACGTGATCCGGAACTCGGCCATTGGTCCCCTCGCTCTGCCACACGCTGTCGCCCCGCGGTCGGGGTGCCCCGGCCTTCCAGGCTAGCCGCCGTGGGCGGCCCCGCTGCCGCACCGGGTTTCTTGTAGGGACATCCAGGAACAGTGCGCCTGATTCGTGGCCGTCTACGAAGTCTTGGGGATACGTCGCCCGATGTTCCGGATGTCGGTGATTCGTGCGTCAGATGGGTACGATGACGGCCGATCGACATCACATGACCTGGATCACCGTCGAAAACCGACACAGGGTGAGCCAGCGGACGCCGATCCTTCCCCGCGGGGCGGAGCCCGATCCACCCCGCGCACGCACCCCACGCACCCGCGCGCGGCGGCGGGCGCCACGGTGCGCGTTAAGGTGGCCCCCTGGCGACCCCGACCGACCCACGAAGGTGCCCTGTGCCCGATACCGTATTCGCCTTCGCCTTCGCGCCCGAGGTGGCGGCGTCCAACGCGTCGCTCCGCGCGTACCTGCACGGACTCCCCGGCGTGGACGCCGTGGGCGTGCAGGCCCGCGCCGCGGACCTCGCCACGCGTTCCATCAAGACCACCGCCAAGGCCACCGCGATCGACCTGGCGATCCGCATGGTCGACCTGACCACACTGGAGGGCGCCGACACCCGCGGCAAGGTGCGGGCACTGAGCGCGAAGGCGGCGCACCCCGACCCCGCCGACCCGAGCGCGCCGCACGTCGCGGCCGTCTGCGTCTACCCCGACCTGGTCGCGGTCGCCGTCGACGCGCTCGCCGGAACGGGCGTGGGCGTCGCCTCCGTCGCCACGGCCTTCCCCTCCGGCCGGGCCCCGCTGGAGGCCAAGCTCGCCGACACCCGCCGGGCCGTCGCCGACGGCGCCGCCGAGATCGACATGGTGATCGACCGCGGCGCGTTCCTGGCCGGGGACTACCGCAAGGTCTACGACGAGATCGTCGCCGTCCGGGAGGCCTGCGGGGCGGCCCACCTCAAGGTCATCCTGGAGACCGGCGAACTGGCGACCTACGACAACGTGCGCCGCGCCTCCTGGCTGGCCATCCACGCCGGAGCCGACTTCATCAAGACCTCCACCGGCAAGATCGCGCCCGCCGCCACGCTGCCGGTCACGCTGATCATGCTCGAGGCGGTCCGCGACCACTACGCCGCCACAGGGCGGCGCGTCGGCGTCAAGCCGGCCGGAGGCATCCGCACCACCAAGGACGCCATCAAGAACCTCGTCCTGGTCAACGAGGTCGCCGACCCCGCCTGGCTGGACCCGGAGTACTTCCGCCTCGGGGCCTCCAGCGTGCTCAACGACCTGCTGATGCAGCGGACCAAGCTGGCGACCGGCAGCTACCCCGGCCCCGACTACTACACGCTGGACTGAGAGGCCGAGCAGTGGCAGAGCAGATCTTCGATTACGCGCCGGCGCCCGAGTCGCGCGCGGTCGTCTCCGTACGGCCGACCTACGAGCCGTTCATCGACGGCGACTTCACCCCGGCCAAGACCGGCGAGTACCTCACCACGGTCAACCCGGCCGACGAGGAGGCCCTAGCCGAGGTCGCCGTGTGCGGCGAGGCCGACATCGACCGCGCCATGGCGGCGGCCCGGCGCGCCTTCGACACGGTGTGGGGCCCGATGTCCGGCGCCGAACGCGGCAAGTACCTGTTCCGCATCGCCCGAATCCTGCAGGAGCGCTCCCGCGAGCTGGCGGTTCTGGAGACGCTGGACAACGGCAAGCCGATCAAGGAGACCCGCGACGTCGACCTGCCCCTGGTCGCCGCGCACTTCTTCTACCACGCGGGGTGGGCCGACAAGCTCCAGTACGCCGGGGTCGGGCCCGAGCCGCGCCCCCTGGGCGTGGCCGCGCAGGTCATCCCGTGGAACTTCCCGCTGCTGATGCTGGCCTGGAAGATCGCGCCCGCCCTGGCGGCCGGCAACACGGTGGTGCTCAAACCGGCCGAGACGACCCCGCTGTCCGCCCTGGTCTTCGCGGAGATCTGCCAGGAGGCGGAACTGCCGCCCGGCGTCGTCAACATCGTGACCGGCGCGGGGGAGACGGGCCGCCAGCTGGTCTCCCACCCCGGGGCCGACAAGGTCGCCTTCACCGGTTCCACCGCCGTCGGCCGGGAGATCGCCCGCTCCGTCGCCGGGACCGGCAAGAAGATCGGCCTGGAGCTCGGCGGCAAGGGCGCCAACATCGTCTACGACGACGCGGCCCTGGACCAGGCGGTCGAGGGCATCGTCTCGGGCATCTTCTTCAACCAGGGCCACGTGTGCTGCGCGGGCTCCCGGCTGCTGGTGCAGGAGTCGATCGCCGAGGAGCTGCTGGAGCGGCTCAAGGCGCGCGTCGAGCGGCTGCGCCTCGGCGACCCGCTGGACAAGAACACCGACATCGGCGCCATCAACTCCGCGGCCCAGCTCGGTCGGATCACCGAGCTGGCCCAGGTGGGGGTGGACGAGGGCGCCGAGTCCTGGTCCCCGTCCTGCGAGCTGCCCGAGCGCGGATACTGGTTCCGGCCCACCCTCTTCACCGGTGTCACCCAGGCGCACCGCATCGCGCGCGAGGAGATCTTCGGCCCTGTGCTGTCGGTGCTGACCTTCCGCACCCCGGAGGAGGCCATCACCAAGGCCAACAACACCCCCTACGGCCTGTCCGCCGGTGTGTGGACGGAGAAGGGGTCGCGCATGCTGTGGACCGCCGAGCGGCTGCGGGCCGGTGTCGTGTGGTCCAACACGTTCAACAAGTTCGACCCGACCAGCCCCTTCGGCGGCTACAAGGAATCCGGCTACGGCCGGGAGGGCGGACGCCACGGACTGGAGGGTTACCTTGTCTGACAAGGAGACGGGCGCGGTCAACGGGACCGCGAAGAACACGGCGACCCACCAGCGCCTCGCGGTCCGCAAGACCCACAAGCTCTACGTCGGCGGGGCGTTCCCCCGTTCGGAATCGGGCAGGAGCTATCCGGTGACCTCGGCAAAGGGCGATCACCTCGGCAACGCGAGCCAGGCCTCCCGCAAGGACGCCCGCGACGCCGTGGTGGCCGCACGCAAGGCGTTCGGCGGTTGGTCCGGGCGGACCGCCTACAACAGGGGACAGATCCTCTACCGCGTCGCGGAGATGATGGAGAGCCGCCGTGCCCAGTTCGTCGCCGACGTGGCGGCGGCGGCCGCAAACAGGGCCAGCCGACCCAAGGCCGAGACACTCGTCTCGGCCGCCATCGACCGGTGGGTGTACTACGCCGGGTGGGCCGACAAGTTCCAGCAGGTCATCGGCGGGTCCAACCCCGTGTCCGGGCCGTACTTCAACCAGTCGGCGCCTGAGCCCACCGGCGTCGTGGCGGTGATCGCACCGCCGCAGGCCCCGCTGCTGGGGCTGGTGTCGGTGATCGCACCGGTCATCGCCACCGGGAACACCGCCGTGGTCGTGGCCAGCGAGCGGGCCCCGCTGCCCGCCGTCTCCCTGGCCGAGGCGCTGGCCACCTCCGACCTGCCGGGCGGTGTGGTCAACATCCTCACCGGCCGCACCGCCGAGCTCGCGCCGCACCTGGCCGCGCACGCCGACGTCAACGGGCTGGACCTGACCGGCGCCGGCGACCTGGCGACCGAGCTGGAGGAGAGCGCCGCGAGCACGCTGAAGCGGGTGCTGCGACCCACGGACGGGACCGACTGGCTGGCGGACCCCGGCATCGGGCGGATGAAGCCGTTCCTGGAGATCAAGACGGTCTGGCACCCCATCGGGGTCTGAACCGGGATCTCGACGGCAACCAGGGGAGAGCAGAGAAAAGGGCAACCGACGACGACGCGGGGGAGCGGAGGTGGATCTACGGATGGCCGAACCGGCACCCATGGTGAACGACGCCGACGTGGCGGTGCTCCGCCTCGACGAGGAGACGCCGGAGGTCGCGCGGGCGCGCGCGACGGTGCTCAAGATCCGGCTCGCACCGGGACAGCGCCGCCTCGCGGGCGATGCCGTGGAGACGCTGCCGCGGGCCGACGCCGATCCCAACCGCACCCCGTTCGCCGTCCTGCGCGCCCACGAGGTGGTGGGGTTCGGCATCCTCGACCGCCTCGGCATCCTCCCCGAGATCACCGACGCGCCGCAGCGGGCCGTGCTGCTGCGGGCGTTCTACATCGCCCCCGAGTGGCAGGGGCGGGGCGTCGGCCGCGCCGCCTGTGCCGCCCTCGACCCGCTCGCGCGGGCCATCGCGCCCAAGGCGGTCGAGATCCTGTTGACCGTGAACGAGCACAACTCCGTCGCCCTCCGCTCCTACCTCTCCGGAGGCTTCGAGCGGACCGGGCGGCGCTACCTGGGCGGCGACGTGGGACCCCAGCTGGTGCTGCGCCGCCCCATCGCCTGACGCAACCGCAGCTCCGAGTTGACCAAAGGTTCCGCCCCAGTGGGCGGTTCGGCATTGCCCCGACAGGCGCGGACGGGACAAGATCGCCCCGCGGGCCCTTCCGCCCAGCACTGTGACCGTGAGGAGAACCAGCAGTGAGTACCGACCCCAAGCAGTTGGCCCAGAAGGCGGCAGAGGAACTGCGCTCCCGTACGGGGGTGGACTCCTACGACGCCGCGCTCGTCATGGGATCGGGCTGGGCGCCGGCCGCCGACATGCTCGGCGCGGCGGACGTGGAGTTTCCCGCCAGCGACCTGGCCGGTTTCCTGCCGCCCGCCGTCGAGGGCCACAGCGGCAGCATCCGCAGCGTCACCCGAGGCGACAAGAGACTGCTGGTCTTCCTCGGCCGCACGCACCTGTACGAGGGCCACGGCACCGACGCGGTGGCGCACGGAGTGCGCACCGCCACCGCGGCCGGGGCGTCCACGGTGATCCTGACCAACGCCGCCGGCTCGCTCAACCCCGAGTTCGGCGTCGGAACCCCGGTGCTCATCGCCGACCACCTCAACCTCACCACGCGCAGCCCGCTGACCGGCGCGAACTTCGTCGACCTCAGCCAGACCTACAGCCGGCGGCTCCGCGAGCTCGCCAAGGAGGCCGAGCCGTCGCTGCCCGAGGGCGTCTACGCGGCCATGCCCGGCCCGCACTTCGAGACCCCCGCCGAGATCCGGATGCTCCGCTCTCTGGGCGCCGACCTGGTGGGCATGTCCACCGCGCTGGAGGCGATCGCCGCGCGCGAGCAGGGCGCCGAGGTCATGGCGGTCTCGCTGGTCACCAACATCGCCGCGGGCCTGGAAGGTGCCAACCTCGACCACCAGGAGGTGCTGGCGGCCGGGCGCGACGCGGCCGGTGACGTCGGCGAGCTGCTCACGGCCGTCGTGGACAAGCTCTAACCCCCACCCACCCGATCCCCCGTTGATCTCGGAGATATTGGGGTCTCAGAGCCGATTTTTACCCCAGTATCCCCGAGATCAACGGGGAAAGGGCGGCTCACTTGGAAGGACGCGCACATCATGAGCGGTATGGGCGGTACGGGAGTGGGAGACACAGCCGCATCCCTCCGCGGACAGGCCGAGGCCTGGCTGGAGCAGGACCCCGATCCGCGGACCCGCGACGAGCTGAAGGCCATCCTCGACGCCGGTGACGACGCGGCCCTGGCCGAGCGGTTCGGCGCCCGGCTCGAATTCGGGACGGCCGGGCTGCGCGGCGCGCTGGGCGCCGGGCCGAACCGGATGAACCGGGTCACGGTCATGCGCGCCGCCGCCGGAGTGGCGCGGTGGCTGGGCTCGGGCCGGTGCGTGGTCATCGGCTACGACGCGCGCCACCGCTCCGCGGACTTCGCGGAGGACACAGCCGCCGTGCTCACCGGCGCGGGATGCACCGCCCTGCTGCTGCCCCGGCCGCTGCCCACACCGGTGCTGGCCTACGCGGTGCGCGCCCTGGGGGCGGACGCGGGCATCATGGTGACCGCCAGCCACAACCCGCCGCAGGACAACGGATACAAGGTCTACATGGGCGGCGAGGGCCCGGGTGCCGGAAGCCAGATCGTCGCTCCGGTCGACGCCGAGATCTCCGCGGCGATCGATGCCGTGGGCCCGGTGAGCGAGCTCAAGGTCGGAAGCGGCTGGACCGTCGTCGACGAGGAGATCGTCGAGCGGTATCTGGGTGCCATCACCGCCGTGCCGCTGGGCTCCGACCGCGCCGTTTCCGTCACCTACACGCCCCTGCACGGGGTCGGGGCCTCGACCCTGCGGGCGGCGTTCGAGCGGGTCGGGTTCCCCGCGCCGCGCCTCGTGCCGGAGCAGGCGGAGCCCGATCCGGACTTCCCGACCGTGGCGTTCCCCAACCCGGAGGAACCGGGCGCCATGGATCTCGCCCTGGCCGTCGGCCGCGCCAACGGCAGCGACCTGGTGGTGGCCAACGACCCCGACGCCGACCGCGTCGCCGTGGCCGTGCCCGGTCACGGGCTGCTCACCGGCGACGAGATCGGCGGCCTGCTGGCCGAGTACATCCTGCGGCACACCGCGGGCGGCGACCGGGTGGTGGCCACCACGATCGTCTCGGCCGGACTGCTGCCCAAGATCGCCGCCGACTACGGCGTCCGCTGTGTGGAGACACTGACCGGCTTCAAGTGGCTCGCCCGCGCGGGCGGCCCGGGGGAGCGCAACGTCTTCAGCTACGAGGAGGCGCTGGGCTACTGCCTCGGCGGTGACACCTCCCGGCCGGTCGCCGACAAGGACGGCATCAGCGCGGCCCTGGCCGTGGCCGCGATGGCGGCCGAGGCCAAGCGCGACGGCGGGCGCACTCTTCTGGACCTTCTCGACGACCAGGCGCGCCGCTACGGCCTGCACCGCACCGCACAGGTGGCGGTGCGGGTGAGCGACCTTGCCCTGCTGGCCGACACCATGCGCCGCCTGCGCGCCGAGCCACCGCGCGCCTTCGGTTCCCTGGAGGTCGAGGCCATCGAGGACTTCGCCGAGGGCCGTGGCGACCTGCCCGCAACCGACGCTCTGCGCTACCGCCTCGGCGGCCCGGCCCGCGCCCGCATCACGCTGCGTCCGTCGGGCACCGAACCCAAGCTCAAGGCCTACCTGGAGGTCATCCTCCCGGTCGACGGAGAGGTCGCCGAAACCCGCGCCGAGGCCGATGCCCACATCGAGGCACTGAAGGAGGCCGTGGGCCGGCTGTTCCCGCAGACCTGACGGTGGTCCGGAGGCAGGGCGCGGGTCAGCCGTCGTCCTCCTCCGTGAACGGCTTGGCGGTGGTGGCGGGTCGGCGTCCGGTCAGCAGCAGGTCACCGATGCGGCGTCCCCCGCGTGTGACGGTGACCGGTCGGCCGCGCTCCAGCGCGTCCAGGATCTCGTCGCAGCGCTCGCGCAGGTCCTGTTCCGTGATCTCGCGCGGAACCCCGCCCAACGATGGTGCGCTCATGCTCGGCAGTCTGGCACCGGCCGGTGAACACCGATGAGCGCGTTGGGGAAGCGCTGCTGAAACCCTGAGTGGGGGACGACCGAAAAGCCGTCCCCCGGGATGTGGCGAGGTGTCGGCGGGACCGCCCCGGAACTCGGGACGCCCGTCCGGAATCAGCAGATGCGGTCGATGACCAGCGGGAGCCGCTCGCCGTCCCCGTTGATGTCGAAGGCGTCGGCGAGGGTCTCGGCGGCGCGCTCGAAGCGGTCCGGGTCGTCGGTGTGCAGGGTGAACAGCGGCTGTCCGACCCGCACCTGCTCGCCCGGTTTGGCGTGGAGGGTGACGCCCGCGCCCGCGGAGACGCGGTCCTCCTTGCGGGCGCGTCCGGCGCCCAGGCGCCAGGCGGCCATGCCGACCGCGTAGGCGTCCAGGCGGGTGAGGGTGCCCGACGTCGGGGCCAGGATCTCGCGCTGTTCGGCGGCGACGGGCAGCGGGGCGTCGGGGTCGCCGCCCTGGGCGCGGACCATGCGGCGCCAGGCGTCCATGGCCGAGCCGTCGCGCAGGGCCTCGCCCGGGTCCTTGGCATCGGGCAGGTCGGCGGCCGCGAGCATCTCGCGCGCCAGTCGCACGGTGAGCTCCACGATGTCCTCGGGGCCGCCGCCGGAGAGGACCTCCAGCGCCTCGGCGACCTCCAGGGCGTTGCCGATCTGCTTCCCCAGCGGGGTGTCCATCGCCGTGAGCAGCGCGACCGTGCGGACGCCGTTGTCGGTCCCGATGTCGACCATGGTCCGGGCCAGTTCCCGGGCCGAGGCGGTGTCCTTCATGAACGCCCCGGAGCCGACCTTGACGTCGAGCACGAGCGCGCCCGTGCCCTCCGCGAGCTTCTTGGACATGATGGAGCTGGCGATCAGCGGGATGGACTCCACGGTTCCGGTGACGTCGCGCAGCGCGTACAGCTTCCGGTCGGCCGGGGCCAGTCCGGTACCGGCCGCGCAGATCACCCCGCCCACCTCGGTCAGGGTGCGGCGCATCTCGACGGGCGACAGCTCGGCCCGCCACCCGGGGATCGACTCCAGCTTGTCCAGGGTGCCGCCGGTGTGCCCCAGCCCGCGTCCGGACAGCTGCGGCACGGCCGCGCCGCACGCCGCGACCGTCGGGGTGAGCGGCAGCGTGATCTTGTCGCCGACCCCGCCGGTGGAGTGCTTGTCGGTGGTCGAACGGGGCAGGTCGGTGAAGTCGAGCCGCTCACCGGAGCACAGCATCGCCTCCGTCCACCGGCTCACCTCGGCCCGGGTCATGCCGCGCCACACGATCGCCATGTTCAGCGCCGCCATCTGCTCCTCGGCGATGGCGCCGTGCGTGTAGGCGTCGATCACCCAGTCGATCTGCCCCGGGGTCAGTTCACCGCCGTCGCGCTTGGTCACGATGATGTCGATGACGTCCACGTGCGTCCTCTTCTCTGGGGTCAGCGTTCGAGATCGTCGGGCCCGAACGCCTGCGGCAACACGTCGGCCATGCGGAGGATGCCCTCCGGCGTGTCGATCAGCAGGCCGGGGCCGCCGTGCTCGTAGAGCAGCTGGCGGCACCGGCCGCACGGCATCAGCAGCCGTCCCTCACCGTCGACGCAGGTGAACGCGGTGAGGCGGCCCCCGCCCGAGGCGTGCAGGGCCGACACCAGGCCGCACTCGGCGCACAGCGTCAGCCCGTAGGAGGCGTTCTCCACATTGCACCCGGTCACCGTCCGCCCGTCGTCGGTCAGCCCCGCCGCCCCCACCGGGAACCGGGAGTAGGGGGCGTAGGCGTTGCGCATGGCCTGACCGGCCGCGGCGCGCAGCCGCGGCCAGTCGACGGTGGTCGCTGCGGCGGCGCCGGACGCAGAGCCGGTCACGATCGCCGCCACTGCCGGCCGATCGCCGCGGGCGCCCGCAGCCGCTGCGCGGCCAAGGCCAGCACCAGCAGCGTCGCGATGTGCGGGCTGTAGGTGACCAGCTCACCGGGGAGCGTGTCGGTCAGCAGGTACCAGACCAGCAGCACGACCGCGCCGACGGCGGCGACGATCGACGTCCGCCGCGCACCGCGCTGCCACTGCCAGACGGCCACCGCGACGAGCGCGGCCGCGATGAGCAGGAGCAGCGCGTGGACCGCGGCGCCACCGCCGCGGACCTGGAGCGCGTCGGCGTAGCCGAAGAGTGAGGCGCCCATCGCCAGACCGCCCGGCCGCCAGTTGCCGAAGATCATCGCGGCCAGACCGATGTACCCGCGGCCACCGGTCTGCCCCTCCTGGTAGATCGAGGAGGCGACCATCGCGAGGAACACCCCGCCCATACCGGCGAACCCGCCCGAGACGGTGACCGCGATGTACTTGTAGGTGTACACGGGCACACCCAGCGACTCCGCGGCGTCGGGGTTCTCTCCGCAGGACCGCAGCCGCAGCCCGAACTTGGTCTTGAACAGCACCCAGTAGCTGCCGGGCACGAGCAGGATCGCCAGCAGCGTCACCACCGACATATTGGTGGTCAGCCCGGCGATCAGCGAGGCCAGGTCGGAGATGAGGAACCACCCGGTGTCCCGCGCCGGTTTGAGTAGGTCGGCCACGAACGGCAGCCCCACCCGGGGGAAGGTCGGCAGCGGCGGCGACTGGGCGGCACCGGCGCCCGGGATGCCGTCGTAGAACAGGATGGACAGATAGCGCATCGCGCCCAGGGCGAGGATGTTGATCGCCACGCCCGACACGATGTGGTCGACGGCGAAGGTCACCGTCGCCACGGCGTGCAGCAGCCCGCCGAGCATGCCGCCGACAATGCCCGCGACCAGCCCGGCCCACGGGCTGTCGAGGCTCCACGCGAAGTAGGCCGAGCACCAGGTGCCCAGGATCATCATGCCCTCGAGGCCGATGTTGATGATCCCGGAGCGCTCCGCCCACAGTCCGCCCAGGCCCGCCAGGCCGATCGGCACGGCGAAGGCCAGGGTCGTCTGGATGGTGCCGATGTCGGTCAGCATGGGCTGGCCGGTGATGAACCGGACCCCCGCCAGGGCCACGAACACCGTCGCGACCAGTCCGACGATCCGCCACCGCACGCGGGCCGAGGAGCGGACCGGCGGTGGCGCCGTCTCCGGCGTCGCCACTGTCATTTCCTGGCTCATGACGACGCCACCTCCGCCCGGGCGAGTTCCTTACCGACTTGCTGCTGCTGGTAGCGGCGGCCCCAGCGGTGCACGACCTCGTAGACCACGACCACGGTGAGCACGATGGTCGCCTGGGTGACCACGGCGATCTCCTTGGGGATGCCGTCGATGTCCAGGATCTGCGCCGACTGGTCCAGGAAGGCCCAGAACAGGGCGGCGAACGCAATGCCGACGGGGTGGTTGCGGCCGAGCAGCGCGATCGCGATGCCGGTGAAGCCGAGGCCGACCGGGAAGTCCAGCGCGTAGTAGTGCGACTGGCCGAGCAGCTGCGGCATGCCGACCAGGCCGGCCACCATCCCGGAGATCAGCATCGAGATGAACACCATGCGCTTGACGTCGATGCCGCTGGCCTGGGCCGCGGTCCCGGACTGGCCGGTGGCCCGCAGCTCGAAGCCGAACCGGGTGCGGTTGAGCATGAACCAGTAGCCGACGCCGACGGCGATGGCCAGCAGCACCAGGCCGAAGATCGGCCGTCCCGACCCCATGAACCCGGCGGGGATGCCGGGCACCCAGCCGGACTCGACGATCGGTTTGGTGCCGATGTTGTTCTCGCTGATCCTGACCGCGAGGCGGTTGGTGTTGAGCAGGTAGGCGGTGATCCCGGTGGCGATGGCGTTGAGCATGATCGTCGAGATCACCTCGGAGACGCCCCGGGTGACTTTGAGGTACCCGGCGATCCCCGCCCAGAAGCCGCCGACGGCCACCGCGACGACGATGATCACGACCTGGTGGATCACCGGGGGCAGCACGAACGTCCCGCCGACCGCCGCCGCGAGCAGCGCCGCCAGCCGGTACTGGCCGTCGACGCCGATGTTGAACAGGCGCATCTTGAAGCCGATGGCCACGGCGACGGCGGACAGGTAGAAGGTGGTGCCGTTGTTGACGATCGTCACCAGGCTGTCGGGCCGGGTGCCGAACTCGATCATCCGGGAGAACGCGTGCAGGGCGTCCACGCCGCTGCCCCACAGCACCACAGCGGTGACGACCAGGGCGAGCACACCCGCGGCGCCGACCGCGCCGAACGCCAGCGCGAGCGTCGTCGACAGGCGACGGTACAGCCCGAACGCCGCCAGCGACCCGACAAGGGCGCCGAGGGGGTAGGCGGCCGGTTCGATCAGCCACCAGTCGAGGACGGCGGCGACCAGCAGGCCCGTCACCACGGACAAAACCAGGGCGATGGGGGTGACCAGGGTCCGGTGCACCGTCGAGGTGGCGTCGGGGGTCCCCGAGCCGATCAGCAGCACCACCGCGCCGAACGCCAGCACGACGCCGATGGCCAGGGCGGCCGGGGCCAGGAGGGTCAGGTCGGCCAGTGCCGTCACGCCGACGCCGAGCAGCGCGGTGAGCGCGACCGCGGCCGGAAGAGGGAGGGAGATTCTCATTCGTCGCCGCCTTCCCCGCTGCTGCCGTCGCCGCCGTTCTCGCTGTCCCCGCCGTTGAGGCCGGCGCCGGTCATGGCCGAGCCGAGCTGCTCGGGGGTGACCGTGTGCGGGTCGGCCTCGGCGACCAGTCGGCCGCGCAGGATCACGTGCAGCGTGTCGGACATGCCGATGAGCTCGTCCAGGTCGGCGGAGATGAGCAGCACCGCCAGCCCCTCGGCGCGGGCCCGGCGCAGCTGCGCCCAGATGGCGGACTGCGCGCCGACGTCCACGCCGCGCGTGGGGTGGGCGGCGATGAGCACCTTGGGGGCGTTGCTCATCTCGCGCCCGATGATCAGCTTCTGCTGGTTGCCGCCGCTCAGCGCGTCGGCGTTGACGTCGATGTCGGGGGTGCGGACGTCGTACTCGGACACGATGCGCGTGGTGTCGGCGCGGGCGCCGGGGCGGTCGACCAGTATGCCCTTGGAGTTGGGCCGCTGCCGCTGGTGGCCGAGGATCCGGTTCTCCCACAGCGGCGACTCCAGCAGGATGCCGTGGCGGTGCCGGTCCTCCGGGATGTAGCCGACCCCGGACTCGCGGATCGCCAGCGTGCTGGCGCCGGTGATGTCGGTGCCGTCGAGGCTGATGCGGCCGTGATCGGCGGCCCGCAGGCCTATGACCGCCTCGATGAGCTCCGACTGGCCGTTGCCCTCGACTCCGGCGATGCCCACGATCTCGCCGCAGCGGATGGACAGGGAGATGTCGTCGACGACCGGCCGCCCGCTGGGGGCGAGAACGCTCAGCCCGTCGATCTCCAGCATCGTGCGGTCGGTGACCGTGGACTCGCGCAGCTCGGGGACGGGCAGTTCGCCGCCGACCATGAGGGTGGCCAGTTCGCGCGCCGTGGTCTGGGCGGGGTCGACGGTGGCGACGGTGGTGCCGCGCCGGATCACGGTGATCTCGTCGGCGACGGAGAGGACTTCGTCCAGCTTGTGCGAGATGAAGATGACCGTCAGGCCCTCGCGCTTCAGCTCGCGCAGGTTGGCGAAGAGCTCGTCGACCTCCTGGGGCACCAGGACGGCCGTCGGCTCGTCCAGGATGACGATCCCGGCGCCGCGGTAGAGCACCTTGAGGATCTCCACCCGCTGCCGGTCGCCGACGCCCAGCTCCTCCATCAGCCGGTCGGGCTCGATCCCCAGGCCGTACTGCTGGGACAGCTCGCGGATCGCGCCGCGCGCCTTGGCGCCGATGCCGTTGCGGCCCTCGGCGCCGAGAACCACGTTCTCCAGCACGGTGAGGTTGTCCGCGAGCATGAAGTGCTGGTGCACCATGCCGATGCCGTGCGCGATGGCGTCGGAGGGGGAGTGCAGGCGGACCTGCGTGCCGTTGATCGCGATGGTGCCCTCGTCCGGCCGGTGCATGCCGTAGAGGGTCTTCATCAGGGTGGACTTGCCGGCGCCGTTCTCGCCCACGATCGCGTGGACGGTTCCGGGCGACACGGTGATGTCGATGTCGTGGTTGGCCACGACGCCGGGAAACCTCTTGGTTATCCCGCGCAGCTCGACGGCGGGGGGTGGAGCCGCCCCGCCCGTCGATGGGGTGCTGCTCATCCGTCTCCTCGTGGCTGTGGGCCGCCGCGGTGCGGTGTGTCTCCGAGGGCGTGCCTCTGAGACGGGGCGCGGGGTGCGGGGCGGTGCTAGCTGGGCGGTGAATGCGGCGCGGCACCGGGACAGCGAAACAGATGTGCTGATCGTGACCCGGTGCCGCGCTGTGGCGAGGGGACCGGCGCTACGGCTTGGTTGGCACCTCGATGTCGCCGTCGATGATCTTCTGCTTGAGCTCGTCGAGCTGGTCCTGGATGTCGGAGATCTGCTCCCTGTTGGAGGTCGCGTAGTCCACGCCTCCGTCGGACAGGTCGAACTCCTGGACACCGGACTGGGTCTTGCCGTCCTGCACCGACTTGACGTAGTCGAACACGGCGGTGTCGATGTTCTTGAGCGCGGAGGTGACGACGTACTGCTTCTGGTCGTCGGCGGCGCTCTCGTACTGGTCGCTGTCGACGCCGATGAAGAGCTTCTCCTTGTCGGCGGCGGCCTGCAGGACACCGTTGCCCGAGGCGCCGGCCGCGTGGAAGACGACGTCGGCGCCCTTGTCGAACTGGCCCTTGGCGGTGGACTCGCCGCGCGCCGGGTCGGAGAAGCCTCCGAAGTCCGGAGGCTGGGTCAGGTAGGAGACCTCGATGTCGATGTCGTCGGTGATCTCCTTGGCCCCGGCCTCGTACCCGGCCTGGAACTTCTGGATCAGCGGGGTCTTCACACCGCCGACGAAGCCGATGTGGTCCTCCTCGGACTTCAGCGCCGCGGCCGCACCGGCCAGGAAGGACGCCTGCTCCTCGGCGAACACGAGGCTGGTGACGTTGTCGTGGTCCTCGATCCGGGAGTCGATGATGGCGAAGTCCACGTCCGGGAACTGCGGCGCGACCTTCTTCAGCGGCTCGGCGTAGGCGAAGCCGACACTGATGATCACGTCGTAGCCCTCGTTGGCCATGAGCTTGAGGCGCTCCTCCTTGTCGGAGTCGGCCTCGCCTTCCTTGGGCTCGAAGTCCTTGCCGTCGGTGATTCCGAGCTCGTCCTTGACGCGCTCCAGGCCGCGGAAGGCGGAGTCGTTGAACGACTTGTCGCCCTTGCCGCCGACGTCGTAGGCGAGCCCGATGCGCAGCTCGGAGTCGCCCTGTGCGGAGTCGCCGTCGTTGCCGTCTTGCTGTGGGTTGTCGCAGGCCGTCATGGCCAGGCCGAGTACTGCTGCGGCCGCGACGGCCGCGCCCTTGGCAGCGATTCTTCGTCTCACGTGTTTTTCCTCCCGAATGGGCCCGGACCACGTCCCTGCCTCAGGCGGACTCGCCGGGTTCTGCAGCCGGACGATAGCTGTTGGAGGAAAAGCCACCAATCGGTTGAGAAAGGTTGTTATGAAGGCGAGAGCAGAGTGACACGGACGTTATAAATAGCACACCTGCAACGGTCCATGCTACCTCTGACCTCTGGTATTGAGCTGTGTGAAACGCTGACTTTAGTCGAAGGGTGCGATTGGAGGAAACTCCAAATCGCCCCATTGCGGATCACCGTGGAATGCGGCGGCGGAGCGAAGGCCGGTAGCTACGCTCCGCAACCATTGCTCAGTCGGCCGGGGCCTCCGCGGTCGCGCGGGCGAGGAACTCCACCGCGGCGGTCTTGAACCTCCGTGCCGACACGGCGGTGGCGTGGTCGCGTCCCGGTACCCGGACGGCCCCCACCGCGCCCGATCGCGTGGCCAGATCCTCGACGCCCTCGGCCATGACGTCCTTTTCCCCGGCGACGAAGAGCAGGGGCACGCTCGGCGCGGGCTCGGGGGTGAAGGGGCGGGCGGCCTGGCCGCGGACGCAGGCCGTCATCGCCTCGGCGTCGCTGCCGGGAAGGGACGCGACCATGCGGAACACGTCGCCGAAGCGGCTGCTGTCGTTAGCGAGATTGTCCAGGTCAGTGCCTTCGAAGGCGTTGCGCGGACCGAACCCGCCCAGCACCACGCGCCGCACCCGCTCCGGGCGGGTCAGGGCGAACTCCCAGGTCACGCGGGACCCCATCGAGTAGGAGACGATGTCGACCCGCGGCACGTCGAGCGCGTCCAGCAGCCGCTCGAAGTCGGTGGCGAACACCTCCGGCAGGTACGCGTCGTCGTCGCGCGGCTTGTCGCTTCCGCCGTGTCCGCGCAGGTCGAGGCCGATGACCCGGAGTCCCTCGACGGTGAGCACACCCGGCCAGCCGGTGCGCTCCCAGTTCATCTCGTAGCTCGATCCGAATCCGTGGACGAGGAGGACGGGAGGGCGGGCCGAGTCGGTGCCCGGGCCCGTGTCCACATAACGCAGAGTAACGTCGCCAGTGAGGGTCGCGTACATCTGGGGAATCTTCTTTCCGCCTGGAGTTCCGGCATTTATCAGACCCCGACTTATGTCGGCTTCGGAGTTTACGCCGAAATAGCGTGCCGATTGGTTGGGGGGTTGTTGTAGTTGTCGATAAGCGGGGATACGCCAGCGGCATGCCGCGGTGCGCCGGTCGGATCGGGTCATGCCGCCACGTGCATCGGTCCGGACGTTTCCCCCGAAGGGTCGGCCCCGGCGAAATGCCGCTATTCGCACGACCCTATCGGCGCCGCTCCGTGCTGTGCCCGCACCGTATCCCCCGCCTCGGCCGCCCGGCTCAGGACGGCGGGCGCAGCCGCACCCGCCGCGACGGCTTCTCGTCGGCGGCCGGAACCGTCCCCACGATTCCGGCGGCCTGCTCCACCTCGAACGTCACCAGGGCGTCGCCGACCTTGACGACGTCGCCCTCCGCGCCGTGCAGGCGGGAGATGACGCCGCTGTGCGGGGAGGGGATCTCCACCGCCGACTTCGTGGTCTCCAGCTCCACCAGCGGCTGGTTGCGCTCCACGTGCTGCCCGGGCTCCACGAGCCACTCCAGAACGGTGGCTTCGACCAGCCCTTCGCCGAGGTCGGGCAGGGTGAACGTCTGTTCGGCCATAGTCGTCAGAACTCCAGGGTCCGTTGCACCGCGAGCAGGACGCGGTCGATCGTGGGCAGGTACTGCGGCTCCAGCGGACCCGCCGGATAGGGCACGTCAAAGCCGGTGACCCGCTGCACCGGCGCCGCCAGGTCGCGGAACGCCCGTTCGGTGATCAGCGCGGACACCTCCGCTCCCAGGCCGGCGGTGAGCGGGGCCTCGTGCACGACCACGGCCCGCTTGGTGCGCGCGACCGAGGCCGCCAGGCCGTCGGCGTCGATGGGCTTGAGCCAGCGCAGGTCCAGCACCTCCAGCTCGACACCGTCCTCGGCGGCCAGCTCGGCCACCTGCAGGCAACGGTGCACCATCGCGCCCCAGGCGATCAGCGTGGCGTGCCGCCCCAAGCGCACGACGCGGCTGGTTCCGATCGGGTCGAAGCCCTCGGTCTCGTCCCCGGCCTCGGCCGTCAGCGGCGGCTCGGGCAGGTCCACGGGCCTGCGGTCCCAGTAGCGGGCCTTGGGCTCCATGTAGATGACCGGGTCGTCGGAGCGCACCGCCTGCAGCAGCGTGCGGTAGGCCTCGGTGGGGTCGGACGGCGCCACCACCTTCAACCCCGGCACGTGCGCGAACAGCGCCTCCAGGCTCTCGCCGTGGTGCTCGGGCGCCTGGATGCCGCCGAAGCTGGGCAGCCGCAGCGTGATCGGCATGGGCGCGGCGCCGCGCGAGCGGTAGTTCATCCGCGCCATCTGGTTGACGATCTGGTCGACGGCGGGGTAGGCGAACCCGTCGAACTGCACCTCGGGGATGGGGCGGTAGCCGTTCATGGCCAGGCCGACGGCGAGCCCGATGATGCCGGACTCGGCGAGCGGGGTGTCGAAGACCCGCTTCTCGCCGAACTCGCGCTGCAGGCCGTCGGTGACGCGGAAGACGCCGCCCAGGCGGCCCACGTCCTCGCCGAACACCAGGGTGGCCGGGTCCTCCTGGAGGAGTCGGCGCAGGGCCCGGTTGATCGCCTGCTGCATCGACAGCTCAACGGGCGGCGTCTCGGCGCCGGTCGGGGTTTTCTCAACGCTCAGTTCGATCACAGCTCTGCGACCTCCTCGCGCCAGACGCGCTGCTGCCGGGCGAGCTCTTCGGTGGGCTCGCGGAAGACGTGGGTGAACAGGTCCGCGCCCGACGGCGCGGGGGCGGTGCTCACCCCGTCGCGGATCCGCTCGGCTTCGGCGCGGGCGTCGGCCTCGGTCCGCTCGAAGAAGGCGGCGTCGGCGTGCCCGCCCTCCTCCAGTCGGGTGCGCAGACGGGGCAGCGGGTCGAGATCGCGCCAGGCCAGCTCGTCGTCCCGGTCGCGGTAGCGGGTGGGGTCGTCCGACGTGGAGTGCGGCTCGACCCGGTAGGTCAGGGCCTCGATGAGCGTGGGGCCCGCGCCGGAGCGGGCGCGCTCCAGGGCCGCGCGGGTGGCGGTGTAGACAGCGGCGACGTCGTTGCCGTCGACGGTGACGCCGGGCATCCCGTACCCGGCGGCGCGGGCGGCCACCGAGCCCCCGGCGATCTGCCGCTCGTTGGGGACCGAGAGCGCCCACCGGTTGTTCTGGCAGAAGAAGACGACGGGCGCGTGGAACACCCCGGCGAAGTTCATCGCCTCGTGGATGTCGCCCTCGGAGCTGGCACCGTCGCCGAAGTAGGAGATCGCGCAGCCGTATCCCTTCCGCGCTCGAACTCCTCCCTCGCTCTGCCGCCGATCGCCGTGGGCCTGCGGCGGTTCGCGATCGGCGGCTCCGTTCGGTCGATCGTCCTCGCGTCGGTGCCGCTCGCCTAGTTGCTCCCCCAGTGCCCAGCCCACGGCGTGCGGGACGGGGCCGCCGACGACGGCGTTGAAGGAGGAGAGTCGGGACTTGACCGGGTCGTACAGGCCGCCGTGCCACAGGGCGCGGTGGCTGGCCATGTAGCCGACCATGTCGACGCCCAGCGTGAGTGCGACGGCCATCTCCCGGTAGGTCGGAAACGCGAAGTCCAGCTCGCGGTCGAGGGCGGCGGCGCTGCCCACCTGGGCGGCCTCCTGGCCGCGCAGCGACACGTAGGCGGGGAAGACCCCTTGGCGCTGCAGGGCGATGGCCTCGGTGTCCAGTAGCCGGGCGGTGAGCATGTCGCGGTAGAGCGAGCGTGACACCTCGGGTGGGAGGTCGTCGACGACCGCGGCGGGGGTGTCCGCGGTGGGGGACTCATGGGTCTGCATGTCAGGCGGCTCTCCTGTGACCTGGGTGGTAAGCAGGGTTGTCCTTGACATGATTGTCGTCACAGAATCTACAGACGCGCTAGATTTGGCGCTGAAGTCAAAACAAACGGGAACATCTTCAGCAGATTTGTCCGCCATCGTCTAAATCCACGAGGCATGGACCCCTGAAAACGACACACGGCATCAACCCAGCATCAACCGTGACGGGGTGGTCGTTCTCGGGTGGTGCGCGCCTAGAGGTCGGGGAGCGGGTCCGGCGGCAGCGCGGTGTCCTGGGACAGCTCGGCGTCGCAGGCGTTGATGACCGCGACGTACTCCTCGTCCACCTCGAAGGTGTGTCCGCCCAGGTCGAACGTTGGGATGAGGTGCGTACGCACCGGGCCGACGTGGACGTCGCGCGGGAACACGTGCCAGATGTTCTTGGGCCGCGACCGGCTCCAGAACCGGTTGGCCAGCACCGTGATGGCCGAATCGGTGACGACGAAGATGAAGAAGGCCGACTCGTTCCAGGAGGCCGGGAAGATGTACCGGATCTCGGCGTCGGCGGGCAGGAAGCCCCGCGCGCGATCGCGGACGGCGCTTGGCACCGGCATCGCCACCATCCTCCTTGGGGTGCGGCCGTGGCCGGGGAGGGCGAGAGCTCCGATCTCTGCCAAGACTGCCCGATTCGGCGCCAAAGGGCCACCCGCTCCGCCGCCAAAGTGCGATGATCGCGCCGCGCGTCTGGTCAAAACGCAGGTCATGTCTTGATAATGAGTGCGCAATACCAACGCAACGACAGATCGGATGTCAGTGGCAGCGTCGCCACTGGCGCACTACGCGGTAGGAGCTCGCCTATGGCCAATGAGGAGCGTGACGGCGCGCGGCGCAACAGGGCCGCCCGGCTCCCGGACGCCACGGATGAGACGATCATCAGCGCGCTCGCGCAGGACGCCCGGACCGGGATCACCGAGGTCGCCGCGATGGCGAACGTCTCCCGGGCCACCGCCTACAACCGGATCAAACGCCTCACCGAAGACGGCGTGATCCGCGGATACTCGGTCGTCACCGACCATTCCAAGATGGGCCTGGGCGTCACCGCCCTGGTCCTGATCTCCGGCAGCCAACCCGACTGGCGCGCCAACCGGGAGATCCTCTCCTCCTACCCGGAGATCGAGTACTGCTGGTACGTCGTGGGCTCAGCGGACATCGTCCTCCTGGTCCGGGTCGCCGACACCAACCAACTCCGCGACCTGATCCTGACCCGCCTGCAAGCCCTGCCCGGCGTCACCTCCACCCAGACCCTCACGGTCATCGACGAGGTCGTGCACCGCCCCGTGGTGGAACCCCGCAAGTGACAGCGGCCGCGCCACGCGCGGTGCCGCTCACCATGCCGCGTGTGGCGCGACGGCGGTGCCGTCCGCACCAGGGTGCGCCGTATCGCGGACCTGGTCGGGGAGACAAACAATATGGACGTAGATTGCGGTCAGAAGGGCGTCAAGGTCGGTCGTCACACACCGATCCTCGGCGCCCTTCGCCATGTGTGCAGGCGGGTCAGCAACCCCCCATCAATGATCCAGAGCCAGTAGAAGATCGCACAGCCTATTCCGGTGCGCTGACCAGGATATAAGAAAGAAAATTGACAGAGCCTCGGGTGGTGCTTCAGGATTGTCCGCAGCCATGACACCGTGAGAAATACTTCGGGCTCACTCGCGAAGTCGGCAAAGTCCTGGACTTCTAAGGGGTTGTCTTCGAACAAAATTCTGACTACGCTCCAGTGGCGTCGATCGCGACATTAGATCGGAATATGGCCGCGGTATTTTATTGATGCCTGGCGCCGGACTCGGCTTCACGTTAGACGTATTCGTGCTTTTTTGTGTGCTTTAAGTCTTGAGTTCGGATTGAATACCCTAGCTAGGAGAAAGTCATCGACGAGTTAGTCCTTCGCGCCCAGAAGTTCATCAATGTCACCTATGGGGGCGTCTCCGGCATATACGAGGTCGAGGAGAACGGGCGCACCAGTTGGGACGTCATGTATGCCCTTACTCGTTGTCTGCAGCACGAACTGGGTATAACTGGCCTGTCCAATAATTTCGGACCGGGCACCCTGGGGGCATTACAGGTCAAGTATCCCAAGCTCAACGCTTCCACTGTGCCCTCGGCCAACTTCTGCCGCATCATTCAGTCCGGCCTCTACTGCAAGGGCTACGATGGCGGCGAAATAGATGGCAAGTACAACGACCGTGTCTCCGCTGCAGTCCGCAAGCTCAAGGCCGACATGGGTGTGGCCGCGACTTACCCTGGCGATGACATCACCCCGAAGCTCTTCAAAGGTTTGCTCAACATGGATCCCTATGTCGTCGTCAACGACGGCAGCAGTCAGATCCAGGAGATCCAGCGGTGGCTGAACGGGCGTTATGCCGACCGCCGTGACTTCTTCATCATCCCCTGCGACGGTCACCACTCCCGCAGCGTACAAAAGGCCCTCATGCTGGCTATCCAGTACGAACTGGATATGGAGGACGGTGTCGCCAACGGTGTCTTCGGTCCTGGAACCAGGGCCGGACTCAAGGAGCACACCGTTGCCGTGGGTACGAAGGGAACCTGGGCGCTGCTATTCAACGCAGCCCTGGTCCTCAACAAGCGTGACGTGTCCTTGGGGCGATCCTTCACCGCGGCGCACTCCGAAGCCGTTGAAGAGTTCCAGCTGTTTGCTCACCTTCCCGCAACGGGCAGAGGCGATTACCAGACGTGGGCGTCTCTGCTGGTCTCGACCGGGGACCCCACCCGGAAGGGAACAGCATGCGACTGTGTCACCGAGATCACCAACGCACGTGCCAAGACTCTGGTTTCAAAGGGCTACAAGTATGTCGGTCGCTATCTGTCCAACGTTCCCGGAAGCGATCTCGACAAGGTGATCAAGCCTGGTGAGCTGAAACGCATCGCCACCAACGGGCTCCGATCCTTCCCCATCTACCAGACCTACGGCGGAGCAGCTTCCTACTTCAACTACAGTCAGGGAGCCAGCGACGCCTATAGTGCGCTGGAATGGGCCCGTCACCACGGATTCAAAGCCGGAGCCCGCATCTACTTCGCTGTTGACTTTGACGCGGTCGATCACCAGGTCACCAGCAATATCATCCCCCATTTCCGTGGGATCCAGAGCGTGATGAGCGAGAACGGCCCCGAATACGACATCGGCATATACGGGCCGCGTAACGTGTGTTCACGCGTCGCCGGCGAGGGGCTGAGTACGGCGAGTTTCGTCTCCGACATGTCAACCGGGTTCTCCGGAAACCTGGGATACACTCTTCCGATCGACTGGGCCTTTGATCAGATCTCCACGATCAAAGTGGGATCAGGAGAAGGAAAGATCGAGATCGATAACAACATTGCCTCGGGCAGAGATATCGGGGAGAAGAGCTTCGATCCCAAGCCGGCCGCCAGCGGACTCGACGTCAAATTTGACATGTCCCGCAGGAACGCGCTCCTGAGTGATGTCCGGAAGTATCTGGAATCGCAGGGCATTCCCGAGAAAGGCGGTTCCCTCTTAGAGGGCGTGGTACAGCCGAACTCAACCGGTGACGCATTCAGCGTGATCATGAAGTACGACAGTTTGATCACGAACGTGGCCAGGAAACTGAAGATCCGCAAGGCACTCTTGATATGTCCTCTCCTGTGGGAAATCCGGAAGTTCACGAATATGGATGACCTCGCCGACGATGGTGTTGTCACTTACCACACCAAAGGTGACTGGGATCCCACGGATGAGTGGATCAAGCGGGACAGCAGTACGGGACTCGGGCAGATCTTCGCAGCACGACCAGCGATTCCTGCGCGGAACCTTGCGGTTCGGCGAGGATATATAGTGGCATCGATCCTCGACCCCGACAACGATTCCCACGTTTGGAGAATCTGGCAGAAACTCTACAAAGACGACTCCTTCAATATCGCCACCGCAGCTCACGTTCTCATCTGGGGAGCGCACGACGTAGGGATCCCCCGCCCGAATCTCGACTACAGTGAAGAGAACACCCGGCTCACGTTGAAGCGCTATCGGGGGTTCAAAGAGGAAGCGGAGATTGACAGCCAGATCCAGATCGG
Source organism: Nocardiopsis gilva YIM 90087 (assembly GCF_002263495.1). Classification (NCBI taxonomy): domain Bacteria; kingdom Bacillati; phylum Actinomycetota; class Actinomycetes; order Streptosporangiales; family Nocardiopsidaceae; genus Nocardiopsis; species Nocardiopsis gilva. The sequence goes on along the minus strand of NZ_CP022753.1, from coordinate 4,716,520 downwards.
TCTCTACCAGGTGTTTGAGAAGCACTTTACCCCATTGAGGAGCACCTGAGGCCCATGCTGCTGGCCACTGATACGGGACAAAGCCTGTACCACCCTCTCCTTATGCTGATCGGTCTACTGGCCACAATTGCGCTGCTTATTTTGGCTGGCCTAACCAGGAGGAGGAATAAGCACCGGAATAAGTGGCGACACCGATCTGTCGGGCTCTTCGCCGGAGCGACGGCCTGCTACACCTACGGCTTGCTGCGCACTTTCAGACTGGAGACCGGATATCACAACTGTACCTATGAGCGGTACGGGCAATTCGATGGGTTCAGGCTTCCTGAGTTGGTTTCATCCACGGACAGCCTGTTTCCGATCAGTTCAGTGTGCTCCTGGAAAGATGGCGTGACTATTGATATCGTCCCTTGGTACGTGAATCCGGCATTAATAGCATTCCTTGCGGCTGCCACCGCATGTGCAGCGACGGCGGTTTATCAGGGCCGCAATGGTCGACACATGCGCACGGACAAAGAGAACAACATATGACAGAAATATCACGGCGTATAGCACTGAAGCGTGGCGCAGGATTGATAGGAACCAGTGCTGTTATCGCACTGGGCGGAACCTCGCTGTTAGCCTCACCCGCTGCGGCGGCCGACTCGGAGTACGATAAGCACAAGAAAGCCATCGACGAGGCGCAGAAGAAGCAGCGAGAGATCCGCACCGGCAGGCCCAGCGCCAACGGTTGGGAGATGGAGAATGCCACTGACAAGGGCGGTTCAGTGTGGACACGCCCAGTTCCCGCCACAGAATTCGACATCGCGACCCGTATCGGCGAGGTGGAGGCCGTGCTCGTGCACGTCGTGCAGCGCTTCCACTATGAGATCGACACTCTCCGCGCCGGTGACGTCATCGGCTGGCAGGACCCTAATCAGGTGAACACCAAGCTTCCGGAGAGCAACCAGGCATCCGGAACCGCCGTCGCCATTCGCCCCGGCTCCTACCCTCCAGGCGTGCGCGGCGGATTCTTCCCTCACGAGAAGATCGTCGTCCGCGACATCCTCGCCGAGCTGGGAGGTGTCGTCCGGTGGGGCGGCGACGACACGAAGCCCTACGAGGCCCTCTTCTACATCGATGTACCGCCGGACGACCATCGTCTTGCCAACATCGCGGCCGACGTTCAAAGCAGTCGCAAAGAGCCGGGCTCTGGGGCAGGCACCCCTGGGCGCGTGACTTCCGACTAGCGCCGTAAGACTGCGAAGGATTACAGACACGTCAGTAAAATGCGTGGGGCATCCGTAGTGATGATGGGGGCGTAGCTGCCTACTGCGCACCCTTGTGAATTCCGAGAAGAAGTTGGGCCGGTACTCGGCGGGAGTGCAGCGCCAGTACACCGGCACCGCCGGCAAGATCACCAACTGCCGGATCAGGTGGTCTGCTCTTCAGCCAATCCCGACAACCATCGGGTGCTAGTGGACCGGGAGCTGTATGTGCCCGTCTCCTGGTTCTCCGAGGCGGACCGGCTCGCCGACGCCGGAATTTCTGAGGGGGCGGGACCATCTCCGACCTGGCCTGGCGGATAATTGGACGATTCGCCGACGATGTGCTGCTGACCTTCGCCTGAATCACCGCCGGCGGGCCCCGGTCCCAGACCGCCCACAACCGCTCCTGACTCGGCGCTTTGGGGCACCTCGCGGAGCCCAGTCGCCTCCTCCCACCGGAGCGCGCCATGTCCAACCGGATCCAGTGCCGCAGAAAAACAAGCACCCGTGCTTGTTTTTCTTTCCCGGGGCTGCGACCCTCGTGCCCATGAGCGTGACGCCCACGACACCGCTGCGGGTCGGCAACGCCTCCGGGTTCTATGGGGACCGCTTCTCCGCGATGCGGGAGATGCTGCAGGATGGTCCGCTGGACGTCCTCACCGGTGACTACCTCGCCGAGCTCACCATGCTCATCCTGGGCCGCGACCGGCTGAAGGACCCCGAGCGCGGATACGCGCGCACGTTCTTGCGGCAGATGGAGGACTGCCTTGGGCTCGCGGCCGACCGGGGGGTCGCGGTCGTGGCCAACGCCGGTGGGCTGAACCCTGCGGGGCTCGCCGATCGGCTGCGTGACCTCGCCGCGCGGCTCGGTGTCGATGTGCGCGTCGCTCACGTCGAAGGCGACGACCTGCTTTCCCGCGCCGCCGAGCTCGACCTCGGGCGTCCGCTGACCGCCAACGCCTACCTCGGAGCCTGGGGCATCGCCGAGGCCCTGCGTGCCGGGGCCGACGTCGTGGTGACCGGCCGCGTGACCGACGCCGCCCTCGCCGTGGGACCCGCCGCCGCGCACTTCGGCTGGGCGCGCGACGACTACGACGCGCTGGGCGGAGCCGTCGTCGCCGGGCACATCATCGAGTGCGGTGCCCAGGCCACGGGCGGCAACTACGCCTTCTTCACCGAACTCGCGGCGGCGGGGCACGATCTCACGCACCCCGGCTTCCCCATCGCCGAAATCCACCACGACGGGTCGGCGGTCATCACCAAGCACGACGGCACCGGTGGCGCGGTCACCGTCGGGACCGTCACGGCGCAGCTCGTCTACGAGGTCGCCGGAGCGCGCTACCTCGGGCCCGATGTCACGGCACGGCTCGACACCGTCCGGCTCACGCAGGACGGGCCGGACCGCGTCGGCGTCTCCGGGGTGCGGGGAGAGGCCCCGCCGCCCGACCTCAAGATCGGGCTGAACAGCATGTCCGGGTTCCGCAACGACATGACGCTCGTGCTCACCGGCCTCGACATCGACGCCAAGGCCGACCTCGCCGAGCGGCAGGTGCGGGCCGCCCTTTCGGGCCGGGAACCCGCGTTTCTGGAGTTCCGCCGCTCCTACCCGCCGCGTCTGAGCGGCTCCCCCGCCCTCGACCCCAGCACGCACGCCTGGCGACGCCTCGGAGGTTCGGGGGATCCCGACTCCCCCGCGCAGGAGGGAGCCACCGTCCACCTGCACATCGAGGCCGCCGACCCCGACCCGCGCAAGGTGGGCCGATCCTTCGGCGCCGCCGCCGTCGAACTCGCGCTGGCGAGCTTTCCCGGCTTCCACGCGACCGCGCCTCCCGGCGACGCCCGCCCCGATGGTGTCGGCTTCAGCGCCGCCTACCGCCCGGCGTCCGCCGTCCCGCACACCGCCGTGCTGCCCGACGGCACCCGCGTCGACGTGCCCCCACCAGAGGACACCGCGGTGCTCACCCCCGTCCCCGAACCCCCACCGCCCGACCCCTGGCCGCCCGGACCCACCCGCCGCGCCCCGCTGGGCCGTATCGCCGGGGCGCGGAGCGGTGACAAGGGCTCCGACGCCAACCTCGGTGTCTGGGTGCGCGGCGAGGACGAGTGGCGGTGGCTCGTGCACACCCTCACGGTGGACGAACTGAAGCGGTTGCTGCCCGAGACCGCTCGGCTGCCGGTGACCCGCCACGTGCTGCCGGGGCTGCGGGCCGTGAACTTCGTGATCGAGCGGCTGCTGGGCGGCGGGGCGGGATCGGGGACTCGGTCGGATCCGCAGGCCAAAGGGCTGGGCGAGTGGTTGCGTGGCCGGTCCATGGACATTCCGGAGGCGTTCCTGTCATGACCGTGCTCCGCTCGCGGCTGGACCCCGACGATCCCGCCTTTGCCGATAATCGCGCGTCGATGCTGGCCAAGATCGACGAGGTCGAGGCCGAGCACGCCAAGGCGCTCGCCGGCGGCGGCCCGACCTACGTCGACCGGCACCGTGCCCGCGGCAAGCTGCTGGCCCGCGAGCGCATCGAGCTGCTGCTCGACCCCGACTCCCCGTTCCTCGAACTGTCGCCGCTCGCGGCCTGGGGGAGCGACTATCCGGTCGGCGCCAGCGTCGTCACCGGAGTCGGGGTCGTCGAGGGCGTCGAATGCGTCGTCATCGCCAACGACCCCACCGTGCGCGGCGGTGCCTCCAACCCGTGGACCGGGAAAAAGACCCTGCGCGCCATGGAGATCGCCGAGCAGAACCGGCTGCCGCTGATCAACCTGGTCGAGTCCGGCGGCGCCGACCTCCCCGGCCAGAAGGAGATCTTCATTCCCGGCGGACGGCTCTTCCGCGACCTCACGCGCTTCTCCGCCGCCGGGATCCCCACGCTCGCCGTGGTCTTCGGCAACTCCACCGCCGGAGGCGCCTACGTGCCCGGCATGAGCGACCACGTGGTCATGGTCCGCGAACGCTCCAAGGTCTTCCTCGGCGGACCCCCGCTGGTGAAGATGGCGACGGGGGAGGAGAGCGACGACGAGTCGCTCGGCGGGGCCGACATGCACGCCCGCGTCTCCGGGCTCGCCGACCACCTCGCCGCCGACGAGCACGACGCCATCCGCATCGGACGCGGCATCATCGCCCGCCTCAACCACACCAAACCCGGTCCCGCGCCCACCGCCGCCCGCGACCCCCGCCACGACCCCGCGGAACTTCTTGGCATCGTCCCCGACGACCTGCGGATCCCCTTCGACCCGCGCGAGGTGATCGCCCGCGTCGTCGACGACTCCGACTTCGACGAGTTCAAGCCCGCCTACGGCAGCGGCCTGGCCACCGGCTGGGCGCGCCTCCACGGCTATCCGGTGGGTGTGCTCGCCAACGCCCAGGGCGTGCTGTTCAGCGAGGAGTCGCAGAAAGCCGCCCAGTTCATCCAGCTCGCCAACCAGGCCGACACCCCGCTGATCTTCCTGCACAACACCACCGGCTACATGGTCGGCCGCGACTACGAGCAGGGCGGCATCATCAAGCACGGCGCGATGATGATCAACGCAGTCTCCAACAGCACCGTCCCCCACCTGTCCGTGCTCCTCGGCGCCTCCTACGGCGCCGGGCACTACGGCATGTGCGGCCGCGCCTACGACCCCCGATTCCTGTTCGCCTGGCCCAGTGCGAAGGCGGCCGTCATGGGCCCGCGGCAGCTCGCCGGGGTGCTGTCGATCGTGGCGCGGCAGTCCGCCGCCGCCAAGGGCCGCGACTACACCGAGGAGCAGGACGCCGCCATGCGCGAGATGGTCGAGAACCAGATCGAGGCGGAATCGCTGCCGCTGTTCCTGTCCGGCCGGGTCTACGACGACGGCGTCATCGACCCGCGCGACACCCGGACCGTGCTCGGCCTGTGCCTGTCGGCCGTGCACAACGCCCCGGTGCGCGGCGTGCGCGGCGGCTTCGGCGTCTTTCGGATGTGAGCGATGTCAGAAGGGGAACGGCCCACGTGATCACCACCCTGCTCGTCGCCAATCGGGGCGAGATCGCCCGGCGGGTCCTGCGCACCTGTCGCGCCCTGGGCATCGGCACCGTCGCGGTGTACTCGGATGCTGACGCTGCCGCCCACGCCCCGCACGTCCACGAGGCCGACGCCGCCGTGCGGCTGCCCGGGAACACGCCCGCCGACACCTACCTCAACGGCCCGGCACTCGTCGCGGCCGCCGAACGCGCCGGAGCCGACGCCGTCCACCCCGGCTACGGCTTCCTCTCGGAGAACGCCGGGTTCGCCCGCGACGTGCGCACGGCGGGACTGACGTGGGTGGGGCCGCCGCCCCAGGCGATCGAGGACATGGGCTCCAAGATCCGCGCCAAGGAGATCGCGCGGCGGGCCGGCGTGCCCGCTGCCGCCGCGATGGCCCCCGACGAGGTCACCACCGCCGACCTCCCGGTGCTCATCAAGGCGTCCGCCGGAGGCGGCGGGCGGGGCATGCGGATCGTGCGCGCGCTCGACGCGCTGCCCGCCGAAGCCGGGGCGGCGTGCGCCGAGGCCGCCGCCGCGTTCGGCGACCCGGCGGTGTTCTGCGAGCGCTACCTGGAACGCGGGCGCCACATCGAGGTGCAGCTGCTCGCCGACACCCACGGCACGGTGTGGGCCGTGGGCGAACGCGACTGCTCCCTGCAGCGCCGCCACCAGAAGGTCGTCGAGGAGTCGCCCGCACCGGGCATCCCCGACGAGCTGCGCGAGCGGCTGCACGAGGCCGCCCGGCGGATGGCCGCCGCCATCGGCTACACCGGCGCCGGGACCGCCGAGTTCCTCGTGGACGCCGACGGCACGCCCGCATTCCTGGAGATGAACACCCGGTTGCAGGTCGAGCACCCCGTCACCGAGTGCGTGACCGGCCTGGACCTGGTCGAGTGGCAGCTGCGGATCGCCGAGGGGGAGGCGCTGCCTCCGGAGGGGCCGCCGTCCCCGCGCGGCCACGCCATCGAGGCGCGCCTGTACGCCGAGGACCCGCAGCACGACTGGCGGCCCTCGGGCGGCACGATCGAGGCGTTCGAGATCCCCGGAGCCGCCGCCGAGTTCGGCGCGCTGACGGCCCACGGGATCCGCGTGGACAGCGGAGCGGTAGCCGGGAGCACGATCGGCGTCGACTACGACCCCATGCTCGCCAAGGTGATCGCCTGGGGCGCGCACCGGGGCGACGCCGCCCGCAGGCTGGCCGCCGCACTGGCCCGCGCCCGCCTGCACGGCGTCGGCACCAACCGCGACCTCCTCGTCCGCGTGCTGCGTCACCCCGCCTTCCACACCGGTGACGTGCACACGCGGTTCCTGACCGGGGCGGGCGCCGACGGGCAGGGGCCGGGAGCCCTGGCCCGCCCGCTGGCCGACCCCGCGACCGAGCGCCTCGCGGCCCTGGCCGCCGCACTGGCCGACACCGCCGCCAACCGCCGCGCCGCTCACGTTCTGGGCGGCCTGCCCGCCGCATGGCGTAACCTGCCCTCCCAACCGCAGGTCAAGCGGTACCGAAGCGGGTCAGGGACGGAGTTCGAGGTCGCCTACCGGTGCACCCGCGACGGCCGTTTCCAGCCCGCTGACCTTGACGGTGTGCGCGTGGAGCGGGCCGCGCCGGAGGAGGTCGTGCTGGAGGTCGACGGAGTGCGCCGGACGTTCACCGTCGCCGCCTACGGACCCGACGGGCCGACCTGCGTCGACTCCCCGCTGGGAGCGGTGACGCTGCGACCGCTCTCCCGCTTCCCCGAACCCGGCGTCGATATCGCGCCGGGCACGCTTCTCGCCCCCATGCCCGGGACCGTCGGCAGGATCGCGGTCGCCGTCGGGCAGCCGGTGAGCGCGGACCAGCCGCTGATGTGGCTGGAGGCGATGAAGATGGAGCACCGCATCACCGCCCCGGCCGCCGGGACCGTCACCGACCTGCCGGTCTCCCCGGGGCAGCGCGTGGACGCCGGCGCGGCGCTCGCCGTGGTCGACGCGGATGGTTCGGCCGCAGACGGCAGCGAGGAGGACCGCAGCGGCGATGCGCCCGCAGCTCGTCGGCCCGACGCACACGACAGCAGAGCAGGTGGAGCCGTTGACCTCTCGTCTGGCTGACGTGCCGTGGTCCACCTTCCCGCGGGTGGGGCCTTCGGCCGTACCGGCTGGTGTCGGCCCGCTCCGGAGGCGCGGTGTGGCGTGCCATGGCCAGGTTCCGTACGAGGGTGTCCAGGTTGACTCCACCCTGGCTGTTGAGGGGCGTGCACCCCCGATCGCAGCCGTGGGCGAACGGCGGTCGGCCGGTTGCGCTCCGGCGGCCGGTGATGCGCGGTGGCGCGCCCTGCTCCGCAGGAAGTCCGATTCGTCCCCGCGAGAGCGGGGGCTTGGAGGTAGTCGATGAGCTTTGTTGAACCGGCCGAGCGCGCGGAGCTGCGGGCGGCCGTCGCCGGGCTCGCCGGAAAGTACGGCGCCGAGTACTACCGCGCCCGCGCCAAGGAGGGCGCCTACCTCACCGAGCTGTGGGCCGAGGCCGGACGCCTCGGCTACCTCGGTGTCAACGTGCCCGAAGCCTACGGGGGCGGAGGCGGCGGGATCAGCGACCTCGCCGCCGTCCTGGAGGAGCTGAGCGCGGCGGGGTGTCCCACCCTGATGATGGTCGTCTCCCCGGCGATCTGCGGCACCGTCCTGGCCCGATTCGGCACCCCCGCCCAGCGGGAGCGCTGGCTGCCCGGCATCGCCTCCGGCGAGACCATCGTGGCCTTCGCCATCACCGAGCCCGACGCCGGGTCCAACGCGCACCGCCTCACCACCACCGGGCGGCGCGACGGCGACGACTGGGTGCTCAACGGGCGCAAGACCTTCATCTCCGGGGTGGATGTCGCCGACGCCGTCCTCGTCGTCGGCCGCACCGAGGACGCGCGCACCGGCAGGCTGAAGCCCGCGCTGTTCCTGGTTCCCACCGACGCCCCCGGCTTCGAGGCCCGCCCGATCGAGATGGACCTCGTCAGCCCCGACCACCAGTTCGCGCTCTTCCTCGACGACGTCCGGCTGCCCGGCGACGCGCTGCTGGGCGACCCCGACACCGGGCTGCAACAGCTGTTCGCCGGGCTCAACCCCGAGCGCATCATGGGCGCCGCGCTCGCCACCGGATCGGCCCGCAACGCGCTGGACCGCGCGGTGGCCTACGCCAACGAGCGCGCGGTCTGGGGTACCCCCATCGGCGCCCACCAGGGGTTGGCCCACCCCTTGGCGCAGGTCAAGGTGGAGCTGGAACTCGCCCGGCTGATGACGCGGAAGGCCGCGTTCCTCTACGACACCGGAGACGACGCGGGCGCCGGCGAGTGCGCCAACATGGCCAAGTACGCGGCCGGGGAGGTCTGCGCCCGCGCCGTCGACCAGGCCGTGCAGACGCTTGGCGGCAACGGCTTGGCGAGCGAGTACGGCCTCGGCGCCGCGATCGCCTCCTCCCGGCTGGGCCGGATCGCCCCGGTGAGTCGGGAGATGATCCTCAACTACGTGGCGCAGCACTCGCTCGGCCTGCCGAAGTCGTACTGAGGACGCCGCGGGCGAGCGGTAGGCCGCAGGAATCGGCCCCTGTGGCCCACAGATCGGGTCCGCGTGACAACGGACGCCCTCCAGCGTCCGCATCGCCCGGTATCACCTGGGAAAACGACGGCTGCTTCGCAGAACCGCGGCCGCTGCGCCCGTGTACATTTTGCTGCAGGTCGGATGGGGGATCTGAGGGGGATCGCATCGAGCTCGAAACGGCGGCGCCGGGCCGGGAACCGCGTCAGGACCGCAGCCGCGCCACCCGCCGGCGGCTCCTGGAGGCGGCCGTGGAGTGCCTGTCCGATGTCGGCTTCTCCGGGGCCACCGTGGGTGTCGTGGCCAAGCGCGCCGGGGTGTCGCGGGGCGCGGCCCAGCACCACTTCCGCACCCGCGAGGACCTGCTCACCGCCGCGCTGCTGCACATGAGCGAGAACCGGCTGGCCGAGCTGCGCCGTCGCGCCGCCGATCTGCCCGACGGCGCCGCCCGCACCGGGGCCGTGGTCGAGATGCTCATCGACGCCTACACCGGACCGGAGTTCTCCGCCGCCCTCCAACTTTGGGCGGCCGCCGCCAATGATCCGCGGCTGCGCTCCCAGGTCATCCCGCTGGAGGAACACGTCGGACGCGAGGCGCACCGCGCCGCCGTCGACCTGCTCGGCGCCGACGAGACCGCCCCCGGCGTGCGGGAGGCCGTGCAGGCCACCCTCGACCTCGCACGCGGCCTGGGGCTGGCCAGCCTCCTGACCGACGACGAACCGCGGCGGCGCCGCGTCGTCGGCCAGTGGACCCGGATGCTCGAAGAGACCCTTCGTTGATCTCGGAGATATTGGGGCCTCGCGGGCGATTTTGACCCCAATATCTCCGAGATCAACGGAAGGCTGGGCGGGATATGACTTTCGGTCTCCCTTAACCCGGTGCGCACACGGGTAAGTGCCTCGCGACGCGTCCCTACGCGCACTCGATCTGGGGGACAGCATGACCGACGCGAGTACGGCGCCGAGCCGGGAACCACTGGGACGGGACGAACTGCGCGGGGTCGACCTCTACTGGCGGGCCGCGAACTATCTCTCGGTCGGGCAGATCTACCTGCTCGACAACCCGCTGCTGTGGGAGCCCCTGCGCCCCGAGCACATCAAGCCCCGCCTGCTCGGACACTGGGGCACGACGCCCGGCCTGTCCTTCCTCTACGCCCACCTGTCGCGGCAGGTGAAGCTCCGCGACATCGACATGATCTGGATCGTCGGCCCGGGGCACGGCGGCCCCGCCGCCGTCGCCACCGCGTGGCTCGACGGCACCTTCAGCGAGATCTACCCGGACGTCACCCAGGACGTCGAAGGCATGCGCCGCCTGTTCACGCAGTTCTCCTTCCCGGGCGGGGTGCCCAGCCACGTCGCGCCGGAAGTGCCCGGGTCCATCCACGAGGGCGGCGAACTGGGGTACGCGCTCTCGCACGCCTACGGCGCGGCCCTGGACAACCCCGACCTGATCGTGGCGGCGATCGTCGGTGACGGTGAGGCCGAGACCGGGCCGCTGGCCGGAAGCTGGCTGGCCAACCGCTTCGTCGACCCGGTCCATGACGGCACGGTGCTGCCGATCCTGCACCTCAACGGGTACAAGATCGCCAGCCCCACGGTGCTGGCCCGCATCCCCGAAGGCGACCTGGTCTCGATGCTGGAGGGGTACGGTTACCGGCCCTACATCGTCTCGGGCGACGAACCCGAGGCCATGCACCAGCAGCTGGCGGCCACCCTCGACACGGTCCTCGGCGAGATCGGCGCCATCCGCCGCCGGGTCCGCGAGGAGGGGGACACCGGACCGGTCCGCTGGCCGATGATCGTCTTCCGCACGCCCAAGGGGTGGACCGGCCCGTCCCTGGTCGACGGCCAGCAGGTCGAGGGCACGTGGCGGTCGCACCAGGTCCCCCTCGCCGCGGTCCGGGACAACCCCGAACACCTCCGGCTGCTGGAGAACTGGCTGCGCTCGTATGATCCCGAGGAGCTGTTCGACTTCAACGGGACGCCGAACCCTGAGACCATCGCGCCAGTCCCCGCGGGCTCCCGCCGGATCAGCGCCAACCCGCACGCCAACGGCGGGCTGCTGCTCAAGGACCTGTCCCTGCCCGACTACCGGCGGCACGCGGTCGACGTCCCGGCACCCGCCGTCCGGAGCGTCGGCGCCACCGGTGTGCTCGGCGGCTTCCTGCGCGACGTCATGCGCAGCAACCCGACCACCTTCCGGATCATGGGACCCGACGAGACGGCGTCGAACCGGCTCGGCGCGGTGTTCGACGCCACCGACCGCACGTGGGGGCTGGAGACCGAGCCGACCGACGAGCACCTCGCCCCCGACGGCCGCGTGATGGAGGTGCTCAGCGAGCACCTGTGCCAGGGCTGGCTGGAGGGCTACCTGCTAACCGGGCGGCACGGCCTGTTCAACAGCTACGAGGCGTTCGTGCACATCGTGGACTCGATGTTCAACCAGCACGCCAAATGGCTCAAGATCACCCGCGGTCTGCCCTGGCGCCGTCCGATCGCCTCGCTCAACTACCTGCTCAGCTCGCACGTGTGGCGCCAGGACCACAACGGGTTCAGCCACCAGGACCCCGGCTTCCTCGACCACGTGGTCAACAAGAAGCCCGAGATCATCCGCGTCTACCTGCCGCCGGACGCCAACACGCTGCTGCACACCGTCGACCGCTGCCTGCGCATGCGCGACACCGTCAACGTGGTCGTCGCGGGCAAGCAGCCCGCGCTCACCTACCTCTCCATGGAGGAGGCCATCGCCCACTGCACACGCGGCGCGGGAATCTGGGAGTGGGCCAGCACGGACGTCGGCAGGGCGCCCGACGTGGTGCTGGCGTGCGCGGGCGACGTCCCCACGCTGGAGACGCTCGGTGCGGCGCGGTTGCTCCGCCAGCACCTGCCCCAGCTCAAGGTGCGGGTGGTCAACATCGTCGACCTGATGCGGCTGGTCCCGGCCGAGGAGCACCCGCACGGGCTCTCCGAGAGCGACTTCGACACGCTCTTCACCGCGGACAGGCCGATCATCTTCGCGTTCCACGGCTACCCGTGGCTGATCCACCGGCTCACCTACCGCCGCAGCGGGCACGACAACCTGCACGTCCGCGGCTACAAGGAGGAGGGCAGCACCACCACGCCCTTCGACATGGTGCTCCGCAACGACCTCGACCGCTTCCACCTGGTCATCGACGTCATCGACCGCATCCCCGGACTCGCGGTGCGCGCCGCGCACCTGCGCCAGCGCATGCAGGACGAACGGCTGCGCTGCCACGACTACGCGCGCGAGCACGGCGAGGACCCGCCGGACATCCGGGACTGGACCTGGTCGTCCTGACCCGCCCGGCGGCCGCTGGCCTCAGCGCCGCAGCGCACCGCCCAGCGACGCCGCACGCTGCTGGGTGTCCTGCCGGGCGGCCTCCGCGCCCAGTGCGATGGGGGCCGCCAGCCACTCGTCGAGCAGCCCGAACCCCTCGACGAGGTCGACGGCGTGCGGCCGCAGGCCCTGGCACAGCGCGTTCACCGCCTGGGTGACCGCCTTGGCGCGCGAGGCCGAGAGCCGCTCGTGCTCCAGGAACCAGGCGCGGTCCTCCTCCACGATCGACAGCACGTACAGGTCGCACAACCGGTCCAGCAGGACCCGGGTGCCGCCCTCCGGGCAGCGGTCGATCGCCGCGACGAACGCCTCCAGGACCACCCGGTCGACGTGTGCGCGCCCGGCCGCCAGCACGTGGTCCTGGGCGTTGTTGAACACCTCGAACGCGTCGGCGTCCTCCGCCCCCGCCCGGCGCAGCCGCCGGGCCAGCCCCTCGACGATGTGCTTCTCGCGGTCCTCCAGCAGGGCGAGCTGCCAGCCCCGGTCATACAGGTCGGCCTCCTCGCCCCGCCCGGGCGCGGCGCTGACCAGGCGCTCGATCACCGAGCGCGCGGCGGTGCGCTCGATGACCGCACCGAGGAACTGCCTGGCCACCAGCCGCGCCATGGGCAGCGGGTCGAGGTCGCCGAACGCGTCCCGGTAGTCGGTGAGCAGTCCCTTGGCGACCAGCTGGAGCAGGACCGTGTTGTCGCCCTCGAACGTCGTGAAGACGTCGGTGTCGGCCTTGAGCTGGGGCAGCCGGTTCTCCGCCAGGTACCCGGCGCCGCCGCACGCCTCGCGGCAGGTCTGGATGGTGCGGGTGGCGTGCCAGGTGGCCACGGCCTTCAGCCCGGCGGCGCGCGACTCCAGCTCGCGCTGGCCGTGCTCGTCGAGCGGAGCCCGCCCGGTCTGGCTGTCGTGCAGCGCGCTGACCAGCTCCTCCTGGGCGAAGTGGAGGGCGAAGGTGCGGGCGAGCGCGGGCAGCAGGCGGCGCTGGTGGGCGAGGTAGTCCAGCAGCACGACCTCCTCGCCGGTCCCGGAGCGCTCGAACTGGCGGCGGGTGTCGGCGTAGCGCAGCGCGATGGCCAGTGCGGCCTTGGTCGCGGTCCCCGACCCGCCCGCGACGCTGATGCGGCCGCGTACCAGGGTGCCGAGCATGGTGAAGAAGCGGCGGTTGGGACTGTCGATGGGGCTGGTGTAGGTGCCGTCGCGCGCGACGGCACCGTAGCGGTCGAGCAGGGCGGTGCGGGGCACGCGCACCTGGTCGAACCAGATCCGGCCGTTGTCCACGCCGTTGAGGCCCGCCTTGGGTCCGCAGTCCTCGATACGGACGCCGGGCAGCGGCGTGCCCGACGCGTAGCGGAGGGGCACCAGCAGCGCGTGCACGCCGTGGTTCTCGCCCTGGGTGATGAGCTGGGCGAAGACCACGGCCATCCGCCCGTCGCGGGCCGCGTTGCCGATGTAGTCCTTGCGCGCCGCCTCGTCGGGCGTGTGGACCACGAACTCCTCGGTGTCGGCGTCATAGGTGGCGGTGGTGCGCAGCCGCTGCACGTCCGAGCCGTGCCCGGTCTCGGTCATCGCGAAGCAGCCGGGCAGGTCGAGGGAGATCACCCGGGGCAGGTACTCGGCGTGGTGGCGCTCGGTGCCCAGGGCCTGGATGGCGCCGCCGAACAGGCCCCACTGCACGCCGACCTTCACCATCAGCGACAGGTCGCAGACCAGCATCTCGAAGGCCACGACCGAGGCGCCCACGTCGTCGGCGCCCCCGCAGGCCGCGGGGAAGCCGTAGCCGGGCACCTCCGTCGTGGCGATCGCCGTGAGCTGGTCCATGACCCGTTCGCGGTGGTCGGCCATGCTCAGCCCGGTGACGGAGGCGAACCGGTCGCCGCGTACCTGGTCGCGGGCCTGCTGCCGGACCCGCGCCCAGCGTCCGTCCAGCAGTTCGCGCAGCACCGCGTCGTCGACCCGTGCGTTCCGGTCGGTCATGGCGTCCCCCCAGTCGTCGTCTGCACCGTGGTACCACTCTCCCGGTGTGCGGAGGTGAGCGAACACGCGGGGTGCGCCGATGACCCCGTGGGCGCGGTGCCCAGCGGCCCGCGACCGGTCAGAATCCGGGGACGGCGGCGGGGGCCGGAACCTGGGTGAAGACGTAGGCCGAGGCGGCGATGAAGAGGACGCCGACCAGGACGGCGGCCATGGCGGCCCAACGCGCCCAGGGGCGGCTGTACTCGGTGGTCAGGCCCAGGCTGAGCAGCCCGAAGAGGACGCCGATCAGGGCGGTCCCGCCGTCGCCGAGGACCATCGCCGTCACCGCGGAGGACTGGTCGGCCGCGGAGACGTTCATGAGCATCTCGGTCAGGCGGGTTCCGATGAGGGCGCCGCCGATGGCCAAGAGCGAAGCGATGGCGAACGTTTCGGCGGAGAACAGCCCGGCCGTCGGCGGCGCCAGCAGCGCGTCCTCGTCGACCGTCTCGTTCGCGTCGTGGTCCGCGGCCTCGTCGGCGTCGCGGTCGGTGGTGTCGGCCGCGGTGTCCGCGGTCTCCTCCGCGGGGGACGTGGCGTCGTCGTGCCCCTCCGGCTCTCGGGGCGTGTCATCTGGGGAGTTCGGCTTCGTATTCATCGCGGGCCAACCTATCGGCCCCGAGCCCCGACGGAAGCACAGGCGCGGCGCGTGGCGGGCGTTCGGGTAGGAACGGCCCTGGATAGCGCGGGTGATCCACAGCGGCTCCCTGGTCTCGGGGGTGGGGGAACTCCGCCAACTCGCCACCGTGTGTGACGGACATCACAATCACGACATGCACTGGTTTCCCGCGAGTGTCGGCCTCATGACGATTCGGATCCTCGGGCGCACGTTCGAGTGTCTACTCACCGGGCAGAAGAAGTGCGTACGTCTGCGATCAGGAAAAAGACCAGGAGCGAGCATGGCGTACCTTGCCAAGGACGACGTCCGCGACTACGTACACGGCATCTGTTTCAAGACCGGCCCACCCGGGCGGGTGGGAGCCGAAGCCGAATGGCTCGTCACCGACCCGCACCGCCCGGACCAGCCCGTATCCCTGAACCTGCTATCGGACCTCGTTGACGAGGCGGGACCGCCGCCCAGCGGCAGCACCGTCACCTACGAACCCGGAGGGCAGCTGGAGCTCAGCTCGCCGCCACTCCCCGGACCCGCATCCGCGCACTCGGCGCTCACCACCGACCTCACCCACATCGGCAAGCACCTGCACGACGCGGGGCTCCGCCTGGAAGGTCTCGGACTCGACCCGCGCCGACCACCCACCCAGCAGCTCAGCCTGCCCCGCTATGCCGCCATGGAGCGGTTCTTCGCCGAAGGCGGCGGGGCGTCCGGGCGCACCATGATGTGCAGCACCGCCTCACTCCAGGTCTGCGTGGACATCGGGGCCGACCCCGGCGACGCCGAACGCCGCTGGCGGTTGGCGCACGCGCTCGGCCCCCTCCTCGTCGCGGCGTTCGCCAACTCGCCCATCTGGCGGGGACGCCGCACCGGCTGGCGTTCCACGCGCTGGGTCATCTGGGCGGGAATCGACGCCTCCCGGACCCGTCCGGTCCCCGTCGGGGACCCGGTCGACTCCTGGACCCGATACGCCCTCGACGCCCAGCTGATGACCATCCGCCGCGACGACCAGCCCTGGCTGTGCTCACCCGGCATCACCTTCGCCCAGTGGCTGGACAGCGGACATCCGCGCCGACCCACGCACGACGACCTCGTCTACCACCTGAGCACGCTGTTCCCGCCGGTGCGCCCGCGCGGCCACCTCGAACTCCGGATGATCGACGCGCTTCCGGAACGGTGGTGGCCGGTGCCGCTCGCCGTCGTCGCCGCCCTGCTCGACGATCCGGCGGCGACCGCCGTCGCGATCGAGGCCACCGGCCGACTGCCGCACGGCACCGCGCCCGCGACCTGGCGCGTCGCGGCGAGCGACGCCCTCACCGACCCTGACCTGGCCTCCTGCGCCCGCGCCTGCTTCGCGGCCGCGAGTGAGGCCCTGGGCCGCATGGGCGCCGCCCGACTCGTTCCCGTCGTCGACGCCTACCGCGAACGCTACGTCGAGCGCGGCCGCTGCCCCGCGGACGACGCGCTCACTCCCGAAGGAGCGGTATGACCGAGAACCCGGACCCCACGCAGAGCGCTGACCCTTCGACGTCTACCCCGTCCACTCTCCGCGAGCGCATCGCCGCCGAACTCGACAGCGGGCGGCGGCGCAGCGAGGGGCTGACCGTCGGCGTCCTCGACGACGCCGACCTCATCGCCCAGCACTCCCCGCTGATGTCGCCGCTGGTGTGGGACTTCGCCCACGTCGGCAACTACGAGGAGCAGTGGCTGGTGCGCGCCGCGGCCGGACGCGACGCCCTGCGCCCCGACATCGACGTGCTCTACGACGCCTTCGAGAACCCGCGCGCCGAGCGGGTCACCCTGCCCCTGCTGCGTCCGCGCGAGGCCGAGGAGTACAACGCGCAGGTCCGGCGCATGGTGCTGGACTCGCTGGAGCACGTCTCCTTCGACTCCGGAACGGCGCTGCTGGACAGCGGATTCGTCTACCACATGGTCATCCAGCACGAACACCAGCACGACGAGACCATGCTCGCCACCCACCAGCTCCGCCGCGGCGACCCGGTGCTCGACGTCGGAGCGGTGCCACCGCCCGCCCTGCCGTCCGGCCCGTCGGAGGTACTGGTGGCGGGCGGGCCGTTCACCATGGGGACCGACGACGACCCCTGGGCCTACGACAACGAGCGCGGGGCGCACACCGTCGACCTCCCAGCCTTCTGGATCGACACCCGGGCCGTCACCAACGCCGCCCACATGGACTTCATCGCCGACGGCGGCTACGACGACTCCCGCTGGTGGAGCGAGGAGGGATGGGCCTGGCGCAGCCGCACCGGGAAGCACGCCCCGGCGTTCTGGCGGCGGGACGCCGGACAGTGGCTGCGCCGCCGGTTCGGGCGCGTCGAACCGGTGCCGCCGGACGAGCCGGTGCAGCACGTGTCCTTCTACGAGGCCGAGGCCCACGCCCGTTGGGCGGGCAAACGGCTGCCGACCGAGGCCGAATGGGAGAAGGCGGCCCGCCACGACCCGGCCACCGGGACCTCGCTGCGCTTCCCGTGGGGCGCCGACGAGCCCGGCCACCACCACGCCAACCTCGGCCAGCGCCTGCTGCACCCCACCCCCGCCGGAACGCACCCCGGCGGGACCGCGCCGAGCGGGGCCCAGCAGATGCTCGGCGACGTGTGGGAGTGGACCGCCTCCGACTTCACCGCCTACCCGGGCTTCCAGGCGTTCCCCTACCCCGAGTACTCCGAGGTCTTCTTCGGCGGCGACTACAAGGTGCTGCGGGGCGGCTCCTGGGCCACACACCCCACCGCGATCCGGGGCACCTTCCGCAACTGGGACCACCCCATCCGCCGCCAGATCTTCAGCGGGTTCCGCTGCGCACGCAACGCGGAGGTGGAGTGATGCCGCGATTCGCGCACCCTGCGGGCGCCGCCGCCGGGAAGGAGGGGCGCTGATGTGCCGCCACCTGGCCTACCTCGGGACGCCCACCACTCTGCACGACCTGCTCTACGCGCCGCCCTTCTCACTGGAGCGGCAGTCCTATGCCCCCCGCGCGCAGCTGCACGGCACCGTCAACGCCGACGGGTTCGGCGTGGGGTGGTACGACCCCGGCCGCGACGCGCCGCTGCGCTACCGGCGCTCCCTGCCGATCTGGGCCGACACCTCGTTCGCCGACGCCGCGCGGGTCATCCGGTCGGAATGCGTGGTGGCGGCCGTCCGCGACACCACCCCCGGCTTCGGGTCCGACGAGTCCTGTGCCCAGCCGTTCCGGGGCGACCCCGGCCGCGGTGACCCCTGGCTGTTCAGCCACAACGGCGCCGTCGACGACGATGAGGCGCTCGCCGAACGCCTCTCCCCGCCCGCGCCCTCCGGTGTGCTGGACGCCCGCACCCCCGTCGACTCCGCCCCGCTGTTCGCCCACGCGATGCGCCTGTGGCGCAAGGGGGAGGACCTGGGCCTGGCCCTGGCCGACGTGGTACGGGAGGCCCGCTCCCACTCCGGCGGCCGCTACAACCTGCTCGCCTCCGACGGGCATCGCCTCGCCGCGACCGCCGCGGGCGACTCCCTCTACACCCGGGTGCGCCCGGACGGGATGTGCATCGCCTCCGAGCCCTTCGACGACGACCCCGCCTGGCAGCGGGTCCCCGACGGATCCCTGGTCATCGCCGATCGCGACGGCGTCGACGTCACGACGATCTGAACAGACGAAAGGGGCGCCATGCTCCCGATCGAATACCACCTGACCGCCGACGACCTCGCGAAATCCCTGCGCGAGGACGTCTACGACGGCCTGACCTCCCGCCCCAAGACCCTGCCCCCGAAGTGGTTCTACGACGAGCGGGGCAGCGTCCTGTTCGAGCGGATCACCGAGCTGCCGGAGTACTACCCGACCCGCACCGAGCGGGCCATCCTGGAGCGGTACGCGGCCGACATCGCCGCCGTGACCGGGTCCGACACCCTCGTGGAGCTCGGCGCGGGCTCGGGGGAGAAGACCCGACTGCTGCTGGACGCGCTCGGGGCGGGCGGGACGCTGCGCCGGTTCGTCCCGGTCGACGTCAGCGGCGACTTCCTGCGGGACGCCGCCGCGGGCATCGCCGCGTCGTATCCCGGTGTGGACGTCCGCCCGGTCGTCGCCGACTTCGTCCGCCACCTGCACCTGCTGCCGACGGCCGGGCGACGGCTGGTGGCGATGATCGGCTCCACCATCGGCAACCTCACCCCGGCCGAACGGCTCGGCTTCCTGGCCGAGCTGCGCGGCACCCTGGCCGAGGGCGACGCGCTGCTGCTCGGGCTGGACCTGGTCAAGGCCCCTGCCCGGCTGCGCGCGGCCTACGACGACGCCCAGGGCGTGACCGCCGAGTTCAACCGCAACGTCCTGCGCGTCATCAACCGGGAACTGGACGCCGACTTCGCCCCCGATGCCTTCGCGCACGTCGCCCCGTGGGACGCCGAGGCCGAGTGGATCGAGATGCGGCTGCGCTCGACCCGCCGTCAGCGCGTTCACGTGGGCGCGCTCGACCTCGACGTCGGGTTCGCGGAGGGCGAGGAGATGCGTACCGAGATCTCCGCGAAGTTCCGCCGCGAGGGCATCGAGGGCGAACTCGCCCGGGCCGGTCTCACCCTCACGCACTGGTGGACCGACCCGGACGGTGACTTCGCCCTGCTCGTGGCCGTCCCCTAACCGGACTCGCCCGCGGGGACCCGGACGGTGCCCGGCTCCTCGGCGCGGCCGGTCGGCTGCGCGGCTCCGGCGCTCTCGCCGGGCACCGTGAGGAAACGGGTCATGACCGCGGCGATGACGTACAGCACAGCGAAGGTGACCACCACGCCGCCCGGACCGGCGGGGCCGAGCAGCAGGCTGACGACCGCCGGTCCGACGAAGGTGGCGGCTCCGGCGCCGAAGTTGAGCAGCGCCACGGCACCGCCCCGGTTCTCCGGGGCCATGGACGGCAGGAGGGCCGAGATGGGGACGAACCCGGCCAGCGTCGCGCCGTACATCGCGCCGACGATGAGCGCCAGCCAGTAGTAGTCGGCCCCGGCGGCCACCGGGACGAAGTACAGCAGCAGGGTGGTGACCGAGCAGCCCACCGCGCCGAACCAGAAGATGGTGGTGCGCCACCCCAGCCGGTCGCTGACCACCCCGAAGATCAGGTTGAAGAAGATGTTGGTGCCGAAGATGGTCGACACCAGCAGCAGCCAGCGGCCCTCACCGAAGCCGATCCGGTCGGCGAAGATCGTCGGGAAGAGCACGAGCATGCCGAACATCGGTGCGGTGTTGATGACGCGCACCAGCGTGCCCAGGCCGACCCGCGGGTTCTGCCAGGCGATGGACATGCTGGACATGAGGCTCTGCAGGGGCCGGACTCCGGGCGCGGCCAGGCGCGTGTAGCCGGTGCGTTCGCGGACGCTGAGGCAGATCAGCCCGCCCAGCGCGATGACGCCGAGGGACAGCCACAGTGTGCCGTAGTGGCCCAGGATCGGGTTGGTGAAGCTGGCGACCAGCGCGCCGAGGGTGGGCAGGCCGCCGGTGAACGCGAAGTAGAACCAGCCGACCGCGGCACCCATCCGTGCGTTCGGCGCCACCGCGGTGATCCACACCAGGAACCCGAAGGCGAACATCGGGTACCCGAATCCGCGCAGCCCGTAGAAGAGCAGCATCAGCGGGTAGTTCTCTCCGACGACGGCCACGCCGAGGAAGGCGGTGTGGAAGACCAGCCAGATCACCAGGCCGGTGATCATCACCCGGCGCGGCCCCCACAGCTGCGAGAGCGCGCCCGACAGCCATGACGCCAGCATCACGGTCACGCCGTAGGCGGTGACGACGTAGGAGGCCCGGATGTCGCCACCGGCGCCGTTGGCGGCGATGAACGGCGCGATGAACCCCGACTCGATGCCGTCGCCGATCATGAAGATCAGCAGGCCCAGGTAGCCCAGGGCGAGCGGGGCCGGAAGGCCGACGCGGTCGAGTAACCGGGCCAGCGGCGAGGGGGCGGGGGGAGTGGCTGTCGGTGGGACTGCGTTCATGTGTCCTCCAGAGTGAGACCTGGAGCACATCATGAGTGTTGTTAAGTTCACATGCAATATGTGAGATCAAATCTCCTCGATTTCTTTGCCATGCGAGCGTCTCCGGCGGTCACCCCGGGGCGGCGGCGCTCCTGGGGTGCGGCCGCGCCTCCTCGATCGGTTCATGCGGCCGCCGGTCTCCGGAGTCGGGGCCGGTGCGGTGGGGCTGCGTTCCAGTGGTGTTGTCAGCGGGCCGCGGTGGTGTGGAGAGACACGGTCACCAGGGGGCGACGTCGGTCTCGGTGTGCTGCCGCGCCTCCTCGACCAGGTCGTCGGGGCTTCCGGCGTCCACGATCAGGCGGTGGTAGTCGGACAGCGGGGCCAGCCGGTGCAGGGCCGGCCGGGGCATCTTGCTGGAGTCCATCAGCAGGACGCGGGTGCGGGCGGCACCCATCATCGCCCGCTTGACCATGACGATCTCCGGCTCCTGGTGGAAGGTCATCGACGGGGTCATGGACGAGGTGGACAGGAACACCAGGTCCACGGTGAGCCGGTCCACGGCCTCGATGCAGTCCATGCCGTTGAAGGAGTCGTGGGTGCCGAAGTAGTCCCCGCCGATGCAGATCAGCCGGATCTCCTCGGCCCGCTTGAGCACGTCGATCGCGCCGAGGTAGTTGGTGGCCACGGTGAGCGGGCCGAGGTCGGGGAGCAGGCGGGCGACCTCCAGGGCGGTGGTGGAGTCGTCGAGCATGATCGACATCCCCGGCTCGACCAGCTCCGCCGCGCGTTGGGCGATCGCCGCCTTGGCCTCCACATGCGCGGCCCGGCGGTACTCCTCGTTGCTCTCGAACACGGTGGAGGGCAGGGCGGACACCCCGCCCCGGAACTTGCGCAGCAGCCCGCGGCGGGCCAGTTCGTCGAGGTCGCGGTGGACGGTCATCAGGCTGACCCCGGTGAGTTCGACCAGCTCGGCCGCTGATGCCGAGCCCCGGCTGATGACGTAGTCGGTGATCCGCTGCTGCCGGATGGTGCGGGAACGTGCGCTGCCGCCGCTCGGCGTCTCCTTGCTCATGGGAATCAGGATCGCGCATCAGGGTGCGGTTACGCGCAGATTTGTGTGAACTCGGCCGTGACATCTAACTCTTTGAGTGTTAAGTTCGCAGTGAGAATGTGAGAGGGGCTACATTGCAGATGACACTCGCCGCAGTGGTGTTCGACATGGACGGCGTCCTGGTCGAGAGCGAACACCTCTGGGAGAAGAACTGGGCCGCCTACGCGGCGGACCACGGCGCCACCTGGAGCGCGGAGGACACCGCGGCCTGCCAGGGCAAGAGCGCCCCCGAATGGGCCGCCTACCTTGCCGCGCGCAGCGGGGTCCCCGACCAGGCCGAGCACGCCGAGCGCGCCGTCGTCGACGGGATGATCACCGCCGTGCGCGAAGGCCAGGCGCCCCTGCTCGACGGAGCGGCCGCCATGGTCCGCGACGTCGCGGCGCGCGTGCCCATCGCGCTGGCCTCCTCGGCCGCGCGCCCGGTCATCGACGCCGTACTGGCCGCCCACGGCCTCAACGCCGCCTTCACCACCACGGTCTCCAGCGCCGAGGTCGCCCGCGGCAAGCCCAGCCCCGACGTCTACATGGAGGCGGCGTCACGCCTCGGCCGCACCGGTGCCGAATGCCTCGCCGTGGAGGACTCCAGCAACGGCATCCGCGCCGCCGCGGCTGCGGGACTGACCGTGGTCGCCCTGCCCAACCCGACCTACCCGCCCAAGCCCGACGCCCTCGCGCTGGCCACGGACATCGCCGCGAGCAACGACGACGCCCGCGCGCTGCTCCTGGCCCACCTCGGCGGCGAGCGCCAACCGGAAGGAGCGCGGCGATGACCGTCCTGGGAACGGCCACCACCTTCAAACGCGACTGGCTCGACGGGTTCGCCACCGCCTACGGCCGCACCGTGCGCAAGGTGCCCGGAGCCTACGGCGTCGTGGTCCGGCGCCCGCCCCGACCCGGCAAGGTGGCCGTGGTCATCGGCGGCGGCTGCGGCCACTACCCGTCCTTCGCCGGGCTGGTCGGCCCCGGCCTGGCCGACGGCGCCGTCGTCGGCGACGTCTTCACCAGCCCCAGCGCCGAGCAGGTCTACCGCACCGCCCGCGCGGCCGACAACGGCGGCGGAGTGCTCTTCGGATACGGCAACTACCAGGGCGACGTCCTGCACTTCGGGCTGGCCGCCCGCCGCCTGGCCGCCGAGGGCATCGACAGCCGCACCATCCTCGTCACCGACGACATCGCCAGCGGCCCGGCCGAGGCGCCGGAGCGCAGACGCGGCGTGGCCGGAGACTTCCTCGTCTTCAAGGTCGCCGGGGCAGCGGCCGAGCGCGGCGACGACCTCGACGGCGTGTACGCCGCCGCCGTCAAGGCCAACGCCGCCACCCGCACGTTCGGGGTCGCCTTCGGCGGCTGCACCCTCCCCGGCGCCCGCGAGCCCCTGTTCACCGTCGCCGACGACGCCATGGAGCTGGGGCTGGGCATCCACGGGGAGCCCGGGGTGCGCACCGTCGGCCGCCTCGACCCCGCGCGCCTCGCCGACGAGCTCGTCGACGGCCTGCTGCCCGAACTGCCGGCCAGCGGGCGCGTCGCCGTCCTGGTCAACGGGCTGGGCCGGACCAAGTACGAGGAGATGTTCGTCGTCTTCGGCCGCATCCACGAACGGCTTTCGGGCGCGGGGCTCACCCCCGTCCACACCGAGGTCGGCGAGTTCGTCACCTCCCTGGACATGGCCGGGCTGTCGCTTTCGGTCATGGTGCTCGACGACGAGCTGGCCGAACTGTACGCGGCCCCCTGCGACACCCCCGGCTACCGCGGCACCGGCGCCGACCTGGGGCCAGTCGAGCCCGTGCGCACCGACGACGCCGGTCTGGAGCGGCCCGGTGAGGTTCCCGTCGCCGGACCGGTCGACCATGCGCTGACCGCCGCCATGCTCCGCCTGGAGGAGAACGAGGACGAGCTCGGCCGCCTCGACGCGGTCGCCGCCGATGGCGACCACGGCCTGGGCATGACGCGCGGCCTCCGCGCCGCCGTCGCCGCCGCGCGGAGCGCCGAGAAAGCGGGCGACGGAGTCTCCGGAGCGCTGCTCGCGGCCGGAACCGCCTTCGCCGACGTGGCCGGGGGCGCCTCCGGCGCGCTGTACGGGGTGCTGCTCGCCGAGACCGGCGCGGGCCTGCGCGGCATCGACGCCGGGGACATCACCCCCGCCGTCCTGGCCGACGCCGTCGACGGCGCCGTCCGCGCTTTCGTCGACCTGGGCGGCGCCCGCCCGGGGACAAGACCATGCTCGACGCGATCGAGCCGTTCCGCGCCCGGCTGCGCGCGTGCGCGGCCGAGGCCGACGCCCTCGCGGGCCGCGCCGAAGCCGCCGCCTGCTGGGCCGAGGCCGCCGAGCAGGCCGTCCTGGCCGCCCTCGCCACCGCCCACCTGACCCCCGCCAAGGGGCGCGCCGCCCGCCTGGCCGCCCGGAGCAAGGGCCACCCCGACCCGGGGGCGACCTCGTTCGCTCTGCTGGTCGGCGCCGTGGCCGAGACCGCCCAGCAGGCTCTGACCGACAAGGAGCTTCCCAATGCTGATGTCCAGCCGCAGCCATGACCGGTGGTGTGGCTTGGTAGCACGCTCCGTCACGGATCATCGCCCACAGCACGTTGGCGCGGCGACGGGCCAACGCCAGCAGGGCCTGCTTGTGCCCCTGGCCCTCGGATCGCTTGCGCCGGTAGAACGCCCTCGACCCGGGACAGCACGTGAGGCTGGCCAGCGCCGACAGGTAGAACACCGGCAACAGGCCCCGGTTGAACCGGCGCGGTCGTCGCAGGTTGCCGCTCACCCGTCCGGAGTCACGCGGTGCGGGAGCCAGCCCCGCGAAGGCCGCCAATCGGTCGGCGGTGCCGAACACGGCCATCTCGCCGCCGGTCGCGGCGATGAACTCGGCGCTGAGCCTGGGACCCATGCCGGGCAGACCCTGGATCACCTCGGCATGACGTCGTTCCCTGCCGAAGCAGGAGGATCCACCCCTCGCGGGTCGAGCCCGCTGCGTGATCGACGGCCGCCGCGCCGCACCAACGGCGCGGCCCGGGATACCGCCCACAGGTCGTACGCCGAGGCCACCGGCCCGACATCGAACCGGCCCCACGGCTGGACCGGCCGACATGGCCGAGCCGGCACTCCCGCCGGAGCACTCCACCGCGTACTCGCGCGGGCCGTCGGGCGGGCGGCACCGCGCCCCGCGGCCACGCGCCGTCACCTGCCCTGCCCCGCGGGAATCCGTTCCCACCCCTGCCTGACAACGGGCGTATTCACGGAGGAATTCTGATGAGCGAGGCAACCGGCGTCCGGAACGGGGCGCTGCGCATCGTCGTCGCCGCCGACAACGCGGGCGTCGACCTCAAGAACCGGCTGCGCGACCTGATGCGCGCCGACGCCCGCGTCGCCGAGGTCACCGACGTCGGCGTGGCCGACGCCTCCGACGACAGCGCCTACCCCGTCCCGGCCGTGGCCGCCGCCGAGCTGATCGCCCGCGGCGAGGCCGACCGGGGCGTGCTGGTCTGCGGTACCGGCATCGGCGTCGCGATCTCCGCCAACAAGGTGCCGGGCATCCGCGCGACGGTCGCCCACGACTCCTACTCCGCCGAGCGCTCGATCAAGTCCAACAACTGCCAGATCATCACCTTCGGGGCGCGCGTCATCGGCCCCGAGGCGGCGGAGAAGATCCTGACCGAGTGGCTCGGCTACACCTTCGACGAGGCGTCGCCCAGCGCCGCGAAGGTCGCCTGTATCACCGCCTACGAAACCACCCACTACCCCCACACCACCGGTCAGGACGACCGTGACCGTGCGGGCCGGGCGGCCGGCGTCGGCCGCGCCTGACTACCGTTGATGGCAAGAGAGGGATGACCTTGCGCATTCTGGCTGCGGGAGATGAATTCGTCGGGACCGGGCTGCTCACCGGCGCGGTCCGGCAGGAACTCGGTACGGTCCCCGGCGGTCCGGGCGACCCCGAGTTCACCGAGCTGGGCCTGCCCTGGCCGATCGAGCCCTTCGGTCCGGTCGGCAACGTGCAGGAGGCCAGCGGCACCGAGGAGCGGATGATCGAGGCGATCGCGGACGCCGAGGTCGCCGTCACCCAGATGGCCCCCTTCACGGAGAAGGTGTTCACCGCCGCGCCCCACCTGCGCCTGGTCGCGGTGTGCCGGGGCGGCCCGGTCAACGTCGACCTGGACGCTGCGACCGCCGCCGGGGTCGCCGTCACCTACGCCCCCGGGCGCAACGCCGCCGCGGCGGCCGAGTTCGCGGTCGGGATGATCCTGGCGGCGATGCGGCGGATCGCCACCTCCTCCGCCGAACTGCTGGCCGGAACCTGGCGCGGCGACTACTACGCCTACGCCAACGCGGGTGTCGAACTCGACGGCACCACCGTCGGTCTGGTCGGCTACGGCGCGATCGGCTCCCGCGTCGCCCGCGTCCTCGTCGCCTTCGGTGCCCGGGTCCTGGTCTCCGACCCGTTCGCGAACCCCGCGCGGATCACCGACGACGGCGCGGAGCCCGTGGAACTGGAGGACCTGCTGCGACGCAGCGCCGTGGTGAGCCTGCACGCCCGGCTCACCGAGCAGACGCGCCACCTCATCGACGCCGACCGGCTGGCGCTGATGCCGGAGGGCGCCGTCCTCGTCAACACCGCGCGGGGCGGGCTGATGGACTACGCGCCCCTGCCCGAAGCGCTGCGCTCCGGGCGTCTCGGCGCCCTCGCGCTCGACGTCTACGACGTCGAACCACCGCCCGCCGACTGGGCCCTGCGCGACGCGCCCAACGTCATCGCCACCCCGCACCTGGCCGGGGCCAGCCGCCAGACGGCGGAGCGCGCCGCGCATATCGTCGCCGCCGAAGTGGGGCGGTACGACCGGGGCGAAGCCCTGGCCTTCCTCGCCAACCCCGCCGTTCTCGACCGGTAGCCGCCATGATCATCGGTGTGGACATCGGGACGTCGCTGACGAAGGCGGTCGTGTTCGACCGCGACGGCGCGGCGATCGCCAACGCGGGCGCCGCCACCGAGCTGCGCAGCCTGCCCGGCGGGCGCGTCGAGCAGGACCTGGAGGAGGTCCTGGGTACGGTCGCCCAGGTCGTCCGCGAGGTCGCCGCCGGGGTGGACGCCCCGGTCACCGCCCTTGCGCTGACCGGACAGGGCGACGGGCTCTGGCTGCGCGACGAGCAGGGGCGGCCGGTGCGCCCTGCCATCTCCTGGCTCGATGGCCGGGCCGCCTCCCTGGTCGCCAAGTGGCAGAGCGACGGCGTGGCCGAGGAGGTCTTCCGCCGCACCGGCTCGGGCCTCTTCCCCGGCTGCGCGGCGGCACTCCTGGCGCACCTGGACGCGGAGGAACCCGAGGCACTGGACCGGGCCGCTGTCGCGGGGTACTGCGTCGACGCCGTCGCCCAGCGGCTCACCGGGACGGTCGCGGTGGACGTCTCCGACGCCTCGCTGCCCTTCCTCAACCCCGAGACCCGTCGGTACGACGACTCCGCCATCGAGGCGTGCGGGCTGTCCCACCGCCGCGGCCTACTGGCCGAACCGGCAGCCCCGGGGACGGTGCTCCGCCTGGACGCCGAGGGCGCGCGCCTGCTGGGCCTGCCCGAGGGGCTTCCGGTCACCGCGGGGCCGTTCGACATGCCGGCCTGCGCGATCGGCGCGGGCGTGCGCCGACCGGGCGACGGTGTGCTGATCGTCGGCACCACCCTGGCCTGCGAGGTGCTGCGCCAGGGGCCCGAGTTCGACCGCGACTCCGAACCGGCCGGGATGCTGCTGGCCACCCCGCGCCGCGACGAGTACCTGCGGGCGATGGCGGCGATGGTGGGCACCGCGGGCCTGGAGTGGGCCTGCAAGCTGCTCGGGGCGCGCGTGGAGGACACCGACGCGATGCTCGCGGAGTCGGGGCCCGGCGCGGGCGGGGTGCGGGCACTGCCGTTCCTCGCGGAGTCGGGGGAGCGCGCGCCGTTCGTGGACGCGGCGGCACGCGCCCGCTTCACCGGGCTGAGCCTGACGAGCGGCCGCGCGGACGTGGTGCGGGCGCTGTGCGAGTCGGTGGCCTATGCAGCCCGGCACTGCCTGGAGGAGGCGGGGCTCGACGGCGCCCTGTACGCGTGCGGGGGCGGGATGCGCTCGCCGGAGTGGACGCAGATCTTCGCCGACGTGCTGGGGCGTCCGATCACCATCCCCCATGAGCCGGGGGTGGGGACGCGCGGCGCGGTAATGGTCGCCGCGCGGGCCCTGGGGGACCCCGTCGACGAGGAACGCTGGCTGGAGGCGGCCACGACGGTCGCGTTCCGTCCGCAGGAGGCGGAGTTCTACCAGAACGCCTACACGGAGTACCGGTCGGCACTGGCGGAGGTGCGCGGACGCTGGACGGTCTGACGACCGGGTACGTGTCGCGCCGGGAGGAGGGCGGCCCTTCGGGAGAGGGGAGAGGGGTCACAGGCCGGTCGTGGTGCCGACCAGCGAGCCGATCCCGAAGGTCACGGCCATCGCGACCGCGCCGCCGAGCACGGAGCGCACGGCGGCGCGTCCGGCGGGGGCCCGGCCGAGGCGGGCGCTGATCGCGCCGGTGGCGGCGGTCGCGCAGGCGACCGCCACGAAGGTGGTGGGGACGCGCCACTCCGCGGGGCTCAGCGTGATGAACAGCAGCGGGATCAGCGCGCCCACGGTGAAGGCCAGGAAGCTGGCCGTCGCGGCCACCCACGGGTTGGTCAGTTCACCGGAGTCGAGGCGCAGCTCCACCTCCGCGTGCGCCCGCAGCGCGTCGTGCGCGGTGAGTTCGACGGCCACCTTCCGGGCCAGGCCGGGGCTCAGGCCGCGGTCCCGGTACATGTCGGCCAGTTCGTCGAGTTCCTCGTCGGGCTCCTCGGCGAGCTCCCGGCGCTCCCGCGACAGCGCCGCCACCTCGGTGTCGCGCTGGGTGCTCACCGACACGTACTCGCCGGCCGCCATGGAAAGGGCACCGGCGAACATCCCGGCGACGCCCGCGATGAGGATGGCCGTGCTGTTCGCTGTCGCACCGGCGACCCCGATGACCAGGGACGCGGTGGAGACGATGCCGTCGTTCCCGCCCAGCACCCCGGCCCGCAGCCAGTTGAGCCGGGCGTTCATGCTCGCGTGGTGCGGTTCCCGGTGCCCCGGGTGGTCGGATCGGTCGGACCCGTCGGACCCGTTCGCCCTCCCGGACCCGAAGTTCTCGGCGTCCCCCGTGCCATCCATCGCGTCTCGCCTCCCGCCAGCGCGTTGATCGAGGCCCTGGGACCCATGATCCCACGTCAGCCGGTCGCAGTGGCTCCGGTACGCTCGTCCCCGTGATCAAGGTAGGAGTGTTCGGCGCCCACGGGCGCATGGGGTCCGAAGTCGTCAAGGCGGTCCAGGGGGCCGCGGACACCGAGCTGGTGGCCGGTATCGATGCGGCGGATGAGCGGGAGAAGGTGCGCGGCGCCGACGTCGTCGTGGACTTCACCCATCCCGACGTCGTCATGGACAATCTGCGCTGGCTGGCCGCCAACGGGATCCACGCCGTGGTCGGCACCAGCGGGTTCGACGACGCCAAGACGGCCGAGCTGCGCGACATCCTGGCCCAGCACCCGGGTGTGAACGTGCTCATCGCGCCCAACTTCGGGATCGCGGCCGTGCTGATGATGAACTTCGCGGCGAAGGCGGCACCGTACTTCGACTCCACGGAGATCATCGAGCTGCACCACCCGAACAAGGCGGACGCGCCGAGCGGCACGGCCTACCGCACGGCCGAGCTGATCTCCCAGGCGCGCGCCAACGCCGGGACCGAGCCGATGCCGGACGCCACCACCTCCGAGATTGACGGCGCCCGCGGCGCCGAGGTCGGCGGGGTGCGGGTGCACGCGCTGCGCATCCAGGGCATGATCGCCCACCAGGAGGTCGTCTTCGGCACGCACGGCGAGACGCTGACGATCCGGCACGACTCGATGAACCGCGAGTCGTTCATGCCGGGCGTGCTGCTGGGCGTGCGGTCCGTGGGCGACCTGCCCGAACAGCTAACCGTGGGGTTGGAGCCGCTGCTCGGCCTGTGACCCGCGGCGGTCGGCACGACTCGTCAGTTCTTCACCAATGGTGGCGGCTCCGAACTCGGGGCCGTCACCATTGTTTTCCGTGGTCACTTCACTCACACGGCCCTTCCGCCACCCCAGTGGAGCGAGTACGACAAACAGGTTTAATCTTGCCGTAACACGTGGGAAACGGTGCTTTTCTGGCGTCGGAGACCATGTGCACACGGTGCGGTCGAATCGCGCTGGAGGAGGCGACGAATGTATTTGACTCCGTCCGACACGGAGAAGTTACTGCTCAGCGTGGCCGGAATGGTCGCGCGTGACCGCCTGGACCGCGGTATCAAGCTCAACTACCCCGAAGCCACCGCCCTGCTCTCGTGCTGGGTGATCGAGCGCGCACGCGAGGGGTCGACCGTGGAGAGCCTCATGGTCGACGGGCGCAAGGTGCTCCACCGTTCCGACGTCATGGCGGGCGTGGCCGAGATGATCGACAGCGTCCAGGTGGAGGCGACCTTCCCGGACGGCCGGAAGATGGTCTCGATCACGGAGCCGATCCAGTGATCCCCGGCCAGATCCGCACCCCAGGCGGTGAACTGGAGCTCAACGCGGGCAAACCCGTCCGCACCGTCATCGTGACCAACACGGGGGACCGGCCGATCCAGGTGGGCTCGCACCTGCACCTGCCTGATGCCAATCCGGCCCTGGAACTGGACCGCGCCGCCGCGCGCGGCCACCACCTCGACATTCCCGCAGGGGGATCCATCCGGTTCCTGCCCGGCGACGCGAAGGAGGTCGCGATCGTCCCGTTCGGCGGCACCGGTCGCGTCCCCGGCATCCAGCGCGACAAGACCGAAGCGGAGATCGCCACGGGCGCCCCCGCGAAGGAGGGGGAGGAGACCCGTTGAGCCGCATCGACCGCGACGAGTACGCGCACCGGTTCGGTCCCACCGTCGGCGACCAGGTACGGCTGGGCGACACCGACCTCTGGATCGAAGTCGAGCACGACCACTGCTTCGGCGGTGACGAGGCCGTCTTCGGCGGAGGCAAGTCCATCCGGGAGTCGATGCTGCAGTCCACCGTGCCCCGCGCGGGTGGCGCGCTCGACCTCGTCATCACCAACGCCGTCATCCTGGACCACTGGGGGATCGTCCGCGCCGACGTCGGCGTGCGCGACGGCCGCATCACCGCCGTCGGCAAGGCCGGGAACCCCGACACCGCCGATGGCGTCCACCCCGACCTGGTGATCGGGCCGAGTACCGAGGTCATCGCCGGTGAGGGGCGCATCCTCACGGCCGGTGGCATCGACAGCCACGTCCACCTGATCACCACCGACGCGCTGTACGAGGCCGCCGCCACGGGCATCACCACCATCGTCGGCGGGGGGACCGGCCCGGCCGAGGGGTCCAAGGCCACGACCGTGACGCCGGGACCGTGGAACATCAGCACGGTGCACCGGGCCCTCGACGACGTGCCGCTCAACCTCATCCTGTTCGGCAAGGGCAACACCGTCAGCGCCGAGGCGTTGGGCGAGCAGGCGCTCGCCGGTGCCGGGGCGTACAAGGTGCACGAGGACTGGGGGAGCACCCCGGCCGCCATCGACGCCGCCCTCAAGGGGGCCGACGCGTGGGGGCTGCAGATCGCGGTGCACGCCGACAGCCTCAACGAGTCCGGCTACGTGCAGCACACCATCGACGCCATCGGCGGCCGCAGCATCCACACCTTCCACACCGAGGGCGCCGGGGGCGGGCACGCGCCCGACATCATCACCGTCGCCGCCCGTCCCAACGTGCTCCCGGCCTCCACCAACCCGACACTGCCGTTCACCGTCAACACGCACGCCGAGCACCTCGACATGCTGATGGTGTGCCACCACCTCAACCCCGCCATCGAGGCCGACATCCAGTTCGCCGACTCCCGCATCCGGGAGACCACCATGGCGGCCGAGGGCATCCTGCACGACATCGGCGCGCTGTCGATCATCGGGTCGGACGCGCTGGCGATGGGGAGGATCGGCGAGGTCATCTGCCGGACGTGGCAGCTGGCGCATGTGATGAAGGAGCAGCGGGGCACCGACTCCCGGCTGCCCGCCGACAACGAGCGCGCGCGGCGGTACGTCGCCAAGTACACGATCTGCCCGGCGGTCGCGCACGGCATCGACCACGAGGTCGGGTCGGTGGAGCCCGGGAAGATGGCCGACCTGGTGCTGTGGGACCCGGCGTTGTTCGGGATCCGCCCGGCGATCGTGGTCAAGGGCGGCGGGGCGGTCTACGCGCCTCTGGGCGACCCCAACGCGTCGATCCCCACCAACCAGCCGGTGCTGCTCCGGCCCGGGCTGGTCAACAGGGCCGCGGCCGACCTGTCGGTCAGCTTCGTGTCCCCGAAGGCGCTCGACGACGGCCTGGCCGAGCGCCTCGGCCTGCGCCGCCGCCTGGCCGGTGTCCGGCCCACGCGCGACGTGCGCAAGACCGACCTGCCGAACAACACCGCCCTGCCGGACATCGAGGTGGACCCGGAGACCTTCGTCGTCACGATCGACGGCGAGCAGGCCGCTGCCAAACCCGCGACCGAGGTGCCGTTGGCCCAGCGGTACAGCCTCTTCTAATGACCGGACCGCACGCATGACCGAGGCCGAGCCGAGCACAGGGGGACCGGGAGCGGCCGCCGCGACGGCCGCCGGGGCCGGTATGGGCGCGCTCGGCGCGCTGCTGCTGGCCGACGCGCGGCTGCCCACCGGAGGTCACGCCCACTCGGCCACCCTGGAGGGCGCGGTCGCGGCGGGGCTGGACGCCAAGGGCGTGCCCGCCTACATCGAGGCGCGCCTGCGGACCGTCGCCCGCACCGAGGCGGCCGCGGCCGTTCTGGTCCTGCGCACGGCGCGGGAGGCCCAGGGGGACGCCGAAACCGCAGCGGGAGACGCCAGCGGCTGTGTCGGTGGCAACGGTGGCGGCACACCCGACGGTTCCGCCATCGACTACGGCCCGGTCCAGGCGGCACTGGCCGCACGGACGCCCAGCGCCCCGCTGCGCGAGGCCTCGGCCTCGCTCGGACGCGGCCTCGCCCGCCTGGCACGCCGCCTGCGCGGCGACCACCCGGCCGTGCTCGCGCTGCCCTCGGCCTCCGCGCCCACGCCGGGGCTGCGCCCGATGCGGCCGGTGGTCCTCGGCGTCCTGGGCGCCGCGCTGGACATGTGCGAGGAGCAGGTCGCCCGTGCCGTCCTGTACGACGACGCGCAGACCGTCACCTCGGCCGCGCTCAAGCTGCTGCCCGGCGACCCGGCCACGGCCGTCGAGTGGGTCCTCGACGTCCACGACGCCCTCGAAGAAAGCGTCGCCGCCGCATTGGCGGTCACCGGCGCCGACCGGCTGCCCGCCTGCTCCGCCCCGCTGATCGACCAGTGGGCCGGAGCACACGCACATTCGACAAGGAGACTTTTCCATGCCTGACCAGAGCACCGCTTCGGAGAGCGAGACGCGCCGCACCCTGCGCCTGGGGGTCGCCGGACCCGTGGGCACCGGCAAGAGCTCACTGATCGCCACCCTGTGCCGGGAGCTGTCGGGTGAGCTGTCGATGGCCGTCGTCACCAACGACATCTACACCGACGAGGACGCCCGCTTCCTCCGCTCGGCCGGGGTGCTGCCCACCGAGCGCATCCACGCCGTGGAGACGGGGGCGTGCCCGCACACCGCCATCCGCGACGACATCACCGCCAACCTCGACGCTGTGGAGGACATGGAGGAGGAGTTCGCCCCGCTGGACCTGGTGCTGGTGGAGAGCGGCGGCGACAACCTCACCGCCACGTTCAGCCCGGCCCTCATCGACGCGCAGATCTTCTGCCTCGACGTCGCGGGCGGCGGCGACGTGGCGCGCAAGGGCGGTCCCGGCATCGGCCGCGCCGACCTGCTCGTGGTCAACAAGGTCGATCTGGCGCCGTACGTGAACGTGGACGCCGAGCGGATGGTCGCCGACGCCGCCAAGGCCCGGGACGGCCGCGCGGTGCTGGGTCTCTCCCAGCATGACCCGGCCTCGGTCGCCCAGCTGTGCGACTGGGTCCGCACGGTCCTGAACGCCCACCGCTCGGGCGAGCACATCCCGCAGGACCCCGGCCCGATGGCGCCGCACAGCCACGGTCCCGAGGACGAGCATGGTCATGGACACGGCCATGACCACGAGCACGATCACGCGCCGGAGCACGCCCACACATGAGTTCGATGACCCTCGACGCGGCGCACGACCACGTGTCGATCCACCACCCGGCCCGCATCGTCGTGGACACGGTGGACGGCCGGTCCCGGGCGCGAGTGCTGGAACAGGGCACCTTCATCTCTCCGCGCCCCATGGCATCGCGCGGTCCGGGCGTCAAGATCGCCCTGGCCGGCGTGCGCGCGTCGTTGTGCGCCGGGGACGACTTCGTCCTCCGTGTCGAGGTCGGCCCCGGCGCGCGGGTCGACCTGGTCGACCCCAACGGCACCCTCGCCTACAACGCCCGCGGCGGCACGGCGTCCTGGCGCGCCGAGGTGACCCTGGGGGAGGGCGCCGTCCTGCACTGGCGCGAGCAGCCCTTCGTTCTCTCCGACGGCGCCGACGTCCACCGCGAGGTCCGCGCCGACCTCGCTGCGGGAGCCGAGCTGCTGTGGCACGAAACCCTCGTGCTGGGCCGCACCCACGAACACGGCGGCGCCCTGCGGTCCATGACCCATGTGACCCACGACGGGCACGAGCTGCTCGTGGAGGACCTCGACCTCCGCGACCCCGCCACCCGCGAACTCCCCGGCATCCTGGGCCACGCCCGCGTCGTCAGCCAGGTCGCCCTCTTCGGCCGCACCCCACCGGGCGAACCGGCCCCGGCCCGCCTGGACCTCGCAGGGCCGGGTGCCCTGTACCGGTCTGTCACCCACCACGCCTACGAGGCGGACCGGATCCTGGACCCGGTATGGAAATCGTGGTCGGAAGCGGTGTCTTAGCGATCCTTACCTTTTCGCCAGAACCCCGCTCCCTTCCGGAATGCGCGAGCCACGCCTCAGGCGGTATCCCGCACAACCAGGTGGGTGTCGAGGACCACTGCCGCCTCCTCCGCGACCTCCTCGGGGGAGCCGTTGGCCGAGTGGCGGCCGGTGGTCTGCGAGATTCGGTCGACGAGGAGCCGCGCCATCTCCTGCCCCATCTGCTCGGCGGGCTGGTGCACCGTGGTCAGCGGGGGATCCGCGTGCAGCGCGAAGGGGATGTCGTCATAGCCGACCACGGCCACGTCGCCGGGAACGGTTCGACCGGCATCACGCAGGACGCGCAGCGCCGCCATCGCCATCAGGTCCGAGGCGACGAAGACCCCGTCCAGGTCGGGGGCCGTACGTAGCAGCTCGCGCATCGCCCGCGCGCCGCCGTCGTAGCTGAAGTCGCCGGTCGCGATCCGCTCCGGGACGGGCTGGTGGCCGGTCTCGCGGAGGGCCCGTTCGTAACCGCGCAGCCGCTCCACGCCGGCCACCATGTCCTGCGGCCCGGTGATCGTCGCGACGGCATGGCGGCCACTCGCCAGCAGGTGCCGCGTGGCCATGTACCCGCCGCCGACGTTGTCGATGTCGACGTAGCTGAGACGTTCCCGCGCCCGGCCCAACGGGCGGCCGCCGTGCACGCACGGCACCCCCGACTCGGCCAGCCGCGCCGAGAGCGGATCGTCCCGGTGTTCGGAGACGAGCAGCACCCCGTCCACGTGGTCCCGCGTCAGGTACTGGCTCGCCCGCTCCTGCTCCGCTCCTGAGGCGACCATGCTCAGCAGCAGCTGGAGGCCGCGCTCGTTCAGCACCCCGCTGATGCCCTTGACGACCTGCGCGAAGAACGGCTCGGCGAAGACCCGCTCGTGCGGCTCGGAGGCCACCAGCGCCACAGTGTCGGTGCGCCGGGTGACCAGGGTGCGCGCGGCCTGGTTGGGCACGTAACCCAGATCCGCCACCGCCTGCAGCACGGCCCGCCTGGTCAGCTCGCTGACGCTTGCGGAGCCGTTGATGACGCGGGACACCGTTCCGCGCCCGACACCCGCGCGCTCGGCGACCATCTCCAGCGTCGGCCGTCGTCGGCCCCTCATCTCGCCCCCAGTCCTCACCTCGCGCGCCGGTGGACTTCTCAGACGCGCCCTCTTCCATCTTCGCGCACACCAGGGGTCTGTTCGTCGTGTCCTGTGCCCCCCCTGTCAGTCGGACCCAGCGAGCGGGGGCACGGCACCGGTCGCGGCCAGACGGCCGTACCACCGGCCGCTGTCCTTGACGGTCCTGCGCTGGGTGTCGTAGTCGACGTGGATGATCCCGAACCGCTCGCTGTAGCCGTAGGCCCACTCGAAGTTGTCCAGCAGGGACCACACGAAGTACCCCTTGACGGGCGCGCCTGCCGTGAGGGCGGCGTGGGTGGCGCGCACGTGCTGGTCGAGATAGGAGGCCCGCCGGGGATCGTGAACGGCGCCGTCGTCGGCGACCTCGTCCCGGTAGGAGGCCCCGTTCTCGGTCACGTACAACGGCGTCCCGGGGTAGTCCACCGCCAGTCGGAGGAGCAGCTCGGTCAGGCCGGTGGCGTCGATTTCCCAGTCCTGGTCGGTGCGGGGTTCCGCCCCGCGCAGGACGCCGACGTCCTCGCACCCCACCAGGCGGGAGGGGCCGTCGCCCGCCGGTTCCAGCAGCTCGGGATCGACCTTCCCGGCGGCCCCCGTCACGCTCGCCGGGCTGTAGTAGTTGATCCCGAGGAAGTCCAGCGGCGCGGCGATGGTGGTCAGGTCCCCGTCCCGTACGAAGGCGAAGTCCGAGACGTCGGCGAGGTCGGCCCGGACGTCGTCGGGGTAGCGGCCGTGGTACAGCGGATCGAGGAAGATCCGGTTGCGCACGCCGTCGACGCGGCGCGCCGCGTCCAGGTCGGCCACGGAACCTTCGTGTGGCCGGATCGGTTGGGCGTTGAGCACGATCCCCACCGCGGGCGTGCCCGGCCGTGTACCGGTCGTTGTGGCTCCCTGGCCCCGAATCGCCGCGGCAGCCAGCCCGTGGCCGAGCATCAGGTGGTGCGTGGCCGCGAGGGCGGACGCGGGCTCACGGCGTCCCGGGGCGTGCTCCCCGGAGGCGTAGCCGAGGAAGGCCACGACCCACGGTTCGTTGATGGTGCACCAGGTGCGCACCCGGTCCCCCAGCCGCCGGTGGGCGATGGCGGCGTACTCGGCGAACCGCAGAGCGGTGTCCCGGGCGGGCCAGCCACCGGCGTCCTCGAGTGGCTGGGGCAGGTCCCAGTGGTAGAGCGTCGGCCACGGCTCGATCCCCGCGGCGAGCAGCTCGTCGACGAGCCTGTCGTAGAAGTCGAGGCCCGCCGGGTTGCCCGGCCCGGTCCCGTCCGGCTGAATGCGGGGCCAGGCGAGGGAGAACCGGTAGTTGCCGATCCCCAGGGAGCGGAGCAGCGCCACGTCCTCGGCGTAGCGCCGGTAGTGGTTCGCCGCCGGTTCCCCGGTGTCGCCGCCGAGGACACGCCCGGGCGTCGCCGCGAACGTGTCCCAGATGCTCACGCCCCGCCCGTCGGCCCGGGTGGCACCCTCGATCTGGAACGCGGCTGTGGCGGCGCCCCACGCGAAGTCGGCGGGGAAGCGCACCTCGCGGGACGCCTCCGGCTCCGGCGGTTCCGGAACAGGGGGCGTGACCACGAGCGAGGAGCGAGAGGAGAGAGAGTAGCGGGAAGTCACCCTTTGACCGCACCTTCCATGATGCCGCCGATGAGACGGCGGCCGAACAGGACGAAAACCAGCAGTAGGGGCAGGGTCGCGAAGGCCGCACCGGTGAACATCAGCGCGAAGTCGGTGGTGTAGCCGCTGTTGAGTTGGTGGATCGACACCTGCACCGTGGGATTGTCAGGGCCGAGTACGGCGATCGGCCAGATGAACTCGTTCCAGTTCTGCATGAAGGTCAGCAGGCCGAGCACGACCATGGGCGGGCGCAGCGCGGGCAGCACCACGCTCCAGAACGCCCGGAACATCGAGCAGCCGTCGATCCTGGCCGCCTCCAGCAGTTCGGTGGGCACCCCCTGCAGGGCGTACTGCCGCATCATGAACACGCCGAACCCGGTGACCATGAACGGCACGATGACCGCCTTGAGATCGCCCCGCCAGTCGAACGCGTCCATCATGATCAGCATCGGGACGACGGCCATCTGCACCGGCACCATCATCGTGAGGACGACGCCGAGGGTGATCGCGTTGCGGCCGGTGAACCGAAGCTTGGCCAGGGCGAACCCCGCGAGGGAGCAGAAGAGCACCACGGACACCGCGGTGACCGAGGCCACGATGGCGGAGTTCACCAGGCCCAGCGCGAAGTTGGCCTGCGGGTTCTCCAGGGTGCGCACCACGTTCTCGGCGAACTCGCCGCCGGGAGCGATGGCGGGCGGCCGCTGGGCGATCGCCGCGTTGCCGCGCGTGGCGACCACGAACATCCAGTACAGCGGGAACGCGGAGAAGAGGACGGCGAGGGTCAGCGCGAGGTAGGTGAGCGGGCCGACCTCGCGGCGCGAAGCGCCGTCGTGGGCGGGGTGCCGCTGGAAGGGCCGGAACGGCCGGACGGGCGTGCAGCCGCGAGCCGGGCGCAGCCGGGGCGCGTCCGAGGACACAGGCATGGGCGTCATCTCCATCTCCGCCGTGACTCAGGCCGCACCGCGGATGCGACTGACGAACAGCAGGTTGATCACCGCGAACAGCACGATCAGCAGGAAGATCACCCAGGCGATCGCGGCACCGTAGCCGAAGTTCTGGTACTCCATGACCTCCTGGAACATCAGCATCGCCACGGTCTGGAACTGGCCCTGGGTGCCGCCCTCGTAGCCCCGGCCGAAGACGACCGGCTCGGTGAACAGCTGCATCTGGCCGATCGTGGAGATGATGACGGTGAACAGAATGGTGGGCCGCACCATCGGGATGGTGATCTGCCAGAACTGCCGCATCCGCGACGCGCCGTCGATGGCCGAGGCCTCGTACAGCTCCCGTGGGATCGCCTGCATGGCGGCGAGGTAGATCAGCGTGTTGAACCCGGTCCAGCGCCAGTCGATCATCACGGCGATCGCGGCCCAGGAGGCGAGGCGCTGGTTGGGCCAGTCGACAGGGCTGAGGCCGACGACGTCCAGCGCATAGTTGACCAGCCCGAAATCCCGGCCGAAGAGCTGCCCGAAGACGACCGCCATCGCCGCGATCGAGGTGACGTAGGGGAGGATCACCCCGGCCCGGAAGAACCCGCGCCACCGGATCCGGCGGTTGAGGGTGTCCGCCAGCAGCAGCGAGAGCATGAGCTGCGGCACCACCGCCAGGACGAAGATCCCGAGGGTGTTGACCAGCGCCTGCCAGAACTTGGCGTCGCCGACCAGGAACGCGTAGTTGTCCAGCCCGGCGAACCCCTGGTTGCCCGCGAGCAGCCCCCAGTCGTGCAGCGAAATCCAGAAGGTGAAGAGCACAGGGAACAGGCCGAAAACGCCGAACAGTACGAAGTAGGGGGCGACGAACAGGTAGGGGGACACCCGCAGGTCCAGCCAGGAGCGCAGCGCCTGCCAGCGCCCGCGTCCCTGCCGGTGTCCCTTCCCGCGTCCGCCTGGGGCCTGCGGCGCCTGGGCGCCCGGCGGTGCGGGGGCGGGCGGCCCGGCATCCGCGGTGCCCCCGCTTCGGTTGAGGACTCTCATTCTCTCCTACGTCCCTTGTGGGTGGTCGTGGCAGCTCAGCGGGCTATCGGCGGGCGATCCGCTCGGCTTCCGCCACGGCCTGGTCCCAGGCTTCCTCGCGGGTGGCCTGCCCCTGCTCCCAGGACAGGAGCGCCTCGCTGTTGGTCCTCTGCTGCACGGGGAAGTGGTGGAGGCCGAAGAAGACCGGCTCCAGCTCCAGCGCGCCCTCGGCGTAGATCTCCCCGACCGGCGCGTCGCGGAAGTAGCCGTTGGTGTGCTCCCGCACCTCGTCGCTGCGCAGCAGCTCCGGGGAGGACGGCAGGTTGTTCCGGGCCTTCCAGGCGCCCAGCTGCCCTTCGCGGCCGGTCAGGAACTTGGCCAGCTGCGCGGCTTCCTCCGGGTGCTCGGTCTGGGTGGGCACGGCCAGCCAGGAGCCGCCCCAGTTGCCGCCGCCGCCCGGGACCTTGGCCACGTCCCACAGGTCCTCGCCGTCCTCACCGGCGTTCTCCTCGATCTGGCCGAGCATCCAGGAGGGGCAGGGCATCGTCGCGAAGGCGCCGGCCTGGATCGCGGCGGTCCAGTCGTCGGACCACATCTCCAGCTCCGCGGTGAGATCCCGCTCGATCAGCTCTCCGGCGATGTCCCAGGCGTAGGCGACGGACTCGCTGTCCTCGATGATCAGCTCGCCGTCCTCGTCGAAGAACATCACGTCGCCGGACTGCCGCATGATCGCATTGCTGAACTCGGTGGTCGTGTCCACGAAGGCGGCGTCGACGTCGGACTCGGCGAACTCCGTACCCACTTCCACGAAGTCCTCCCAGGTGTCCCAGAGCTCCGAGACCTCGTCCCGGTCGCTGGGGAGCCCTGCCTCCTCGTAGTAGTCGGCGCGGTAGCAGATCGCCATTCCGCCGATGTCGGTGCCAAGGCCGAGGAGCTGCCCGTCGGGGGTGTGCCCCAGCTCCCACTTCCACGCCAGGAAGTCGTCCTCCATCTCGCCGGCCCCGTAGTCGTTGAGGTCGTGGAAGGCGTCGGCCGACTGCATGACGTCGAGGACGATTCCCTCCTCGATCGCCACCACGTCGCCGAGGCCGCTGCCCGCGGCGATGTTCCGGGTGAGCTGTTCGTTGTAGTCCTCAAGCTCGCCGTAGACCCGCTGCTCGACGGAGATGCCGGTCTCAGCTTCGAACTCTTCGATGAGCTCCTCGTAGCCGAATGTCCCGAACGTCTCGACTACCAGCTCGACGTCGCCGCCGGCGCCCTCTCCGCCGCTGCTGCACCCGGCTGCCGCCAGTAACGTTCCGCTCATCACGATCGCGGTGACGGCTCGACCACCGCGTGCACGTCTGGTCATTGTGCGACCCCTTGACTTAGGCGAAACCACCAGATCGCCTCCCGGCACCCGTGGTGTGGGAGCGCTCCCACAACAGCAACCCGGGCCAGTCGAGCGCGTCAATCCCGCGCCATGCGGCGCAATGCAATCGTTACCCCGGTCGGGGTGTGCCAGGAGGCGGGCCGCGCAGCGGCGTTACCGGGTCTCTCCACATCACGAACGAGGGATGCCCCTCGCGTCTCGCAATTCCTCGCCGAGCCCCGGTTCTCACGGACGCCGTCCGCGTGTTACACATCATATTGGGAGCGCTCCCAACTCCTACGCCCCACGAGAGGAACCCCCCGCATGCCCCCCGCAGCACGCCGCCGACGGCGGCGTATCCCCGCCACGGCCGCGCTCCTTGGCGCCGTGCTCGTCGCGACCCATGCCGCGCCTGCTACGTCCGCGCCGGCCACGGCCGATGAGGTCGAGATCGGGTCGGGCAGTTACACCACCGCCCTCCCTCCGGGCGAGTCCGCTCCCAGCGACGTGGTCGGCGCGCCCGTCGAGCCCATGGTCACCGAGGACCTGGACCAGTCGCCGGCTACCAACGACTGGTGGTCGTCGCTGATCTTCCCCCGCTACCCGGACAACCCGTACGGCGAGAACCTGTTCGCCCACCCCCTGTCGTTCCGCCCCTCAGCGGCCGGGCTGGAGATCGGATACCCCAGCGACCAAGAGATCGTGGCCGACGGTCAGAAGTACGAGTTCGGCCACACCACCGACCTGACCCTCGGTATCGAGAACCTCGCCTCCCCCGACACACGCGTCGCCGACTACGGGGACTGGACCGTCACCGCGCAGTGGGCTGACGGGCGGCGAACCCTGCGCACCACGGTCGGGCAGGGCCTCCCCTTCGCCTATGCCGACCTCGACGGCGGAGCGGCCGAGGTCACGTTCGCCGCGGAGCCCGAGATCTGGCACGACGAAGGCGCCGTCGTCGGCGCCACCGTCAACGGCAACCGCTACGCGCTGTTCGCGCCCTCCGACACCGGTTGGACGGGCTCTGAAACCGTTCTGCGTACCGAGTCCGACGCCCCGGGCTACGTCTCGGTGGCGCTGCTGATGAGCCCCGACGACCTGCCGGAGTTCGAGCGCTACGCCTACTCCTTCGTGACCGGCACCACCGTGTCCTACGACTACGACGAGGCCGGTGCGGTGCTGACCACCGACTACCGCGTCGCCACCGAGGCCCGCGAGGGCTCGCAGACCGGGACCCTGCTCGCCCTCTACCCCCACCAGTGGAAGGAGACCGACGCGGAACTCGGCGATCTGCGCTACACGTCCCCGCGCGGGGAGATGCGCGTCGTGGCGGGCGACGGCTTCGGTACCGAGCTCACCACCCACGGACTGCTGCCGAGCATGCCCACCGTCGACGAGGCCGACCACGACCGGCTGCGGCGACTGGTCGACGAGGAGCTGAACGCCGACGACCCCTGGAAGGGGGCGGCCGACACCTACTGGACCGGCAAGGCCCTGGGGCGGCTCGCGCAACTGGTGCCGATCGCCGAGGCCGTGGACCACCCCGAAGGACGTGACGCGCTCCTGGACCTGCTCCGGGGGAGGCTGGAGGACTGGCTGACCGCCACAGCGGGCGGCGGCGGTCGGTTCTACTACGACGGGACGTGGCACACCCTCATCGGCTATCCCGCCGGCTTCGGGTCGGACACGGAGCTCAACGACCACGACTTCCATTATGGGTACTTCGTCCAGGCCGCGGCCACCGTCGCCCGCTACGACCCCGACTGGGCCGCCGACGACGCGTGGGGCGGCATGGTCAAGCTGCTCATCCGCGACGTCGCCAGCCCAGACCACGACGACGCCATGTTCCCCTTCCTCAGGTCCTTCTCCCCCTATGCGGGCCACGGCTGGGCCTCCGGCCACGCCGGCTTCGCCTCGGGCAACAACAAGGAGTCCTCGTCCGAGGGAATGCACTTCGCGGCCGCCACCGCCCTCTTCGGCGCGCTCACGGGAGACGAGGAGCTGCGGGACCTGGGCGTGTACCTGCACACCACCCAGGCCTCGACGATGAGCCGGTACTGGCAGAACGCCGACGCCGACACGTTCCCCGCGAACTTCGAACCCGACGTCGCCGCCATGGTCTGGGGCGACGGCGGCGACTACCGGATCTGGTGGGACGGCGCCGACGAGGAGCACTACGGCATCAACTACCTGCCGATCACCGCCAGCTCCCTCTACCTCGGGCACGATCCCGAGCACGCGGGAGCGATGTACGCCTCCCTGGTGAACCGGCTCGGCCGGGAACCCGAGGTGTGGCGCGACATCCACTGGGCGCACCGCGCACTCTCCGACCCTGAGGGCGCGCTGGGTGCTTTCGAGGGGCAGTGGCGGAGCTACGAACCCGAGGCGGGGTCGTCGAAGGCGCACACCTACCAGTGGCTCACGGCGCTCGCCGAGCTGGGCCGCGTGGACACCTCCGTCACCGCCGACACCGCCCACTACGCGGTGTTCGAGAACAGCGGCACACGCGCCTACGCGGCGTTCAACCCCGGCGCGTCACCGATCACCGTGACCTTCTCCGACGGGACCACTCTGACCGTGCGACCGGGCGAGCTGGCCACCGGGTGACCGCTGACGGAGGTGGCTTCGACTGCTACACGGTCGTGGAGCCACGGAGCGTCCAGGCGGTGTGGACTGCGGCGAGGACGAGTATGCCTGCGGCCACGGCGCTGGTTACGTGGATCGCGTCGACGAAGGCGATGTGTGCTGCGGAGACGAGGCCATTCGCGGCGTCCGGCGCCAGGGACTCCGCGGCCTGCACCGCACCGCCGAGGGTGTCGCGGGCCGACTCCATCGCTCCGCCGGGGACTCCAGGCACGTCATGGAGCTTGGAGCTGTAGGAGGCCCACAGCACGCTGCCGAGAATCGCGATCCCGAGTGCCGCCCCCAGTTCGTAGCCGGTCTCTGACACCGCCGAGGCAGCTCCCGCGCGCTGCTCGGGCACCGATCCCACCACGGCGTCGTTGGTGAGCGTCTGGGTGAGCCCCATGCCAAAGCAGATGAACGCGAAGCCGACTGCGGCCACCGCGGCGGACCCCTGCGGGAGCTGGGTCAGCACCATGAAACCCACCGCCATCAGTGCCAGGCCTGCCGTGAGCGTGCCTCTGAAGCCCACCCGGGCCGCCGCGCCGACCGCGAGGAGGCTGGCGGCGATGGCCAGCGTCAGCCCGGGCAGTAACGCCAAGCCGGACCACAGGGGCGAGATGCCGAGGACGATCTGCAGGAATTGGGTGAGGAAGAACAGGGCCGCGATCATGGTGAACAGCGTGATGAGGTTGAGCCAGACACCGACGCTGAACGCCCGGATGGTGAAGAGGCGCACGTCCAGCATGGGATTCTCGCTCCGCAGCTGACGGCGGACGAACACGTAGCCGAAGAGCACGCCCGTTGCCACCGACACCACAGGCAGGAGCGCGGGACCGTGTTCGGCCAGCTTCTTCACTCCGTACACCGCCGGGAACATGGCGGCGGCCACGAGCAGGGCGCTGACAGCGTCGATGGATGCCGGGTGTGTGGCACGGTACTCGCGTACCAGGAACGGTGTCAGCACCAGGATGAGAGCGGTGACCGGCACATTGATGAGGAAGAGTGAGCCCCACCAGAAGAACTCCAGCAGGGTACCGCCGAGCACCGGCCCCAGCGCTGAGCCACCGGCCAGCGCGGACGACCAGACGGCGATGGCGAACTTGCGCTGGACGTTGTCGCGGAAGATGTTGCGGATGAGGGCCAGCGTCGAGGGCATCAAGGTGCTGCCCGCGAGACCGAGTAGCGCCCGAGCCGCGATCATGACCTCGGCGCTCGGTGCGAAGGCGGCGGCGAGGGAGGCCGCACCGAAGCCCGCCGCACCCAGCATCAACAGGTTGCGCCGACCGACGCGGTCGCCGAGCGCACCCATCG
Organism: Nocardiopsis gilva YIM 90087; assembly: GCF_002263495.1. Taxonomy (NCBI): domain Bacteria; kingdom Bacillati; phylum Actinomycetota; class Actinomycetes; order Streptosporangiales; family Nocardiopsidaceae; genus Nocardiopsis; species Nocardiopsis gilva. Next base: position 4,671,798 of record NZ_CP022753.1, on the reverse strand, counting down.
TGACGAGCAGCGCGGCCAGGACGAACGAGTAGACATCGACGATCCACAGCAGCTGGACCGAGGTGGGCGCCAGGTCCTCGCTCAGGTGCGGTACAGCGAAGCCGAGCACCGTCATATCCACGGAGATCAGCAAGACGGGGAGCGTCAGGACCGCCAGCGCCGCCCATTCTCGCGGCGTCGCTCGTTCGGAGACTGTCGATGAAGGCGCGGACAGGGATGCGTCGGCAGAGTTCATTGCGTCCATTCCAATGCGGGCTCACCGGAAACGGAATCGTCCCGGGCGGAGTCGATGGAGGATCACTCCCGATAGACGGCGGCAACCTTAGCCAGCGCTGAATGGTCCGGGCAAAGCAGTTTCACCTGGTGCGGGGCTCACGACTGGGACGGAAGTGCACACGGAGCCGCCTGAGTGAACTGGCCGGGTGATTCACGTGTCCGTCGGGTCACGGAAATGGGCGGATGACGACGAGTCGTCTGTGGCCCAGCTAACTTCGGGGCGGAACAATGGCAGCAGTGGGGGGAATTGGCAGTTTCCTGCCAACGATTCCAGTTGACAGGCGACGCTGGTGCCCCTTACGAAGGGCCCGGTCGGTGATTCGCCCTATGCTGGCGCATATCCTGTGATAGACGCATAGGGCGGGGGAAACATGGTGGACCGAGTGTGCACGGATGACGTGGCGCCCGGAGAACGAATCGACTACTGGCAGCACATGGTCTCCGAGAACTTTGTGCGGTGCACCACGCGAATCGATCAGAAGGACGACAGCTTCTGGGGTCGCGTGGTGTCGACCAACCTTGGCGCGGTTCACTACTCGCTCGTCGAATACTCCGCGAGCGGCAGTTACGAGATCTTCCGCAGCGCACGGCAGATTCGCCAGGACGAGACGGACGAGTACCTCCTCGAACTGCAGATGGGGGGCTCTGCTGTCGTCCTGAACCAGGACGGCAGGCAGGCCGACTTCGACAACGGTGATTTCGGCCTGCTCGATGTCACACGGCCTTCCCACCTGGTCTGTGCGCCCCAGTCCTCGGTGCGCGCCGTCACTGTGACGTTTCCTCGCCATCTCCTGCCCATCCGTGTCGATAACGTTCGCCCCCTCACCGCGGTGCGGATCCCTGGGAAGCACGGCATGGGACAGCTGGTCTCCAACTTCCTGGTCGGGCTGTCCGACAGCCTGGAGAGCGACCCGGTGGAAGGGTCCGACGGAGTGCGCCTGTCGACCGCGCTGCTGGACCTGTTGGCCGTCGCCTTTGCCCGGCAGCTGGAACGAGAGTCGGACGTTCCGCCGGAGAGCCATCGCGGCGCATTGCTGACGCGGATCTACGCGTTCATCGATGAGCAGCTCGACGACCCCGACCTGTCTCCGCAGCAGATCGCCAGCGCGCATCACATTTCCACGCGGTACCTGCACAAGCTCTTCGAGCCTGAGGAGACCACGGTCGTCGAGTGGATCCGCACGCGCCGGCTGGAGCAGTGCCGCCGCCACCTGGTCGACCCCGGGCAGCGGTCGCAGCCGGTCAGCGTGATTGCCGCGCGCTGGGGGTTCCGAGACCCGAGCTACTTCTCGCGCCTGTTCCGCGCCACCTACGGCATTCCGCCGCGCGAGTATCGCATCCTGCACTTCGGCCCCGAGGCGTTCCGACCGGTGACGTCCATGCCGTGACGGCGAAGGAGTTCCTTGGGAGTCCAGTGGTGTGCGCCGCAGTCCTGAGGGAACCCCTGAGGCGCTCCCTATCGTTGGAACTACGTGCAGACCTGCGTGTGACAGGTCAGCCTATCTGCGCGGAACGTGATAAATGGAGGCCGATGGACGAGAGTGGTACCCATCGTCCGCCTTGCCCTCCATTATCAGTGCGTTGAGGTAGACCCATCTCACCCGTCCGACGCGAATGCCGTCAACCATTCGCGCCGGACTTCAGCGTTGACTTTTACCAGGGGGAATCAGTCATGCCTGAACTCGTGTCCAAGGTGCCCGTGCCCCGCCGCGATTCTTCGGAGTCCGCACGCTGGAAAAACATGCCGACGACGGGTACGGATCGTCCGAGCATATGCCTGATCTGCACGGGCGACGAACGCGTCGACGTGAGACAGCAGATTCTGTTGTACCTGGCACTCGGATACACCGACGAGCAGATCGCTCGACGGCTTTCGCTGAGCGTGCGGACCGTCCGGCGCAGGATCGCCAATGTCATGGAGGAACTCAACGCGACCAGCAGGTTTGCTGCCGGAGTAAGAGCGGTGCAGGAGGGCTGGATCTGCTGCAGGGTCGAATAAGACGATGGCCTCCACGTCCCGCTTCACAGTAGGTCGAGAAAGGCGTGCACGATCCGCTCGGCCTGTGCGGGGTTGAGCCGCGGATCGCAGGCGGAGCGGAAGTCGGGAAACGCACGGCGGTCTGCGGCGGCCTCGGGAAAGTCCACGCATTCGGTCACCGGATCGGGCGTCAGTTCGAGGTGCATCCCAGCTGGCCATTGCCGGTGCTGCCGCAGGACCCGCACGAAGCCCTCCATCTCCGCGCGCATGGCCGACATGGACCGGGTCTTGACCCCGTCGGGCGTGCGGAACGTGTTGCCGTGCATTGGGTCGCTTAGCCAGACGACGGGCGCGCCGTAGGCCGCCACCGATTCGACCAGGGGCGGCAGATACGTTTCCAGGTGCTCGGCGCCCATCCGCACGATGAACGTCAGCCGTCCGGGAACCGCGTCGGGGTTGAGTCTCCGGACCAGCTCGACGGCCTCGGTCGGCGATGTGCGCGGCCCGATCTTCACCCCGATCGGATTGTGCACCGAGGCGGCCAACCCCACGTGCGCTCCGTCCAGAGAACGAGTTCTCGCCCCGATCCAGCCGAAGTGCGTTGACGCGGCGTAGTCTCCCCGTCTTCCCGTCCTGACCAGCGACTCCTCGTAGGGGAGCAGAAGGAGTTCGTGGCCGGTGTACACGCGTTCGTCGGCCGGTCGGTCCGTCCAGGAGGCGCGCAGCGTCCGCAGCACTGAGCGGGAGCAGTCGTAGGCGTTGACCAGCCGGGTGGGGTCAGCCGTGCGGAGCGCTGGATCGGCGGCCGGGTCGTTCACCGCGTCGCCTCGGTAGCTCGGCACCCGACGGCCGTCCGGCAGTGTCTCGTAGGAGTCCGATCTCGGTTTGGCGTACTGGCCTGCCATTCGGCCGACCGGCACCACGCGGAGGTCCGTCCCCGCCCGCAGAACCGATGCCAATCCTTGCAGGTGATCGAGCTTGCGACGTACTCGGGCGGGCACGGCGTCGTGGAACCGCTCGGCGCAGTCGCCTCCCTGGAGCACCAGTGCCTCTCCGCGTGCCGCTTCGGCCAGCGCCGTGCCGAGCTGTTCCGTCTCCTCCTCAGTGGTGAGTCCTGGCAGCTCACGCAGGGTTCGCCGGACATGGCCGAGGAGATCACCGTCCGGCCAGTCGGGCTGCTGCGCGGCCGCCGCGGTCGTCGGGTTGAGGGACATGGTCATTGCACACCGCCTGCGATGATCGATGGAGAGTGTGGCGAATCATTGGTTGTCCATGGAGAAACCTGGGGCGCCAACTGAATTCGGATGCACCCCGCCGGAAATTCTCGATGTACGGCACGGAGAGGCCGGGTAAACAATCAGTGCAAGGCTCCGTTGCCTATTCGGCTGAGTCGGACACGTGCCGCAGGCATCCCGACTTCGTAGACGATCGTGGGTGAATGCGTCCGTGGGCGAGGTGACGAAAACGTCCTGCCGCAGCGGACGATAGCACGCTGCCCAGATAGCCCCATCCCTGCATTTCCCCTTGCAAAATGGCCTCACCTCGTGACATTCACACAAAGTAATTATGTGTGCACGTCTGGCGTTCGGCTTTCTGGCAGGAACCTGACAAGCGCTGGATTCTGCCGTGTTGTGTGTGCTTGAATCCCATCCGAAGTTCGAGACAAGTGACTCAGGGCGAGGCCGATATCCATGGCAGATTCCCGGAATGAGACAGACGCTCTATCGGAGCTTCGAATGGAGCTCGATGGCATCGATGGGCGCCTCCTGAAAATCATCCGCGAGCGCATCGACTGTTGTGTCAGAATCGCCCATCACAAGCGGGAACACGACATCCCCATGATGCAGCCCCACCGAATAGGAATCGTCCAGGACCGGGCCGCGAGATACGGCGAGGATCATGGCGTTGATCCGGATTTCCTGCGCCGTCTTTACGATCTCATCATCGGCGAAACCTGCCGGGTGGAAGACCTTGTGATGGGAAACACTTCGGCGCGGTGACCGCACCTACATGTGGTGGACCGCGCACGAGAGATGTGGAGCATTCCCATGCTGCGAACGTTGCTCATCGACAACTTTGATTCCTTCACCTACAACCTCAGTGACCTCATCCACCGGGTGAACGGCCGGGCCCCGCACGTGGTGACGAACGACACCCCCTGGTCCGACATCGACCTCGACGCCTACGACTGCGTCGTCGTCTCCCCCGGCCCCGGCCGGCCCCAGCGGGAAAGCGACCTGGGCATCTCGGCCCTGGCACTGAAGCAGACGGCCGTCCCGGTGCTCGGCATCTGCCTGGGCCACCAGGGGATCAGCCACCTCCACGGCGGACGCGTCGGCCACGCTCCCGAGCCCATGCACGGGCGCGTATGCGAGGTGCACCATTCCGGCAGCGACCTCTTCGACGGCATCCCCTCCCCCTTCAAGACCGTGCGCTACCACTCGCTGGCGGCCACCGACCTGCCCGCCGAGCTGGAGCCGCTGGCGTGGACCGCCGACGGCGTGGTGATGGGGGTCCGCAGCCTGCGGGCGCCGCAGTGGGGGGTCCAGTTCCACCCTGAGTCGATTCTGACGGAGAACGGCGCCAAGCTCCTCGACAACTTCCGCGCCCTCGTGGAGGCCGCCGGGCCCGGCCGGACGGCGGCATCCGTTGCCGACCGCGGTCGCCCGCGCTACCGGATCGAATGCCGACAGGTCAACGCCCACCCCGACACCCAGTCCCTGTTCGTCGACCTGTACTCCGACGCGCGGTACGCCTTCTGGCTAGACAGCTCCCGGACCGACACCGCCTTCAGCCGGTTCACCTTCATGGGCGACGACTCGGGCCCACTGGCCGAGCACCTCGCCTACTCGGTCACCGAACAGGCCTGGAGCATCACGTGCGGCGTGGGAACCACGCGGGTCGAGGCCCCGTTTTTCGACTACCTCAACGAGCAGCTGGCGCTGCGCCGCGTCGCGCATCCCCCGGAACTGCCCTTCGACTTCAACCTCGGCTATGTCGGCGCACTCGGGTACGAGCTGAAGGCCGAGACCGGGGGACGGTCCCGGCATGTCTCGCCGCTTCCCGACGGCCAGCTGCTCTTCGCCGACCGGGCGATCGCCGTCGACCACCAGGAGCAGTGCACCTACTTGCTGGCACTGGTCGACACGCATGCGCCGGACACCGTCCCCAGCGCCGCGGAGTGGCTGGACCGCACGGTCCCGGCGGTCCACCGGCACTCCGCCGCCCCGGAACCGTCGGCCGGGGCGGGGCCGACGGAACCGCGTGGTGACCGGGCGGCGGAACCTCCCCGGTTCCGGTTCGACCAGCCGCGCGCTGAGTACCTCGACAGCATCGCCTCGTGCCTGGACGCGATCACCGACGGCGAGTCCTACGAGATCTGCCTGACCAACACCGCCGAGGCCGCTTCCCTCGACGCGCCGCTGGAGGCCTACCTGCGGCTGCGGTCGACGAGCCCCGTCCCCTTCGGTGCCTACCTGCGGGCGGGACCGACAGCGGTGCTGAGCGCCTCCCCGGAGCGCTTCCTGGAGGTGCGCGGGGACGGCCGGGTCCAGGCCAAGCCGATCAAGGGCACCCGGCCGCGGGGCGCGACGCCCGAGGCCGACGCCGAGCTCAGCCACGAGCTGGCCCACAACCCCAAGGACCGGGCCGAGAACCTGATGATCGTCGATCTGCTCCGCAACGACCTTAACCGGGTGTGCACGGTCGGCAGCGTACGCGTTCCCAAGCTGTTCGACATCGAGACGTACTCGCACGTGCACCAGCTCGTCAGCACGGTCGAGGGGCGGCTCGCCCCAGGTCTCACCGCCGTCGACTGCATCCGCTCGGCCTTCCCCGGAGGGTCGATGACCGGCGCGCCCAAGATCCGCACCATGGAGATCATCGACGACCTGGAGCGGCGGGCGCGCGGCTACTACTCCGGCGCCGTCGGCTGGATCTCCCTGAGCGGCGCCGCCGACCTGAGCATTGTGATCCGCACCGTCGTCAACAGCGAGCACTCCTGCACCTTCGGCGTCGGCGGCGCGATCGTCGCGCTGTCGGACCCGGAGGAGGAGTTCACCGAGACGCTCGTGAAGTCCCGGGCGATGGTGTCGGCTCTCGGCGCATCCATCGAGGAGCACTGATGTCCCGACAACAGCAGCACGAACCGGGCCGAGCGGCCGTGGTCGGCTACGGCAACGTGGGCCGGCTGTTCGGCGGCCTGCTCGCGGGGGCGGGTTGGCACATCACGGCGGTCGACCCGCACCCACCGGCCGAGCCCCACGCCCCCGTGGAGCACGGCGCGCCACGCGGTCCGGACATCGTCCGGGCCGACATCTGCGCGCCGCCCGACGAGCTACGGCAGATCCTGGCCGGTGTCGACATGGTCATCGTCTCGGTGCCCGAACGCGCCGCGCTGGCGGCCGTCGACGTCCTCGACGCCTGCGTGGGCGCGGAGGCCACCGTCGTCGAGACACTCTCCCACAAGCACCGGTTCCGCCAGGCCGCCGCGGAGCGGCTCGCCCCACGGCCACTGGTGAGCCTCAACCCGCTGTTCCATCCGTCCCTCGGCTGGGCGGGCAACACCGTGACCGCTTCGGTCGACCGCGGCGGCCCGGCCGCCGCACGGCTACTCGACCTGATCGGCGGCACCGGCGCCCGGGTGCACACGCTGGACCCCGACGACCACGACCGGTACGTCACGTCCGTCCAGGCGGTCACGCACGCCGCCGTCCTCGGCTTCGCCCGGGCGCTGCCCCGCCTCGGGCTCCCGCCAACCGACGTGATCGCCTGCGCGCCGCCGCCGACCAGGGCACTGCTGGCCATGGCCGCCCGCGTGCTCACGGCCGACGCAGAGACCTACTGGGACATCCAGAGCTCGGGCGAGCCCGGTGACACCGCCCGGCAGGCCCTCCTCGCCTCGATCGAGGACCTCGACCACCAGGTGGGGACGGGCGACGACGCCGACTTCCGCGAGGAGTTCGCCCGGCTGCGCGACTGGTTCGGCGACGACCTCGACGGATTCGCCGACGACGCCGCGCACGTCCTGGGCGCGCTGGTGTCCCGGCGCGCCCCGACCCACCAACCGCCAACGCACGCCCCGACCCGAGGAGCCACGTGACCGGTATGAACAACGTGCTGCCGACCAGCAGGATCGCCCGCAGATCAGCGGCCACCACGGACATGTACGACCGGGCCGTGACGGCCGGCCTGACCGGGCACACGATCACCGGCCGGTCCGGCAAGACGGTGCGGCTGTCCGACGGAAGCGAATGCGTCGAGTTCGTCTCCTGCTCGTATCTGGGGCTGGAGGACCACCCGCGCCTGGTGCAGGCGGTGCGTACCGCCCTCGCCACGTACGGAACGCACTTCTCGTCCTCCCGCAACAGCATGCAGCCGACCGAGATCAACGAACTGGAAGAGCTGCTCGGCGAGATCTACCCGGGCATGACCAGCGTGGTGTTCAACTCGGTCAGCAGCGCGCACCTGGGCGTGCTGCCGCTCCTCGGCGCGGGCGTCCTCCCCGGCTACCCGATGTCCGCCGACGGCCCGCTCTTCATCATCGACCGGACGGCGCACGCCTCCATGCAGGCGATCAGGGGCGTCCTCGAACAGGTCGGCCCCGTGACGAGGTTCCGCAGCGATGCCCCCGAAACGCTCACGGACGCGCTGAACCGGGCCACAGCGGAGCGCCGCACACCGGTCGTGCTCGTCGACGGCATCGGCTCCATGGGCGGGCTGATCGACGTCGGTAGCCTGCGGGCGGCTGTCGCCGAACACCGCGGCTACCTGTACATCGACGATGCCCACGGCATCTCGATTACCGGGCGGCACGGCGCCGGATACGCGGTCGAGGCGCTGGACGGCCGGGTCCCCCCGGAGGTCCTGCTGGTCGGTTCGCTGTCGAAGGCGTTCGGCGGATCCGGCGGCTTCGTCCTCACCCACTCGGCCGAGGACGCGACCATCCTGCGGCGCGAGGCCAACCCCATGGTGTTCGGGCACTCGAACATGATCACCCACGTGGTGGCCAACGCCGAATCGGCGCGGATGCACCTGGACGGGACCGTGGCCACGCTGCAGGCGGCGCTGTGGGCCAACGTCGAGCTGTTCGACCAGTCGCATGACCGGAAGCTGGTCAACGCGGGCGTGCGGTCGCCGATCCGCGGGCTTGAGATGCCCAGCGAAGAGGCCGCCTTCTCCAGCGCCGTGCGGCTCCGCGAGGCCGGCGTCCTGTGCTTCCCGGTCTTCTACCCCGTTGTCGCCAAGGGCACCGGGCTGCTGCGGTTCGCGATCTCCGCGAGTCACACGCCCGACCAGATCGAGTCGATCGCCCGCCACCTCACCACCGTCTGAACGAGATCAGGAGTACCCAGGATGAACTCCCCAACGTCCGTGTCGGGCTTTGACGTGATCGTCGTGGGCAACGGCGCCCTCGGGTCGTCGCTCGCCGTCGAGCTGGCCGGCCGCCACGCGTCGGTCGCGCTGGTGGGCCGTGCCCATCGCCCCTACGCGGCATCCTCGGCCGCCGGCGCCATGCTCGGCTGCTTCGGCGAGGTCACCACGTCCCTGCTGGACAACGCCTACGGCCAGGCCAAGTTCGACCTCGACCTCAAGGCCAAGGACATCTGGCCGCAATGGCTGCAGACGATCTCCGGTGGCGTCTCGGACGGACGCGACATCCTCACCGCCTCCGGAACGACCGTGCTCCTCAACACGGTCGGCACCGACCACATCGACTCGGGCAACTTCGCGGCGATCCGCGCCATGCTCGACAAGTACGACGAGCCGTACGAGAGGGTCGACCCCGACGACATCGCCTGGCTCGACCCCGACCCCAACTCCCGGCCGCTGGAGGCCCTGCACATCCCGGGCGAGCACGCGGTCGACTCCGGTCGACTGCTGCGGCGGCTGGAACGTACCGCCCGCGATCGCGGCGTGCGTGTCGTCGACGCCCAAGCCACCGCGGTCGTCACCGACGGCGACCGGGCGAGCGGCGTCGTGCTGGACAACGGCGAGACGCTGAGCGCCGGGCAGGTTGTACTGGCGTCCGGCGTCGGTTCGCAGGACCTGGTGGAATCGGTGCCCGGTCTCGGCGACCTCATTCCCCGCCTCGTCGCCGGGTACGGGGTGTCGGTTGAGATGACCACCCAGGACGGCACGCAGCCCGAGTCGGTGATCCGCACGCCCAACCGGGCGTTCGCCTGCGGCCTGCACGTCGTGCCGCGCGGTATGGCCCGTGTGTACGTCGGCGCGACCAACATCATCAATCCGCGTCCGCTCGCCAACCCCGTCCTGCGCGACCTGGAGTTCCTGATCGGGTGCGCCCACCGGCAGATCCGCCGGAACCTGTGGTCCAGCGACATCGTCAAGATCAACGTGGGCAACCGGCCGGTGTCGCTCGACGGCTTCCCGCTGCTGGGGGAGACACCGCTGGACGGCCTGTGGATGATGACCGGCACCTACCGCGACGGCCTGTTCCTGTCGCCCCTCCTGGCCCGGGAGTTCGCCGGGCGGCTGTCGGGCGACCAGCCCGAACTGGACCTCGAAGCGTTCGCGCCCGAGCGCGCGCCGCTGGCGGGCGTGTCCCGGGAGACGGTCATCGACACCACGGTCGAGCACATGCTGGCGACCGGCTACGAGCACCACTGGAACATCCCGACCGACTGGCAGGAGTACCTGGCCGCCGACCTCAAGCCCATCTACACGCGCTGGGCGGACGAGATCGACACCGAGTTCACCCCGCCTCCGGAACTGCTCGCGTCCTCCCGGCTGCACCCGACCATGGTCGAGTGGATGCGTTCCTACTACGACAACTGCCGGGAACGGTTCGGGCCTCCGGCGCGCTCCGAGAGTCCGACCTTGCGCGATCATGTCGAGAAGGCGCAGGAGACCCTCGCTGCGGCCCAGGTGTGGACACCCCGCAAGGACGCGCTAGCCCTCGCCGCGCATGCGACCGACCGATCCGTGGAGGACCTCGACCTGAACGCGGCCATCCCGGGCGACACGGCCGAGACGTTCCGGACCCTGGTGCGCCGACGGGCCGACCGGGTGCCGCTGGAGTACCTCACCGGCCGGGCGCGCCTGTTCGACCTGGAGTTCGACGTCAGTGAGGGCGTCTTCATCCCCCGCGTCCACTCCGAGGCGATGGTCCGAGACGCACTCGCACGCTGCGCCGCCGAGCGTCCCCGAGTTGTCGATCTGTGCACGGGCTCCGGCGCCATCGGCCTGTCCATCGCCCATCTGCGGCCGGGTGCGACCGTCACCGGTGTCGACGTGTCCGCCACTGCGGTCCAGTGTGCCAAGCGCAACGCCGAACAGCTGGGCGCCCGTATCCCCGCCGGGGTCGACTTCCTGCAAGGCGACGTTTCCGACCCGGCACTGCTCAGCGACCTGCAGGGTGGTGTCGACCTGATCACGGCCAACCCGCCCTACGTTCCGCACAGCCTCCAGATCCCGCCGGAGTGGGCGGTCCACCAGCCCAGGGAAGCCGTCTACTCGGGATGGGACGGTCTCGACCTCACCCGCTCGGTGGCCGCCACTGCCGTCCGGCTGCTGCGCAAGGGCGGCGTGCTGGCGATCGAACACTACGATGCCGTGGCCGACGAGGTCATCGACATCCTGCGGTCGGCCGGATTCGCGTCGTTGACCAGCCACACCGACCACGACGGATTCCCCCGCTACGTGATCGCGGAAGCTTGAGGACCCCATGACACTGTCACGACGCACCCTGTTCAGGGGCGGCGTTGTGCTCGGCGGCGCGGTCGCGCTGGATCGGCGTGACCCGCCGCTCGCTTTGGCGGACGACTCCGCAATGGTCGTCCGCCAGGCCACCAACATCGCCCTGTCCCATCACGGCGGCATCGGGCGCATCGTCTTCGACGCGGTCAACAGCCTGTGGCTGCTCCCGGTCGCCGGCGGCTCGGCCCGGCGACTCACGGACGACGCGGAGGACGCGACCTGGCCTTCCTTCTTCCCCGACGGCAAGCGGGTCGCCTTCCAGTCGTTCCGCGACGGTGCGTACGACATCTGCGCCGTAGACCTGTCGTCCAGGAAGGTCGAGCGGCTCACCAGCGGCCCGCAGTACGACCTCGACCCGAGCGTGTCCCCCGACGGACGACGCCTGGTCCACGTCTCGGACACCGGTGGTCGCAGCGCCGTCTGGCTGCTCCACCTGGACAGCGGCTGCCCCCGATCACTGGTCGGCGCCGATGACGACCGCTCCTACCACGCGCCCACCTGGCACCCCGACGGCGACAGGATCGCCTACGTGGCCGGGGAGGGCACCATCGAGACGCTGCACCTGCCGAGCGGCCGACGGAAGGTCCTGCACACGGCACCGGAGGGGCAGTGGTTCCGCGGAACCTCCTACGGGCCCGGCGGAGAACTCGCCTACATCCTGGTCGACGGCCCCCGTGCCACTCTCTACCTCGACGGGAGGGCCCTCACCGGGCGGGATGAGGAGCCGGCGCAGCTCCCACCCGCGTGGATCTCGCGGAAGGAACTGGCCTACGGCGCCGACGGCGAGATACGTCGGCGCGCCATCGACGGCTCCGGGCTCCAGGCGATCCCGTTCAGCGTCGCGCTCGCCCCGCCGGGGCGGCCGCCGCGGATCCGCACCCCGCTCGCCCCGCCCAAGGAGTCGACCGTGCGGGGAGTCGCGGGCCCGGCGCTCTCTCCGGACGCCTCCTCGGTCTGCTTCCGCGCGATGGGCGCCCTCTGGCTCCTCCGGCTCGGTGGGAAGGCCGAGAAGATCGTCGACGACGGGTACTTCAGCTCCGATCCCGCGTGGTTCCCCGACGGGCGTTCGATCGTCTACTCCAGCGACCGGAGCGGCGTCCCCAACCTGTGGCGGCACACCTTCGGCGGCGGCGACGAGCGCCTCACCGACCTGCCGAATGGCGCGATGGTGCCGAGCGTCGCCCCCACCGGCGACCGGATCGCGTTCCAGGACGAGTCGGGTGCCACCCACGTGCTCGACGTCGCTTCCGGGAAGACCCGACAGATCGCGGAGGCCACCTACTTCCCGGGCAAGCCCTCCTGGTCGCCGGACGGTCGACGCGTAGCCATGGCCGTTGTCGAAGCCGCGTCCGAACGGGACACCGCCGGACACAACCACATCATGGTCGTCGACACCGAGACGGGGAAGGCCACCACACAGCCTGTTGCCCCGCACCGCTCGATCGCCACCCGCGGTGACGACGGCCCTGTGTGGTCGCCCGACGGCGCGTCGATGCTCGCCGTCATCGAGAGCCTCGTCCACCGTGTACCCGTCGCCTCCGATGGGACTGTCACCGGCGCGCCCGTCGCCCTGTCGCCCATGGTCGCCGATTCTGTCTCGGTGTCCGCCGAAGGGAACGTCCTGTTCCTCTCCCTCGGCAAGCTGGTCCTCCTCGGAGACCGCCAGTACGTTCCGCCCATCACGTGCACGATGCCCGACCCGCCGCCGAGGAAGGTCATCCGGGCGGGCGCCCTCTGGGACGGCCGGTCCGACGGCTACCGGAACGACGTCGACATCACCGTCGAGGACGGCGTTATCACCGCCGTTGAGGACGCGCGCCCAGAGAACACCCCCTCGGTGGAGGCCACGACGGTCATCCCGGGGCTCATCGACGTCCACAACCACTGGCACTTCCGGGGGCGCCAGTGGGGTAGCCGCCAGGGACCCCTCTGGCTCGCCTACGGCGTCACCACCAGCCGGTCCACCGGCGATCCCGCTTACCACATGCTGGAGACGCGCGAGGCGATCCACTCCGGTGCCCGGGTGGGCCCCCGCTTCCTCGGCTCGGGAGAACCGCTGGACGGCTCCCGTTGCTACTTCGGATTCATGCGCTGCGTGACATCCGAGGAGCAGCTCCTGCGTGAGCTGCAGCGGATCATCGGGCTCGACTACAACGTGGTCAAGTCCTACCAGCGGCTCCCCGTTGCTCTCGAACGCACTCTCGTCCGCCACCTGCGCCGGGCGGGTATCCCTGTGGTCTCGCACTACCTGTATCCCGCGGTGGCGACCGGCCTCAACGGCATGGAGCACACAGGGGGAGGCAATCGGCTCGGCTACTCCCGAACCCTCAGCGCCGCCGGAGGGAGAACCGCCGACGACACCATCCAGCTCCTCAGCGAATCGCACATGTGGGTCTCGTCCACCCTGCTTTTCGCCCACGAGATGTTCCTGGAGACGCCGGACCTCATCGAGGACCGGCGCACGAAGGTCCTCTTCCCGTGGTGGGAGTACGAACGCCTGCTGGAGAAGGTCCGAGAGGCCCCGGACAACGAGATCAACAAGGCGTGGACCGAGGGCGACGTCGACCTCCTGCTCCGCGTGCACAAAGCGGGCGGAACCGTCGTGGCCGGAACCGACGCCCCGCTCGACGACGTCGGGGTCGGCATCCACCAGAATCTCCGCGCGATGGTGAAGTACGGGTTCAGCCCCCGCGAAGCCCTGCAGACAGCCACGACCAACGCGGCCCGCTGCCTGGGCGCCTCCGACCTGGGCGTCGTCCGGCCAGGCGCCCGGGCGGACCTGCTTGCCATCGACGGCGACCCGCTCAACGACATCAACGACGCCGCACGGATCGAGCGCGTCTTCGTTGACGGAAGGTCCTACCGGATACCAGAGCTCCTGGCCCCATTCGAGGACCTGACCACCCCGCGGGGAGCGTCCACGCCCGCTCCCCGCTTGCACGGCTGCTGCCGAATCCAGAAAGGAAAATAGATGATCGAGATCAGCTCCCCGATCGCGACCGAGCGCCTGGTCCTCCGGCCGTTCACCGAACATGACGAAGCGGACATGTTCGAGTTCGAGTCGCGCCCCGACGTGGCCCGCTACCTGTTCAACGAGCCGCGCACCCGCGAGAACAACGCCGAGGAACTGGGAGTACGGCAGAAACAGACCGCTCTCCGCGCCGAAGGCGACACCCTCATGCTCGCCGTCGTGCTCGACGGCAAGGCCATCGGCTACACCTTGCTGATCTGGCTCAGCGAGACGAACCAGCAGGGCGAGTTCGGCTACGTCCTCCACCCCGAGTACCACGGGAAGGGGTACGCCTCCGAGGCCGCGGTCGAGATGCTCCGCCTTGGCTTCGAGGAGCTGAAGCTGCACCGCATCATCGGCCGCTGCGACCCCCGCAACACCGGGTCGGCCCACCTCATGGAGCGACTCGGCATGCGCAAGGAGGCCCACTTCATCGAGTCAGAGATCTTCAAGGGTGAGTGGGGCGGCGAGCTCCACTACGCCATGCTCGCCTCCGAATGGCGCGACAGCCGTTGGGCCACCCGATAGACCTCCGCGGCCAGACCGCTGCCGTCACGGGCACGGATTGGGGGATCGGCCGTGACTCAGGTGGTCTCCCGCACGGGTAGGTAGATGTCGAGGACCGCGGCGGCCGCCTCCGGACCATCATCCGAGAGGTAGCCGCCGGGGTCGCGAGATGCGGTCGGTGCGCAGCCGCGCCATCCTCCCGCTTCGCGGGGAACGCCCCGCACGACTTTTCACAGGACTCTTGAAGAAGTGCGTTTCAGCGGCGAGGACCTGATAGCCCTCATCAATCCCCGTCGATTCAGCCCGTAGAAGGCGCAGATGAGGGCGATCGCGCTCGCGGTGGCGATGCCTACACCTTCCCGGTGCCCCTAGAACCGGGGCACGGCCGTTCTTCCTGTGTGCCATCGTTCGTGATCGTGATTCGGCCGCTCCCGCCGCACATCGAGCAGTCGACCCCGCCGTGCTTCCCCACGCTGGTTACACCTTCCTGATCGGGTTGTCTGGGCGGTCCAGCCACACGAACTGACCGTCCGGCGTCACAGCCACACCGAACCGTTCCAGACCTGGAGAGCCCCACCCCACCCACGCCAGGTACGCGGCCTCCAGCTCCGTCCACAGCGAACGCGGGCCATGCTCTGCAACCTCGGCTTTCACGGTGCCTCCAGCCGGGACCGCCAACGCGTAGGAACCGGTGTCGGGTTGCCGGAGCCCCAGCCGGTCCCCGCCGTCTCCCAACCCATTGACGTGAATGCCTGGCATCAGCCCCGCCACCGCCATTCCCAAGCCGAAGTCGGCCCGGCTGATCCGCATGGGGTCGACGTTTGCCGTGGATTCACTGCGCTGGCCCTCTGTCGTGGGGTAGCCAGCGCGCTGGGTGCTTTCGAGGGGCAGTGGCAGAGTTACGAACCTGAGGCGGGGTCGTCGAAGGCGCACACCTACCAGTGGCTCACGGCGCTCGCCGAGCTGGGCCGCGTCGACACCTCTGTCACCGCCGACACCGCCCACTACGCGGTGTTCGAGGACAGCGGCGCACGTGCCTACGCGGCGTTTAACCCCGGGGCGTCACCGATCACCGTCACCTTCTCTGACGGGACCACTCTGACCGTGCGACTGGGCGAACCGGCTACCGAGTGACCGCTGATGGAGGTTTGCTGAATCGCTTTCGACCCTGATCTGCGGCTTCTGTGAACTCGAATGACTACAGTGAGTGACTGAGTTTACTAGAGTGGTCGGCTGGGGCGCCGCGCCCCAGCCGCTCGGTCGCCGGGAGGGCTGATGCCGGATTCGGGACCCGACAAACCGCTGGTCGTGCATATTGGCCCGGACGAGCTGGTCATCCGGCGGCGCTACGAGGCGGTGAGCATCGTCAACGACGTCCTCATCGCGCTGTGGTTCATCACCGGAAGCATCATGTTCTTTTCCACCGCCTGGACGACCTTCGGAACGTGGTGCTTCCTTGCCGGCAGCGTCGAACTCTTGCTCCGGCCGCTGATCCGACTCGGCCGCCTGGTTCATATCCAGCGCGTGCGGGCCACTGCCCTCCGACCGGGAAACGCCCCACGCGAGTCCTCTCAGGATTTCTGAGATCCCCTCGTCTGCACGGGCTGGGTCTCCCCACGGGGCGACACTCGGCGCCCCGACGCTCCTAGCCCGGTCGGCATGGGTCGCCAGGACGGCGAATAGCTGCTGCTGGCGCACCCCACGGCAGGAATGCGCCCGGTCACACCTTCCCCGTGCCCCCGCAGCCCACGCAGGGCCGGACCTCCTTCGTCCCGTCGTTCCACACCTCAGTCTCGCCCGACCCCTTGCACAGGGAGCACTCCTGCTCTTTGCCGTGCTTGCCCACCTCAGACTCCTTCCACTACGAACTCGGGGCGGTCAACCCACACCCGCTGGCCACCAGCACCCACGATCAGCCCGAACCGGTCGGCCTCCGGTGCGCCCGCACCGGCCCAGCGTGCATAGGCCGCCTCGACTTCGTTCCACAGGTCGCGGGGGCCGCGTAGGGTGACTTCACCACGGCGGTCCTCCGGCCAGTAGTCGAGGCGGGCGTGGGAGTCGCCCAGCTGGTCCCACGCCACCATTCGGAACGACCTATCCAGACGCTGGTTCCCGCTGCTGACACCGACACCAGGCAGAGCACCGGCCAGCCACAACGACAGCCCCCGGTCGGCCGAAGCGATCCGTCGCGGGTCGATGCTTGGGTGCGCTGTGCGGGCTTCTTCATCGATCGGCCGTTGAGGCTCCCGCTGGCCGCGCAGCATCATGTAGGCACAGTCCCCCCGAAACCGGCCCACCGCCACGCCGTCGGTCACCGTGAGCACGGCCTTATGCCCACCGCCCAGAACCCCGTGCATCCATGGGAGTACGATCACCCCGCCAGGGCGGGTCTGCTCTACCCACGCATAGGGGACCTCCCGCACCCCGCACGTGGCGTGCACCCGGTCGTAGGGCGCCCCCTGCGCCCAGCCGTCGGAGCCGTCACCGACCACGACCTTCGGTGCGAACCCCGCCCGCTCCAGGTTCGCCGCTGCCTGCTTGGCGACCGCCTCGTCCACCTCCAACGTCGTGACTCTGCCCGCCCCAAGACGTGCTGAGAGCAACGCGGCGGTCCAGCCTGTGCCGGTCCCGATCTCCAGGACGCGATCCCCCGGGCAGGGGTCGAGGAGCCGCAAGAAGTCGAAGACCATGCTCGGCGCCGAACACGAGCTCGTGTGATTGGTGGTCATCCACGGCGACTGGTCGGTGAGTTCAGTTGCACCATCGTCGATCTGGGTCACCACGGGCAGGTCCCTGCCGACTGCCTTCGACCAGGTGCCAGGGTCCGCGGCGCGGTCGATGAGGGCGTGCTTCGCGGTCCACGCTCGGTCGGGGACGAAGAGGTGGCGGGGTGCAGCACGGAGGGCGGTGCCCCAGTCCGCGTCGGCGAGCGCGGCGAGGTCGTCGGGGCCGGGGGGATCACTATCCATGAAGTGACGGTAACCATCAGGTCCTGCAGGGTCAGCAAGACCGGCCGGGAACGGCCACTCTTATTGACAGACGTGGGATGGCCAGCGGGGGCGATGTCCACCTGGGGGAGTGGGTGCTTAATGGCGGGCTCCGCACTGGCCGACGGCATCGAACGCCGCATTCGCGTTCATGCAGGCCATGGCTCTGATCAACGACCACGTGGCCACCTGCGTCACCCGCCAACGGGTGGCGACCGAGCGTTCAGCCTTCACGCCGCCCCCCTGAACACACGTGCCCGGGTGCGCCGGGCAGGTCCGTTTACGCGTGATTTCGGAAATCCCGCGTCTGGCGGCGATGTCGTCTCTAGCCTGAAATACCTGGATCGTGTGCGGGGCTGATCACCGCTCGATTACGGGTGGAGGGCTGTGCGGGTGGAGGACCGGGTTCTGACGGTCACCGAGTTCGTCTCCGATGCCCGGGGGATGGGGTGGCATTGGACGTTGTCCACGCCGCGCCGCAGACCGCTGGCCGACAAAGCGGTGTGGCTGGATGCGGGGTCATGGCAGTTCGCAGCGTTCACCGACCTGTACGGCTACCTGCAGACCTACACAGCCCCCGACGTCCGCTTGCAGCAAGAGCAGAAGATTGTCGCTGAGCTGGGCGAATGGGTCGCCGCGGAGATCTACGGGTCGAAGATCCTGACGCAGCTGGGGCGCCTGCGGGGTGGCGCGGTAGTGCGGGTGGAGATCCCCTGGGAGGCACGGATCCTCGCCTACCGGCCGCTGGGAGCGGCCGTCCTCAAGAGCGGTCGGGCGCTGTCCCGCTGCGGCGTGGTGCTGGTACTGGATGTCCGCCCACCAGATGAGGCCCTCGCCATTGGGGAGGACGAGAAGGATCCGGTGGGGGACTCCTTGCGGGTACTGGCGCTGTTCAGCCTGCCCGAGGGAGGGAGCGCGCTGAACCTGCGCAAGGAGCGCCGGGCCTTGGAGCGCCTGATCGACGGCATCGCCAGGACCCAGCGCAAGGCAATCGAGCTGCGCGTGGTCCAGTACGGCGCCACCACGAGCGCCCTGCGAGAGGTGGTCCAGGACGGATACGGGTGGGACGTGCTGCACCTGTCGGGCCATGGCCAACAGGGCGCGTTTCTTCTGGAGAAAGAGGACGGTACGCCGCATGCCGTCTCAGCCGAGGAGCTGGCAGAACTCTTGGCGCCGCTGGCGCGCCGCACCCGGCTGGCCGTGGTCTCATCGTGCTCTTCGGCCGACGCCACATACGAGGAGCAGGTCCGGTTGTTGGGCCTTGGACCGGCTCGTCGCGACCCGGGCGCGCCGAACAGCGATATCGGGAGTGAGGAGGAGGGGGCGATATCAGCGCTTGCCCCTCTTCTGGCGCAGGAACTGGGCTGCGCGGTAGTGGGGATGCGCTACCCGGTCACTGACGACTACGCCATCGCCTTCGGTAACCGCCTGTACGAACAGTTGCTGGGGAAGGAGAACCTGCTGGGCCGGGCGCTGGCCCACACCGTCTCCCAAACGAACCTCGAGACGCCGACCCCCGCTGTCCCGGCGATCAGCTCGATCACCCCCGTCCTGATCGGGGCAGGGGCAGCTGGGTTGCGGGTAGCCGCGCCTGCGGCCCGACCGGCCACCTCCGAGAACGCTGAGAGAAGGCGGGAGGGGCATCTCCAGGGCTCCGACCTCCCCCCGCCCCACGAGCACTTCGTCGGACGGGTCAGGGTCATGGCGCGTATTCATCGAGTGCTGCACTATGACAGCCGCGTGCCGGGAGTGCTGTTCTTCGGCATGGCCGGGGCGGGCAAGACCGCGATCGCGACCGAACTGCTCTGGCAGCGTCGCGACGACTTCTCCCATGTGGTGTGGTTCCAGGTGCCCGAGGAAGGCAAGGGAGATCTCTACGGTGCGCTGGACAACCTGGTCGGCGAGATGGAACGGAAGATCCCTGGACTCCAGTTGGTCCACCGGCTCCACGACATCCAGCAGCTGCGTGCCTTCCTCCCAGAGCTCACCGCCTGGATGCGCCATGAGCGCATCCTGCTGGTCATCGACAACCTTGAACCCCTGCTCACCGACGCCGGGAACTGGAGAGACCCCCGCTGGGGGCTGTTCCTCAACGCTGTTGTGGACCACCAGGGCCACTCCCGTGTCCTGCTGACCAGCCGGTTCCGGCCAGCTGACCTTCCTCCCCACGTGGGCGTCGAACCGGTGCATGCCCTTCCGGCGGACGAGGCGGTGCTACTGGCCCGCGAACAGCCCCGCCTGCGGGCTCTGATGGAGGCCCACGACCGCGACCCCACGACTGATGACGGGCAGCTGGTGCGCCGTATGCTGGCCGCCACCCAGGGTCACCCCAAGCTGATCGAGTTCGCCGACAGCCACGCCACCAGCTGGGAGGAGCTGGAGGCCTTCCTCACCGACCACGAGCGCGAGTGGGGTGAGCGCGGGCTCGACAGCGCCGATTACCTGTCTGGAGGAGAGCCTGTCGCCCAAGCCGGGGCGTACACGGCGGTGCTGCACACCTGGACCCACCGGGCGCTGGCCGGGGCCGAGGAGGCGGAGCGGCTGCTGGCCGAGGTGCTGGCCTGCCTGGAAGAAGATGACCGCCACTCACAGGTGCTGGATGACACATGGGCGGGTGTCTGGCAGCGGTTGGGCCACGAGGGCCCAGTGCCCGAGTGGCGGATGCTGCTGGCCTCTCTGGAGGCCCGGGCGCTGTCCTTCACCCAGCCCATCAAGGGGGAGGCGGTGCGGGTGTTGGTGCACCCAGAGGTGGGCGCGACCCTGGCCCATGGGGCTCCGCCGGGTGTGCGTGAGGCTGTCGATCGCGCACTGGCCGCCTACCAGACCACGATCGCACGGCACGCGCTGGACAGCGAGACCAAGCACGGGGCGGGGCCGCTGCTGCTCGTCGCGGCCCGCCGAGCCCTGCCCTACCTGCGACGCACCGGCCACCTCGACGTCGCCCTGGCCCTGATCGAGGAGGTCCTGGTCCGTGATGCCTCGGCGGCCACCCGCGGTGCGTTGCTGCCCGTGCTGCGTGCTGCGGCGTACCAGGCCCGCGGTACCGACCACGAGGACAAAGCCGAGTTCCTGCTGGCCCGGGTGCTGGTGGGGGTGGACACGCAGGTGGGCGAGCAGCGGATGGCGGCGCTGCTGCACCGACTCACCGCCTCCGGCGACCACGAAAAGGCCGGGTCGGTCGCCGGTTACCTGGCCGACCGCTACCAGGCGGGCGGGCGTCTGGACGAGGCGCTGGAGATGGCCGAGCAGGAGGCCACCCACACCGAGCGGGCGGGCCGGGGCCCCTGGACCCGCCTGGCCGACCAAGGGCAGCGGTTGCAGATCCTCAACCGGAAGGGCGAGCACGAGCGGGTGC
Organism: Nocardiopsis gilva YIM 90087; assembly: GCF_002263495.1. NCBI lineage: Bacteria > Bacillati > Actinomycetota > Actinomycetes > Streptosporangiales > Nocardiopsidaceae > Nocardiopsis > Nocardiopsis gilva. Next base: position 4,650,967 of record NZ_CP022753.1, on the reverse strand, counting down.
TGGGTGAGGCCTACCGCCTGCTGGCAGAGGCCGATGACCTGCCCGCCGCCGACCCCGCCACCGAGACCATCGAGGAGTGGAGGGTCCGCGAAGCCCTCCTTGACACCGCGTGCTCTGCCGCGCTGGGACTGGGACGTTGGCAGGGGTGCCTGGACCTGACCGCCCGCATCCAGCGCTCGAAGGAACAGCGCGGCGCCCACGAATTGGAGGCCACCCGCACCCGGTTCAACAACTACGGTCCCCTGCTGCGCCTCGGCCGCCTGGCGGAGGCCGAAACCCTGCTGGATGCCTGCCGCACCGTCTACAAGCGCCACCAGGCCTGGGACGACCTCGGCGACGTCTTCACCGCCCTGGCCGACCTGGAACACGAGCGGGGCCGGGGGGAGCGGGCCGCGGCGCTGGAGCACAACGCGCTGCGCTACAAATACCGCCCCCGGCCTCCCGACCCCCGCACGGTCGGTGTCAGCCACAACAACCTCGGCAGCTACCTGGGACGCGGTGGTGATGTGGCCGGGGGGCTGGCCCACCACCTGGCCGCCGCCCTCCTCTCGGCCCTGACCATCGGCTGCCCCGACCCAGCGGGTCTCGGCAACGCGGCGTTGGATCTGCACCTGTTGGGCGACACGCCTGCCCCCACCACCCTGGACCAGGTCCGGGCCGCGGTGGAGCAGGTCGAGGGGGTGCGATTCGGCGCCGTGGTGGCCTCCCTCGCTCCACGCCAGCAGGCCGAAGACGTCCTGGAGGGGATCGTCGCGACTGCCCGTGACGCCGCCCAGCGCCTCGCCGACGAACAGGAGTGAGCCCGCCATGACCAGGCCACCGCCCCCCGGGCCGCCGAACCGCCGTGGGGACCCCCCGTACCCCTCCCGCTGCCCCTACTGCCAGGAGAAGCCGCCGGCCCACCGGCCCGAGTGCCCGGCCCGGCCCCGCTGATGAGATTCCTGCGCCGACGGCGGCGGCACGCCGTGGCCTCCGCGCGGCCGTCTGTTCCGGTGGTGCCGCGGTGGCGGGTGCCGCTGCCGCACGGCCGCACCGAGTCGATCCGGGCGATGGGCACGATCGCCGCCCCACTGCTGGGCGGCTTCAGCCTAGCCGCGACCGCGGCGCTGGTCACCGCCGAGGCGCCGCCGGTGTTGGTGGACTGGGCGCTGATCGCCTTCGTGGCAGCCGCGGTCGGGTTCGTGTTCTGCGTGCAGTTCACCGCGGCCGGGCTGGGGTATGCGGCCACCCCTGAGGAACGGCTGATGTGGTTCCCCTCGGCTTCCAGTGATGCGGAGCTGATGGCCCGTGTGGAGCGGGTGCAGGCGATGGACGCCGAGCTGGAGGTCCGCTACGTCTACCGAGCCCGCCTGACCTACCGGGTCGGGCTGGTGGCGTTCCTGGCCGGGATCGTGCTGATCTGTATCCCGGACAGCCTGAACTGGCCGCGCGTCGCCGCTGCCACACTTGCGGCGCTTGCACTGGCCATCGAGCTGGTTTGGCTGGCCGCGAATGCGTTGGGGCGTTATCCACAGTGGCTGCTGCCCTCCGATCCCAAGCCCGACCCATAGGGTTGCCCAGGCCGGAACTGACTGCCGAGCGGCTGGCCTGGCTCCCCACCGGCCCTAGACGTATCGAACGCGACGGGTGGGCCTGCCCGGTGGCATTGGCCATGGCAGCCCGCCGGCATCGGAGCCGACAGAGGCAATTCGAGGGCGATTCCCATGAAACCTGCGGGCCTACACCGAGGCGCTCGGTACCTTCTGCGCCGGAAACCTCCGGTGGTCGTTTGGGAGCATGCGATACAACGGTCACGGATACGGCTGGAACGGACTGCGTACTGGGCTGGTCAGGCTCGAGCGCGACCGCACCGTGATCGTTCCCTGATGCCTCTGATGGTTGGGAACGGACAGCTTTTCCCGGGCGCCCTCGCATTTTGAGCGCGTGCTCGACCTTGTGCGATTGCCTCGGAGAGTACATCGCTGGGGCGCCCCATCCGGCGCGGGATGGGCTGGGAGATCACGGGGTGCGGGTCAGGAAGGGGTCCCGGGGTGAGTCACTGGCCAGTTGGGTTCGGTAGGTCTCGACCTTGAAGCCGATCAGTTCGAGGCACTCGCGGAGTTCCCTCATCTGGGCGGTGACGTGGGTCTGGTGTTCCTGTAGCAGTTCCAGCCGTTGGCGTTCGTTGCCAGGGCCCTGGCGGACGAGGTCGGCGTAGCGGCGGATCGTGGACAGGGGCATGCCCGACGCGCGGAACCTTGTGATGAGGGCCAGCCACTCCAGATCCTGCTCGGTGTAGGCGCGGTGGCCGTTCGCGCGCCGCCGGACGGGGTCGAGGAGGAGGCCCTCGCGTTCGTAGAGGCGGAGGGTGTGGACGCTCAGGGCGGTCCGCTCGGCTGCTTGGCCGATGGTCAATTCCTGCGCGGTGTCGGTCATGGCTCCAAGGCTATGCGCTTGACCTAGAGCGTGCTCTAGCTTCTAGCGTTCACGCCATGACTACACCTCAGCACAAGATCGGCTCCGGTTTCGGGGCGCGAAGCAGCGCGGATGAGGTTCTGCGGGGGATCGACCTGACGGGGAAGACGGCCGTTGTGACCGGCGGCTACTCGGGGCTCGGCCTGGAGACGACGCGGGCGTTGGCCAAGGCCGGAGCCCGGGTCGTGGTTCCGGCGCGCAGGGTCGCCCCGGCAAGGGAGGCCCTGGAGGGGATCAGTGGTGTCGAGGTTGACGAGCTCGACCTCGCCGACCTCGACAGCGTCCGCGGCTTCGCCGAGCGCTTCCTTGCTTCCGGGCGCGGCATCGACATCCTCATCAACAACGCCGGGATCATGGCCTGCCCCGAGACCCGAGTCGGGCCCGGGTGGGAATTGCAGTTCGCCACCAACCACCTCGGCCATTACGCGCTCGTCAACCGGCTGTGGTCGGCGATTCAGCCGGGCGCGCGCGTCGTGGCGGTGTCGTCGGTGGCACATCACTTCTCGCCCGTACGCTGGGACGACTGGCGATTCTCGGACGGGTATGAGAAGTGGGCGGCTTACGGGCAGTCGAAGACGGCGAATGTGCTGTTCGCCGTCCATCTCGACGCTCTGGGCCGTGACCAGGGAGTGCGAACGTTTTCGCTGCACCCCGGTGGCATTCTGACTCCGTTGCAACGCCACTTGGCCACGGAGGAGATGGTCGACGCAGGGTGGATCGACGAGGACCGCAATCCGGTGCATTCCGCATTCAAGACGCCGGAGCAGGGCGCGGCCACGCAGGTGTGGACGGTGACATCTTCCCAGCTCGACGGCATGGGTGGCGTGTACTGCGAGGACTGCGACATCGCCGAGCCCGCCCCAGATGACGGGCCGTCGGAGTCCGGTGTGCGCTCCTACGCGATCAATCCGGAACACGCCGCCCGGTTGTGGGCGCTGTCCGCTGAGTTGACCGGTGTGAACGCATTCGTCGACTGAGGCGCACTGGGCCCCTCTTAGCTTGTCGTGCAAGGAAGTGGGGCCCTGACTGCCGTGCAGTCCGGTGTCACGTCCAGAGTCCTGGTGGTGCGGGAGCGGCTAAAGCGGCTCAAGGGTCCCTTGTGCCCGCGCTTCTGCGCCAAGATGAGGCCGTGAACGATATCGCGATCCGCCCTGCCCGGCCCAGCGAGTTGGCAGCCGTGGCTGAGCTTCGCTGGCGTTGGGTGCGGGAGATCTATGGAACGCCCGACACCGCGCTGGAGGAGTTCGTACCCCGGTTCGTGGCATGGGCCGGGGAGAACGCGTCCTCACACCGGTGCATGGTGATGGTCCGAGGCGACGCGGTCATCGGCATGGCCTGGTTGGCGATCACGCAGCGTGTGCCGCATCCGCGTGCGTTCGAGCGGATGTCGGGCGACGTGCAGTGTGTGTATGTGGTGCCGGGCGAGCGTGACCGCGGCCTGGGCGGCGAACTGATCAACGCGGTCCTGTCGCGGGCGCGTGATCTGGGCCTTGAGCGGGTGACGGTGCACTCCAGCGGCCGGGCGGTCCCGGCCTACTCCCGCCACGGGTTCGAGTCCTCGCCGCGCCTGCTCCAGTTCGACGTGGGGCGGGACCGCTCGGCGTGAGACGTGTGCGCACCGATGCCCCGGGGCGCGTCACTGGCGGCGTTGTCGCAGTCCCGGGCGGACTTGTAGGCATGCCTCGGGGTCGCCAGGGCGCGCTGTTCGAGCTGACGGATGGGCTCCTCGGCACGGAGGTCCGGGCAGGACGCTGGTGGACCTCGCGCTCGCGCCGGAGCACCTCCGAGGGCACGAAGCTCTCTACAGTGGCCTCAACCAGGGACGGATCGAGGTGTCCCGGCTGCGTCGTGCGCTGACAGGGACGCCGCTGCCAGGGACAGCGGATGGTCGAATCGTGTTGGCCGCGGACGTCTCGCCGTGGCTGTGGCTGGACGCCAACGCCTGCTCTGACCGGTCCTTTCTGCCCTACCTTTGGCGGGGGCGAGGGCAAGCACCAGATGGTCCCGGGCTGGCCGTACTCGATCGTGGCGGCACTGGAGACCGGCCGCACGTCGTGGACCGCGGTGCTGGACGCAGTCCGCCTGCAGCCAGGTGCCAATGTTGCTGCGGTGACTACGGTCCAGGTTCGCCAGGTCGTCGAGCGGCTCGCCGCCGCAGGCCAGTGAAAGCAGGGCGATCCGGCGGTCCTGGCGGTGCTGGACGCCGGATACGACGTACCCCGCATCGCCCATCTGCTCAAGGACCTGCCCGTGGTAGGCGGAGGTTCTGATTCGGTAGAACTCGGCGTACCGACGGTCCGCCCGCAGGAGTTCGTCGTGGGTACCGGTCTCGCGGATGCGGCGCATCTCGAGCACGATGATGCGGTCCGCCATGCGCACCTAGGCCAGCCGGTGGGTGATCAGCACGACCGTTCGCCCCTGAGTGCGGGCGCGCAGGGTTTCGAGGAACTGGTGTTCGGCGCGGGCATCGAGGGCGGAGGTGGGTTCGTCGGAGGTGAGCGGGTCGGCGTCTCGGTACAGCCCCCCGTGCCCCCGGGATGGGCTGCCATTGGCCCCTGGCCGTTAGACACCCGCATTCTGGGATGAGGAGCGAACAGAGCCGACGCACTCGGTGACGTTCTGCGGCCGACTACCCGACTCACGCCCTCTCGGCGAAGCCAAGGAGAGCGAGGAGAGCCGTGCCGCGCTTGTCTTCGCACCTCTTGGCGTGTCGGCGTGGCTCAGGCGGTGGCCCGCATAACCAGGTGGGTGTCGAGCATGCGCGTGGCCGTCTCCGGAGCGTTGTCCTCGGAGTGGCCGCTGCGGCTTCCTGAGATCCGGCCGGCGAGCAGCCGCGCCATCTCCTGACCCCATCCGCTCGGCGGGCTGATGCAGTGTGGTCAGTGGCGGATCCGTGTGCAGCGCGAGGGGGATGTCGTCGTAGCCGACGACGGCCACATCGTCGGGGGCGGCGCGACCGGCCTCACGCAGTACGCGCAGCGCCGCCACCGCCATCAGGTCCGAGGCGACGAAAACCGCGTCCAGGTCGGGGACCGTGCGCAGCAGTTCGTGCATGGCCCGCGCGCCCCCTCGCAACTGAAGTCTCCGGCCGCGATCCGCGCCGGTGTCGACTGTTGGCCTGCCTCGCGCAGCGCCACCCCATAGCAGCGCAGCCGCTCCACACCGGCCATTATGTCCTGCGGCCCGCTGATCGTCGCGATGGCTGTGTCGGCTACCCGCCAGCAGGTGCCGTGTCGCCATGTACCCGCCGCCGATGTCGACGTAGCTGACATGCTCCCGTGCCAGGCCCAGCGGGGGCCGCCGTGCACGTACGGCACCCCTGACTCGGCCAGCCGTTCCGGCAGCGGATCGTCTCGGTGCTCGGAGACGAGTAGCACTCCGTCGACGTGGACCCTGGTCAGGTACTGACTCGCCCGCTCCTGCTCCTCCTCTGAGGCGACAATGGTCATGTCGAAGGTCGGGATGACCACGGCAGAACCGTGACCAGGCCAGCTGGGCTGGAAAGGAGAGAAATCCGTATTAGCGTGTCGGGGAGTCAACCAATCGGAGGTTCTCCGACTTCTGTCGGGAGTAGGACAGTGCCCTGGAGAAGGCCTCCATGGCCAGCCTCATTCGTTCGCGCACCGCCGGATCATGGAACTCACCGTGGTCGTCGACCAGAGCGGGTGCCCCGGACACCGTCACCGAATCGACGGGAACCGCACCCATCAGCGTTAACGTCGGTATCAATGGCAGATGACCGCGCATACCGCCAGCCTGCCCGGGAGACGCGCTCATGAGAAGCGTCGGCTTCCCTGCGAGGCCACCCGAACCTACCAACCAGTCCATGGCGTTCTTGACGACACCGGAAGGACCGTGAGCGTACTCGGGTGAGGCGATGATGACCCCGTCGGAGACATCAGCAAGCGACCGAAACTCTCTCGCTGGCTCCGGAATCACTTCCTCATCCTCAATATCGGGATTGAAAAGGGGAAGACGGCCAGCTGCTTGACGGCCAACGATCGATACCTCTGGGCAGAGCTCAGCCGCAAGACGCAATAGCTCAGCATTATACGACCCTTGCCGCAGGCTCCCACAAATTCCCAACACGGTCCACTGTGCCATCGAAACTCCACATTACTCCGACATACCAATTCCGTCCTCATCGTACTCTTATGGTGATCGAATGGCGCCCCAATTCGGACTGTCCGTTACCTGATTTTTCGTCGATCGGAGAGGTCGTCTGCACCAGGGGACAAGGGGTGGTACCGCGCGACGAGAAATGCCCCACTCATCGTCCCTCCTCGTGGGCGAGTCCACCTCCGTGCCCGGCTTTCTCTGGTACTTCGTCCCCGTCCAAGAACTCGACCAGGTACTCGCTCAGGGTCTTGGGAGTGGGGTGATCCAGAACCACGGTGGCCGAGAGTTCTACGCCCAAACCCTCTTCGGCGTGGGTACGCATGTCGATCGCCATAATCGAGTCGACGCCCATGTCGGTGAACTCTGTCTCGCTCTCGACGGCATCGGCGTCTCCCAGGACCTCGGCGACCAGCGACCGCAGTTTGGCCAGCAGCCTCTCAGCCCATTCCGCTCGATCCAGCGTGTGGAGGGAGCGGCGCAGGACCAGACCGTCGAGAAACCCGTTGGCCGCCGCGTAGTTCGCCTGCCCCGCCGAGCGCAGGACCGCGGCCGCGGAGGAGAAGAACACCAGCGTTCTCAGCCGCACAGGGTGTATGGATTCCGCGACGATCTGAGCGCCGTCGGCCTTCCCCGGCGAAGACCTCTGCGAAGTCAGCGTGGTCGAGACTCTCGAGGGCGCGATCCGGAGGGGTCCGGCGAGGTGAAAGAGCGCCGTCAGGCCTCCGGTGATCAGGACGCTTCCGTCCCACTCATCGTGTTGCGGGGAGCTTGGCAGCTCGACGAGTCGGGGGACCGTGACTCCATCCCCGCCGATGCGCAGGCGCGGCTCGTGCACGTCGGGTGCCGTTGCACGGTCGAGCTCCCGGGCTAGTACCGACGGACTCCACCCCGCGTCCAGTTCGATCCACAGTAGGTCGACGACGGGAGACGCCCCGTCGTCGGTACCTGCCGAGGGCGAGTCAATCGAGTGAACCTCCACCCCCTGGGCGGTCAGTTCGTTCCTCAGCCGCGTGGCGGCGACGTAACGACCCACGAGAGTGAGGGAGGCTCGGCCCGTCGTGACGGGGCGGTGGGCGGGGACCCAGTCGAGGCCGTAGGCGATGGGCCTAGGGCCTGTTTTTTGAATCGGCGGGTGGAGTGGGGCTCGCGCTGGCAATCTTGGTGAGCGTGTCCGGCCGTCATGAACTCACCGATGCCGAGTGGGCCCTGCTCGCCCCGCTCATGCCCGACAACCCGCCCAAAGGCGGCCAATGGGCCGACCACCGCCGCGTCATCAACGCCGTGCTGTTCCGAACCCGCACCGGGATCCCCTGGCGTGACCTGCCCGAACGCTACGGCCCCTGGGAGACCGCGGCCGGGCGCCACCGCCGCTGGTGCCTGGACGGCACCTGGCAAAGGATCGCCGACCGGCTGCGCATCGACGCCGCCACCGGAGAAGACCTGGTGGTCGGCATCGACTCCACCAGCGTGCGCGCCCACTCCCACGCCGCCGGAGCCGCGAAAAAGGGGAAGCGGTACGGGACGAAGCGGACGGCTCGGAAGCACTGGGACGTTCCCGGGCGGGCTGACCACCAAGATCCACCTGATCGCCGACCAGCGCAGGCGGCCGCTGGTGACCGCGACCAGCCCCGGCCAGCGCGGTGACGCGCCCATGTTCGAGCCGCTGATGGTCGCCCTGCACCTGCCCCGCTCGGTCGGGCGCCCCCGGACCAGGCCCGACCGGCTGCTCGCGGACAAGGCCTACTCCTCAGCGGCGATCCGCTCCCACCTGAGCAGGCGCGGTATCAAGGCGACCATTGCCCAGCCCGCCGACCAGCGGGCCAATCGCAGGCGCAGGGGATCGGCGGGCGGTCGGCCCCGGCTTTCGACCGGGGTGCCTACCGCGGCCGCAACACTGTAGAACGGGCGATCAACCTGCTCAAGCAGAACCGGGCCGTGGCCACCAGGTACGACAAGCGCGCCGCGATCTACGACGGGACCGTCCAGCTCGCCTCGATACGGATCTGGCTACGCGACCTCACCCGTTCGAAAAACACTGCCTAGATCCCTCGGGGGTCGAGGGCGCGAGGACCGCACGCGGTGCGGGACGTACCCGGAAGTCCTCCGCGTTCAGGAGAACGTGCCCCGCCTCGGTGACCAGCAGAGGTCGGCGGACTCAACCCGCAGCCGGCCGTGGGAGAGGCCGCTGGACTCACGGACCCTGACGTGGCCGTACACGGTGTCGTTGAACCGCGGCCGCCCGGTGAGGCTCAGCCGCGCCACAGAGAACGGAATCGCCAGCTACTGCGCCTCGACCGCGTGTTCCTCGACCATGAATCCCGCGATGCTCTGAAAACAGGAGTCGATCAGTCCGGGGTGGAACTCCAAGCCCGGTTCCATGTCGGGCAGGGGCGTCGGAGAGGCAAATCGGACCAGGGCCTCGTCGCCGTCGAGCCATATCTTGTCGATCCAGCGGAACGAGGGACCGAGCGTGTAGCCCAGCTCGCGGAAGTAGGAGTAGAACTCCGCGCCTCCGATCTCCTTCCGCGCCGACGCCATGAAGCGTTCCCGGTCAACCGGCGCAACGGCCGGTTCCTGCCACTCGGTGGGCAGGGGTCTGGCCTCAAAGTGCGTGGTCCAGGCGGGGGCGGACTCATCGGACAACGATCGGCTGTGGACGCGCAGCCGGGGGCGCTCGGCCGCGTCAAGGACCACCTGGACCTCGTGGAGTTCATCGTCCTCGATGGCCGGGGCCGCGGGGCACACGACGTCGTCGAGGACCAGTTTCTCTCCGCCGCGAGCCACCGTGCCAGGAGAGTGGCACGAGGAGGTACTAAACGAGCTCCAGAAGACTGTAGATGAAGCGGCGGCAGACCATGTCATCCTTGTGGGGCACAGCATGGGGGGACTATCAGCGGTCTGCCTTTCTGGAGTCCTTTCTTCGAGGTCTGCCAAGCCGGTCGGGGTGTTGCTGTTAAATACACCGTGTCCCGACGCCGAAGAGCGAATACCGACGATGTCTGCCTATGCGGACTCCCAGATCGGAGAGATGCTCGCGGAAGTCGGGTTCCCAGCAGAATTGCTCAACGACGAAGAAATTCCGTCTGAGATCGCTGCTGGCGCGCGACCAGACGCCATGGTCGCCGACTAACGCGCTATGTTTGCGAACTCAATCAGCCGTATCGGAACTCTGCATGTCTTAGCCGCACGTGGTGACAGATTCATCGGGACGGGTCAGAGCGCCGCGTGGCAAGATCGCACCTCACGCGAGTTTCACCTGGTGTTGGGGCGTGGGGGAACATGCTCGGCGAGACTCCGGTTAGTACTCTCGAGCGCACTGTCGACTCGGCCATCGCGTCTACATGAGGAGGGCAGCTTGGTTAAGCTGCAAAAGTCTATGGGCGGCACCGTAGGCACGTTTGTAGCGTTGTCTACAATTCTGGGGAGTGGGATGATGATCCTCCCCGGGATGAGTTATCACCAGCTGGATAGGTCGGCGTGGGTACCATGGGCCGTCGCCGCGATTTCTGTCATACCGCTGCTTTATTGCTATTCGTGGCTCGGTCGGCGCTATCCATCGGCTTCGGGTGTTGCCCACTACTCCGAGGTGGCTCTGGGGGGTATCACGGGACGTACCTCAGGGATGCTCGCGACCTTCGCGCTGACAGCCGGAATCCCGGCGACGGCCATAACCGGGGGACGCTATGTGGCGGAGTTCTCGGGTATAGGCTCCCTGGAGTGGGTGTTTCCGGTCGTGGTGCTCGCCGGTGCCACCGGGATCGCGTTGGCCGGTGCGAACGTGTCGGGAACGTTGCAGGTCGGACTGATTCTCGGTTTGTTCGCGATGGTCGCGTGTACTGCGGTGATCGCACTGAAGGTCCATGGGATTGAGCCGCCGAGCACGGACCTTCCCTCGGTGGGCAGCGTCGGTGCTGTGCTCACCGCCGTCTTCGTGGCGTTCACCGGCTGGGAGACGGTGGCCTTCACATTCGAGGAGCACAAGCGTTCTGATCTGATCCCACGTATTTTTGCGGCTTCCTATGTGATCGTGGTGGTGCTCTACGCCCTCCTGCTACTTGGTCTGTTCGCCGCCGTCGACTCCAATGACGCCGGGCTGAATTCGGCGCCTCTGTTGATCCTCGCGGAGCGCTCTCTCGGTGAGTTGGCCCGCCCGGCAACCCTGTTGCTGGTGATCGCCTCGATTACGGCGAACGTATTCGCCTCGGTGCTGGCGTTGTCCCGGTTGGTGTTCGGGCTTTCGCGGAGCGGCTACCTGCCCGCTCCGCTGAGCAAGGTACGTGAGCGGGACCTTAACCCAGTGACGTCGGTGATCGTGGTCGGCTCGACGCTGGCGGTGATCGTGGTCCTCGCATCCAGCGGTCTCTTCCGATTCGAGTGGCTCTTCGTTTTGTCCGGCGGAATCTACTTCGTGCTGTACGGAGTCGGCGCAGCGGCATTCGCCAGGCTCGCCCGCGGGAACATCGCACGCCTTGTCACATTGATGTGTGTCGTGACGGTTCTGCTGGTGACGATGCTGGCCGGACCGTCTCTGTGGCTGTCCTGGGTCTTGTTTGCCGTGGTCTGGCTGGGGGTCGCTGCTCTTGGTCGCCGAACCTCGAAGACCGACGACACACGCGTGTATGTATGACCCCGGTTTTCTTGGGAGGTGACAGTGAGCGAGACACCCCGCGGCACAGTGCTCTTTCCCGGTGCCGGTTCGTTCGGCGGTGAGTTCCGGCCACTGATTCGAGAGCTCGAACCATTGGCATGGCTTGCCAAGTATCCCGGACGGTTCGGCAGAGACTTCGGTACTCCCGCCGAGTCTTTCGATCAGGTCGTGCGGTTGTGCACCGAGCAGGTGAGCACTCGGCAACTGGAGTGCCCGGTGCTGCTTGGGCACAGTTTCGGTGCTTGTGTCGCGTACGCGACTGCGGCGATGCTGGAGGAAGCCGGCAGGGCGATCTCCGCGTTAGTGGTGGTCGGCGCCACCGCGCCCACACGGATCGCGGTGCCGGCATCGGCCACAAGCACACCGTCGGGCACGGCCGCGTACCTCGATAATGTTGATCCCACTGCGCTGACCGACCTGCCATCAGAGGAATGGCGAGAGGTCGTTGCCGAGACCGCGATGCATGATCTTCGCCTGCTGGGACAGTTCCCCGCGTTGCAGTGCAAGCCGGTCCGCTGCCCCGTACTGGCGGTCCGTGGAGACTCGGATCCACTGACGTCGGATGCCGGGATCGGTGAGTGGGAGCACGCTACCCACGGGGCATGTTCACAGCATGTCTTCTCCGGCGGCCACTCGGACTTTCTCCGTTCGCCCGACTTCGCATCATGGTTTCTTGAAGCTCGGGGGGAACTCGGCTAACGCCCATTTCCAACCGCGCGTGCGGCGGCGACCGTGAGAAGCAGACGGTGTCCCGATGTCCGAACAGGGGCCCATGGCCCCGCAGTCTCAGCTAACCCAGCCGGAAGCGGCCACCCTTATTGAGAGGGGTGAGGTGGTGGCCATCGATGGTCGATGGCCACCTGGGGGTTGGCGGTCAGAGTCTTCGGGTCCGGGCGGCGGTGAGGAAGGCGGCCCATTCGGGGGAGGGGAAGGGGAGATGGCCGTGGTGCGGGTGTTTGGAGTCTCGGAGGGCGGCGCCGGTGAGGGCATCGGCGACCTCAACGCAGGCCTGGCCCTGGCCGCTGTGGGTGCTCTTCCGGAAGTGAGCGATCTCGACGCAGTTTTGTCCGTGCCCGCTGTAGCTGCTCTTGCGGAAGTCAAGGTCAGTGCTCATGCATAGCTCTCTAGAGAGTTCAGTACCTCGGTAATGAACCGGGCAGAATGCGCGGTGCTCATGGCCGAGCCCTGGGCATCGCCGAAGGTAGCACTGTGCTGTTCGACTTCGTCCGGATCTTCCAGAAATAGACCGTCTGACGCGGTTTCGACGTAAACGATGGGGAGGTCGAGAGGGTCGGGGAAGTCGAGGATGGTGAACGGTGCGCCGAGCGCAGCATGGGAACCGGCGCTGAACGGCAGGATCTGCACGTCCACGTTGGGTAGCTGGGCCATGTGGAGAAGGTGTTTCAGTTGTTCCAGGTGGGTGGATGGATCTCCGATGACTCGGCGAAGTGCGGCCTCGTCGATCACGGCGCGGAGTTTGGCGGGGTTGAATGTGTGTAGGATCTCCCGCCTCGCCATCCGCGCCTCGACCTTGCGTTTGATGGTGTCAGGGGCTGTGTAGCGGCGCCCCATCAGAAGCGCCTCCGTGTACTCGGGAGTCTGGAGCAGTCCCGGGATCATTTGTGCTTCGAAGGTTCTGATCAGCGAAGCCTCTGCTTCAAAGTCGGGGAGGGCCTGTTCTTTGAAGATCTCCTTGTACTTGGACCACCAGCCTCGTTGCTGGGCGTCGCGAGCAAGCGCGTGCAGGGCTTCGCGGGTCTGCGGGCTGGTCACCTTGTAGAGGTCGAGAAGCCTGTCCAGTGTCTTAGCGGGGACTGTCTTCGACTCGGCCTGCTCGATCTTGCTTAGGTTCGATTTGCCCATCCCTGCCCCTTTCGCGGCATCGAGAAGGGTCAACCCGGCTTCTTTGCGTAGGCGCTTGAGCTCAGCTGAGAGGCGGCGTCGGCGGACGCTGGGGCTGTAGGGAGCAGGCATGTGGGGAGTCTAGGGGAGTGATCACCAAAACTAATAGTGGATTCCACTTGAATCTGCTTGACCATAGTGGAATCCACTATCACTATTGAGTGTGTAGCCAGTGACCAGCGCATAACCCAGGGTCTATATCGGTCACGCTACGGGGTGTCCGCTTTCAGAATCTCAGGAATCGCGAAGAACCTGCGGGCACCTGGTTGGTCCTCCACCCCCTCCAACCTGCATGTGAGGAGTGCCCTCATGCCGTCTTCGCTTACGCCCGTGGCTCCGCTGCCCGAGGTGACCGTTCCGCTGAACCGGTTCATCCCGACCGGCCATCGGCACTACTTCAATGGGACCTGGGACACCCCCTACAACCGGCGCCGGTTCGACTTTTGGGGGATGCCTGAGCTCATGCCCCTGGTCCGGGCCTTTCTCGACACCTGCGCGGCCTCGCGCGACCCCGAGTACCGCTACCTGTTCACGCTTTTGGGTAGCGAGCTGGCCAACAACGCCCTCCAGCATTCCGACTCCGGGACCAGCGAGGACACCTACACCCTGGTGGCCGAACGCTCCCTGGACGGGATCAAGCTGACCTGTCGGGACAACGGCATGGCGGATGGCTACCGGGGTGTCCGTGAATACCTGCGCATCGATCCGGCCGGGTTCGACACCGGTTCCGAGACCGGGCGCGGGCTGGTGCTGCTCGACGCGTTCGCCACCGATTGGGGCGATAGCGGGTGGGTCAGCCACCGGCATGTGTGGTTCTACCTGGCCTACGACCTGCGTGACAGCGCGTGGAGCATCGCCTGATCGCCGAGGCTCTGTCCCTCAGCGGCGATAGCGACCTGATCCCCGAAAACACGAAGGGCGCGAACCCCCCTCAGGTTCGCGCCCTTTGTGGTCGAGACGAGATCGGTGCTAGCCGCCGAAGCCCAGGAGGGTGAAGGCCTGGGCGCCGACGACACCGCCGACGATCGGGGCGACGACCGGGACCCAGGCGTAGGACCAGTCGGAGCCGCCCTTGCCCGGGATGGGCAGGAGCGCGTGGGCGATGCGCGGGCCCAGGTCGCGGGCCGGGTTGATGGCGTAGCCGGTCGGGCCGCCGAGGGAGAGGCCGATCGCGAAGACCAGCAGACCGACCAGCAGGGGAGCGATACCGCTACCGAACAGGAGGGCCAGGTCGGTCTCCTTGCCGATCGGGTTGATGTTGGAACCGATGCCCAGGACACCGAAAACCAGCATCGCCGTGCCGATGACCTCAGTGCCGAAGTTGGCCGGGATGTTGCGGACCTCCGGCGCAGTGCTGAAGACCGCGAGCTTGGTGCCCGCGTCCTCGGTCTCCTTCCAGTGGTTGATGTAGGCCAGGTAGACCAACACCGCGCCGAAGAAGGCGCCCGCGAGCTGAGCCGCGATGTAGCCCGGCACCAGCTTCAAGTCGAGATCACCGATCGATGCAAGTCCGATGGTCACGGCCGGATTGATGTGTGCGCCGCTGTACTGCCCAACGGTGTAGACGGCCATCGCCACGCCCATACCCCAGCCGAACGTGATGACGATCCAGCCGCCAGCGTGCGCCTTCGTCTTGGCGAGGACGACACCGGCGACAACACCACAACCCAGCAGGGTGAGGATTGCTGTTCCGACGAATTCAGCGATGTAAACCATGAAGGACCTCCTGTACGGAGTGAACCGTCCGGGACAGGGCTGTCCCAGGGGATGGTGGAGCGGCGCATGCGGGGCGCCGGGTGGGGTGGCCGGAGGCTGCTCTGCCTGCTGCGGCCGGTGAAACGTGCCGATCGTTCGGCATCAGGTGCGGGGCTTCCCCCGTCGCTATGGGGCGCGGGCCGCCTGTGCGATGACGGCCCGCGCACAAGGGCGTGGCCCCTCAGGCCTCTTCGCGCTCGACCCAGCCAAGGGTCCGCTGGACGGCCTTGTTCCAGTTGTAGTACTCGCGGTTGCGCTCCGCGGGCTCCATCTTCGGCGACCACTCGGCGGCCTTGTGCCAGTTGGCGCGCAGGCTGTCGATGGTCGGCCAGTAGCCGACGGCGAGACCGGCGGCGTAGGCCGCGCCGAGGCAGGTGGTCTCGGCGACCATCGGGCGCACGACCTCGACGTCGAGGACGTCGGCGAGGATCTGCATGAGCAGGTTGTCCGCGGTCATACCGCCGTCGACACGCAGGCTGTGCAGGTCGGTACCGGAGTCCTGGCGCATCGCGTCGGCGACCTCGCGGGTCTGCCAGGCGGAGGCCTCCAGAACGGCGCGGGCGATGTGGCCCTTGTTGACGTAGCCGGTCAGGCCGCTGATGACGCCTCGGGCGTCGCTGCGCCAGTGCGGCGCGAACAGGCCGGAGAACGCCGGGACGATGTAGCAGCCACCGTTGTCCTCGACCGTGCGCGCGAGCGTCTCGATCTCGGCGGCGCTGGAGATGAGGCCGAGGTTGTCGCGGATCCACTGGACCAGGGAGCCGGTGACGGCGATGGAGCCTTCCAGGGCGTAGACCGCGTCCTGGTCGCCGATCTTGTAGCCGAGCGTGGTAAGCAGGCCGTTGGAGCTCATGACCGGCTCGGTGCCCGTGTTGAGGACCAGGAAGGTACCCGTGCCGTAGGTGCCCTTGACATCGCCCGGGTCGAAGCAGGTCTGGCCGAAGAGGGCAGCGTGCTGGTCACCCAGCGCGGAGGCGACGGGAACACCCTTGAGGAACTCGTGGGCCTCGCCGTAGACCTCGGCGGAGGAGGCGATCTCCGGAAGCATGCTCCGGGGGACGTTCATGGCGTCGAGGATGAACGGGTCCCAGTCGAGGGTCCGCAGGTTCATCAGCATGGTGCGGCTGGCGTTGGTCACGTCGGTGACGTGGCGCCCCGTCAGCTTCCAGATGATCCACGTGTCCATGGTGCCGAACAGCAGCTCGCCGCGCTCGGCACGCTCTCGTACGCCGGGGACCTGGTCGAGCAGCCAGCGCAGCTTCGGCCCGGAGAAGTAGGTGGCGAGCGGCAGGCCGCAGCGCTCGCGGAAGCGCTCCTGGCCGACGACGCCGGCAAGCTCATGGATCAGGTCGTCGGTGCGCGTGTCCTGCCAGACGATGGCGTTGTGGACCGGTTCGCCGGTCTCGCGGTCCCACACCACCGTGGTCTCGCGCTGGTTGGTGATGCCGACGGCGGCGAGCTGCTCGCGGGTGATGTTGCCCTTCTCAAGGGCCTCTTCGACGACGATCTTGACGTTGTCCCAGATCTCAGAGGCGTCGTGCTCGACCCATCCGGGCTGGGGGAAGATCTGCCGGTGCTCGCGCTGACCGACGGAGACGATCCTGCCGTCGTGGTCGAAGATGATGCACCGGCTGGACGTGGTGCCTTGGTCGATCGCGGCAATGTACTGGCTGGTCATCCGATTACTCGCCTCCGGCGAAAGGGATTGGGGCGGCGGGGTCCCCCGTGCGACCGGTAGGTAGTCGCTTCAGGGGATTACGCATGGCGTACGACAATGTAGAACGCGTGGTACGAGTGTGAGTCAGGTCTCTAGGGCGTGTCAAGCCAAGAATGTGAATCCGTGACTGTTTCATGACGATATCCGCCTATCATCACACCTTTGCGCCTACCAGGGATGAGCTCCCAGGTCACGCGATATTGACCGGGCTGCGTCGCGGACGTAGGAGACCTGCTCCATGAGCAATCCGTGTCCGTTGCACAGTCGCTCCACCGCCCCCGACAGCCCGATCGCGCCCACGGTCATTCCCCGCCGGTCACGGATGGGTGCGGCGATCGCGACCTCGCCCTCTACCAGTTCCTCCATCTCCGCGGCCCACCCCTGGTGCCGGATCTCGTCCAGCTCGTCAAGAAGCGTGCTGACCTCGGTGATGGTGTGGTTTGTGAAGCTCTTGAGCTCCTCCTCGGCGAGGTCTACGGGGGCTGCGAGGGGGTCGAAGGCCATCAGCGTCTTGCCCAGCGCCGTGGCGTGCAGAGGGAGGAGGGAGCCGACATCCAGCGTCTGACGCGTGTCATCCGGGCGGAACACGTGGTGCACCACCAGGACCTGCGCCTCGTGCAGCGTCCCGATGCGCACGCTTTCACCGCTGCGCGCGGCGAGGGAGTCCGCCCAGTTCAGGGCGCGGGTGCGCAGCTCATTGCCGTCGAGATAACGGGTGCCTAGCCGGAGCACCCCTCCACCCAGCTGGTAGTGGCCGGTCTCGCTGTCCTGTTCCACGAACCCCACGTGCTGCAGGGTGCGCAGCAGACCCAGGACGGTGCCCTTGGGCAGCTCCAGGGTTCGGGAGATCTCCGCGAGGCTCAGCCCACGGGCACCGCCGGCCAGCAACCGGAGGATGGCGGCGGCGCGCTCGATCGATTGGATCCTGCCAGCCATGCGGGGTACCACCACTCCCTAGTACGACAATGTCACACGGCGATAGTACTGGAATGTGTGACCTGTACTACTAGCGAGGTCTGTGCTAGTGCACGCACCGTGAGGTCGGAGCGGGACCCGTTCCAGGTGGGAAGCCCCAGCAGGCGCCTGCTCGGCCGGAGGAGCGCGGAACGCGTTCTTGCACCGGGGGCCTGCAGCAACGTGAATCGGGCGGCCCGGAGCCCGCCGGGCCGCCCAGGGTGCGCAGGAGGGAGACGCGGTCAGCGGGGGAAGCTGATCTCCACGCGCCGGTTCATCTTCCGGCCCTCGGGGTTGTCCTTGCCGTCGATCTCGTTCGGCGCGACCGGGTCGGCCGATCCGTGCCCGCTGACCGAGAACGTGACGTCGGCGTCGTCGCCGACCAGCTCGGACAGCTTCTTCTCCACGGCCTTCGCGCGGTCCTCGGACAGGGCCTGGTTGTGGGCGTCGTCGCCCTTGGCGTCGGTGTAGCCGTCGATGTCCACGGTCTTCCCGTCGGCGTCGCGCAGCAGGATGTCGGCCGCCTCCTGCAACGCCTCCTCAGCGTCGTCGCTGATGTCGGCCTGGTCGAACTCGAAGAGGACATCCGCGGCGAGTGTCACGACGCGCTCCTCGTCGTTCTCCGCGTCCGTGATCGCGCCGTCGGCGTCCTCGGTCGCGAAGGTGAGGTCGTCGATCGGGCCCTCGATATCCAGAACGGGCGGGCTGAGTTCCAGGATCGGAGCCTCGGCGACCTCCCCGCCCTTAACCTCGGCCACGGTCTCGCGCGGCTCATCCGGGGCGTCCGCCCGCGCGGCCGCTGGAACCCCCAGCACCAGTAGTGCGGACGACGCCGCCACCAGCCGCACGCGGGCGTCAGCTGAGCGGGACATCGGTCAGGGTTCCGACGTTGGGGATCGACACGTCCATCGTTTTCACGTCCTCCGGGGGAGCGCCGTAGGTCGCGCTGTACAGAACGGAGTCGTCCGGCTCGAATGACATCGAGCCGCTGTAGGAGGAGCAGACGCAGTCGCCGTTGCTGTCCGTCGCGGGGAGGTGGACCTTGCCGTTGTCGGGGTCGATCAACTTGACACCCGAGACGTCCTCCTTGCCGCCTCTGCCGAGGAAGCTAAAGACGATCCCGGACTCCTCATCGCCGATGTTGGTGACGGAGAAGGTCAGCTCCACGGTCTTGGCGCCGCGCGACAGCTCGTGCACGGCGTAGTGCAGGTCCGTGCCGATCATGCTGATGTCCTGGCTCGCCAGGGTCTCGCGGGCCTCGGCGTCGCCGGGATCGACCTTGCCGCCGTTCACCGGCTCCTTGGACGCCTCCGAGGAACCGCCATCGTCGCCGCCGAACACGCCGCACCCCGTGAGCAGCAGCGTGCACGCGGTGAGCGACATCAGGGATGTTCCGGTACTTCGGGGGAAAACCATGCCGGGGAGCGTATCGGGGAAGATTCGGACGTGTCACCGCGGTCGACGGCTCGGGAGCAGACCGGATGTGGCCGGTGCGCTGGGGGAACCGTTGCCGTCGGCGCTGCGTCCCGGGCGCTCAGCCGAGCGCCCCCAGGGCCAGCCCCGCCGTCAGCAGGATCCCGAACGCCAGTTGCAGCTTGCCCGTCTCGCCCAGGCCGAGGATGAGGTCGCGGCCGGTCTGCCCGCCCGTCACCCGGCGCACCGGTCCCACCGCCAGCGGAACGGCGAGCAGCACGAGCGCCACCCACCAGCTGGCGGGGAAGGCAGCCAGCGCGATCACGAAGGCACCCGCCACGCACGCCAGGTACAGCCGCCGGGTCCAGATGTCGCCGAGGCGCACCGCCAGGGTGATCTTGCCGGTCTCGGAGTCGGTGGGGATGTCCCGCAGGTTGTTGATGACCAGTACCGAGCACGACAGCAGCCCCACCGGTATGGCCACCACCCACGCCTGCCACGGCACGTAGTCGAGCTGGACGAAGACCGTTCCGACCACCGCCACCAGGCCGAAGAAGACGAAGACCGACAGCTCGCCCAGGCCCCGGTAGCCGTAGGGGTTCTTGCCGCCCGTGTAGTACCAGGCGGCCACGATCGCCAGCGCCCCGATCAGCAGCAGCCACCACGACGACGTGGCTACCAGGACCAGGCCCGCGACCCCGGCCACCGCGAAGCACGCCCACGCCGCCCAGAACACCTGCTTGGGAGGCGCCAGTCGGGCGGCGGTCAGCCGCACGGGGCCGACCCGCTCCTCGGTGTCGGTGCCCCGGATGCCGTCGCTGTAGTCGTTGGCGTAGTTGACACCGACCTGCAGCGCCAGCGCCACCACCATCGCGAGCAGGGCCTTCCACCACATGGGTGCGCCGACACCGACGGCGACCCCCGTACCGACCGCGACCGGAACGATCGAACTCGGCAAGGTGCGCGGGCGCGCCCCCGCGACCCACTGGTTGAGCGTGGCCACGCCTCGGCCCCACTTTCTACTTCTCCGCCTCCGTCCGGGCAGCGCGGTGCCCGGATCGGTGGTGTGCTGTGCCTCGTCGGCGCGCTCGTGGCGCCGCGTTTCAACCGTAGCGCCGGAATCGCTGAGGGGCGTGAAGGCCCCGGCGTGCCACCCCGGCACGCCGAAAGGTCACGCGCTGATGGCGGCGTGCAGCCGGATCATCGGCACACGCTCGCCCATGTCCAGCTCGCGCCGGGCGCCGTCCGGCCGCCACCCGGCCGACTCGGCGAAGTCGCGCAGCCGGTTGTCCGCCTCCAGCGTCCACATCACCACGCGATGGAACCCGTCGTCGACGAGGTGGTCCACGACGGAGTTCAGCAGGCGGCTGCCGTGCCCGTGGTGCAGGTGGTCCGGGTGGACGTGCAGGGCGTAGATCTCGGCGTCGGTGCCCGGCCACAGGTCGTCGTCCTCGGCCGGGCCGAGTGAGGCGAACCCCACGACCTTCCGCTCGTCGGTGGCGACCAGAAGCCGGTGCCGCGACGTGGGCGGGCTCTGCACCGCGACCCGCCACTGCTCGCGGAACTTCGCCCCGGCCTCCTCCCCGGTGAGCTCGTCGAGCACGGCGTCGGGCAGCGTCTCCCCGTACATCGAGCGCCACGCCGCGACCTGAACGGCCACGACGTCGTCGATGTCCTCCACACGGGCGGATCGGACGAATCGCTGTTCGGGCATGGAGGCTCTCATCCGGTCGACGGGGCGGCGCGGCAACACGCCAAATCGTCCCACCGCCGGTGCCCTTCGGGGAAATCCACAGGGGTGGCGTGTTCGGGCCCGGCGGCGGCCGCGCCCCTGAGAGCGGATCGGGGTGGACCCGGGTTCTGCCCGGAAAAGTCGGCGCTCGAGTTCGCGTACCAGCCCGTACGTGGGAATATCGAGTCCGTGAGCATCATCATCAGAATCCTCGTGAATGCGATCGCCCTGTGGGCGGCGGTGTTCCTGATCAACGGGATCAACGTCGCGGCCACGGACCCTGCCGACCAGATCATCGTCTATCTGGCGGTCGGGGTGATCTTCGGTCTCGTCAACGCCGTCATCAAGCCGATCGTGAAGACCGTGGGATGCGCTTTCTACGCCCTCACGCTCGGCCTCGTAGCCCTGGTCGTGAACGCCCTGCTGCTCATGCTTACCGAGTGGGTCGCGGGCCTGTTCAACCTTCCTTTCACCATCGACGGCTTCTGGCCCGCCTTCTGGGGTGCGATCGTCATCGCCGTGGTCAGCTGGCTTCTCAGCCTCTTCCTCCCGGACGGGGACGACTAGCCGAGCCCTTGCCGTGTGACAGAGCCGGTGCCCCAGGGCACCGGCTCTTCATGTCGGGTCACCGCCGATGTGGGCGCGTGTCGCGGGCTGTTAGCCGTGTCACCGGGTCGCCGGGGTCGCGGGGCCGGAAGCCCGAGCATGCCGCAGGAACGCGCGCGGCGCCGGGGGTGTGCCGGAGGCGCGTTGGAAGGTCGGCCTACGTCCCAAAAATCCACTTCGACCGGGTCGCATGGCCGCAGGTGGCGTCCGAGCGCGGTACGTTTTGCATATGGCAGGCAGCTCTCAGCCGAACGCGCCCTTCGGCCAGATGTTGACCGCGATGGTCACCCCCATGCACGAGAACGGCGACGTCGACTACGACGGTGCCGCCCGTCTCGCGGCCTATCTGGTCGATGAGCAGCGCAATGACGGCCTCATTATCAGCGGTACCACTGGTGAGTCGCCCACGACGGACGACGACGAGAAAGACCGGTTGCTGCGCTCCGTGGTGGAGGCCGTCGGCGACCGCGCCACCGTCGTCGCCGGTGTCGGCACCAACGACACCCGGCACAGCATCGAACTCGCGGAGGCGGCCGCGCGCGCCGGTGCGCACGGGCTGCTGACCGTGACCCCCTACTACAACAAGCCTCCCCAGGAGGGGCTGATCCGGCACTTCACGGCGATCGCCGACGCCACAGAGCTGCCGGTCATGCTGTATGACATCCCCGGACGTACCGGGACACCCATCGCGTCGGAGACGCTGGTGCGGCTGGCCGAGCACCCCCGCATCATCGCCAACAAGGACGCCAAGGACGACATCGGCGCCAGCTCCTGGGTCATGGAGCGCACCGACCTCGCCTACTACTGCGGTTCGGACATGCTCAACCTGCCGCTGCTGTCGGTCGGTGCCTGCGGGTTCGTCAGCGTCGTCGGGCACATCGTCGGCGCGGACCTGCACGACATGATCGATGCCTACGAGTCCGGCGACGTGGCGATGGCGCTGGCCATCCACCGCCGCCTCACTCCCGTCTACACCGGGATCTTCCGCACGCAGGGCGTGATCACCACCAAGGCGGTGCTGAACATGTTCGGCCTGCCCGGCGGAACGGTGCGCACGCCGCTCGCGGACGCCTCGGGCGAACTGCAGGCGCTGCTTCGTGAGGACTTGGCGGCAGCGGGCGTGAAGGGGCCGACCGGCCTCGCCCCGCACCAGGCCGTCCCGGCCAGCGTGGTGGGTGTGGAACGCCTGACGGAAGGATCCGCATGAGTCACCCGCACCCCGAGCTCGGCCCTCCGCCGCCGCTCGCCAAGGACGCGCTGAGGGTCGTCGCCCTCGGGGGCCTTGGCGAGATCGGCCGGAACATGACGGTCTTCGAGTACCGCGGCAAGCTGCTGATCGTCGACTGCGGCGTGCTCTTCCCCGAGGAGGAGCAGCCCGGCGTCGACCTGATCCTGCCGGACTTCGAGTACATCCGGGACCGGCTCGACGACGTTGAGGCCCTCGTCCTCACCCACGGACACGAGGACCACATCGGCGCCGTGCCGTTCCTGCTCCGTGAACGGGCCGACATCCCGCTCGTGGGTTCGCGGCTGACGCTGGCCCTGATCTCGGCCAAGCTCGGCGAGCACCGCATCAAACCGGTGACCGTACAGGTGGAGGAGGGCGAACGGCGCTCGTTCGGCGAGTTCGACCTGGAGTTCCTCTCGGTCAACCACTCCATCCCCGACGCCTTGGCCCTTGCCATCCGCACGCCCGCGGGCACGCTGCTGCACACGGGCGACTTCAAGATGGACCAGCTGCCGCTCGACGGCCGCCTGACCGACCTGGCCGGGTTCGCCCGGCTCGGCGACGAGGGCGTCGACCTGCTGCTGGCCGACTCCACCAACGCCGAGGTGCCGGGGTTCGTCACCAGCGAGCGCGACATCGCGCCCGCCATCGACAAGGTCTTCGCCCAGTCCGCCCAGCGCATCATCGTGGCCTGCTTCGCCTCGCACATCCACCGCGTGCAGCAGGTCCTCGACTCCGCGAAGGCCCACGGCCGCAAGGTCGCCTTCGTGGGCCGCTCGATGGTGCGCAACATGAACATCGCGCGCGACCTGGGGTACCTGACCATCCCCGGCGACCTGCTGGTCGACGTCAAGCAGCTCGATGACCTCCCGCCCGGCGAGGCGGTGCTGGTCTCCACGGGATCGCAGGGCGAGCCGATGTCGGCGCTGACCCGGATGGCCAACCGGGACCACCAGATCCGCATCGAGGAGGGCGACACCGTGCTGCTCGCCTCCTCGCTCATCCCGGGCAACGAGACCTCGGTGAACCGGGTCATCAACGGCCTGATCCGGTGGGGCGCCAAGGTCGTGCACAAGGGCAACGCGCTGGTGCACGTCTCCGGGCACGCGTCCGCAGGCGAGCTGCTGTACGTGCACAACATGGTGCGGCCGCGCAACTTCATGCCGGTGCACGGCGAATGGCGGCACATGCGGGAGCACGCCAAGATCGCCGCGCTGGCCGGGCTCGACGAGGACCGCATCTGCATCGCCGAGGACGGCGTCGTCGTTGACCTGTACAAGGGTCGGGCGCGCATCACCGGCGCGGTCCCGGCGGGGTACGTCTACGTCGACGGCAGCTCCGTCGGCGACGTCACCGAGTCGGCGCTCAAGGACCGCAGGATCCTCGGCGAGGAGGGGTTCATCTCCGTCGTCGTCGCGGTCGACACCGCATCGGGCAAGATCGTCGGCGAGCCGGAGATCCACACGCGGGGCGCGGGCCTCGACGTCGAAGCCTACGACGAGATCATCCCGAAGCTCCAGGACTCCCTGGAGCGCGCCGCGGCCGACGGCATCACCGACCCGACCCAGCTGCGCCAGCTCGTGCGCCGCGGTACCGGACGGTGGGTCAACGAGAACTACCGCCGTCGTCCGATGATCGTGCCGGTCATCGTCGAGGTCTGACGTCACCTCCCTGTTTCACTCCTCTTTCGTTGATCTCGGGGATATCGACGTAATACCGACGAGTATTCGGTCGACATCCCCGAGATCAACGGAGAGGGTGGCCCCGGGCGCGCGACACGCCCGGGGCCCTTTGTCGCTGATCTGCGGCGTCTTCCTTAGTAGGCTGAGCGCCATGGCCACCCGATCGCCCAAGTCCTCCCAGCGTTCCGGTGGTGGAGCGGCCCGAAGCGGCGGCGGTTCGGGCCGGAAGAAGGCCCCGGCCCGCCGGACCTCCGGGTCGTCCACGTCGCGCACACGCCGGCCCGCCCGGAAGAGCAGCCCTCCGCAAGGGCCCATCGAGATGTTCGCCGTCTGGATGGGGCACGCCCTGATGTTCATCTGGAGGGTGCTCGCGCACACCGTCGGCGGCATCGCCCGCGCCGTCGGCCGCAGCGCCCGCGACCTCGACCCCGACCTGCGCCGCGACGGGCTGGGCATGGTGCTGCTCGCCCTCGGCCTGCTCATCGCCGCCGCCGTGTGGTGGGATACCGACGGACCGCTGCCCGAGGTCACCCGCATGATCGTCGTGGGGGCCTTCGGCGCGTTCTCCCCGGTGCTCCCGCTGCTGTTCATCCCGTTCGCGTGGCGGCTCATGCGGACCCCCGGCAACGACGGCCAGGCCGATGTGGGGCGGCTCCTCATCGGCTACTCGGCCCTGATGATCGGGCTGCTCGGCCTGATCCACATCGCCCACGGCATCCCGTGGCCCGCCGACGGCGCCGAGAAGGTCCGCGCGGCCGGAGGCCTCATCGGCTTCGCCGCGTCCGGGCCGCTGAGCCACCTCATCACCCCGTGGATCACCGGGGTGCTGCTGTGCATGGTCTTCGCGTTCGGCATCCTCGTCGTCACCGCGACCCCCATCCACCGCATCCCCGAGCGCCTGGCCGGGCTGCTCGGGCCGATGATGGAGCGCGACGGCGGACCCAACGCCGGGGTCGGCATCCTCGACCCCCCGGCCAAGCCCCAGCGCAAACGCAAACGCAAGCCGCGGGCCACACCCGAGGCCACCGACGCCGACGAACCGACGACCGTCGCGGGCGACAACGAGCGCCCTACGACAGCCCGTCGTCGCCACGGCCGCGCAGGAGACGCCGGCCAAACCGGGGAAGGCGAAGACGGCGTCGGCAACGCCGCCCGACCCCACTCCCGCTCCGGAGGCCGCCGAGCAGCTCTCGATTCCCTCGCGCGTCGTCGACGGCGACTACGAGCTTCCCCCGCCCCCGATGCTCAAGCCGGGCACCCCGCCCAAGCCCCGGACCAAGGCCAACGACGAGGTCGTCGCGGCGCTGTCGGGGGTCATGGAGCAGTTCAACATCGACGCCGAGGTCACCGGCTTCACCCGGGGGCCGACCGTCACCCGCTACGAGATCGAGCTCGGCCCGGCCGTCAAGGTCGAGAAGGTCACCGCGCTCACCAAGAACATGTCGCTCGCGGTGAAGAGTTCCGACGTGCGGATCCAGTCGCCGATCCCCGGCAAGTCGGCCATCGGGGTGGAGATCCCCAACACCGACAAGGACATCGTCAGCCTCGGCGACATCATGCGGTCGCCCGCCGCGACATCCGACAACCACCCCATGCTGGTGGGGCTGGGCAAGGACATCGAGGGCGCCAACGTCGTCGCCAACCTGGCCAAGATGCCCCACGTGCTGGTCGCCGGTGCCACCGGTGCCGGTAAGTCGACGTGCATCAACGGCCTCATCACCTCGATCATGATGCGGGCCACGCCCGACGAGGTGCGGCTCATCCTGGTCGACCCCAAGCGCGTCGAGCTCACCATGTACGAGGGCATCCCGCACCTCATCACGCCGATCATCACCAGCCCGAAGAAGGCGGCCGACGCGCTGCAGTGGGTGGTGGGCGAGATGGACCGGCGCTACGACGACCTCGCGGCGTCCGGGTACCGCCACATCGACGACTTCAACGCCGCCGTGCGCACCGGTGAGCTGACCGCGCCGCCCGGCAGCGAGCGCCAGTACGAGCCCTACCCCTACCTGCTCGTCATCGTGGACGAGCTGGCCGACCTGATGATGGTCGCGCCGCGCGACGTCGAGGACTCGGTCGTACGCATCACCCAGCTCGCCCGCGCGGCCGGGATCCACCTGGTGCTGGCCACCCAGCGGCCCAGCGTCGACGTCGTCACCGGCCTGATCAAGGCGAACGTGCCCTCGCGGCTGGCGTTCGCCACCTCCAGCCTGAGCGACAGCCGGGTCATCCTCGACCAGCCGGGGGCGGAGAAGCTGGTCGGCAAGGGTGACGCCCTGTTCCTGCCGATGGGGGCGGGCAAGCCCATCCGGCTGCAGAACGCCTGGGTCTCGGAGAAGGAGATCCGGGCGATCGTCGACCACTGCAAGAAGCAGTCCGAGCCCAGCTACCGAGAGGACGTCGGTACCGCCGAAGCGAAGAAGAAGGACATCGATGAGGAGATCGGCGAGGATCTCGATCTGCTGCTGCAGGCCGTCGAACTCGTGGTGACCACCCAGTTCGGCTCCACCTCGATGCTGCAGCGCAAGCTGCGCGTCGGCTTCGCCAAGGCCGGGCGGCTGATGGACCTCATGGAGAGCCGTGACGTCGTGGGCCCGAGCGAGGGGTCCAAGGCCCGCGACGTGCTGGTGACCCCGGACGAGCTGCCCGGGGTGCTCGCGGCCATCCGAGGAGGGTGATTTCCGCGCCCCCACCGCGGTTCTCGCGCGAGGTCAAACTTCGGAAGATGCCGTCATTGACCGACTTTTAACTGATCGACGGGGAGTGTCTGGGCGTCTTCGCACGGTGTGACGAGCACAGTGGGTACAGATTGCGTAGCGGTCCGTGGAAAAGCGCTCTTGGGGGGAGAGGACGGACATGACCACGATCGGCCGGACTCTGGCCGCTGCCCGCGAACGGGTCGGCTACTCGATCGACGAACTCAGTGCTCGTACCTGCATCAGAGAAACCGTCCTCGCCGCGATGGAACGGGAGGACTTCGCCCCCTGTGGAGGGGATTTCTACGCGCGCGGACACATCCGGTCGGTGTGCCGCGCGATCGGGGTCGACCACACCCCGCTGATCGAGGAGTACGACCGCGAGCACGCCTCCCGCGAGGAGGTGGGCATGGTTCCGGCCATCCCGCCGAGCGACCGGTCCGAGACCACGGACCAGGCGGTCGCCACCGGCGCCTCCGAGGTGTTCGGGCGGTGGGCGGAGGCCGTGCGCAAGGCGCGGGGGAAGCGCGAACGGCCCAAGAGCAAGCGCGAACGCCCGCGGCCGGAGCCGCGCGAGGTGCCCCCGGAGGAGGACGGCCCGGAGAACGTCCGACCCGTCCAGCCGCCTCCGCCCCCGCCCCCGCGCGACGGCTCCGCCGACGAGGGCGAGCGCTATGCGGCGGCGCGCGCCCGGATCGCGGCGGCGTTCGCCGCCGCCGCGAATCGCTACTGGTCGACGGCGGTGACCCTGACGCTCGCCGCCGCCGCGGTCGTCGCGGGGATCCACGCATGGAGCGGGAGTGAGGCCGCCGACGGCTTCATGAAGGCGTCGATGTCGGATACGTCGGGCATCGCCGAGTCCCGGGCGGACGCCGCGAAGCGGACCGCGGAGAAACGGGAGCAGGGGCAGGCCACGATGGTCGCCGAAGTGCGCGAACGCGAGCTGCCCGACAAGGTCGAGGTCACGGTCAGTGCCCGTGCGCGCAGTTGGATCCGGGTCATCGACGGCGATGGTGAGAACAGGTTCACCGGTTTCCTGCGCTCCGGCGAGCAGCGGGAGTGGACCCATCCCGAGGAGCTGCGCCTGGACCTGGGCAACGCGGGGGGCATCCTGCTCGACGTCAACGGTCGGCAGCGGGGTGTGCCGGGCACCAAGGGGGAAGTGACCCGGATCACCATTGACCGGGAGTTCGCGAGCAAGCGCAACGACCGCTCGGACAGCGACGCGTAATCCCAGCGCACGCGCTACTGAGTCGACCGGTCCGGCCGTGCTGCGGGCCGGGTGGAGCGTGCGGCCGCGCGCTGCGGACAGCCGTGCGCACCCGAAGTTCACCCCCGCGCCCACGGGGGTTCGCGGAAGCCACGTGGACGAAGTTCGCGGCAGGGCGTCTAGGCTGGTTGCCGTGGCGGATCGCCGCACCCTCAAATCGTCTGTCGAACCTTGGAAGCCATGTCATCGCGCCGTACTGTTTCGCTCGTCACCCTGGGGTGCGCGCGGAATGAGGTTGATTCCGAAGAACTCGCCGGGCGGCTCTCGGCCGGCGGCTGGGACCTGCTCGACGCCGAGAGCGACGAGAAGGCCGACGTTGTCGTCGTGAACACCTGCGGGTTCATCGAGGCCGCCAAGCAGGACTCCATCGAGGCTCTGCTCGACTCCGCCGAGGAGGGGACGAAGGTCGTCGCCGCGGGCTGCATGGCGGAGCGCTACGGCTCCCAGCTCGCCGAGGCCCTGCCCGAGGCAGAGGTCATCGGGTTCGACGACTACGCGGAGATCTCCGAGCGCCTCGACGACGTCCTGGAGGGGCGCGAGCTCGCCCCGCACTCGCCCCGCGACCGGCGCACGCTGCTCCCGATCTCCCCGGTGGAACGGCCTGGGGCCGAGACCCACGTTCCCGGGCACGCCGAGTTCGAACCGCTGCCCGAGGGCATCGCGCCCGCGTCCGGGCCGCGCATCCCGCGTCGGAGGCTGACCGGCGGCCCGGTGGCCAACCTCAAGATCGCCTCCGGCTGCGACCGCCGCTGTACCTTCTGCGCCATCCCCGCCTTCCGCGGTGCCTACATCTCCAGGCAGCCCGACGACATCGTGCGCGAGGCCGAGTGGCTGGCCGGCGAGGGCGTCCGCGAACTCTTCCTGGTCAGCGAGAACTCCACCTCCTACGGCAAGGACCTGGGCGACCTGCGGGCCCTGGAGAAGCTGCTGCCGCGCCTCGCCGCGGTCGAGGGGATCGAGCGCGTCCGCGTCAGCTACCTGCAGCCCGCCGAGGTGCGCCCGGGCCTGATCGACGTGCTGACCTCCACACCCGGCGTCGTGCCCTACTTCGACCTCTCCTTCCAGCACGCCAGCGGCCCACTGCTGCGTCGGATGCGGCGCTTCGGCGACCGGGAGCGCTTCCTGGAACTGCTGGAGACCGCCCGGAAGGCGGTGCCGCAGGCCGGTGCCCGCTCGAACTTCATCGTCGGGTTCCCCGGCGAGAGCGAGGAGGACTTCGAGGAGCTGGTGGCCTTCCTGGAGTCGGCCCGGCTCGACGCCATCGGTGTCTTCGGCTACTCCGACGAGGACGGCACCGAGGCCGCCGACTTCGAGGGCAAGCTGCCCGACGACGTCGTCGCCGAGCGCGTCGACCGCCTCAACCGGCTCGCCGAGGAGCTCATGGCCCAGCGCTCGGAGGAGCGCGTCGGAACCACCGTGGAGGTGCTCATCGAGGCCGAACTGGACGACGGCACCTACGAGGGCCGTGCCGCGCACCAGGCGCCCG
This sequence comes from Nocardiopsis gilva YIM 90087, assembly GCF_002263495.1. Classification (NCBI taxonomy): domain Bacteria; kingdom Bacillati; phylum Actinomycetota; class Actinomycetes; order Streptosporangiales; family Nocardiopsidaceae; genus Nocardiopsis; species Nocardiopsis gilva. The sequence continues at coordinate 4,621,305 of NZ_CP022753.1, read as the reverse complement.
AAGTGGACGGCAGCACGATCGTGCACGGCGAGGGTCTGAAGGTCGGCGATCTGGTTCCGGCGACCGTGACCGCGGCGATGGGCGCCGACCTGGTGGCGGAGGCTGAGGTAGTGGCAGAGACAGAGGGCCGGAACGCGGCGGCCGACGACACCCTGGACACCCCGGATACGCAATGAGCCCGCAGGACTCCCCCGCCACCCCCGTCCCCCGCCATGTTCCGGTCTGGAACATCGCGAACATCCTGACGATGAGTCGGCTCGTGATGGTGCCGCTCTTCGTCGTGTTCATGTTCCTGGAGCCTCCCGGGTGGCGCCTCGCCGCGCTGGGGGTGTTCGTGCTGGCGGCCATCACCGACCGGATCGACGGCGAGCTGGCGCGGCGGCGCAATCTGGTCACGGATTTCGGCAAGGTCGCCGATCCCATCGCCGACAAGGCGCTGACCGGGGCGGCCCTGGTCGTGCTGTCCATGCTGGGCGAGCTGTGGTGGTGGGTGACCATCGCGATCCTGGTCCGAGAGTGGGGGATCACCCTGCTGCGGTTCGCCGTCATCCGGTACGGGGTGATTCCGGCAAGCCGCGGCGGGAAGCTCAAGACGGTGCTGCAGATCGTCGCGATCACCGCCTACCTGATCCCGATGCCGGCCTGGATGCCCGTCCCGCTGCTGTATGTCCCCCACGCGCTCATGGGGGCGGCGCTCGTGGTCACCGTGTGGACCGGCGTCGACTACGTCGTCCAGGCCATGCGGCTGCGCCGGGCGGCCCGGCGCGACGCGGAGAGCTAGAGCGCGGACGATGCCCGAATCCGCCGAGGAGGCCGCCACCGGTCAGGTGATCGCCGATCAGGCCGCCGCCCAGGAGGCGGCCGCGACGGTGCACCGGCTCCTCCGGGAGGCCGGGGCCACCGTGGCGACGGCCGAGTCGCTCACCGGCGGGCTCATCGGCGCGGTGCTCACCGGTGTGGCCGGGGCGTCGGCCACCTACCGGGGCGGCGCCATTGCCTACGCGACCGACCTCAAGTGCGGGGTCCTGGGTGTGCCCCGGGAGCTGCTGGAGCGGCAGGGCGCGGTGGATCCGGACGTGGCCCGATTGATGGCCATCGGGGTTCGGGACCGATGTGCGGCCGATTTCGGTCTCGCTGTCACGGGGGTCGCCGGACCGGAACCCCAGGACGGCCGTCCCGTCGGCCTCGTCTACATCGCCGTCGCCGGACCCGGTGGCGATCAGGATGTGCGGGAGTTCACCTTTCCGGGGGACCGTTTCCAGGTACGGTCGTCAACAACGCTGCAGGCACTGCGCATGGTCGCCGATTTGGTGAAGGCGTTTACCGGCAAATAGGCCCGCCTGATCCGTTCAATTCGCGGATTCGGGGGAACAAACCGTCACCAAGATCGTGTTACCCCTCCAGCGAACAGGAAGCGGTGAGGTGCGACGATCGGGCGCAGGGCAGGTACGGTGTTTTTATGATGGTCGCTACCGGTGGGAGGGAGCGCGAATGATGGTCCTGCTTCGTCACCTACTTGGTGACGTGCTACGGCAGCTCCGGCAGCGGCAGGGCCGCACTCTCCGCGAGGTGTCGGCCGATGCCCGTGTCTCGTTGGGGTACCTGTCGGAGGTCGAACGGGGGCAGAAGGAAGCCTCGTCCGAGCTGCTCTCCTCGATCTGCGGTGCCTTGGGCGTCCCCCTCTCCCAGGTGCTGCGTGAGGTCGCCGACCAGCTGGCGCTCGCCGAGCTGCAGGAGGCCGCTCTCCTCGACGGATCGGTTCCCGCCGACACCGTTCCAGCCCCCGACCGCATCGGCATCGACTCGGTGCCCGATCGCGTTCCCGAGGTCGTCGACATGGTGGGCGTGTAACGCCCCTTTCGTCTCAGCGGGAGCGCCAACCACCCTGAGGTGGTCGGCGCTCCCGTTTTTTCGGCTCGGTGAGCCCGCTGTGGTGCTGTGTCCTGCCACGCTCCCGCCGCTCATGCGGCGTGCGGCCGGAGAGGAGCGAGGATGCGGTGCCGGTTCAGCTGGCCCAGGCGTCCGGGTTCTCGGCCAGAGAGCGCACCGACTCGGGGAGCTTGCCTGTCGCGAGGTGCTCCAGGGTGACGCTCTCCAGGATCGACCGCTCACTGGCGCGCAGCGCGATCCACACCTGTTGCAGGCTGCGGGCGGCGCCGTCGTAGTCGACGTCCTCCGGGCGCTCCCCGCGCACGTTGGCCAGCGGGCCGTCCACGGCGCGGATGATGTCGGCCAGCGAGATCTCGGGGGCGGGGCGGGCCAGCCAGTAACCGCCCACTGGTCCTCGCTGGCTGCGGACCAGGCCGGCACGGCGGAGCTGGGTCAGGATGTTCTCCAGGAATTTTCCGGGTATGGCCTGGGCGCGCGCGAGCTGTTCGGCCGTAACCGGGCCGCCACTGGCGGCTGCGAGTTCGGCCGCGGCGCGCAACGCGTAATCGACCCGGGCAGAAAGGCGCATGCTGCGATTATGCCGTGAATCGAGGGGAGATCGGGTCAATGGGGCAGTGGTGTTCGGCCGACGTGACGATGCTGAGACGCGGCATCGGTCCTCCTACCGGGCTGATGGCGCTGGCGGGTGCCCGGAGGGCGGCATTGGTCACTCCACCGCCGACCGGGGCCTTTGCTGGTCAGCGTACCGGCGTCGCACGGGCCGCGCCGAGGAGTTCCGCCGCGCTCTGCCCGTTCACCCGGGCCGCTCCGTAGGTGCTGACGTGGGCCTGGCACGCCGGCCGCCAGGCGGGCAGCCCCATCTCCACGACGACGGTATCGGGGCGGGCCCGGCAGACGTCCTCGATCAGGCGGCGCGTGGCCACGTGGCGGTGGGCATCGCGCACCACCACGACGAGGTCCCGGTCGGCCGCGCGCTCCAGCAGGGCCGCGATGTCGGCGGAGGCGGGGTCCACGCGCTCGGTCCCGGGGAACCACGGCGACAGCCCCCACGGAACCTCGCCCACGGCGATGCCGGGCGGCGCGTCGAACTCCACGACCACCGGGTCGTGCAGCGGCGGGACGACGCCGTCGACCCGGACCGCCCGGCGGGCGCCGTCCAGCCCGATCGCGTCGGCGGCGGGCAGGCCGGGCGCTGGCCCGTCCGGGACCGTGTGGACCTGGTGCTCCCGCGTCCACCGCCGCAGGGCCAGGGTGCGCGCCGCGGCCTCCTCCAGGCGCTCCCCGCTCAACCGGCCGTCGCGGACGGCCCGCACGATGGCGGTGCGAACCGCGGCGACCTCGTCGCCGTAGACGAAGCGGCCCACGCACAGCAGGTCGCACCCGGCGATCAGCGCCCGCACGGCGGCCTCGGGGACGCCGATCCCGTTGCTGACGCCCTCCATCTCCAGCGCGTCGCTGATGACCACGCCGTCGAAGCCGAGCTCGCCGCGGAGCAGCCCGGTGACGATGCTCGGCGCCAGCGTCGCCGGTTCCGGCGTGCCGAAGGCGGGCAGGGAGATGTGCGCGGTGAGGACGGAGCGCGCCCCCGCCGCGATCGCCGACCGGAACGGCACCAGCTCGCGTCGGGCCAGCAGATCGGGGTCGGCGTCGACGACCGGCAGCTCGGTGTGGGAGTCCTGGTGGGTGGCGCCGTGTCCGGGGAAGTGCTTGGCGCAGGCGGCGACGCCGTTGTCCTGCAGACCGGCGACGGCCGCCGCCGCGTGCCGCGCCACCAGTCCGGCGGCGGAGCCGAACGAGCGGGTGCCGATGGTGGGGTTGTCGTCGACGGTGTTAACGTCGACCGCGGGGGCGAGATCGAGGGTGAAGCCGAGGGAACGCAGCTCAGCGCCGAGCGCGCGGTGCACCGCCCGGGTCAGAGCGGTGTCGTCGATCGCGCCGAGAGCGGCGTTGCCGGGGTAGTCGCTGCCCGCGCTCTGGCCGATGCGGGTCACGTCGCCGCCCTCCTCGTCGAGCGAGATGAGCGGGGCGTCGGCGGCCGCGGCGAGTTCGCGGTTGAGCGCGGTGACCTGTTCGGCCCCGCTGATGTTGTTGTGGAAGAGGCAGACTCCGGCGATACCGTCGGCCAGGCCGTCGAGGACCCACCGGGGCGCGCGGTGGGATTCGAACGGCACCAACAGGGTGGCGTTGGCGAGGCGATCCAGGGTCGGATCTGCGGGCATCACGGCTCCGTTCATCGGGGGCGCGGCAGCGGAAAGCGGCGTCGCGTACGTGGTGGCGTGTAGTGCGAGCGGGTGGGGTGTGTGAGGGGGAGGTCCGACGTCAGCCCTTGACCGCTCCCATGGTCAGTCCGGACACCATGCGGCGCTGGACGAAGAGGAAGAACACCATCACCGGGATGGTGAGGAGGGTCGAGGCGGCCATGATCGACCCCCACTCGACCGTGACGCGGCCGAAGTAGTACTTCAGGGAGATCGGCAGGGTGAACGAGGTGGTGTTGCTCTGCAGGAAGGTGAAGGCCACCACGAACTCGTTCCAGGCGGTGATGAACGCGAAGATGCTGGTCGCCACCAGGCCGGGGGCCACGAGCGGCATCAGGATCCGCCAGAAGACGGTCCAGCGGGTCGCGCCGTCGATCGCGGCCGCCTCCTCCAGTTCCCGGGGAACGGCCGCCACGAAGCTGCGCATCATCAGGATGGTGATGGGCAGCGCGACGGTGGTGTAGACGACGAGCACCCCGAGGAGGCTGCCGGTCAGCGGCAGCGACGTGGCCGTGCCGAGGTGGTGGAAGTTGACGAAGATCGAGATGATCAGCGCCTCGATCGGCACCATCTGGATGACCAGGAGCAGGACGATGAAGGCGGTGCGCAGCCGGAACCGGAACCGTGCCACGGCGACGGCCGCGAGCAGCGAGAAGACCGCCGCGATCGCCACCGAGCCGAGGGTCACCAGCAGGCTGTTGGTGAGGAACGACCAGAACGACGTCTCGGGGATGAGCACGCCGGACAGCACGCGCTTGTAGTGCTCCAGGGTCAGCTCGCGGGGGAACAGCGTGGGGTCGCGGGTGAAGATCTCCCCGTTGGGCTTGAGCGCGGTCGTCAGCACCCAGTACACGGGGAAGAGGGCGAACAGCATGATGGCGGCGGCCGCCAGGTAGTCGCCGACGCGGCCGGCCTTCTTCAGGAGGCGGTGTCTCATCTGGTCTCCCCCTGCCGGATCATGACGCGCAGGTAGTAGGCGGTGATGGCGAGAACGAGGACGGTCATCACCACGGCGATCGCCGATCCCAGGCCGTAGTTGGGCGGCGTCGAGTAGAAGCCGAGTTGGTAGGAGTAGTACGGCAGAAGGAAGACGTCGCGGTTGGTGAAGCCCCCGGCGAGGATGTTGAGCTGGGTGAAGATCCGGAAGTCCCAGATGATCTGGAGGATCAGCAGGAGCGCGAACAGCGGGCGCAGCATGGGGAACGTGACGTTCCAGAAGGACCGCCACGCCCCGGCGCCGTCGACCCGGGCGGCCTCGTAGAGCTCGCCGGGGATGCTCTTCAGCCCGGCCAGCACGCTGACGGCGACGAAGGGGAAGGACTGCCAGACCACCGTCAGGATCAGCACCGAGAACAGCGGTCCGGGGGAGTTGAACCAGTTGAAGCTCTCCCAGCCCGAACCGACGAGCCAGTCGGGGAGCCGGGCCAGGGTGGCGTTGACCAGCCCGTAGCGCGCGTCGAACAGCCACCGGTGCACGATCGCCGCACTGATCACCGGGGTCGCCCACGCCAGCATCAGCGCGATTCCCACGGTGGTGGACAGCCATGTGGGCAGCCGGTTCATCAGGATGCCGACGAGCGTGCCCAGCACCATCGTGATGGCGACCATCAGCAGGCAGACGACGATGGTGTTCCGGAAGATCGTCCAGAACCGGTCGTCGGTGAGGATGGAGACGTAGTGGGCGAAGTTGTTCCACTCGGCGGGTTCGCCGCGCAGCTGCCGCAGCCCGTAGTCGGTCAGCGACATCCAGACCATCTGGACGATCGGCCACAGCAGGACGACGGCGAGCAGGCTCAGCGCCGGCAGGATCAGGAAGTAGGGGATGAGGGCGGTGCGGTCGCGCCGTCGTCGCCGTTGGGGCGGGTCCTGCCCGGCCGGGGTGGGGACCTCGGCTCCGGGACGGTCAAGCGTTCGTGTCATGGGGCGCTCTTCACTCGGTTCGTCGAGGGCGGCCACCGGTCGGTGGACCGGTGGCCGCCCGCTGCGCGGTCAACTCACGCGGCGGTCAGCTCACTCCTCGGACCGGTTGAGCGCATCGGTGAGTTCACCGTTGAGCTCGGGCAGGACCTTGTCGGCGTCCTCGCCGTCCGCGAGTCGGCGGACTGCGGTCTGGACGGTGGCCAGCTCCCACTGGACGTGGCCCCAGTTGGCGGTGTCGGGGAAGAGCCGCAGGTCACCGGTGGCCTGCTTCGCTGCCCCGGCCAGGATCGGGTCCTTGGAGAAGGTGTCGCTCTCCAGCAGGTCGGTGTAGGCGGGGAACATCGAGGAGACCTCGTTGTAGGCGAGCGCGTTCTCCTTGCTGTCCAGCACCTTGATGTAGTCGAAGGCCACCTCGGGGTGCTCGGTGGTCCCCCAGACCGCGAGGTCGGAGCCGCCGCCGAAGGCCGGGGCGATGCCGTCCTCGCCCGGGATCGGGGCGGTGGCCCAGTGCTCGACACCCTCGTCGTTGATGCCGGATATCTGCTGCTTGGCCCAGGGACCGTCGATGAACATGCCGAGCTTGCCGTTGGCGAAGTCGGCGTGGGCGCAGTCGACCTCGTTCAGCCCGACGCACGCCTCGGGGGAGATCCCGTCCTTGGTGAGGTCGGCGTAGAACTCCAGGGCCTCTCTGGTCTCCTTGGAGTCCAGCTGGCCGGTCCACTTGTCGCCGTCCTTGGTCGCGAACTCGCCGTCGGCGCTCCACACGAAGCTGGCGATGCCGTTCATGAAGTCGGTCGGGGCGGCGAAGCCGACCGCGTCCTTCTCCTCCTTGATGGCCGTGGCGACCTCGCGCAGCTCCTCCCAGGTCGTCGGCGGCTCCTTGCCGATGTCCTCCAGCCAGTCGGAGCGGTACCAGAGGGCGCGGACGCCGCTGTACCACGGGACGCTGTACTGCGCGTCGTCGAAGGTGCCGTTGGCGTAGGCGCCCTCGAGGAAATCGTCGCGGTTCTCCCACTTCTCGGCGTACTCGGAGACGTCGTAGAGCGCCTCGGCCTCTGCCCAGGTCCGCACCTGGTCGTTGCCGATCTCGACGACATCGGGGCCGTCGCTGACCATGGCGGTCTGGAAGCGCTGGGAGAATTCGTCCCACGGGATCCACTGGATCTCGACCTCGGTGTCCGGGTACTGCTCCTGGAACTCCTTGGTCACCGAGTCCATGAACTCGTTCTGCGCCTCACTGGCGTCTCCCATCCGCCAGATCTCGATCGAGTCCGCGGCACCGGTGTCGCTGCCTCCGCCGCCACCGCAAGCCGCGGTGAGCATCAGGACGGCCGATGCGGCGGCCGTGATCTTCGGGAACCTCACCAGAATTCTCCCTTCGCGCGTCACCGCGCCGACGACGTGTTGCGTCGGACGAGACGCCCCTGATACATCTCGGGGCCGGCTGCGAACGCGTGACGCGGGCTTCGTCATTTGTGCGGGGTGTGCTGAGATAGCACGTACACCGGTCCACCTGGTCCGGCTGCTGCCGCAGCGTCCCGTTGATGGTGTGTGGGGACGTGCCTCTTGTGGGTTGGCCGCTAAATTAACAAGAAAGTTTCCTAATAAATAGGGAATGGAGTATCACGGTTATGTCTCGACGCCCAGGGACTCCGCGGCTGCTGCGGCAACTCAACGACCGCGCCGCTCTGGAGCTGCTGCTGGCCTCGGGGCCGATGACCCGCACCCAGCTCGGACGCGAGACCGGACTGTCCAAGGTGACCGCCTCCCAGCTGCTCTCCCGACTGGAGGAGCGCGAGCTGGTGCACGTCGTGGGCAGCCAGGCGGGCGGCCGGGGCCCCAACGCCGCCCTGTACGCCGTGGTGCCCTCCAGCGCGTACGTGGCCGCCCTGGACGTGAGCGCCACCGGGGTGAGTGCGGCCGTCGCCGACATCACCGGCCAGGTCGTCGGGGAGATCAGCATCGACCCGACGGACGCCCCCGACCCCGTCGAACTCGTGCACACCACCGTCCTGAAGCTGCTGGAGGGCGCGGACATCCCGCAGGACCGGCTCAGCGCCTGCATCATCGGCACGCCGGGCGTGGTGGACCCGCGCAGCGGCGACGTCCGCTTCTCCTTCGACCTGCACGCCTGGCACGAGGGCGTGCTGGAGCGCCTGCGGGCGGACCTGCGCAGCGCGGTGACGATACAGAACGACGTCAACCTCGCCGCGCTGGCCGAGCACGCCGAGGGGGCGGCCGAGGACACCTCGGACTTCGTCCTCATCTGGCTCGGCAGCGGCGGTGGCGTCGGCATGGCGATCGTGCTCGACGACCGGATCCACACCGGGTTCTCGGGCGGCGCGGGCGAGATCGGCTACCTGCCCGTCCCCGGCGCGCCGCTCCCCGACGACGTCGGCCTCCCCGGCGGCTACCAGTCGCTGCGCACGGCCTATGGCAGACCCTCGCTCGCCCACGGCTTCCAGGCGCTGGTGGGCGCGCAGGCGATCATCGAACTCGCCGCCGAACACGGATTCGCCGGAACCGACGTCAACCACGGCGACGCCGCCGACGTCACCGCGGCCCTCGCCTCCGCACGCGAGGCCGGCCCGGGGAGAGGCCTTCCTTGACGAGGTTGCCGAGCGCGTCGCCCGGGGCGTGGCGTCGGTGTGCGTCGTCCTCGACCCCGGGCTCGTGGTCCTCGGCGGCGAGATGGCCCAGGCCGTCGGCGCGGACCTCGCCCGGCGCGTCGCCGACGCCACCACCCGGATCGGCCCCAACGCCCCCAAGGTCGACATCGGCCGCGTGGACAGCCCCGTCCTCCGCGGCGCCCTCCTGTCGGCCCTCCAGCAGGCCCGCGAGGAGGTCTTCTCCTCCACCCTCGCGCCCCCGCGCTCGTAGCGAGCGCGGCGGGGAGAGTGGGGGAGCGGTCGCGCGTGGTCCGCGCCCACCGAAACGATGGCGCTCTGCTGGGGCATCACGTCTGCTGGGCGGCCTTGTCGGCGTTCGTCTTTCCGGTGTTCGGTGGTGAAAAGCGGCACCGAGGGCGGAGGGGTGCTGGGGCGCCGGTCCCCTAAGGGGTACGGCGGGCCCGGTTCGCGGCGTGCGAGGCTCCTCTCGCTGCGCGTGAAGGTGCTTCCGCGATGCGGGAGGATCGCCCTGCTGCGGGCCTCCTCCACCGATGATCATGGGAATTCCTCTGATTCTGTCCGTTTTGTCGTATGAATTCCCATGATCATCGCAGAGAACTTGTGCCAAAACGGGCATAACCGGCGCTTCCGCCTTTCCCGCTCCACCGGGGAGGTGCCCGGCGGTGCGGGCCGCCGGAGCTACCCCGGCCTCGCTGCACCCGCCACGGGACCGGCGCGCCCCACCCCTCCGCCCTCGGTGCCGCTTTTCACCACCGAACACCGGAAAGACGAACGCCGACAAGGCCGCCCAGCAGACCCAGCGGCCTCCTCCTTCCGGGCTACTCACGACCTCAGGCGCAGCCCCTTGGGGGTGGGGTGGAACCCAGCGGAGGTCAGGGCGGAGTCGAGCGGCGTGCCGAAGACCGGTTCTCCGTCGGCGCGTTCGACGGTCAGGGTGGACAGGCACCCGGTATGGATGAGGTCGGCGAGTGCCGATGCCGCGCGGGTGAGGGTCGGAACGTCGGAGCCGAAGGTGAGGACCGTTCGGCCGCCCCGCTCCAGGTAGAGGGTCAGGGCGCCGTTGTCGAGGACCACCAGTGCGCCCGCCTTCCTGCCGGGCCGGGCTCCGGATTCCGGCGTCTCCGGCCAGGGCAGGGCCGCGCCGTACACGTTGGCCGGGTCGGCGGCGGCGAGGACCAGGGCCGGCTCCTGGACGGTGGTCGTGTCGGCGCTCGCGTCGGTGCCCCTGTCAGCCGGGGGTCCGACGGAGCGCAGGCGGTCGACGGCTCCGGGGAGGGCGAACTGGGCGGCGCCGAGACCGTCGACGAAGTAGCCGCGGCGTGCCTTGCCCGCCTCCTCGAAGGCGCGGAGGACGGGGTAGACCGCGCTGAACCCGCCCGCTCTGCGCTGGCCGCCCCCGTTCCCGCGCCGGTCGCCCCGGCGCTCCTGCTCGGCCACAACGGGTCCCCGGGTCACCACGCCGTAGCGGTCCAGCAGGGCCGCCACCCCCGCGTGCCCCCGGAGCGTCGGGTCGCCCTCCCGGTCGGGCAGCGTTGACCAGCGGCCCGCGACCGTCGGCGGCCCGGTCCGTGTGGGCAGGACGGGGCGCCGGGAGCGGCTGCGGTGGGTCGTGCCGCCCGAACCGAGTAGGGAGCGCAGCGGTGCCAGAGTGTCGTTCGTGATCCACCCGCCCCACGCCAGGTCCCACAGCGCGGCGACCAGCCCCGCGTCGGAGACCGCCGCGACCCCCTCGCGCTTCATCACCCGGTCGGCGATGTCTCGGAAGAACAGGGCGCCGCCGTCCCGCAGTGTCTCCAGCACGGCTTCGTGCGTCGGGGAGAGGTCGATGTCGGACCGCTCCGGGAGCAGGGTGTCGGCCTCGTCCGCGGGCAGGAGGCACAGCCAGCCGTCGGACACGGGCGACGGAGCGCCCGGCCGTCCCCCGCCACCGGAACGGGCGGCGCGCGCCGTGCCGCCTCCCGAGGTGATCCCTCCGGCGCCCGCCCAGACCACCTCACCGGCCTGGGTCAGTTCGTCCAGCATGGCGGGGACGTAGCCCTCGACCCGAGCGGGCAGCACCAGAGACTCCAGCGCCGACGCCGGGACGGGTGCGCCGCGCAGCGACTCCACCGCGGTGAACACCGCGTCCGGGCCGCGCAGCCGGCGCCGCGCGACGGGGCCGGTCCTGCCGGGCGTGCTGGGCGCGGACGCGCCGGTGATCGGGCCGACGTGCTGCCACGCGGGCACGAAGCGGGCCAGCGCCCGCGGCGGGACCGGTTCCACCTCGCGGCGCAACCGGCTGATCGAGCTTCGCCGCAACCGGCGCAGCACATCGGCGTCGCACCATTCGGTCCCCTGCCCACCCGGCCGGAACTCGCCCTCCAGGACCCGGCCGCCGGTGCCCAGGCGACGCAGGGTGTCCAGCACCACCGAGCGGCCGAGGCCGAACCGCGCGGCGACGTCGTCCGCGGTGAACGGGCCGTGCGTGCGCGCGTAGCGCGACACCAGGTCGGCCAGTGGGTCGGCGACCGGTTCGGTGAACGCCTCGGCCGTTCCCGCGAACGCGTCGGCGGCCGTGCCGTCGCTTTCTGGCGCCGCCAGCCACGGGGGCAGCTCCACGCCGAGCGCGTCGCGCAGCCGCGCGGCGTCCTCGACCGCCGCCCAGCGCTCCTCTCCGGCCACCCGCACCCGGATCGCGCGCCGCTGACCTTCCAGATCGGACAGCCAGCCCTCCGGCTCCGCTGCGGTACGCGCCCGTGCCTCGTCCGTGCTCAGCGGTCCCAGCTCGCGCAGCAGGTCGGCCATGCCCTCCACACCGTCGTCCGGCCGCACCCGCCGCTCGGCGGTGAGCCGCTGGAGCCGCGCGTCCAGCTCCGCGACGACGTCCGGATCCAGCAGCTCCCGCAGGTCGGCCTGGCCGATCAGGTCCGCGAGCAGGGCGGAGTCCAGTGTCAGGGCCTGCGCTTTCAGCTCGGCCAGCGGTGCGTCCCCCTCATAGAGGAACGCGGCCGTGTAGCCGAGCAGCAGGGACTGCGCGAAGGGGGACGCTCGCTGCGTCTCGACCTCCACGACGCGCACGCGCCGCGCCTCGATGTCGGACATCAGCTCGGTCAGCCCCGGCACGTCGAACACATCGCGCAGGCACTCCCGCACGGCCTCCAGCACGATGGGGAACGACCCGAATTGGCTGGCCACCGCCAGCAGCTGTGCCGACCGATGCCGCTGCTGCCACAGCGGCATGCGCCGCCCCGGCCGTTGGCGGGGCAGCAGCAGCGCCCGGCTCGCGCACTCCCGGAACCGGGCCGAGAACAGGGCCGAGGAGCCGACCTCAGCCGTGACCGCGTTCTCGGTTTCGTCGGGATGCAGGGTCAGCAGTTCCGGCAGCATCCCCGACCGGCGCGCCCGCGTGCTCCGGCCGGTGCCCCTCGACCCACCGGCGGCGGTGGTCCCCCCGCCCTGGTCCACCGCCTCCTCCACGTCCGGCAGCCGCAGCACGATGCCGTCGTCATCGTGCGCCACCTGCGCGTCCAGGCCGTAGCGCTCCCGCAGCCGCGCGCCGATCACCAGCGCCCACGGCGCGTGCACGCGGGCGCCCAGCGGCGAGTGGACGACCGCCCGCCAGTCGCCCAGCTCGTCGCGGAAGCGCTCGACCACGATCGTGCGGTCATCGGGGACGTGGCCGGTGGCCTCGCGCTGGTCCTCCAGGTAGGAGACGAGGTTCGCGGCGGCCCACGCGTCCAGTCCGGCCGCCTGGGCGCGCTCCAGCGCGGCCGGGGCGTCCATCCCGCCGAGCTCCCGCGTCAGCGCGCCGATCGCTCGGCCCAGCTCCAGCGGCCGCCCCATCGCGTCGGCCTTCCAGAACGGCAGCCGTCCGGGGCGGCCCGGCGCGGGGGAGACCAGCACCCGGTCGGCGGTGATGCCCTCGATGCGCCACGCGCTCGCGCCGAGGACGAACACGTCGCCGACGCGCGACTCATAGACCATCTCCTCGTCGAGCTCGCCCACGCGGGTGGGACCGGCCCCGCGCGCCCGCCGCCCGCTGTCGTCCGGGGCCGGGGTGCCCGGTGTCGCGGTTCCGTCGGCGAGGTGGACCGCATAGGTGCCGCGGTCGGGGATCGTCCCGCCGCTGACCACGGCCAGCCGCTGCGCGCCCGGTCGGCCCTTGACGGTCCCCGCCTCCCGGTCCCACACGAGGCGCGGGCGCAGCTCGGCGAACTCGTCGGACGGGTAGCGGCCGGACAGCATGTCCAGCACGCCGGACAGCGCCGAGTCCGGCAGTGACGCGAATGGGGCGGCGCGCCGGGCGAGCGCCGCGATGTCCGCTACCGCCCACTCGTCCATCGCGGCCATCGCCACGATCTGCTGGGCGAGCACGTCGAGCGGGTTGCGGGGCATGCGCAGCTCTTCGATCGCCCCGGACCGCATGCGTTCCGCCACCACCGTGGTGGCCAGCAGGTCACCGCGGAACTTGGGGAACAGCACGCCCTGGGAGACCTCGCCGACGTGGTGCCCGGCGCGTCCGACGCGCTGCAGGCCACTGGCGACCGAGGGCGGCGACTCCACCTGGATCACCAGGTCGACCGCGCCCATGTCGATGCCCAGCTCCAGGCTGGAGGTGGCCACCACGCAGGGCAGCCGCCCCTCCTTCAGATCGTCCTCGATCATCGCGCGTTCGCTCTTGGACACCGACCCGTGGTGCGCCCGTGCGATCACCGCCTCGGAGCCCCGGCTCTGCCCGGACTGTCCGGAGATCTCGGCCGCGATCGCGTCCGGGGGCAGGGGCCGTTCGTTCGCGCGTTCTGTCGCGAGTTCGTTGAGCCGCGCGCACAACCGCTCCGCCACGCGACGGGAGTTGGTGAAGACGATCGACGACCGGTGCCGCTCCACGAGGTCGAGGACCTTCTCCTCCACGTGCGGCCAGACCGAGGTGCGCGCCTTGGCCGCGGTGTCGTCGGCACGTGACGGGTCGACGGTGGCCTCCAGCTCCGTCATGTCCTCGACCGGGACGGAGATCCGCAGGTCCAGGTGGGGCCGGTTCGGCGGGGCGACGATGGCCGCCGCGTGGGCGCCGCCCAGGAACGACGCGACCTCCGCGGCGGGGCGGACCGTGGCGGACAGTCCGATGCGCTGGGCGGGCCGGTCCAGCAGCTCGTCCAGCCGTTCCAGGCTCAGGGCCAGGTGGGCGCCGCGCTTGGTGCCGGCCAGGGCGTGCACCTCGTCCACGATCACCGTCTCGACCCCGCCCAGGCCGCCGCGCGCCTGCGAGGTGAGCATCAGGAACAGGGATTCCGGCGTGGTGATGAGGATGTCGGGCGGCGCGGTGGCGATCTTGCGGCGCTCGGCCGCGGGGGTGTCGCCGGTGCGCACGCCCACGGAGATCTCCGGCACGCGCTCGCCCGTCCGCTCGGCGGCGCGCCGGATGCCCGACAGCGGCGCCCGCAGGTTGCGCTCGATGTCCACGGCCAGCGCCTTCAGCGGGGAGACGTAGAGCACGCGGCACCGCCGCGCCCGGTCCGGCGACGCCTCGGGCGCCTCGGCCAAGCGGTCCAGCGCCCACAGGAACGCCGACAGCGTCTTGCCCGACCCGGTGGGCGCGATCACCAGGGTGTTCTCGCCTCCGGCGATCGCCTCCCAGGCACCCTCCTGCGCCGGAGTCGCTCCGGCGGGGAACGCGTCGCGAAACCAGGCCCGCGTGGCGGGCGAGAAGCGGGCCAGCGCGTCGCGGCCGCCCGCACGGTCCGGATCGGAGCTCATGGCCCCAGTGTGCATCGGGCCGGCGACGAAACCGCGGTGGCCCTCCGCGCGGCGGCTCCCAGCTGCGAATCGACACCACGCGTGCCGACCCCGATACTGGTGGGGATGAGACTCTCCCACTTCTGGAACCGCATGTACGAGCAGTTCGGCGAGACCTACGCCGAAAGCCTCGCGCGTGACTACGTCATCGATGCCCTCGGCTCACGCACGGTGCAGCAGGCCCTCGCCGACGGTATCGGCGCGAAGGAGGTCTGGCGCGCGGTCTGCGACACCTTCGACCTGCCCTCGACCGTCAGATAGTCGGAGCGGCGCTCACCCCTGGACGGGTGCACGGGCTCTCCGCGCGATGCACAGGCGGCCCGTCCCCAGCGGACGGCGACGGAGGAGAATTCCCCCATTTCGACAAACGCTCAATTGTTGAAATCGCCGGTCCAGTTCTTTCACACTTTCTAGTCCCTCCAAAACCGGGTGGTCGTAGAATGGAATCCGTGCACTTTTCCGAATCCGGTGCGAACCGGTGATCGACAAGGGGCGGTTTCCATGAAGGTCCTGGCTGAAGGTGTGAAATTCAGCTACTCCAAGGAATCCAAGGTGCTCGACAGGGCCTCCTGGGTGGTCCATTCCGGGGTCGCTGGACTGGTGGGGGAGAATGGGTCGGGCAAGACGACGCTATTGTCGATCATCGCCACGCTGAAACGGCCGCAGCGCGGCCGCCTGATTGTGGGCGGGCAGGATCTCACCCGCGCTTCGGGGCGGCGTGCCGCCCGGCGGTTGATCGGCTTCGTACCGCAGAACTACACGCTCGCGCGAGAGCTCACCGTGGTCGACACCGTCGCCTACACCGCGTGGGTGAGCGGCGTGGGCCGCGACGCGTGCGACGCCGCCGCCGAACGCGCGTTGGGCCTGGTCGGCCTCACGGGGCGGGAACGGCGCCGGATCCACGCTCTCTCCGCTGACGAGCGCCGCCGCGTGGGGGTGGCCGCGGCGCTCGCCCACGACCCCGAGATCCTGGTGATGGACGCGCCCGCCGAAGGCCTCGACGAAGAGCAGCGGGCGCGGCTGCGCGTGATCGTCGCCCGCCTGGCGCGCGACCGCACGGTCATCCTGTCCGCGTCCGCCATGGCGGACATCGCGGACATGTGTGATGAGGTGGCGGTGCTGGCAGGCGGCCGGATCGTCTTCCGGGGAAGCCCCACTGCTGCGGCGGAGGCGCCGCTGGAGAGCGGGGCGCCGCCCCACGAGTCGAGCGTCGGCATCACCGCCTCGCGCGTCAGGAACGGCGCGGACACTCGGCAAACCCAGGGAGGGCCGTGATGCGCCCGCGGCTCCACCGCGTCGGCTGGCCGCTGCCTCCCCTGCTGCTCCTCCTGCCCTCCACCGCGATCACCCTGTTCACCTGGTACGCCACCGCCGACCAGCTCACCCTGTCCGCTCCGGACTGGACCCACACCTCGGGAGTGATCGCCGAGCGGACGCGGCTGCCGGCCGTCCTGGCGGCGACGTCCTCCGCCCTTATCGCGTCCCGCCTCACCCCCCGCACCCGGATCTTCGCCCAGGCATGGCAGGTGCGTGCCGGATGGCCGACCGTGGGGTGCCATGTCCTCGCCGCCCTCGGCTGGTTCCTCGGCGCCTACCTGCTGGGGCTGCTGCCGCTGCTGTGGCAGACCGCCGCGCGGGTCGACTACGGCATCCCCGACCCGCTGGTCGTGGGCGGCGCCTTCCTCGGGCTCGCGGCACTCGTCGCCCTGGGCTACCTCGTGGGGGCGGTGCTGGCCGCCCCGCTGGCCGTGCCTGCCGCGGCCGGCGCGGCGCTGCTGATCCTGTACCTGCCGGACGTCCTCGGACAGTGGGGCGCGCTCGCCCCCGCCGTGGCAGCGGACCCGCCGCACCTGGGGATGCGCGAGGAGCGTCCGTTCGCGGCCTTCCGCCTGGCCTTCTTCTCCCTCGTCGTGGTCGTCGCGGGGGTGCTGGCCGCGCACGTGGTGCGGGTCGGTCGGCGCCAGTCGGTCGCGCCCTACGGTGTGGCGACGGTGATGCTGGGGGTGGGGCTCGCCGTGGTCCCGCAGTACCCGGCGTGGGCGTGGGTGGAGTACGACCCGCGCAAGCCGAAGGTGTGTGAGGACCGCGCCTCCGTCCGGGTCTGCGTCCATCGCGGACACGAGGCGGAACTCGCCGCGGCCGCGGAGCGGGCCGACCGTCTGGTCGACGCCTACGGGCCCGGCGCGGTGGACTTCCACGAGGTGCGCGACCTCAGTCTGGCCCGCAGCCACGACGATGTGGTCATCGGGGCGCGGCAGGGGGTGGTGTGGCTGCGCATCCGTCCCGGGTGGGCCGCCGAGCACAGTGTTCCGGGGGCCATCACGCGGCGGCTGGTCCCCGACGCCGCGGCGCCGCGCCGCGCCGACACCCCGCCTCGAACAGTCGAACAGAAGTTCGGGTAGTGTGGTCGTGGAATCGGAGTCCGCGGACGTGGCGTGAGACACTAGTTGTCGAGGGATCGCCCATGATGGCGGAAGGTCGCCGGGCCCACACAGCGCTACCGGCGCGGCGGGCGTCCACAGGGTGACGCGGAACCGTCGTCGAATGTCAGAGCGACCGCGTAGCGTCACTCCCGAGATGAAGAAGAAGACACCGACCCAACAGGGGTTCCCCGTGGCAGTTGCTGACCGAGACAAGGCTCTCGAAACCGCGCTCGCGCAGATCGAGCGCCAGTTCGGCAAGGGCTCCGTCATGCGCCTGGGCGATGACGACCGCCCGCCGATCGAGTCCATCCCCACCGACGCGATCTCCCTGGACGTCGCGCTGGGTATCGGAGGGATCCCCCGGGGGCGGATCGTTGAGGTCTACGGCCCGGAGTCCTCCGGTAAGACGACCGTCGCACTCCACGCGGTGGCCAGCGCCCAGCGCTTGGGGGGCATCGCCGCGTTCATCGACGCCGAACACGCGCTCGACCCCGAGTACGCCAAGAAGATCGGCGTCAACACCGACGACCTCTTGCTGTCCCAGCCCGACACCGGTGAGCAGGCGCTGGAGATCGCCGACATGCTCATCCGCTCCGGTGCCGTCTCCATCCTCGTCGTCGACTCCGTCGCCGCGCTCGTGCCGCGCGCCGAGATCGAGGGGGAGATGGGCGACAGCCACGTCGGCCTGCAAGCCCGGCTCATGTCGCAGGCGCTGCGCAAGATCGCGGGTGCGCTGCACCAGACCGGGACCACCGCCATCTTCATCAACCAGCTGCGCGAGAAGGTCGGCGTCATGTTCGGCTCGCCCGAGACCACCACCGGTGGCCGGGCGCTGAAGTTCTACTCCTCGGTCCGCCTCGACGTCCGCCGTATCGAGACGCTGAAGGACGGCACCGACGCCGTCGGCAACCGCACCCGCGTGAAGGTCGTGAAGAACAAGGTCGCGCCGCCCTTCAAGCAGGCGGAGTTCGACATCCTCTACGGCGTCGGCATCTCCCGCGAGGGCGGTCTGATCGACCTCGGCGTGGAACAGGGCATCGTGCGCAAGTCCGGGGCCTGGTACACCTACGAGGGCACCCAGCTGGGCCAGGGCAAGGAGAACGCGCGGAACTTCCTGCGTGAGAACGGCGACATGGCCAACGAGATCGAGAAGAAGATCAAGGAGAAGCTGGGCATTCCCACGCAGGGCGACGACAGCGCCGGCTCCACCGCGGCCGCCGGAGCCAAGGACAGCGCCGCGAAGGACGATGCCGCGAAGGACGACGCCGCCGCCAAGGAGGCCCCGGCCAAGGGGACCACCGCGGCCGCCGCCAAGCGCACCACCAAGTCCAAGGCCACCCCGTCGACGGATGCGTGATCCGCTCGCGGAGATGGAGGACGATCTGACGCATCCCGCATCAGGGGCGACAGAGGAGGGGGCCGAGCACGCGACCGTTCCGGCCGGGGCCACCCGGCCGGACGATGACCCGGAGGCCAAGGCGCGCGGCATCTGCCTGCGGCTGCTCACGTCCGCGCCGCGTACCCGCGCCCAGCTCGAAGCGGCGCTGCGGAAACGCGGCATCCCCGAAGAGGTGTCGGAGTCCGTCCTCGGCCGCTTCAGCGAGGCCGGACTCATCGACGACGTGGCGTTCGCCGGCGCCTGGGTCGACTCCCGGCACACCGGGCGGGGGCTGGGCCGCCGAGCGCTCGCCGCCGAGCTGCGGCGTCGGGGCGTGGCCGAGGAGACGGTCCGCGACGCCGTCGACGACATCAGCGCCGAACAGGAGGAGGCCACCGCCCGGCGGCTGGTCCGGCGCAAGCTCGACGCCTCGCGCGGCGCGCCGGACGCGACCCGGGTGCGCCGCGTCATGGGCATGCTGGCACGCAAGGGGTACGCGGCGGGCCTGGCCTACCGTGTGGTCCGCGAGGAGCTGGAGGCCGAGGGCTCCGAGTTCGATCTGCCCGACCCCGACCTCGGCACGTAGTACGCGGACCCTGCCGTGTGCCCCGGGGGCTCGGCCCGGAGTTCCAGGTGGCCGGATGTCCGCCCCGGTGCCGGGGCGAACTTTACTCTCCCCGCGGACGTCCGATATCGCGTCGTCCGCCCAGGTGGCACCCGCTCCACTCCACCCGGCCTTCTGATTCGCCGCAGGTCAGCCGCCCATTCCGGTTGCCGCTGGGGGTGCGCGCCCCTAACCTCGCCGCAGCGGCGAAGTGAACGACGAGTCAATGTCACGTGCGGGGGTAGCCATCTCGCGCAGAGAGACGACGCGTGCACCAGGAGTATCGGTCCGGCAGAGCGTGGGGTCGTTGCCGGAGTCGGCTGGACGGCGGACGGGGGATTCCCGCCGTCGCGGACACGGTGTGGGGGTGGGGCAATTGGGGGCTGTCGGTGACGGCCTGCTACTCGTCGGACTCGTGGCCCTCGTCGCGCTGGGGGGTGTCGTCGTCGCCCTGAGCAGAGCCGCGTGTGCCGTGCGTCGACGCCAGGCGGCCACATGGGCGGAGATCGCCGCGGCACGCGACCGGGCCGCCTGCGTCGCGGCCGAGGCGGAGCGGGCCGCCGCCCAGAAGATCCAGGACGCCGAGGAGCAGCTGGCCGCGCGGCGCGCCGACGCGGAGCAGGAGTGGGCGGCCGTCCGCGCCGAGCTGGCCGACCGTCGCGGCGAACTCGAACGGCGCGAGGCCCGGCTGGTGGAGCGCGAGCGGCGGCTCGACGACGACCTCGCCCGGCTGGCCGACTCCCATCGGCGGGTCGACGAGCGTACGGCCCTGCTGGACGAGCGCGAACGGCGCGTCACCGAGGTGGAGGAGGAGCGCCGCAGGGCGCTGGAGACCGCCGCGTCCCTCACCGCCGAAGAGGCCAGGGCCGCGCTCGTCGCCGAGGCCGAGGGGCAGGCCAAGCGGGAGTCGGTGGTGCTCGTCCGCTCGATGGAGAAGGACGCGCTCAAGGACGGGGAGACACGGGCGCGCGAGGTCATCACGACGGCCATCCAGCGGCTGGCCACCGAGCAGACCACGGAGTCGGTGGTCACGGTGTTCCCGCTGCCGGGCGAGGAGATGAAGGGGCGCCTCATCGGGCGGGAAGGGCGCAACATCCGCGCCTTCGAGACGACCACCGGCGTCAACGTGATCATCGACGACACCCCCGAGGCGGTCCTGCTCTCCTGCTTCAACCCGCTGCGCCGCGAGGTCGGGCGCCTCACCCTGGAGAAGCTCGTCCTCGACGGGCGCATCCACCCCCAGCGCATCGAGGAGGTCTACGAGGCCAGCCGCGCCGAGGTGGACGGGCGGTGCGTGCGGGCCGGTGAGGACGCGCTCGTCGACACCGGGATCACCGACATGCACCCGGAACTGGCCACCCTGCTGGGGAAGCTCCGGTACCGCACCTCCTACGGGCAGAACGTGCTCAAGCACTCCGTCGAAGCGGCGCACCTCGCCGGAATGATGGCCGCCGAGCTCGGCATGGACCCCGTGGTGATGCGGCGCTGCGCCCTGCTGCACGACATCGGCAAGGCCCTGACGCACGAGGCACAGGGCAGCCACGCGCTGGTCGGCGCGAAGGCCGCCCGCAGGTACGGCGAGTCCGAGGACGTCGTGCACGCGATCGAAGCCCACCACAACGAGGTCGAGGCGCGCACGGTGGAGGCCGTGCTGACCCAGGCCGCCGACGCCATCAGCGGCGGGCGTCCGGGCGCCCGCCGAGCGTCCCTGGAGTCCTACACGGAGCGGCTGCACCGGATGGAGGAGATCGCCCACGAGAACACGGGGGTGGAGAAGGTCTTCGCGATGCAGGCCGGGCGGGAGGTCCGGATCATGGTCCGCCCGGACACCGTCGACGACATCCAAGCCCAGGTCATCGCCCGCGACGTCGCCAAGCGGGTGGAGGACGAACTCACCTACCCCGGGCGCATCCGCGTCACCGTCATCCGCGAGTCGCGCGCTACGGAGACCGCCCGGTGACGACCATCCTCCGTTGATCTCGGCGATATCGACGGAATTCCCGCCAAAATTCGGTCGATATCGCCGAGATCAACGGGGAAACCGGTGACATCGGTGGTGAGAGGTCAGGAGGGGGTCTCGGGGGCCGGTTCCCGCGCGGAGTTCTCCTCGGCGCTCGCCTGGGCGGATGCGGGCTCCGGTTCGAGTTCCCCGGCCGCTTCCGGCTCCTCGTACTCGGTGACGAGCTCGATCGAGGGGATCCCGGGCGGGGTGAAGCCGAAGACCTGCCCGTAGAAGGCGAGCTCGGCCTCCAGCGCGTGCTCCAGCGACTGGGCCTTGCGGAAACCGTGGGCCTCGCCCTCGTACTCGATGTAGGCGTGGGGGATCTTCCGGTCGGCCAGGGCCTTGATGAGTGCCACGGCCTGCGCGGGCGGGACGACCGGGTCGTCGGCCCCCTGGATGACCAGGGCGGGCACCTGGATCTCCTGCGCGCGGTTGATCGGAGAGCGCTCGCGGTAGGTCGCGGCGTAGCCCGGAAGGAGGCCGATCAGGGAGTCGAGGAAGCGTGACTCGAAGTCGTGGGTCTCCTTGGCCAGCCGGAGCAGGTCGGTGACACCGTACAGCGAGGTGCCGCAGGCGAAGGTGTCCCCGGTGAGCGCGAGCAGCGTGGTGAGGCCTCCGGCGCTGCCGCCGCGGATCGCGAGCCGCTCCGGGTCGGCGACGCCCTGGTCGACCAGGGCCTGGGCCGCCGCCGTGGTGTCCTCGACGTCGAGCGCGCCCCACTGACCGTGCAGCCGCTGCCGGTAGGTGCGGCCGAACCCGATGGAGCCCGCGTAGTTGACGTCGACGATCCCGATGCCGCGACTGGTGAAGAACGCCTTGGCCAGGTCGAGGCGCGTGGTGGCGCGGGAGACGGGGCCGCCGTGGACCCACACGATGTAGGGCGCCGGGCCCTCCACGGCGACACGGGGGTTGGTCGGCGGGTACACGTTGGCGTGGATCTCCGCGCCGTAGCGCCCGCTCAGCGTCACGGCCTCGGGCGTGGGCAGGTAGTCGGGGTCGGGCACGGAGTCCAGCGACCGGCGCAGCGTGGCGACGCGCCCGGTGTCCGGGTCGAGCCGGACCAGGCTCTGCGGGTCGCCGGGTCCCGAGGCCAGAGCCACGACCGTGCGCCCGTCGGTGGCCAGCGTCTCCCAGGTGGTCAGCGGGGAGGAGATCTCCGTCAGCTCGGCCGTGGCCGGGTCGTACACGCCCGGCCGCAGGTCGGCGTGGCCGTGGAGAGCGACGAGTCGGTCATCGTCCAGCCGGACGTACGGCTCGACGCCGAGCTGGGCGAACCCGCCGGTGAACTCCTCCTCGGCCGGGTAGAGCGCGATGGCCTGCCCCGTGAGCCCGATCTCGTAGAGGTTCCACCAGCCGGGCCAGTCGGAGACGAAGTAGAGGTGGTCGTCGTCCCGCCAGACCGGGGACAGCACCGACTCGGCGACGCCGCCCTTGAGCAGGTAGGCGTCGGTCACACCGCTGTCGGTGAGCGTGCCCACCCGCAGTTCCGTGCCCTCCCACGGCATCCGCGGGTGGTTCCAGCACACCCAGGCGAGGTGCCGGCCGTCGGGGGAGGGCGTGGGGGAGGCGTAGAAGTCCGCGCCGGTGACCAGTTCGACGACGGCATCCGGGTCGTGCGCGGCGCGGCCCGACAGCGGCAGGGAGACGATGGCGCGGCTGACGCCGCCGTCCTCGGCGTGGCGCTCCTGCACGCAGATGACGCGCTTGCCGTCGGCGGCCAGGGTCATATCGGCGTAGCGCAGCGCGCCGGGGGCCGCGGGCTCGGGCGTGATCGGCCGCGGTTCGGGCGACAGCCGGTCCAGCAGGTACAGCCGCTGGTCGGTGAAGTTCGCGAAGACGATGCCGTAGCGCGTGATCGCCTTGTCGTCGCGGCGCGGTACCGGAAGGTAGGAGCGCCCGCCGTACTCGTGCACGCGGGTGCGGGCGTTCCACGGGGCGGCGAGGAGCTCGGTCACGGTTCCGTCGGCGTCCCGGCGCATGACGGTCGTGCGTCCGCCCTCCTCGGGGCGGGCCTCTTCCCACCAGATCTCCTCGCCCACAACGGAGGGGAAGCCCAGCCGCTTCTCCGCTCGGGCGACGTCACGCGCAACGATCGGCGATGGCCAGGCGCCGTGGGGGGCCGTCACTCGGTCGATCATGGATGAACTTCGCACTCGTGAGTGGGGATGAGATGACATGTCGACCTTAGTCGTCTGTATGCCGAATGGAGGTAGGCGGGGGGCATCCGTTGTCGGGGTGTGATCGGGTAAGGCCGTGCGCCGTGGACGAGGCGCGGCCCCGCCGCGCCGGGCGCAGCGGGGCCGCGTGGGTGCGGTGGACTTACCGCCCCCACGGGACGCGCCACGGGGCCATCAGTGGCGCCGCTTCACGGGCTCGCCGGACTCCGGCGGCTCGGCCTCCGCGGCTGCCGCGGTATCGCCGGGTCCGGCATCTGGGCCGCCCGGCGCGGTCGCCGCCGCGGGCGTCGGCTTGCCGCGCTGGGCGTTGCGGCGCTCCAGCCACATGGCCAGGCGGCTCAACGAGATGTTGATGATGATGTAGATCGTCGCGCACACGATCGCCGCCGGGATGACGTTGTTGAAGCGCGTCCCGATCAGCGAGAAGCCGCGCAGCAGCTCGGGGAAGGCCACGATGTAGCCGAGGGCGGAGTCCTTCAGCAGGACCACGAGCTGCGCCACGATCGCCGGCATCATGCTGGTGACGGCCTGCGGGATGAGGATGAACCCCATGACCTGCGTCTTGTTCATGCCCAGTGAGTAGGCGGCTTCCGCCTGCCCCTTCGGCACGGCATTGATCCCGGCCCGGAACACCTCGGCCAGCACCGACCCGTTGTAGAGCGTCAGGCCGACGATGACCGCGGTGAGCGGGTCGACCTGGAACGTGCCGAAGGGGATGCCCAGCAGCTGGTTGGCGGCCAGGGGAGCGGCCAGGGTGAAGAAGATCAGGATCAGCAGCGGGATGCTGCGGAAGAACTCCACGACGGCCCCGCACAGCGCGCGGATCCACCAGTGGTCGGAGAGGCGGCCGACCCCGAAGACGATGCCGAAGACGATGGCCAGCACCGCCGCGACGAGGGCCGCGTGCAGCGTGTTCATCATGCCCGGCAGGACCATGTCGGACCAGATCTCCGGGTCCAGGAAGGGGTTCCACTTCTCGGCGCTCCACTGGCCGGCTTCGTCGATCCGCCAGATGTCGGCCGAGAACAGTTGGCCGGGTGCGGCCGCGACCTCGTCCCACGTGTCGTTAAAGCCGAGGTAGACGAACGCGGCGACGCCAATGGCGAGGAAGGTCGCCAGTGCGCTGTAGACCCGCTGCCGGGCTCTGGCCTTGGGGCCGGGCGCGTCGAACAGGCGGGTTGGTTGCTTCTGTCCGAGAACGCTCACCGTGCCACCGCCAGACGCTTGCTCAGCCAGCCGAACAGGTAGCCCGTGGGCAGGCACAGAATGAGGAAGCCGATCGCGAACCCGATGAAGGTCGGGATGACCGGAACGACGCCCTGGTCGAACATGAGCTTCATCTCTCGGGAGGCCTCCTGTACCCCGAGGCCGGCGACCGACGCCACGGTGGTGTTCTTGATGAGCGCGATCAGCACGCTGCCCAGCGGGCCGACCACCGACCGCAGCGCCTGGGGAAGCACGATCATCCGCATGTTCTGCAGGAACGTCAGCCCGAGTGAGCGTGCGGCCTCGATCTGGCCGAACGGGATCGTGTTGATGCCCGACCGCAGCGCCTCGGAGACGAAGCACGCGGTGTAGGCCGACAGCCCCAGCACGGCGAGCCAGTAGACGTTCCACTCCACGCTCTCGGCGAAGCTGAGGCCCAGCCCGCTGTTGAGGCCCAGCCCGCAGAAGAGCAGGACCAGCGTCAGCGGGGTATTGCGGATGCCCTCGACGTACACGGTCGCCATGCCGCGCAGCAGCGGCACCGGGGAGACCCGCATCGCCGTCAGGATGATGCCGAGGATGAACGAGAACAGCGCGCTGATCAGCGTCAGGCGGACGGTCCAGGAGAAGCCGTCGATGATGGCTTCGTAGTTGCTGAGGAAGGCTTCCATAGGTCCAAGCCGGTCAAGACGACCGCCGGGGACCACTGCGGGGGCCCCGGTCGGTCATACGGGTCGGGTGGTTACGCGCAGCCCTCGAACTCCGGCTGCTCCTTCTCGTACTCGAACTTGGCCTCACCGAAGTTGGCGTCGAGGTACTTCTCGGCGGAGCCGTCCTCGTACATCTTCGAGATCGCCTTGTTGACCGCTTCGCAGCGCTCGGTCGAGCCCTTGGGCAGGCCGATGCCGTACCGCTCCTCCTGGATCTCCTGGCCGAGCAGCTTGAACTTGCCGGGCTGCTGGGCGGCGTAGCCCGCCAGGATGGTGTTGTCCGTGGTGACCGCGTCGATCTGGCCGTCGGTGAGGAGCTGGAGGCACTCCGAGTAGTTCTGGGTCTCGCGCAGTTCGGCGTCGATCTCCAGCGTCTCGGTGATGGTGTGCGCGGAACGGGAGCCCGAGGCGGAGCACAGCTTCTTGCCCGCGAGGTCCTCGGCCTTGGTGATGTCCTCGTTGCCGTCCTGGACCAGGATGTCCTGCTGGGCGACGTAGTAAGGCCCGGCGAAGTCGACGAGCTTCTTGCGCTCGTCGGTGATCGAGTAGGTCGCCACGACCATGTCGACGGTGCCCTGCTGGAGGAAGGTCTCCCGGTTGGCGGAGGCGGCTTCCGTCCACTCGATCTGGCCCTCGTCGTAGCCGAGTTCCTTGGCGACGTAGGTGGCCACGTCCACATCCAGGCCGGTGGGCTTGTCGCCGCCCTCCTCCAGGCCGAGGCCGGGCTGGTCGTACTTGACGCCGATGGTGATCGTGCCGCCGTCACCACCGTCCTCGCCGCCGCCGTTTCCTCCGCCGCAAGCGGTAAGCGCGAGAGCAACAGCGGCGACACCGGCCGTCGCCTTGGAGATGGAATGAATCCGCATGATCCCTAACCTCTTCGTTGTGACGTGCTCCGGCCGCGGTGACGGAGGAGCGGGATCGGGCTTATGGCCCGGTTCAGTGGGTCAAGATCTTGGACAGGAAGTCCTTGGCGCGATCGGTGGTCGGCTGGGTGAAGAACGCGTCGGGGGTGTTCTCCTCGACGATCTGGCCGTCGGCCATGAAGACGACACGGTTGGCGGCGCGCCGTGCGAAGCCCATCTCGTGGGTGACGACGACCATCGTCATCCCCTCCTTGGCGAGCGACGTCATCACGTCCAGCACCTCCTGGACCATCTCGGGGTCCAGCGCGGAGGTGGGCTCGTCGAACATCAGCACCTTGGGGTCCATGGCCAGCGCCCGGGCGATCGCCACGCGCTGCTGCTGGCCGCCGGAGAGCTGCGCCGGGTATTTCTCGGCCTGGTCGGCGATGCCCACCCGGTCCAGCAGCTCCCAGGCCCGCTTCTCTGCCTGTGCCTTGTTCTGCCTGCGGACCTTGATCGGTCCGAGGGTCACGTTCTGCAGGACGGTCTTGTGCGCGAAGAGATTGAAGGACTGGAAGACCATGCCGACGTCGCTGCGCAGGCGCGCCAGACCGCGCCCCTCTTCGGGGAGGGGCTCCCCGTCGATCATGATCACACCGGTGTCGACGGTTTCCAGGCGGTTGATGGTCCGGCAGAGGGTCGACTTGCCGGAGCCCGAGGGTCCGATCACCACGACCACCTCACCGCGGTCGACGGTGATGTTGATGTCGCGCAGCACGTGGAGCTCGCCGAAGTGCTTGTTGACGTTCTCCAGCACGACGAGGGAAGTAGCGGTCATGTGCCGGAACCTAGCCTCAGCCGAGTGTGTTTGTCACCACTAAGTCGGTGCGTCGACCCTGCTAGTAGCGGATTCGTTATGCGGGAAACAGTGCAGAAACGCCTCTATGTCCGGATGTGGTCAGGTGGTAGGTGTGCTACGTGGTGTCACTGGTGCGCGGTGGATCCCTGACGTTGTGTAACAACCAGGTCGTGTGCCCGCCGTCGCCACCGGACATCCCGCGCCTGCGGGTTTCGGTCCCGTTCCCGTCCGCGGGCGGTTGCTCATCCGCTTCCCATCCGCCCTGCCCGGCGGCGGATCACCGGGGGCCGTGAAGCAACTAGCCTGGAACGGTGAGCCAGAGTCGTACCTACGAAGTGCGGACCTACGGCTGCCAGATGAACGTCCACGACTCCGAGCGCCTATCCGGTCTGCTGGAGGACGCGGGGTACCAGCGCGCAGCCGAGGGCAGCACCGCAGACATCGTCGTTTTCAATACCTGTGCGGTCCGCGAGAACGCGGACAACCGCCTCTACGGCAACCTCGGGCACCTGCGCCCCGTCAAGGACGCCCACCCCGGCATGCAGATCGCCGTGGGCGGGTGCCTGGCGCAGAAGGACCGTGGCGAGATCGTCCGCCGTGCCCCGTGGGTCGACGTCGTGTTCGGTACGCACAACATCGGGTCGCTGCCGACCCTGCTGGAGCGCGCCCGCATCGGGCGCGAGGCGCAGGTGGAGATCGAGGAGTCGCTGGAGACCTTCCCCTCCACCCTGCCCACCCGCCGCGAGTCCGCCTACGCGGCGTGGGTCGCGATCTCGGTCGGCTGCAACAACACCTGCACCTTCTGCATCGTGCCCGCCCTGCGCGGCAAGGAGAAGGACCGCCGCCCCGGCGACATCCTCGCCGAGGTGCGGGCGCTGGTCGCCGAGGGCGCCATCGAGGTGACGCTGCTCGGACAGAACGTCAACGCCTACGGCAGCGAGTTCGGGGACCGCCAGGCGTTCTCCAAGCTGCTGCGCGCCTGCGGCGAGATCGAGGGCCTGGAGCGCGTCCGCTTCACCTCACCGCACCCGCGCGACTTCACCGACGACGTCATCGACGCGATGGCCGAGACTCCGAACGTCATGCCCCAGCTGCACATGCCGCTGCAGTCCGGGTCGAGCAAGGTGCTCAAGGCGATGCGCCGCTCCTACCGCCAGGAGCGCTTCCTCGACATCGTGCGCCGCGTCCGGGAGAAGATGCCCGAGGCGGCGATCACCACCGACATCATCGTGGGCTTCCCCGGCGAGACCGAGGAGGACTTCCAGGAGACGCTGCACGTCGTGCGCGAGGCGCGCTTCGCGGCGGCATTCACGTTCCAGTACTCCAAGCGGCCCGGCACCCCGGCGGCCACCATGGACGGCCAGCTGCCCAAGGAGGTCGTGCAGGAACGCTACGAGCGCCTCGTCGAACTGCAGGAGTCCATCTCCGCCGAGGAGAACCGCAAGCTCGTCGGCCGCGAGGTCGAGGTCCTGGTCGCCGAGGGCGAGGGCCGCAAGGACGGCGATCGGCGCCGGCTCTCCGGCCGGGCAGCGGACAACCGCCTGGTCCACTTCGCGACGAGCTTGCGAGGAGCGAACAGCGAGCACAGTGCGACGAGCTTGCGAGGAGCGAACAGCGAGCACAGTTCGACGGAAGAGGGCGACAACGCGCCCCGCCCCGGTGACCTCGTCACCGTCGAGGTCACCTACGCCGCGCCGCACCACCTGGTGGCCGACTCCGGTGTGCGTTCGCTGCGCCGCACCCGCGCCGGCGACGCCTGGGCCGCGCGCAACGGTCAGCAGCAGGAGCAGCCCGGTGTACTGCTGGGCATGCCCAAGGTCGGTGTCCCGGCGGCCGAGCCCGCCGCGGCGGGCGGTTGCTGCGACGCCTGAGCCTCTGCGTCCCTCAAGCGACGGGCGGCCCCGGGAGCACGCTCCCGGGGCCGTTTCGGTATCTCCCAGCGATGGACGGTGGCCGGGAGAGAGGCCCTCAGGGTGAGGGACGATGCCGCCCAAGGTGTCGTCCCTCACCCGTCGGCGCCGGTCAGCCGGTGGATGCGGGATCCACCCCGCTCCGGCGCGCTTCCGGGGTCATGGGAAGCGGTCCAGGACCCAGCGTCGCGGCCACGTGCGTGGTGACCGTGGTGCCGGGGGCGTGGCGCAGCCGCCACCGCGACCCGATGATGGCGAGCGCGAGAACGCCCTCGGTCATGGCGAAGTTGTCGGCGAGGCACTTGCGGCGTCCCGCCCCGAAGGGGATCATCGCCCCGCGCGGGTGGGTGCGCATGCGCTCGGGCAACCAGCGGTCCGGGTCGAAGGTGTCGGGGTCGTCGAACACCTCCGGGTTGCGGTGCACGACGTAAGGGCTGTACATCAGCGTGCTCTCCGCCGGGATGGTGTGGCCGCCCAGTTCGGCCTCGTCTGGCGTGGTGCGACTGACCAGCCACACCGGCGGGTACATGCGCAGGGTCTCGGTGAACACGCGTCGGGTGAACTGGAGCCGGTTGAGGTCGTCGTTGGTCGGGGCGCGGCCATCGAGGACCTCGTCGAGCTCCTCGTGCATCCGCCGCTCGACCTCCGGGTGCTCGGCGAGCAGGTGGAAGGTCCACGCCAGGGACGACGCCGTGGTCTCGACCCCGCCCGAGAACAGGTTCATGACGTTGTCGTGGATCTCCTGGTCGGTCAGGCCCTCGCCGTCCTCGTTGCGGGCGCTCAGCATCATCGACATCGCGTCGCCGCGGTCGGCCCCGGCGCTCCGGTAGTCCTCGATGATCTTGTCGACCAGGCCGTGCAGGCGGGTGAGCGCGTCGTCGAACTCCTCCTTCTCCGCGGCGGGGAGCTGCTCGATCATCTCCTCCGGCGCGGTCATCCGCGTGTAGACGCCGCGCAGGATGGTGGGCAGGCAGTGCTGGACCTCCGCGATGGCGTCGGGGCCGCCGCCGGTGGAGAACATCGTCCGCGCGGTGACGCCCGTGGTCAGGGCCTGCATCGCCGGGGTGACGTCGAAGCTCTCGCCCTCCGCCCACGTCCCGGTGACGTTGACGGCCTCATCGCACATCACCTCGACGTACTCGGCGATGCGGCGCACGTGCATGGACGGCTGCACGAGCGGGCGCTGGCGCCGGTGGGTCTCGTCCTTCGAGGAGGCCAGGCCGTTGCCGAAGAAGGCCCGGGACTTCTCGAAGATCTCGCCCCCCTTGTCGAACGTCTGGGTGTTGCGCAGCATCTCCTGGATGAGCTCGGTGTGCCGGACGAGGTAGACCGGTGTCGGCCCCAAACGGAATTGGACGAGGTCGCCGTAGGGGGCCAGGGAGGTGATGAATTCCAGTGGACGTTTCTGGAACTCCATCGCGTGGCCGATCTCGGGAAGTCCCCCCGGGGCGCTACCGAGCCGGAATTCGGTTGTGGTGGTCGTGGGCGGCATGATGATCCCTCGTACTTTCGCGGGCACCGGAAGGGCTGCGGGCCGTGGTCGTGGAAGGAGGGGCGCATAACCCCGGTCGCGCCTTCGGTGCCCCTTGAGAATGTCCGGTTCAACCCCACCTGGCCGCGCTGAACGCGCAGGTTCCCCGTGGGTGTGCGCGACGGCGCCGCTGGGCGGCGGCCATGGTGGTGGCCCGGCGCCGTCATTGGTTTTTTCGTGTCAATATAGAATGCATCAATGAACTAAATGAGTCTCGACTACGTCCCATTTTGAGAAGCGTTCCGAGAATGGGCAAGAGGCCCCATTGAATTGGCGTCCCCGGTACCCCGGTAAGGGGGAGCGTGGATATCCCCCTATGGGGGTGCTCGTATTTCCCCCATCGGGGGTGTGGGCGCCCTTGACAGCGTCCGCCTCGCGTGTTCCGCCCCGTCATCTGGGCGCCGCCTCGGAGGCGCCGACCGGCCCGGAGCGCGCGCGGCCGTCGTGATCTGGGATGCTTGGTGTCCGTGACCGACATCCAGATCCGTACCGTGACCGCCGGAGACACCCCCACGTGATCACCGTCATCGGGCTCGACGGTGGGCGGCTCGGGGAGCAGGCCACCGCGGCGCTTCAGACGGCCACCTGCGTGGCCGGAGCGCGTCGGCACCTCGACGCCGTCGACGTGCCCGAGAGCGCCCACCGCATCCCCATGGGCGCCCTCGACCCCGTCCTGGACCAGGTCATGGCCTGGGAGGGCCCGGTCGCCGTGCTGGCGTCCGGCGACCCCGGGTTCTTCGGGATCGTCCGCGCGCTGCGCGCGCGAGGCGCCCGGCCCCGGGTGGTCCCGGCCGTCTCCTCGGTCGCCACCGCCTTCGCCCGCGTCGGCCTGCCCTGGGACGACGCTGTCATCCTGTCGGCCCACGGGCGCGCCGCGTCGGGGCGCTCGGCCCGCCGCGCTCTGGCCGCCGCCCTGGCGCACCCCAAGGCCGCCATCCTCACCGCCCCCGGCTCGGCGGAACCCGGCGCCTTCATCCCCGAACTGCTGCGCGCCGGTCGCGATGTGTATGTCGCCCAGCGTCTCGGCACCGACGACGAGGAAGTGGCCCGCGTCGAGCAGGAAGGCGACGCCGGGCGGGCCTGGGCGCATCCCAACGTCGTGCTCGCCGTCGAACCACGGCACGCGGTGGCGTCGGCCATGACCTGGATGCCCGGCCACCACGGTGCCCCGGACGGCTGGGCGCTGCCCGAGGCGGAGTTCGCCCACCGGGAATCGATGATCACCAAGGCCGAGGTGCGCGCCCTCGCGCTCGCCCACCTCGCCCCGCGACCCGGAACGGTGGTGTGGGACGTAGGTGCCGGCAGCGGTTCCGTGGCCGTCGAGTGCGCCCGCTTCGGCGCGTACGCGGTCGCCTTCGAGAAGAACCCCGACGACTGCGCCCGCATCCGCCGCAACGCCCGCGCGCACGGCGTCCGTGTCGAGGTCTGCGAAGGCCGCGCTCCCGCGTCCCTGGCCGACCGTGCCGAGCGCCCGGCCCCCGACGCCATCTTCTTCGGCGGCGGAGACGACGCGGTGATCGGCGAGGCCCTCCGCCGGCACCACCCGGAGCGGGTGGTGGCCGCCCTCGCCTCCGTCGACCGCGTCCGCCCCGTGCACGACCTCCTCGCGGCGTCCGGATACGGGGTGTCCGGCACCCAGATCCAGGCGTCCCGGCTGGCGCCTCTCCCCAACGGGTCCCTGCGGTTCGCCGCCGTCAACCCGGTGACGCTGCTGTGGGGGCTCCGGCCCGACGCGGGCGATGCGGAGGACGGCCGACCGGCACACGGCACGATCGGGAGGTCGGCGGGGCCCGAGGGCACGACCGACCACCCTGGACAACAGCAGGAACGGGAAGGCACGACATGAGGGACATCGGCGTCATCGCCGTCACGGCACGCGGGCGGGCCGCCGCCGAGCGGCTGGCCGCGGCATGGCCGGGAACGGTGCGCACTATCACCGCCGAGCGCCCCGCCGAGGCGCTGCGCACCGCGTTCACCGAGTGCGGGGCCGTGTTGAGCTTCCTGGCGGTCGGCGCCACCGTCCGCGTCCTCGCTCCGCTGCTCGGCGACAAGACCACGGACCCGCCCGTGGTCTGCGTCGACGAATCCTGGGAGCACGCCGTCGCGGTCCTCGGCGGCCACCACGGCGGCAACGAGCTGGCCGAACGCGCCGCGGGCGTCCTCGGCTGCCGACCCGTCATCACCACAGCCAGCGACAGCGCGCGCACCACGCCGCTCGACTCCTATGGCGATGAGCTCGGGTTCACGATCGCCGATCACGGGCCGCTCGCCGCCGTCGGCGCCGCGGTCCTCTCCGGCGAGCCCGTCCGGCTGGAGGGCGCGGAGGCCTGGCCGCTCCCGCCCCTCCCGGACAATGTCTCCGTCTCCGCGCGAACGCCGCTGGAGGCGGTCGCCGCCGTGATCCGGGTGAGCGACCAGCGCGACGACGGCCGGGCCGACGATGGGCCGCCGACCGTCGTCTACCGGCCCCGCTCACTGGTCATCGGCGTCGGCTCGGCCCGCGGGGTGAGCGCCGACGAGGTGGGCGGCCTCATCGACCAGGTGCTCGCCGACGCGGGGCTGGCCCCGGAATCGGTGCGGGCGGTGGCCACCGTCGACCTCAAGGCGGATGAGGAGGGCATCCTGCGGGCCGCGGCCCAGCGCGGCTGGGACGTGGTGACCTACCCCGCCGCCGAACTCGCCGACGTGGACGTGCCCAACCCCAGCGAGGTGGTGCGCGCCGAGGTCGGCACCGCGAGCGTCGCCGAGGCAGCGGCGCTGCACGGTGCGGCGGGCGCCGGGCGCGGTGCCGAGCTGGTCGCCGCCAAGCGCAAGAGCGCCAACGCCACCGCGGCCGTCGCCCGCGTGCGTCCGCGGGCCGCCTGGCCGTCGTGGGCCTGGGGCCCGGCGCCCGCG
Organism: Nocardiopsis gilva YIM 90087; assembly: GCF_002263495.1. Classification (NCBI taxonomy): domain Bacteria; kingdom Bacillati; phylum Actinomycetota; class Actinomycetes; order Streptosporangiales; family Nocardiopsidaceae; genus Nocardiopsis; species Nocardiopsis gilva. The sequence continues at coordinate 4,588,295 of NZ_CP022753.1, read as the reverse complement.
ACCTGACCGCTCCCCGGGCCGTCGCCGAACTGCGCCGCGCGTCCGTGGTGGTCGGCCTCGACCAGTACGTCGACCAGGTGCGCGACCTGCTGCGGCCCGGAACCCGGATCCTCACCAGCGGCCTGGGCCAGGAAGAGGAGCGTGCCCGCACCGCCGTCGAGGAGGCACGGACCGGCGCGGCCGTGGCGCTCATCGGGTCCGGCGACGCCGGGGTCTACGCCATGGCCAGCCCCGCCCTCGACTTCGCCGGTCCCGACATCGACGTCGTGGGGGTCCCCGGCATCACCGCTGCCGTTTCCGCGTCCAACCTGCTCGGCGCCCCGCTCGGCCACGACCACGCCTATATCTCGCTGTCGGACCTGCACACGCCGTGGGAGGCGATCGAACGCCGCGTCCGGGCGGCGGCCGAGGGCGACTTCACGGTCTGCTTCTACAACCCGCGCAGCCGCAAACGCGACTGGCAGCTGCCCCGCGCGCTGGAGATCCTGGCGGAACACCGGCCCGCGACCACCCCCGTCGGCCACGTGCACAACGCCTCCCGCGACGGGGAGCACATCACCATGACCACGCTTGAGGAGATGCTCGCCGGGGGAGTGGACGCCGTGGACATGTTCACCGTGGTGCTCGTCGGCAGTTCGGCGAGCCGGGCCGTCGCCGGGCGCTTCGTCACCCCCCGCGGCTACACCTGGAAAGGCTGACCTTCCGTTGATCTCGGGGATATCGACCCTACATCGACGATTATTCGGTCGATATCCCCGAGATCAACGGTCGCTGTCGAGCAGCGCCGCGACCTCCTCCGGCGTGCGGGGGTCGGGGGCGTCGTCGGGGAGGAGCCCGCTCGTGCGCAGCGCCCGGCCCACCGCCGGACCCCAGGCCGGGCGGAGGCGGGCGGCGGACAGCAGGGCGGTGTCGCCCAGCACCTGCCGGACCGGTCCCACACCCAGCACGCCGTGATCGATCACCAGGGCGCGGTCCGCCCACCGGTAGGCCAGGTCCACCTCGTGGGTGGAGACGACCAGCGTCGTGCCGGACGCGCGCAGCCCCTCCAGCGTGGCGAGCAGCGACTCCACCCCGGCCGGATCGAGCCCGGCGGTCGGTTCGTCCAGGATGAGGACGGAGGGGCGCATCGCCAGGGCTCCGGCCAGCACCACGCGCTTGCGCTGCCCATAGGAGAGCAGGTGGGTGGGTTGGCCGGCGAGGCCGGTGATGTCGAGAGCATCGAGCGCCCAGTCCACGCGCTCGCGTACCGTGTCGGTGTCCAGCCCCTGGTTGAGCGGTCCGAACGACACGTCCTGCCGCACGCTCGCCGAGAACAGCTGGTCGTCGGGGTCCTGGAAGACGAGCTGGACCCGGCGGCGGAGGCCGCCGATGCCGCGCCGACTCTGCGGGACACCGGCGCCGTCCAGCAGGATCTCCCCGGACCGCGGCCGCAGGCTGCCCGCCAGCAGGCGCAGCAGCGTGGTCTTGCCCCCGCCGTTGGGGCCCAGCACGGCCAGTACCTCCCCGGCCGCGACCGCCACGTTCAGACCGGTGAAGACGGGGTCGGCGTCGTCATAGGCGAAGGCCAGGTCGCGCCCCGCCAGCACGGCGGGTGCGGTGGCGGGGGCACCGCCGGGGGACACGTCAAGCGAGGTCAAAGCCAGACTCCGGAGCCGATGGTCGCCGCGGCGACGAGAAGCGGGACGGCGGCCGCCGCGAGGAGCGCCTGGGGACGCAGCGGCAGCGCGTCGACGAGGACGGTCAGTTCGCCGGTGTAGCCCCGGCATTCCAGGCCCCGCTGCATGCGCTGGGCCCGGTCGTAGGAGCGGATGAACAGCGCGGCACCCAGGGAGCCGACCGACCGGATCCAGGCGCGCCGGGTGGCGTAGCCCAGCCGTCCGGCCTGCCCCGTGCCGATGCGGCGGGCGGTGTCGAGCGTCACGAACAGCATCCGGTAGATCAGCGCGACCATCTCCACGAGCGCGGCCGGCAGCCCGATGCGGGTGAGGCGGGGCAGCAGGTCGGCGAGCGGGGTGGTGAAGGCGAACAGCAGCTGGCACAGCAGTGCCGCCGTGGCGCGGCCGACGATTTCGGCGGCCCGCGCCAGACCGTCGGGGTCCCACGCCACCGGCCCCAGCGCGGGGCCGGCGGCCGCGTCGCCCGGAGCGCCGACGCTGAACAGCAGCGTCACCGATCCGGTGAGGATGAACAGCAGCGGAGCCCAGGCGGCGCGGGCGAACGCGCGCGGCTCCACCCCTGCCGGGCCGAACGCCACGACGAGGGCGGTCACCGCCGTGATCGCGGCGCCCGGCCAGGCCGGGAGGGCGAGCGCGCACAGCAGCAGGCCGCCGAAGAGGGTGCCCTTGACGGCGGGGTGCACGTCGCGCCACGGGCTCTTGTAGGCGGCGGCATCGATGGCCAGCATGGGCGCCGCTGCTCAGCCGCGCGTCGGTTCGGAGCCGTCCGGGACTTCCGCACCCCGAGGTGCGCCGCTCGCATCAGCCACCGCATCACCGGCCGCGTCTCCCGCACGGGTGGAGTCGGTCGGGCCGCCGGTGGCCTGCGCCTGCTCCGTGCGCATCCGTGAGCGTGTGCGCACGACGCCGAAGTAGTAGCCGATGATGCCCGCGCCGATCGCGGCCTGCAGCGCGAAGAGCCCTGACTCGACCTCGGACGAGGGCAGCTCGACGATGGGGGAGAACCACGGCTCGTAGGCCGGGTCGATGTCCTCAACGGCCTGCTGCCCCTGCGCGTCGGCGCCGGCGAAGGGTTCCTCGCGGGAGTCGCCCGCACCTATCGCCAGCGGCAGAACCGCGATCACGGCGATGGCGGCGACCATGGCCCAGGTGGCCCACGCCGCGGGGTGCCGGTCGCCGTCCTGCGCCTCGGCTCGCGCTCCCCTCCTCACTCGGCTCCGCCGCCCATGCGGTTCGGCCTTCGGCGGTGGGCATCGGCGGCTGCGCTCGTTCGTCGGCTCGCCGCTCGGCGGGCGCTCGGTGTTCGGGTTCGTCGACGTCATCGCTCACACCGCCTTTCGCTCGACCGGGGTGGTGGGGGCCGCGGCGGTGCGCAGCACGCCGAGCCGCAGCAGTTCACTCCGGCTCGCCTTGATCAGCAGTCGCACGATGATCACGGTCACCAGACCCTCGATGATCGCGAGCGGTATCTGGGTGACCGAAAAGATGGCGCCGAACTTGACGAACGAGCCCAGGACGCCGCTCTGCGCGTCGGGGAAGGCGAGTGCGAGCTGGAGGCTGGTCACCGAGTAGGTGCCCAGGCTGGCCAGGCTGGCGGCGAAGAACACCGCGAGCCCCAGCGACGTGTGCTCCGGCAGTGCCCTGGTCAGCCCCCGCACCAGGCGGTACACACCGTAGGCGACCCACGGCCCGACGATCGCGAGCGAGAAGACGTTGGCGCCCAGCGTGGTCAGGCCGCCGTGGGCGAGGAGTAAGGCTTGGAACAGCAGGGTGATCGTGCCGAGGGCGGCCATGACCGGTGGTCGGAAGAGCACCGCGCCCAGGCCGGTCCCCGTCGGATGGGAACTGCTGCCGCTCACCGAGGGGATCTTCAGCGCGGACAGCACGAAGCAGAACGCACCGGCGGCACCGAGAAGCAGCTTGGACTCGGGGTTGGTCCGGATCGTCGTGGTCAGCGAGCGGACGCCGTGAATGACGAACGGCGCTGAGACCGCGGTCCAGGCCACGGCGTGGACGGGCGGGAGGAAGCCTTCGGCGATATGCATGTGTGGGGGACCAATCTCCAACACCTCGTGGACGGTCGTCACGTGCCGTGGCCGGTCTCCTGGCTCCGGGTCGACGCCCGTCGCCGACCTTCCCAAGGGCGCGTCCGCGGCCGGACGTCCCCCAGTGGCCGTGAGCCGTCCGTTCCGCTGGCTGCGGCGGGCGGGGCACCGGGCTTCCCGTTCACAGTGGCGAGGGCCGCGCCGGTTTCGCACCGGACTTCCCGAACACCACGGCTCCACGAAGGTATGCCCTGGCCGCGAGGTTCGCAATAGCCAAGTATTCGCAATAGCGGTCGTCAGTAGGCCCGAAACCCCTGCGGCGTAGGGCCTGCGGCCACGCCGAAACCACATCGGGGGCGCACCGCGCCCGGCACCACCGGCCGCGTGGACACGATCCGGTGGCCATGTAAGGTGACCGGGCGCGGCCCCGCTCGAAGCGGCGGTACCGGGTCCGACACCGTGGGGGAGCCATGCCTGAACTCGGTTGCGCGGTGGCGCCCGTGGCCGTGACCTCGGCGTGCACGGCGTGCGGCGCGTGCCTGCTGACCTGCCCGGAACACGCCTTCCGTCCCAACGGCGGCACGCTCGACGTGCTGCCGGAGCGGTGCACGGGCTGCCTGGAGTGCATCGAGGTCTGCCCGGCCGACGCGATCATCGAGGTGGGCGACGGACCGGCAGAGAACGGACCGGCAGAGACCGGTGCGTGATCCGAGGCCAGGGCGGCGCCGAACCCGGTGGTCGGCCCGCGCACCGGAACCACGATCCCCGACAGCGGTGAACAGCTGAACGGAGAAAGGGAACGCAGTTGAACCGTCAGGTCCATCCGATCGAGGTGGAGTCCTTCCGCATCCTGCGGTCACGCGTCGACCTGGGGCACCTGCCACCGCTGAGCCGCGCCGTCGCCGAACGGGTCATCCACGCCAGTGCCGACCTCGACTACGCCACCGACCTGGTCATCGACGACACCGCGGTGACCGCGGCCGCGGCAGGCCTGGCCGACGGCGCCCCCATCGTGGCCGACGTCGCCATGGTCGCCTCCGGCATCACCGCCCGCCCCAGCGTCTGCCGTATCGCCGAGGAGAACACCGCGCGCCTGGCCCGCGCGACCGGCATCACCCGCTCCGCCGCCGCGGTCCGATCCGCCTTTTCCGAGGTCGGCCCCGGCGCGGTCTGGGTCGTGGGATGCGCGCCCACCGCGCTCGAGGAGATCATCGCCCGCGGCGTCGATCCGCTCCTGGTCATCGGCCTCCCGGTCGGCTTTGTCGGTGCCGCCGAGTCCAAGGCCGCCCTTCGCGAGTCCGGACTGCCCCAGGTCAGCAACGTCTCGGAGAAGGGGGGCTCGGCCGTGGCGGCCGCCGCGCTGAACGCCCTGCTCTACGGCCCCACCCCGTGACCGTGGCCGTCCGGCCGATTTCCCGTCCCCACCGCATGAATCTCCCCGGCCGCCGCGAGCCGGGGCCAGCCCGAGAAGAACGTGAGAGGTCCACGATGAAACCCCCGCTGTTGCTGGTCGGACATGGCACCCGGGACGAGAAGGGCGTCGCCGACTTCATGGCGTTCGTCGAGCGGCTCGACCGCCGCCTCGACGACCGCGAGGTCGCCGGGGGCTTCATCGAGCTCTCGCCGCCGCCGCTGACCGACGCGGTCGGCGAGCTCTACGGCCGGGGCCACCGCCGTGTGGTGAGCGTGCCGATGATGCTGGTCGCGGCCGGACACGCCAAGGGCGACATCCCCGGCGCGCTGATCCGCGAGAAGGAACGGCACGACGGGTTCGACTACGTCTACGGACGCCCGCTCGGCCCGCACCCGACCATGCTCCGGCTGCTCGCCGAACGACTCGACGACGTCCTCGGCACCGACTCCGACCCCGCCGGTGAGTCCGCTGAGACCGGTGCGGCGGGCGAGACCGCCGTCCTCCTGGTCGGCCGCGGCTCCACCGACCCCGACGCCAACGCCGAGGTGTGCAAGGTCGCCCGCCTGTTCCAGGAGGGCCACGCCAAGCAGCGCGGCGTCTCCTTCGTCGAACCGGCGTTCATCTCCCTGGCCTGGCCGAGCGTGTGCGAAGGCCTGGACCGCATCCGCCGCCTGGGCGCCCGCCGCGTCGTGGTACTGCCCTACTTCCTGTTCTCCGGCATCCTCCCGGACCGCGTCGTCGACGAGTCCATGGCCTTCGCCGCCGACCACCCCGACCTGGACATCCGCTGCGCGCCGGTGATCGGCGACTGCGACGGCCTCGCGGACATGATCGTCGAACGCTACGACGAGGCCCTGGCCGGAGACATCCGCATGAACTGCGACACCTGCGTCTACCGCATCGCCCTCCCCGGTTTCGAAGACAAGGTCGGCGCCCCGCAGACACCCCACCACCACCCGGACGACCCCGCCCACGGCCACGGGCATAGCCATGGCCACGCCCACGGGCACGGCCACTGACACGGCACGCGTGGCCACCCGGATCCCACCGGACCGGGTGGCCACTCCTGACCACTGTGCCCTCATCCACTGGTGATTACGCGGATTCATCGGACTAGCTGGACAAAGCCAGAGGGACTCCCGTGATCATCGACGGCGGGGCGGGGCCGTGCGGGCGATATGTGGCGGTGTAGGGTGCGCTGTCGTCCGGGTTGTCGCGGAGAACAGCGAGGTGGCTGCAGGTGCGGGACGTGGTGGGGACGCCCGTGGGCGGGGATGGCTCCGTCTCCGGGGAGTCCGAGGTGGACCTTCGGCACCACGGTGATTCCGAGACCGGTCCCGGGCTTCTCGACTTCGCGGTGAATGTGCGGACCGGGACACCGCCCGCATGGCTGGCCGAGCGCATCCGTGCGTCCGTCGGCGACCTCGCCGCCTATCCCGATTCCTCGGTGGCGCGGCAGGCCGTGGCACGGCGGCACGGGCGCGACCCGGCCGACGTTCTCCTAGCCGCCGGTGCCGCCGAGGTGTTCGTGCTGCTGGCACGGGTGCTGACGCCGCGTCGGGCGGTTGTGGTGCATCCGCAGTTCACCGAGCCCGAGGCGGCGCTGTGTGCGGCCGGACACCAGGTCGAGCGGGCCATCCTGCCGCCGGACTTCACCCTCGATCCGGCGCTCGTGCCTGAGGACGCCGACCTGGTCGTGATCGGGAACCCCACCAACCCCACCTCCGTCCTGCACCCGGCGGGCGTGCTGGAACGGTTGGCGCGTCCGGGGCGGATCCTTGTCGTGGACGAGGCGTTCGCCGACTGTGTTCCCGGCGAGCCGGAATCCCTGGCGGGGCGTTCCGACGTTCCCGGGCTCGTGGTGGTGCGCAGCCTCACCAAGACCTGGGGGCTGGCCGGGCTCCGCGCCGGATACCTGCTCGCCGATCCCGGCCTCGTCGCGCGCTTGGCCGACGCCCAGCCGCTGTGGTCGGTCTCGACCCCCGCGCTCGTCGCCACCGAGGCGTGTAGCGCGCCCGAGGCGGTGGCGGAGGCCGACGCTTGGGCGCGGGAGCTGGCCGACGAGCGTGCCGGGCTCGCCGCCGACCTGCGTGCTCTCGGCCTTCACGTCACCCCTGCGGCCGCCGCATCGTTCTTGCTGGTCAGAGCCGAGGACGGGGCGGGCGTGCGGGCGCGGTTGCGCGAGCGCGGCATCGCCCTGCGGCGCTGCGACACCTTCCCGGGGCTCGGGCCGGACTGGTTGCGCGTCGCCGTCCGGGAGCGTGATACCGCCCGTCGACTGACGCGCGTTCTGGCACAGTTGCTGTAGCCGAGTTGGAGGCAAAAAGCGTCTTGTGTCCGGTGCCCGCTGATGGTGATCTCGAATGGATGGGTGCGGAGCCGAGGGCCGGACGCGCCTGGGGGCGAGGAGACCTCGGCGCCGGTGACTAAGGGGGAGTACATGCCGAAGAGACACGCGACCGGCTGGGGCGGTGCCGTGGCCGGTTCCGCCGGAGGAACATCATGACCGGTGACGACAAGCGCCGCTATTCCGGACGACGGGGAGCCAAGGACAACCGGGACTCCGCACGTCGTCCCGCCCGTGATGTCCCGCGCGGCGCCCGTGAGGCGACCGCGCGGGGACTGCTCGACGGTCTCCCGGAGGCGGGCCGGGGCGCGGGGGCGCCCACGGGACCCGTGACAGGTTCCGGAGGAACCGCACCGCGACCCAACCCGTTCCACACGCCGGAGAAACGGCAGCCCGTGCCCGGGCCCTATGCCAGGCCCGAACCCGCGGCGGCGCCGCCACCGGAGCCCGAGCCGGTACCGGAGCCGGAACCGGAGGCTGAGTCGGCCGACCGGTCTGCCGCTCCCGCTGACACGTCCGCCGACCCCGCGCCCGAGTCCGAGCGGGAGCCGACGTCGACGACATCCGCCGCGGCCTCCGAGTCGGTGCCTCCGCCCCCGACCACGCCGTCGGCCTACGTGGCCGAACCGCACCAGGAAACCGGACAGGAACAGGAAACGGAACCCCCTTTGGAACCGAACGTCATCCCGCTGCGAGGAGGCGGTCCCGACCGCGTTCCCGCGACCACCGTCGAGGCTTACGCGGCCGGTCCGGCCGCCTATGAGCAGCGCGCCGAGTCGTCGCAGGAGCCTCCGTTCGCGCCGCAGTCCGAGCCCAAGGGGCCGTCGCCGTCCGACGCATCACCGCGGAGAGCACTCGCGGGCCACGATCCGCACACCTACGCCGACGCGGAGCGCGAAGCGGTCTACCGGGCGATCCGCGAGCGCCGCGACGTCCGCATGGGCTTCCGCCCCGACCCCGTGCCCGACGAGGTCCTCACGCGCATCCTCACCGCCGCGCACATGGCGCCCTCGGTCGGCTTCTCCCAGCCTTGGGACTTCCTCATCGTGGAGGACCCCGACGTGCGCACGCGCGTCCAGGAGCTGGCCCAGACCCAGCGCGAGGAATACGCCCGCGCGCTCCCGGCCGCCCGCGCTCGCGCGTTCTCCGGGCTCAAGGTCGAGGCCATCCTGGACACGCCGATCAACGTCGTCGTCACCGTCGACCCGACCCGCGGCGGACGGCACACCCTGGGGCGGCACGCGCAACCGCAGACCGCCACCTACTCCACGGCGCTGGCCGTGCAGAACCTGTGGCTGGCCGCCCGCGCGGAGGGCGTCGGGATCGGCTGGGTGAGCTTCTTCGACGAACGCGACGTCGCGAGCGCCCTCGACCTCCCCCCGCACCTGCAGGTCGTGGCGTACCTGTGCGTCGGCTACGTGGAGGACTTCCCCCCGGAGCCGGAACTCGCCCTGGGCGGGTGGGCCCAGCGTCGCCCGCTCTCCTGGGCCGTCCACCGCGACAACTACGGCCGACGCGGCCTGCCCGGCGAAGAGCCGACGAGTCTGCTGGAGGAGACCATCGCAGCCATCGGCCCCCTCAACCAGCGTGCCGTGCGGGAGGCGGAGGACCGGCATTCCCGCATGACCGTGCCGCCGGGCGCGCTCGGCGAGCTGCAGGAGGTCTCGGTTCGGCTCGCGGGGCTGGCGGGGGAGTGTCCGCCGCCGATCCCCGAGCCCGCCGCCGTCGCGATCTTCGCCGGTGACCACGGCGTGCACGCCCAGGGGGTGACCTCCTGGCCGCAGGAGGTCACCGGGCAGATGGTGCAGAACTTCCTTGCCGGGGGCGCCGTCGCCAACGCCTTCGCCGAGCAGGTCGGCGCCGAGGTGACCGTGGTGGACGTCGGTGTCGCCGGTGATCTGCCCACGGTCCCGGGGCTGCTGCCGCGCAAGGTCGCCCGCGGCACGGCCGACATGACCCAGGGCCCGGCCATGACCCGCACCCAGGCCGAGTTCGCCATCGAGGCGGGGATCGAGGTCGCCCGCGACCTGTCCTCGGCGGGCAACCGCTGCCTGATCACCGGCGACATGGGCATCGCCAACACGACCGCCTCCGCCGCGCTGATCGCCGCCTTCACCGGCGTCGACCCGGCCGAGGTGACCGGGCGCGGCACCGGCGTGGACGACGCCATGCACGAGCACAAGATCGAGGTGGTCCGCCGCGCGCTGGCGGTCAACGCGGTCGAGTCCCACGATCCGGTCGGCGTGCTCGCCGCCGTGGGCGGCCTGGAGCACGCCGCGCTCGCCGGGTTCATCCTCGGCGCCGCCGCCCTCAGAGTCCCGGTGCTGCTCGACGGTGTGATCGCCGGTGCCGCTGCTCTCGCGGCGTCGGCCATCGCCCCCGAGGTGCACCACGCCTGCTTCGCCGGGCACCGGTCCGCCGAGCCGGGGCACAGCGTGGCGCTGGAGCACCTCGGCCTGCAGCCCCTGGTGGACCTGGAGATGCGCCTGGGCGAGGGCTCGGGTGCGCTACTCGCGCTCCCGCTGCTCCAGGGAGCGGCGCGTGCGCTGCGCAGTGTCGCCACCTTCGACTCCGCCGGGGTTTCCGAGCGGGCGTGACGGCAAGGAGCGCGGGGCGCTGCGCCGTGCGGCCGGGCCGGGTTCCTGCCGCCTTCGGCGTGCCCCGCGGTGAGGTGCGGCACGATCGACGGGTGGTGCCGCACCTCCCGGGGCACCCTCGTCTTTCGGACGCGGCCCGGCTGGCCGTCGTGGCCCGTTCCTGCAGGGCAGGGCGGCTCCCGGGCGGGTGTCCGGTCCGCCTGCGGCGCTCCCGCACGCGGGTGTTAGCGCACGTGGTGTGTTCGTCACGTCGTAACGTGGGTGGCCGATAACCCCCTGTTTCGGCGATGCTGCTATGAAAGGACAGAGGGGACCGATACCGCGATCGCCGCAGGGCGCGGGCGTGCGTTATGTGCGGGAGCGCGGGCGAAACCCCGGTTTGACACGGTATTTTTTGGGGCATCGACGCATCCCACCTCACTGTCGAGCACGGGTGCGCAGGGAACAGCGGGACACGTGCCGGATCAGGGGGCGAACGGCGCCGGGGAGCGATCGCGGGGATTCGGATCGACCAGGCCCGGGCACGTCGTGGCCCGCGTTCGGAAACGGTCGCAGATCTGGAGGTCAACCCAGGTGACGTATCTTCTCGGCTTGCGCATGAACGGGCGCGACGTTCTGGTCGTCGGAGGCGGCCGCGTCGCCCAACGCCGGGTCCCCAACCTCCTGGAGGCGGGGGCGAAGGTGACCGTGATCGCGCCCGAGGTCACGGCGGCCCTGGAGGACCTCGCCTCCTCCGGACGCATCACCTGGCACCAGCGCGGCTTCGAGCCGGGTGACGTGCGCGACGGCCGTCTCGGTGCGTTCTGGCTCGTCCACGCCGCGACCGACGTCCCCGAGGTCAACAGCGCTGTCGCCGAGGAGGCCGAAGCGGCCCGGCTGTGGTGCGTCCGCGCCGACGACCGGCACGCCGCCACCGCGTGGACACCCGCCACCGGCACAGTGGGCGACGTGACCGTGGGCGTGGTGGCCAACGGCGACCCGCGTCGGGCGGCCGGACTGCGCGACGCCGTCACCGACGGCCTGTCCGACGGAACGCTCGACGCGCGCCGCGGCCGGGAACCGCTGCGCGGCGTCGCCCTGGTCGGCGGCGGCCCCGGCGACCCCGGCCTGATCACCGTGCGCGGCAGCCAACTGCTCTCCCAGGCCGACGTCGTCGTGGTCGACCGGCTGGCCCCGACCTCCCTGCTGGACCGCCTGCCCGCCGACGTCGAGATCGTCGACGCCGCCAAGATCCCCTACGGCCGCTCCATGAAGCAGGACGAGATCAACCGCATCCTCGTCGAGCGCGCGCTCGACGGCCGGTTCGTCGTGCGGCTCAAGGGCGGCGACTCCTTCCTCTTCGGCCGCGGCGGCGAGGAGGCGGCGGCCTGCGCCGCGGCCGGCGTCCCGGTCAGCATCGTCCCCGGCGTGACCAGCGCGCTGGCCGGCCCCGCGAGCGCGGGCATCCCGCCCACCCACCGCGGCGTCGCCCAGGACCTGCACGTCGTCTCCGCCCACGTCGCGCCGGGCGACCGGCGCTCCACCGTCGACTGGGCCGGGCTGGCGCGGCAGCACGGAACCCTCGTGGTACTCATGGGCGTGGAACGCATCGGCGCCATCGCCGCTTCGCTGACCGAGCACGGGCGCGCGGCCGATACCCCCGTCGCCGTGATCCAGGACTCCACGCTGCCCACGCAGCGGACGGTCATCGCGACGCTCGGGACGGTCGCGCAGGCAGTCGCGGACTCCGGAGTGCGTCCTCCGGCCATCATCGTCATTGGAGAAGTGGTGGATGCGGCCCGGGAACTTGACATACTGCACCAGGGACCGGGTGAGCCGCGTGTGCGGACAGACGGCTCCGGTGGCGACGAATCCCCCGAGGGGAACCGGATCAGGTGACCGCGAAGACCGATGAGAAGGGCGGAAGCGCTATGCCCCGGCCGCCTGCTGCGCCGGAATCGACAGGGTCAGGTGAAACGAAAGCAGGGCCGGCCTCGGCCCCGAAACGGAGTACGCCCGGTCGGCATGAGCGTGCTCGGTCCCCCGTCCCCTCCAAGGCCAAGCATCGCGGAGCGGTCGCCGACGACAGCGGGTTCGAGAAGGTCCTGGAAGGGCTGCGCGCCAGCATCCGGGACATCGGCTTCGCCGAAGGCCTGCCCGGCGCCGCCGAGGGCGAGACGGCGCGCGCCGACGTCCTGCACCAGCTCGACGACTACGTGCTGCCGCGGGTCCGCCGCCCCGACACCCCTCTGCTGATCGCCGTCGCCGGCTCCACCGGCGCCGGAAAGTCCACCCTCGTCAACAGCCTCGTCGGTGAACAGGTCACCACCACCGGCGTGCGGCGGCCGACCACCAACAGCCCGGTGCTCGCCTGCAACCCGGCCGATGTCGACTGGTTCAACGAGTCCTCCTTCCTGCCCACGCTGCCGCGCGTCCGGCAGGAGGGGCTGGCCATGCCGGGCAAGGACGGCATGCTGGTGCTGGCCGCCAGCGAGTGCATGCCCGAGGGGGTCGCCCTGCTGGACACCCCCGACGTCGACTCCGCGGTCGCGGCGCACCACGAATTCGCCTCGAAGTTCCTGGACGCCGCCGACCTGTGGGTGTTCGTCACCACCAGCCGCCGCTACGCCGATGCCCGGGTGTGGGAGTTCCTGCAGGTCGCCCGCGACCGGGACACCTCACTCGCGGTGGTGCTCTCCCGTGTGCCCGAGCGCGGCCACCAGCAGCTGACCGAACACTTCGGCGCGATGCTGGACGCCAACGGCCTCGGCAACGCGGCCCGGTTCCACATCCCCGAGACCGACCAGATCGCGGGTGAGCGCTTCACCGCCAACACCGCCGACCGGATCCGCGGCTACCTCGCCGACGTCGCGGGTGACCTCGCCCAGCGCGACCGCGTCTCGCGGCGCACCTTCATCGGGGTCATCGACAGCTTCCGCACCCGCGTCCCCGAACTGGCCAAGCAGGTCGAGCGGCAGGTCGAGGTCGGCCGGGTCCTGGAGAAGGCGGTGAACACCGCCTACGCCACCGCGATCTCCGACGTGGGCCGGTCCGTCCAGGACGGGTCGCTGCTGCGCGGCAACCTGCTGGCCCGCTGGCAGGACATCGCGGCCAGCGGCGAACTCGCCCGCACCATGCGGATCCGCGGCAAACGCAAGGCGAAGACGTCCGACGACGCCGCCGCGCGCGTGAACGCCCTGCAGGGCGCGGTCCGCGACAGCCTGCAGGCCCTCATCGTGTCCGCGGCGGAGCGCGCGGCCGAGCAGGTCACCGAGCGGTGGGAGGAGGTCCACGGCGCGGGGGCGCTCGCGGAGTCCGCCCGGGGCGACGACTCCACCGGCGACCTGGCCCGCCGTGTGCGGGAGGCGATTTCGGGCTGGCAGAAACGCGTGACGGAGATGGTCGCCGCCGACGGCGCCACCAAGCGGTCCGTCGCCCGGTTCGTCACCTTCGATGCCACCGCGTTCACTCTTGTCCTCATCGTCGATCTGCTGGGATACGCGTCGGTGGAGTCGACGACACCGCGTTCCGGGGGACCGCCCCCACAGCGATTGCTGAAAGGGCTCTTCGGGGCCGAATCGCTGCGTAACATTGGCACGATGGCACGCGACGACCTGCAGCGGTGCGTCACCGAGTTGCTGGAACACGAGCGCACGGGCTTCACCGACGCCCTGACCGCCGCGGGACTGCCCCAAGAAGCCGATGCCGTCCAGCTGACCCAGGCCACGTACGACCTTGAGATTGCGCGATGACGACTCAGCGGAACCCCGCTCACGCAGATGAGGAACCAGACGTGGCGGGACCCCAGGCCGATAGTGGCGCGTCCCCCGCCTCGGACACCGCGCGGGACGCACCGGAGGCGCCCGAGAGCGCCCACCGCGCACGCGGGGACGACCAGTGGACGGGCTACGTCCTCCCGGCCAAGGCCAGGAGGGACGCCGGATGGGCGGCGCCGGCGGGCAACGCCTGGCCGCCGAACCGTCCCGCGGAGCCGGAGCCGGGCTCCTACCCGGCGCTGCGCCGGGCCGTCGACATGCAGTCCGGCCCGCACCCCACCCTCGCGGACGAGCGCGGGGGACAGCCGTCGACCGACCACCCCGGGCAGGCAGTGGGCCCGGACGCCGCGGGTGAGGAGGCCACCGGAGGCGCGGCCGACGCCGCCACAGCCTCGGCGGTCGAGGAGACGTCATCGGGCGCCTACCCGTCACTGCGCCGCGCCGTCGACCGCGTCGGCGAGGGCCGCGCACGGCGCAGGGCCAACCCCGACCTGCTCGCCGACCCGGACGACGGGGCGGGCTGGCGTACGGACGCGGCTCCGGTCAGCAGCGTGCGCCCCGGCACAGGTCCGCAGGCTGCCATGGGTTCGTCGGCATCGGAGGCCGCTGCGGAGGCCGCCGATACGACTGACGGCCCGACCGGTCCCGACGGCCAGGGCGGGCGGGACGGGGAGCACGCGCAGGACAGTGCGAGCAGCGAGAGCAGCGAGAACGGCCATGCGGCTGAGCGGACGGACGGCGCCCGCGCCGAGCGTCCGTCCGGCGGTGGTCGGCACGCCGCCCCCAAGAAGCGCGCGGTGGCGCCGACCCAACCCGACGGCGACGCCGCTGCCCCGCACACTCCGGACGACAACAGCCAGAGCGCCGCTGGCGAACGGGCCGATCCCGACGACCCCGACCGGCTCGCCGCCTGGGTGGACGCGCTGACCGAGGCCGACAGCGAGACCTCGAAGATCGCCGGACGCCGTACCGGCCCGATCCCGGCGCTCTCCGAGGCCGTCCTCAGCGCCATGGACAAGGTGGCCGGGAAGACGCCAGCTGGCGACGGCACCAAGGCGCCGCACACGGAGGCGGCCCAGGACGCGGACGGCACCGAAGCCTCCGCCACGGAGGAGGCGCAGGAGCACGCCGACGACGAGCCCGCCTGGACGTCATCGGCCGTCGGCGACGGCGATGACGATGACGATGACGATGACGAGTACCGCATCAGCTCGAACGACCCGTGGCAGCCCATGCCCGCCACCACGCGCGAAGAGCTGATCACCCGCCTCGACGCGCTGGCGACGATCGTCTCCATCGGCCGCGAGGACTTCGACCCCGAACTCATCGCGCGCGCCCGCCACCTGCTCGACCACGCGGGTGCGCGGCTCCGCCTCTCCGGCGACCACACCGTCGTCGCGCTCGCGGGCGGTACCGGAAGCGGCAAGTCGTCGCTCTTCAACGCCCTGTGCGGGCTCGAATTCTCCCGGGTCGGCATCACCCGGCCCACCACCTCCTCCGCGCACGCCTGCGTCTGGGGGAACGAGGGCGCCGACGGCCTGCTGACCTGGCTCGGCGTCCCGCGGCGGTGCCGCCACTCCCGGACGAGCGTGCTCGACAGCGACAACTCCGAGCTCAGCGGCTTGATCCTGCTCGACCTGCCGGACCACGACTCCGTCCGGGCCATGCACACCGCCGAGGCCGACCGCCTCATCGGCGCCGCCGACCTGCTGATCTGGGTCCTCGACCCGCAGAAGTACGCCGACGCCGCCGTGCACCACCGCTACCTGAGAGAGATGTCCGGGTACGGCGCGGTCACGGTGGCCGTCCTCAACCAGGTCGACCGGGTCGAACACGACGAGCTCGAGGAGCTCCTCACCGACCTCCGGCGGCTGCTGGAGACCGAGTCCGGCGTGCAGCCGCGCGTGCTCACCACCTCCGTCCTCACCGGCCAGGGCGTCCGTGGCCTGCGCGAGCTGCTCATCGAGACGGTCACCGAGCGCCGGGCGCTGATCGACCGGCTCGTCGCCGACCTCGACCAGGTCATCGGCGGCTTCGAGCGCTACCAGGGCTCCACCGAGGCGCCGAGCGTGTCCGAGGCGGGCCGCCTGCGCCTGGTCACCGACCTGCTGGCGGCGAGCGGTGTCTCCGCCATCGCCGACACCACCGAGACCGCCCACGAGCGCCGCGGGTGCAGGCGCGTGGGCTGGCCGGTCACGCGGTGGGCGCGCAAGCTCCGCCGGGACCCCCTGCGCGCGATCCGGATGGGTTTCCACAGCGACGACGACGAGCGCGGCGTCGCCGGTCCCGTTGACGCCCACCAGGCCGAGATCGAGACCGCGACCGCCGAGATCGCCGACAGCGTCGGCGGCTCCCTTCCCGCGCCGTGGCCCAAGCGGTTGCGCGCGGCGGCCCGCGGTAACCTCCGCGACCTTCCGGTCGGCCTGGGCAACGCGATCAGCGAGACCGTGCCCGACCCCGAGAACACCCCGCTGTGGTGGCAGATCGTGCGCATCGTGCAGTACACGCTGGTGGCCGTGGCAGGAGTGGGCCTGGCCTGGATCGGCACACTGCTCGTCAGCTGGATCGGGGGCGGCCTGACCGGCTTCGCTCTCCTGGACGACCCCATCTACCTCGGCTTCGCCGGCGCCGTCGCCGCAGCGACCCTCGCCGTGGGGTGGCTGACCGATGTGGGTTGTCGCAACCTCGTGTCGGTCGCCGCCACCCAGCGGCGCGACCAGGTGGAGCGGGACAGTGCCGAGAAGGTCCGCACTCTCGCCGATGAGCTGGTCGTCGCGCCGTTGGAGCGGGAGCTGGGCCGCTACCGTGAGTACCGCGAGGCGCTCGGCACGGCTCTGACGAAGCACGGCTGACCTGCCGCGAGCGTGGGACGGGGGATGGTGCTGCTCCGTGGCGCACGCGCGCCCCTGCCGCTGGACGTGCCGACCCGCACGGGACGGTGCGGGCTCCGTCGACTGGAGGTGCCAGGCGTGCGCCGAGGGGCCGTCGAAGGGTGGGCGCGCCGGGCTCGGGGGGCGTTCTCGGGCACGGACACGACGCGAGCGCGGCGCCGGGCGAGGGACCTCCTCGCCCAGCGCCGCGCATTCGTCGACTCATGATCAGACCCACTGGATGCCAGCGGCCATAATCCCCCCCAGTCTGTGTGCGTTGCGATGCTCGGGCGTCTTTCGGAGAACTCGGAGGACACGGAAGACCACCCGCATCCACTCGTCCGGTCGCTTGCCCGCCCGTGGTCGGTTGGACCACACCCCCGGTCGTGATCGCTGCTCCGCACTCGTCGTTCGAACCCCCGGAGTGCAGCTGCCTGACCGTAATGGGTGGGCTGCAGCGTGCCTCAATCTAGCGGTTTTCTCACGCCAATACACAATCGGCGATTATGGTGTCACTGACTGTGATTCAATGTCGGGTCGTGACACCCTCCTCTTCCGTGTTCCCGGGGACCGAGGGTGGCGAAGGCCAGTGAGGCCGTTCCGGGTGCACTGGTGGCGAGCGGGGGGATCGACGTGGCGGTGGTGGAGCGGATCGTTACCGACCGTGAGCGTTCCCGAGGATGCCCACCGCGGCAATGGCCGATCACCACCCAGCCGCGCGCGCTGCTCGTCTTCATGGCGATGGTGCTGGCCTGCGCGCTCTCCCTGATCGTGGTGGCGCTGGCCATCACCCCCGTCCGCCGGGAAGAGATGATCACCTTCTGCTCACTCGTGGTGTGCGCCGCGATCTGCGTGGAGGCGATGCGCCGACTGGGCACGCCCAGCGGTCTGACCCGTGACCTGCTGGGGGCCTGGTGGTTTCCGACCCTTCTGCTCCTCCCGCCGCTGTACTCCCTTATCATCCCCATTCCGGTCTATCTGCTGCTGCAATTCCGCATCCGGAGGACCGTGCTCCATCGGCGCGTGTTCAACGCGGCGTCGGTGGCGCTGTCGGGCTTCATCGCCTCCTCCGTCTTCCACCTCGCCCTGACCGGCGACATCGTCGGCCCGGCCGGACTGCCCGTGCGGGTCGGCCGGGAGATCCTCATAACGGGGTCCGGGGCGCTGCTCGCGGTGTTCTGCTGCGCCCTGTTCACGGTATTGAACACACTGATCATCGCGGTGGCCGTCCACCTCAGCTCGTCCGACACCACCTGGCGCCGCCTGCTGTGGGACCGCGAGGCCGTCACCGTCGACAGCGTCGAGATGTGCGTCGGGCTCACCGTCGCGATCCTCTCCGGACTGTCGGTCGTCCTCCTGCTCATCGCCGTACCACCGGTGATGCTGCTGCAGCGCAGCCTGCTGTACCAGCAGCTGCAAGCGGCCGCCCGCACCGACCCCAAGACCGGACTACTCAACGCCGCGACGTGGGAACGGGAGGCCCGGGCCGAGGTGGGGCGCGCCGTGCACGCGCGGCAGTCGGCGGCGGTGCTGGTCATCGACATCGACCACTTCAAACGGGTCAATGACACCTACGGACACCTGGTCGGCGACCACGTTCTGATGGGCGTGGCCGCCACACTCGCCCACCAGCTGCGGCAGGACGACATGGTCGGCCGCTTCGGCGGCGAGGAGTTCGTCGTGCTGCTGCCGGGGGCCGACATGGCCGAAGCGTGCAGGGTCGCGGAGCGGCTCCGCTCCAAGATCGGGCGCAAAGTGCTGGCCGTCGGCGACCACAGCGTGGTCATCACCGTCTCGATCGGGGTGGCGCTGCTCCGGACCCACGGCGATGACCTGGTCGACCTGCTCGCCGCCGCCGACCTGGCCCTCTACCGGGCCAAGGACGCCGGACGCGACCGCGTGTGCCTCCCCGCCGCGCGGCGGTGCCCGCGGGCCCGAGAGTCCCGGCAGCCGCAGCTACGGTCGCGGGGGAGCTGATCAGCAGGGGGCGACGGACCGGCTTCGTCCACAGCCTGAGAAGTGCGTCTTGTGGCGGGATTTCGCGGCCACCCACCGTGGTGTCATGGCTACCGACGACAGCCCGCACGTCCCTGTCCCCGAGCAGACCACTCTCACCATCGGCGGCCCGACCGACGTCATCGCGGCCGTCCCCTACCTCCTCGGGTTCCACCCCGCCGACAGCATCGTCATCCTCGGCATCCGGTCCGGCGCCACCCAGGTGCGCTGCCTGCTGCGCTGCGATCTCGCCGACGAACTGACCGCGTACGCCGCGGAATGGGCCGATCAGGTCGCCGCCATGCTCGCCGAGGCCGACTGCGGAAGCGTGGTCGCGGTGGGATACGGCCCCGCACGGCACGTCACCCCGTGCGTGGACGCGTTACGCGCCAGCACCCCCGCTGTCGGCATCCCCGTGCGCGAGGCGCTGCGGGTGGCCGACGGTCGCTACTGGTCCTACGTCTGCGACTCCACGGAGTGCTGCCCGCACGACGGCGTCGCCTACGACGTCGCCACCTCCGCGGTACCGGCCACCGCGGTCGTCGGCGGACTCACCGTCTGGCGCGACCGCGGCGTGATCGAGGAGTTCGTGGCCGCCGTCAACGGCCATCGCCGCGTACAGATGGAGCGTGCCACGGTCGACGCCGAGCGGCGCGCCGAGCGGATGCGTCAACGCCTCCTCCCGTTCGGCGAGGCGGCCCTGCGCACCACCGTGCGGTGCGAAGGAGTACGCGTGGTGCGCGCGGCCGTCGACGCCGCGCTGCGCGGCGACCTCATCGACGCCCCCGAGCGCATCGCCTGGCTCGGGCTGCTGCTGGGCTCCATCCGGGTGCGCGACGAAGCCTGGGCCCGCATCGACGCCGCGCACCTCGATGTCCACGTCGGACTGTGGCGGCAGGTGTTCCGGCACGTGCGCACCGACTACAGCGCGGCCCCCGGGTCGCTGCTGGCCTTCGCCGCCTGGCAGAGCGGGGACATCGCCCTGGCCGACGTCGTGCTGGACCGCGTCGAGGAGGCGGCACCCCACTACACGATGGCGGCACTGGTCCGCCGTGCCGTACGCAGCGGGATGCCGCCGGAAAAATGGGAGCCGATGACCCCCGAGTGGCTGGAGGAGGTCGCGCCGCTCACCGGGTCGGCGGTTGCGTCGCCTGCGGCGGTCCCCATGGATCCGGAGCGTCCGATCGGCCCCGGAGGATCCGGAGAGGGCGCATGAGCGGCAGGAAACAGCTGGCCGGGCGGACAGCGCGGCGACGGACGGGGACGGGGCGAATCCGCCGTGATGTCAAGGGCACCTGCGCCGACGCCCTAGGCTGGAGAGCATGCCGGAGTACATCTTTACCATGCGGAACGTGCGCAAGGCGCACGGCGACAAGGTCGTCTTGGACGACGTTTCGGGTTCCTTCCTGCCCGGCGCCAAGATCGGCGTTGTCGGGCCGAACGGCGCGGGCAAGTCCACCCTGTTGAAGGTCCTTGCGGGCGTCGAGCAGCCGTCCAACGGTGAGGCGCGGCTGATGCCCGGGTTCACTGTCGGCATGCTGGCGCAGGAGCCGCATCTCGACCCGGAGAAGACGGTCCTGCAGAACGTCGAGGACGGCGTCGCCGAGACCAAGCGGATGCTGGACCGGTTCAACGAGATCGCCGAGAAGATGGCGACCGACTACTCCGATGACCTCCTCGAAGAGATGGGGAAGCTGCAGGAGCAGCTCGACCATCGCAACGCCTGGGACCTCGACAGCCAGCTGGCGCAGGCGATGGACGCGCTGCGCTGCCCGCCGGCGGACTCGCCTGTCACCAGCCTGTCCGGTGGCGAGAAGCGCCGCGTGGCGCTGTGCCGCCTGCTCCTCGAGCAGCCCGACATGCTGCTGCTCGACGAGCCCACCAACCACCTCGACGCCGAGAGTGTCCAGTGGCTGGAGCAGCACCTGGAGTCCTACCCCGGGACGATCGTGGCGATCACCCACGACCGCTACTTCCTGGACCACGTCGCCACGTGGATCCTGGAGATCGACCGCGGGAAGCTCTACCCCTACGAGGGCAACTACACCACCTACCTCGACACCAAGGCCGCGCGTCTGAAGGTCGAGGGCCAGAAGGACGCCAAGCGGCAGAAGCGGATCAAGGAAGAGCTGGAGTGGGTCCGCTCCAACGCCAAGGCGCGCCAGACCAAGAGCAAGGCACGTCTGCAGCGCTACGAGGAGATGGCGACCGAGGCCGCCAAGACCCGCAAGCTGGACTTCGAGGAGATCCAGATCCCGCCGGGTCCGCGCCTGGGCAGCACCGTGGTCGAGGTCAAGAACCTCAGCAAGGGCTACGACGAGCAGCTGATCGAGAACCTGAGCTTCTCACTGCCGCCCAACGGCATCGTCGGTGTCATCGGCCCGAACGGCGTCGGTAAGACGACCCTGTTCAAGATGATCGTCGGGGAGGAGACACCGGACGCCGGCACCATCGCCGTCGGCGACACCGTGGAGATCTCCTACGTCGACCAGTACCGGAGCCGCATCGACCCCGACAAGAACATCTGGGAGGTGGTCTCCGACGGCGAGTCCTTCATCCAGGTCGGCAACGTCGAGATCCCCAGCCGCGCCTACGTCGCCGCGTTCGGCTTCAAGGGCTCCGAGCAGCAGAAGCCGGCCGGTGTGCTGTCGGGTGGCGAGCGCAACCGCGTGAACCTCGCGCTCACCCTCAAGCAGGGCGGCAACCTGCTGCTGCTGGACGAGCCCACCAACGACCTGGACGTCGAGACCCTGGGCTCGCTGGAGAACGCGCTGCTGGACTTCCCCGGCTGCGCCGTGATCACCAGCCACGACCGCTGGTTCCTGGACCGCGTCGCCACGCACATCCTCGCGTGGGAGGGCGAGTCCGACTGGTTCTGGTTCGAGGGCAACTTCGAGGCCTACGAGAAGAACAAGATCGAGCGTCTCGGTCCGGAAGCCGCGCGCCCGCACGCGGTCACCCACCGCAAGCTCACCCGCGACTGACCATCGTCTGACCAGCGACGTCTCCGGCTCACGGCCCGGGCCCGCCTTGCGGCGACCCGGGCCGCGCCGTATCCGCAGTTCCCTTCCCGCCACGCTCGGCGGTCGCCACTCCGGCCGCAAGCACATAAGCTGTCCGGTGATTATGACTTCCGCGCGCGATGACCACATGACCTTCTATGAGGCAGTCGGCGGCGAAGCGACCTTCGTCCGCCTCGTCCACCGCTTCTACGAGGGTGTCGCAGGCGACCCCGTGCTGCGGGCGATGTACCCGGAGGAGGACCTCGGCCCGGCGGAGGAGCGGCTGCGCCTGTTCCTCATCCAGTACTGGGGCGGTCCGCGCACCTACAGCGAACAGCGCGGCCACCCGCGCCTCCGCATGCGCCACTTCCCCTTCACCATCGGCGCCCGCGAGCGCGACCACTGGCTGCACCACATGCGCGCCGCCATGGACGACATCGCCCTGCCCGCGGCGCTCGACCGGCAGATGTGGGAGTACATGGTGATGGCCGCCCACAGCATGGTCAACGCCCCGGAAGCGAGCGCGGAGCAGGCCCAGTCCGCCCAGGTGGCCGATCCGACCTCGATCAGCGTCGAGCGGACGGCCCAGAGCGGAGCCGAGTCCGGCGACGACGACGGAGACGAGCCGGTCCGCATCTCCCTCGCCTAGGCTCTCTTCCTCGGCCCCGAGCGCGTGGGTCGTCTCACTCGCCCGGGTGCAGGTACTGGCCGAGGTAGGCGCGCTCGTTGTCGTCGAGGCGGCGGGGCGACTGCGTCTCCAGGTCGTAGCCGACGATCACCGAGGCCGCACGCGCGTACACGTGGTCGTCGTCGACGATCTCGTACTCCAGCCGGAAGCTGGCGTTGCGGATCTCCGAGACCCACGTCTCCACCCGCACCGGCTCCGGGCGCAGCAGGATCGGGCGCAGGTAGTCCACCTCGTGCCGGGCGACCACCATGCCGCCGACCCGGGCGTCGCCGTCGGGAGCGTCCCACTTGAGGAGCGCGATGCGGGCGTCCTCCAGATAGGTGAGCATCCGGACGTTGTTGACGTGGTTCAACGGGTCGAGGTCGGCGAACCGGATCGTCGCGAAGTACACATGACGCCGGGGTTCGTCCCCCGGACGCTCTGCCACGGGGGTCGCGGTCATGTGCTCGGTCACTGCTGTCATCCCCTCACCGGTGGTCCACATTTCAACCTGGCGATTGTTTCAGGTTGACGGACGGCAGCGATGCCCGGCCCAGGTGATCTCCCTCTCCCTTTCTCGCCCCGTGACGCGCTGCCCGCCCCACCGATGCCCCGGACACGAACCGCGGCGGCCCCGCATGACCCGGTCAGGACCGGTCGTCCACCTTCAACCCGGTGTGGTGCGCGAGGAACGCCAGCTGGTCGGCGCTGAGGCGGACGCTGCGGCTCACCGACCGGGAGCTGTGCCCGACATCGGCCTCGCGGCGCAACAGGACCGGCCGCTCCGCCAGGGGCGCCCCCGTCGCGTACTGGAGCGCCGCGCACATCTTCCGGGCGTGCAGCGGGTCCACGCGGGTGTCGTTGTCGAACACCGCGAACAGCGTCGCCGGGTAGCGCACACCCTCGCGGACGTTGTGGTACGGCGAGTAGCCCAGCAGCCACCCGAGCGCCTCGGGGTCCTCGGCGCTCCCGTACTCCACGCTCCACAGCTGCCCCAGTCCGAAACGCTCGTAGCGGACCATGTCCAGCAGCGGGGCCGAGCACACGGCGGCGGCGAACAGGTCGGGACGCTGCGTGACCGCCGCGCCGACGAGCAGCCCGCCGTTGCTACCGCCCATCACGGCCAGCTGGTCGGCGGTGGTCACACCGGTGGCGATGAGGTGCTCGGCGGCGCCCGCGCAGTCGTCGAACACGTTCTGCTTGTGGCCCAGCATGCCGCCGCGGTGCCATTCCTCCCCCTCCTCCAGGCCGCCCCGCAGGTTGGCGATCGCGTACACGCCGCCGGCCCGCACCCATGCCAGTGCCGTGGCCATGTAGCCGGGAGTCAGGGAGATCGAGAAGCCGCCGTAGCCGTACAGGATGGCCGGACGCGGCCCGGTCCCTTCCTCGGCCGGGGAGACCACCAGCATCCGCACGGCTGTCCCGTCGCGCGAGGTGTAGGTGACCTGCTCGGTTCGGACGTCAGGAAGGTCGAGGGTGCCCGGCGGGCTCGCCCATAGGGACACCGCGCCCGTACGCCCGTCATAGTGATGGACCGCGGACGGCGAGGTGTTGTCCGTGTAGCCGAACCAGGCCTCGTGCCCGCCCTCGGGGCGCTCGATCAGCCCGCCGATCGAGCCCAGGCCGGGGAGCGGCACCTCACCGAGCCGCTCCCCGGACGCGAGGTCGTGCACGCTTACCTCACTGATGGCGTGCCTCCGCCAGGCGACCAGCAACCGCGGCGACTCCAGCTCCGCACCGTCGAGGATCGCGAGGTCGGTCAGGACCGCGTCCGGGTCGGTGTCGACGAGGGTGCGCCAGTGCTCGTATCCGGGCGTGGCCGGGTCGGTCACGCACAGGCGGCCGCGCGGCGCGTCGCGGTCGGTGACCAGGTAGAGGCTCCCATCACGCCCCACAAAGGGCGAGACCTCGGCGTCCACGCCCTCCTGGATCGGCACGAACCGGGGCGCCTCGGGGCCGGACTCCGTGAGATCGGCGATCCACGCGTCGTTGCGCGGGGCCGTGCCCTTGGAGGAGGTGAGCACCAGCCACCGCGCGTCCCTGCTCAGTGCCAGGCCGAAGTACTCGGTCTTGTCCCGGCCCTCCCCGAAGACGAGCACGTCCTCCTCCACCGGGCAGCCCACGCGGTGCAGGTACACACGCCGGTGGTACTGGTCCTCGCCCTCGGGAACCACATCGGGAGCGAGGTGGCGGATGTAGTAGAACGCGTCGCCGCCGGGCAGCCAGGCGAGGGGGGAGTAGCGGCAGCGGTCGATCGGGCCGTCGACGTCCTCCCCGGTGGCGACGTCCATGACGCGCAGCAGCGACTCCTCGTCGCCTCCCTCGGAGAGCTGGTAGGCCATCAGCCGTCCCTCGCGGTCGGGCCGCCAGGAGTCGAGCGTCGTCCCACCGCTGGGGTCGATGGCCGTGGGGTCGATCAGCACCCGTTCGGTGTCGGTGCCCGGGTCCACGGTGTGCAGCACCCCGTGCTCCTGCTCGGCGGTCCGGCGGGTGAAGAACCGCCGTTCCCCCCGCCACACGGGCGCGCCGACGTACCCGGCCCCCATCAACTCGTGGATGCGGTCAGCGAACCAGTCGCGGGCCGGCAGGCCGGCCGCGACATCGGTGAAGAGGGTGTCCTGGGCGGCCGCCCATTCCTTCGTCTGGGCGGAGTCGGCGTCTTCCAGCCAGCGGTAGGGGTCACGGACGTCGTAGCCGTGCAGCGTTTCGCTGAGTTCCAGGCGCTCGGCAGCGGGGTAACGGCGTTCAGCAGGCATGTCCGAACTCTATCCACACTCGCTTCCACCGGGCTTCGGCGTGGCTCACCGGAGGAATTCCACGCCCTCACCTGAAGATGAGTTTCCTTGAGGTTTTCCCTGGCTCCCGGTAATTGGGGTGGCGGCGAAGCACGTTGAGCAAGCAAACTGAATGCGGGACGTTACTCGGCGGGAACCACCCACGGGAGGTCCGTGTGGAAACGCGAACAGTACCGGTCACCCGACCGGTTCACAGGGAGGCTTCCTGGCTGGCCGATCGGCTGGCCGGGGAAGAGACAGGCAGCTGGCCGGTCGGCGTACCGGCACAGGAGACGCGATGAGCACCGCACGCGGTACGGAGGGCGGCACAGTCCACCGCCACGTGCTGCTTCTCAACGCGAGTTACGAGCCTTTGACGACCCTACCGTTGCGGCGAGCGATACTTCTGGTGTTGCGGGAAAAAGCCGAAGTCGTGCACGGCGACGCCGGAGGCGCCGTCCTGCACTCGGCGACTACGGCACTCTCGGTGCCGTCGGTCATCCGACTTCGGCGCTACATCCGCGTCCCCTACCGGAGGCGCGTCCCCCTCACCCGGGTGGCGCTCATGCGCCGGGACGGGCACCACTGTGCCTACTGCGGGAAGCGGGCCGAAACCATCGACCACGTCATCCCACGCAGTCGCGGTGGCGCCCACGTCTGGGAGAACGTCGTGGCGTCGTGCAAACCGTGTAACCACCGCAAAGCCGACCGCCTCCTCGACGAGCTGGGTTGGAAACTCAACGTGACCCCCACAGTTCCCAGGGGCCTGCACTGGCGGCTCATCAACGGCGAACACCACGGCGACCCCCAATGGGCCCCGTACATGGCCAGAGTGGCGGCCTAACGACCCCATCGGAGCGTCGAACGACCAATCCGAGAACGCCCCAGAGCCACCACAGCCGACAGCGCCCAGGACCGATCCGGTCCTGGGCGCTGTCGGCTGTGTAACCGTGCCCCGGGTCAGCGACCGAGGTAGGCGCCGCCGTTGACGTGCAGTACCTGGCCGGTGATGTGTCCCGCTTCGGGAGACGCCAGGAACGCGATCAGGGCGGCGACATCGTCGGTGGTGCCGGGGCGACCGGTGGCCGTCGCGGCGACGAGGCGCGCCTCGCGCTCATCGCTGAGGTGGCCCCTGAAGAACTCGGTTCCAGAGATCAGTCCGGGGGAGACCACGTTGGCCGTGATCCCCCCGGGTCCCAGTTCCGCGGCGAGGTCGACCGTCCAGGCCTCGATGGCGGCCTTGGCCGCCCCGTAGGAGGCGGCGCCGGTTCGTGCGGCGATGGAGCCGAGGGTGACCACGCGCCCGCCAGAGGCCAGCCGTGGCCGCACCGCCGTGGTGAGCAGGACCGCCGAGATCAGGTTCGCCTCGATGTTCCGCCGCCAGCTCGCCGCCAGTTCCGCCAGCTCCTTCCCGTGGGGAGAGGCTCCGTCGGCCGGGTCGCTCCCGCCGTCCGTCCCCTGCGGTTCGTCGAATCCGGTGTTGCCGCCCGCGTTGTTGACCAGGACGTCGACCGTCTCCGGCAGGTGCGGCAGGGCCGCTGCCACCGCGGCCGGGTCGGCCACATCGCAGACCACCGGCTCGGCACCGATCCGCTCGGCGGCCCGCTGGAGCACGGCCTCGCGCCGCCCGAGGATCGTCACCTGTGCTCCGGAGGACGCGAAGCGCTCTGCCACCGCCAGGCCGATGCCGGTCCCGCCGCCGGACACCACGACATGCGTCACAGAAATCTCCTTTAGCGCTGAAATAGATGATTCAGCGCTAAAGTACCACCATGGACGTCGAACCCCCGAACCGCGGTGCAGAGCGAGCGACGACCCCGGCCGAGACCGCCGGGGAACCCGCCGAGGACGCGGTCGACCGCATCCAGCAGGCATGGCTGCGCGAACGGCCGCGCACCCCCGTCGACTCCATCGGGGTCATCACCCGGATCTGGCAGGTCGGCAAGCTCCTCGACGACGACCGCAGGCGCACCATGGCGCGCCTGGGGATGGACGCCGCCACCCGCGACCTGCTCAGCACCCTGCGCCGCTCCGGTCCGCCCTATCGGCTGACCCCCGGCCAGATCGCCCGTGCCGCGCTGGTCAGCCCCGGGGCGGTCTCACTGCGCGTGGCCCGCGCCGAAGAGCAGGGGCTGGTCCGCCGGTTCAAGGAGGGGCCGGACGGGCGCAGCACGACCGTCGAGCTCACCCCCGAGGGGCACGCCCTCATCGAGCGGACCGTCGACGACCTGCTCCGCCACGAGGAAACCCTGCTCGACGGCCTTACCGCGGACCAGCGCGAGCACCTGGCCGAGCTCCTGCGCATCCTGCTCGCCGACCTCACCGAGCGCGGCACCGACCGAACACGAAACGCCCCACCGCCCGCGGATGACTCCGGTGCGGTGGGGCGCTGATACGCGAGGAGAACGGTCAGGCCGCCGTGGGCCTCATTCCACCTGCGCGACGTCGCGGGCGGCGCCGGTGGAGGCGGAGGTCGCCATGGCGGCGTAGGCGCGCAGGGCCGGGGTGACCGGGCGCTGGCGGTCCTTGGGGCGGAAGCGCCCGAGTTCCTTGAGGAGGCGTTCGCGGCGCGTCTCCAGCTCCTCGTCGGCGACCTCCAGGGTGATGCCGCGGTTGGGGATGTCGATGCTGATGGTGTCGCCATCCTCGACCAGGGCGATGTCGCCGCCGGAGGCCGCCTCGGGCGAGGCGTGGCCGATGGACAGGCCCGAGGTGCCACCGGAGAAGCGGCCGTCGGTGATCAGGGCGCAGGCCTTGCCCAGGCCGCGGCCCTTGAGGAAGCTCGTCGGGTAGAGCATCTCCTGCATACCGGGGCCGCCCTTGGGGCCCTCGTAGCGGATGACGACGACGTCGCCCGGCTCGACGCGCTTGCCGAGGATGCCGTCGACGGCGTCTTCCTGGCTCTCGAAGACCTTGGCCGGGCCGCTGAACGTCCACAGCTCCTCCTCGACCCCGGCCGTCTTGACGATGGCGCCGTCGGGGGCGAG
Organism: Nocardiopsis gilva YIM 90087; assembly: GCF_002263495.1. Classification (NCBI taxonomy): domain Bacteria; kingdom Bacillati; phylum Actinomycetota; class Actinomycetes; order Streptosporangiales; family Nocardiopsidaceae; genus Nocardiopsis; species Nocardiopsis gilva. The sequence goes on along the minus strand of NZ_CP022753.1, from coordinate 4,560,166 downwards.
GTTGCCGAAGAGGACCGCCAGCCCGCCGTCGGCGGTGTAGGCGTGGTCGGCGGCGCGGATGCAGCCGCTCTCCCGGTCGGTGTCCAGGGTGTCCCAGCGGACGTCCTGGGAGTAGGCCTTAGTGGTGCGCTTGCCGCCGGGGGCGGCGTGGAAGAGCTCCACGGCCTCGGGCAGCGTGGTGCCGGAGACGATGTCCCAGTCGGCGATGAACTCGCCGATGGTGCGGCCGTGCACGGTGGGCAGCGAGGTGTCGAGCAGCCCGCCGCGCGCGAGCTCGCCGAGGATGGCCGGGATGCCGCCCGCCCGGTGCACGTCCTCGATGTGGTACTTCTCCGTATTCGGCGCGACCTTGCACAGGCACGGCACGCGCCGGGAGAGCGCGTCGATCTCGGGCAGGCCGAACTCCACGCCCGCCTCGGTGGCAGCGGCCAGCAGGTGCAGGATGGTGTTGGTCGAGCCGCCCATCGCGACGTCGAGGGCCATCGCGTTGCCGAAGGCCGCCGGTGTGGCGATGGACAGCGGGAGCACCGAGGAGTCGTCCTCCTCGTAGTAGCGCCGCGCGGCGTCGACGACCCGCCGGCCCGCGTCCTCGTAGAGCCGCTTGCGGGCGACGTGGGTGGCCAGCACGGTGCCGTTGCCAGGAAGCGCCAGCCCGATGGCCTCGGTCAGGCAGTTCATCGAGTTGGCCGTGAACATGCCCGAGCAGGAGCCGCAGGTGGGGCAGGCGGCCTCTTCCATCTCGTCCAGCTCGGCCTGCGAGACGCTCTCGTCGGCGGAGGCGATCATCGGGTTGATCAGGTCGAGCTTGCGGACCGTGGTGGCGGTGCCTTCGACGACCGTCACCTTGCCCGCCTCCATGGGGCCGCCGGAGACGAACACCGTGGGGATGTTCAGCCGCATGGCCGCCAGCAGCATGCCGGGGGTGATCTTGTCGCAGTTGGACACGCACACTAGCGCGTCGGCGCAGTGGGCGTTGACCATGTACTCGACGGCGTCGGCGATCAGCTCGCGGCTGGGCAGCGAGTAGAGCATCCCGCCGTGGCCCATGGCGATGCCGTCGTCGACGGCGATGGTGTTGAACTCGCGCGGGACGCCGCCGGCCTCGCGTACGGCGCCCGCCACGACGTCGGCCACCTCGCGAAGGTGGACGTGGCCCGGAACGAACTGGGTGAAGCTGTTGGCGATGGCCACGATGGGCTTGCCGAAGTCTTCACGTTCCACGCCGGACGCGCGCATGAGAGCGCGCGCACCGGCCATGTTCCTGCCGTGGGTGACCGTGCGTGAGCGAAGCGCGGGCATGGGGTGGGACTCCCGTCGATACGAGTGATTCCTATCGATGGTATCCGTGCGTGTCCAGTGCTCGCGTCTCGGTTCGGGAGATTTGTTGTCCGGATGATGAGACATCGGGTGATTGGCGGCCGGGGGAGGTCCGGACCGTCCCCCTGCGGCGGAGCGCGTGCGCGGGGGGTCGGGGGCGCCGCACAGGACATAAAGAGAGGGGGCGGCGCTTCGCGCCGCCCCCTCCCGCCCGACCAGGGCCAGGGGATCGGGCCTGTTGAGGCTGCTCAGGGGCGCTACTGGGGGGTGTCCCGGGTGGGAGCACCCCCTCAGTAGCGCTGCGGAAGGACCTTGAGCGCCGCCTGGTAGATCTCCTCGATTTCGGTCTCGGTGAGGCGGTCCTTTCCGGTGCGCAGCCACTTGCGCACCTTGGTTCCCTGGATGATGTCGACACCGCGCAGCCGATGGCTGTCCCACGGCATGCCCGGTCCGTAGATGGCCAGTGACGCGCGCACCTTGATCTCGCGGCCCAGCTCCTCGCTGACGAGCCGCTCGGCCACCAGGGCTTCCTCCAGGGCCTCATCGATGCGCTCGTTCTTGGAGAACCGTCCGTGATAGAGCTTCTCGAGCTTGTTGCGGAGCGGAAGGCGCTTGTCCCACGACTCGGAGTCGATCGCGAACGCACCGCGCCGGCCGACGATGAAGTGGTCGATCTGCCCGTTGCCGCCGGGGATGCCGCGGGCGTGCAGGACCCGGTAGCCCATCTTCTGCATCACCCGGAGCTGGGCCTCGGTCTTGCGCTGCGCGGCCGAGGGCGTGCGCCATCGCGGCACCTCGGACTGGCGGCGCATGTAATGGACGATCATGCCGATGAGCGCGGCGGCACCGACGGTCACGCCGATCCGCCAGTCGGTCATGAGGAATCCGGCGGCCAAGCCGATCACGACAGCGGCGCCGCCACGGATCGCCCACCGTCTCGTCGACTCTCCGGCCAGGAGTGAGCCATATGTTCTCGACGCGACGTCTTTGAGGCCGGGGGAACTTCGAAAACGACTGCTATCGGATGTGACGAAGGGGGACGCGTAAGTCGGTCCAGGGCTCTGCTCGCCCTCTTTGACTCTGGTTGCCGATTCCACAGAGGAAAGAGTAGGTCCAACCAGATGCGAGTCACAGTCCATTGAATCTCACACTTTTCTTCCCTGGCGCGAGGCGTTTCTCACGTGTTCAGGGGTGCGTGACGGGGAAGGTTTACTTCTTATCGGCGACATCTCTATAGAGGTCGCGCTCACCCCGCATCGGAGCCGCCGCACCGGCCTGCGCACGCTTATCGCTACGCTCAGCTCATGACGGAGATTCACGACCTCACGGCGATCGAGCTGGCCCGGGCCGTTCGGAACCGCGAGCTCTCCCCGATGGAGATCACCGATCACTACCTGACGCGGATCGAACGGCACGATGCGCGCCTCGGGGCCTTTATTACGGTCATTCAGGAATCGGCCAGAGAACAAGCCCGCAACGCGGAAAAGCGGGTGATCCAGGACACGCCCGCGGACCTGCCCCCGCTGCTCGGGGTGCCCATCCCGATCAAGGACCTGGAACCCCTCGCCGGGGTCCGGCACACCTACGGCTCCCAGGCCTTCACCGACTACACCGCCACCGACGACGCAGCGGTCGTCGGCCAGCTCCGTGCCGCGGGCGCGGTCTTCCCCGGCAAGACCAACACCCCCGAGTTCGGCTCGCCCTGCTACACCGAGAACGACATCGCCCCGCCCGCGCGCACCCCCTGGGATCTCACCCGGTCGGCCGGCGGGTCGAGCGGCGGCGCCGCGGCCGCCGTGGCCGGGGGCCTGGCCCCCGTCGCCCAGGGCGGCGACGGCGGCGGGTCGATCCGCATCCCCGCCAGCGTGTGCGGTGTCTTCGGGATCAAACCCACGCGCGGCCGCATCAGCGCGGCACCGACCAAGCCCGACCTCATCGGCCTGTCCACCGCCGGTCCGCTCACCCGGACCGTGAGCGACGCCGCCCTGCTGCTCGACGTCATGTCGGTGAACCTGCCCGGCGACTACTACACCGCCCCGCCGCTCCCTGACGGCACGACCTTCCTCGACCACGCCCGCCGCGACCCCGGGCGGCTGCGTATCGCGCGGTTCCGCACGCCGGTGGTCCCCGGTGTCGAGGTCCACCCCGACGTGACCGCGGCCTACGAGTCGGCGACGGAGCTGCTCGTCGCGCTCGGCCACGACGTCGAGGAGATCGACCCGCCCTTCTCTCCCGATCTGCTGGACCTGTTCAGCACCGTGTGGGCGGCCATGGCCCTGACCGTTCCGGTACCTCCGGAGCGGGAGGAACACCTGCGCCCCATCAACCGCTGGCTGCGCGAGCGGGCGCGGTCCCTCACGGCGCACGACTACCTACGGGCCACCACCGGCCTGCAGCAGGGCGTCCGTGCCGCGCTCCCGCGGATGCTCGCCTACGACGCCGTGCTGACCCCGACCCTGGCGCAGCCCCCCGTACCGGTCGGCCACTTCGACACCGACCCGGTCGAAGAGTTCGCGCGCATGACCGCGTTCACGCCCTTCACCTCGATGTTCAACATCACCGGCCAGCCCTCGGTCAGCGTCCCGCTGCACTGGACCGAGCAGGACCTTCCCATCGGCGTCATGCTCAGCGGCCCGATGGGCGGCGAGCCGACGCTGCTCGCGCTGTCGGCGCAGCTGGAGGCGGCGCGGCCGTGGGCCGGTCGCACACCGCCGATCTGGACCGAGTGAGGGCAGGCGCGCCCGCGGGCGGGGTGCGGGCCCGTTCCCACCCGCGAACCGGCGGTGGCGCGGGGCCCGCACGACGCCACCGCGGTCAGTGCACCTCCGGCTCTCCGGCCACGTCGTCCTCGTCATCTGACGTGCCGCGGGTCGCGGTCGCCGTGTCGCTGCGCTGCTCGCGTGCTGCGGGGGCCGCAGCGGCCGTGGGGATGAACGGGCTGATCACGGCGGCGAGGACGACCGCCACGGCCGCCCCCGCGGCGCCCGCTGCCACGCCACCCCAGTCCATGAGCGCCCCCATCACCGGGGCGGTGGTCGCCGACCCGGTGGTCTGGGCCGTGGTCATCCACCCGAAGGCCTCGGCCCGGCGGTCCGGCGGGGCGATGTCGCTGAGCCGCCCCATCGCCGCCGCCAGCGTCGGCGCGATGGCGAGGCCGGAGACGAACAGCGCGGGGAGGATCAGCAGCGGCGTCGGCAGATGCGTCAGTGGCGGGAAGAACGGGACGAGGAAGACCACCCCCAGCGCGGCGCCGAAGAAGCGGCGGGACAGGTGCGGGGAGCCCGGAAGAGCGCCCGCGACCAGGCCCCCGACGAGGGAGCCGGCCGCCCAGACCGCGGCCAGCACCATGGCCAGCCCGGGACTGCTCAGCTCGTTGGCCCAGGCCACCATGACCAGGTCCACGCCGATGAGCCCGACGACGATCAGCAGCATCATGGGCAGGAACAGCAGCAGCCAGCCGGAGCGCAGCAGCGAGCGGCGCGGCCCCGGGACGGGGGCGGCCGCACCTTCGGTGCGCGGTACCGCGTCGACCACCCCGGCGCGGCGCAGTGCCGCCATGAAGCCGAGCGAGCCGATCAGCGCGGTCGCCGCCAGGAGGAGGACCGCGGCGCGCGCGTTGGCCAGTGCCACCGCTCCCGCCGCGAGCATCGGCCCGAGGACGAACAGCAGCTCCTGCGTGGTCGCCTCCGCCGCGTAGACGGCCTGGAGGTCGCGGCCGGTCGTGAGGCGCGGCCACATCGCGCGCACGATCTGGTTTGCCGGGGGTGCGAACAGCCCGCTCGCCAGCGCGATCGGCAGCGCCGCCCACCACAGCCGGGCGGGGAGCAGGGCGATGATGCTCAGCCCGAGCGCGTAGACGATCCCGCACACCAGCACCATGCGGTCGGCGCCGCCCCGGTCGGCCATGCGCCCGCGGATCGGCCCGACCAGAGCGGTGCCCAGGATGAGCAGGCCGAGGATCAGCCCGGCCTTGGTGTAGGACCCGGTCCAATCGGCGACCAGGAACGTGATCGCGATCGGCTGACCCGGCATGTACAGCCGGGACGCCAGCGACCAGACCAGAAGGGAGGAGACGTGGGGGAGCGTGAAGAGCCGACGGTAGGACTGGAGCACCATCCGATTATGCACGCCATTGTCGGGATCATGGGGTGAATTTCTCGCCATGCGCCGGTTTCGGCCATCCGCCCTGAAAAGCGATGATTTGGCAACTCGTGAGGCCGGAGAGCCCGGGGTCGCACCAACGCATTACGGCGGGCCGAACGCGCGATCAAGGTATGGCGAAGCCGTGACAGAAGCGCGTGGTAGGGCATCATCAGTTGGTGTGAGGGATGCGGAGCTGGCCCGGTTGGCCGAGGAGCACGGCGTTGCGACGGTGTACGAGGACTGGCGCGGCCGGACCGTGCACGTCGGGGCCGACACACTCCGGCACGTCCTGTCCGCGCTCGGCGTCGATGTGTCGGATCCGCGGGCCGCGCTCGAAGCGCACTGGGCCGTGCAGGAGCACCGCTTGCTGCCACCCGCCGTCGTCGTCCGCCAGGGGCACCTGCCCCGCCTCCCACTGCCCGACGGCGCCCGCACCTGGGTGGAGCTCGACAGCGGTGAGTACGCCGAGCCCGATCCGGGGCTCCCGCTCGGCGTCCACCGGATCCACGTCGAACACGCCCCGGTCACGAAGAACGGCAGCGCCGCCACCACCGTCACCCAAAGCGCCCCGATGCTGGTCGTGCCCGACCGGTTGGAGCTTCCGCCCGCCCTGCACGACCAGCGCGCCTGGGGCCTGATGGTGCAGCTGTACTCACTGCGCTCCCGCGCCTCCTGGTCCATGGGCGACCTGCGCGACCTCGCCGAACTCGCCGACTGGAGCGCACGCGACCTGGGCGCCGACTTCACCGTCATCAACCCGGTGCACGCCACCGAGCCGGGTCCGCCCATCGAACCCTCGCCCTACCTGCCGGTCAGCCGTCGCTACGCCAGCCCGCTCTACATCCGCATCGAGGACATCCCGGAGTACACCCGGCTGGAATCCGCTCAGCGCGAGGGCATCCAGCGACTCGCCCGGCCACTGCGCGAACGCGGGCGCACCGCCGACCTCCTCGACCGCGACAGCGTCTGGGAGGCCAAGCGCGCCGCCCTGCTCGCCCTGTTCAACGTCCGCCGCACGGCGGCCCGCGAAGCCGCCTACCAGGCCTTCCTTGAACGCGAGGGGGCCTCCCTGGTGGAGTACGCCACCTGGTGCGCCCTCGCCGAGCAGTACGGCTCCGACTACCGCGACTGGCCGGAGCGACTGCGCGACGTCACCTCGCACACCGTCGGCAAGGAGGCGCTGCGCCGGTGGCCCGACATCGAGTTCCACCGCTGGCTGCAATGGATCCTCGACGACCAGCTGGCCGCCGCGCAGGCCGGTGCGCGTGCCGCGGGCATGTCCGTCGGCATCGTGCACGACCTGGCGATCGGCGTGCGCGACGGCGGCGCCGACGCGTGGATGTACCGTGACGCCCTCGTCAGCGGCGTCACGGTGGGCGCACCCCCCGACGCCTTCAACCAGCAGGGCCAGGACTGGGCACAGCCGCCCTGGCACCCCGTCCGACTGGCCGAACAGGGTTACGCCCCCTTCCGGCAGGTCCTCCGCCAGGCGATGCGCCACGCCGGCGGCGTTCGCGCCGACCACGTCATGGGCCTGTTCCGGCTGTGGTGGATCCCGGAAGGCGCCGCACCCGACGAGGGCACCTACGTCCGCTACGACCACGAGGGGATGGTGGGCGCCCTGGCCCTGACGGCCAAGGAGACCGGCTCGGTGGTGGTCGGCGAAGACCTCGGGACGGTGCAGCCCTGGGTGCGCGACCACCTGGCCGAGCGCGGCATTCTGGGCACGTCGGTGCTGTGGTTCGAGAGGGACGGCAAGGGCCAGCCGCGCCGCCCCGAGGAGTGGCGGTCCGAGTGCCTGGCGACCGTCGCCACCCACGACCTGCCGCCCGTGGCCTCGTTCCTGTCGGCCGAGCACGTCGAGCTCCGCGACCGCCTCGGCCTGCTGCGCCGCCCGGCCAAGGAGGAGCGGGCTGACGCCGAGGAGCAGGTGGCCGTGTGGCGGGCGATGCTCATCGAGCTCGGCCTGCTGGCCCCCGACACCGACCCCATCTCGGCCCCCGCCGACGTCGTGGTGGCCCTGCACGCCTACCTCGCCCGCACCCCGGCGCGGATGATCGGGGTCGCGCTGACCGACGTGGTGGGCGACCGCCGCATGCAGAACCAGCCGGGCACCAGCACCGAGTACCCCAACTGGCGCATCCCGTTGACCAGTGCCGAGGGCGAGCCGATCCTGCTCGACGAACTCATCGCCGACCCCCAGCTCTGCGCGCAGGTGCGCCGCGCCCTGCGCCCGCTCACCGAAGAGAGGTCCGGTGCGCGCAGCACCGCTGACCGCTCCCGTTGATCTCGGAGATAATGGGGTCTCAGAGGCGATTTTCACCCCAATATCTCCGAGATCAACGGAAGAACCGACGTCGGTACCCCGGACGAGGGACGGCCGCCGCGCTCCGGGTGCAGGAGCGCGGCGGCCGTCCGCAGTGCTGTTCCGCTGGCGCTAGCCGGCCTGGGCGTCGCGGCGCTGCGCCTTCAGCGCGCGCTCGACACCGGCGCGCCCCTCGATCAGCAGGCGGCGCAGAGCGGGGGCGGGGTCCTCGCTCTCGATGTAGGCGTCGGTCCGGCGCAGCGTGTCCTCCTCGATGAGGTTCCCGGGGTAGGCGCCCTCGGCGAAGGACTGGGCGAACTCGCCGGTCCAGTTCTTCCACGCCTCGGCGAGCAGACCGAAGTAGGGGTCCACATACGGCCGGTACAGCTCGCGGTGCGCCGGTTCGTTGAAACCGCTCAGGGTGGCCCGGAACTCCGCGTTGGCCATCTCGGTGGCCGACTGCAGCCGCTCCCAGGTCGCGGCCTTGGCCTCGGCCGTGGGGATCGCCGCGCGGCACCCGGCCGCGTGCCGCTCGCCCGTCGCGGTCGGGTCGGCCTCCAGCTCGGAGCCGATCTCCTTCTCTCCGGCCTGGCCGCCGGCGACCAGACGGCGCAGCAGCCGCCAGCGCAGGTCGGTGTCGATCGTCAGGCCCTCGACCGTGATCGCGCCGTCCAGCAGCCCCCGCAGCAGCGAGAGGTGCTCGCTGTCGACGGCCGCGTCGGCGAACGCGTGGGTGTAGGCCAGCTGCAGGTCGCTCCCGGGCTCGGCCGCGGTGAGCAGGTCCCGCAGCCGCGCCGCGAGCCGGTTGAAGCCGGTCTCGCGCCACTCCGGGGCGACGTAGCTGTGCAGCGCCGCGATCGCCTGCCGCAGCAGCATCTGCGCGACGGAGACGTCCTTCACTCCGCTGATACCGGAGACGACCAGCTCGATGTAGTCGCGCGCCGCCATCTCGGCGTCGCGGGTCATGTCCCAGGCCGCCGAGAAGCACAGCGCGCGCGGCAGCGACTCCTGGATCTCCCCGACGCCCTCCACCACGGTGCGCAGCGAGCGCTCGTCGAGGCGGATCTTGGTGAACGTCAGGTCGTCGTCGTTGATCAGCACCAGGTCCGGCTGGACCTCGCCGACCAGGTCCGGCACCTCGGTCCGGGCGCCGGAGACGTCGAGTTCGACGCGACGGCGGCGCACGATGCCCGCGTCGGTGCGGTCGTAGAGGCCGATGGCCAGCCGGTGGGAGCGCAGCGTCGGGTAGTCGGGCGCGGCCTCCTGCAGCACCGCGAAGGAGGTGAAGGCGCCCTTCTCGTCCACCCTGAACTCCGGGCGCATGGTGTTGACGCCCGCGGTCTCCAGCCATTCGCGCGACCAGGAGGCCAGGTCCCGCCCGGAGGCCTCCTCCAGCTTCACCAGCAGGTCGCGCAGCTCGGTGTTGCCCCAGGCGTGCTCCTTGAAGTACTCGCGCACCCCCGCGAAGAACGCGTCCACGCCGACGTAGGCCACCAGCTGCTTGAGCACCGAGGCGCCCTTGGCGTAGGTGATGCCGTCGAAGTTGACCTCGACCGCCTGCATGTCCGGGATGTCCGCGGCGATCGGGTGCGTCGAGGGCAGCTGGTCCTGGCGCAGCGCCCACGACTTCTCCACGTTGGCGAACGTGGTCCAGGCGTCCTTCCAGCGGGTGGCCTCGGCCTGGCAGTGGACGCTGGCGAAGGTCGCGAAGGACTCGTTCAGCCACAGGTCGTCCCACCAGCGCATGGTGACGAGGTCGCCGAACCACATGTGCGCCATCTCGTGCAGGATCGTCTCGGCGCGGCGCTCGTAGTGGGCGTCGGTGACCCGGGAGCGGAAGACGTAGTCCTCCAGGTAGGTCACCGCACCCGCGTTCTCCATGGCGCCGGCGTTGAACTCCGGCACGAACAGCTGGTCGTACTTGCCGAACGGGTACCGCAGGCCGAACAGGCCGTGGTAGAAGTCGAAGCCCTGCTTGGTGATCTCCAGGATCGCGTCCGCGTCGAGGTGCTCGGCCAGGGACTTGCGGCAGTAGACGCCCAGCGGGATGCCGTCGTGCTCGTCGCGCGCCACGTGGTAGGGGCCGGCGATCAGCGCGGTGATGTAGGTGGACATCGGCTCGGTCGCCGGGAAGTGCCAGCGGGTCTTCGGTCCGCCCTCGGCGTCCTCGACCGCCTCGCGCGCGACGTCGGGCGCGCTGTTGGAGACCACCTCGAAGTCGGCCGGGGCGAGCACGGTCAGCTCGAACTTCGCCTTGAGGTCGGGCTGGTCGAAGCAGGTGTACATCCGGTGCGCGTCGGACGTCTCGAACTGCGTGTACAGGTAGACGCTCGCGTCGACCGGGTCGACGAACCGGTGCAGACCCTCACCGGTGCGCATGTAGGCGGCGTCGGCGATCACCCGCAGCTCGTTGGTGGCGGCAAGGTCGGGCAGCTTGATGCGCCCGTCCTCCACCACGGTGCCGGTGTCCAGTTCCCGCCCGTTGAGCACGACGGAAAGCACATTGGGGGCGACCAAGTCGATGAACGTTTCGGCACCCGGCTCAGAGCAGTCGAAGCGCACCACGGTGCCGGACCGGAAGGTCTCCTCGCCCGTTGTGAGGTCGAGCTCCACGTCGTACGAGGCCACGTTGAGGATCCGAGCGCGCTCACGTGCCTCGTCGCGTGTCAGGTTGCCCGCCACGTTCACTCCCTTCACGGCCGCCGTCCTCGCCGGCCGGAGATGATGACCGCCCGCGGTGCGGATCCGCGCACAGCGGGCCGTCCCTTGAGTTGTCGTCGTCCTAGATCCTGCCACGCCTCCCCCCGGAATGCGGAACCAGGAGGCGGGGTTGCGAGAGGGGAAGGAGAAACGCGCGTCCGAGCGCCTGGGACGGGCGGGCACATGATCGAACTTTCGCGGAGGAAACGGATGAGCACGGAACCGACACCGGTGGACTTCTGGTTCGACCCGGCCTGCCCGTGGGCGTGGCTGGCGTCGCGGTGGCTGCTGGAGGTGGAGAAGGTCCGCCCGGTGCGGGCCCGCTGGCACGTGATGAGCCTGTCAGTGCTCAACGAGGACAAGGACGTTCCCGAGGAGTACCGGCAGGCCATACGCGATGCGTGGAGACCGGTCCGGCTCGCCATCGCGGCCGAGCAGCGGTTCGGCAACGACGTCCTGGGTCCCCTCTACACGGCGCTGGGCACCCGCATCCACCTTGAGAAGGACCGGTCCGACGCGGCGGTCAAGGACGCCCTGGCCGAGGTGGGGCTGCCCGAGGACCTGATGGAAGCCATGGACTCGACGGACTACGATGAGGCCCTGCGCCGGTCGCACCACGACGGTATGGACCGCGTGGGCCAGGAGGTCGGCACCCCGGTGATCTCGGTCGAGGGGGTCTCGTTCTTCGGCCCCGTCGTGTCGCCCGCCCCCAAGGGCGAAGAAGCCGGGAAACTGTGGGACGGCGTCCTGCTGGTCGCGGGGACCGACGGCTTCTTCGAGCTCAAGCGCAGCCGGACGCGCGACCCCATCTTCGACTGACACGCGTCCACGGGGAGCGGCCACCACGGAACCGCCGACGGGTGACGGCCGTTCGTAGGACAGGGTCTGTCCGCCCGGACCGCACAGCACGGAAGGCACGAAGGAAAGCGATGAGCACACCGGAGGACGAGCGGCCGGTCGACCTGTTCGACGACGGCCTGGAGATCCTGCCCGACACCACCAGCGACGAGCGCGGTCCCGGGTGGGGCGAGCATGTCTCCGACACCGACGACGACACCGCCCGGCTGCTGGAGGACCGTCCGCCGCACTGGGGCTGAACGGCGCGGGCCATCCCCGGGGCGGCGCCGTGTCGCCGCGGGGATGACCCGCCTCCTTTGGGGGAAGGTGGATCGCATGCGATCCCTGTACCTCAACGGCGCCTGGACCGGATCGGCCTCCTCCGAGTCCGTCGACGTCGTCAACCCCGCGACCGAAGACGTCATCGCCTCGGTCCCGGCCGGGCACCCCGCCGATGTCGACCAGGCCGTGGCCGCGGCCACCGACGCCTTCGGCCCCTGGGCCGCACTCCCCGTCGCCGAGCGCCGCGCCCACCTCGCCCGCGCCCTGGACCTGCTCAAGAAGCGCGCCGACGACCTCGCCGCCCTCATCGTGACCGACCTGGGCGCCCCGCTGACGCTGGCCTCCCGCGTGCACACCGGGGTGCCGCTGGTGATGTTCGAGACCTTCCTCGACGTCGCCGACGAGGTGGGCGAGCGCTACTTCACCGGAGAGAAGGTCGGCACCTCGCTGGTCGTCCGCGAACCGATCGGTGTGGTCGGCGCCATCACCCCGTGGAACTACCCCCTGCTCCAGGTCGTGCTCAAGGTGGTCCCCGCGCTGCTGGCCGGGAACACCCTCGTGCTCAAGCCGAGCGAGGTCGCCCCGCTCAGCGCCTCCTTCCTCGCCGAGGCGTTCGACGACTCCGGACTGCCGCCCGGCGTGTTCAACCTCGTCTCCGGCACCGGCCCGGTCGTCGGGGAGGCGATCGCCGCCCACCCCGGCATCGACATGGTCTCCTTCACCGGATCCACCCGCGCCGGGACCCGGGTGGGCGAGCTGGCCGCCGCGACCGTCAAGAAGGTCGCGCTGGAACTCGGCGGGAAGTCCCCCAACGTGATCCTGCCCGACGCCGACCTGGGCGCCGCCGTCAAGCGGGGCGTCGCCGACGTCATGCGCAACAGCGGGCAGAGCTGCGACGCCCTCACCCGCATGGTCGTCCCCCGTTCCCGCTACGAAGAGGCGGTGCGGCTGGCGGCCGAGGCCACCGAGAAGTACGTCCCCGGCGACCCCCTCGACGCGGGCACCCGGCTCGGGCCGCTGGTCTCCGCGGCGCAGCGCAGGCGTGTCCGCGACTACATCAGGGTCGGCGTGCAGGAGGGCGCGCGGCTGGTCACCGGTGGGGCCGAGCCCCCGGAGGGCATCGAGCGCGGCTACTACGTGCGGCCGACGATCTTCGCCGATGTGCGCAACGACATGCGCATCGCCCGCGAGGAGATCTTCGGCCCGGTCCTCGCGCTGATCCCCTACGACTCGGAGGAGGAGGCCGTGCAGATCGCCAACGACACCGACTACGGGCTCGCGGCCGCGGTGTGGGCCGCCGACGCCGAGCGCGGGCTGGCGGTCGCGCGGCGGCTGCGCGCCGGGCAGGTCGAGGTGAACGGCGGCGGCTTCAACCCGCGCGCGCCCTTCGGCGGCTACAAGCGGTCCGGTGTCGGACGGGAGTGGGGACTCCACGGCCTGGAGGAGTTCTGCGAGGTCAAGGCCATCCAGCTGTAGGCCGCGGAGCACAGGCGCGACAGGAGTGGGGCCGACGTAGGGTCATGTCCGGTTTGACCACGGCATATGGCAAGATCTGGTATGGAATGTCAGGCCCTTCAGCAGCCGAGGTAAGCACATTGAGCAGCAAGCCCCAGGAGTCCAAGGCCAGCCCGCTGGGCAAGGACGTCAAGTTCATGGTCATCGCGAACATCACCGCGATCGGGTCGATGGCCCTGTTCGCGGCGATGGGGCTGAGCATCGCCCACGCGGCGACCGGCGTCGGCTTCTAGGGACCCGGCCACTGGCGCAGACGTCGGCGCCGAGGTCCCGCGACCGCGGACTCCACCGTGCCCGCCTTCCGCTCACGGAAGGCGGGCACGGTGCGTTACGACGCGACCCGGCCGCCGAGCGGCGGCTCGGCCCCTCCCGCGCGCACGTGTACCCCGCTGACCTGCCACACTGGTGCCGTGCGTGTATACCTTGGATCCGATCATGCAGGCTTCGAACTCAAAGAGCACCTCGTCTCCTGGCTGAAAGAGCGGGGACACGAGGTCGTGGACGCCGGCCCGGCCGTCTACGACGCGGTGGACGACTACCCGCCGTTCGTGCTGCGCGCCGCCGAGGGCGTCGCGGCCGACCCGGGCTCCCTGGGCATCGTCATCGGCGGCTCCGGCAACGGCGAACAGATCGCCGCGAACAAGGTCACGGGCGTCCGCGCCGCGCTGGCCTGGAGTGAGGACACGGCCACGCTGGCGCGCGAGCACAATGACGCCAATGTGATCAGCATCGGCGCCCGGATGCACTCGCAGGACGAGGCCACCCGCCTCGTCGAGCTCTTCCTGGCCACGCCCTACAGCGGGGAAGAGCGCCACACCCGCCGCATCACCATGCTCTCTGGGTACGAGCGGACCGGCGAGCTGCCGCCGCTGCCGTAGGAACGACGCCGCCGGCCGCCAGTGCCGCGCGGCGTCCGATCGAAGACCGCGTCGTTCACCGCCGACGGCCCGACCGGCGCCGTCGGCGGCCGCGTTTCCGCGGTCCGGGCGCCGGAGGAACGCGCAGGGGCTCGGACGCCGATGGGGTGGGAGGACCGTCCGGCCCGGTCGCTGGTTTCGGGGATCCGACGGGCGGCTCGCAGGATCCGCGGCGCTGCCGGTGCGCGGGTCCCTCGTGCCCCCCGTCGCCCGTGACCGGGCCGGGGTCCGCGTGGTCCGGGAGTGCCTCCGCCGGAGGCGGGTCGTGATCCGGGCGCGGACGTGACACGTCCCGTGCCCGCATTGCGGCGGACAGGGTGACGTGCGTACGCGCCATGTGCGGATCTCCCCGCTTCACGAGCTGGTTCGAAGGTTTCTTCCGGTCACGCTCCTGCCCGTGACGGTAATACGCGCCGACGCCGGTGAAAAGCCCCCGCAGCGCGCGGATACTAGAAGATCTCCCCGCAGAACGGCTGTTCGGACCGGCTGAGCGCGGTGTCGAGACGGTCCACGGCGCCCGGGGTCTCCTCGGTGATGAGTCCGGCCGTGCGGTAGGTCCCCAAGGTGGTCCCGCCGAGGTAGGCGGCGCCGAGCCAGCAGACGTCCAGCCGGATGTCGGGTTCGGCGTCGGTCCCCGTACACCGGGCGGCCTCGGTGTCCGCCGTCAGCCGCCACCGTCCGGCGTTCCACGGGGCGGAGGCGTCGCTCACCTCCAGGACGACGTCCACCGGTGCGGCGTAGGAGCGCTGCTCCAGGGCGGCGGCCACGTCGACCAGCCGGATCCACAGTCCGTTGGTCACCTGCCGGTGGATGCGCTGCGGGTCGGTCACCAGGTGCAGCAGCGGATCGTCCGGCGCGACCAGCTCGGCGCTGACCGTCGTCACCAGGTCCCGGGTGAGCAGGTACTCCCAGAGCAGGGCGTAGGCCGCCGGTGCCGTCGCGACGAGTTCCGCGACATCGATCCGCCCGTCGGGCGTGCCGTGGTCGGTCCACTGGCCGGTGATGCGGTACACGACGTAACCGAGCGGGCCCGCGTCGTCCTCGGCGATCGCGCACCGGTAGGCGCTGGCACCGCCGCGCCGTTCGGGCTCGTCCGCCAGGATCGCCTTCCACCAGCGCTCGTCGCGCTGGAACTCCCCGACCCGCTGGGCTGCGGCGGTGCGGTGCACGGTCGCCAGTTCCTTGCCGGCCGCTCCGGGGGTGGACAGCCGCAGGCGCAGGGCGGGGTCGCGCGGAATGTCGGGGCGCAGGTCCACCTCGTGGGTGCGGACGGTGACCGCGTACGCCCGTGAGGCCGGGCCATAGCCGAACCGCCCGTAGATCGCCCCCTCGCTGGCGAAGAGGGCGGCCACGTTCTCGCCGCGCTCGCGGGTGTCGGCCAGCTGGCGGCGCATGATCGCGCTGAGGACACCACGGCGCCGGTGGGAGGGCCACACGCCGACCGCGGAGACGCCGGCGACCGGTCGCGGACCGCCCGGCAGCGTCATCTCCAGGGAGTGGGTGGTGCTGGCGCCGACCATCTGGGAGCCGTCGAAGGCGCACAGGCTGCGGTCGAACTCCATGATGCCGCCGTAGGCCTCGCTCCTGGTCTCGGTGATGTCACCGAAGAGCATGGCCTCGCCGAGGACGCGGTGGAACGTCGGGAGTTCGTCGGGGGCGATGGCCCGGGTGGGCCAGTCCGACCCGGCCGGAGAAGCGGAAGACGACGCGGGGTGAGAAGCCTCAGAGCGAGAGTGCGACATGCTTCCTGTCCCTATCACCCGGGGCGATGGGCGGGCGAGTGGTTTTTCGCCGTGGTGCCCGCTCTGGCGCACGCCCGGAGCTGCCTCGATGCATCCGCCGCGAATACGCCGTAGATTGTGAACCGGCCGCATTGAGGATTCATGATTGGCGGGGTCGGCGATTTTTCAACGATTCGACGGCGGCCCCGGTGGACGCCTGACGGCGGAGTCCTTCTCCGGCCATACTTGAACATGCGTAGTTCTGCCTGGAGATCCGGAGTGACATGCGGCGGGTATCGGACCGTCCACTCGACGGGGCCGCGGCGGGCCCGCCGCACGGTCGGCGCCCCCGCGCGGGTTCCCCGTCCGTTCGCGCGCCCGTGATGACCATCCCCATGTCGGTCCGGGTGGCACGGCAGGTTCGTTCGCTGGGGCAGCGCGCGGTCGCGTTTCTCCGGCGCAAGGTGCTGTTCCGCTACCGGTTGGTGCTCATCACCCTGGTGGCGCTCGCCGTCGGCATCGGGGTCGGCGCGGTCTGGGGGCCGCCCGGATGGTTCCCGCCGAGCGCGGTGATCCTCACCGTGCTGGCCGGCGGCCTGCTCCTCAAGCGCAAGAGCCTGGCGTTCCTCCTCGTCGTGGTCGCCGCCGTGCTGCTGTTCACCGGGTTCGCCCTGGACTTCGGGCACGTGGGGCCGGGGCTGCTGGTGACCATCGGGGTCACCGCCGTACTGGCCTATCTGCTGTCGGGCGTGCGCGAGCGGCTCGGGATGCAGGGGCTCAGCGGCGAGAAGATGCTGCTGGAGCTGCGCGACCGCCTGCGCGACCAGGGGCGGCTGCCCGACCTGCCCAAGGCGTGGGGCGCCACCGCCATCCTCCGGCAAGCCGGCGGGTCCTCGTTCGGGGGCGACTTCGTCGTCTCCATGCGCCACGGCGACCGGCTGGAGATCGCCGTGGTCGACGTCTCCGGCAAGGGCGTGGACGCCGGGACGCGCGCCCTCCTGCTCTCGGGCGCGTTCAGCGGCCTCCTCAGTGCCGTCCCCAGCAGCGAGTTCCTCACCCACTGCAACGATCACCTGACCCGCACCGCACTGGGCGAGGGCTTCGTCACCGCCGTCCACCTCAGCCTCGACCTCGTCACCGGCGACTACCTCATCACGTCGGCCGGACACCCGCCCGCGGTCCAGTTCGACCGCGGCACCGGTGCGTGGTCGGCCACCGAGGCCAAGGGGGTCGTCCTCGGCGTTATCCCGGGGATGACCTACGCACCCGTCGCGGGGCGGCTGCGGCCGGGCGACGCCATCATGCTCTACACCGACGGCCTCATCGAGACCCCCGGTGAGGACCTCGACTCGGGGGTCGAACGCCTGCTGGGCGTGTCGAGCCGCCTGGTCGCCGCCGGTTTCGGCACCGGGGCTGAGGAGGTTGTGGACACGCTCAGCGAGGGCAAGAACGACGACATCGCCCTCGTGGTGATCTGGCGGTCCTGACCCGCTTCCCCCATCGACACACCGATCGGTGCGTCCGGTCCGCGGTGGCGGAGGCACACCCCGCAGCCCGCTACCGGTAGGGTTTCGGTTAATCCCTGGGCTTCCACGAGCGTCCGCATGGCTTGAACGCTCGGGCGACCGTGTGCCCACGGGGCCGGGTCCACACGGCGGTGCGCCGCATTCGGGTATCCCACACGCCCACCCCCCGTGCCCTGCGTCGCACGGACGCGCCGGTCCGGCCCGGGGCAGGGTCGCGGTACGACAAGGGGGTGCTCAGCATGGCTGACGAGATCGGCGAAGACCTCATCGAGATGATCGCCGAAAACGACCTGACCGGCATTCGACTCTGGTTGGCCGAGCATCCGCCCTACGAGATCGCCGACGAGCTGGAGCGGATGGACGCCCGCTTCATGATCGTGCCGTTCCGGCTGCTCGACAAGGACCGGGAACTGGAGGTCTTCGAGGAGCTCGACCCCGTCCACCAGCAGGAGATCCTGGTCGGCCTGCGCGACTCCGCGTTCCACGAGCTCCTGGAGGAGATGGACCCCGACGACCGGGCGCGGCTCATCGGCGAGGCCCCGGCCAAGATCGCCACCCGGGCGCTGGCAGGGCTCAGCACGGCGGAGCGCAAGATGACCGCCGCGCTGCTCGGCTACCCCGAGGAGTCGGTCGGCCGGTACATGACGCCGGAGACGGTCATCCTGCACCGCGACCTCACCGTGGGACGCGCTCTGGAGGTGGTGCGGGCCAAGGGCGCCGACGCCGAGACCGTCTACGTCTTGCCCGTGGTCGACGACGGGCGCCGTCTGGCCGGGATGGTGCAGCTCAGCGACCTCGTCGTGAGCGACGACGAGAGCCTGGTCAAGGACATCGTGGACGTCTTCGTGCCGCGTGTGAGCGCCACCGAGCCCGCGGAGGGCGCCGCGCGTCTGATGCAGGAGGCCAACCTCGTCGCCATGCCGGTGGTCGACTCCGAGGAGCGCTTCGTCGGCCTGCTCACCTTCGACGACGCCCTGGAGCTGATCGAGGCCGCCGACTCCGAGGACATCGCCCGCCAGTCCGCGGCCAGCCCCGTCGCCGGACACTACGTGTCGGTCACGGTGGCGCGCCTGGCGCGTGCCCGGGTGGTGTGGCTGCTGCTGCTCATCGTCGCCTCCACGCTCACCGTCACCGTCCTGAGCCACTTCGAGGCGACCCTGGCGCAGGTGACCGCGCTGGCCCTGTTCATCCCCATGCTGACCGGAACCGGGGGCAACGTCGGCTCCCAGTCGGCGACCGCGATCGTGCGCGCCCTGGCTGTCGGCGAGGTGCGCGTCCGCGACCTGCCCGGAGTGGCCTGGAAGGAGTGCCGGGTCGGGTTCCTGCTCGGCTCCGCGCTGGCCCTCATCGCGCTGACCGTCGGCTGGCTGGTGGTGCCTGGAGGGGTCGCGGTCGCGGTGGCGATCTCGGTCATCGCCGTGTGTACCTGGGCGGCGATCATCGGGAGCACGATGCCGCTGATCGCGCGGCGTGTGGGGGTGGACCCCGCGGTGGTCTCGGCCCCGCTGGTCACGACGCTGGTGGACGCCACCGGGCTGCTCATCTACTTCTCCGTGGCCCAGATGATCCTCGGCCTGTGACCCTGAACGGCCGCCGGGCGGCGCCGCCCGCGCGGTTCGGCCCCAGGCGCGGTGGGTATGGCGTCGTCGGTGCCTTCGAGCACCGATCTCGGACCAACGAGGGGGTGAGCGCATGTCCGGTCTCAAGGACGCCATGGACAAGCTCAAGAAGGCAGCGAGCCAGAACCGCGACAAGGTCGCGAAGGGGGTCGACACCGCTGCCGAAGCCGCCAAGAAGAAAACCGGCGGCAAGTACGACGACAAGATCGACAAGGCCGCCGAAAAGGGCAAGGACTTCGTCGACGAACAGGCCGAGAAGCGGGACGACCGCGACCGCTGACCCCGCTGTGCCACGCGCGTGCCCCGGTCCGTTTCGGGCCGGGGCACACCGCTGTCCGCGGTCTGTGCCGTGTGCTGTCCGGCAGTGCCCGATTGCACATGTTATGAGCTGCGACGATACGGTGTGGGACAGTTCAGTGGGCATTCCCCCCCGATGCAGGAGGTACGACCAGCGGTGTCCCCGTCAGGGAAGCCGTGCCAACTCGTGGTGTGCCGCGGGTGCTGCTGTGGCACAAAGAAGAAGCGGCCGGGTGTCGATCACAAGGGCCAGCTGGAGCGTCTGAGCGGGCTTGAGGACCACGAGGGGCGCCAGGTGCCGGTCCGCGTCAGCAAGTGCCTCGGAATCTGCTTCAAGGCCAACGTGGTGGTCGTACAGCCCTCCGCCCAGGGACGTGCCGGAGGGGGCCGACCGGTCTGGCTCGGCGAGTTCACCGAGGACCGGCTCATCGACGACCTCGACGACTGGATCTTCGAGGGCGGCCCCGGAATCGCGCCGGTGCCGGAGTCCCTGGAGCCCCACCTGACCTCCAAGAACGCCAAGAAGCCGAAGAAGTCCAAGCTTCGGAAGAAGGCGAAGGCCAAGAAGAAGGCCGCGGACGCCGACAGGGCCAAGCGCAAGGACGAGGCGCGGCCCGGGGGCAAGAAGGACAAGAAAAAGAAGAAGGCCAAGAAGGCGAAGAAGTCCGCCACGGCCAAGAAGGCCGACAAGAAGGCCAAGAAGTAGTAGCCATGAGGCGTGGGACGAGCCGCGTGCCCAGTGGGCCCGTCCCACGCCGGTCGGTGATCCGCCCCGCTGGAGCCGTGCTCCGTCAGTCGGCGGCCACGGCCTCCGGTCCGCTCCCGCCGCCCGAGGTCCCGACCTCCGTCGACAGCGGCTTCTCGGTCAGGAAGAACGACAGCACGAACCCGACGACCGCGACCGGGACGGCGTAGTAGAAGATCGGCGCCAGCGCCCCGGCGAACGCGTGCACGATGAACTCGCGCAGCTGGTCGGGGAGGCCCTGGAGCATGTCGGGGGTCATCGAGCTGATGCCCGCCTCACCGCCCTGCGTCGGCAGTTTCCCGGCCGCCTGCGGCGGGAGGTCCGCCATCCGGTCGTTCAACCGGCCGACGAAGATCGACCCGAAGACCGCGATGCCGAACGACGCGCCGATCTGCCGGAAGTAGTTGTTGGCCGACGTCGCCGTTCCCAGGTCCTGCGGCGGCGCGGTGTTCTGCACGATCAGCACCAGGTTCTGCAGCACCATGCCCACACCCAGGCCGAGCAGCAGCATGCCGCTCGCGTTGTACACATAGGGCGTGTCCGCGTCCATGCCGCCGAGCAGGACCAGGCCCGCGATGACCACGCCGGTGCCGATGATCGGCCAGATCCTGTACTTGCCCGTGGTGGCGATCCTCCGCCCGCTGCCGATGGTGGCGACCAGCATGCCGACGACCATGGGGATCATCAGCAGGCCCGACACGGTCGCGCTGACCCCGTTCACCATCTGCAGGAAGGTGGGCAGGTAGGAGACCGTGGAGAACATCGCGATGCCGACGCTGATACCGATGAGTGCGGTCAGCACGAAGTCGCGGTCGCGGAACAGCCGCAGCGGGATGATCGGCTCGGCGGCGCGCCGCTCCGCGGCGACGAACAGGACCGCGGCGACCACGGCGCCGACGCCCAGCCCGATGATCTGCGGGCTGTCCCAGTCGTAGGTGCTGCCGCCCCAGCTGGTGAACAGCACGACGCAGACGCTGGCCGCCGCGAGGAGCAGCGTGCCCAGGTAGTCGAGCTTGGGTTTGGGGCCGACGCGGCGCGGCAGCTGGAGCACGACCGAGGTGACGATGAGCGCTAGGGCGCCCAGCGGCAGGTTGATGTAGAAGATCCAGCGCCAGTCGAGCTGGTCGGTGAACAGCCCGCCGAGCAGCGGACCGGCGATGGAGGAGAACCCGAACACGCCGCCGATGGCGCCCATGTAGCGGCCGCGCTCCCGCGCGGAGACGACCTCGGCGATGATCGACTGAGCGCTGATCATCAGCCCGCCGCCGCCGATGCCCTGCAGCGCGCGGAACAGGATGAGCTGGTTCATGTCCTGGGCCACGCCGCACAGGACCGATCCGACCAGGAACACGATGATGGCGAACTGGAAGACGACCTTGCGCCCGAACAGGTCGCCCGCCTTGCCGTAGATCGGCAGCCCGATCGTGGCGGCCAGCATGTAGGCGGTGATGACCCAGGACAGGTGCTCCAGCCCGTTGAGCTCGCCCACGATGGTGGGCAGGGCGGTGGAGACGATGGTCTGGTCCAGGGCGCCCAGCAGCATCGTCAGCATGACGCCCAGGAAGACCCAGCGGATCTGCTTCTTGGTGAACGGACCGGTGGACGCGTCCGCCGCCGGTGCCGTTGGATCGGGCGGCTGTTGAGCCGCGGGTGTCGATGTCATCGAAGTGGTGCTCGCTTCCCCAGTCGGTTCCTTCGCCGAGGGCGCGCTCGTGCGTAAGGCAGGACCGGACATGTGTGGAACCGGTGCGTGGTCGCCCCGGTGGTCTGCGGGTGGATCGGGTGGTGCGGTGGGTGGGGGGTCCTGGGGTGGGTGGACTGGGGGGAGTCGCCGCCCTCCAATGTGCGTCTTCAGCGGTCCTCGCGGGCCAAGGCACGCCGCAGGACGTCGAAGACCTCGTCGGACATCGCTCGGATGTTCTCCGGGCCCTCCTGGCCGGACCAGGTGGTCCGCTTCATCGTGAAGCGGATCGCGGCCGCCGCCACGGTCGAGAGGAGCTGCGGTCGCAGATCGTCGGCGGCGTCGCCCAGACGGGCGGCGACGGCCTCGGCCACGACCTGCTCCATCGCGTGGAACGTGGCCATGACACGGGGGATGAGCTGGGGTTCCAGCTCGATGAGGCGTTTGCGCTGCCGCAGGTCTTCGAGCAGGGGCAGGGCCTCCTCGTCGTCGATGATCGGCGCGAGGAGGAAGACCTTGAGGTCGTCGACCAGGTCACCGGTGGGCCCCCCGTCGACGAACACCCGCCGCGCCTCCTCTCCGGGGGTGGGCGGCCCATCGCCGATGAGCGCGTCCTCCTTGCCGGAGAAATAGTTGAAGAACGTGCGGGTGGAGACGTCGGCGGCAGCGGCGATGTCGTCCACGGTGACGTGCTCCAGGCCGCGCTCGATCGCCAACTGGACCGCCGCGCGCTGCAATGCCCGGCGGGTCGCGCGCTTCTTGCGCTCGCGGAGCCCCATCGCCGTCACCTCCCTCATCTCCAGAGCTATTTTTGCACCAACTGCAATTTTTCTCAAAACGCACTAATGCGTGATCTGCATCTCGGAGGCCAGTGCGGGGCGGGCGCACGGCCCGATCCGACGCGGGGGAGAGGGCGGGCAGGCGAGGCCGAGCCGACGGCAATCGGCCGATAGTGGCCACACTCGGGGCGGCACGGGGGGCGGGCGTCGCTTAGGCGCGGGACTTCTCCTGGGAGGCGAACTGGGTGCGGTACAGCGCCGTGTACAGGCCGCCATTGGCCAGCAGCTGATCGTGCGTGCCGCGCTCCAGGATCCGGCCGTCCTCCAGCACCAGGATCTGGTCGGCCTCGCGGACCGTCGCCAGGCGGTGCGCGATCACCAGCGAGGTCCGACCGGTCAGCGCGGTCTGCAGCGCCTGCTGCACCGCCGCCTCGGACTCCGAGTCCAGGTGCGCGGTGGCCTCGTCCAGCACCACCACCGACGGGGCCTTCAGCAGCAGCCGCGCGATGGCCAGCCGCTGCTTCTCACCGCCCGAGAGCCGATACCCGCGGTCGCCCACCATCGTGTCCAGCCCATCGGGCAGCGTCTCCAGCAGCCGGCCGAGCTGGGCCGCGCGCATCGCCTCGACCAGCTCCTCATCGGTGGCCTCCGGGCGCGCGTAGCGCAGGTTGCGGCCCACGGTGTCGTGGAAGAGCTGGGCGTCCTGGGTGACCACGCCGACGGCCTCGCGCAGCGACCTCGTCGTGGCCTCGCGCAGGTCCACCCCGCCGATGCGCACCGCTCCCTGCGTCGGGTCGTACAGTCGCGCGACCAGGTGGGTCAGGGTCGTCTTACCGGCGCCCGACGGGCCGACCAGCGCGACCAGCTGCCCCGGTTCGGCGGTGAAGGAGACGTCGCTGAGCACCTGGGTGTCCTCCAGGGTCTCGGCCTGCGGCGTGAGCTCCAGCGACGCCAGGGAGGACTCCTCGGCCCCGGGGTAGCGGAACGACACGCCGTCGAACTGCACGGCCAGCCGCCCCAGGGGCAGGTCGACGGCGTCGTGGTGCTCCGAGATCATCGGTTTGAGGTCGATGATCTCGAAGACCCGGTCGAAGCTGACCAGCGCGGTCATGACCTCCACGTGGACGTTCGACAGCGCCGTGACCGGGGCGTAGAGGCGCGCCAGCAGGGTCGTCAGGGCCACCAGCGTGCCCAACTCGAACGCGCCGTCGATGACCAGGTTGCCGCCGAACCCGTAGACCACGGCCGTGGCCAGCGCGGTGATCAGTCCGAGCAGGGTGAACAGCAGACCCGCGAACACCGCCTGGGTGACCCCGATGTCGCGCACCCGCCCGGCACGCTCGGCGAACCCGGCGGACTCCTCCTCGGGGCGGCCGTACAGCTTGACCAGCATCGCGCCGCCGACGTTGAAGCGCTCGGTCATCAGCGAGCTCATCTCGGCGTTCAGGTCCATACCGTCCCGGGAGACCCCCGCGACCCGGCGCCCGATGAGCTTGGCCGGCAGCACGAACAGGGGGATGAGCAGCAGAGCGAGCAGCGTGATCTGCCAGGAGAGCAGGAGCATCGTGGTGATGACGGCGACCGTGCTGATCAGGTTCGACACCACTGACTGCAGCACCGAGGTGATGGCGCGCTGCGCGCCCACCACATCGGTGTTCAGCCGACTGATCAGCGACCCGGTCTGCGTGCGGGTGAAGAACGCCAGCGGCATCCGCTGTACGTGCGTGAAGACCTGCGTGCGCAGCATGTAGATGACGCCCTCGCCGATGCGCGACGACAGCCACCGCGACGTCAGACTCAGCGCCGCCTCCAGCAGGGCCAGTCCGCCGACGGCCAGCGCCAGCCAGGTGACGAGCCCGGAGTTCCCATGCGCGACACCGCGGTCGATGATCGCCTTGAGCAGCAGGGGGTTGGCGACCACGATCGCCGCGCCGAACGAGGTGGTGATCAGGAAGAACAGGATCGTGCGCCAGTGCGGCCGGGCGTAGGAGACGATCCGGCGGACGATGCCCGGGGGAAGCTGGCTCCTCGTGGCGCTGCCGTCGTTGACCAACGTCCGGTACAGAGGCGGGCCACCCGTCATCATCTGTGCTCTCCACCTTCCGTCTGCGGAACCCGTCGACGCCGTCGCCGGCCGGGGTGCGGGGCGGATCGTGTCCCGCGACTGCGCTCGTCCACTCCCGTTTCGCGGTTCCCGCTCAGCGGGGGAGAGGAGCCCTCACTCACCAGGACGTATCCACCGCATCCGCCCTAACACCGGCGGATCCCGGCTGCTTCCCCCGCATGGCGGGCGCGACTACAGCGAGCGCGCCAGGCGGCCGAGCGCGGCCGTCGTGGACCGCCCCGGCGTCAGCGGCAGCTCCCACGCCTCGGCGCCCAGGGCCGCGGCTCCGCGCCGCTTGGCCTCGGCGTAGGTGTCCCCGGCGGTGAACGCCAGCGCGGCCGGGCTCAGCGGGCGCAGCAGATCGGCGTAGCTTTCCCAGTCGGCGGTCTCGGGCGGGCCGGAGATGATGAACACACCTTCGACACACGCGAGGGCGTCGAGCATCTCGGCGCGCTCGACATCCGGGTTCACCGGTCGTCCCCGCCCCTTCCACGCGCGCACGCGCTCGTCGTCCTCGACACCCACCACGAGGGGCAGGCCGCGGTCGCGGATGGCCGAGAGAAAACGCACGTGCCCGACGTGCAGAACATCGAAGACGCCGGTCACCACGGCGGGCGACACCTCGACGACGGGATCGGAGAACCACCGCGACACCAGTCCGGGCACACGCACGAACAGCGGATCGGGACTCGACATCGACTCAACTTTCGCAACCGGCGCGAACGACCTTCTGGGCCGCCGTGCCGACGGCGCCCGCATCGACAACGTACCCCGCGGCCGCGAATATTCCGCGGAAGGCCCCCTGCGTAAGGGCTGTGAAACGCACCAGGGCCAGGGAGCCGGAGACCTCCGGCTCCCTGGCCCTGGGCCACGTGGAGCGGGCGACGGGAATCGAACCCGCACGGCCAGCTTGGAAGGCTGGAGTTCTACCATTGAACTACGCCCGCATGGCGTCAGCTCGTCAGAGTTTCCTCTAGACTCGTGGAGCCGACGGGGACAACATTACCGTCTCTGTGGGGCTGCTTGTACACATTCGATGGGTACGGGCATGAGTCAACGGGGTGTAGCGCAGCTTGGTTAGCGCGCATGCTTTGGGAGCATGAGGCCGCGGGTTCGAATCCCGCCACCCCGACGAAATGCGGCTCACGGCACGTCGGACGCGTCCGTCCGGCTGCCGTCAGCTCCTGCGCGCCTGCCCTAGACTTGGCGTGATCAGCAGAAAGAACCGCGAATAAGACCCCGCCTCTCGGCAGGTCCCACTGCTCGCCTTCGCAGCCCACGGTCGTCGGCGTATGCCGTACCGTGGCCGGAAGGCATCATGTGGAGTCCAGCTCCCCGTCCGCACGGGGATGGTCCCAGTGGCCGCACGACAGCGTGCCTGTTCGAGCCGGGTCGTCCCGGAAAACAAGCCGGAAATCTAGGAGTACCGCCCCGTGAAGACCGATGTCGAGGAGCTCAGCCCGACCCGGGTCAAGCTGACCATCGAGGTTCCCTTCGAGGAACTCGAGCATGCCTTCGACGTGACTTACAAGTCGCTCGCCAAGCAGGTCCGGATCAAGGGCTTCCGCCCGGGTAAGGCGCCCGCCCGGCTGATCGACCGCTACGTCGGGCGCGGAGCGGTGATCAGCGAAGCGGTGAACCACGCCGTTCCCGAGCTCTACAACGAGGCCATCCAGAAGGAGGAGATCTTCGCGCTCGGCCAGCCCGACGTGGAGGTCACCAAGCTGGAGGACAACGAGGAGATCGCCTTCACCGCCGAGGTCGACATCCGGCCGAAGTTCGAGGTGACCGACTACGAGGGCATCGAGGTGACCGTCGACGACGCCACGGTCACCGACGAGCAGGTCGAGGACCAGCTGTCGAACCTGCGTGAGCGCTTCTCCACCCTCGTCGGTGCGGACCGCCCGGCCGAGTCCGGCGACCACGTCTCCATCGACCTGTCCGCCGCCATCGACGGCGAGAAGCTCGACGACGTCCAGGCCAGCGGCCTGTCCTACGAGGTCGGCACCAACACCATGCTGGACGGCCTCGACGACGCCATCCAGGGCCTGTCCGAGGGCGAGTCCACGACCTTCGCGACCAAGCTGGTCGGCGGCGAGTACGAGGGCAAGGACGCCGAAGTCACCGTCACCGTGCACAGCATCAAGGTCAAGGAGCTCCCCGAGCTCGACGACGAGTTCGCCCAGCTGGCGAGCGAGTTCGACACCATCGAGGAGCTGCGCGGCGACGTCCGCTCCCGCCTGGAGCAGACGCGCCGCCTGCAGCAGCTGTCCCAGGGCCGCGACCGCGCCCTGGAGAAGCTGGTCGACTCGATCGACATCCCGCTGCCCGACGCCGTCATCGAGGACGAGGTCAAGCGCCGCCGCGAGAGCCTGGAGGCGCAGCTCGAGCAGAGCGGTCTGACCAAGGAGTCCTACCTCGAGTCCCAGGAGCAGAGCGAGGAGGAGTTCGAGGAGGAGCTGACCAAGGGCGCCACCTCCGCCGTGAAGGCCGGGTTCATCCTCGACCAGCTCGCGCTGCAGGAGGAGCTCTCCGCCGACAACAACGAGCTCAGCCAGTACGTCGTGGAGCAGGCCCAGCGCATGGGCGTCTCCCCGGACCAGCTGGCCCAGCACCTGGTCGAGTCCAACCAGATCCGCGTCGCCTACACCGAGGTGGTCCGCGCCAAGGCCATGGACCTGGTCCTGGAGAAGGCCAAGATCACCGACGAGTCCGGCAACGTGGTCGAGCAGGAGAGCAAGGCCGACGAGACCGAGGAGTCCGAGGAGTCCGAGGAGACCGCTGCGGACTCCGCTGAGGCCGAGGCCCCCGCGGCCGACGCCGACAAGGACGCGGAGTAGGCCACAGCGCAGGTCGTCACCTCCTGACCCGGCGGCGACGGGCCGGCCATCGGCCGCGCCCGCGCCAGTGGTCATGGGCGAGCCCCGCTCCCACCCCCGTGAGGGGCGGGCGCGGGGCTCGTTCGCTTAGGGCTGCAAAGCCCAAGGTGGCGGGGATGCGACCTGCGCTCAAAGCGAACAGGAAAGCGATCCGTGCGAGCACGCGTCCGAACCGCGTTAGTGTCGCAAGCGTCGCAACCGTTTCGAATCCGGAGCAGGTGACGAGAGTGCCGCCGACCTTCAATGAGTCCATGCGAATCGACGCCCGTACGCCCGAGTCGCCGCTTCCCCCGATCTTCGAGCAGACGTCCCAGCGCCTGCTGCGTGAGCGCATCGTCTTCCTCGGCCAGCAGGTCGACGACGAGATCGCGAACCGCATCGTGGGTGAGCTGCTACTGCTGTCCGCCGAGGACCGGCACAGGGACATCACGCTTTACATCAATTCACCGGGTGGTTCGGTTTACGCCGGCATGGCTATTTACGACGTCATGCAGTACATCCCCAACGATGTCCGCACCGTGGGCATGGGGATGGCCGCATCGATGGGCCAGATGCTGCTTTGCGCGGGTACCACCGGCAAGCGCTACGCGCTGCCGCACACCCGCGTCATGATGCACCAGCCGTCCGGGGGTATCGGAGGGACCGCCTCCGACATCCGGATCCTGGCCGACCAGCTTCTCTACATCAAGAAGATGTTCCTGGAGCGCATCTCGCTGCACACCGGGCAGACCCAGGAGCAGATCGAGAAGGACGCCGACCGGGACCGCTGGTTCACCGCCCAGGAGGCCAAGGAGTACGGCTTCATCGACGAGGTGCTCGAGGGCACCCTCGACGTGACCGGTACGCAGGCCCGTTGATCGGTGAGTCCAGTCCGTGGATAGGCGCTTTTGGGAAGGCCCGAACATGAGCGAGTACAACCTCAGCCCGGCCGGCGGCATGGCGCCGGCGGGTCCGCAGAGCCGCTACGTGCTGCCGTCGTACGTCGAGCGCACGTCGTACGGCGTCAAGGAGATGAATCCGTACAACAAGCTCTTTGAGGAGCGGATCATCTTCGTCGGGGTGCAGATCGACGACACCTCCGCCAACGACATCATGGCGCAGCTGCTCACCCTCGAGCAGATCGACGGCGAGCGCGACATCCAGATGTACATCAACTCGCCGGGCGGGTCGTTCACGGCGCTGATGGCCATCTACGACACCATGCAGTTCGTCCGCCCCGACGTGCAGACGGTGTGTATCGGCCAGGCCGCGTCGGCCGCCGCCGTGCTGCTCGCCGGCGGCACCAAGGGCAAGCGGGGGTGCCTGCCCAACGCGCGGATCCTGATCCACCAGCCCGCGACCGAGGGCACGTTCGGCCCGGCCAGCGACATCGAGATCCAGGCCAACGAGATCATGCGGATCCGTGAGCAGCTGGAGAACACCCTGGCCAAGCACACCGACCGTACCCAGGAGCAGGTCTCCCGCGACATCGAACGCGACAAGATCCTCACGGCGGAGGAAGCCAAGGAGTACGGGATCGTCGACTTCGTGCTCCCGTACCGCAAGACCTCCCTGAAGTAGGGTCGACCCACGGGCGTTGAACGTCGATGTGGACCGGTGAATCCGACACTGCTCGGGCACCGTGTGGTGAAGCCGGTCCACTTCTTCGCCTAGTCTCGACAAGAGCGACGCACAGATCGTCCTGACCATCACTCCGCCGGGAGCGCATATCCTGCAATAGCGGTAGCTTGCTTTACTACAGGGCACGCCATCCGCGTGGGATGCGCCGGGAGCGCGAGACGCGGTCCGCCGCATTGCGGGCGGAGGAGATGGCGGGGCGGCCTACGTTTTAAGGAGAAGCTGGGTGGCACGCATCGGCGACGGTGGAGACCTGCTGAAGTGCTCGTTCTGTGGCAAGAGCCAGAAGCAGGTGAAGAAGCTCATTGCCGGCCCCGGCGTCTACATCTGCGATGAATGCATTGATCTGTGCAATGAGATCATCGAAGAGGAACTCGCCGACGCCACCGAGCTCACCTGGGACAGCCTTCCCAAGCCGCGGGAGATCTACGAGTTCCTCGATTCGTATGTCATCGGGCAGGAACAGGCGAAGAAGGCGCTGTCAGTCGCGGTCTACAACCATTACAAACGCGTCCGTTCCGAGGGTGACCGCCCTCGCGAGGAGGACGTAGAGATCGCCAAGTCCAACATCCTGCTCCTGGGTCCCACCGGATCCGGCAAGACCCTGCTGGCCCAAACCCTGGCCAAGATCCTCAACGTCCCCTTCGCGATCGCCGACGCCACCGCCCTCACCGAGGCCGGGTACGTCGGCGAAGACGTCGAGAACATCCTGCTCAAGCTGATCCAGGCGGCCGACTACGACGTCAAGAAGGCCGAGACCGGGATCATCTACATCGACGAGGTCGACAAGGTCGCCCGCAAGAGCGAGAACCCGTCGATCACCCGCGACGTCTCCGGCGAGGGCGTGCAGCAGGCGCTGCTGAAGATCCTGGAGGGCACCACCGCGAGCGTGCCGCCGCAGGGCGGGCGCAAGCACCCGCACCAGGAGTTCATCCAGATCGACACCACGAACGTGCTCTTCATCTGCGGCGGTGCGTTCGCCGGTCTGGAGAAGATCATCGAGTCGCGGGTCGGGCGCCAGGGCATGGGCTTCAACGCCGTGATCCGGCCCAAGATCGAGCAGTCCGAGGACCAGTTCTCCGAGGTCATGCCCGAGGACCTGCTGAAGTTCGGGATGATCCCGGAGTTCGTGGGCCGACTGCCGGTCATCACCAGCGTGCACAACCTCGACCGCGCCGCGCTCATCCGCATCCTCACCGAGCCGCGCAACGCCCTGGTCAAGCAGTACCAGCGGCTGTTCGAGCTGGACAACGTCGAGCTGGAGTTCACCGACGACGCCCTGGACGCCATCGCCGAGCAGGGCATCATCCGCGGCACCGGCGCCCGCGGCCTGCGCGCCATCATCGAGGAGGTCCTGCTCTCGGTGATGTACGAGGTGCCCAGCCGCGAGGACGTCGGCCAGGTGATCATCACCCGCGAGGCCGTCCTGGAGCACGTCAACCCCACCATCGTCCCCCGCACCGAGGCCGGCCCGGAGCGCGAGGAGAAGAGCGCCTAGGGCGTCCGAGCCGCCGACCACGCGCGTACTGACGGCCGCCGGTTCCACCGGCGGCCGTCACGTGTTTCGGGAACGGCGGCGCCGACGCTAGTCGACGGCCTCGCGCATCCGCTTGATCTCGGCGTTCTGCTCGGCGATGACGTCACCGGCGAACTTCAGGATGGCCGTGTTCTTGCCATCGATGCTGATGTCCTCGGCCATGTCGACGCCGCCCTGGTGGTGGGCGATCATCAGCTCGGCGAAGAGCTCGTCGAACTCCGTGCCCGTGGCCTTGCTCAGGTCGTCCATCTGCTTCTCGGTGGCCATGCCGGGCATCTGGGAGTGGTCGAGGTTCGTGGGGCAGGTGACGTCTCCCCTGTGGTGGGAGCCCCCGCCGTCCTCCTCGTCCTTGTTGAGGCCGCAGTAGTTCTGGTGGTTGGAGTTCTCGCGGGCGGGCGCGTAGACGTGCTCCTCCAGCCAGCCCTCCATGAACTCGATCTCCGCGCTCTGGGCGGCGGCGATGCGGTCGGCGATCTTCGTGATCGCCTCGCCCTCGGCCCGCTCCTCGGCGAGGTCGGACATTTCCAGGGCCTGGCTGTGGTGTTCGATCATCTGCAGCATGAAGTCGACGTCGGCCTTGTTGTGTCCGGTCTCCTTGGCGGCGTTCGCCAACCGCTCCTCAGAGGCGGGGGTGGGCGAATCGCCGGGGGCGCCGGGGTCCAGGGCGGGCGGGCCGTCCGCGCCCTCCTCCCCGGATCCGGAGCAGGCCGCCGCTCCCGCGAGCACCAGGGCGGCACCCGCCGCCAGCATCCAACGCCGCACGGACGGCTCCTTCCGGTTCGGGCCCGATGACGCGCGGCCCTGATCGATATCGAGCAACCTTGCGCGGCCGCACCGGCCGTCCCCGGAGTTTCTACTCGTCCGATGTGTGATTTGTCCAGTATCCCGATGGTTCGCCCCAGGTAACGGGTGTGTGATCGTATCTCGGGCGATGGGTGGCAAATTGTCCAGACTTCATCTTGGGATGCGGCAACTCTGTACAACAAGCCGGAAGAGTATGTAGTTTTCTGATGTTTCGGCGTGCATCGGAATAAAGGAGTCCAGATGCCCACATCCCCCACGCCATCCCCGAGAAGACCCGTTCGGTCACAAGCCAGACGCACCCTTCTCACCTTCGCCGGAGCCGCGTCCCTGGTCCTGGGGGCGGTAGCCGCGCCCGCCGCGGCCCTGGACGGCTCCAGCGCTGACGACGTCGAGACCAGCGACAACGTCACCCACGTGGCGAATTTCCCCAAACCCTCACCGGTGGACAACACCAACTCCGACCTCGCGTTCACCGGCGACTACGCGATCTCCGGAAACTACGACGGCTTCGTCATCTACGACATTTCCACCCCCGAATCCCCGAAGATCGTCAGCACCGTGCTGTGCGAAGGGGGCCAGGGCGACGTCACCGTCAGCGGTGACCTGCTGTATTTCTCCGTCGACTACCCGCGGGCGGGTGAGGAGTGCGGCGCGGCGCAGAGCTCCCCGGCGGACCCCAACGCCTTCGAGGGCATGCGGATCTTCGACATCTCTGACAAGTCGGCGCCGAAGTACGTTTCGGCCGTGCGGACCGACTGCGGCTCGCACACCAACACGCTGGTGCCGGGCAAGGACGGCGAGACGGACTACATCTACGTGTCCTCCTACGCGCCCTCCGACCGGTACCCCAACTGCCAGACGCCGCACGACAAGATCACGATCATCGAGGTCGACAAGAACGACCCGGCCTCGGCGGCGATCGTGAACGAGCCGGTGCTCTTCCCGGACGGCGGCAACCACGACCAGCCCGGCCTGCTGCGGCCGACCGAAGGCTGCCACGACCTCACCAGCTACCCGTCGAAGGACATCGCCGCCGGTGCCTGCATGGGCGACGGCATCCTCATGGACATCAGCGACCCGGTGAACCCGGTGGTGACCGAGCGCGTGCGGGACGAGAACTTCGCGTTCTGGCACTCGGCGACCTTCACCAACGACGCCACGACCGTCCTGTTCCACGACGAGCTCGGCGGTGGCGGTGCCGCCACGTGCAACGAGCGCATCGGCCCCCAGCGCGGTGCCGACGCGATCTACTCCCTCAAGGGCGGCAAGCTCGACTTCGAGGGCTACTACAAGCTGCCGCGCCACCAGACCAACGCCGAGAACTGCGTGGCGCACAACGGCTCGCTGATCCCGGTCCCGGGCCAGAACTTCTTCGTACAGGCCTGGTACCAGGGCGGCGTCTCCATCATCGACTTCAACGACCCGAGCGACCCCAAGGAGATCGGCTACTTCGACCGCGGCCCCGTCAACGAGGACCGGCTCGTGAGCGGCGGCAGCTGGTCGGCGTACTACTACAATGGCTACATCTACTCCAACGAGATCGCCCGAGGGTTCGACGTCCTCAAGGTCGACGACCGGCGGCTCAAGCCGGCCGAGAAGGTCACCTACGAGGAGTTCAACCCGCAGAGCCAGCCGCGCTACAAGCCCGGCCGCTAGATAGCGAGCACACGCCTGGCGGGGACCTCGTGATCCCGCACGAGCGCTGACAGGCCGGTGGCCCGCGATCCCGAGAGGACCGCGGGCCACCGTGTGTCCGGCCATCGGCGCGGCGCCCGCCCGCTGATTCGCGGGTGCCGCCGCTGGACGGGAGAGGTCAGGC
Organism: Nocardiopsis gilva YIM 90087; assembly: GCF_002263495.1. Taxonomy (NCBI): domain Bacteria; kingdom Bacillati; phylum Actinomycetota; class Actinomycetes; order Streptosporangiales; family Nocardiopsidaceae; genus Nocardiopsis; species Nocardiopsis gilva. The sequence continues at coordinate 4,527,022 of NZ_CP022753.1, read as the reverse complement.
GGAGAACAGCCGCTCGGTCTCGGCGTCGATGACGTCCAGCACGCGGCCGGTGAAGTACACCGTGCCCAGCACCAGCACGTGCTCACCGAGGGCGGTGATGTCGGCCTGGGTCAGCGCCGCGGCCTCGATGACGTTCCACGCGGCCGGACGGTCGTGCTCGAAGCGCAGGTGCTCTTCGGGCAGCCGGGCGAACGTCACCGGGATGGACCCGAGCTCCGCGATCGCACCGTCGACGTCCTTGTGGTCCGGGAAGCAGATCAGCGCGTGGTCGACGCGCGGCCACACCCGCCGCGCGTGCTCCAGCGCCACCTGGATACCGGTGCGGTTGATCGCCGAGTCGATGAGCAGCTCGGTGCCGCCGACCGTGTGCCGGGAGAGCCGCGCGGGCAGCCGCAGTGAGGACAGCACCCCGTGCAGCCGCTCAGGGGAGGCCGGTTCCTGGCCCAGGACCGCCAGCATCCGCTCCGCGGCCGCACAGCCCAGCTCCGCCGACGCCGCCGACAGACCAGGCGGGAGCACCTCCGGCGCGGGACCCTGACCCGACCCGGGCCGCACCACGTCGGGCCGCACCCGCCCCGACGTCACCTCGGCCACGGCGCGGTCCACGACCTCGGCCACCTCCTCGGTCTGTGCCAGCCGGACGAACCCCTCGGTCCGCTCCCCGGCCACGCGCGCCTTCTCCCACGCGATCTCGGCCACCGTGTCCCCCAGCAGCCCCACGTGTTCGGCGAAGACCTTCGCCATCGCCACCACCCGCGGCTCCAGCAACCGCAGCTCGTCGCGGTGCCCGCCGATCCCCGCCTCGACAACGCAGACATCGGCGCCGCGGCGCTCCGCCTCCAGCAGACCGGCGGTCATGAACAGCGCGTTGGGGGAGAGGTAGCCGTCCTCCGACGGCGGCCCCAGGCGCTCCCGGGCCTTCTCGATGCGCTGGGCGATCTCGTCCAGTGCGGCCTCGTCGATCGCCACGCCGTTGAAGCGGACACGCTCCCGGTGGCTGCGGAAGCTCGGGCCCGTGACCGTTACCACGTTCAGCCCCGCGGCGGCCAGGCAGGCCGACGCGTAGGTGGCGGTCGTCCCCTTCCCCTTGGACCCCACGACCCCCAGCACGGGGGGTTCGGAGATGTCCAGCTCACGCCGCAGGTCCAGGGCGCGGGACAGGCTGCGGTGGTAGCCCTGGCGCTTGAGGCGCCATTCGGAGAAGAAGGTCTCGAAGCTCGGCATGCCCTTAGTAATACAACACCCGCGCGGCCGGGCCGACTCCCGTTCGGCCAGCGCCGACCAGCGCGGCTGTGTTCGTGCCGCGCTCACGCACCTCGCTCGCGTGGTGTGCGTGTCCGGCCACGTGAATGAGTAGGCTGAGGGACGTGCAGACCCCGATCCATCTCCCGTCGTGAGTAGCAAGGGCGCCGACGAGCGCTACACCCAGGTCATGGCCGAGATCACCGCTCGGCGCGTCGAGACCGACATCGAGCCGTCGACCGACCGCATCCGAGCCCTTCTCGACCTGCTCGGCGAACCGCAGCGCGCCTACCGCACCATCCACCTGACGGGGACGAACGGCAAGACGTCCACCGCGCGGATGATCGACGCGCTCCTGCGTGAGCGCCAGCTGCGCGTCGGCCGCTACACCAGCCCGCACCTGCGCACCATGCGCGAGCGGATCGTCATCGACGGCGAGCCCATCTCCGAGGAGCAGTTCGTCGCCGCCTACGACGACATCCGGCCCTACGTCGACATGGTCGACGCCGACTCCGACGTGCCGCTGTCGTTCTTCGAGGTGCTCACCGCCATGGCCTACGCCGTGTTCGCGGACACCCCGGTGGACGTGGCCGTCGTCGAGGTCGGCATGGGCGGCAGCTGGGACGCCACCAACGTGGTGGACGCCGACGTCGCCGTGGTCACCCCCATCGCCATCGACCACACCGAGTTCCTGCCCGACACCGTCGAGGGCATCGCCGAGGAGAAGGCCGGGATCATCAAGCCCGGCTCGGTCGCCGTTCTGGCCCAGCAGCAGCTTCCGGCCGCCGAGGTGCTGCTGCGGCACGCCGCGGAGACCGGCGCCCATGTGGCCCGTGAGGGGCTGGAGTTCGGCGTCGTGCAGCGCGAGGTCGCGGTAGGCGGCCAGCAGCTCTCGATCAAGGGGCTGCGCGGCGGCTACGAGGGGATCTTCCTGCCGCTGTTCGGCGGCTACCAGGCCGGGAACGCGGCCGTGGCCATCGCGGCCGTCGAGGCGTTCGCCGCCCCCGCCGAGGGCGACGAGCGGCTGGACCCGGAGCTCGTGTCGACCGCGCTGTCCGGGGTGGAGTCGCCGGGCCGCCTGGAGGTCGTGCGGACCAGCCCCACCGTGCTGGTGGACGCCGCGCACAACCCGGCGGGCATGGCGGCGTCGGCGGAGACGCTGCAGGAGGCCTTCGGGTTCACCCGCCTCGTGGGGGTCGTCGCGATCATGGAGGACAAGGATGTCGAGGGCATCCTGGAGCCGCTCGAACCCCTTCTCTCCCAGGTTGTGGTCACCCGAAACTCCTCGCCGCGCAGCCTCAGCCCCGAGGGACTCCGCAACATCGCGGAGCCGATCTTCGGCGCCGAGCGGGTGCACGTGTCCCCGCGGCTCGACCACGCCATCGACCTGGGCGTCACCCTGGCCGAGGAGACCGGCGAGTTCGGCGGCACCGGTGTCCTGATCAGCGGCTCGGTCGTCACCGCCGGGGACGCCCTCCACCTCATGAAGGGGGAGCGCTAACCATGCGGACGATCTGCGCGGTCGTGCTCGCCTTCGAGGTCATCGTCATCGGCCTGGCCATCCCGGTGGCCATCCAGCTCGGCGGGTACTCCCCGGCGCTGGCCGGCGGCGTGTGGGGCGGACTGGCCGCCGCGGCGCTGGTGCTCGCCGCGCTGCAGCGCTTCCGCTGGGGCTTCTACGCCGCCTGGGTGCTCCAGGCGGCCTTCCTGGCCAGCGGTTTCCTCGTCCCGGGACTGGCGGTGCTGGGCGTTATCTTCGTCGGGCTGTGGATTGCGGGGGTCATGCTCGGGCGGCGTACCGATGCCATGAAGGCGGCCTACGCGGCAGCGGCCGAGAGCGACGCGCAGGCGAACTCCGCGCCGAATTCGGGGGGATGAGCCGACCTCTCCACCTTCCCCTCGGGCCGCTGTCGGCGCCCCGTCTTCCGAATCCCTTGCGCACTCAGCCGTTCCGCCTCGGAAAGGGTTGGTAAGGCGATAGGGTTACGGATGGCCGGGTCGGCGGTCGTCGCAGCTCTTCCCCCTGTTTCGGGCGCGGTGTCCTCCTGCCGAGTCCCCGCCGATCATCAGCTATCAGCCGAGGAGAGAAGTACCGTGGAGCGCACCCTTGTCCTGATCAAACCCGATGGCGTTCGCCGCAACATCATCGGGGAGGTCATCAGCCGCATCGAGCGCCGTGGCCTCAAGATCATCGCGATGGACCTGCGCACGCTGACGCCCGACATCGCCAAGACGCACTACGAAGAGCACGCTGAGCGCCCCTTCTTCGAGTCGCTTGTCGAGTTCATCACCGGCGGGCCGCTGGTCGCCATGGTGGTCGAGGGCGAGCGCGCCGTCGAGGCCTTCCGCGCGCTGGCCGGTGCCACCGACCCCGTCGCCGCCGGTCCCGGAACCATCCGCGGTGACTTCGCGCTGGAGGTCCAGCAGAACATCGTGCACGGCTCCGACTCCACCTACTCGGCCGAGCGCGAGATCAAGCTGTTCTTCCCGGACCTGGCCGCCTGATCCATTCCGACGCCGGGGAACCCGGCGCCGGGCACCGCCCGGCGCCTATTCCGCCTTGCCGGGCTGTGGCCAGGCATTTTCTGTCCTTGACAGCCCCATCAATTCGGTGTGTTTAGCGTAACCATCGAAGTGCCGAGCGTTACGATACGGGTACTGAATCCGCTTCGTGCAGGAACGAGACCGTATTGGCCGCCCCATGGGTGCAGCACCTGATTTGGTGCCGCTGAGGACGATTCATGACCAACAATCTCGCCTTTCTCGGCCGTGACATGGCGGTCGACCTCGGGACCGCGAACACCCTGGTGTACGTGCGTGGACGAGGGATCGTGCTGAACGAGCCCTCGGTCGTCGCGCTGAACACCTCGACGGGAAAGATCGTCGCGGTCGGCATCGAGGCGAAACAGATGATCGGGCGGACACCCAGTAACATCACGGCCGTCCGGCCGCTCAAGGACGGCGTCATTGCCGACTTTGAGATCACCGAGCGCATGCTGCGCTATTTCATTCAGAAGATCCACCGTAGACGGCATTTCGCCAAGCCCCGCGTGATTGTGGCCGTGCCGAGCGGGATCACCTCAGTGGAGCACCGGGCCGTCAAAGAAGCCGGATACCAGGCCGGGGCGCGCCGCGTGTACATCATCGAGGAGCCCATGGCCGCCGCCATCGGCGCGGGGCTTCCGGTCCACGAGCCCACCGGAAACATGGTCGTCGACATCGGCGGCGGCACCACCGAGGTGGCGGTCATCTCCATGGGCGGCATCGTGACGTCCCAGTCCATCCGGGTCGGCGGCGACGAGCTCGACGAGGCCATAATGACCTTCGTCAAGAAGGAGCACTCCCTGATGATCGGGGAGCGCACCGCCGAGGAGATCAAGCTCGCCATCGGCTCGGCGTATCCCACCGGAACCGAGGAGCTGCACGCCGAGGTGCGCGGGCGCGACCTGATCAGCGGGCTGCCCAAGACCGTGGTCCTCTCGGCCGTCGAGATCCGCCAGGCCATCGAGGAACCCGTCACCGCGATCATCGACGCGGTGCGGACCTCACTCGACAAATGCCCGCCCGAGCTGTCGGGCGACATCATGGACCGGGGGATCGCCGTAGCGGGCGGAGGCGCCCTGCTACGGGGGCTCGACGACCGGCTACGCCACGAGACCGGAATGCCGATCCACCTCGCTGAGAACGCCCTCGACTCGGTCGCCATCGGGTCGGGCACCTGCGTCGAGAACTATGAGCGCCTCAGTCAGGTGCTGGTCCCGGAACGGCGGCGGTGAGGGTGGGACGCGGCACCTCACGGTCGCGGCTCGCCCTGCTCCTCGCCATCGCCCTCGCCCTGATCATCCTCGATTCGCGCGACGGGGATAACCCCGTCTCCGCCGTCGCCCGCGCGGCGGGCGACGCCGTCTTCGCACCGGTCTCGGCCGGTGTCTCCGTTGTCGGCGGGCCCTTCAAGGGGACCTACCGGACGCTCGTCGCGGCGCCGGGCGCACAGGACCGGATCGCCGAGTTGGAGGCCGAGAACGCCGAGCTGTCCGCACGCCTGGACGACCGGGAACGCGATGACCGCCGGGCCCAGGACCTGGAGCGGCTGCTCGGCCTGTCCGGTCGCGGCCGCTATGAGATCGTCCCGGCGCAGGCGGTGACCCAGGTGACGTCCCGCGGCCTGGCGTCGGCCGTGACGATCGACGTCGGAACCCGCGACGGCGTCCACTCCGACATGACCGTGCTCAACGGCGACGGCCTGGTCGGACGCGTGACCCGCGCGGGAAAGGACACGTCCACGGTCCTGCTGCTCACCGACGCCTCCTCGGCCGTCGGGGCACGCCTCGAAGGATCCCAGAGAATCGGCGTGGCCGAGGGCGGCTCGCGGAGCATCGGCGATAGCGTTCCGCTCAGATTCGAGCTGATGGACGCCGACGCGCAGGTCCAAGAGGGGGACAGGATCGTCACCCTGGGATCGCACGACGGCGCTCCCTATGTTCCGGGCGTTCCCATCGGGACGGTCACCAACGTGCGCGACACACCGGGCGCTCTCAGCCGCATCGCGGACGTCGACCCGGCCGCGGACGTCGCCGCGCTGGACATCGTCGGCGTGGTCGTCGCGGGGCCGGAGAAGGACCCGCGCGACTCGGTGCTCCCACCGGAGCCCGAGGAGCGGCGCAACGCGGCCATGCGCCCGCCGGAGGCGATCTCATCGGGCTCATCGGGGGAGGCGTGATGAAGCCGCTAGTGACGACCCTGCTCCTGATCACCGCGGTACTGGCGCAGACCGCGGTCGTGAACCGGCTGCCGCTGCCGTGGGGTATCGGCCCGGACCTGGTGGTGCTCACGGTGGTGGCGGTCGCCCTGGCCACCACCCCGATGACGGGCGCGGTGATCGGCTTCACGGCCGGGCTGGCCGTGGACGTGCTCCCCCCGGCCGATCACGAGCTGGGCCGCTACGCGTTCGTGCTCTGCCTCGCCGGGTACCTCGTCGGATACGCGCCGTCCTTCGGCATGCGCCCCTACCCGGTGGCCGCTCTCACGGCCTTCGGGGTGGCGACCGGGTTCTCCCTCATCGGGCTCCTGATCGGCGACCCCCGTGTCTCGCTCGCCGGCGCCGCCTCCGCCGTCCTGCTCAGCGTGGCCATGACCATGCTGGTGAGCCCCCTGGTGATGCTGCCCGTCGGTCGGATCATGCGCTACCTGTCCCGTGACGACTTCGCCTCCATCGCCGGAGCGCCGTGGGCAGCTGGGAGTCTGCGCCGATGAGACGCCGCTGGAAGAGCTGGAGGGGCTGGCACCTCCGCAAGCGACGGCCCCCGTCGAGCTATGCCCCGCGCCGTCCGCCCGGCGCCATCACCATGCTCGTCGCCCAGGTACTGGTGTACTCCCTGTTCGCGGTGCTGGTCGGACGAATGTGGTACCTCCAGGTGCCGATGAACGAGCACTACCGCGACCTCGCGGTGGCCAACCACTCCCAGAAGCTCATCGTCCCGGCCACCCGGGGGCAGATCCTGGACTCCTCCGGCCGCCCCCTCGTGCGCAACCGCACCGAGCTCGTCGTCTCCGCCGACTACCACGCGCTGCACGCCCAAGAGGACAACGGGACGGCGGTCCTGCGCAAGGTGGCCCAGGTCCTGGACGTGCCGGAGAAGGAGCTGCGGCAGCGCATCCGGCTGTGCGGCCCGGAGGTGAGCCGCCCCTGCTGGCCGGGGTCGCCCTACCAGCCGGTGACGCTGGCCGAGGGCGTCGACGCCAAGGTCGCGCTGCAGATTCTGGAGCGCCAGGAGGACTTCCCCGGCATCACCGCGCAGCAGCACGCCGTCCGCGAGTACCCCCACGGTGAGCGCGCCGCGCAGGTGCTCGGCTACCTCCAGCCGGTCACCCAGGAGGAGCTGGAGGCGCGCGAGGAGCTGCGCGTCCAGTTCAGCGGTGTGGACCAGGTCGGCCGCGACGGACTGGAGGCGCAGTACGACGCGCAGCTGCGCGGCAACGCCGGGGTGCGCACCCTCGGAGTGAACAGCAAGGGCCGCATCATCGGCGTGTTGGACGAGAAGCCGCCCGAGCCCGGCATGCACCTGGTGACGCACCTCGACGAGCGGGTCCAGGCCGTCACCGAGAAGGCGCTGAAGCGGGGCATGAAGCGCGCCCGCGGCCTCGGCCGGGGGTATGTGGCCGACTCGGCTGCGGCCGTGGTGCTCAACGTCCGCAACGGCGGGGTGGTCGCCATGGCGAGCATGCCGACCTACGACCCCGAGGTGTGGAACGGCGGCATCGACCAGGACGACTACGACAGGATGCTGAGCAAGGACGCCGGCGAACCGCTGATATCGCGGGCGCTGCAGGGCCAGTACCCGCCGGGCTCGACCTTCAAGGTCTCCTCGCTGTCGGCCGCGGTGAACAACGGCTCCTCACTGGACGGCACCTACTCCTGCCCGGGCTCCATCAGTGTCGGCAACCAGTCCTTCAGCAACTACGCCGGCCGGGGGCACGGCAGCATCAGCCTGCACCGCGCGATCGTGGTCTCCTGCAACACCGTCTTCTACAAGTTCGGCTACGACATGTGGAAGGAGGACGGCGGGGTCACGCCGGCGAAGAACCCCAAGGAGGTCATGGCCAATACGGCGCGCGACTTCGGCTTCGACGCGCCCACCGGCATCGACCTGCCCAACGAGAGCGCCGGCCGCATCCCCGACCGGCAGTGGAAGCGCGATTTCTGGGAGGCCACGCGCGAGCAGAAATGCAAACGGGCGAAAACGGGCTACCCGGAGGTCGAGGACGCGTCGCGCGCCGCCTACCTCAAGAAGCTGGCCAGGGAACACTGCGAGATCGGCTACCAGTGGCGCGCGGGTGAGGCGGTGAACTTCGCCATCGGGCAGGGCGACGTGCTGGTCACCCCACTGCAGCTGGCCAACGCCTACGCCGCCGTCGCCAACGACGGCACGCAGTACGAACCGCGGGTGGGCAAGGCGTTCGTCTCCGCCGACGGCAAGCAGACCAAGGAGATCCCGCCGAAGAAGGCCGGTGAGCTCGACATCGACGACCGGACGCTGAAGTACCTCCAGAAGGCCCTGACCCAGGTGCCCAAGAAGGGAACGGCGGCGGGCGCCTTCAACGGCTTCCCGCAGGACAAGGTGTCCATCGCGGGCAAGACCGGGTCGGCCACCATCGTCGGGAAGGAGACGACCTCCTGGTTCGCCTCCTACGCTCCGGCCGACGACCCGCAGTTCGCTGTGGCCGTGCTGGTCTCCCAGGGCGGCACCGGCGGCACCACCTCCGCGCCCATCGCTCGGGAGATCTACGAGGGGATCTACGGCTTCGCCCCGTCCGAGGGCGGCGCCGAGAAGGACGGCAAGAAGGGCACGAAGAAGGTCGAACCCGCGCTTCCCGGCGGGAAGCCTCCCTCGGAGCTGCCCGAGATCCGCCCCGACGGGATCATCGCCGCGGCGGGCGAGTGACCGTGCGGGATCGGGGGACCGGGAAGCAACCGATGGCGGCAGGACAGCGAACGGCGCACCACACCGGCCAGGAGCGGCAGGACACGCGATGATTCCCTACAGTAGCCCGCACCTGCCCCACCCGAGCCTGAGCGGACGGGTCGGCGGCCTCATCGCCGCGGGGCGACCGCGCCGCTTCGACTGGGTCCTGCTGGGGGCCGTCCTGGCGCTCTCCGCGATCGGCGTGCTCCTGGTCGGCGCCTCGACCTACGACCCGCGCGACCCGGGGGGCGCGCTCGGGTATGTGGAGCGCCAGCTCCTCCACGTCGCCGTGGGGGCGGTGCTGTGCCTGCTGGTCGCCGCGGTCGACTACCGCACGCCGCGCGCCTACGCCCCGATCGTGTACGTGGTCTCCCTGATCGGCCTGGTGGTGGTCCTCACCCCGCTGGGTGAGACCATCAACGGCTCCCAAGGGTGGATCGTCATCTTCGGGATCCAGGCCCAGCCCAGTGAGTTCGCCAAGATCGGGCTGCTCCTCGCCATCGCCATGCTGCTCGGCGAGCCCCGCGACGGCGAGTACGCCCCCACCACCCGCGACGTGGTTATCAGCCTGATCGCGCTGTCGGTCCCGCTGGCCCTCATCGCGCTCCAGCCCGACCTCGGCACCGACCTGGTCATGGGCGCCATCTTCCTCGGCATGCTCACGCTGTCGGGGGCGCCGCTGCGGTGGGTCGTGGGACTGCTGTTCTGCGGCGCCCTCGCCGCGTTCAGCATGTGGTGGTTCGAACTGCTCAAGCCCTACCAACTGGACCGTGTCGCCACCATGATCGACCCCAGTGCCGACCCGCAGGGCGCCGGGTACAACGCCAACCAGGCGATCATCGCCATCGGGTCGGGCGGGTTCAACGGCACCGGCCTGTTCCAGGGGCAGCAGACCAGTGGGCGGTTCGTGCCCGAGCAGCACACGGACTTCATCTTTACGGTGGCCGCCGAGGAGCTGGGATTCATCGGCGGCATAGCGGTCATCGGCCTGCTGACGCTGATCATCCAGCGCATCCTGCGGGTGGCCGCGGGGTGCTCCCAGCCCTACGCGCGTCTCGTCTGCGTCGGTGTGGCCACCTGGTTCGTCTTCCAGAGCTTCATCAACATCGGGATGACCCTGGGCGTCGCACCGGTCACCGGACTGCCGCTGCCCTTCGTGTCCTACGGCGGCACCGCCACCGTCGCCCACCTCATCGCGATCGGGTTGGTGGTCAGCATCCACGCGCGCGACCGCGGCTTCGACTGACGCGAACGTGATCGAGCGAGCGTAGGCGTCGATGCTGTTTGCCGTAGGCCGGGTGGCTTCGGCGGTGGAGCGAGGGAGGAGCGTGAGCGCGGGGGAAGTACCGACGCGAACGTGATCGAGCGAGCGTAGGCGTCGATGCTGTTTGCCGTAGGCCGGGTGGCTTCGGCGGTGGAGCGAGGGAGGAGCGTGAGCGCGGGGGAAGTACCGACGCGAACGTGATCGAGCGAGCGTAGGCGTCGATGCCGATCGTCGAAGGCCGGTTCGCTTCGGCGGTGGAGCGAGGGAGGAGCGTGAGCGCAGCAGACAGCACTGACGCCGGACCGGAAGAGGGCGGGCGGCCCCGGGCCGCCCGCCCTCTTCCGGAGGCGCAGCGACCTCGGTCAGTTCACGGCCGGGATGCTGACCGGGTAGGAGTACGACTCGCCGTTGTTCGCGGCCATGGCCGCCTTGATCCCCATGATGATCGAGGCGATCCAGACCGCGACGAAGGTGAGGAAGCCGATGAAGACCATCATCAGCAGTCCCGAGACGAAGTAGCCGATGAACACCAGGATCTGGAAGTTGAGCGCCTGGGCGGCGTGGTGCCGGACGAACGGCGATTCGTCCTTCTTCACCAGGTAGAGCACGAGCGGTACAAGGAAGCCCAGGAAGAGGCCACCGAGGTGGGCGAGCAGCGCCATGGTGCGGTCGTCGGAGTTGGCCGGCCCGCCGGGCTGCTGCGGATAGGGCTGCTGGTACTGGCCGCCGTAGGGCTGCTGCGGGTACTGCTGCGGATAGGGCTGCTGCCCCATACCCGGAGCGCCCTGCGGAGGGCCGTAGCCCGGGTCACCGCCGGGCGGGGGAGAGTACCCACCGGGATGGTTGTAGGGGGTGTTCTGCCCGTCGTACGGCGGGCCGGGCGGATACGGGTTGCTCATGATCTCCTCGATTTCTGCCGACCGCACCGGTCGATGTCACACGTCCGCGTTCCGCCACCGTAGCGCCGGTGCCGACGGGACGTGCGAGGACGGGGTCCCTTCCACCGATGGGACGTCCCTGTGGGCGGCCCGGTTCCGGACCGCCCACAGGGACGCATCGGACCCCTACTTCACCAGCCGGATCACCACGGGGTAGCGGTACCAGGCGCCCTTGTTGGCGCCGAGGGAGCCCAGCACCCCGAACAGGATGGCCACCGCCCAGAACACCGCGATCAGCACGGAGCCGATCCACGACTGGTCGGGGTAGAAGACCCCGAGGCCGAGGAACACGATCCACGACAGCGCGTAGGGGATAAGCAGCGTCAGCTGGAAGTTGAGCGCCTCACTCGCGTGGTGCCGGACATAGGCCGAGTGGGTCTTCTTCACCTGGAAGACGATCAGCGCGGGCAGCCAGCCGAGGCAGGCCATGATGATGCCGGACAGGTGCGCGATCATCGCCCACGTGGTGTCGTCGGCGGCGCCCTGCTGCCCGTACCCCTGCTGCGGTTGGAAGCCCTGCTGCGGGAACTGCTGCTGCTCGTAGCCCATCCCCGGCTGGGGCGGCTGCCCGAAGGCGGGCTGCTGGGGCTGCTGCGGCGGGTAGGGCGGTTGGCCGTACCCGGGCTGCGGCTGCTCGAAGCCCTGCGGAGGCTGCTGTCCGCCACTCGGCTGGGCGTAGCCCGGCTGCTGCTCGTAGCCCTGCGGGGGCTGAGGAGGCTGCTGGGGCGGCGGCCCGTAGCCGGGCTGCTGGGGCTGCTGCGGCGGGTAGGGCTGCTGACCGTACCCGGGGTAGGGCTGCTGCCCGCCGCTGGGCTGGGCGTACCCCGGCTGCGGCTGCCCATAGCCCGGCGGGGGCTGCTGCTGGTACGGCTGGGCGTAGTCGGGCTGCTGCGGGGGCTGGGGCTGATCGCCGTACCCGGGCTGCCCACCGGTCCCCGCCTGCCCCGCACCCGGTTGCGCGTCGGGAGGGGTGGGGCCGGGCTCCGGTTGGCCGTCGGCCGGACGGTCCTGGGGCTGTGGTCCGTTGGGCGGGGTCTCGCTCATCATGTCCCTTGGGTATGCCGCTTGCGTTGGGCCGATCGTCACGTCCGACCGCCCGGGATTGGGGGCACCGCGAGGCGTGCTCGCGGTCGGTTCTCAGGCGACCCTAGTCTTCCACCACGTACGGGGCGGTAACGAAGTCGATCAGTTCTTCGACGCGCCCGAGTAGTTCTGGTTCCAGATCGGCATACGACCGTACCGATCCTAGGATGCGCCGCCAGGCCTCCCCGGGCTCCTCCCGGCTGCCCAGAGCGCGCAGCACCCCCTCCTTCCACGGGACGCCGCGCGGCACCTGCGGCCAGGCGTCGATGCCCACGGCGGACGGCTTCACCGCCTGCCAGACGTCGACAAAGGGATGGCCCGTGACCAGGACGTGCGGCGAGGCCACCTCGGCGGCGATCCGGCTCTCCTTGGAGCCCGGCACGAGGTGGTCCACCAGGACCCCGAGCCGCCGACGCGGCCCCGGGGCGAAGTCGCGCACGACCTCGGGGAGGTGGTCGACCCCCTCCAGGTACTCCACGACCACGCCCTCCACGCGCAGGTCGTGGCCCCACACCTGCTCCACGAGCTCGGCGTCGTGGACACCCTCCACATAGATCCGGCTCTCCTTGGCCACCTGGGAGCGCGCGTGCTGGACCGCGATCGAGCCGGAGGCGCTGCGCGCCGGCCCGCGCGGTGCGGCCGCCGGGCGCACGAGCGTGACGGGTTCACCGTCGACCAGGAAGGCGGCCGGGGTGAGGTCGAACACGCGCCGCCCGCCGTGCCGGTCCTCCAGAGTGACGGTGGTCTTGTCCCAATCGACCACGGCTCCGCAGAACCGCTCGTCGGCGGACTCCACCACCAGGTCGCGCTCGATGGGGACTTCGGCGACCCTGCCCTTGCGGGGGCGGCGCCAGTCGCCCGCCAGGACGTCGCCGCCGTAGCGGTCGCCGTTGGGCCGCCGTCCGGAACCGGTCTCGCTGCTGTTGGGTGAGTGGATGCACACGGCCCCGGATTGTATTGACGTCCTCCCGGGCCTGCAGGCCCGGGATCCCTGCCACCCGCCTCTGCGGGTCTCGGTGGGTTCCTGCTTCAGCGACCAGAGCCGCCGCTTCGGGTGGTCTTACCAAGGTCTCCACAGGCTTTCGAGCCTGACGGCTCCGTTCCCGCCCGTCCGGCGGTACCTGACGCGAGCATCCTATTACCTGACGTCGTTCCGCCGGGGCGGAACGACGTTTCCTGCCCCGCATACGTAGGGAGCCGGATTCCCGCGCCTGAAGACCGGAGCCCCTCCAGCCATCCCGGTGGCGGCGGCCACCCCGGCGCGGACGCCCCTGATCGCGGGCGCTGTCGCGGGGGCGGCTTAGCCCGGACGGGGGCGGGCCGCCGGTCCGATCCCGGAACGACCTTGCGATGGAGGATAGAATTAGCACTCAAGACCACGGAGTGCCAGGAGGTGAGCGCGTGCTCGACGACCGGAAACTCGCGGTTCTGCGTGCCATCGTCGAGGACTACGTGTCCACGAAGGAGCCCGTGGGATCGAAGGCCTTGTCGGATCGGCACACCCTCGGTGTCTCACCGGCGACGATCCGCAATGAGATGGTGGCTCTCGAAGAAGAGGGGTACATCACCCAGCCGCACACAAGCGCCGGCCGCATCCCCACGGACAAGGGCTACCGCCTCTTCGTCGACCGACTGTCCACCGTCAAGCCCCTGTCCGCTGCGGAGCGGAGGGCGATCGAGACGTTCCTCGGCGGTGCGGTCGACCTCGACGAGATCGTGACCCGCACGGTGCGGCTGCTCGCGCAGCTGACCCGGCAGGTGGCGATCGTCCAGTACCCGTCCCTGACCCGTTCGGCCGTGCAGCACGTCGAGCTCGTGCCGCTGGGGCCGCAGCGGGTGATGATGGTGTTGATCACCGACACCGGACGGGTGGAGCAGCGGGTGATCGACCACCTCGACTGGGTCGACGACGACAGCGTCGAGAACCTCCGGACTCTGCTCAACCGGCTGCTGGTCGGCAAGTGGCTGACCGACGTGCCGCCCGCCCTGGCCGATGTGCCGACGCTCGTTCCCTCGGACGAGCGGCGGATGGCGGCGTCGGTGCTGTCGGTCCTGCTGGAAAGCCTCGTGGAAAGCCGCGAGGAGAAGATCGTCCTGGCGGGAACAGCGAATCTCGCCGCGATGGATTTCTCGGCTAGCCTTCGGGAGGTACTCGAAGCGCTGGAAGAGAACGTGGTCCTCATCCGTTTGCTTGGTGAGGCGGGGGACCCCTCCTCGCTCACGGTACGCATCGGCGAAGAGAACTCCCATGAGGGCTTCAGATCGACCTCGATCGTCTCCGCTGGTTACGGCATCGGTGATCACTCGCTGGCCAAGCTCGGTGTGGTCGGTCCGACACGCATGGATTACCCCGGAACGATGGGAGCGGTACGCGCTGTGGCTCGGTACGTAGGCACGATTTTGGCGGGGCAGTAAGTGGCGAACGACTATTACGAGATCCTCGGTGTGCGCCGGGACGCGTCCAAGGACGAGATCAAGAAGGCTTACCGCCGACTCGCCCGTGAGCTGCACCCGGACGTCAACCCCGACCCGGCCACCCAGGAGCGCTTCAAGGAAGTGACGCAGGCCTACGAGGTCCTCTCCGACGACAGCAAGCGGCGCATGTTCGACATGGGCGCCGACCCGTTCGCGCCCGGTGGCGGCGCCGGTGCCGGAGCCGGCGGCTTCGGCGCGACGGGCTTCCCGTTCGACGACATCATGAACGCCTTCTTCGGCGGCGGGCAGCCCGGCGGCGGGCGCGGCCCGCGCGACCGGGTGCGCCGCGGGCGCAGCATCAAGGTGCGCGTCGAGCTCGACCTCTCCGAGGCGGCCTTCGGTGTCACCAAGGACGTGACATTCCCCACCGCCGTCCTGTGCGACACCTGTCAGGGCGAGGGGACGGCCAAGGGCAGCCACCGCCGCACCTGTGACATGTGCCACGGGCGTGGTGAGGTCTCCCAGGTCGCGCGCTCCTTCCTGGGCCAGGTCATGACCACCCGCCCCTGCCCGCAGTGCTCGGGCCAGGGCAGTGTGATCACCGACCCGTGCGCCGACTGCTCGGGCGAGGGCCGTGTCCGCGAGAAGGTCACCCGCAAGGTGCAGATCCCGGCCGGTGTCGAGGACGGCACCCAGATCCAGCTCGCCGGCGAGGGCGAGGTCGGCCCCAACGGCGGCCCGCGCGGCGACATCTTCCTGGAGATCGTGCAGCGTCCGCACCCCATCTTCGAGCGGCGCGGCGACGACCTCCACTGCACGATCACCGTCCCCATGACGGCCGCGGCCCTCGGCGCCTCGTTCACCTTCGAGACCCTGGACGGCACCGAGGAGATCGACCTGCGGCCCGGCACCAACTCCGGGCACGTCATGACGCTGGCCGGCCGGGGCAGCAAGCGGCTCGACGGCAGCGGACGCGGCGACCTGATGATCCAGGTCGACGTGGAGACGCCGGCCAAGCTCGACGAGGAGCAGGAGGCGATGCTGCGCAAGTTCGCCGAGCTGCGCGGCGAGGACAAGCCGCCGGGCAAGTTCAGTCCGGGCCACAGCGGCCTGTTCTCCAAGCTGCGTGACGCGTTCGGCGCCAGGTAACAGGGAAACAAGGGGATTGCGTTGACACCTCCGGTTTTCCTGGCCGGGGCGGGTGAGCTCGATCAGGACCGCGTGCTGCTGTCCGGGCCCGAGGGGCGGCACGCGGCCGTGGTCCGCCGTATCACCGTCGGCGAGACCGTGGATCTCGTCGACGGTGCGGGGACGCGGGCGCGCTGCGTGGTCACCGACGTCGGCAAGGACTCCGTGGTCTGCGCCGTGCGGGAGCGCCGCGTCGAGCCGCGGCCCAGCCCGGCCATCACGGTCGTGCAGGCGCTGCCCAAGGGCGACCGCGGCGAGCTGTCCGTCGAGGTCATGACCGAGGCCGGGGTCGACGCGATCGTGCCGTGGTCAGCCGAGCGCTGCGTGACCCGCTGGAAGGCCGAGCGCGCCGCCAAGTCGCTGGCCAAGTGGCGGGCCACGGCCCGCGAGGCGGCCAAGCAGGCCCGGCGCAGCCGGATCCCGGAGGTCGCTGATCTGGCCGCCACCCGCGACGTCGCCGCCCTGCTCGCCACCGTCGACCTGGGCATCGTCCTGCACGAGGACACCGACGAGCGGCTGTCCGCGCTCAAGCTCCCCGAGAGCGGCGCGGCGGCGGGGGACGCTCCGGCGGGCGGCATCGTCGTGGTGGTGGGCCCCGAGGGCGGGTTCACCGACGCGGAACTGCGGGCCTTCGAGGAGGCCGGCGCCGTGCGTGCGCTCCTCGGGCCGACCGTGCTGCGCACCTCCACCGCGGGCGTCGCCGCGCTCGCCGTTCTGCAGGCCCGCAGCGGCCGCTGGTAGCCCGTCCGGCTACATCTCCGGGGTGCCGGTCGCCGGGACCGGCGTCTCGCCGGAGGCGTCGTTGGTATCGCCGGTGTTGGTACCGGGCGAGGGCGTGGCGCCGTCGGTGCCGTCCTCACCGCCCGAGCCCTGGTCCCCGTTGTCGCCGCCGGTATCGGTGCCATCGGGGTCGTTTCCCCCGGTGTCGTCGGGGTTCTCGGGGTCCTGGGTCGGAACGCAGTCGGTCCCGTCGTGGTCTCCGCCCGACGCCTGGCCGCCGTCCGTGTCGTCGGAGCCGTCGCCCTTGTCGGCCTCCTTGGACGGCCGTCCGCTGGGGGTGCGGCCGGGCGGGCAGGCGGCCGCCGTGGCCGCACCGTCGCCGGACGCACCGTCGCCGGGCGAGGCGTCCCCTGCCTCGGGATCGGTCGGGGACGGGCTCTGCTCCGGGTTCTGCCCGCGCGTCCCGGAGTCCGATGCGACCGGTCCGTCCAGCTCTCCGGCGGCCCGGTCGCCGCTGTCTCTCTCGCGCGTGATGTCGCTCGGACCGGTCGGCGAGGTGAGCGACGACGGCAGGAGCTGGTCGCGCACCTGCGGGGTGCCGATCAGAACGGACCCGGCGATGAGTGCCGCCGCGCCCACGGCCAGGACCGGGCGGATCCAGGGCAGACCGAAGGTCGACCACACCCGGCGCTGCTCGGTGCGGGCGCGGATCTTCTCCAGCCCCTCGGGAGAGGGCATGACGGAGTCGGCCTCGGCGCGCAGGATGGCGCTCAGGCGCTCATCGATGCCCTCGTCGTATGGATCGGTCATGTCGTCTGCTCCAGAACCGTGCGGAGCGCGGCGATGCCCCGCGCGGTATGGCTCTTCACCGCACCCCGGCTGATGCCCATGGCGTCGGCGATCTGTGCCTCTGAGAGATCACCGTAATACCGGAGCACGATAGCTTCGCGCTGGCGGGTGGGCAGTCGGCGCAGCGCCTCGATCACCGCCGCGCGTTCCAGCTCACCGAGGGCACCATGCTCGGCACTGGGGGCGTCGGGGAGCGCCTTGGGCGCGTGCTTCTCGACGACGGCCCGGTGCCGCAGCACCGACCGGGCGCGGTTGACCACGGACTGGCGCAGATAGGACAGCGCCTTGCTCGGGTCCCGCAACCGGCGCCAAGCGCCGTGCATGGCGACGAATGCGTCTTGGACGACTTCTTCGGCGGTCGCGTGATCGCGAACGAGGAGGACGGCCAAACGGACCAGGGGCCGATAGTGCTCGCTGTACAGCTGAGTCACCGCTTGGTCGGCATCCCATCCGACCGATGTCACCGCCGCTGCGGAGGCTCCCGCGACCATCGTTTCTGTCACGTCCGTTGGACGCGCGCCCTTGTCGCCGGGTTTACGAAAGGGCATGCCGGTTCTTCTCACCTGATTGTGTTGTCCGACCCTGTTGTGTGCCGGGAGGGGTCATCGGTTCCCTTCGGGCGCGATTCGCCGCGCCGTCACCGTCCGTGAGCGAAGCGACCATAGCAAAACCGGCGCGGCGTGGGCGAAGTCACGCGAAGCAACAGAATAGCCCTCTTCGGTCGGCCCTGGGGGCGGGAACCGGCGCCACATCCGGCCCCGCCCGCCTCCGGCCAGCGGGCCGGGCCTCGGCATCGCCGCTGAGGGCGGGCGGGAGCACGCGTCCGGCCGCAGTCCTCGCTAGAGTGCGGGGTGGACATTTGCTTGGCCGTAGAGGAGACAACGAGGGAGGGCCGGTGGCCAGGACCGCACCCGACTGCCTGTTCTGCAAGATCGTCGCGGGAGAGGTGCCCGCTGAGATGGTGCGGGAAGGCGAGCGCACGGTCGCCATCCGTGACATCAACCCGCAGGCGCCCACCCACGTGCTGATGGTCCCGCGGGACCACTACCCCGACGCCGGGGCGGTCGGCCGGGCGGACCTCGGCCTGATGGACGAGATCGCCCGCGAGGCGCACGAGGTGGCCGTGGTCGAGGGCATCGCCGAGAGCGGCTACCGGCTGGTCTTCAACACCGGCGCCGGAGCCGGGCAGACCGTCTTCCACGTGCACGGACACCTGCTGGGGGGCCGCGGTCTGGAGTGGCCGCCCGGGTAGGCCTGCGGCTCGCGGGCCCGAGGTGGCGCCGTTGATAGAATTCAATCGACGGCAGCCTTCGCTGGGACCTCTGCGATCACGCCACTGAGCGTGAGTGGTCGCATCGCCTCTCAGTCGGAGCCCCTGAGTCACCATGATGCCGACGGACGCGAGAGGTAGGGGCGAGACGGCCGCAAGGCCACACCATGGTCGAGTCAACACAACACAGCACCCAGGTCAAGATCGTGGTGCCCGAAGAGCACACCATGGTCAACCTGCTGGGATCCGGCGACGAACTCCTCCGGACGGTCGAGCGCTCCTTCGAGAGCGACATCCACGTCCGGGGCAACGAGATCACCATCAGCGGCAGCCCCGAAGAGACCGCGATGGCCGTGCGCTTGATCGAAGAACTTATCGAGCTCGCCAAGAACGGCGCCCACCTCACCCCCGACGCCGTCGACCGGACGCTGGCCATGCTCCGCTCCGCGAGCGGCGAGCGCCCCGCGGACGTGCTGACGATGAACATCCTCTCGGCGCGCGGCCGCACGATCCGCCCCAAGACGCTCAACCAGAAGCGCTACGTCGACTCCATCGACAAGCACACGATCGTCTTCGGTATCGGCCCGGCCGGGACCGGCAAGACCTACCTGGCGATGGCCAAGGCGGTCAAGGCGCTGCAGAACAAGCAGGTCAACCGGATCATCCTCACGCGCCCCGCGGTCGAGGCCGGAGAGCGGCTGGGCTTCCTGCCCGGCACGCTCTACGAGAAGATCGACCCGTATCTGCGGCCGCTCTACGACGCCCTGCACGACATGCTGGACCCCGATTCGATCCCCAAGCTGATGGACTCGGGGACCATCGAGGTGGCACCGCTGGCCTACATGCGGGGCCGGACCCTCAACGACTCCTTCATCATCCTCGACGAGGCCCAGAACACCTCGCCCGAGCAGATGAAGATGTTCCTGACCCGGCTCGGCTTCGGCTCGAAGATCGTGGTCACCGGTGACGTCACCCAGGTCGACCTGCCCGGCGGGACGTCCAGCGGCCTGCGCACCATCGCGAAGATCCTGGACGGTCTCAACGACATCGACTTCTGCTGGCTCGACAGCAACGACGTGGTGCGACACAAGCTCGTGAGCGCGATCGTCGACGCCTATGGGCGGTATGACTATGAGCAGAGCAACCGGCAGACCGACCAGCAGGGCAACAGCCATCGCAAGGGCCGTTCCGGCACCCGCTCGGGCACCCCGTCGGCGGGCGCGCGCGGCTCGGACCCTGCGCCCGACTCCGACGGCACCACCGGCGGCGCCGGATGACCCCCCGCGGGCGACCCCGTAGGGCCCACGAACAGATAAGGCGCGCTGAACAATGAGTATCGACGTCGCGAACGAGTCCGGCGTCCCCGCGGACGAGGAGCGGCTGGCCCGGCTGGCCCGCTACGCCCTCGACGCGATGCGGGTGCACCCGCTCGCGGAGCTGTCCATCGTCCTCGTCGACGAGGGCCCCATGACCGAGCTGCACATCCGCTGGATGGACGAGCCCGGCCCCACCGACGTGCTGTCCTTCCCCATGGACGAGCTGCGTCCGGGAAGCGGGGAGCGCACCTCGGAGCCGGGGATCCTGGGCGATGTGATCATCTGCCCGCAGGTGGCCGCGAAGCAGGCGGAGAAGGCCGGACACAGCGCGCAGGACGAGACCGACCTGCTGTGCACGCACGGCATCCTGCACCTGCTCGGCTACGACCACGCCGAGCCTGAGGAGCACCGGGAGATGTTCGGCCTGCAGGGCGAGATCCTGGCGGGGTGGCGGGGACTCCTCGCGGCTGAGGCCGCCGATTCCGCCGGGGAGAGGAACGACACCACCCGATGAGCGCCACCGGCGCCGCCGAAGGCCCTGTTCTCTCGGTCCTCTCGGCGGTCGCCTCGCAGTACGCCGGACCGGTCGCGCCGGCCGTCGCGGTCCACAGCGCGATCCCGCCCATCGGCGCGTTCACCGCTGCGGCCGTCCTCACCGTGCTCGCCGCGTTCTTCGTCAGCGCCGAGGTCGCCGTCACCCGCACCGCGCGGATGGGCGTCGGCCACGTCGTCGACACGGGGCGGATCGGTGCGCGGCGCCTGGAGGCCATCGCCGCCGATCCGGTGCGCCACCTCAACGTGGTGCTGCTGCTCCGGGTGGTCTGCGAGGTCCTGGCGGGGCTGGCGCTGGCGGTCGGCTTCATCGGCCGCTTCGGGCTGAGCTGGACGGCCGTCGGGCTGACCGGCGTGCTCATGGTCCTCGTGGACTACGTGCTCATCGGGGTGACCCCCCGCATCCTGGGCCGCCAGTTCGCCGAGTCCATCGCGCTGGCCAGCGCGGCCCTCGTGACGCCGATCGGCGTACTTGTCGGTCCGCTGGCGCGCGTCCTGGTCCGCGTCGGACGCGGGCTGACCCCGCGCGGCAAGGGCGACCGCGAGGGGCCGTTCAGCAGTGAGGACGAGCTGCGGCGCATGGTCGACCTGGCCGAGCGGGGGCATGTGATCGACGCCGAGGAACGGCAGATGATCCACTCGGTGTTCAAGCTCGACGACACCTCGGTCCGCGAGGTCATGGTGCCGCGCACCGACATCGTGTTCGTCGACCACGACGCCGTGCTGGACGACTGCCTGAACCTGGCGCTGCGCAGCGGGTTCTCCCGCATCCCGGTGATCGGGGAGGACGAGGACGACGTCATCGGAATCCTCTACATCAAGGACGTGGCCGCGCGGATGCGCGAGCTGTGGGCCGAGAAGGGCGACCCCGCGGCGTCCGAGCGGACCACCGCGCGCGACGTCATGCGGGTCGGCTACTACGTGCCGGACTCCAAGCCCATCGACGGGCTGCTGCGCGAGATGCAGCACAAGCGCACGCACGTGGCGGTGGTGATCGACGAGTACGGCGGCACGGCCGGACTGGTCACGATCGAGGACATCGTCGAGGAGATCGTCGGCGAGATCACCGACGAGTACGACGACGAGATCCCGCCGATCGAGCGGCTCGGGGAGGACCGGGCGCGGGTCACCGCCCGGCTGCCGCTGGGCGAGCTGGCCGCGCTGTTCGAGGTGGAGCTGGACACCGCCGATGTCGAGACCGTCGGGGGCCTGCTGGCCTACGCCCTGGGGCGGGTCCCCATCAGCGGGTCCCGGGCGGACTACGCTGGGCTCAGGCTGACCGCCGAGGACGCGGTCGGGCGCCGCAACCGGACCGCGACAGTCCTGGTGGAACGGATCCCGGACGAGCCGGCGGAGACGGGCCACCCCGACTCCGCCGAGAGCGGCTGACACCCGGCACCCGGCCCGCCGCATGATCGGTGATCAGTTCACCGGTGACCTGACGAATGGAGAACAGACCCGTGACCGACACGCCCCCCCGCGACCTCGACCCCGAGGACGAGAAGCTCATCACGCTGGCCCGCGCGTCCCGCGCCCGCAACGGGGCGCGCGAGGGCGCGGCGGTGCGCGATGAGACCGGTCGCACGTACGTGGCGACCACGGTCGACCTGCCCGCGCTGCGCCTGTCGGCCCTGCAGGCCGCCGTCGCGGCCGCGGTCTCCAGTGAAGCCGAGCGGCTGGAGGCGGCCGTCGTGGTCACCGACGCCGACGAGCTGCCCGAGACCGACACCGCGGTGGCGGCGGATCTGAAGACGGCCACGCTGCTGCTGGTCGCCCCCGACGGCTCCCTGCGCGGCGGCACGAGCTGACGTGACGACACAGCCCGGGACCGGCGCCCACGTGCGCCGACGCACGCCCGTTCCTGGTCCCGAGCGCTCCTGACACAGGTGACACTGGAGTAATGAACGACCTCGACCTCGAGAAGCTGCGAGTCCCGCTCGCCATGCCCTCCTACCCGGAGGGGTTCCGCAGCGGGTTCGCCTGCTTCGTCGGCCGGCCCAACGTCGGCAAGTCGACGCTGATGAACGCGTTGGTGGGACAGAAAGTCGCGATCACCAGCAATCGCCCGCAGACCACCCGGCGCACGGTGCGCGGGATCGTGCACCGCGACGACGCCCAGCTGATCGTCGTGGACACCCCCGGGCTGCACAAGCCGCGCACGCTGCTGGGCGAGCGGCTCGACAGCCTCGTGCGCTCGACACTGGTCGAGGTCGACGTCATCGTGTTCTGCGTCCCGGCCAACGAGCCGATCGGCCGCGGCGACACCTACATCGCGGGCGAGCTCGCCGCGCAGACCGACACCCCGGTCATCGCGGTGGTCACCAAGACCGACCTGGCCGACAAGCGGCAGATCGGCGAGCAGCTGATGGCCGTGGACCGGCTGGGGGAGTGGGCCGACATCGTGCCGGTCTCGGCCGACAGCGGGTTCCAGGTCGACACCGTCACCGACGTTCTCTGCGGCCACCTGCCCGAGGGGCCGCCGCTGTACCCGGACGGCGATCTCACTGACGAGCCCGACGAGATGCTGGTCGCCGAGCTCATCCGGGAGGCGTCCCTCGAAGGGGTCCGCGACGAGCTGCCGCACTCGATCGCGGTGGTGGTCGACGAGATGGCCCCGCGCGCGGACACCCCGCCGGGCAAGGAGCTCATCGACATCTACGCCTCGCTGTACGTGGAGCGCCCGAGCCAGAAGGCCATCGTCATCGGCACGAAGGGCGCGCGGCTGCGCCAGGTCGGGTCGGCCGCGCGCAAACAGATCGAGGGCCTGCTGGGCAGCCGCGTCTATCTGGACCTGCGGGTGCGTGTCGCCAAGGACTGGCAGCGCGACCCCAAGCAGCTGCGCCGGCTGGGCTTCGACCAGCAGACCTGACGTCGGCGGCCGACCCGCGCTGATCTCCGCCCCACCCGGAGCCTCTCCGGGTGGGGCGAGGTGTTTCGGCGCCGCCGCGGGCGATCAGTTCTGGTGGTTGAGGTCTCCGGCCAGAGACGCCGCGGTGCGCTGCACGATGGGCGCGGCCTTCTCGACGAAGTCCCAGCTGACCCGGGCCTCCGGACCGGAGATCGAGACGGCCATCATGGCCGGGCCGCCCCGGACGCCGACGGCCAGGCAGCGCACGCCGATCTCCTGTTCGCCGTCGTCGATGGCGTATCCGCGCTCGCGGATCTTGGCCAGCTCGGCGGCGAACGCCTCGGGTGTGGTGATGGTGCGGTCGGTGGCGGCCGGCATGCCGGTGCGCCGGACGGTGGCCAGTGCCTCGTCCTCGGGCAGCTGGGCGAGCAGGGCCTTGCCGACACCGGCGGAGTGCGGCAGGACGCGCCGGCCGACCTCGGTGAACATGCGCATGGCGTGCGGGGAGGGGACCTGGGCGACGTAGACGACCTTGTCGCCGTCGAGCATCGCCAGGTTCGCGGTCTCGCCGAGGTCCTCGACGAGCTGGGACAGGTGGGGCCGGGCCCAGGTGCCGAGCATGCGGGAGGCGCTCTCGCCGAGGCCGATCAGCCGGGGGCCCAGGGCGTACCGCCGCGATGGCAGCTGGCGCACGTAGCCGTTGCCGACCAGCGTGCGGATGATCCGGTGGATGGTGGGCAGGGGCAGGCCGGAGGCGTCGGCCAGTTCGCTCAGTGAGATCTCCCCGCCCGCGTCGGCCATGATCTCCAGCAGCGCGAAGGCCCGGTCCAGCGATTGGACCCCGCCGGGGCGCGGGCGGGGGCCGGACAGGGGATCGGAGTCCGACCCGACGGGGGCGCCGGTGGCTCCGGAGGCGAGGGGATCGGCGGCGCCGTTGCCGCCGGCCGCTGTCGGTGACGTTGCCAAGGGTCTCCAGCTCCCAACACGTGACCGCTCCGATCGATCGCTGTTCGCGGATCCTCGCGGTCACACTCTTCGGAGTTCTTATTCTGCGATACGGAAGCAGTGGACGATACCCGTTCGGGGTTCCCGAGGGCCTGGTGGTGGTGTTCGTGGTGGCCTCGGGGGTGGTGTCTCCGCCGCTTGCTCTTGTTCTTCCGAATTGTAGAAGTTAATGTCCGCTATATAGAAGCACTCGGATCGGGATTCTGTAGGGGCAAGCCCGGCCGTGGCCGACCGGAGTCACACACGGAAAGGGTCATCAGCAGTGGGTATGCAGGGTTCTCCGCAGGGCGGCGCGGACCTGGCCGCTATCGGCCTGGACGATCTGAACGATGCCCTTGACAGGCGGCTGGCCGATGCCGATGCCAGCCTGCTGGAACGATATCCGGGGGAGCGGGGGCGGCGTCAGCCGGTGCACACCGTCTACATCCCGGCCGACCGCGTCCACGCGGGAATCGCGCGTGCGTGGGGTGACCAGGCCCTGGAGATCCTGGGCGAGGCGGCCCCCGACGCCGCGGCACTGGCGACGGCGACCGGCCTGGCCGAGGACATGGTGGCCGACTGCCTCCCGCGCGTTCTGGACAAGCTGCGCACCGAACCCGTGGAGGACCTCAGGATCGACCTGGAGGACGGCTACGGCGCCCGCTCCGACGCCGAGGAGGACGGGCACGTGCGAGAGGCCGCCGCGGCGCTGTGCGCCGATCTGGCGGCGGGCGCGGCCCCGCCCTACGTCGGCATCCGGATGAAGGGCATGGAGGCCGCCGGGCGGCACCGGGGCCTGCGCAGTCTGGCCCTCTTCATCGGGACCGTGCTCGAGGGCGCCGGCGACCTCCCCGACGGCTTCGTGCTGACCCTGCCCAAGATCACCTCGGTCGAGCAGGTCACAGCGATGGTGTGGGTGACCGAGCAGCTGGAGTCGCGGTTCGGGCTCGACGCGGGGCGGCTCGGCTTCGAGCTGCAGATCGAGACCCCGCAGTCCGTCCTCGCCCCGGACGGCACCGCCGCCGTGGCCCGCATGGTGCACGCGGGCGCCGGGCGCGTCACCGCCCTGCACTACGGCACCTACGACTACAGCGCCGCGTGCGGGGTCACCGCCGCCTACCAGAGCATGGCCCACCCGGTGGCCGATCACGCCAAGGCGGTCATGCAGCTGGCCGCCGCCGGAACGGGGGTGTGGCTGTCGGACGGCTCCACCAACGTACTCCCGGTGGGAACGCCGGTGGAGGTGCACGCGGCCTGGCGGCTGCACGCCGGACTGGTCCGCCGATCCCTGGAGCGGGCCTTCTACCAGGGCTGGGATATGCACCCGCACCAGCTCCCCACGCGCTACCTGGCCACCTACGCCTTCTACCGGGAGGCGTTCGCCCCGGCGGCCGACCGCCTCAGGGCCTACCTCGGCGCGCTGGACAGCGGCGTGCAGGACGAACCGGCGACCGCCCAGGCCCTGTCCGCGGCCCTGGTCCGCGGCCTGCGCTGCGGCGCGCTGGGCGAGACCGAAGTCGAGAAGGCCGCGGGGGCGGGAGTCGACACCCTCACCGCGCTGGCCGCCCGCCGTGTGGGCTGAGTCGGCCCCGGCGCCCGGGCATGGCGGACGCGGGGTTCTCGGGGGAACCCCTTGCACCCCGTCAACCCGGACGGCGGGCCGCGCCTCCATCGCGATGAATCGACCTGTGGACCACGAGTGGAATCGGACGACATGGCACAACACGACTACGACCTGACCATCCGCGCCCGGCGGGCGATCGTGGGGGATGACGAGCGCGCCGTCGAGATCGGGGTGAGCGGCGGGCGGATCGCCGCCGTCGCGGATCCGGGCGCCGGGCTGGACGCCGAGAGAGCTGTCGAACTCGCCGAGGACGAGGTGCTGCTCCCCGGCCTGGTCGACAGCCACGTGCACGTGAACGAACCCGGGCGGACCGAGTGGGAGGGCTTCGCCACGGCCACGCGCGCCGCCGCTGCCGGGGGCGTCACCACGATCGTCGACATGCCGCTGAACAGCGTCCCGCCCACGACGACGGTCGACGGGCTGCACGTCAAGCGCGCCGTCGCGCGCGACCAGGTCGCCGTCGACGTCGGGTTCTGGGGCGGGGCCGTACCGGAGAACACCGGACCGGAGACGGCCGCGGAGCTGCGCGCCCTGCACGAGGAGGGCGTCTACGGCTTCAAGTCGTTCCTCTCGCCGTCGGGCGTCGACGAGTTCGGCCACCTGAGCCCCGAGGAGTTCCGTGCCGCCGTCGCCGCGATCGGCGCGTTCGGCGGGATGATCATCGTGCACGCCGAGGACCCGCAGGTCCTCGACGCCGCCCCGCCGGCCCAGGGCCGCGCGTACGACTCCTTCCTCGCCTCTCGTCCCGACGAGGCCGAGCACGCGGCGATCCGGCTCGTCATCGACACCGCGCGGGCCACCGGCACCCGGTCGCACATCCTGCACCTGTCCACCGCGACCGCGCTGCCGCTGATCAAGGAGGCCAAGGACGACGGTGTCCCGCTCACCGTCGAGACGTGCCCCCACTACCTCACCATCGCGGCCGAAGAGGTGCCGGCCGGGGCGACGCAGTTCAAGTGCTGCCCGCCCATCCGCGGTGCGGCCAACCGGGACGCCCTGTGGCAGGCCCTGGGCGGGGGCCTCATCGACTGCGTCGTCAGCGACCACTCGCCGAGCACCCCGGACCTCAAGGATCTGGCCACCGGCGACTTCGGCACGGCGTGGGGCGGGGTGTCCGGCCTGCAGGTCGGGTTCCCGGCCGTCTGGACGGAGGCCAGCGCGCGCGGATACGCGCTGAGCGACGTGGTGCGCTGGATGGCGCGGCGCCCCGCCGAGATCGCGGGCGTGCGCGGCAAGGGGCGGCTGCAGGTCGGCTACGACGCCGACTTCGCCGTGGTGGCTCCCGCGGCCTCCACCCGTATCGACGCCGCGACGCTGCAGCACAAGCATCCCCTCAGCGCCTATGACGGCCGCGAACTCACCGGCGTGGTCCGCCAGACCTGGCTGCGTGGACAGCGGGTCGACACCGCCCACCCGCAGGGCCGTCTGCTCTCCCGGAGCTGACCGGGGCCGCCACGGCCGGGCGTCGCGGTGGGCGAAGCGAGCCCTCCTCGGCGGACGGATGACCGCGCCCGACGCGCTGTGGGACACCAGGCGCGCGTCACGGCGCGGTCGGCCACAGGGATCCGTCCACGGAGGGGAACTCGGCCAACAACCGCTCGACGTCCGGCTGGTAGGCAGCGCGCACGGCATCGCGCGTGGCCTGGTCGATATCGGGTTTGGGGTGGTCAAGCCCGACGCGGCGATTCCAGTCCTGAGGTAGTCGCCATGTGTCCGTGTCGAGCCCCAAGAAGGCGAACGTGCGCTTGGCCTCCTGGTGGACATCGAGCACGCACCGCTCGTACTGCAGCACCAGGATCTGGTCCCGATCGAAGTAGCTCAGCAGATTCCGCGCCTGCTGCCAGTACAGCCCCCTCCTGAACTGGTGGTCGATGGAGACGGGGTCGAGGTCGGATCCCCAGGCCGACTGGTGGGCGAGCGCGGACACGAACCGCTCCACGGGGTCGCGGAGCAGAATCAGGAGCTTGGCATCGGGGGCCGCCCGCCGCAGCATGGGCGGTACCCAGAAATCGTACATATACCGCGGCGTCCACTCTCCGGTGATGGTGCCGGGGGGTCGTGGGAAATAGCGGTGGTAGAGCGTGGGATCGATATCCCGCACACCGCCGTAGTGGTTGAAGAAATGAATTTCCTTCGCCCCGTAGATCTGATCGTTCAGGTCGTGGAGACTGCGTGGCGGATGACCGGGAGAAGCGGATTCGCGCGACGAGAAGACATTCGGATGGCTCATGAGGATCGACCACCACCAGGTGGTTCCTGACTTCATCGTTCCCACGCCGACAAAGTCGGGCGGCGCCGCATCGCAGTCCTGCGCTATCTCGGGTGGGGGCGGTGGGGTGAAGATATTGTAGAGGGGAGGGAATCCTGGCATGCGGGTACGCCCAACCTCATTCGACTCGGAAACCGATGGCGGAATTGCCGCGTCGCACCCATGGAAACACGGGCGTGCGTCCGCGCAACGGAATGAAATCGATGCCGGTGTCCGAATGGCGGCTGGAATGCCGTTTGCCCTCGATCGGGCGTTCGGATTTTGTCGTCGAGCCCCTCCCGCCACGATGGCATGTGGGCGGGTGGCAGGGCCGAGGGACGGGTGTCCCTCGGCCCCTGCCCGACACGGCGGGAGACGGAGTAGGGGTGCGGGCTAGGCAGTGTTTTTCGAACGGGTGAGGTCGCGTAGCCAGATCCGTATCGAGGCGAGCTGGACGGTCCCGTCGTAGATCGCGGCGCGCTTGTCGTACCTGGTGGCCACGGCCCGGTTCTGCTTGAGCAGGTTGATCGCCCGTTCTACAGTGTTGCGGCCGCGGTAGGCACCCCGGTCGAAAGCCGGGGCCGACCGCCCGCCGATCCCTGCGCCTGCGATTGGCCCGCTGGTCGGCGGGCTGGGCAATGGTCGCCTTGATACCGCGCCTGCTCAGGTGGGAGCGGATCGCCGCTGAGGAGTAGGCCTTGTCCGCGAGCAGCCGGTCGGGCCTGGTCCGGGGCGCCCGACCGAGCGGGCAGGTGCAGGGCGACCATCAGCGGCTCGAACATGGGCGCGTCACCGCGCTGGCCGGGCTGGTCGCGGTCACCAGCGGCCGCCTGCGCTGGTCGGCGATCAGGTGGATCTTGGTGGTCAGCCCGCCCGGGAACGTCCCAGTGCTTCCGAGCCGTCCGCTTCGTCCCGTACCGCTTCCCCTTTTTCGCGGCTCCGGCGGCGTGGGAGTGGGCGCGCACGCTGGTGGAGTCGATGCCGACCACCAGGTCTTCTCCGGTGGCGGCGTCGATGCGCAGCCGGTCGGCGATCCTTTGCCAGGTGCCGTCCAGGCACCAGCGGCGGTGGCGCCCGGCCGCGGTCTCCCAGGGGCCGTAGCGTTCGGGCAGGTCACGCCAGGGATCCCGGTGCGGGTTCGGAACAGCACGGCGTTGATGACGCGGCGGTGGTCGGCCCATTGGCCGCCTTTGGGCGGGTTGTCGGGCATGAGCGGGCGAGCAGGGCCCACTCGGCATCGGTGAGTTCATGACGGCCGGACACGCTCACCAAGATTGCCAGCGCGAGCCCCACTCCACCCGCCGATTCAAAAAACAGGCCCTAGCCGCAGTACTCGGCCTCCTTGCCGATGACGCGCTGGGGGCAGTCCGCGTAGTCGAGGAGGTGCATGACGGCCTCGCGGTTGCGCGTGGTCTCCCTGGGGATCACCTCGTCCGGCGGGTAGAAGCCGCCGCCGGACTGGCTGGAGGGTACATCTCGAAGGTGTAGTTGAAGATCCGCTGCTCGCCCACAGCCAGTCGTTGATCGTCCCGTCCGTGATGTACAGGTCGCTGGACTGCTCCGGGTGTAGCCGTTGGTCCCGCCATGAGGCGGCCGAGTTCGGCGTGGGTGTCGTAGTCGTCCGGCGTCATGCCCGGGCCGGTCTCGTCGTAGGTGTAGCCGTAGGGCCACAGGACCAGCTCACTGTAGGTGTGCCAGTCGATGGCGACCGTGATCTGCTGCTCGCCGTTGACGACCCGGCCGCGCACGAAGTCGGCGACGGCCTTGACCTCGGGGGCGGACTCGGGGGACGCGCCGCGGTAGGTCTGGGACGAGGGCCATCCCGAGGATCCGCCGCAGCAGCCCCAGTTGTAGTCCCAGTTGCGGTTCATGTCGGTGCCCACCGCATTGGTGCGGGGGTTGGGCTGGCGGTTCTTGCGCCAGTGACGGTAGCTGCCGGTGGCGATGTCGTGCTCGCTGCCGTCGGGGTTGAGGTTGGGCAGGATCCAGATCTCCCTGCTGTCCAGGTACTCGGTGATCTCCGGGTCCTGGCCGTACTCGTCGGTGAATATGCCCAGGAGGTACACCGCCATCTCGACGGTGAGGTGCTCCCGCGCGTGCTGGGAGTGGGTGAAGAGGACTTCCGGCTCGTCCTCGTCGGTCTCGACGTTGCCGCTGATCTTGACGGCCATGATGTCCTGGCCCCGGTAGGTGGAGCCGATCACGTGCTTCTTCGCGATGTCGGGGTGGTCGGCGACCGTTGTGTCCACGACCTCGGTCAGTTCGTCGAAGTTGTGGAAGGCGGAGTCGCTCGGCGGGAAGTCCTGGAGTCCCGGCGCGTCGGACGCGCTGGGATCGGGGAGCTCGACGAGGTCGTAGCCGAGCGCGTCGACTCGGTCGGCCTCAGCGGGGGTGGCGGTGATGACCACCGATTGCTCGCCCACCTCGTCGATGGCGACGCCGGTCTGGGCGATCTCGGTGCGCTCCTGGGGAGTCGAGGGGCCCGCGACCGCGTAGCGCTGGGGCGACGCCTCGTCCCCGGCGGTCGCGGGGGCGGCGCTGGCGGTCATGGCGGTGCTCAGAACGAGGGGGATGAGGGCAGCGGGGATGAACAGTCTGCTCCGTTGCACAGTGCCTCCTGTGGGGGATGTGGGGGAGGTGAGGCGCTGAACTGCACTGCCCATTTGAGATATATGGGAGTGAATCGTCAATACTTGAACAAGACAGATCTCGTGCCTGATTTGCCGCCAAATCCGGCATTCGGCAGGTAGGGTCGGTTGCGCAGCGGAGTCGATTGGCCACAATCGGCCATATCATGGGTGGAGGATTGTCCATCTCGATGACATCCGCTACGCCCCCGGCCCACCGTGCACGAATCATTGCTCTTCGGGGCGGAACCCGCTGCGGTCACCAGCGCGCCCGACCTCGCGCTGGTGACCGAGGGGACCGCGGGGTCCGCGGCGGCTGGTTGGCGGGCGTGGCATCCGCCGGGTCGGGAGCGTCACCGCCATCGGCGGCGGGGAGATCTCCTACGACCGCGTCACCGTCGAATGCTGGGCCGTCGGCCGCCGATGATGTGGAAGCACAGGTTCAGCAGGATCGCGCTGACCGCCGCGGCGACGATGCCGGAGTGCAGCACGAGTTCGATGGTGTCGGGGAATCCCTCGTAGAAGCCCGGGGCGGCCAGAGGGATGAGGCCGAAGCCCAGCGACGTGGCCACCAGGATGAGGTTGAGGTTGTCGGAGAAGTCGACCCGGCCCAGGGTGCGGATTCCGCTGGCGGCGACGCTGCCGAACAGCACCAGCCCGGCCCCGCCCAGGACCGGCATGGGGATGGCCGCCACGGCCCGCCCGAGCACCGGGAACAGTCCGAGGACGATCAGCAGGCCCGCGCCCGTGCCCACGACGTAGCGGCTGCGCACACCGGTGAGCGCCAGTAGCCCGATGTTCTGCGCGAACGAGCTGCCCGGGGTGGCGTTGAAGATCGGGCCGACCAGTGAGGCGCTGACGTCGGCGCGCAGCCCGGCCGAGATCCGCGCGGCGTCGACGCGCGACCCGGTGATCTCGCCGACCGCGATGATGTGCGACGCGCCCTCGGTCAGCACGACCAGCATGATGACGCACATGGTCAGCACAGCCGCGACCCGGAACTCCGGAAAGCCGAAGTAGAAGGGGGAGCCGAGCGCGAACACCGGCCCCTCGGCCACCGCGCCGAAGTCGACCTTGCCGAAGGGCAGCGCGATCAGCGTTCCGGCGGCGAGGCCGAGGAGAACCGCGATCCGGCCGAGCAGCCCCGGCAGGACCCGGGAGAACAGCAGGACGCAGCCGAGTGTCGCGGCGGCCAGCCCGAGGTCGCCCAGGGTCGGCACGGACGTCTCGGCCCCGTCCACCACGGCGGTGTGGCCGTTGGTGATCCAGCCCACGGCCACCGGCATCAGGGACAGGCCGATGACGGTGATGATGGTGCCTGTCACGACCGGCGGGAAGAAGCGGACGAGCTGCCCGAAGAACGGGGTGAGGCACAGTGCGAAGAGCCCTCCGGCTAGGGAGGCGCCGAACACCGCGGGCAGTCCGTGGTCACCGGCGATGCCGGTCATCGCGCCCACGGGGACGAACGAGGCCGCCACGACGATCGGCATCTGCGCGCCGATGCGCCGGTGCCCCAGGCTCTGGAGCAGGGTGGCGACCCCGGAGGCGAGCAGGGCGCCGCTGATGAGGACGCCCATCCCGGCGGCGTCGACCCCGGCGGCGGCCCCGAGGACCAGGGCGGGGGCGACGGCTCCGGCGTACATGGTGAGGATGTGCTGCAGCCCGTAGAGGAGGAGCAGTTTCGGGGGGAGCCACTGGTCCTCGGGCCGCGTCGGCGGGCTCCCGTCAGCAGGGAGGCCCGTGGTGGAGTGCTCCGGGTCGTTCGCGGTGGCGATTGTTGCGGCCGAGTCGTCCTTGGCGGACTTTGAGAATCTCATGCCGGTTTCCAGCCCCTTGCGATCTATGCTGCCCGGTCCCGATCACCGGCGCGGGGAGGTCGACCGGTGGGAGATCGGGTCGTTGCGGGTGGTTGGGCACTGCGGGGACACGAAGGAGACGCCGGTGGAGGGCGGATCGACGCCTTCGACGCCCGTCACCGCACGCGCGGACGTGCGGTTCTCACGGGAGTGGGGTGGGGGAGGAGCGGGGGAAAAGGGGCGGCGCATGACGGGCCGGGGCCGAGGGGACCTGGACCGCCCCGGCCGTCGCGCCGCCGCGGGATCACACGAAGCCGGGGACCGTCTCCCACGCCCGGCCGGCGTCAGGGGCGTCGTCGCGCTCGACGGTGGCCTCGATCTTGCCGTAGGGGCGGTCGGCCGCGAAGAACACCTCGTTGGGGTTGTCGAGCCCGAACGGGGACAGGTCGACCAGGAAGTGGTGGTTGTTGGGCATGGAGAACTTCACCTCGGCGATCTCCGGGTGCGCCTCCAGCACGGCCGTGCCCATCGCGTACAGCGTCTGCTGCAGGGCGAGGCTGTGCGTGGTCGCGAACGTCTCCAGCAGGATCGCCCGGACCGACGCGTAGGCCTTGTCCCAGGCAATGCCGTCAGTACCGACGTATCGCCAGCGCGCGGTGACATCGGTGGCCAGGATCCGGTCGGTGGTCTCCTTGAGCGTCGTGTACTTCGTCTTGGGGTAGCCGTGGAACTCCGACCCCGTGGATTTGAGCACGGTCAGTCCGTCCAGGCCGGAGACGACCCACTCCTGGTCGCCGTCCTTGGTGACGACCGTCGTGCGGGTCTCGCCGCCGCGGCGGACGAAGGAGTGGTCGTGCGGGCCGTCAGCGGTGTCGATGCGGTCCCAGCCGTACTCCTCGATCTCCTGGCGGGCGCCCTCGACGCAGTCGTGCTCGTCGACGAAGTGCCGGGCGAGCAGGAGGGCGAAGTCCTCGATGGCGCCGACGCCGTTGTTCTCCTTGGCGAGGGCGTAGACGGTGTTCTTCTGCGTGTCGGTGGGGACGCAGTTGGCGTTGTCGCCCTCCACGTGCACGGCGTCGAAGTCGCCGCGCAGCTGGGAGGTGACGCTGATGTCCTTGATGCGGTGGACGTCGGTACCGCGGTCGATGTGGACCAGGCGTACCTCGGCCTTGCCGTACTGGTTGTCTCCGAGTCGGATTCCCACGTGGGGTCAACTCCATCCGGTGTCAGGAATGTATGGAGGATCTGCCGACGCGGTGTCCGCGCACGCGGGGCCCGCCGGGCGGGGACTCCGGGGCGTCAGTGGAGTGCCGCGTCTGGTGCGCCCGAGGGAGGACCGCTGGTCATGCGGAAGGACCTATCACGCACTCGAAGAGGGAAAACGTCGGTTTCCGTGGGTCGTCTAGCTCCCCCTGTAGGTCGAGAAGGCGAATGGGCTCAGCAGGAGCGGGACGTGGTAGTGGGCGTCCTCGTCGCTGAGGTCGAAGACCACGCTGACCTCGGGGTAGAAGCCCCGCTGGCCGGTGCGGTCGAAGTAGCGGGCGGTGTCGAAGGTGACCCGGTAGGTCCCGGCCGGCAGCTGGTCGGGACCGAAGTCGGGGACGCGCCCGTCGTCATTGGTCGCGCCGCTGGCCACCGGCTTCCAGGAGGAGCGCTCCGCGTCTTCGGCGGCGTCCAGGCGCACCGGCACCCCGGTGGCGGGGCGGCCGAGGGCGGCGTCCAGAACGTGCGTGGTCACGTGGCTCATGATCCGTCCAGTACCTTTCCGACGCGCAGCAGTGCGATCTTGCGGAACTCCCCGGCGACGACGCGGGTCTCGGTGGCCGGATCGTTGTCCATCCGGTGCCGCAGGTCGGCCAGCAGCTCCTCGCTGGAACGCCCGCTGGCGCAGACGAGGTAGATATGGCCGAAGCGGGCCTCGTAGTCGGCGTTGGCGGCCTTGAACGCGACCTCGGCGTCGGCGCCGGCCGCGGTGACGGCGGACTGCTCGCCCCGGGACCACGTCGACTCGGTGTCGTCGCCACCCGCGCGCTCGCCGATGCGGGGGTGCCGGGCGATCGCGGTCCGCACCTCGTCGTCGGTCATGTGCCGGGCGTGGGTGTCGGCGGCGGAGAGGAGCGCCTCGCGTGAGGCGAAGGGGCGCTCGCCCTCCAGGGCGCGGACCCAGCGGTCGACGTCGAGGCAGCGGGCGAACTCGGTGCGGAACTCCTCGGGTGGCAGCGCGTTGACGCGCCGCAGGCCCGGGTCGCTCACCGCCTCTCCCGTGGTGCTGTCAGGCATGCGTTTCTCCAGTGGGCAGGTCGTCTTCCGGTTGGCGGCCGTGCATCGGCCTCGTCGGCCAACGCGCACGCCAACCGGTGACCTGCGGACGGGGCCACGGGCCGCTACCAGGGGCGATGGCGGCCGCACCCCGTGCTTCGTACAGATTTCGTAGTGCAGAAACTCCCTTTTACATGTCGGACTGTAGCGCCGATCACACGGCTGTTGTCAAGATTCTGCGCCGTGCCGATTCCGGACAAACCACCCCCGCCCCTCGGTTGGGCGTCGGGGGGTGGTTGACAAGGCCACGGCGGACACGCACACTCAAATCATTCCTTCAAGCGAAAAGTAGTTTTCGAATCGTGGAAAACACACCCTGTTCGAGGAGGCGAGACATGAGCCAGGCACCGGGCGGCGCATCGGGGCACACGCTGCGCTACACCGTGAACTGCTCATTGCTGTTCACCGAGCTGCCCCTGCACGAGCGCCCGGCCGCCGCGCGCGCGGCGGGGTTCGAGGCGGTCGAGTTCTGGTGGCCGTTCGAGAGCGCGGTTCCCGCGGACAAGGAGGTCGACGCCTTCACCACGGCGCTCGACGACGCGGGTGTCCGCCTCACCGGTCTGAACTTCTTCGCCGGAGCCCTGCCCGGCCCCGACCGCGGTGTGCTGTCCCAGCCCAACCGCGTCGGCGAGTTCCGCGACAACATCGACGTCGTCATCGGCATCGCCGAGCGCACCGGCACCCGGGCGTTCAACGCCCTGTACGGCCTGCGCCAGGAGGGTGTCGACCCGGCCGAGCAGGACCGCCTCGCCCTGGAGAGCGTGCTGGCAGCGGCCGAGGCGGTCGAGAAGATCGGCGGCACCGTCCTGATCGAACCGATCAGCGGCTCGGCGGACTACCCGCTGAAGACCGCAGCCGACGGGCTCGCCTTCGTCGCCGAGGCCACCAAGGCCGGGGCGGCCAACGTGGCCCTCCTCGCCGACTTCTTCCACCTGGCGGTCAACGGCGACGACGTCGCCGCGGTCGTCCGCGACCACGCCACGGAGTTCGGGCACATCCAGATCGCCGACGCCCCCGGCCGCGGCGAACCGGGTACCGGAGAGCTTCCGCTGGACGCCCTGCTGTCCGCCGCGCAGGCCGGCGGATACGACGGCTATGTCGGCCTGGAGTACAAGCCGACCGTCCCCAGCGCCGACAGCTTCGGCTGGCTGAAGCGCTGACGTCCGCGCCCTCCCGCCGGGACGCCGAGACGGCACCCGGCCCCCACGATTTCCACCTCCACGAGGAAAGGACACGACATGTCCACCGCGCACGACCTCTCCCACAAGGGCGACGTCCTGGCCCCGGAGCCCGTCCGGGACGGCAGCATCGCGTTCATCGGGCTCGGCATCATGGGCCTGCCCATGGCCGTCAACCTGGTCAAGGCGGGCTACCGGGTCACCGGCGTCAACCTCGACCCGAGCAAGACCGAGAAGCTGGCCGCCCAGGGCGGCCACGCCGCCCTGTCCATCGCTGAGGCCGTCGCCGACGCCGACGTCGTCATCACGATGGTCCCCGACTCCCCGGACGTCGAGTCCGTCCTCCTCGGCGAGGACGGCGTGTTCGCCAACGCGGCGCCCGGGGCCCTCGTCATCGACATGAGCACCATCCGCCCCGATGTCTCCCGCGCGCTCGCGGCCGAAGGCGCCGAGCGCGGCTTCCGGGTCCTCGACGCCCCGGTCAGCGGCGGCGAGGCCGGCGCCATCGAGGCCAAGCTCTCCATCATGGTCGGCGGCGCGCAGGCCGACTTCGACGCCGCCCGCCCCGTGTTCGACGTGCTGGGCACCACTCCGGTCCTGGTCGGCCCCGCGGGCGCGGGACAGACGGTCAAGGCCGCCAACCAGCTCATCGTCGCCGGGAACATCCAGCTCGTCGCCGAGGCCCTGGTCTTCCTGGAGGCGCACGGCGTCGACACCGAGGCAGGGCTGCAGGTGCTCAACGGCGGACTGGCCGGAAGCACCGTCATGACCCGCAAGGGCGACCAGATGCGCGAGCGGAACTTCACGCCGGGATTCCGCATCGCCCTGCACGACAAGGACATGAAGATCGTGACGACCGCCGCCCGCGAGGCCGGGGTCACGATTCCGCTCGGCGCCCTGGTGGCGCAGTTCGTGGGCGCGCTCAAGGCGCAGGGCGACGGTGGGCTGGACCACTCCGCGCTGCTCAAGCTCGTGGAGCAGCTGTCCGCGACGGCCGAGAAGTAACCGATCTTGAGAGGGTTGGGTCCGCTGAACGGAGTCGAGTGAGAAGGCCCGGTCGTGTGACCCGAGAGAACGGGTTTCCGCCGGCGGTTCTGGCCGTCAGGACTCGCGACTTATATCTGTGCTCCGCGCGAGAACCGGCGACCGGGGTGTTGGCCGCACCCCATGGCCCGCCGGCGGACCCCCTAAAACCCCCTAGCACGTGAAGGGTTCAGTGAAGATGGTACAGATGCCCGCGATGAACGCCGTCGTCGAGGTCCTGAAATCCGAGGGCGTCGACACCGCCTTCGGCTGCCCGGGCGCCGCGATCCTCCCGCTGTACAAGGCGCTGGAGGAGGTCGGCGGGATCGAGCACCTGGTCGTTCGCCACGAAGAGGGCGCGACCCACATGGCCGACGGCTGGGCCCGCACCAACGGCGGGGTCGGCGTCGCCATCGGCACCTCCGGCCCGGCCGGCACCAACATGATCACCGGCCTCTACACCGCGCTGGCGGACTCGATCCCGATCGTGTGCATCACCGGTCAGGCGGTCTCCACGCGGCTGCACCAGGAGGCCTTCCAGGCGGTGGAGATCGTCGACATCGCCAAGCCCGTGACCAAGTGGGCGGTGCAGATCAAGGAGGCCGGCCAGGCCCCGTGGATCTTCCGGGAGGCGTTCCGGATCGCCCGCGAGGGTCGTCCCGGCCCCGTCCTGGTCGACATCCCGCTCGACATCGCCCAGCAGGTCATCGAATACGATCCCGCGATCGACGCGCCGCTGGCCGTCGGCACCGTGGAGCCGCACCTGCCGCGCGTGGAGCGCGCCCTGGACATGCTGCTGGAGGCCGAGCGCCCGCTGATCCTGGCGGGCGGCGGCGTCATCATCGCCGAGGCCGCCGAGGAGCTGCGCGAGCTCGCCGCCTACCTGAACATCCCGGTCCAGGTCACCCTCATGGGCAAGGGCTCCTTCGACGAGGACAGTCCGCTCTACTCCGGCATGACCGGCGTGCAGACCTCCCAGCGCTACGGCAACGCCTCCTTCCTGGAGTCGGACCTGGTGCTGGCGGTCGGCGCCCGGTTCGGCGACCGGCACACCGGCCAGCTGGACGTCTACCGGGGCGAGCGGAAGTTCATCCACGTCGACATCGAACCCACCCAGCTCGGCAAGGTCTTCGAGCCGGACCTGGGCGTCGTCTCCGACGCCAAGCGCTTCCTCGGCGCGCTGCTGGAGGCGGCCAAGCGGCGCGAGGCCGGCCGTCGGCCGGGCGCCTGGGTGGAGCGGATCGCCGAGCTCAAGCGGACGATGGGCCGCCGCGAGGACTTCGACTCCACGCCGATCAAGGCGCCGCGCGTGTACAAGGAGATCAACGAGGTCTTCGACGCCGACACCTACTTCGTCACCGCCATCGGCCTCTACCAGATCTGGGGCGGGCAGCACCAGAAGGCCTACAAGCCGCGGCACTACCAGATCTGCGGCCAGGCGGGCCCGCTCGGCTGGGAGATCCCGGCGGCGATCGGCGTCCGCAAGGCGGTGGAGGCCACCGAGCCCGACGCCGAGGTCGTCGGCATCGTCGGCGACTACGGCTTCCAGTACATGGTGGAGGAGCTGGCCGTGGGCGCCCAGTACGACGTCCCGTTCGTCCTCATCATGATCAACAACGAGTACCTGGGGCTGATCCGCCAGGCGGAGATCCCCTACGACATGAACTACCAGGTCGACATCCACTACGACGACTACGGCACGGACAACGTCAAGATCATGGAGGCCTACGGCTGCTCCGGCCGCCGGGTCCTGGATCCGGGGGACATCCGCGAGTCCCTGGAGTGGGCCCGCAAGGAGGCGCGCCGCACCTCGCGGCCGGTCCTGGTCGAGATCATGATCGAGCGCGAGGCCAACACTCCGCACGGCCCGTCCATCAACGCGGTCAAGGAGTTCGAAGCGGCCCCGCGTAGTCCGCGCCGCCCACGGCCCGCCCCACCACCGCGCGGGTGGACGGCGGGCGGGCCCACGACCAGGGCGCCGCGGTGGCCACTTGGCCGGGCCACCGCGGCGCCCTTCTCCGCTTCGCCGCGCCGGTGCCGCGCGGTGCCCGGGGACGCGACGTTCGAATGCGGGGGTGTCGTCTCCCGCCGTCACCTGTCTGGTAGCGTGATCAACGTTATGCTGCGCGAGCTGCTCCTCCTTAGCGGCCGCGGCGCGGGTCGGTAAGAACAGGTCGACTCCCACGCCGCGGGGCTTTGCCATGGTCTGGTCGGCCACGACATCGCGAGCACACTTCCAAGGAGCATCTTCCATGGTTCCGCAGCAGCAGCCCAGCGGTATGCCCTTCCAGCGCTACCGCCCCTTTCCCGCGGTCGACCTGCCCGACCGCACCTGGCCGTCGAAGACCATCACCACCGCCCCCCGCTGGCTCTCCACCGACCTGCGCGACGGCAACCAGGCCCTGATCGAGCCGATGGACCCCGAGCGCAAGCACGAGATCTTCGACCTGCTGGTCCGCATGGGCTACAAGGAGATCGAGGTCGGCTTCCCCGCGGCCAGCCAGACCGACTTCGACTTCGTGCGCAGCCTGATCGAGGGCGGCAGAATCCCCGACGACGTCCAGATCTCCGTGCTGACCCAGGCGCGCGAGGACCTGATCGAGCGCACCGTGCAGAGCCTGGTCGGCGCCAAGCGCTCCACCGTCCACCTGTACAACGCCACCGCTCCGGAGTTCCGCCGCGTGGTGTTCAAGGTCGACCGCGACGCCTGCAAGGCCATCGCCGTCGAGGGCACCCGCCACGTCATGCGCTTCGCCGAGAAGTACCTGGCCGACTCCGCCCTGGCCGAGGGCGGCTACTTCGGCTACGAGTACTCCCCGGAGATCTTCATCGACACCGAGCTGGACTTCGCCCTGGAGGTGTGCGAGGCCGTCATGGACGTCTGGCAGCCCGGCCCCGGCCGCGAGATCATCCTCAACCTGCCGGCCACCGTCGAGCGCGCCACCCCCAACGTGTACGCGGACCAGATCGAGTGGATGAGCCGCAACCTGACCCGGCGCGAGCACGTCTGCCTGTCGGTCCACCCGCACAACGACCGCGGCACCGGCATAGCCGCCGCCGAACTGGGCGTCATGGCCGGGGCCGACCGCATCGAGGGCTGCCTGTTCGGGCACGGCGAGCGCACCGGCAACGTCGACCTGGTCACCCTGGGCCTGAACCTGTTCAGCCAGGGCGTGGACCCGATGATCGACTTCTCGAACATCGACGAGATCCGCCGCACCGTCGAGTACTGCACCCAGCTGCCGGTGGCCCCCCGCCACCCGTATGGCGGCGACCTGGTCTACACCGCCTTCTCCGGCTCCCACCAGGACGCCATCAAGAAGGGCCTCAACGCGCTGGAGGACGACGCCCAACTGGCGGGCGTCCCGGTGGCCGACCACCCGTGGCAGGTGCCCTACCTGCCCATCGACCCCAAGGAGGTCGGCCGCGACTACGAGGCCGTCATCCGGGTCAACAGCCAGTCCGGCAAGGGCGGCGTCTCCTACATCCTGCAGCGCGACCACGCCCTGGACCTGCCGCGCCGCCTGCAGATCGAGTTCTCCCACGCGGTGCAGGCCTGCACCGACACCGAAGGCGGCGAGTTCACCGGCGAGCGCATCTGGGAGATCTTCTCTTCCACCTACCTGGCCGACGACGGCCCCGTGGCGGTGCTGGCGCACCGGTCCATGCCGGGTGCGGACGGCGGCACCGACGACCCCGAGTACCGCATCAGCGCCGATGTGCGGATCAACGGCGAGATCCGCGAGATCACCGGCAGCGGGCAGGGCCCGCTGTCGGCGTTCTGCGACGCGCTGACCGGGATCGACATCAAGGTACGGGTGGTCGACTACGTCGAGCACGCGATGAGCGAGGGCACCGACGCCCGCGCCGCCGCCTATGTCGAGGCCGAGGTCGACGGCCGCGCGGTGTGGGGTGTGGGCATCCACCACAACATCACCAGGGCCTCGCTGAAGGCCGTGTGCAGCGCGGTCGGCCAGGCCGCGCGCCACGCGACCGACCACTGACCTTTCACTACCGCAGTCACAGCCCCTTCCGTTGATCTCGGAGATATTGGGGTCAAAATCGCTCGTGAGGCCCCAATATCTCCGAGATCAACGGAAGGGGCGAGGCGGAGCGAAAGCGGCGGCCGGTGCCCTCCCTGGGAGGGCACCGGCCGCCGGTGTCTGCGGGGCCGGGTTACTCCCGGCCGAAGTTCTGCGTCCAGCGGCCGTCGGCCTCGCCGACGCCGATGGCCTTGAAGTCGCAGTTGAGGATGTTCGCGCGGTGGCCCTCGCTGTTCATCCAGCCGTCCATCACGTCTTCGGCGGAGGAGTAGCCCGCGGCGACGTTCTCGCCGGACCAGGCGGTGTACCCGGCTTCCTGGGCGCGCTGCTGGGGGCTCTTGCCCTCGGGCGTCTCGTGCGCCATGTAGTCGCGGGCGGCCATGTCCTCGCTGTGCTTCTGGGAGGCCGTTGTGAGCCGGTCGTCCACCCGCAGCGGCCCGCATCCGGCGGAGGCGCGCTCCGAGTTGACGAGGGTGACGACCTGGGAAGTCTGGGCGGAGGAGCCGCCCGAGGGGGAGGACGAGGAGGGGGCGTCCGACGCGGAGGAGCCCCCTGCGCCGTCGGAGCCGCCCGCGGAGTCCGAGCCGCTCGACGATCCCGCGGACCCGGTCGAGTCGCCGCCCTTGGACGAGCCGGAGCCGTCGCTGTCGTCCTTCGGAGACTCGGAGGCCTCGACCTTGCCTTCGGCGGTCGCGGCGGCCTCGCGCTGGCCGGAGTCGCCGGAGGCGGACGGGGCGGAGTCCGTGCCTTTTGTGTCGTCCTTGCCGCTGTCCGTGTCGTCGTCGAAGAAATCGTCGTCGGAGACGGCGGGTGGTAGACGGTCGTCCGG
Organism: Nocardiopsis gilva YIM 90087; assembly: GCF_002263495.1. Classification (NCBI taxonomy): domain Bacteria; kingdom Bacillati; phylum Actinomycetota; class Actinomycetes; order Streptosporangiales; family Nocardiopsidaceae; genus Nocardiopsis; species Nocardiopsis gilva. The sequence continues at coordinate 4,485,203 of NZ_CP022753.1, read as the reverse complement.
GAACGCGCTCCCGGCGTCCGAGCCCGCCTGGGCGGGGCCGTGCCCCTGGGGTACCGAGACGAGGACCAGCCCGGCGGCCACGCCGAGCCCGACGGGAACGGCGACCAGCGCCCCGATGAGCGGCCGTTTCCACCGGTCGCGCGCTGTGGACGACCGGGTGGACGGCCTGGGTCTCTGCCGCGCCCCGGGCGATTCGTCGCGGTTTCTCGGCAATCGACGGCGTCCGCGTGCCATGACAGCCAGCCCCCGTTCGGTAGGGAATGTCGGTGCTCGCGCGATCGTAGACCAAATCGTGTCCTAAGGGGAGCATGAGGCTGAAATCCGGGGAAACGCGGGCTCTTCGGGTGTGCGGGCGACTCCGCATCGGTGCGGGACGCGGCCGCGCGGGGCGCGCAACCGGGGAGCGGGGACGCCGTAGGGGAGGGCCGAATCCCCCGCGTGCGCACGTCCGCCTCGCGCATCCGCGACAATGGAGGCGTGAGCCTTTACCGCGACGAAGGGGTCGTCCTCCGCACCCAGAAGCTGGGGGAGGCCGACCGCATCGTGACGCTGCTGACCCGGCGGACCGGCCTGGTGCGGGCCGTCGGCAAGGGGGTGCGGCGCACCAAGTCGCGCTTCGGTGCCCGGCTGGAGCCGTTCAGCCACGTCGATGTGCAGCTGTACACCGGCCGCACGCTGGACGTCATCACCCAGGCCGAGACGCTGCGGGCCTACGGCGAGACCATCGTCACCGACTACCCCCGCTACACGGCGGCCACCGCGATGCTGGAGACGGCGGAGAAGATCGTCGTCGTCGAGAAGGACCCGGCCTTGCGCCAGTTCCTGCTGCTCATCGGCGCGTTGCGGACGCTCGGCGAGAACAGCCACGACCCCCGGCTGGTCCTCGACGCCTACCTGCTGCGCTCACTCGCGGTCGCCGGGTACGCTCCCGTCCTGCAGGAGTGCGCGCGCTGCGGAACGCGCGGCGAGCACCGCGCGTTCGCGGTCCACGCGGGCGGCATGGTGTGCACGCCCTGTCGGCCGCACGGAACCACCCATCCCGCGCCCGAGTCGACCCGCCTGATGTCGGCGCTCATCAGCGGCGACTGGGCCACGGCCGACGCCAGTGAGGAGCGGCACCGCAACGAGTGCAGTGGACTCGTCGCCGCCTACCTGCAGTGGCACCTGGAAAACGGAATCCGATCTCTGCGCCTTGTGGAGCGTTCTTGAGCCTGTTCAAATCTTTCCCGTCGAAGTCGCCGGCCGGCGCCCCCGCCGGGGGATACCGTCGGCCCAATCCGCACCCCAGCGGGGCCCGGCCGCCCGAGCTCCCCAAGGAGCTCGTGCCCCGGCACGTCGCCATCGTCATGGACGGCAACGGCCGCTGGGCCAAGGAGCGGGGACTGGCCCGCACCGAGGGCCACAAAGCGGGTGAGAGCTCGCTGTTCGACGTGATCGAGGGCGCGCTGGAGCTGGGGATCGAGAACCTCTCCGCCTACGCCTTCTCCACCGAGAACTGGAAGCGCTCCCCGGACGAGGTCCGCTTCCTCATGGGCTTCAACCGCGAGGTGATCCGGCGGCGGCGCGACGAGCTGCACGCCATGGGCGTGCGCGTGCGCTGGGCCGGGCGGCCCGGGCGGCTGTGGAAGAGCGTCATCTCCGAGCTGCAGGACGCCGAGGAGATGACCAAGGACAACACCGCGCTCACCCTGCAGTTCTGCGTCAACTACGGGGGCCGCGCCGAGCTGGCCGACGCGGCGGCGCAGATCGCCCGAGCAGCGGTCGAGGGGCGCATCAATCCCGACAAGATCGACGAGGACACCATCGGCCGCTACCTGGACGAGCCGGGCGTCCCCGACGTCGACCTGTTCCTGCGCTCCTCGGGCGAGCAGCGTACGTCGAATTTCCTGCTGTGGCAGTCGGCCTACGCCGAGATGGTCTTCCTCGACACCCTGTGGCCCGACTTCGACCGCCGCCACCTGTGGCATGCCTGCGAGATCTTCGCCAGCCGCGACCGCCGCTACGGCGGGGCCGTCCCCAACCCGGTCGAGCCCGCCCCCTCGCCGCAGAATGGCGCCGAGGCCTGAGACAGGGAGCGGCCCTGGCGGCTCCAACGGTCCACAGCCCCCTGTCCGGCCATGCCGTGGAGCCGCCACTGGCCTTCCGATGCCCGCCACCACGGACAATTCGCTGCTCGCACCACTGACATCCAGCTGCACGCCAGCGCGTGATACCACTTACAAATTGGTGAAATCAGCGAACCTACTATCGCGTAACCCTGGCCTCGCGAGGCATCATCAAATACCATGCGCGGCTTTGACTTGGACCAGAACGGCATCATCTCCTATGTCGCTCTCGGTGACAGCTTCACCGAGGGCATGGATGACCCCTACCCGGACAGCGGCGAGACGCCGAACGGCCGGTACCGGGGCTGGGCCGACCGCCTGGCCGAACACCTCGCCGACAACGTGGCCGAGGTGCGCTACGCCAACCTCGCCGTGCGCGGCAAGCTCATCCGGCAGATCGTGGCCGACCAGGTGCCGCGGGCCATGGAGCTGCGGCCCGACCTGATCACCATCTGCGCGGGCGGCAACGACATCATCCGGCCCGGCACCGACCCCGACGAGATCGCCGAGATCTTCCGCCGCACCATCGCCAAGCTCAGCGAGACCGGCGCGACCATCGTGGTCTTCACCGGCATGGACACCGGGTTCCAGCCGGTCATGCGCCACCTGCGGGGCAAGATCGCCACCTACAACATGCACCTGCGCGCCATCGCCGACGAGTACGGGTGCCTGGTCGTGGACCTGTGGAGCATGAAACCCCTGCAGGACCACCGCGCCTGGAGCTGGGACCGGCTGCACCTGTCCCCCGAGGGGCACCGCCGACTGTCGCTGCGCGCGTGCGAGGTGCTGGGACTGCCGGTCGACGCCGACTGGCGCGAGCCCTGGCCGCCGGAGGCACCCAGGGACTGGCGTATGGCCCGCCAGGACGATCTGCACTGGGCGCGCGAATTCCTGGTGCCCTGGATCGGCCGTCGCCTGACCGGGCGTTCCTCGGGAGATGGCGTGCGCCCCAAGCGGCCGAACCTCGAGCGGCTGCGCTGACGGTCGGCTCGCCGCCGCGCCCACCGGCTGACGGGCACACATGAGGCGCGCCACCGATCCGCTGATCGGTGGCGCGCCTTTGCTGTTTCCGCCGGTGTGCCCGTGGAGCGAACAGGGCCCGGTGCCGGGCGACCCGACGGCCCCGGTGACCGCTACTGCTCCGACTGCCCTGCCGAGGTGCAGGACGCGCACGTCCCGAACACCTCGACGGTGTGGGTGACATTGCTGAACCCGTGCTGGACGCCGATGCTCTCGGCCCACTTCTCCACGGCCGGGCCTTCGATCTCCACGGCCTTACCGCACTCACGGCACACCAGGTGATGGTGGTGCGTGTCGGTCAGACAGGCGCGGTAGACGGCCTCCCCGTCACTGGTGCGCAGCACGTCGACCTCGCCGGCGTCGCTCAGTGCCTGCAGCGCGCGATAGACGGTCGTGAGCCCGATCTTCGAGCCCTCGGAGCGAAGGTCCGCATACAGATCCTGAGCGCTGCGAAAGCCGGAGCTCTCACTCAGCGCCTGTCGGACGGCCTCGCGACGTGTACTCATGTGGATACGCTCCCCCGATCGGTCTGGGGCATCGTACCGGCCCCAGCGACCTCGACCTCCTCTCGGGGGGTACGGGGCGCGCCACGCCGTCCGCGTATCAGCCGACCGATGGCCACCGCCACCGTGAACACCGCGAGCGCCAGCAGCACGATCGCCCCACCCGGCGCTACCTCCACATAGTAGGTCGTGGACAGGCCGCCCACCGCGCACAGCACGCCGATGCCCACGGCCAGCCCCATGGTGACCCGAAAGCTCCGGGTCAGCTGCTGGGCGGCGGCCACGGGCACGACCATGAGCGCGCTGACCAGCAGCACGCCCACGACCCGCATGGCGAGGACGACGGTGAGCGCGGCGGTGACCGCGATGACCATGCTGAGCAGGCGGACCGGCAGCCCGTGCGCGCGGGCCACCTCCTCGTCCTGGCAGAGCACGAACAGCTCGCGGCCGAAGTAGCCGATGACGGCGATCACCACCACCGCCAGGCCGGTGATCACCCAGACGTCCTGCTGGCTGACACTGCTCACCGAGCCGAACAGGAAGGCCGTCAGCGTGGCGCTGCTGGCCCCCGGGGTCAGGCCGATGAGCAGCAGGCCCCCGGCGATGCCGCCGTAGAAGAGCAGCGCGAGCGCCACGTCGCCGCTGGCGCGGGCGCGCACGCGGATCAGCTCGATCAAGACGGCGGCGGCGCCCGCTACGAGCAGGGCGACGATGACCGGGGAGTTGCCGGTCAGGTACCCGAGGGCGACACCGGTGAGTGCCACGTGACCGATGCCGTCGCCGAGCAGGGCGAGGCGGCGCTGCACCAGGAAGGTGCCGATAACGGGGGCGATCAGGCCCACCAACACGGCGACGATGAGGGCCCGCTGCATGAAGTCGTACTTCAGCAGGTCGAGCAGGGGCAGATCAAGCACGGCGGGGTACCTCGATGTCGGGCACCGCGGTCGTCGGCGCGGGGGCTTCGCCGGCGTGCGGGTGGATGTGGTCGTGGCCTTGGCTCGACGCGTGGCCGTCGTGGGCGATACGGCCCTCGGACAGCACCAGGCTGCGCTGGATGAGCGGCTCCAGGGGGCCGAGCTCATGCAGCACCAGGACGACGGTGGTGCCGCGCTCGCCGAGACTGCGGATGGTGTCGGCGAGGGCCTGCTGGCTGCCGGAGTCGACCCCGGCCATCGGCTCGTCCAGCACGAAGGTGTCGGGCCGCCCGGCGAGCGCGCGGGCGATGAGGACGCGCTGCTGCTGGCCGCCGGAGAGCTCGTGTACGGAGTCGTTGGCGTGGTCGGCGAGGCCGACGGAGGCCAGGGCATTGGCGACCGCGGAGTGGTCGTCGGGCGTGGCGCGGCGGAACCGGCGGCGGCGCGCCACCTGGCCGGAGGCCACGACCTCGCGGACCGTCGCGGGGACCCCGCCCCCGGCGGACAGGCGCTGCGGGACGTAGCCGATGCGGGCCCAGTCGCGGAACCGGTTCAGCCGCGTGCCGTGCACCTCGACGTGGCCGCTGACAAGCGGCGTGATGCCGAGCATGGCGCGCATGAGGGTGGACTTGCCCGAGCCGTTGGGGCCGAGGATGGCCAGCGTCTGGCCCGCGGGGACGTCGAAGGTCACGCCCCGGAGGACGGGGGTGCGCTCGTAGGCCACGACGGCGTCGGTGACGGAGAACGCGGGAGGAGCGGGGCGCTGGTCCGGCGCGCCGGTGGATTCGACGTTCACGTGTCAAGTGTGCCGAAAACGAAAATGGTTGTCAAAACATCCCGTATGCGCCGTCCCTGCCCGAAGCCATCAGAATAGTCCGCTTTGCAGGAGGCCGAGCGCGAACAGGGTGACGACCACGACCGCCCGCATGGCCCGCTCCCCGCCGCGCAGTCCCGGCCACGCCAGAAACGCCAGCCAGGCGAAGAACCCGGCCAGCAGCGCCAGCAGCAGCGCGCCCAGCGGTCCGGCCAGCAGCAGCCCCGCCACGAACACCCCGGCCATGGCCACCGGAAGGATCCACCGCGGGGCGGTGTGCAGCCACACCAGTGGGACCGCGCTGCGCCGTTCGATCTCCCGGCGCAGGGGACCGGCGTCCGGGGTGAAGAACGACTCCCCGGGCGGGAGCGGTCGGGGAGCCGACCCGGTACCCGCCGGGCACGGGCGGGAGAGGCTCTCGCGCTTCTTCTTGCGCTTGGGGGACACGCGGCTCCTTCGGACTGCTCGAACTCAGACGTACCACCGGCTGGCAGCCTACTGAGGTATCGATATCCCGAACAGGTGGATCACAGTCCTCCTCAGTGCATAAAGCCACTCGTTCCAACCGTTATGTTTGTTGCGGTGGTGGACCGTCGCACGACGTCCGTCGCGAGGCAGGGAACGTGCCGCTCGCTTACCAGTGGCTTACCGGCGGTGACCTAAGGTGAGCGCCGCAGCGGCGCCAAACCCTGGCATGGTCCCGCATCTGTGTGCCCGCCCCCCATTCCACACGTGACAACCGGGAGAGTAGTTTTCCGTGTCGAAGCTCAGCGTCATCGTGTCGTTCGACGTCACAGAGCCGCACCTGCAGTACTGCCTGGACTCGCTGAGCGGGCAGGCGCTCCACGACGGTGATATCGAGGTCGTGCTCTCCCCCGTCGCCGGGCCCGGTGCCCCTGCCACACCGACGACCAGCCGCCGCGAGGCCGCGGGCGACGACGTGTCCCCCGGCGACGACTCCGGCAACGGCACCGACGACACCGACGACCACGCCCACGCCGACACCGCAGCCGACGGCGACGCCACCGCTGCCGATGAGGAGTCCGGCGCCGAGCCGGAGAAGAGCGGGGACGAGGGCGGCGAGGACAGCGAGTCCGCCGATGCCGCCGAGGCCGACGCCCTGGCCACCGCCCGCGCCTTCGCCGCGGACCCGCCCAGCGGGGTCACCGCCACCCTGCTCCCCGAACCGGCCCCTGCCCACACCGAGGCACGCGAGCGCGGTGGCCGCGCCTCTGGCGGCGACTACCTCGTGTTCGTCCACGGCGGCGACGCCCTCACCGGCTACGCCCTGACCTACCTCGCCGACGCCCTCGACACCTCCGGATCCGACGTGGCCACAGGCAACGTCTACCGCTTCAACGACCTCGGCGTCCGCCGCTCCTCCGCGCACCGCAAGGTCTTCACCAAGCAGCGCACCGGTGTCGACATCCGCGTCACCACCTCGCTCATGGCCGACCGGCTCCACGGCAACAAGATGTGGCGGCGCTCCTTCTGGGAGAAGCTGCCTCCCGCCGTCTCCTCCTTCACCGACGCCGACGCCGATCTGGCCGTGGTGCGCGCCCTGTTCGCCGCCCAGACGATCGACGTGCTGACGGCCCCCGTCCTGCTGGTGCGCGACCGGGAGTCCGGGGAGAACCTCAGCCGGATCGACGCCATGACCCGCCGCATCGGCGCCATCGCCGCGCTGGCCGACTCGCTGAGCCCGGCCGACCGCGCCCTGTGGGACGACCGGGCGCTGCGCACCCACCTGCGCTCGATCCTGCTGGGCCTGGACGACGCCGACGACGACGCCCGTCGGCGCTACTACGACCACGTGGGCGACTACCTCGCCGCGGCGGGCGGCAAGGTCGTCGAGGGACTGCCCGCGCTGCACCGCCTCAACTACCACCTGGTGCGCACGCGCCAGGACGAGCGGGTCCTGGAGGCCATCACCTTCCAGAAGAGCGTCGAGCTGAAGAAGGCCCCCGTCGTCCGGCGCGGCCTGAACTACTTCATCCGCTACCCGTTCTTCGAGGACGAGGCCGCCGGGGTTCCCCGCGGCGTCTACCGGATGGACTCCGAACTGCGCGTGCGGCAGAAGACCGAGAGCGTGGAGTGGCGCGGCGGCAAGCTCGTCGTCGGCGGGCGCATCGGGATCCTGCACCTGCGTGCCGGCCGCCGCTGGCAGCAGCAGCTGGTGGCGTTCGCGGTCAACTCCGACACCGGTCGGCGCGTCCGCGTCCCGGTCAAGGTGCGGCGCGCGGCCGAGTACCGGCTGCCCGACGTCCCCAACGCCGCCCGGCACGACTTCGGCGGTTTCGAGATCACGGTCGACCCCACCCGGCTGCGGCTGTCCGGCCAGTGGCGGGCCACCGACTGGAAGCTGGAGCTCGTCGTCCTCAACCGCGGCCTGATCCGCCGCCGCATCGTCGGCAACCCCGTCGCCGGTCCGCCGCAGAACCCCGGCTACCTGCGCGTCCACGGTGACGTGTGGATCCGCCCGGCGTGGAACGCCGACTCCCAGCTCAGCATCGCGGTGGCCCCGGTGCGCGCCAGGGTCGCCGAGTACCGTGTCGACTACTCCGGCGAGCGCCCGGAACTGGAGATCACCGGCGAGTTCGTCTCGGCTCCCGCGGCCAGCGCCCACGAGCTGCGGCTGACCCGTCTGCCCGGCACCGCGCGGCTCAGCTACCCCCTGCGCTCCGACGGCCCCGGCTTCACCGTCCGAGTCCCGGCCGCCGACCTGATCGCCAACGCCGTTGACGAGGGCGGCGGCGTCATCCGCCAGGAGCAGTGGGCGGCGGAGCTCGTCACCGCCGACGGCGGCACCCTGCCGGTAGTCCTGCCCGACGAGATCGAGGTCGGTGCCCACGCGGCGGGCGACAGCCACCACGAGGTCGCGGTGCACCGTACCTCCACCGGCCACCTGCGGCTGCGCGCCGGGTGGGCGCGGCCCGCGGTTCACGAGGTCGCCTGGTCCGACCGCGACCTGGTGCTCAGCGGCCACTACGCCGCCGACGCCGAGATGGAGCTCGTGTTCAAGGCGCGCGGCCGCGACGAGGAGCACGTCCTGGACGTGCGCCGCGCCGGCACGGGATTCCGTGCGGTCTTCACCCCGGCCGCCATCCCCACCCTGTCGGGCGAGCTTCCGCTGCCCGCGGGCGGCTACCAGCTGTGGGGGCGTGTCCACCTGGACGACGGCACCACCTGCGATGTCAGCGCCGAATGCGGCGACGACGTCACCCGCCGGATGCCGCTGGAGATGACCACCCCCCAGCGCACCTGCACTTTCGAGCACACCGGCTCCGGCATGCCGGTGCTCAGGGTCGGCAGCGACCTGTGGCCCGAGGAGCGCGGCGCGTTCGCCCAGCGGCGGCTGCGCGAGGAGGTCTACCCGGTCCTGCGCGAGGACAGCGTGCGCGAGGAGATCCTCTTCGACAGCTACACCGGCCGCCAGGTCTCCGACAGCCCGCACAGCATCTACGCCGAGCTGCGCTCGCGGGGTGGGACGTGGGCCGACTATCCGATGTCCTGGCTGGTCAAGGACGGCCAGGTGAACCTGCCCGACGACGTGTCGGCGGTGCGCCACAACGGCCGCGACTTCTACGAGGCGCTGGCCCGCTCCAAGTACCTGGTCACCAACTCCCGCCAGCCCGCCTGGTTCACCCGCCGTCCGGACCAGGTGGTGGTGCAGACCTGGCACGGCTCGATGCTCAAGCGCATCGGCTTCGACATCGAGAACATCCGCGGCAAGTCCCGCGACTACCACGAGAAGCTGGCCTGGGAGACCAAGCAGTGGGACTATCTCGTCTCGCCGAGTCCCTGGGCCACGCCCATCCTGCGCCGGGCCTTCCGCTTCGACGGGGAGATCCTGGAAACGGGCTACCCCCGCAACGACATCTTCTTCTCCCCCGAGCGCGAGGCCATCGCCGAGCGCACCCGGCGCCGTCTCGGCCTGCCCGCCGACAAGAAGGTCGTGCTCTACGCACCGACCTGGCGGGACGACAAGTACTACACGCGCGGCAAGCACAAGCTCGACCTCCACCTGGACCTGCGGCGGATGTACGAGAAGCTCGGCGACGACCACGTGCTGCTGGTCCGGCGGCACCCCCGCGTCGTCGACAGCGTGCCGATCGTCGGCAAGGACTTCGTCTACGACGTGTCGCTGTACCCGGAGATCATGGAGCTGTTCCTGATCACCGACGTGCTGGTCACCGACTATTCGTCGATGATGTTCGACTTCGCCAACACCGGCCGCCCGATGCTGTTCTTCACCTACGACATCGAGAGCTACCGCGACAACCTGCGCGGCTTCTACTTCGACTTCGAGGAGACGGCTCCCGGCCCGCTGCTGGTGGAGTCCGACGACGTGATCGCCTCGCTGCTGGACATCGACGAGGTCGCCGCCGACTACAGCGGCAAGTACCGGGCGTTCACCGACCGGTTCTGCCCCCTGGACGACGGACATGCCGCCGCCCGTGTGGTGGACCGGGTCTTCGGCGACGGCTGACCCCCGTCCGTGACGGCCGCCCTCCGGGGCGGCCGAGGAGCGCAACGGCGACGGTCGGCCTCCGCGCCCGGACATCCCTGGTGCACCGGTCGTCCTCCGGTGCACCGGAGGCACGTGAGGTGAGAGGATAGCGGCGTGATCGTCATCACCCGTTACACTGTGCCACTGGGGGAAGCCGACGACTTCGTTGCGCGCGCATCGGCCGCGCTCACGGCTCTCGGCGGCCGTCCCGGGTTCAAGGACTCCTGGATCGGCCGCGCGGCCGACGAACCGATGCTGTGGACCATCGTCACGGAGTGGGAGGGCCCCGGCTACTACAGGCGGGCCCTGTCCGACTACGACGTGCGGATGGCGGCCGTGCCGCTGTTCTCCCTGGCGCACGACGAGCCCACCGCCTTCGAGGTGGTGTCCGGGCACACGCCGGGGCCACGATAAACCGGTTCGATGCCGTGCGCGTTCGCGCGTATTGTCGTTGGTGCGATCCTCATCGCCCCCGCGGGGGGTGGCCGTTTGGTGCGCGCCAGTACCCGCAGGTCCCTTAAGCTGGGCGCTTATCGTCAATCTTCGAGCATCGCGTTGAGCGATCCGCCGACCGCCAGCCGGATGGAGAGTCTGAGAACTTATGGCCGCCAAGTCAGAGGCAATGGACACCCTCGTCAACCTCGCCAAGCGGCGGGGTCTGGTGTACCCCTCCAGCGAGATCTACGGGGGTCTGCGCGCCTCTTGGGACTACGGCCCCCTGGGCGTTGAGCTAAAGAGCAACATCAAGCGCCAGTGGTGGCGCTCGATGGTGCAGGAGCGCGACGACGTCGTCGGCTTGGACTCCAGCGTCGTCCTCGCCCGCGAGGTCTGGGAGGCGTCGGGCCACGTCAAGGCGTTCGTCGACCCGCTCACCGAGTGCCTGTCCTGCCACAAGCGCTACCGCGCCGACCACCTCCTCGAGGCCTACGAGGACAAGCACGGCAAGCAGCCCGAGAACGGTCTGGCCAGCCTGGCCTGCGCGAACTGCGGCGCCAAGGGCTCCTTCACCGAGCCGCGCACGTTCAGCGGCCTGCTGCGCACCTACCTCGGCCCGGTGCAGGACGAGTCCGGCCTGGCCTACCTGCGCCCGGAGACCGCCCAGGGCATCTTCATCAACTACCTCAACGTGCAGCAGAGCGCGCGCCGGAAGGTCCCCTTCGGCATCGGCCAGGTGGGCAAGTCGTTCCGGAACGAGATCACGCCGGGCAACTTCATCTTCCGGACCCGCGAGTTCGAGCAGATGGAGATGGAGTTCTTCGTCAAGCCGGGCAGCGACGAGGAATGGCACCAGCACTGGATCGACACCCGCCTGCAGTGGTACGTCGACCTGGGCGTCTCCAAGGACAACCTGCGGCTCTTCGAGCATCCGAAGGACAAGCTCGCGCACTACGCCAAGCGCACCGTGGACGTCGAGTACCGGTTCGGCTTCGTCGGCGGCGAGTGGGGCGAGCTGGAGGGTGTGGCCAACCGTACCGACTACGACCTGCGGACGCACGCCGAGGCCTCGGGCGTCGACCTCTCCTTCTTCGACCAGGAGAACAACGAGCGCTACATCCCCTACGTCATCGAGCCGGCGGCCGGTGTCGACCGCGCGATGCTGGCGTTCATGCTCGACGCCTACCGCGAGGACGAGGCCCCCAACGCCAAGGGCAAGATGGAGAAGCGCGCCGTCATGGGCCTCGACCCGCGACTGGCGCCGGTCAAGGCCGCGGTGCTGCCGCTGTCCCGCAACGCCGCTCTGTCGCCGAAGGCGCGCGACCTCGCGGCGGCCCTGCGCAAGCGGTGGAACGTGGAGTTCGACGATGCCGGCGCCATCGGCCGCCGCTACCGCCGCCAGGACGAGATCGGCACGCCGTTCTGCGTCACCGTCGACTTCGACACCCTGGACGACAACGCGGTGACCGTCCGCGAGCGCGACACCATGTCCCAGGAGCGGGTCTCCCTCGACCAGGTCGAGATGTACCTGCTGGAGCGCCTCCCCGGCTGCTGACAGACGCGATAGAGGGGCCTGCCGGAACGTGCGGCGGGCCCCTCTTCCGCGTTCTCCGTTGATCTCGGGAAAGTGCGCCAAAAAATCGCCGGAATTTGGCGCACGTTCCCGAGATCAACCGGGGCGAGGCCTCACTTGGTCAGGCGCCGGTGCCAGGCGCGGGCGGAGGTGTCGGTCAGCGAGGCCACCTGGTCGATGACCACGCGCAGGGCCGCGGCGTCGTCTCTGGCGCGCTCGTAGTCGGCGCGGCAGGACGGGTCGAGCGTGTCCGGGGCGCCGAGGCGGACGGCGGCGACGAGCTCGGCGATCACCTCGCGTTCGCGGGCCTGGTACGCCTGGGCCTCCGAGCGCCCCATGACGTAGTGCGCGGCCACCGCCTTCAGCAGCGCGCACTCCATCAGGGTGCGGCGGGGAACGATGAGGTTGGCCGCATAGCGGGTCAGTGGGTCCGGCCCATAGACCTCGCGGGTGGCGTGCTCGGCCGCCCGGCAGAACCGCCCGATGAGCTCGCTGGTCAGGTTCTTCAGTGCGGCCAGCGAGCCCACGTCGCCGGTGAAGTCGCGGGGCCAGAACGGCTCGGCCAGGAGATCGGCGAAGACCTCGTCCAGCTCTCCGACCTCCGCGTCGCAGTAGTGCCGGGCGGCGATCGCGCTGACCTGCGTCCGCTCGGTGGGGGAGTGCAGCGCGTCCAGCAGGACCAGCCCGGCGTACAGGCCGTCCTCCAGGTCGTGGACGGAGTAGGCGACGTCGTCGGCCCAGTCCATGACCTCGGCCTCGAAGCAGGTCCGGGTGCTCGGTGCCCCGTCGCGGATCCACTCGAAGGCCGCGGTGTCGTCCGGGTAGCAGTTGAACTTGTGCGTGGTGCCGCCGCACCCGCGCTGCCACGGGTACTTCAGGGTGGCGTCGAGGGTCGCCCGGGTGAGGTTGAGCCCGGCGCTGCGCCCGCCGTCGTCCAGCACCTTGCCCTCCAGTCGGGTGAGCAGGCGCATGCTCTGGGCGTTGCCCTCGAACCCGCCGCACGCCGCCGCGGCGGCGTCCAGCGCCTTCTCCCCGTTGTGGCCGAAGGGCGGATGGCCCAGATCATGGGCGAGGCAGGCGGCCTCCACGAGGTCGGGGTCGCAGCCCAATGCCCGGCCGAGTTCCCGCCCGATCTGCGCGCACTCCAGCGAGTGGGTGAGGCGGGTGCGCGGGAAGTCGCTGGCGCCGGGCTGGACGACCTGGGTCTTGGCGGCCAGCCTGCGCAGGGCGAAGCTGTGCAGGACGCGGGCGCGGTCGCGCTCGAACGGCCCGCGGGCCCGGCTCTTGGCGGATTCGCCCGCCCAGCGTTCACGGTCGCGACCGCTGTAACCGGCGACGGGTGCTTCGGGAATCGGCGACATGCTCCGACTGTACGCAGCGGCGGCGACGGAACCGGGGCGCACCCCGGTGAGATGGACAACCCCGTCCGGCCCTGCCCGCTGGGCGGGTCTCGACGGATTCCGCAGCAGCTCAGGGGGTGCCGCTAGGTGGCGCCATTTTCCGCTTTCGGGTTCTTCGCCTGCTGCACCGGCGGTGCGCATGGGCCTCCGGCGGTCGGCATCGCCGCTTCCGCAGGCTCGATCACCCTCGGGTGGTGTTGTTTTCCGCTTTCGGGTTCCTCGCCTGCTGCACCGGCGGTGCGCATGGGCCTACGGCAGTCGGCATCGCCGCCTCCGCAGGCTCGATCACCCTCAAGCGGCGTTGACGCGGATGTCGCTGCTGTCGTCGAAGATCCAGTAGTACCAGAGCGAGGCCGTCTCACGGGTGATGTACCACAGCTGGGTCTTGCGCTCGATGACGGCCGGTCCGGAGCGGGCGGGGCTGGTGCTGGCGTCGATACCGACGTCCTCGGCCATCTTCCGGGAGCGCAGGGTGTGCCAGGGGTCGGTGACGATCACGGCGGTGGACCACTGCTGCGCGGTGAACTCCTTCCCCACCGCCGTCATGCTCTGCAGGGTGTCGTTGCCCTTGCCGATCGCGACGATCCGGTCTCGGGGCACCCCCACCTGCACCAGCCAGTTGCGACCGCTGCCCGCCTCGGTGAAGTTGTCGCCGGGGAGGTTGCCGCCGACGGTGACGATCTGCGGGGCGACGCCGTCCCGGTACAGGTCCGCGGCGTGGCGCAGGCGGGCCTCGAAGACGGGGGAGGGGCGCCCGTTGTACTGGCTGGCACCCAGCACGATGATGGCGTCGGACTGCGGACGGTCGTCCTGGCGGGCGGTGTACCAGACCCACACCCACGTACCTGGGGGCAGGGCCAGGACGGTGGCCAGCAGCAGTGCGACGATCCAGCGGATCCGCACGCGTCTGCGCCGCGGCGCTGGGCGTGTGCTCCGTCCCGCGCCACCGGTGGTGCCGCCGGTGCGGTCGTCCCCCGGCGCCGTCGGGGGTGCGTCCCGGGTATCCCGGGTGAACGCGCGCGTCCGCTCGGCGCCGACGGTATCGGCGCGGGGAGGGGCCTCCTCCTCACCGCCGGGGTGATCCGCCGTGTCGATGACCCCGCCGTGCGCGCCGGGATCCTCCGCCCCTGCGGCGACGATCCCGGTGGGTGTCCGGGCGAACCGCCGTGTCGCCCCCGCGTGGGGCTGGTCGGCGCCCGTGGGAGAGCGCTGCCGCTCGCCGGTCATGTCGGCGACGCCGGACCCACCAGCGGCCGTCGGGCCGAGGTCGGCGGCGCCGGAGTCGTCGCGCGTGAACACGCGCGTGGCTTCCGCGTCCTGGGCGACGACGCGCATCCGCTCGTCGCGCGGCTCCTCGCCGCGCCCGTCCCCCATCGACCGCACCTCTCACCCCCAGCTGCGATGTACCTGATTTCGCCTGACGATAGCCGACGTCGGGGCGATGACGAACGGTACGCCGCGCACCGTTCTGCCCGCGGCTACCGCGGAGTGCACACCGTACCGGTGCAAGCCCGAGATGTCGGAGTCGAGCGGGTATTCCAGGAACGTCCGTTCGTTCCGGGATGGACGAGGGCGGGGAGCGTCGCGCTCCCCGCCCTCGTCCGCAGGTCGGTGCCGGTGCTGTGACCGTGCCTGTCCCGCGCCTACGCGCGCGCCGCGGCCCGGCCGGCCTCCAGCCGGGCGACCGGTACTCGGAACGGCGAGCAGGACACGTAGTCCAGCCCCACCTCATGGAAGAAGTGCACGGACCCCGGGTCCCCGCCGTGTTCGCCGCACACCCCCAGTTTGATGTCGGGCCGCGCGGCGCGCCCCTCTTCGGCGGCGATCCGGATCAGCCGGCCCACGCCGTCGACGTCCAGCGACTCGAACGGGGAGATCCCGAACACGCCCTTCTCCAGGTAGGCGGAGAAGAACGACGCCTCCACGTCGTCGCGGGAGAAGCCCCAGACCGTCTGGGTGAGGTCGTTGGTGCCGAACGAGAAGAACTCCGCAGACTGGGCGATCTGCCCGGCGGTCAGCGCGGCACGCGGCAGCTCGATCATTGTGCCGATCGGGAAGTCCAGGTCGACGCCCTGTTCCGCGGCGACCTCGCTCACCACCCGCAGCGACTCGTCGCGGATGATCTCCAGCTCCTGGACGGTGCCGACGAGCGGGATCATCACCTCCGGCCGCGGGTCGCCGCCCGCCTTGACGCGCTCGGCGGCGGCCTGCGCGATCGCGCGGACCTGCATGGTGAACAGACCGGGCACCACCAGGCCCAGGCGCACGCCGCGCAGGCCCAGCATCGGGTTCTGCTCGTGCAGCTTGTGGACCGCCTGGAGGAGGCGCAGGTCGTTCTCGTGCTTCTCGCCGCGCGACTCGGCCACGGCGACGCGCACCGACAGCTCGGTGATGTCGGGCAGGAACTCGTGCAGCGGCGGGTCGAGCAGCCGGACGGTCACCGGGAGCCCGTCCATCGCCTCGAAGATGCCGACGAAGTCGTCGCGCTGCAGCGGGAGCAGCGCGGCCAGCGACTTCTCCTGCTCGGCCTCGGTGTCGGCGAGGATCAGGCGCTCGACGAGCTGGCGGCGGTCACCGAGGAACATGTGCTCGGTGCGGCACAGCCCGATGCCCTGCGCGCCCATCCGGCGGGCGCGGGCGGCGTCGTCGGGGTTGTCGGCGTTGGCGCGCACGTCCAGTCGGCGGTCGGCGTCCACCTGCTCCATGACGCGGTGTACGGCGCGCACGAGGTCGTCGGCGTCGGCTGAGGCGGGGTCGATCTCCCCGTCGAAGTAGCGGACGACGGGGGAGTCGACCACCGGGACCTCGCCGAGGAAGACCTCGCCGGAGGTGCCGTCGATGGAGATGACGTCGCCTTCCTCGATCACCTCGCCGCCGGGCGCGGACATCCGCCGGTTCTTGGTGTCGATGTCGAGCTCCTCCGCGCCGCACACGCAGGTCTTGCCCATGCCGCGGGCGACCACCGCCGCGTGCGAGGTCTTGCCGCCGCGGCTGGTCAGGATGCCCTGGGCGGAGATCATGCCCTCAAGGTCGTCGGGGTTGGTCTCGCGGCGGCACAGGATGACCTTCTCGCCGCTGCGCGACCACTTGATGGCGGTGTAGGAGTCGAAGACCGCCTTGCCGACGGCGGCGCCGGGGGAGGCGTTCATGCCGCGGCCGAGGCGGTGGCGCTCGGTCGCCTCGTCGAAGCGGGGGAACATGAGCTGGGCGAGCTGGTCGCCGTTGACACGGGAGACGGCCTCCTCGCGGGTGATCATGCCCTGGTCGGCGAGCTGGTCGGCGATGCGGAAGGCCGCGGCGGCGGTGCGCTTGCCGACCCGGGTCTGCAGCATCCACAGCTTGCCGCGCTCGATGGTGAACTCGATGTCGCACAGGTCGCGGTAGTGGTTCTCGAGCTTCTCCATGATCGCCATGAGCTCGTCGTAGCTCGTCTTGTCGATCTTCTCGAGGTCGCCCAGCGGGACGGTGTTGCGGATACCGGCGACGACGTCCTCGCCTTGGGCGTTGGCGAGGTAGTCGCCGTAGACGCCCTGCTGGCCGGAGGCGGGGTCGCGGGTGAAGGCGACGCCGGTGCCGGAGTCCATGCCGAGGTTGCCGAAGACCATGGAGCAGACGTTGACCGCGGTGCCGAGGTCGACGGGGATGCGCTCCTGGCGGCGGTAGAGGACGGCGCGCGGCGCGTTCCAGGAGTTGAACACCGCGGCGATCGCGAGGTCCATCTGTTCGCGGGGGTCGGTGGGGAAGGGGCGCCCGGCCTGCTCGGCGACGATGTCCTTGAAGGTGGCGACGAGCCGCTGGAAGTCGTCGGTCTCCAGGTGGAGGTCGTCGCTGACGCCCCTGGCGCGCTTGGCGGCCTCGATGGCGTCCTCGAAGAGATCGCCGTCGATGTCCAGGACGGTCTTGCCGAACATCTGGATGAGGCGGCGGTAGGAGTCCCAGGCGAAGCGGTCGTTGCCGGACTGGGCGGCGAGCCCCTGGACGGACTCGTCGTTGAGGCCGATGTTGAGGACGGTCTCCATCATGCCGGGCATAGAGAACTTGGCGCCGGAGCGGACGCTGACCAGGAGGGGGTTGTCGGGCTGGCCGAGTCTCTTGCCCATGGCCGCCTCGAGCCCGCTGAGCTTCGCGTCGATCTCGGCGTCGAGCCCGTCGGGGTTGTGGCCGTGTTCGAGGTAGTGCCGGCAGGCCTCGGTGGTGATGGTGAATCCGGGCGGGACCGGCAGGCCGAGATTGGTCATCTCGGCGAGGTTCGCACCCTTCCCTCCGAGAAGGTCCTTGAGGTCCTTGTTGCCCTCTGTGAACTCGTAGACGTACTTGGGCACGGGATGCTCCTTCTCTTCGGTCGCTCGACCTCGAATTGCGGCGACTGTACCCAGACCGCCGCGGACTTTTTTTCCACCACGTCCATGTATTGATGTTTACCCAGGTCATGGGCGCCTGACCGGTGTAGACCAATGGTCCAGGAAAGACGCACGGATGGCCTGGGTCACAGTGGCCTCAAGGGATTGACCGAGGTGGCGATAGGCCAGGTCAGATGCGCTTGGTTGCACCGTAGCAGGACCAAGGTGTGAAACTTTGATCCAATCCGTCAAAAAACACCGATCCGGACTGTGCTGAGGGCCACAGATTGACCGAGTAGTAACTTACGGTCGCGTAGGTAAAGTGAGGGCGGAGACCCGGCGCCGCCCCCTCGGCGCGTGCCCCTGACCGGCCGCCCCCGAGCGCTACATGACGGAGAAGAGCAGATGGCCGCAGAGCAGTCCGGTGACGCGGCGGAACGCCGCCGCGGTGACGCAGTCGCCCAGCGGGCCGATGGCCGGTCGAGCCTCCCCGCCGACCTGCGGGAGACCGACCTGCTGGCCGCGCTCAAGCCCCGCCTGCGCGGCTGGTTGCACCTGGGGACGGCCCCGGTGGCGGCTCTGGCGGGCCTGGTGCTCGTCGCGCTGGCCCCGACCCTGCCGGGCCGCCTCGCGGCCGCGGTCTACGCGGCCAGTTCGATGCTGCTGTTCAGTACGTCGGCCGTGTACCACGTGGGCCGGTGGTCCCAGCGCGCCGTCGCGGTGCTGCGCCGGATGGATCACGCCAACATCTACCTGATCATCGCCGGAACCTACACGCCCTTCGTTGTGCTCGTCCTGGACGGGACACTGCGCACCGCGATGATCGCGCTCATCTGGACCGGCGCCATCGCCGGGGTGCTGTTCAAGGTCTTCACACCCAACGCGCCGCGCTGGCTGTCCACGGGCCTCTATCTGGCCATCGGGTGGGTGGCGGTGCTCTTCTTCCCGCAGCTCATCGGCGGCACCCACCCCGCCGCCTGGATCCTGATCATCGCCGGCGGCCTGCTCTACAGCATCGGCGCGGTCGTCTACGCCACCAAGCGGCCCGACCCCGCGCCGCGCTGGTTCGGCTTCCACGAGGTCTTCCACTCGCTGACCATCGCCGCCTACGTCTGCCACTACATCGCGGTCTCGTTCGTCGTCTACAGCGCGGCCTGAACCGCCAGGCGGCGGACGGGCCGGATGGCGGGTACCCGTCCCCGGGGATCACTATGCTCCCCGGTGTCCGACGTGACCACTTCCGGCCCTGGTATCACGATCCGCTTACGCGGTCGGACAGCAGGGCGGAAACGCGGCAATCCGGCGGGGGTGCTGTCGGTAGGTTGAGAACCGGATCTCCCGCCCGCCCCTCGGTGCGGGGGAACTCGATGAGGCGGCCGGAGACCACAATCCCCCCGGGTCCGGTCGCCTCTTCCACGCGTCCGGCCCCGCTCCCGCTCGCCCGTGTCACCCCTTCATGGCACCGCCGAGGGTGAACCGCCCGCTGAGCGCCCGCGACACCGCGAGATACAACGCGACCACCGGCAGCGTGTACAGCAGCGAGTACGCCGCGAGCTCGCCGTAGCGCGCCCCGCCGTACTGGTCGAAGAACTGATAGATCCGCACCGCCGCCGGAAGGCGATCGGGGCTCTTGAGCAGGATGAACGGCACGAAGAAGTTCCCCCAGGTGAGCACCAGGGTGAAGATGCCCACGACCGCCATCCCCGGCACCGCCAGCGGCAGCACCAGCAGGCGCAGCGACTGCCACACCGACGCCCCGTCGACCCACGCCGCCTCCTCCAGTTCCATGGGGATGCCGTCGAGGAAGTTCTTGGACAGCCAGATCCCGAACGGCAGGCTCGCCGTGGCCAGGAACAGCATCGTGGCCAGCCGCGAGTCCAGCAGCCCGGCCTGCACGAACAGGCCGTAGACCGGCACCATGATCACGGTGATCGGCAGCCCCGTCGCGAACAGCAGGACGTACAGCAGCGGACGCTTGAATCGCAGGTTGTAGCGCGACAGCGGGTAGGCGGCCAAAAGCGAGGCCACCACCGTGACCAGCGCCGCGCCCCCGCAGATCAGCACGCTGTTCGCCACCGGCACGAACACCGTCCGCGGCGTCAGCACCGTCGCGAAGTGGTCCAGCGTGAGCGACGTCGGCGGCCGCGCGCGCAGCGATGGCGTGGAGTCGAACGCCGCCAGGACCATCCACAGCAGCGGCACCAGGAACACCGCGAGCAGGGCCGCCAGCACGGCGTGGACCAGCACCGACGCCACCGCACGCGAGGGCGAGGCGATCGACCGTCTCACCGGACCTCCTCCGGTCGCAGGGCGCGCACGTAGAGCACCGAGAACAGCCCGGCCACCACCAGCAGCGCCAGCGCCACCGTGGTGCCGTACCCGATCTCGCCGAACCGCAGCGCCTCCCGGTACATCAGCAGCGGCAGCGTCATGCTGCGCTCGCCCGGCCCGCCGGCCGTCATGACGTAGATCAGCGTGAACACCTGAACCGTCTGCAGGGTCACCAGCAGCAGCGTGGTGGCCAGGGTGCGCCGCAGTAGCGGCAGGACCACGTGCCACACCACCTGGAACGGCCCCGCGCCGTCGACCCGCGCCGCCTCCTTCAGGTCGGTCGGGATCTCGGACAGTCCGGCCGAGTACGTCATCATCGAGAACGCGGTCCCCTTCCAAGTGTTGGCCAGGATGACCGCGAGGATCGGCGCCGTGTAGAGCCAGTTCTGCGGCGCCACCCCGATGGCCGCCAGCAGCCCGTTGAGCGTGCCCTCCCGCTCCAGGAACGCCACCCAGACGAACCCGGCCACCACCTCGGGCACCACCCAGGCGCCGACCACCACGCCGCCGACGGCCATCCGTACGACGGCGCTCCGGTTGTACAGGAGCAGCGCCAAGGCCAGGCCGAGGACGGTCTGGCCGATGACCCCCGACCCCACCAGGAAGACGGCCGTGAGCACCGTGGCGTCGAAAAACGAGGAGTCACCGAGCAGCCGCGCGAAGTTCTCGAACCCGACGAACTCGGTGTGCGACGCGTTCTCGCCGGTCAGTGCGGCGTTGGTGAAGGACGCCCATACCGTCCACAGGATCGGCCCGGCGAAGAACGACAGCAGCAGGAGCAGCGCGGGCACGAGCGGCAGCAGGCGGCGTAGGGCTCGGTCCCGCTCCCGGCGCCGGTCCGAGTCGCGGCGTGCGCCTTTGCCCGGCCGTTCCCCCCTCGACTGCGGCGTCTGCGTCAGCGTCGCCGCGGGCGTCATTCCCCCCGATGACGCCTCACGCACCGGAAACGGTGTTGTCGGAGCCTACGATCTCCTCGACCTTCTCGTCGTAGGCCCGGGCCGCCTCCGTTGGCGTTGCATCACCCAGCATCACCGCCTCCGTGGCCTCCTGGATCGCCAGCGAGATACGCGGATACTCGCTGTAGGCGGGACGGAAGTGGGTCACGTCGACCAGGTCCGCCGCCTCCTCGGAGATCGGCTTGTACGTTCGGAACTCCTCGGACTCGGCCACGTCCTCACGGACGGGGATCTGCGCCCCCTCGATGGCGAACCGGGTGGCGTTCTCCCTGCTCAGTGTCTGTTTCATGACGTCCCACGCGAGGTCAGGGTTGGCGCTCTTCGCGCCGAGGGCGAGCGTCCACCCGCCGGACATGCTGGTGGCGCCGGGCTCCTGGCCGTGCTGGGTGGGCATGCCGGTGAACTCCATGGTCTCGGGCCACTCCGGCCACGGCTTGCCCGCGGTGGCGATCCAGCTCTGGGTGATCCACGAGCCGTCGAGGTTGATCGCGATCTCCCCGGCGGGGACCCGCTCCTCATGGACGAGGGTGGCGACGTTGGCGTTGAGCATGTCCTGGGGATCCACGGCCAGGTCCTCGGAGTAGATGGTGTGGAGGAAGGTCAGCGCGTCCACGAACCCCTGCGAGCCGACGACCCACTTCTGCGCCTTCTCGTCGAAGAGCGTGTCGCCGGTGCCGCTCAGCAGCATCTGGAAGCCCTGCATCGACGCCACCTCGCCGGCCGGGGTGCCCGCGTAGACGTTGATCGGCGTGACCTCGCCGGGGAGCTTCGAGCGCAGGGTGCGCGAGGTGTCGAGCACGTCCTCCCAGGTTTCGGGCTCCCATGGCGTCTCGATTCCGGCGCGGTCGAACAGCTTCGTGTTGTACCAGAGCCCGCGGGTGTCGGTGCCGACCATGACCCCGTAGCGCTTGCCGTCCAGTGCGGTCACCGCGGCGTCGGCCGCCTCCCGGTAGTACTTGGCGTCCTCCCACTCGGCCCAGTACTTGTCGAGCGGGGCCAGGTACCCGGCGTCCACGTCCTGGTTGATGGTGAAGCTGTCCTCGAAGATGATGTCCGGCGCCTCGTCCTCGGACTGGTTCATCAGGTTGACCTGCGTCTGGTAGTCCTCGGGCGGGGCCTCGACCGGGTGCAGCTCGACGGTGACGCCGTGGTTCTCCGCCTCGAACTTCTTCTTGACCTTGCGCATCATGGTGTCGGCGGCGCGGAAGGCGCCGTAGTGCGGGTAGACGACGGTGACCGTGTCGGGGTCGCGCCCCGGACCGATGATGCTGCACCCCGTGGCCGCCAGGCACAGCACGACGGCGGCGGCAGCGGAGGTCGCGGAAGCAGGGATCGGCGCTCGGATCATCGGCCACCCTCCATGAGCTCTCCCATACGCGCGGTCGTGATACTCCTCACCCGACTTTCGCACGACGGCTGTCCGTAATCCACATCCCATGCACAAGAGTGAGAAGGGCGATGAACCAGGGGTCGACGGGACATACGCTCGTAGGCGTGGCCGGCCGAATCAGAGACGAAGACATCGCGCTCGTCCGCGAGCGCTCACCCATCGCCGACGTCATAGGCGAGTACCTTCAGCTCCGCAACGCCGGAGGCGGCTCCCTGAAGGGCCTGTGCCCCTTCCACGACGAGAAGTCGCCCTCGTTCAACGTCACCCCCGCCCGCGGCCTCTACCACTGCTTCGGTTGCGGCGAGGGCGGTGACGTCATCCGCTTCATCCAGGAGATCGAGCAGCTCAGCTTCGTCGACGCCGTGGAGCACCTCGCCCAGCAGGCGGGCATCCAGCTGCGCTACGAGCACGGCGGACGGTCCTCGCGCGGCGACCAGGGCCAGCGGCAGCGCCTCATCGAGGCGCACCGGGCCGCCGCGGCGTTCTACGCCGAGCGGCTGCTGAGCCCGGGGGCGCAGGAGGGGCGGCGGTTCCTCAGCGAGCGCGGCTTCACCCGGGCCGACGCGGAGACGTTCGGCATCGGGTTCGCCCCGCCGGGGTGGGAGAACCTCACCACCCACCTGCGCAAGAAGGGCTTCACCGACAAGGAGATCATCACCGCCGGCCTCGCCAGCCAGGGGAGGCGCGGCGCCTACGACAAGTTCCGCAACCGGCTGGTGTGGCCGGTGCGGGAGGTCACCGGCGAGGTCGTCGGCTTCGGCGCGCGCAAGCTCGACCCCGAGGACGACGGCCCCAAGTACCTCAACACCCCCGAGACCCCGATCTTCAAGAAGGGCCACCTCCTCTACGGCCTCGACCTCGCCAAGCGCGAGATCGCGCGCAACCGCCAGGCCGTCATCGTCGAGGGCTACACCGACGTCATGGCCTGCCACCTGGCCGGGGTCCCCACCGCCGTGGCCACGTGCGGTACCTCCTTCGGCGAGGAGCACGCCAAGGTGCTGCGCCGCATGCTGCTCGGCCGCTCCAACCAGGGCGGCGAGGTGATCTTCACCTTCGACGGCGACGCCGCCGGCCAGAAGGCGGCGCTGCGCGCCTTCGACGAGACCCACGGGTTCAGCTCCGACAGCTTCGTGGCCGTCCAGCCCGACGGCCTCGACCCCTGCGACCTGCGGATCCAGCGGGGCGACGGCGCGCTGCGCGACCTGGTCGCCAGCCGCAAGCCGCTCGTCGAGTTCGTCATCCGCAGCCGCATCGTCGAGCACAACCTCGACACCAACGAGGGCCGCCTGGCCGCCATCGACGCCGCCGCGCCCATCATCGCCACCATCCGCGACGCCGGGCTGCGCCAGGAGTACGCCAAGGACCTCGACAAGTGGACCGGGTTCATGGACGAGCGCCAGGTGCTGCGGCGGGTGGCCCAGCACATGGGGCGCCCCGAGGGCGAGCGCCGCCCGGCGCGCGGCCGCCCCGCCCGGCGCTGCCGCCGCCCGGGGCGGCCGATGTCGCCCCCTACGACCTGCGCGACCCTTCACTGCAGCGCGAGCGCCAGGCGCTGAAGATCGCGGTGCAGTACCCGGGGCTGGCCACGGAGTTCGACGCGCTGGACGCGGAGTCCTTCACGGCGCCCCAGCACCGCGCGATGGTGGAGCTCATCCGGAGCAGCGGGGGCGTGGCCGCGGCCACCGACCCCGGCCAGTGGGCCACGTGGCTGCGCGACGCGGCGCCCAACGACGCCCAGCGCGCCTTTGTCACGCAACTGGCGGTGGAGCCCATCGAGATCTATGGAGAACTCGATGAACATTACGCCAAGGAAATTCTCGGCACGATCAAGATTCATTCCATCAATCGCCAAGTGGCAAACCTGAAGTCGCGGCTGGGACGGCTGGATCCGGCGTCCGACGCCGCCGAATATGAGCGGGTCTTCACCGAACTCATGCAGGTTGAGCAGCAGAAACGCCTGATACGCGAGCAGGGTTCCGGTGCCACGTAGCAGCGTGGTGACAAAAATAGTTCTCTCTATACGGGGCCGGTAGCGGGCACACTGTAAGGGTGGCTCTATCGGTGCTGCCCAGCGAAATGCCGCCGATCCGACAGGTGGCGCAACTCGTCGCGGATTCACGATCCGGGGAGGCGGTGACCGTTGCCGACGTCGCCTCCGCCCTGGACCGTCTGGATGCCCCTCCCGAGTCTCTGGATCCGGTGGTCCGCGGTCTCGCCCAGCGGGGGGTCGACGTCATCGACCCGGCCGCGGACGAACCGCCGTCCTCGGTGTCCGAATTCGGGCGGCGCACCTCCACCAACGACCTGGTGCGCATCTACCTGCGGGAGATCGGCCGCGTTCCGCTCCTCACGGCAGAAGAAGAAGTGGAACTCGCCAAATCGATCGAGGTCGGCCTGTACGCCGGACAGAAGCTGCACGACGAGCAGCACGCTGCGGTGCCGGGCCAGGTCTCCCGAGAACACGCCGCCGAACTCGAATGTCTCGTCAACGAAGGTGAACGCGCCAAGCGTCGGCTGATCGAGGCGAACCTCCGGCTGGTGGTGTCCATTGCGAAGCGCTATATCGGACGCGGCCTGCTGTTTTTGGACCTGATCCAGGAGGGCAATCTGGGTCTGATCCGCGCGGTGGAGAAATTCGACTACACCAAGGGGTTCAAGTTCTCCACCTACGCGACCTGGTGGATCCGGCAGGCCATCACCCGGGCCATCGCCGACCAGGCGCGGACCATCCGCATCCCGGTGCACATGGTCGAGACCATCAACAAGTTGATGCGGGTGCAGCGCCAGCTGCACCAGGAGCTCGGCCGCGAGCCGACACCCGGTGAGATCTCACGCGAGCTGGGCTTCGGCGACGAACGCGTCCAGGAGATCCAGCGCATCGCCCAGGAACCGGTGTCGCTGCACGCGCCGATCGGTGAGGAGGACTCCGACTTCGGCGACTTCATCGAGGACTCCGACGCCGTCGTCCCCGTCGAGGCGGCGTCGTTCATCATGCTGCAGGACCAGCTGGTGGTCTTGCTCAACGGGTTGTCCGAGCGCGAGCAGCGGATCATCCAGCTCCGCTTCGGCCTGGTGGACGGGCATCCGCGCACCCTGGAAGAGGTGGGACGGGAGTTCGGGGTGACGCGGGAGCGCATTCGCCAGATCGAGTCCAAGACCCTGGCGAAGCTGCGCCATCCCTCACGCGCGCAGATGTTGCGGGACTTCCTGGAGTAGCCTCCCACCACCGGTCTCGACCTGGAGTACCCGGCGAGCGGGTGCCGGCTGCCCCCACTCGTCCCGTTGCGAACTGGAGAAATCTAACGAGTGGTGGGGCATGGGAGTTCCCGCGGGCCCGGGCGGCGGCCTGATGCGGCCGATTCTGCCCCAGATATGTGCGATGGTGTGCGGGCAAAGGCTACCTTCGAGGGTGATGTCGGCGCAGAAGCTGAAGCCACTCGGGCGGCACAGACCCGCCCTCATCGGGGTTGTCGCGGCCGTGGTCCTCGGCGCCCTGTTCTTCAGCGCGTTCACCGCGATCACCGACTCCGGGGGCGGGAACGGCCGGCTGGAGCGGGTGGCCTACTTCGCCGACTGGAACACCGCGAACCGCGGCTACCTGATCAAGGATGTCGACGAGAGCGGGGCCGCCGAGCACCTCACGCGCGTCATCTGGGCGTTCGGTTACGTCGACGACGAAGGCCGGTGCTCGATCCCCGAGGACACCGACCAGCCGTGGGAGCTGTACCAGCGGCGGTATGAGGCCGAGGAGAGCCTCAACGGCAAGGCCGACAGCTATGACCAGCCGCTGGCGGGCAGCCTCAACCAGCTCCTCATGCTCAAGGAGAAGTATCCCGACCTGCGCGTCAGCCTGAGCCTGGGCGGGTGGAACTGGTCCACCTACTTCTCCGAGGCGGTGAAGGACGAGAAGTCGCGGCGCGAGTTCGTGTCCTCGTGCGTGGACCTGTGGCTGCGCGGCGACCTTCCCGTCCTCGGGAAGGAACCCCAGGGCGGCGAGGGCGCCGCCGCCGGTGCGTTCGACGGCATCGACCTCGACTGGGAGTGGCCGGTGTCCGGCGGCAAGGAGGGCAACACCGAGAGCCCCGATGACCGCCGCAACCTCACCCTCGCCGTGAAGGAGTTCCGGCGCCAGATGGACGACCTGGAGGCCGAGACCGGGCGCCGGTACGACCTGTCGGTGTCACTGGCCAACGGCACCGACCAGCTCACGACGAGCTACGAACCGGAGATGTTCGAATCGATCGACTTCGCCACGGTGCAGGGCTATGACTTCACCGGTGCCTGGAGCGACGTCACCGACCACCACTCCCAGCTGTACGCGCCCAAGGGAGCGCCCAACGACGCCAGCACCGACAGCACCGTGCGCCGCTACCTCGACTACGGCCTGCCCGCGAAGAAGCTGGTGCTCGGCTTCCCCGCTTTCGGGCGCGGCTGGACCGGGGTGAGCCCCGAGAACTTCGGCCGCTACGCCCCGGCCGACTCGGGCGCGGAGGGCACCTACGGCGAGGCCGTCGACCCCTACGGAGAACTCAAGTACCGCAGCGGCCGACGCTTCCACGACCCGATCAACGGGGCCTACTGGCTGTACGACGGCAACGAGTGGTGGACCTTCGACACCCCCGAGATCGTCCGGATGAAGGGCGCCTACGTTCGCGAGATGAACCTGGGCGGGCTGATGATGTGGAACCTCGACATGGACCCCGAGGCCGACCTGGTCACCGCTATGGACGAGTCGCTCGAACAGGGCGAGTGAGCGGCACGGGGCGGCGCGCCGCTCTCTCGCCACCGGACCGGCTCACGTCCGGCTGAACCGCGTGACCCCGGCACCGGGGCGCCACAGCCGGATCACCAGCTGGTCGTTCTCCACCGAGGTCAGCACCGCGTCGGCCAGCTCCAGCCGGAACAGGTGGAAGGGCCCCGGCGGCTGCCCCGGCTGGCGGAAGGACTCCAGCTCGTCGGGGTCGGTCACCTCCACGGCCGTCCCCGAGATCTTGGCGTCGCCGCCCTCCATGGACCCGTCGCCGGGGTTGGCGTGGAGCGCGAACCGGTCGTCGCGCTGCAGGTCGCGGACCTTGAGCGCGTCCGGCATGGAGCCGAGAACGATGTCGGGGCCCTGGAAACCGACCTCCGTCCCGCTGACGCGAGGCGCGTCGTCCGCGCGCAGCGTGGCCAGGACATGGTGCTTGGTGGCCTCGAATCGGGCGCGTACCGCCGCTGCCAGCTCGGGCGCCTCATCACTGAACGTTTTCCATGGCGTCGTCATAGCGGCAAGTATCGGCGTAGAGACTGACACCGAGTGTCAGGAAGTGTCAGGAATGACGGCGCGGACACCGCTGCGCCGCGCACGCCGCACGCGCGTCGGTTTGCGGCGGCGCGGCGGTATTGTCAGCCGCCGTCCGGCGGCGCGAGGGTAGGGCACGTGGAAAACACAGTCGATCCCCGCACCATCACAGCACCGGACGACATCGACCTCGACGGGTTCCGACGCGCCTTGGGCACCGACTTCTCCGGGACGGTGTCCTTCGGGCGGGGCGCTCGCGCCCTCTACACCGCGGACGCGTCCAACTACCGGCACGTTCCCCTCGCCGTCGCCCTCCCCCGGACCACCGACGACATCATCGCCGCCGTGGCCGCCGCCCGCGCCTACGGCGTCCCACTGACCCCGCGCGGCGGCGGCACCAGCATCGCGGGCAACGCCATCGGATCCGGGCTCGTCATCGACACCTCGCGCTATCTCACCGCGGTCGAGAACCTGGACCCCGCGGCCCGCACCGCGCGGGTGCAGCCCGGCCTCATCCTCGACGACCTGCGCGCCGCCGCGGCGCCCCACGGCCTCACCTTCGGCCCCGATCCCTCCACCCACAGCCGCTGCACGCTCGGCGGAATGATCGGCAACAACGCCTGCGGTGCCCACTCGGTGGCGTGGGGAACCACCGCCGACAACGTGGAATCCCTCGACGTCCTGCTCTACGACGGCACCCGGATGACCGTGGGC
The DNA here is from genome assembly GCF_002263495.1 of Nocardiopsis gilva YIM 90087. Classification (NCBI taxonomy): domain Bacteria; kingdom Bacillati; phylum Actinomycetota; class Actinomycetes; order Streptosporangiales; family Nocardiopsidaceae; genus Nocardiopsis; species Nocardiopsis gilva. The sequence goes on along the minus strand of NZ_CP022753.1, from coordinate 4,456,917 downwards.
GCCACCTCCGCCGAGGAGCTCGACCGCCGCGCCGCCCTGCCCACCCGCGAGGGGCAGATCTATGCGGCGCTGCGCGAGCTCACCGCCACCTACATGGCCGACCTGCGGACGGGCATGCCCCAGCTGTCCCGCAGGGTCTCGGGGTACGCCCTCGACCGCCTGCTACCGGAGCATGGCGGACACATCGCCCGCGCCCTCACCGGGACCGAGGGCAGCTGCGTCACCGTCCTCGGCGCCACCGTGCGCCTGGCCGAGGCCCCGGCGGCCCGAGCGCTGGTCGTACTCGGCTACCCGGACGCCGCGTCGGCCGCCGACGCCGTCCCCGAACTCCTGGACCACGGCCCGCTCACCGTCGAAGGACTCAACCACCGGCTCCTCGTGGGGCTCGACCGCCCCGGGGTGCGCTCCGGCGTCGCCCTGCCCAAGGGGAATGCCTGGCTCATGGTGGAGATGGGCGGCGCCGACCGCGACGACGCGGCCGCGGCCGGCCAGGCCCTGGTACGCGGGCTCACGGGGGCCGCGCGCCCGCTGGAGGCCGCCGTCGTCACGGACCCGGCCCACACCCGGGCGCTGTGGCGCATCCGCGAGGAGGGGGCGGGGCTGACCTCACGCACCCCCGACGGAGCGGAGGCATGGTCCGGCTTCGAGGACGCGGCCGTCCCGCCCGAGCGCCTCGGGTCCTACCTGCGCGAGTTCGACGCGCTGATGCGGCGGCACGGCCGCGACGGCGTGGCCTACGGGCACTTCGGCGAGGGGTGCATGCACATCCGCATCGACTTCGAACTGGGCGACCCGGCCGGACAGCGCGGCTTCCGCACCTTCATGGAGGAGGCCGCCGACCTCGTCGCGGCGCACGGCGGTTCCATCTCCGGCGAGCACGGTGACGGCCAGGCGCGCTCGGAGCTGCTGCCGCGGATGTACGGCGAGCGGATCTGCCAGGCGTTCGGCGAGTTCAAGGCCATCTGGGACCCGGAGAACCAGATGAACCCGGGGATCATCGTCGACCCCAAGCCGCTCGACGCCGACCTGCGCGTCCCGGCCGCGCCCCGCGCACCGCTGACCGTGCTCGCCTACCCGGAGGACCAGGGCGACTTCGCCCGCGCCCTGCGCCGCTGCTCGGGCGTGGGCAAGTGCCGCCGCCACGAGGGCCCCGGTGTGATGTGCCCGAGCTACATGGTGACCCGCGAGGAGAAGGACTCCACACGCGGCCGGGCGCGGATGCTGTTCGAGATGGTCAACGGCGAGGTCATCACCGACGGGTGGCGCTCGGAGGAGGTCCGCGACAGCCTCGACCTGTGTCTGTCGTGCAAGGGCTGCCGCAGCGACTGCCCCGTCAACGTCGACATGGCGGCCTACAAGGCCGAGTTCCTGTACCACCACTACCAAGGGCGCGTTCGCCCCGCCTCGCACTACTCGATGGGCTGGCTGCCGGTGTGGGCACGGCTGGCGACACTGGCCCCGGCCGAGGTGAACCGGCTCGGTGGCGCCCGGTACCTCGGCGACGCGCTCAAGCGACTGGGCGGGGTCGCGCCGCAGCGCGCCATCCCGGAGTTCTCCCGGACCACCTTCACCCGCTGGTTCAAGCGGCACCGCCGCGCATCGGCGGGTCGGGCCCTACGTGCGGCGGACCAGGCCGGTACAGGTGCAGGTCACCGGGGCACGGTCCTTCTCTGGCCGGACACCTTCGGCAACCACCTCAGCCCGCGGGTTCCCGTGGCGGCCGTGCGGGTCCTGGAGGCCGCGGGCTTCCGCGTCGTCCTGCCGCAAGGGCCGGTGTGCTGCGGGCTGACCTGGGTCTCCACCGGTCAACTCGGGGTGGCCCGCACCGTCATGCGGCGGTCGCTGCGCGCTCTGGCCCCACACGTCGCCGCCGGCGTCCCCATCGTGGGGCTGGAGCCGAGCTGCACGGCGGCGCTCCGCAGCGACCTGGTGGAGCTGGTGCCGGGGCGGCAGAGCGAACGGGTCGCGGAGTCGGTGCACACCCTCGCCGGGTTCCTCCGGGCCTACGCGCCCGACTGGAGTCCGCCGCACATCGACGCCGCGGCGATCAGCCAGGTGCACTGTCACCAGCACGCCGTGATCGGCTTCGACCCCGACCGTGAGCTGATGCGAAAGGCGGGCATCGACGGCGAGGTGCTCGACTCCGGTTGCTGCGGCCTGGCCGGGAACTTCGGCTTCGAGGCCGAGCACTACGACGTCTCCACGGCGGTCGGCGAACGTGTCCTTCTCCCCGCCGTCCGCGCCGCCGCCCCCGACACCCTGGTGCTCGCCGACGGCTTCAGCTGCCGGACCCAGATCGAGCAGCACACCGGCCGTCCCGCACTGCACCTGGCCGAGGCACTAGCGCGCGGACTCCAGAATCAGGTCGGCCAGAAAGCACAGCATCGACAGCCCTAAACACCGGTCTGCGCCCGCAGAGCGGCCAGCGCGCGGGGCACGACCTCGTTCAGCCGCGGGTCATCGGGGTGGACGCCCTCGTCCAGGTGGACGCGCCAGGTGATGTCGGACTCGCCCGGTGGCCTGCGCGCGACCAGGGTGAAGCCCGGTTCGCGCGGGTCTCCGGTGAGGGAGTAGCGGTTGCTCACCACGATGGTCGCGGTCACCCGCTCCTGGACGGCCTCGGCCAGCCGTCCCGGGTGGGGGACCGCGTACACGCGCTCGCCGACACCCACTTCGGTGAAACGGAACCCCGACTCGGCCCAGCGGGCGCGGTCGATGGTCTCCCAAGGGGCGGCGTGCCCGTCGGGCAGATGCAGCGCACGCGTGGTCGCCACGAGTGTCCCCTCGGCCGCCTCCGCATGCGCGAGGACCCGCTCTCCCCGTTCCAGCCCCAACCGTGCGCGGTCCTGGCGGGACAGACCATTGCGGCGCAGTGGATTCATACCTTCAACCTATGTCGCCTGGGCGTCGGCGTCCGGCGATCAGTACAACCGGTCGTCCTGTTCCGTCGTCGGACCATCGAGCCCCAGGGCATCCGCCACGAAGTGCGCGTTGCGGCGCGGCGGTGACTGGGAATCCGGCCCGTGTGTAGGCGGCCAGAGCCGCGTCCATGGCGGGCACCACGTGGTCCAGAGCAGGCCCGGGGCGGTCGGGGTTCTCCAGCACAGCGCCACCCTTCCACGGTATGGACTGAAAGAGAGCCGAACCTGATGAGATGTGCGGTGCCGGAAAGGGCTCCGGTGCCCGGAAACCACGGGGAGCGGTTTTCGTGTCCGCGGTGAGCTCACGTGAAGTGGAGGTATGAGCATGGCAGAGCGGCGCACGCATCCACCCGTCCGATGAGCGACGCCGACCTGAATGCCGGAAGCACGACTTGACGGTCACGGAAATTACGGATTGAATGTCGATCGTGTCTGCGTGGCGCCGCTGCACGTAAGGCGGCGAGTGGGCGGCACCGTACTCGGAGAAGATGTCGTGACAGCACGTCTCTTTGGACTCATCTAGCGCATCGCGCCTGCGCGCGCCCGCGTTCGGCGGGGTTTCTCTCCCTGCCTTCGCGTGAGCCTTCCGCGCATCTTTCTTGGCCCTTGAAGGGTCGGTTCTTCAGCACAGCAGTGCTGCCGTCGCCGCAGCGCCGAAGCATGGAATTTCCCTGCCCGGACGGCGGTGCCTGAGTGGTGGCAGCGCCTGCTTTCGACACCCCACGGGCCATTCATATTCGACGTGTGCCCGTGTTCGCCTCTGTACCCATTAATGTCTTCACGTAAGAAAGCGAGAGCGACCATCACGGCCGATTTTCATCTGCACGTCATCGAAGAATTCCGAGCGAATCGGGGCCGCGTGGGCGGGTTCTTCGAAGGCGCCCGGCTGATCCTGCTCACCACCACCGGACCAAAGAGCGGGCTCCGCCGCACCACTCCGCTGGGCTACCTGCCGGATGGGGGCACCGGGCGCAAGATCGTCATCGCCTCGGCCGGGGGCGCGCCGCGCCACCCCGCCTGGTACCACAACATCCTCGCCGACCCGCGGGTCACGGTCGAAGACGGCGTCTTCACCTACACCGCCGAGGCGCGGGTGCTGCGGGGCGAGGAGCGCGACCGCATGTTCGCCCGCGCGGTCGAAGCCGACCCGGGATGGGGCGAGTACCAGGTCACGGCCGACCGCCTGCTGCCCGTCATCGCGCTGGAGCCGCTCGACGGGAGCCCGCCGGACCTGCCGCCCGGCGACGGCCTCAAGGCGATCCACGACGCGTTTCGCAGGGAGCTGTCGCTGGTTCGGGCCGAAATAGCCGCCAGCGGGGCAGGGGCGCTCGGGGCGCAGCTGCGCGTCAACTGCCTCACGGTCTGTCAGGGGCTGGACCACCACCACGCCATGGAGGACGGCGGGATGCTTCCCGGCCTGCGGGCACAGCACCCCGAGTTGGCACCGGTCCTGGACCGGCTGAGCGCCGAGCACAAGGAACTGGAACGTCTCCTCCAGGACCTCCAGTCCCGCATCTCGGATATCTCCGGCCGCGATGTCGACGCGGATCAGGCGCTGGCCGACGTCGACAGCCTGATCGCCGCGGTGGAGGCACACCTCGACTACGAGGAAGAACAGCTGATCCCGCTGCTGAACGGCGGCATCTCCTAAGAGCGCGGCACGATTTGCGCGCCCAGCCCACGAACACGAAAGGACGACAGTAGTGCCCACCACAACCCGAATCGACGCCACCGCCGACGAGCGAGCCGCCGTCCGCGAACTTCTCTCCGCATGGCCGCTGGCAATCGCCGACATCCCGGCCGACGCCGACACCACCGACCTTCTCCCGCACACCGGGGGCGTCCCCGGGGGCTGGGTCGACGCCGACCGCCGGGGGATATCAGCGGGCGTGCTCATGTACGTGCACGGCGGCGGGTTCCGTTTCACCAATCCCGACGCCGAACGCGTCCTGACCTACCGTCTCTCCCGCGCTACCGGCCGCCCCGGTCTGCGCGTCGACTTCCGCCTCGTCCCGGACCACCCTTTCCCGGCGGCCATCGAGGACGTGACCGCCGCCTACCGGAGCCTGCTCGACCAGGGGGTGCCGGCGTCGCGGATCATCCTGGCGGGGGAGTCGTCGGGCGGAACGCTCCTGCTGTCGTCGCTGCTGGTGCTGAAAGAGGAGGGAACCGCCCTGCCGGGCGGGGCAGTGGCGGTCGGCCCGCTGACGGACCTCACCTTCTCCAGTCCTTCGATGACGGCCAACGAGGGCAAGGACATCATCAGCGGAGTGGGCGACGACTCCCTGGCGCAGGATTACCTGAACGGTGCCGCCCCCGACGAAGCCCCGCAGTCACCCCTCTTCGGCGACCTGCGCGGACTGCCGCCCGTCCTGCTGGCGGCGGGCGGCGACGAGCTCATGCTGGACGACGCGCGTCGATTCGCTGACGCGGCGACAGCGGCCGGGGTCGACGCGACCCTCGACATCTACGAGGGCATGCCGCACGTGTTTCACGCAGTCATCCTCAACGAAGCCATCCCGCAGACGGGGACGACCTTCCTCTCCCGCCTCTCAGCGTGGGTCGACCACCTGGACAGCGGCGCGTGAGGGCACCTAGCCCCCACCATCGAGCGGCAGGCGATCACCACACTCCTGCAAATAGCCGGAAAGCTCACCCGCTCCCGCCAGCATGGCGCGGCCACGCATCGTGAGTCGGCGGCGCCAATCGCTCAGTGCGGACTCCAGGGGCTCCAGCCCTCCGGCGGACCGCACCTGCTCAAGCAGTGGAGCGATCTGATTGAGCAGGTATCCGCCGCGTCTGAGTTGGTGAGCCAGGTGCGCGTCCCGGACGTCGGCAGGCGCGTAGACGCGATAACCGGTCGCGGGGTCGCGCTGCGGACGGATCAACCCGGCCCGCTCCCATTTCCGCAGGGTGGCGGGCCGGACCCCGAGCTGCCGGGCCAGCGGCCCGACGAACATCGGCCCTGGTCGGATCGAGGCGGGGCGGTCCGACGGAGCCAGGTCCCGGAGCGCATGCTCGACGGCCTTGAGCGTCTCCCGGTCCTTGAGCAGCTGCGCGTGACTCTCGTCGATCATCGCGAGAGCGCCCTCGACGTCCCCCTTGTTCACGGCCCGCATGATCGCCGTCGCGGTGGGGTGGCCGTGCGCTGGCACGAGAGCCAGGAAGACGCGTAATGCCTGGGCATGGAGCGGACCGTAGACCCTGTACCCGCTGGGCGTGCGCTCCGCTGGCGGAAGGATGCCCGCCTCCTCATAGTTGCGCACCGCCTGCGTGGACAGGCCATGCTCCCGAGCGAGGTCGACCGGCCGGAGGCGATCACGGCCCATGTTCACTCCTGTTGAAACTTTTCCTGCGGTTTCCGGCATAAGTCGACTCCAACATTACACCGAATGTTCAACGATACGGTTTAAGGAGTAGCGAATTCATCGAAGAGAACAGGAACCGTAATGACGACTCATCCTTCAATTCACGACGCCGGTTGTGCCTTCTCTGATGACACGAGCTTGCACGCGGCGCTCGCGTCGTTTCTTCACTCGCTTCCGACCCAGCCGCGCCTCCTGGGCCTCGGCGAGCCCATGCACGGGGAAGAGGCGTTTCCCCGGCTGCGTAACCGGGTTTTCCAGTACCTGGTCCAGCACGAGGGGTACCGGTCGATCGCGATCGAGAGCGACTGTGTGGCCGGTCTGATGGTCGACGACTACATCGCGGGGGGAGCGGGATCGCTCGACGACGTGATGAAGCGCGGCTTCAGCCACGGCTTCGGAGAATCGGCGGCCAACCGCGAACTCGTCGAGTGGATGCGCGATTACAACCGGGGCCGTCCCGCCGAGGACCGCCTGCGATTCTTCGGATTCGACGCCCCGACGGAGATCACCGGCGCGCCCAGCCCCCGCCCGGTCCTCACGACGCTGTACGACTACCTTGCGCCCCACGTGGACATCGACCGACGGCCGTGCACGTTCGACGCCATCGACGCCTTGATCGGCGACGACGAGCGCTGGACCAACCCGGATGCCATGATGGATCCGTCCCAGTCGGTGGGTTCCTCCTCAGACGTCGCGAAACTCCGTCTGATCACGGATGACCTTCTGGCACTCCTCACGTCGGAGTCCCCACACCTGGTCTCCGCCACCTCACCTACCGACTGGCGGCTGGCCCATTTCCACGGCCGCACCGCAGCAGGCCTGCTCCGCTACCACGCCACAATGGCCGACACGTCCCCCACCCGCTGGCAGCGGCTGATGAGTCTGCGCGACGCGATGATGTCCGACAACCTCACCGCCATCGCCGCGAACCAGGCCCGGCAAGGCCCGACCCTGGTGTTCGCCCACAATCTTCACCTCCAGCGACACAGGAGCGACTGCCAGATGGGCGACCAGACCCTGGAGTGGTGGAGCGCCGGGGCCATCATCGACCCACGGATCGGTGATCACTATGCCTTCATCGCCTCGGCCCTGGGCAGCGCCCAGCACCACGGCGTGGACACTCCGAGCGAGGACACCCTTGAGGGGATTCTGTGCACCCTTCCGGAGGGCCACTATGTCCTCGACTCCCGTCGCTTGGCCGCGGCACTGGACGCCATGGAATCCGAACCGACTCGACGCCCCGATCAGAGGACCGGCGACGGGTACTTCTTCGCCTTGGAGCCCGACCACCTGGTGGAGACCGATGGAGTGATCTTTACGAAGAACATCGCTTCCAGCTCCGCCTAAACCGCCCTCGCTTTGTTACACCTCGTCGCGCTGGATGGCGTCGACACAGCGCGACAGGAGCGCGCGGAGCGTCTCTCGCTCCTTCGGGGTGAACTCGTCGGCGAGGCGCCGTTCGATGCGAACGGCCTCTTTGTCGGCGAGTTCGACCGCATCCTGGCCAGCCTGGGTGAGTCGTGCCTCCAGCATCTTCTGATGCCACGGATGGGCCGACCGTTCGATCAGGCCGCGCTCTTCGAGGTTCTTGAGGACGGCCGTCATGGCCTGGGCGTGACGAGGCAGAGGCGCGGCCCTGCTCGACCTGTGCACGCAGATCCCCCCCCGGCCGTCCTTCAACGCCTGCTCGGGATCAGCCCAACGTCTGCCGAACGCTGGTCGGCCGGGGCCGTCAGAACAGCCTATGCAGCTGAGGTCGCCCGGCGATCCTGATTTCCCCGTCTACTCGCCTGGAACAGGAGTGGCTTGGTGGTAATACATCCGCCATCCAGAACCGTCATCCAACTTCCGCCAGATCGAAGCTCTTCGCGCTCGCCGCCCGTCGATCGTGGTCTCGTACGTGAGATGCACCAAGCCCGGCGCCAATACGGTGCCCGTCATACCAAGAGGCTCATACTGCGGGCCATCCGCGGCCCCACCCGGCATGTCCGGAAGCGCAGAAAGTACCGCCTCCCGGTCCCACCTACGGCCCGAGGCACCCACCTCTACAAATTCCGGATCGAGCAGTTGGTCTGCAAGCCGCCTCGATGTCCGCACCCCGGGGTTCATCAGCTGCAACTCTCGCGCGATCGCCTCGGCAACGCTGTCGCTGTCCACGCTCATTGGATCATCATGATCCGGATGACCTCGGCACTCGCAACCGGACTAGCGGCTACCCGTTGCAGGCATCACGGCTGAGCTGTTCGACGCCGCAGTGAGCAGCCCTGGGCCACGAGGCTATTCCGCAGCCTCGAATATCCGAATCTACGGACAGTGGCGGCACCGACCCGACACGTCGCGAGGTGAGCCGCCAGGGTCACGAACTGAGGTTCGCCGTGAACCACCTGGCGCCCTCCGTTCTGATGTGTCGACTCCTGCCGCTGCTGGCCGTATCGACGCCCGCACGTGTGGTCAACGTGGCCTCGATCGGCCAGGCGCCCATCGACTTCGACAACGTCATGCTGGAGCGCGAGTATGCATGACCGCGCGAGCCCGCCTGGCCGAGCTGACCGAGCGACTCTGCTCCACCGAGGACTGAGCCCGGCTCTCGCCAACGGTGGCAGTGTTCCCGGATGCCAGTCGCCCGAATTACTTTCCGGAGCCGGCCGTTGACCCCAGGCTCCCTCCCAGGCAGGCTCGTGCGCATGCGCCCCGGCGCCCAGGATCCCGTCGCGACGATGGAGGCGACCCCCATGACCACTTCCTCCGACGGCACCCCACCGGACCCACCCACCCAGCTGTTTGCCTGGGGACGGATCAGATGGCGGGTATCTCCACGCACCGTCCCCGGGACCGCGATCACGGTGGGCGATGTCGTCGTCTTCCCCGGCAAGGGGCATGAACGGCACCTGCACGAGGGCTCCGACGAGGTCATCTACGTGCTGTCCGGAACCGGGGAGCAGACCGTGGGCGACGGGGCCGCGTTCCCCATCGCGGCCGGGGACACCGTGCACATCCCACGCAGCGTCCCGCACTCCACCCACAACACCGGGTGGGACGTGCTGCGGCTGGTCGTCGTGTACGGCCCTGCGGGGGCCGAGGAGGAGCTGCGTGCCGCGCCCGACTTTCGTGAGATCCCGGCGGACCGGAGTCCCGCGATGGAGAACGCGTGAGCGGGCGGGACGGTCGCGCCGTCGCGGTGCTCGGCACCCTCGACACCAAGGCTGCCGAGTGCGGGTATGTGCGTGACCGGCTCCTGCACGCCGGGCTGCGGCCGGTAGTGGTCGACTGCGGGGTGTTCGAGCCCGATGCGCCAGTGGGCGTCATCCCGGACGTGCCGCGCACCGAAGTGGGTCGGGCCGCCGGTCACGACACCGCCGTGCTGGCCCGTGCGGGCGACCGCGGCGCGGCCGTGACCGCCATGGCCGAGGGCGCCCGTGCCACTGTGCTGCGGCTGCGTGCCGAGGGGCGACTGGACGCGGCCCTGGCGGTCGGCGGTACCGGCGGCACCTCCATCGCCGCGCACGCGCTGCGCGCACTGCCGCTCGGCGTGCCCAAGGTCGCCGTCTCCACGGCCGCCTCCGGTGACACCCGCCCCTACGTCGCGGAGAGCGACCTGGTCCTCATGCCCAGCGTGGTGGACGTGGCCGGGCTCAACTCGGTGTCGGCCAGAATCCTCGCCAACGCCTGCGGCGCCGTCGCCGGGATGCTGGCCGCCCCGCCGCCCGAGCACCGCGCCGCCGGGCCCGCCGTCGCGGCGAGCATGTTCGGCGTCACCACGCCCGCCGTCACCCGCGCGCGGCGGCTACTGGAGGAGCGTGGCCGCGAGGTCCTGGTGTTCCACATGACCGGCATTGGCGGGCGCACCCTGGAGTCGCTGGTCGGCCAGGGCGCGTTGCGCGGAGTGCTGGACCTGACCACCACCGAGCTGGCCGACGAGCTCGTCGGCGGGGTGATGTCGGCCGGGCCGACGCGGCTGACGTGCGGCGGCACCGGAACCCCGCGGGTGGTATCGGTCGGCGCTCTGGACATGGTGAACTTCGGCGCATCGGACACCGTGCCGGAGAGATTCGGCGGTCGGCTGCTCCACGTCCATAACCCGGCGGTCACCCTGATGCGCACCTCCCCGGAGGAGTGCGCGGAGCTGGGCGCTCGGCTCGCCGCGCGCGTGGCCGCTCTGGAGGCGCCCACGGCGGTCGTGCTGCCGCTGCGCGGCACCTCGGCGCTGTCGGTCGACGGCGGCCCCTTCCACGACCCGGTCGCCGACGCCGAGCTGTTCGCGGCGGTGCGTGCGGGGCTGGAGGGCACCGGGGTCCGCCTGATCGAGCTGGACAAGGAGATCAACGACCCGAAGTTCGCCGAGGCCGCGGTCGGCCTGCTGGATGAACTAATGCGCGCGTCCGCGCACACGAAGGGGGACTGAGACATGACGGGGATTCCCAGAGAGCGCATCCTGGAGCGGCTGCACGCCAAGCGTGCGCGCGGCGCACCGATTATCGGAGGCGGCGCGGGCATCGGGCTGTCGGCGAAGTGCCAGGAGGCGGGCGGCGCGGACCTCCTGGTCGTCTACAACTCCGGCCGCTACCGGATGGCGGGCCGCGGCTCCCTGGCCGGGCTGCTCGCCTACGGCAACGCCAACGAGATCGTCGCGGACCTGGCGCGCGAGGTGGTCACAGCGGTGCGCGACACCCCGGTCCTCGCCGGAGTCAACGGCACCGACCCGTTCTACGACCCTGACGAGTTCCTGCCGCGCCTGGCCGCACTCGGTTACTCGGGGGTGCAGAACTTCCCCACGGTGGGGCTCATCGACGGCGTGTTCCGCGCCAACCTGGAGGAGACCGGGATGGGCTACGCCCACGAGGTCGAGCTCGTCCGCCGCGCCCACGCCCTTGACCTGTTCACCTCGCCCTATGTGTTCTCCGCAGAGGACGCCGCCGCCATGGCCGAGGCGGGCGCCGACATCATCGTCTGCCACCTGGGACTGACCGTCGGCGGCAGCATCGGCGCCGAAACGGCCCTCACGCTGGAGGAGGGCGCGGCGCTCATCGACGCCTGGGCGACCGCCGCTCGGAAGGTCCGCGGCGACATCACGGTCCTGTGCCACGGCGGCCCTATCGCCGAGCCTGACGATGCCGCCTTCATCCTGCGCAGCTGCAAGGGGGTCCACGGCTTCTACGGGGCCTCATCGATGGAACGACTCCCGGTCGAGGAGGCCCTGACGGCGCGCACCCGGGCTTTCACCGAACTCACCCTATGAGCGCCCTTCACTCCAGCGGACGATGGGGGAAGTCAACGCAACGAACACGTGGGGTGGGCCGGCTGGGGATCGCGCAGGGCCCGGTCACACCGTGGAGCTGGGACGGACCGACGTCCGCAGCAGCACCACACCGACCAGGCACGGGACTGCGAGGGCGGGGCCGACCGCCCACCATCCCCCGGCCTGGATGACGACGAGACCGATCAGCGGAGGGCCGGCCAGGGTGCCCAGGCTGCCGAGCTGGGCGACCAGGCCGTTGGTCGTACTGATGTCGGCGGTGGAACGCACGACCATCGGAACGGCGGCGAAGACGGCCGCGACCACGAGTTCGTTCGTCACGGCCACGACCAGCGCACCTGCCAGAGACATGGACACGCCCCCGAGTTCGAGGAATGCGAAGGTCGCACCCAGCGGTACGAGAACACCGGCGATGAACAGCTGGGAGACCGGCTTCCCGCGGTGCAGGAGCCATCCGGCGGCGAACCCACCCGACACGCCAACCAGTGAGACAGCACCGGTGAGCGTCCCTGCCTGGGCAGCCGGGACGTCGAACACCTCCTGCAGGAAACTCGGAAACATCGTGACCGTGGCGACGATGGCCGCACTCGCAGTGGCGAAGCCCGCGGAGAGTGCAACGGGACGGGCGAAGCCGCGCAGGGTGAATCGGTCGTGCCCGCCGGAGCCGACCGACTCCGGGGTGGTGACCTCTCGTCGGGGTACCGCGATCGCGACCACCACCGCCACGCAGGCGATCGCGGCGGCCGCTGCACCGAGCCAGACGCGCCAGCCGAACGCCGACGCCACGATTCCTCCCGCGAACGAGCCGAGCGCCAGCCCGATCGGCAGAAACGTCCCCCACACAGCGAGGGCCGCGGTCCGCCGCCGCCCCTCTCCCAAGGACATCACCAGGACGGGCGCTGCCACCACCACGATGACGTAGCCGACGCTCTCGGCGAGCCGTGCGGCGACCAGCGGCCCGAAGTCGGACATCCGAGAGACCAGCGCCCCCGCGACCGCCATAATGGCGAGCCCTACGAGCAGCAGCGGCTTCTGCGCAAGCCGACGGCTCCCCAGCCCGACGAGCACGCCGACCACAGCCGCGGTGGCGGTCACCGACGACGCGACCAAGCCCACCTGGTCGAGCGAGAGCCCGAGGTCGGACCGCAGATCCCCGGATATCGGCCCGATCTTGCCGATGCTGGCCGCAGCGAACACACCTGCGGCGTAGATCAGCGAGAACTTCGCCCAGAACTGCGTCGCGGGCGCCGCAACCTGCGGATCTTCCACGACATCAGTGTTCTCATGCTTCTTTGAAAGTCCGCGCATGAAGAGTTGCACTCCATCGAAAGTGGATTAACCGTCTGGCGGGTGGAATGCGATGCTGGTGGGGTTGGTCATAACGTGGCTGACGGAGAAATGAAATTCCTTGCCATAAAATCACGCCTATAGGCCTCAGGGGCTTGTCATTGTGGAGTGGCAGATCCCCAATCTCCCAATCGCCGAAGAGTAAGACAATAATTAGCCATAAAATCCCTCTCGGTCAACATCAGGCGACTGCGCGTGACCGGGATCACCCTGTTCAGTGCACTAAGAGTAATGCCACGATTAACCGATCTATTCCAGTTGATGTGCAGGTCACAGTCCGCTGTTGTCGGATTCTCCGGAAAATGATCTTGACCTTGCTGAGTCCTGTCTGATCTGCAATTCGACCTGCCCGAAAAGCGGGAATGTCAGGTGGCCGCAGGCCCTCGTGCAGTTTCTGCTAAGTTGCTGATATTCGCACTTGTCTGAAGAGCGGGTCGTAATCTCGATGAGGTCGTGCGCTGAGAAGTCATCTCATCTGGTGAGTCTGCGGTAGCAGATGAGGGTGCAGGCGATGGCGGCGATGCCCAGGAAATGATCCGCCTTGCGCTCGAAGCGGCGGTGCGCGGTGCGGCAGGCAGGGGTCGACGACCGCCGGAGCTGTGCCCAGGTGCAGCCGGTAGTGGAGACGAAGATGATCGCGGCCAGGATCTCGCGGTCGCAGTATCCGGGCGTCGGGGGCGACACGCGGCGGGTCAACTGGTCGCAGCGTTCTGCTGCCGCTTCAATCGGGGGTATGGACGAGCAGATCCGCACTCTTCACGAGAACCTTCTGGGCAGCTGGAACGCCCGCGACCCGGCCGCATTCGCCGCGCTCTTCACCGAGCACGGTGTCACGGTCGGTTTCGACGGCAGCGTGGCCGAAGGCAGCACTGCCATTAGGGAGCACTTGGCTGAGATCTTCGGCAGCCACCAGACAGCGGCCTACGTCGCCAAGGTGCGTGAAGTGCGTCCGATAGGACGGGACGCCGCCCTTCCGCGTGCCGTCGCGGGCATGGTCCCGCCCGGAGGGTCCGACCTGAACCCGGGCGCCAACGCGGTCCAGTCGCTTGTCGCGGTGCGCGGGGACGCTGATTCTTGGCGTATCGAGCTGTTCCAGAACACCCCCGCCGCCTTCCATGGACGCCCCGAGGAGAGCGAGCGGCTCACCGCCGAGCTGCGCGACGTGCTCCGCTTCTCCTGACCCGGTGGCCGCAGCCCTCCCTGCTGCTGGCTGAACCCCACAGTGGCCGCACCGAAGGGATTCAGGCGCTGGGCAAGGTCACCCGGCTGAGTCCAGGACCTCCTCGGCTGCGGTCAGGGCGCGCTGCCGCATCACTTCCTCGGATACGGCGGGCTCACTCATGCCCTCCTCGATCACACGACCCGTCCGCCTCCGCGGAGACGGCGGTTCAGGGGACGGGTTCGTCGGGGCTGGAACCGTTGAGGTTGCTGGTGCGGAGTTCGTCGCTCTCCTCATCGGTGGGACGGGCGAGGAAGTCCTTGACGGAGTCCACGGGGAGTTTTTCGTTGACCTTCGTGTACACGGCCTTGCCTGCGTTGCCGACCTGCGCTCCCACCAGCCCCGCGGTCTCCTGGACGGCGGGGCTCTCCGCGATGCGGCGAGCGGTGCGCGCGATCTGCTCGTAACGGGCCTTGCCCGCCTTGGCCCCCAGGACGTAACCGATAGCCAGGCCTGCGGCGAAGGTGATCCGGTAGCGCATGGGTCCCTCTCGGCGTCACTCGTGCTGATCCGACGGTGCTGATGCATACGACGTTACCGCGTGCGCCGGTCCCGGCCAGGGAAGCCACCGAGCGCGGCGTCCCCTAGGCCTGACCTGCGACGAAACGATCACGTCCCGGCCAGCCCCCACAGTTCGCAGCCGCACGTGCCCCACCCCACAGCGGTGCCGGGCCAAAAACGTGTCACGAGCACCCCGGAAAGTGCGCTAATCTATTTCACGTCGCCAGGGAGCACAGGCCCCGGGGGCGACACGGAGCACGATCCCGCGTAGCTCAATCGGCAGAGCAGCCGGCTGTTAACCGGCAGGTTACTGGTTCGAGTCCAGTCGCGGGAGCATTCACTGACAGGAGCCCACCGGCATCGCCGGTGGGCTCCTGTCGTTGTAGCGGACGTGTGCGCGCCGACCGCTCCGCGATCCCGCTGGGCCGCCCGGCGCCGTTCCATCGCATACCGCCGCCCGCAGCGGAACGAGGCGCGGAGCCAGTCACCAGCGCGCCGCATCGGTCAAAGGTCAGGGGCGCCGCCCTGCTCGACGACGGTGGTGCGGGAGTTCCAGAACAGATAGCAGACGATGGCCAGGGCGAGGATGCTGCAGGCGCCCAGCCGGGTGGCATCACCCATCTGGCGATGGCCGACCGACGGGGAACTCCCATTCCATTCACAGGATGCAACGAGTGTGCGACAATCGCACATATGGTGGAGGAGTTGAGCTGGGCGCAGATCGGCGAGCGTGTTCGGGAGAGCAGGTCAGTAGCTGGGCTCTCGCAGCAGGCTCTCGCTGACGCAGTCGGCTTGGAACGCAGCATGATCTCCAAGCTGGAAAAGGGAGACCGGCGCGTTGACGCTGTGGAGCTCACCCTGCTTGCCCGCGCGCTCGACTACCCGCTGTCCTTTTTCCTGAACCCCCTGCCGGACGTCATCTCTCGTCGGACGGCGGACGTTCACGGCGGAGACGTCGGCGACAGCCCTGCCGCGCGCAGTGCACACCGGACTGAGTCCCTGCTCGCTGAGTGGCTGCAGGACGTACATCAGCTCGTCAGTGTCGGTGTCCTGGATGCACTGCCGTTGCTGCACTATCCCGGAAGCGTGACCGTTGCTGAGGAGGCCAGGGAGGCTGCGCAATGGCTGCGCGCTGAGCTTTCACTGGGAAACCGGCCAATTGAATCGGTTGCTGACGTCAGTGAGCAAGCGGGGCAGTTTGTCGCGGCTATCCCGCTGTCGTCTGATGGTGCCTCCCTGGTGGACGGATCTATCGCGGTGGCTGTTGTCAACCTGGATCAGGTGCCGGGGCGGCGGCGGAGTACAGCGGCGCACGAGCTTGGACACATGATCCTTGGGGATGAGTTCTCCAGTGACCTGGGTGTGCATGCTTCCCGCGAAGAGCGCGAGCGGCTCGTGGAGGAATTCGCAGCGGAGTTCCTGCTGCCCACAGCCGAAGCCATGAGCGTTGCACAAGGCAATGACCAGGAGGAACGCCGCTATTTCCTGGTTCGGCTATCGGCGGCGTTCCGTGTCTCTTGGGGCCTCGCTATTGCACAGGTCAGACGAACCGGGTTGATGGATCCGGATGAGCTACGCGAACTGCGCACCCGCACGCCAACGGACGTCGAGTTCAAGGACGCGCTCGGTTGGAAGCCTCAGCCGGATCTCGCATCGGTGCGAGTTCCCCCTCGCTACGCTTCCGCGGTCGTAGCGGCACTGCAGGCGAACTTGATCACTCCTGCGCGTGCTGTGGAGATGATGCGCGGACAGGTCTCAACCGAGGAACTGACCGAGGAAGCAGCTGAGTGACCTCCGTCCCTGATCGACTGCTGTCCGACGCTTCTCCACTCCTACACGCTGCCAAGGTGGATCGCCTCGACGTTCTGGGTGACCTGGTTCGCAGATTGTCGTGCACAACGACCCGAGCAGTCCTCGATGAGATCGGTCGTAATGACTCCCGCGCGCGGACGGCGGTTGTCCAGGCTGTATGGATATCGGTCGTCGCGGGTGATTCGCTTGACCTGCTCGTGGCCTTCGGTACCTGGAGGACGCGCATGGGACTGATTGATGACCACAACGTCGGCGAGACCACGCTGTGCGCGTACGCCGATCTTTATGGTGGCACGCTCGTCCTCGATGATCGGACGGCTCGCAGGGTTGCCGCACGACACGGCTTGCACGTGCGGGGGACGGTCGGCCTCATCGCCGATGCCTGCAATCGAGGGGACTGCACAGTCGCGAACGCCTCGGTGCTCGTCGACGACCTCTACGGCTCCGGTATGCGACTCCCCTTCTCCAAGGGCGGGTTCGAGCCGTGGGCCAGGGAGAAGAAACTGCTCAGGTGACGTGAGGACTAGGGGCTTCTCTGTCCTCGGAGCAGTCGCGGACGGAATCGGGGCGTTCGCGCAGGCCGATCGGGATGACGAGCGGCGTGCCCGACACCGGGTCGGGGATGATCTTGGAGGCCAGTCCGAACACGTCGGTCACCAGGTCGGGGGTGAGGACCTCGGCCGGAGTGCCGGATGCGACCACCGCGCCGTCGTGCATGGCGACGAGGTGGTGGGCGTAGCGGGCCGCCAGGTTGAGGTCGTGGAGCACCATCACCACGGTGCGGCCGTGCTTCTCGTTGAGGTCGCGGACGAGGTCCAGGACGTCGATCTGGTGGGCCAGGTCGAGGTAGGTGGTGGGCTCGTCCAGCAGGAGAAGGTCGGTCTCCTGGGCCAAGGCCATGGAGATCCAGGCGCGCTGCCGCTGCCCGCCCGACAGCGCCTCCAGCGGGCGGTCGGCGAAGGGGAGCATGCCGGTCATGTCGAGGGCCCCGGCGACCTTGTCCTCGTCGCCCGACGACCATTGCCGGTACCAGCTCTGGTGCGGGTGTCGGCCGCGTGCCACCAGGTCGCCGACGGTGAGGCCCGACGGAGCCGTCGGGGACTGCGGGAGGATGGCGATCGTCTTGGCCACCTCGCGTGGCGGCATCGAGGAGATGGCTCTGTCGTCCAGCGTGATCCGGCCCGCCTTCGGGCGCAGCAGACGGCCCAGGGCGCGGAGCAGAGTGGACTTGCCGCAGCCGTTGGGGCCGATGATGACCGTGACGGCGTTGTCGGCCACCGCGAAGTCCAGGTCGGTGGAGATGACGGCGCCGTCGTAGCCGAGGGTGACCCCCTCTGCGGCGAGGCGGGGCGAGGCAGAGGCGGATGTCATAGGTGGGACTCCCGGTGGCGGCGGACGATCAGGTACAGCAGGTAAGGCGCGCCCAGGATCGCGGTGAACACGCCCACAGGCAGTTGGAGGGGGGAGAAGAGCCCGGCCGCGAGCTGGTCGGCGCCCAGGGTCAGGGCCGCGCCCAGCAGGGCGGCGGTGACCAGTGGCGGCTGCGGCGTCCGACACAGGCGCAGCGCGATCTGCGGGGCGGCCAGCGCCACGAAGGTGATCGGCCCGGCCACCGCCGTGGCCACGCACACCAGGAACGCCGAGACCAGCAGCAGCGCCAGCTTGGCCGCTCCGACCCGCACGCCCAGCCCCAGCGCGGTGTCGTCGCCGAGCGCCATCGCCCCGAGCACCCGCGCGGTGACCACGGTCGCCGGAAGCAGCACGGCCAGCGCCAGCGAGGCCGGCCCGATCCGGTCCCAGTCGGCGGCGTGCAGGCTGCCGGTGATCCACGTCTGGGCGCGTGCGGCGTCCTGCACGTCGGTCCAGGTCATCGCCCAGTACACCAGGTTGGAGCAGATGAACGCCGTCGCGATGCCGACCAGCAGCAGCCGGTTGCTCTGGACCCCCGACCGCCAGGACAGGCCGAAGACGACCACCGCCGCCGTGATCCCGCCGAGCACCGCCCCGGTGGGGATGCCGATGCTGGAGACCGCGCCGCTGACCCCGCCCGCGCTGCCGCCGACCACGATGACCAGCACCGCGCCGACCGACGCGCCCCAGCCGATACCGAGTGTGTCCGGGCTGGCCAGCGGGTTGCGCGTGAGACTCTGCAGGATGGCCCCCGACAGGCCGAGCGCGGCACCGACCAGCGCCCCCGCCAGCGCCCGCGGCATGCGCAGCTCGAAGACCACGAAGCGCTGCCCGCCGTCCCCGCCGCCCAGCAGCGTCGTCAGGACGTCAACGGCCCCCATCGGGTAGTCGTCGAAGGCCAGCAGCGCGCGCACGAAGAGCGCCGCCAGCAGTGCCAGCACGCCCACGGCGACCACCAGCACGCGTGGCCGCCACGGCCACGACAGCGGACCGACGCGCAGCGCGCGCCGCTCCAGCGCGCTGTTGCGGCCCGGGCCGGGGGAGGGGACAGGCGACGGGGGGCGGGGCGGAGTGAGCGTCACAGGGCGATGGTCTTCCGTCGTCGGATGAGCGCAATGAAGAACGGGCCGCCGATCACCGCCAGCACGATGCCGACCTCGACCTCACCGGTCCCGCGGATCACCCGCCCGATGATGTCGGCGATGAGGATCAGCACCATGCCGCACAGCGCGCCGGTCGGCACCAGCCAGCGGTGGTCGGAGCCGGTGAGGGTCCGCGCCATGTGCGGGGCCATCAGGCCGAGGAAGCCGATCGGGCCGACCGCCGCCACCGACGCTCCGGTGAGCAGCGCGATGGCCAGCACACCCGTGCCCCGGGTGAGCCACACCCGCTGGCCCAGCGACGCGGCGACATCATCGCCCAGCGCCAGCGCGTTGAGCCCCGGCGCGTTGCCGATCGCCAGCACCATCCCGACGACCAGGAACGGCAGCACCTGCCAGATCGCCTCGGTGGGCCGCCCCGTCAGCGAGCCCACCCGCCAGAACCGGAACACCTCCAGGCTCTGCTGGTCGAGCAGCACGATGGCCGACGTGACCCCGCTGAGCAGGGCCGTCATCGCCGCACCGGCCAGCACCAGGGTCACCGGCGTCGGGCCCTGACTGCCGCCCGAGGCCAGCGCGAAGACCGCGATCCCGGCGAGCAGCGCCCCGCCCAGCGCGAACCACACGTAGACGTGAAAGCTGGTCACATCCAGCAGGTAGATGGAGAGCACGACGGCACACGCGGCGCCGTAGGCCACCCCGAGCAGGGTGGGGTCGGCGATGGGGTTGCGTGTGTGGCTCTGCATCAGCACCCCGGCGACACCCAGTGCGGCGCCGACGAGGAGGCCCAGGATCGTCCGGGGCACCCGCAAGGAGCCGACGATCGTGCTCGCTTCGCCGCCGTCGGGTGCGAACAGCAGCCGCCACACATCGGGCAGGGGGATCGACCGCGCGCCGATGGAGATGCTGGCCGCAACGCAGAGCAGGACGAGGGCGAGGAGGACGACCAACCCGAGGAGGCGGCGCCTCCTGCGCGCACCGCCGCCACCGATGGCCGCGCCGCCCGGAGGGCGGGTGTGCGCGGCGGGTGCCAATCCTGTCACCTGGGAGAACTCCTTCGGCTGCGTGGTGGTTCGGATGCGCGGCGTCAACTCGACAAAGAACCGCAAGATCCGCATACTGCCAGATCACGGGCGTCATCCGTATAAGGCTAGACAAACCTAACCCAGTGCCGATCGAAGGGGTCCCCCATGACTATCCCCACCCGCCTGCGAGCGTCCGCTCGGGGGCTGCTCGCCGCCTCCGCGGCCGCCGTGCTCAGCCTCGCGGCCGCCTGCGGCCCGGCCGAGGAGAACGCCGGTTCCGACGACGCCGCGTCGGCCGGCTACCCGGCCACCGTCGAGCACCACCGGGGCGAGACCGAGATCACCTCGCAGCCGAAGACGGTCGTCGCCCTCGACCCCAGCTTCGTGGAGGCCGCCGTCGCCCTGGAGATGGACGTCGTGGGGCGTGTCGTCTACGCCGACCCCTCCGAGAAGCTCCCCGAGTACCTCGGGGAGGAGGGAGAGAAGTACGCCGGCGACGCCGAGGTCCTCGGCACCTTGCAGGAGCCCGACCTCGCCAAGATCGCCGAGCTGCAGCCGGACCTGATCGTCTCGGCCGACATCCGCCACGCCGACCTCTACGACCGGCTCTCCAAGATCGCCCCGACCGTCTTCTCCGAGACCACCGGCGCGACCTGGAAGGACAACGTCCTTCTGCTCGGCGACGCCGTCGGCAAGCGCGACCTCGCCGACGAGAAGATCGGCGACTACGAGAAGCGGGCCAAGGCGCTCGGCAAGGCCATCGAGAAGAAGTACGACGGCGACGTCCCGACCATGAGCCTCACCCGCTTCGTGGGGGAGCCGACGGTCCGCCTCTACTCCACGGCCTCCTTCCCCGGCATCGTGCAGAACGACGTCGGCCTGCCCCGCCCGAAGGGCGCGCCCAACACCGAGGACGAGATCTCCGTCGACCTGAGCCAGGAAGAGATCCTGGACCTGGACGCCGACCGCATCTTCGTCAGCACGTGGCAGGGCGACGAGGAGGCCGGGAAGAAGGCCGAGGTATTCCAGGGCAACCCGCTGTGGGACAAGCTCAAGGGCGAGAAGCACAACGTCGACGACGACGTCTGGTACACCTCGGTGAGCCTCCAGGGCGCCGAGGGGATCCTGGACGACCTGAGCGAGGTCTACGGCGTCGACGCCTGACCTTCCCCCTCAACGCCGCGCACCTCAGCGTCACGGCACAAGCGCGGCGGCCGGCGGATCCGCCGGCCGCCGCGCTTGTGCCGGTTCTGAACACGGGCTTCCTGCGGGGCCGCGTCAGTTCTTCCGGGCGACGCCGCCGCAGATGAGCAGGCGCGTCATGGGGGACATCGAGTAGGCCCCCGCTACGCGCGCCTTGGGCGGCAGGGGCCGCCATTCCTCCAGCGGGACCAACCCCGGTTCGACCAGCTCCCAGCCGCAGAAGTAGGACAGGATCTCGTCCCGATCGCGCCAGCGCCCGGTCCCCAGTTTGTCGATGAATGCCCGTTCCAGACTCAGCGCTCGGTCGTGCTCCCCGGGGTGAAGCTGGCGCTCGGGCCTGGAGAAATGGCTGATGGCGAGGAAACTGCCGGGTGCGAGCGCGTCGCACAATTCCTGGGCGAGGCGCTCCGGACCCTCATCGTCGGCCAGGTGGTGCAGGATTCCACCGAGCATCAGCCCAATGGGCCGATTGAAGTCGAGAAGTTTTCGCGTTTCGGGTGCGGTGAGGATGTCCTCAGGGCGCCGGAGATCGGCCTTGATGACGTCGGTCGTGTCAATGTCCGAGAGGATCGCCCGTGCGTGGGCGAGCACAATGGGGTCGTTGTCGACGTAGACGATGCGGGAGTCCGCGGCGGTCTCATGGGCCACCTCGTGCACGTTGGCCTCGGTCGGCAGGCCCGAGCCGATGTCCAGGAACTGCCGGACCCCCCGCTCGGTGGCGAGGTAGCGGACCGCACGCTGGACGAAGGCGCGGTTCCCCATGGCGATCTCGTTGACACCGGGCACGATCTCGGCGGCGTAGTTCGCCATCTCCCGATCGACCTCGAAATGGTCCTTTCCGCCCAGGAAATAGGAGTAGACCCGGGCGATGTTGGGCTTCGTCATGTCGACCTGTTCGGGTGGGTTGTACCGCGCGCCCAGATTCTTCAGGAAACGGGGGGTCTCGAAACGGGGCATGGCCGTCCTCGAGGGAGGTAGGTGGGTCGGCTTTTACCCTCCGGATTGTATTGCTCACCCTTACCTTCGGTCACCGTTTTCGGGTCTTTCGCCCGAGAAAAAGAGGGACTCAATGCCCTTACCCCCTCCTGACGTGCGTGGTAATGCCGAACGCGGGGAGGAAAAAGTTGCTGCGGCCGGGGCCGCGCCGACCCGAATCCCGGACCCCGGCGGCTCCTGGTGTTCCCGGCGGGCAACGGTGGCCGGCGGTGGTCACGGGTGGGGGACCCACCGACGCCGCGGCCGCGCCGTGACCACCCCCTCGACGGTCACGGCGCGGCCTGGTACCAGGAAGGGCAGCCGCCCTAGGGCGTCAGATCCGCGGGATCCCGGTGTAGTTCTGGGCGAGATGGGTCGCCGCGGCCGGAGAGTCCGTGATGTGCCGGAGGTGCGAGAGCCGCAGCCGAGCGTCGAACGCGTCGTCCCCGGGCTGGGCGTGGAGCAGCGTGGTCATCCAGTAGGAGAAGTGCATGGCCCGCCACACCCGGCGCAGCGCCGTGTCCGAGTAGGCGTCCAGCAGCCCGCTGTCGCCGCGGGTCTGGTCGGCGACCAGCGCCTCCGCCAGCACCATCACGTCGTTCATCGCCAGGTTGAGGCCCTTGGCGCCGGTGGGCGGGACGATGTGCGCCGCGTCCCCGGCGAGGAAGAGCCGTCCGTGCCGCATCGGCTCGGTGACGAAACTGCGCATCGGCGTCACGCTCTTGTCGGTGATCGGTCCGCGCCGCAGCTCCCAACCCCCGTCCCGCAGGGCGAACCGGGTGGAGAGCTCGTCCCAGATCTGCTCGTCGGACCAGTCGGCCGCGTCCGTCCCGTTGGGAACCTGCAGATAGAGGCGGCTGACCGACTCCGACCGCATGCTGTGCAGCGCGAAGCCGTTGGGATGGTGCGCGTAGATCAGCTCGTCGCACGACGGCGCGACATCGGCCAGGATGCCGAGCCAGCCGAACGGGTAGACCTTCTCGAAGGTGCGGATCACATCGGAGGGCAGGGACGCCCGCCCGATCCCGTGGAAGCCGTCGCAGGCCACCACGTAGTCGCACTCAAGGACCTGCTCCTCGCCCTCGTGGGTGAAGCGGATACGCGGCCGGTCGGTCTCGATGCCGTCGATGGCGGTCGCCTCGGCCTCGAAGAACAGCTGCCCGCTGTCGTCCGTGCGCCGCGCGATGAGGTCGCGCACGATCTCGGTCTGCGGGTAGAGGCGAACGCTGCGGCCGGTCAGGGCGGCGAGGTCGATGCGGTGGGACGCGCCGTCGAAGCGCAGGTCGATGCCGTCGTGGCGGAACCCCTCGCGCTCCATGCGCTCGCCCACACCGGCGGCGGTCAGCGCCTCGGCCACGCCGTGTTCGACGATCCCCGCGCGCTGGCGCTGCTCGCAGTAGACGCGGTCGCGGCGCTCCAGCACGACGGATTCGATGCCGGCCAGGTGGAGCAGATGGGAGAGGAAGAGGCCGGCGGGTCCGGCCCCGATGATGCCGACGCGGGTGCGCATGGGAGTCCTCGGTCTTTCTAAATTCATCCGGAGGTGGGGTGACTCCCGTCGATCATCCCGGATGACCGACGGCGAGCGGCAGGGGGTGGGATGGCAGGGTCGAGGCCGTCTCCGTTGATCTCGGAGATATTGGGGTCAAAATCGCCCGTGAGACCCCAATATCCCCGAGATCAACGGAAGTCGCGCGGTCAGCCTTCGAGCTCGGCGAGCACCTGCTGGGCCACGCCGAACGCCTTGTTCGCCGCCGGCACGCCACAGTAGATGGCGGCCTGGAGGAACACCTCGCGGATCTCCTCCGCGGTGAGCCCGTTGCGCACGGCGGCGCGCACGTGCATCGCCAGCTCGTCCCAGTGCCCCTTGGCGACCAGCGCCGTGAGCACCATGCAGCTGCGCGTTCGCCGGTCCAGGCCGGGCCGCGTCCAGATCTCGCCCCAGGCGTAGCGGGTGATGAGGTCCTGGAAGGGCTCGGTGAACGGGGTCGTCTTCGCCTCGGCCCGATCGACGTGCTCATCGCCGAGCACCGCGCGGCGCACCGCCATCCCGGCGGCATGCCGTGCGGCGTCGTCGTGCGGGCCGCTGTCCGGTGCGGCGTCATGGCTCATGGGGTCCATATCCGGCTCGGTTCTCCTTTCTCAGGCTTTCGGGTGGGTCGTCGCCGCCGCGAAGTGGTCGAGCAGCAGCCCGTTCACCTCGTCGGCCTGCTCCCAGCTGGCGAGATGCGCGGCGTCGGCCACGACACGCAGCCGCGCCCCGCCGATCCCGGCGGTAATGCGCTCGGCGTGCTCCGGCGGTGTGGAGGGGTCCTCGGCACCGGCGATGACGAGCGTCGGCGCGGTGATCGCGGCCAGGTCGGCCCGCAGGTCCATCCGCTCGATGGCCGCGCAGCAGCCCGCGTAACCCTCCGCCGGAGTGGACGCGACCATTGCGCGTATCCGCTCGACGACGCTGGGCTCCCGCTCAGCGAAGCCGGGGGTGAACCACCGTCCGACCGCGGCGTCGGCGACGGCTCCGGTTCCCTCCGCCCGTACCGTTGCCGCCCGCTGCGCCCAGGTCTCGGCCGGGCCGAGCAGCGCCGACGTGCACAGCACGGCCAGCCGCTCGACGCGCTCGGGTGCGTGCGCGGCCAGCCACAGGCCGGTCATGCCGCCGATCGACAGCCCGGCGAAGCGCACCCGGTCGGCGCCGAGGCGGTCCAGCAGCCGCAGCACATCGCCACCGAGGTCGGCCATCTCATACGGCCCTTCGGGAACCGGCGACCTGCCGTGCCCGCGGATGTCGTACCGGACCACCCGGAAGCGCTGGGCCAGGGCCGCGACCTGGGGCTCCCACATCTCCAGCGTGCTGCCCAGCGACCCCGAGAGCACCACAACGGGTGCTCCCGGCGGGCCGTGGACCGTGGAGTGCACGTCAATGCTCATCCGTGTTCCTTCTCCTCTGCCTTGTCGTCCTCTTTCGCCGCGCGGGACCGGTGGGCGGCGATGGCCCGATCGATGAAGGTGTCGGCGGCGCCGAGGTACCCGGCCGGGTCGAGGAGCGCCGCGACCTGCGCCGCGGTCCGGCGTCCGTCGAGGCGTTCAGTCAGCACGTCGGCCAGGTCGCGGCCGGACTCCACGGCCTCCGCGCACGCGGCCTTCACCAGGTCGTGCGCGGGCAGGCGGCCGAGGTCGGGCGTGAGGTCGGTGGTGACGCGCTCGGCCAGCGGGAGGCCGCCGGTCAGGTCGAGGTTCCCGCGCATCCGCTTGGGATCCACCCGCAACCGTTCCACCGACGTGCGAAGCCAGGCCACCGCCGAACCCGTCACGCGCAGCAGCTGCGTCATCGGCAGCCATTCCGACTGCCACGCGCCCGCCGCACGCTGGTACTCCTGAGCCTGGGCGGCATACAGCGCCGCGGCCAGCCCCGGCGCCTGCCCGGCACAGGCCCGGGCGGACACCGCGGCCACCGGATTGCGCTTGTGCGGCAGGGCGGACGACCCCCCGACTCCGGCGCCGCCCGCCTCGATGACCTCACCGACCTCGGTCTGCGCCAGCAGGACGATGTCGCCCGCGACCTTGCCCACCGCCCCGCACATCCGCGCCAGTGCCCCGGTGAGCTCGGCGATCGGTCCGCGGTCGGTGTGCCAGGGCAGCACCGGCTCGGCCAGCCCCAGCTCATCGGCGAACGCCGCGGCGACGCGCGGCCCCGCCTCCCCGAGCGACGCCAGCGTGCCCGCGGCTCCGCCGAGTTGTGCGGGGGAGGGCGTGCCCAGACGCTGCGACGCGGTTCCGACGGCCTGCAGCCACCCCGCCGCCACCAGCCCGAAGGTGGTGGGCAGCGCCTGCTGGAGGAGGGTCCGACCGGGCATGAGGGTGGAGCGGTGCGCGTCGGCGAGGGCGGCCAGACCGTCGGCCACGGCAGCGGCGTCGTCCTGGATCACCGCGCTCGCGCGGCGGCTCACCAGCACGGCGGCGGTGTCCATGATGTCCTGGCTGGTCGCCCCGTAGTGCACATGCCGCGCGGCGTCGCCGCCCACGGCCCGGGTCAGTTCGCGCACCAGGGGAACCACCGGGTTCCCCGACGCCGCCGCTGCCCGACCGATCTCGCTCGCGTCGAAGCGCTCGGGAACGCAGCACGCCCCGATCGCCTCCGCGTGCGCCGCGTCGATCACACCGGCCCGCGCGCAGGCTCGCGCGAGCGCGGCCTCCGCGTCGAGCAGCGCGTGCAGCCACGCCGTGTCACCGACCTGCGCGCCGACGCGGCCGTGCGCGTACATCCCGCCGAACAGCCCGCCGGTTGTGTCCTCGGTTGTGTCGTCGGGCGCGTCTGCCACCCCTGTCACCTCGACTCCTTGCCTGGTCCTGTGCCGATTGTCTATCCGCGTCTCTGTGCCGGTGGTCACGGCAAGAGTCTCAATTCTGGCCGTTATGCCCCCACGGCCCCTTTGTCATCGACGGAACGGGGCTGGGAGCAAGGGTCTGCTGGGCGGCCTTGTCGGATTTCGTCTTTCCGGTGTTCTTGGGTGAAAAGCGGCACCGAGGGCGGAGGGGCCGCGGTGGCGCGGCGAGGCGGGCGCTTTGCCCTGTTTGCCCTGGTCGGCGCAGGGTGGGTTCGTTGATCTCGGGAAAGTGCGCCAAAAAACCGCTGGAATTTGGCGCACTTTCCCGAGATCAACAGAGGCGCGGACATAGCGGGCACACAGAGAGCGTTTTCCCGCCTCGGGTCACCCTCTCGACGCCGCTGGACGACCACGGCGCCCCCAAGCCCCCACCGCCCTCGGTGCCGCCTTTCACCACAGAACATCGGAGGAGCCGACTGCCGACAAGGCCGCCCAGCAGACCCAAGCACCCTTCCCCTCCTAGATGTCGAAGAAGACGGTCGCGTCCTCCCCCTGCAGCCGGATGTCGAAGCGGTAGCCGCCCCCCTCCGCATCCGCCCGCGCGATGAGGGTGGAGCGCGCCGCCGGGTCGTCGATCTCGGCCAGCACGGGGTCGGTGGCGTTCGCCTCGACCTCATCGGGGAAATAGACGCGCGTGACCGTGCGGTGCAGCATGCCGCGCGCGAACACCGACACGTCGATGTGCGGGGCCTGCGGTCCGCTCAGTCCGGGAACAGGCCCCGGCTTGAGGGTGAAGATCGCGTACTCGCCGTTGCCGTCCGTCGGGCAGCGGCCGAACCCGCGGAACCCGGGGCGGGCCACCGGGCCGCGCGGGTCGTCGGGATGGTCGAAGCGGCCGTCCGGGTCCGCCTGCCAGGTCTCGACCAGCGCGTCGGTGACCGGTTCACCCGCGCCGTCGTACACGGTGCCGCGGATCCAGATTCCTGCGGCCGTGCCCTCCGCGACAGCGAACGGGCCGTCCGGCCAGGGCAGGCCGATGTGCAGGTACGGGCCGACCGTCTGGGACGGTGTCGTGGGAACCGGCAGCGCGGTGGCGGCCTCCGGTGTGCTCCGCTCCATCAGTCCTCGTCCTCCTCCGACTCGAAGACGGTGGCCTCGCGCCCGCGCAGGACGATGTCCCACTCGTAGGCCAGCGCCCACTCGGGCACGGTGTTGGCGTAGTCGAAGCGCGCCACCAGCCGCTCGCGCGCCTTCTCATCCGGGATCGAGTTCCACATCGGGTCCTGGAAGAACAGCGGGTCGCCCGGGAAGTACATCTGCGTGACCAGCCGCTGCGTGAAGGCCCGCCCGAACAGGGAGAAGTGGATGTGCGCGGGCCGCCAGGCGTTGTCGTGGTTCTTCCACGGGTAGGCGCCGGGCTGGATGGTGACGAACCGGTAGCGTCCCTCGGCGTCGGTCAGGGTGCGGCCCACGCCGGTGAAGTTCGGGTCCAGCGGGCACGGCCAGTTGTCCATCACGTGCCGGTACCGGCCGCCCGCGTTGGCCTGCCAGATCTCGATCAGCGAGTGCGGCACCGGGCGGCCGTCGCTGTCGCGCACCTGCCCGTGCACGATGATCCGCTGGCCCTGCGGCTCGCCGTCGTGCTGGCGGGTCAGGTCGTGGTCGAGTTCGCAGATGCGGTCCTCGCCCAGGACCGGCCCGGTGATCTCGGTCAGCATGTGCGGAAGCAGCTTCAGCGTGCGGCTGGGGTGCCGCAGCGCGGTGCTTCGGTACCCCGGGTAGTCGAGCGGGGGATGGACGCCGTGGTCCCGGACGTAGCCGGGTACCTGCACACCACCCCCACCGCCCGCTCCGGCTCTTCCCTCGGCCGGACGGCCGCCGGACGGCCCGGATGAAGCGGCTGCTTCGGATGTCATCGGTTGTCCTCCTCTGCGTGCAGCACGACGGCGAGCCCCTGCCCGACGCCGATGCAGATCGCGGCCAGTCCCCAGCCGCCGCCGCGTCGGCGCAGCTCGTGGGCGAGCGTCCCCAGGATCCGCGCCCCGGAAGCGCCGAGCGGGTGGCCGATCGCGATGGCGCCGCCGTTCGGGTTGACGATGTCCGGGTCCAGCTCGGGCCAGAGTTTCAGGCAGGCCAGGGCCTGAGCGGCGAACGCCTCGTTCAGCTCCACCGCGGACAGGTCGCCCCACCCGATCCCGGCGCGGCGCAGCGCGATCTCCGCCGCCTCCACCGGACCGACGCCGAAGCGGTGCGGGTCGACCCCGACCACACCCCGCGACACGATGCGCGCCAGCGGCGTGATCCCCGTGGCCTCGGCGGCCGCCGCGTCGCCGATCAGCAGGGCGGCGGCGCCGTCGTTGAGCGGCGAGGCGTTGCCCGCGGTGATGGTGCCGTCGGTCCGGAACGCCGGCTTGAGCCCGGCGAGCTTCTCCTCCGACGTCTCCCGGATGCTCTCGTCGCGTGCCAACTCCACCCCCGGCACCGGCACGACCTCGGCGTCGAAGACGCCCTTGGCCCAGGCGGCCGCGGCGGCGGAGTGGCTGCGCAGGGCGAACGCGTCCTGCTCGGCGCGGCCGATGCCGTGCAGCTCGGCGATCTGCTCGGTGGACTCGCCCAGCGACGCGGTCCACTCCTCGGGCATCCGCGGGTTGACCATCCGCCAGCCCAGCGTGGTCGAGTACAGCGTCTCGTGGCCCGCCGGGAAGCCCTTGGCGGGCTTGGGCAGCACCCAGGGTGCGCGGCTCATCGACTCCACGCCTCCGGCCACGATCAGCGACGCGTCGCCGACGGCCACCGCGCGGTTGGCGGCGATGACGGCCTCCAGGCCGGAGCCGCACAGCCGGTTCAGGGTCGCACCAGGCACCGACGTGGGCAGCCCGGCGAGCAGCGCGGCCATGCGCGCCACGTTGCGGTTGTCCTCCCCGGCGCCGTTGGCGTCGCCGAGGTAGACGTCCTCGACCGCGGCCGGGTCGAGGCCGGGCGCACGTTCCAGCAGGCCGCCGATGGCGTGGGCGGCGAGGTCGTCGGGGCGGGTCGCGGCGAGCGCGCCACCGTACTTGCCGAACGGGGTGCGCACCGCGTCGAGGACGAACGCGTCGGTCATGAGGTCTCCATCCTCCCGAGGGGTGAGGTGTGCCGCGCCTAGGATCGCGTGAGGTCGCGCAGCGCCGCCAGCTCCGCAGGCCGGGGCTCGGGTGTCGTGGTGAGGTCGGGGGAGACGGCCAGGTCCCAGCCGGTGGCGGCGTGCACGTCGTCGAGGGCGACGCCGGGGTGGACGCTCGCCAGGGTGAGTTCTCGGGTGTCGGGGTCGGGTTCGAGGACGCCCAGGTCGGTGATGACGCGGGTGGGTCCGGCGCCGCGCAGACCGAGGCGCTCCCGATCGCCCGGGCCCCGGCCGTGGCCGACCGAGGTGACGAAGTCGACGGACTCGACGAACGTGCGGCGGCTCTGCCGGACGATGACCACCACCTCGCGGCAGGAGGCGGCGATCTCCGGGGCTCCTCCGGCGCCCGGCAGCCGCACCGCGGGGTCGGTGTAGTCGCCGATGACGGTGGTGTTGATGTTGCCGTAGCGGTCGATCTGCGCGGCCCCCAGGAAACCGACGTCGATGCGTCCGGGCTGCAGCCAGTAGTTGAAGATCTCCGGCACGGACACGACGCTGTCGGCGGTCTCGGCGAGGATGCCGTCGCCGATGGACAGCGGGAGCGTGTCCGGCGCGGCGCCGAGCGTCCCCGACTCGTAGATCATCCACAGGCCGGGCGCGTGGGTGCGCCGGGCGAGGTTGGCGGCGGTACTGGGCAGGCCGATGCCGACGAAGCAGGCCATGGCGGAGGTGAGGGTGCGCGCCGCGGTGACCGTCATGATCTCGTCCGCGGTGTAGGTCGCGTGCGCCGTGGCCGTGCCCTGCTCCGCGCTCGCCCGCGGTCCCCCCGCCTCCGGCGATTCCGCCGCGTTCCGCGTCGCGGCGCCGCGTTCCGTGGTGTCCTGAGTCACGAGTTCACCTGCTCTTTCCGGCCGGCGGGACGCGCGCCGGGCAGGTCGTCGTCGAGCCACTGGGTGAAGCGCTCCCGGTCCCGGCCGATGGCGTCCCAGGCCTGGTAGGCGGCGTTGTCGCGGGCGTAGTACCCGTGCGCGTACGACGGGGCGGCCCCGCCCGGAACCTCGGCGACGGCGGTCACCACGCGCGCGGGCAGCAGCACCTGGTCGGGCACGGGTGTGAGCTCGTCGACGATCTCCTCCACGGTGACCAGCGAGCGCCGGGCGGCGAGCACGGCCTCCTTCTGTACCCCGGTGATCCCCCACAGCTGGACGTTGCCCGCGCGGTCGGCCCGCTGCGCGTGCACGATAGCGACGTCGGGGGTGAGCGCGGGGACGGCGGTGAGCGTCTCGCCGGTGAACGGGCAGTCGATGGCGGCGATCCCGCCTGTCCGCCCGACCAGGTCGGTGCCGAGGTAGCCGCGCAGTACCGCGAAGGGCAGCCCGGAGGCACCGGCGACGTAGCGGTTGGCCATGCCCGCGTGGCTGTGCTCCTCGATCTCCAGCGGGACCGGCCACCCATTCTGTACGGCGTCGCGGAAGCGGTGCAGCGAGCCCACGCCCGGGTTGCCGCCCCAGGAGAACACCAGCTTGCGCGCGCATCCGGCGCCGATCATCTGGTCGTAGACGATGTCCGGGGTCATCCGCACCAGCGTGAGGTCACGCAGGCCCTGACGGATGATCTCGTGGCCCGCGGCGACCGGGATGAGGTGGGTGAAGCCTTCGAGGGCGACGGTGTCCCCGTCGTGGACGAGCTCACGGATCCCTTCGTCCAGCGGCAGGATCATGTGCTCACCATCTCCTGTTCGTATTGCGAATGGATGTTCATAAGGCGAACATCCTGGGGCAGACGTTAGCGCCGCGTGCACGGCTGGTCAACCCTGCGTATGGGCACAGGGCCGCGAAGACGCAGGTCGGCGCCGCGACAGCGCGATGGGGGGAGATGGGGGGCGAAAGAGGGGGCGTTACCCGCGGTGAGGGGACCGGCCGACGGAGGTCAGCCGCGGGACGCGATCTCCAGGTCCGCCTCGATGCGGGCCGCCGTGGCCAGCAGGGGCGGCAGGAGGTCGCGCCGCACATCCTCGGCCGACCTGCGGCTGGCGTGCGCCGAGACGTTGGTGGCCGCGATCACGTGGCCCTGGCGGTCCCGGATCGGCGCGGCCACCGCGCGCAGCCCCTCTTCCAGCTCCTGGTCCACCACGGCCCAGCCCTGGCAGCGGATCTTCTCCAGCTCGGAGCGCAGCCGGTCGGCCGAGGAGATGGTGCGGGCGGTGAGCGGGCCCAGGTGTACCCGCTCCAGGTAGGCCTCCAGCTCGGCGGGCGGGCGCCCGGCCAGCAGGACCCGGCCCATCGAGGTGGCGTAGGCGGGGAAGCGGGTGCCGACGTTGATCGACACCGTCATGATCCGCGACGTGGCCGCGCGGGCGATGTAGACCACGTCGTCGCCGTCGAGGATCGACAGCGAGGACGATTCGTGCACCTCGGCGGCCAGCCGCTCCAGGTGGGGTTGGGCGACCTCGGGCAGGTCGGCCGAGGAGAGGTAGGCGTAGCCGAGCTCCAGGACGCGCGGGGTGAGCCGGAACATCCGCCCGTCGCTGCGGATGTAGCCGAGGTCGGACAGGGTGAGCAGGAAGCGGCGGGCCGCCGCCCGGGTCAGCCCGGTCGCCCGGGCGACCTCACTCAGCGTCATCGCCGGGGTCTGCGCGGAGAACGCCCGGATGACGGCCAGGCCCCGATCCAGCGACTGCACGTAGTGCGCGCCGCGGGCCTTCGGCTCTTCCGGGGTCGCTCCGGTGGTCATCGTCGACTGCTCCTGATTCACGTGACATCGCCGCGGCATCGGCCGCGCAGCAGGGGGTGTTCAGCGATGTTCTCATACCGAACAGGGTGTCCGTACGGCTTCGCTCCGCGTTGCGTGGGACGATCGTCCCAGGTCGGAAACGGCCGCGGAGCAGCCGCGAGGCGGCGGTCACAGTGTTGGCCTCGTCTCATCGGACTGCGGCCGATATCGCCCCCGCAGGGCGGTGGCGACGCCCGCGGATGTGCGACGATCAGGAAGGTCGCGCCGGTCAGCGCCGACATGGAGGACAGGTCATCCTGCCATCCCATCCATTGGCCCCCTTTTCGCGGTGGATTTACGGCAGGTCGGGTGTCCGTTTCAACCCGAAGTGTTGGGTTGACGACATAATGGTAATCCTCTACGTTCGCGACGAGAACGCCAGTTCGCAAGGCGCACATGAACGACATTTCGGGGTGCTGCGAACGCTTCGGTCCGCGCCCACCGGGAGCCAGACCGAGGGGCAAGATCCCGCCGATCATCTTGTATCCCGGCCCATCCCCACGTTCCCTTATTTCAGGAGACCCCGATGCGTCGAAAGATCCTCGCTCTGACCGGAGTCGCGGCGCTGCTCGCGACCACGGCCTGCGGAGGGGGTGATGCCGCGGAGAAAGACGGAGTCACCACGCTGAAGATCGGCTCCATGCCGGTCGTCGACACAGCGGCCCTCCACCTCGGGATTGACCAGGGCTACTTCGAGGATCTCGGGATCAAGCTCGACATCACCAACGTCCAGGGCGGCGCCGAGGCGATCCCCGGTGTCGTCAGCGGCGACTTCGACATCGCCTTCAGCAACGTGACCTCCCTGATCGTCGCCCGGGAGAAGGGCCTTCCGCTGAAGGTCATCAACAACGCCGTGGCCAGCACCGGCAAGCAGAAGGGCGACTTCGGCGCGGTCGTGGTGCCCGAGGGCAGCCCCATCACCAGCGCCAAGGACCTCGCGGGCAAGAAGGTCGCGGTGAACACGCTGAAGAACATCGGCGACACCACCGTCCGCAACTCCGTGCGCAAGGACGGGGGCAACCCCGACGACATCGAGTTCGTCGAGATGGCCTTCCCGGACATGCCCGCCGCGGTGGAGAAGAAGCAGGTCGACGCCGCCTGGGTGGTCGAACCCTTCCTCACCATGGCCCTCGACGACGGCGCCACCGAGGTCGCGTCCAACTTCGTCGACACCCACGAGTCGCTCTCCGTGGCCGTCTACTTCACCTCCGAGAAGTTCCTCTCCGAGAACCCGGAGGTCGCCAAGTCGTTCACCACGGCCATGTCGGAGTCGCAGTCCTACGCCCAGAGCCACCCCGAAGAGGTGCGCCGCATCCTCACCACCTACACCAAGATGGACCAGAACCTCATCGAGGAGATCCGGCTGCCCAACTACCCCTCCCAGAAGGACACCGAGTCCGCCAAGGTGCTCGGTGACCTGATGCAGAAGGACGGCCTGATCGAGAACGAGCCGAAGCTGGACGAGCTCTACCAGTGACCCGAACCGCAACAACCTCACCCGACGCCACCCTTGGTGCGGGCGCGAACCGGGCCCTGCTGGGCGCCGCCGGTGTCGCCGGACTGATCGTGCTGTGGGAGGCGCTGCCCCGCATCGGGGCGGCGCGGCCCGCCTACCTTCCCCCGGCCTCCGAGGTCGCGGGCGCCCTGGCCGGACGGCTCGGCAGTGCGGCGTTCTGGACCGCGGTGGGCGACACCCTCGCCGCGTGGGCGCTGGGGCTGGCGATCGCCTTCGCGGCGGCCGCCGTCCTCGGCTTCCTCATCGGCTCCGCGCCGCGCGTGCGCGCCTTCACCACCTCCACGGTGGAGTTCCTCCGCCCCATCCCGTCCGTCGCGCTGATCCCGCTGGCGATCCTGCTCTACGGCACGGACATCCGCTCAACCCTGCTGCTGGTCGTCTACGCCGCGTTCTGGCAGATCTACATCCAGGTGCTCTACGGGGTCGCCGACGTCGACCCCGTCGCTGAGCAGACCGCGCGCTGCTACGGGCTCGGCCGCCTGGCCCGGATCCGCTACGTCGTGTGGCCCTCGGCGCTGCCCTACCTGATGACCGGACTGCGGCTCGGCGCCGCCGTCGCGCTGGTCCTCACGGTCACCGCGCAGCTGGTCATCGGCAGCCCCGGCCTCGGCCAGGAGATCGCCGTGGCCCGGTCCAGCGGAGCCATCGTCGAGGTCTACGCGCTGATCGTCGCTACTGGTGCGCTCGGCGTCCTCGTCAACGTGGGCATCCGCGCGCTGGAGCGGCGCGCGCTGCGCTGGCACTCATCGGTACGGGGGGAGGTCCTGTGACGACCATGCGAACATCGGCCGCCGGTCGACCCGGGCGGGTGCTGGCCCGCCTCGTTCAGCTCCTCCTGCTGCCGGCGCTGCTCATCGCGCTGTGGTGGGTCGGCAGCGCCGCCTCCGGCAACTACTACACGCCAACCCCCGACGTCATCGCGACGACGTTCGGCGAGGTGTGGTTCTCCGACCGCTTCTTCGTCGACGTGCTGCCCAGCATCGGCCGCCTGCTGCTCGGATTCGCCCTGGCGGCGGTCCTCGGCGTCGGCCTCGGCGCGGTCCTGGGCCTGTCGCCCCGCGCCCGCGCGGTGACTGAGCCGGTCCTGGAGTTCTTCCGGGCCGTCCCGCCGCCGGTCCTCGTGCCGCTGCTGATGCTGCTCGTCGGCGTGAACACCCCCATGAAGCTCGCGGTCATCGTGTCCGGATGCGTGTGGCCGATCCTGCTCAACACCATCGAGGGCGTGCGCGCGGTCGACCCGGTGCTGTCGGACACCTGCCGGTGCTACGGCATCCGCGGCCCGAGGTGGCTCACCACCCTCGTGCTGCGCTCGGCCAGCCCGCAGATCATGGCGGGCCTGCGCCAGGGGCTGTCCATCGCGATCATCCTGATGGTCATCAGCGAGATGTTCGCCAGCTCCAGCGGCCTGGGCTTCACCATCGTGCAGTTCCAGCGGAGCTTCGCCATCCCCGAGATGTGGAGCGGCATCGTGCTGCTGGGGCTGATCGGCTTCGTCCTGTCGGTGCTCTTCGGCCTGGTGGAGCGCTACGTCCTGGGCTGGTACCACGGCGTGCGCGCCGCGAGCCGCGGGGAGTGAGCCGATGAACGCCCCATCCCTTCCCCGCACCCCCATACCCCAACGGCCTGGCAAGGAGTGGTCGCAATGCTTGAGGTGACCCGGCTGCAGAAGATCTACCGGGGTGAGGA
Organism: Nocardiopsis gilva YIM 90087; assembly: GCF_002263495.1. NCBI lineage: Bacteria > Bacillati > Actinomycetota > Actinomycetes > Streptosporangiales > Nocardiopsidaceae > Nocardiopsis > Nocardiopsis gilva. The sequence continues at coordinate 4,421,380 of NZ_CP022753.1, read as the reverse complement.
CCGCGAGGTCGAAGCCGTCCGCGACCTCACGTTCCGGCTCGGCGAGGGCGAGCTGGCCTGCCTCGTCGGCCCCTCGGGCTGCGGCAAGACCACGCTGCTCAAGTGCATCTCCGGGCTCATGGCCCCGACCTCCGGCAGCGTCGAGCTCGCCGGGAACAAGGTCACCGGCCCGCCGCGGGACATGGCCGTCGTCTTCCAGGAGTACGGCCGCAGCCTGTTCCCGTGGATGAGCGTGCGGGACAACATCGAACTCCCGCTCAAGGAGAAGAAGCTGTCCCGGGCGCGGCGGCGCAAGCTGGTGCGCGAGTCGCTGGAGGCCGTGGGACTGTCCGACTTCGCGTCGTCCTACCCCTGGCAGCTCTCCGGCGGCATGCAGCAGCGCGTCGCGATCGCCCGGGCCATCGCCTATGAGCCGCGCGTGCTGCTCATGGACGAGCCCTTCGCCGCCGTGGACGCGCAGACCAGGGCCGACCTGGAGGACCTGATCCGCGACCTGTGGCACAAGTTCTCCATCACCGTCCTGTTCGTCACGCACGACATCGACGAGGCGGTCTACCTCGGCCAGCGCGTGCTGGTGCTCTCGTCCTCGCCGACGGTGATCCAGGACGACGTGGCCATCGACCTGCCCGACGAGCGCGACCAGCTCACCACGCGGTCCCAGTCGCGCTTCGCCGAACTGCGCGCACGGGTCTACAACCAGATCCAGAACGCCAAGCGCGGCCCTGCCGACGAGCGTGGACCGGCGCCGAACCCGGCGACGGCCGACGCCTGAGTCGTCGGCCACGGCCGACCGACCGGTCGGCGCCCATTTACCTGGCACGGGCGCCGACCGGTCCCCTGCTCGCTCCAGCCCATCGTCCCCACTCCCCACGGCGTTCGCGTCGATCGGCCACTCACCCCTTCTCGGCCCCGGCCGTCAGCCCCGAGACCAGCAGCCGCTGGGCGAGCAGGAAGCCGATCACGACCGGGACGGTGATCGCGATCGACCCGGCCATCAGTACCGGGGCGGGGATCGCGAAGTCGGCGAGACGCGCGATACCCAGCGACACCGTCCACCGCTCCCGGTCGTCGACGAGGAAGAGCAGCGCGAACAGGAATTCGTTCCACGCGATCATGAACACGTACAGCCCGGTCGCGGCGACCCCGGGCAGTGCCATCGGGAGCACCACCCGCGTGATCACCTGCAGCCGGTTGCAGCCGTCGACCTCCGCGGCCTCCTCCACGCTGACCGGAACCGCCTGGAAATAGCCGCGGAGCATGTACAGCGACACCGGGATCGTCTGGGCCATGTAGATGATCACCAGCCCCACCAGCGAACCGGTGAGGCCGATGCGGCTGAACAGCACGAACAGCGGTACCGCGAGCACGATCCCGGGAAACAGGTACACGGCGAGGAAGAACCCGTTGACGGTGTCGCGGCCGAAGAATCGCAGCCGCACCGCCGCGTAGGCGCCCAGGACGCTGCAGACCACGGTGAGCAGCATGGTCCACACCGACACCAGTAGCGAGGTGCGCATGAACCGGGCCAGCCCGAACCCGCCCGCGGACTCATCGGCCAGGGCCCGGCCATAGGAGCTCACGTCCACCTCGCCTGGCCGGGGGAGTGCCAGCGGGGCGGAGATGATCTCGGTGAACGGCCGCACCGACAGAACCGCGCCATAAAGCAGCGGACCCGCCGCCGCGGCGATGGCACCGACGATCACCACGATCCGCAGAGCCGCCAGCAGGCGGGATTCCACCGCGTGCCGGTCCAGCCGCGGGCGTCGTCTGTGTCGCTCGGCCATCTACACCTGCCCCTTCCGCACCATCCGCAGGTAGAGCACGAGCAGCCCGGCCAGCGCGAGCGTCATCAGCACGCCCAGGGCTGAGGCCGTGCCGATGTTCGCCCGGGTCACCAGCTCCTCGTACACCCGCACCGCGACCACCTCGGTGCCGCCCGCACCGCCGGTCAGCAGGTAGACATCGGTGAAGTTCTGGAACGACCAGATGAACCGGAGCAGGCCCAGCAGCGCCAGGACCCCGGTGAGCTGGGGTAGCAGCACGTGGCGGAACACCTGGGTGGGGGAGGCGCCATCGACGACGGCGGCCTCTTCCAGGTCGCGCGGTACCGCCTGCAGCCGCGCGGTGATGAAGAGGAACGCCAGCGGGAACGACTTCCAGACCTCGAAGGCGATCACGACACTGAGCGCGACGGGCACGGGCAGGCCGCCGATGTCGATGTCGTAGGTAGTGAGGAAGTTGATCGGCGCGCTCCAGCCCAGCACGCGCCGACCGATCTCGTTGACCGCGCCGTACTGCGGGTTGAGCAGGGTCGTCCAGATCGTCGTGGCCGCCACGACCGGCAGAACATAGGGGACGAGCAGCAGCCCCCGCACGGCGCCGCGGCCCCGGAAAGGGCGGCGCAGGGCCAGCGCGACGACGAGCCCGGCGAGCAGCGAACCGACCGTGGTCACCGTCGCGTAGACGACGGTAGTGCGCGCGGCGGCCCAGAACCCCGCGCTGGAGAGCACCCGGTCGAAGTTGTCGAAGGTGATCTCCAGGTCGGCGGGGGAGAAGAAGCGGATGTCGATGAGCCGCATGTCCTGCAGCGACAGCACGAATCCCGCCAGGAACGGGAAGAGCACCACGGCGCCGACCACCAGCAGCGTCGGCGCCACCAGCAGTCGCCCGTGCAGCTCTTCCCGCTCCCGCCGCGTGCGCGGGCGGCGGGAGCCGAAGCCCGTGCGGGCGGCCGCGAGCCCGCGCCCGCTCACCTGGTGTTCCTTCCCGAGGGTGTCCCGGACTTCAGGCCGGGCAGAGGAACGGGGCTCCAGCACAACGGATCGATAATTGCCGATCCGCGGTCAAAGCGATACGGCGAGTGACAGATTCGGGGTGTGCTGAGCGAGAGCCAAGCCAGCACAGCAACCTCCAATCGTTGGGGAAACCGGACTGGTTCCAACCCGGTCGGCGCTGATCGCGTAGGACTCGACCGTTCGTTGAGCGGCCGAGCGGCGTGAGCCGGGAATCCCCCTCGTTCACGAGGGGGAGGGTTCAATCGACGTCGGCCTGGACGTCGCGGGCAGCTTCGCCCATCCGTCGTGCCACGTCATTGGGGTCGGCTCCGTCGAACAGCGGGCCGAGCTCCCGGCTGAGGGTGTTCTGTGCGGCCAGCGCGCCCGCGAACGCCGCGTGCTCGGTGCCGTAGCCCCACCTCTGGAAGCTCTGCGCGCCCTGGACGATGCTGCTCATCGTGGCCTGGTCGTAGAAGTCGGACAGGGGGCGGCGCGCGTCCTCGTCCTCTCCCGCGGGAAGCGACGCCCAGGCGTCGGCGAACGCCGTGGGGTCCTCGGCCGTGCCCATCCGGACGGGGATGCGGCCCTCGGGGGAGACCGCCAGCGTGTCCATGTACCCGTCGCTCAGGAGGAACTCGATGAACTTCCGCGCCGACTCTGTATCGGCGCCGCGCGGCACACCCAGGTTGAGGGTGAGGCCGTACTGCCGCGCCTCGTCGGGGTCACGCGACCCGTCGGCACCGGGCGGAAGCAGACCGGTGACCACGCCGCTGTTGGCCGCCAGGAACGCCGGGTCGTCCGCACACTCCTGGCACGTGGGCGGGAAGTCCGGGGCGAGCCCGGCGAGCTCGTCGAAGATGTGCGACCCCCAGAAGAGCATGGCGCTGCGACCGGAGAGGTAGGCGGCGCGGGTGGTCTCCACGTCCTGGTCGCCGCCGACCGACGCGTCGGCCATCCGGGCGTAGGCGTCCAGGGCACGGGCGCACTCCGGGGCGTCCAGCGCGACCTCGCCCGCGTCGTCCACCAGGTCGCAGCCCCCGCCCAGCAGCAGCGCCTCCAGGGTCTGGGTGGTGAAGGGGTCGCCGGGCTTGGTGCCGAGCACGATCCCGGCGACGCCGTCGGAGGAGAGCTGTTCGGCGGCGTCGGCGATGTCCTCGATGGTGCGCGGAGGCTCCAGCCCGGCGGCCTCGAACATGTCGGTGCGGTAGACGAGGACCTGCCCCCAGCCGTCGCTGGGCACCGCGGCGGGCGCGCCGTCGGTGGTGACCATGTCCAGCGCGTGGTCGCTGAACGTGTCGCGGCCCAGCTCGGCGATGACCGCGCCGGCGGTGTCGGTGTCCAGCAGCCCCTGCGCGGTCCAGGCCGCCGCCTGGTCGGGGGCCAGCAGGATCACATCGGGCACGTCACCGGAGGCCGCGCCGGTGACCAGGGCCTGGTTCTGGTCGTCGGCCGCCATGGCCACGACGTCGACGTCGATCCCGGTCTCCTCGGTGAAGCGCGCGGCCGTGGCCTCCTGCTGGGCCAACCGGTCCGGGGTGACGTGCGGGGTCCAGAAGGTGACGGCGCCCTGGCCGCCCCCGTCGTCGGGCGCGCAGGCGGCCCCGAGCAGCAGGAGGAGCACCGCGCTCCCGGCCGCCAGGGCGCGGTGTCGGTACGGGTGCTTTCTCATCCCGTCCTCCTCATGGACATGGGCACCTCCGGTGCGGCGACACGAAGGGAGCCGCGCGGCTCCCTTCAGGTGGGTGGCATGTGGACGGCGTGGCCGTCGAGGGCGTGCAGCGCGATGAGCACGCTCGCTCCGGTCAGCGCCAGGGGCGCGACGGCGGCGGGGCGGCCGTCGTCGGTGACCTTCTCGGGCAGCGCGCCGAGCCGGGTGCGGTGCGCGTCGAGCCAGTCGAGCAGGCGCCCGGCAAGCGCCGGTTCGCCCAGGCAGGCGGCGGTCATTGCGAACAGGGACAGTTGCGGGGTCCAGGCGGTCGCGGTGTCGGTCCACTCCTCCCCGGGACGCACGCCCCCGTTGGACAGCCGGAGCGCGGCCAGGGTCCGGTGCCAGGAGGCGCGGGGCGGGGAGCGGCGGGAGCGAACGGCGGCAGCAGGAACGCCACCGCGGCGTCCCGTCCGCCGCCCCGGCGCCGCGGGTAGCCGTGGGGGGCGAAGTGCCGCTCGATCCCCGGCCCCAGCCGGGAGGCGACCCGCGCGCACCGCCGGGCCGCATCGGGGGCGCCGAGCCCGCGCAGGACCTCCGCACCCGCACGGGCGCCGAGCAGCAGAGGCGCGGCCGTGCCCAGGGTGACGTCGGTGGTCGCCTTCTCCCAGTAGTCCGGGGAGGGGCGGGGAAGCCCGGTGCCCACATCGACCACAGCGTCGAGCGCCTCGGCCGCGCCCAACAGCGCGGGCGACACGTCCGCCCACCCCTCCGCATCCGTTGCCGCAGACGCGTCGTCGGGCGACACGGACGCGGTGCGCCACAGCAGCCAGGCCGCCCACAGCGTCCAGCCGATGCCGTCCAGCTGGGTGCCGCGGTCGTCGGGCACCCGACCGGACCCGTCAGGAAGGTAGCGCGCCTGCCAGGTGCCGTCGGCCTCCCGGATCGCGGCGACATAACGCAGCACCCGCAGCGCGTCGGCGCGCCGCCCGCTCAGGGCCAGCGCCACGGCACAGAAGGCGGCGTCGCGCGGCCAGACATAGCGCCAGTAGGGGCTGGCCGCGGCGACCAGCGCCCCATGGGGGTACAGGAGCGTGCGGACATCGATCAGCGCGGTGCGCGCCATCTCCTCCCACGGGGAGCCGCGCCCCGGGACATCGGCCGCGGCCAGCCAGGCGCGCTCGCGTTCGACGGCCTCCGGCGTCGCCTCCGCGGCTCCGGGCAGCCGCCGGCCCGGTTCCAGCAGCCCCGTCCCCGGAACCCGCGACACCGACGAACGCGGCGGAACGATGACCGGGGCACCATCCGCACCGATCACCACCCCATCGGAGTAGAGCCGGGTCTCGGGCCGCCACGCGGTCCCGCGCGTGCCGAGGACCGAGACGGCCTCCTCCGGTCCGGCCTCCGGCATCACCTTCTCCTCACTCCGTGCCACCCTCGCTGCGGCATGCCTCCTTCATGCCCGCCGGAGCCGAAGTGGACTCCCGCACGCGGGCCATTCCGTCCGGCCGCTCGTCACCGACTGATCGCCCACGTCCGCGCCCAGGGCCCATAAGGCGACGTCACGGAGGTCCGGTGGGCCCGGAGACGGCGCGGACCGCCCCGACTCCGCCGGACCGAAACGTCAAAGCCTCGTAGGGATGCCACCTCACCACCGGACCGGAGAAGGCCCGCGCCGACACGCCGTGGGCGGTGCGAGGAGATGACGCCCGCCGAGCCGCGGGCGCCGCGCGGCGGCCCGGCCGTCCCACCCCCGCTACGCTGGCCTGCATGGAGCGCCCCTACACGATCCTGAGCTGCGCGATGTCTGTGGACGGCTATATCGACGACACGAGCCCCGACCGGCTGCGGCTGTCCAGCGAGGAGGATTTCGACGAGGTCGACGAGCTGCGCGCGCGGTGCGACGCCATTCTCGTGGGGGCGGGGACCGTGCGGCGGGACAACCCGCGGCTGCTGGTGCGCTCGGCCGAACGCCGTCAGCGCCGCGAGGCCGAAGGCCGCCCGGGAAACCTGCTCAAGGTGGTGCTCACCGAGAACGGCGAGCTCGACCCGCAGGCGCGCTTCTTCACCACCGGGGACGCCGGAAAGATCGTGTACACCGCGAGCGGAACCTACCCGGCCTGCGTCGGGCGGTTCCGCGACGCCCCCGACGACGTCACCGTGGTCGACGCGGGAGCGCCCGCCGACCCCGCCCGGATCCTGGCCGACCTCGCCCGCAGGGGCGTGCGCCGCCTCCTCGTCGAGGGCGGGAGCCGGGTGCACACCCTCTTCCTCACGGCCGGACTCGCCGACGAGATCCGGCTGGCCGTGGCCCCGTTCTTCGTGGGGGACGCCGACGCGCCCCGATTCGTGGACCCCGGGACGTTCGTCAACGGCCCGGACCACCCCATGCGGCTCGCCGAGGCCCGCACCATCGGGGACATCGTCGTCCTGCGCTACCTGCCCGGGCGCCCGGCATGACCCCCGGCCGACCCGCCCGCCCCACGCCATCCGACGAGGGCGGGGAGCCCACCGAGGCGGATCTGCGCTGGCTGCGCGCGGCCATCGAACTGTCGCGCTCCTGCCCGCCCTCGACCACCGCGTTCTCCGTCGGGGCGATCGTGCTGGGCGCCGATGGCACCGTCCTCGCCGACGGCTACTCGCGCCGGGACGATCCGCACGACCATGCCGAGGAGGCCGCCCTGCGCGCGCTCCGGCCCGACGACCCCCGGCTGGACACGGCCACCCTCTACAGCTCCCTGGAGCCCTGCAGCACCCGGGCCTCCCGCCCGCGGCCCTGCGCCGACCTGATCCTGGCCACCCCGATCCCGCGCATCGTGTTCGCCTGGCGGGAACCGGCGGTCTTCGCCGACTGCGAGGGGGCACAGCGGCTGCGCGACGCGGGACGCATGGTCATCGAGGTCCCAGCGCTCGCCGACCAGGTGCGGGAGGTCAACGCCCACCTCCTCGGCTGAGTGCCCTGCGCCCTCGAGCCGTCGGCCGCGTGCGCACGACTCCCAAATACTCACCCGACTCAGTAGGTGACGCGCGGCGCGAGCGCCTCGGTGAGCACCCGCCCCTCGGCATCCGCGGGAGGTTCCACGCCGAGCAGGTGGCTGATGGTGGGGGCGATGTCGATCGTCCGCGGGTCGTGCGGCATGTCCCCCTGCCTGACGCCCGCTCCGGCCAGGACCAGTGGCGCCGTCCCCTCCCGCAGGCTGGCGTGTCCGCCGCGTTCGCGCCCGTCGACCTCGTCCGGGTTGAAGAAGGCGTAGGGGGGACGCGCGTCCACGGCGAAGTCGCCCTCGGCCGGTGCCGCGCCCATCGCGTCGAGTTCGTCGCGGTTGTACACGCCCTCCAGTTCGGGCACGTCGCGCAGGAGGCGTTCGATGCGGTCGCGCTGGCGCGCGGTGTCGGCCCGGCCGCGCAGGTAGACGTTGGCGGCGCGCGGGCTCGCGGTGAGGACCACCTCGGTGCGCGCCGCCGGGGCCTGGCCCGAGTACAGCCGTTCGACGGTGAACCCGGCGTCGGAGATCGCGCCGAGCACCTGCGGTTCCAGGGACTTCGTGTAGCCGGTCATCCCGTGGTCGGAGACGAGCACGAACGTCGCGTCCTCGCCCAGGCCCACCTCCTCCACCACGTCGATGATGCGGCCGAGCCCGGTGTCGAGCTCGGCCAGCCGCCGCGGGATGTTCGGGGAGTTCGGCCCCTCCCGGTGCCCGAGGCTGTCGATGTCGGCGGAGTAGGCCGCGACGAAGTCGGGGATGCGGGGGAGGGTCACCGGGATTCCGTTGGAGTCGACCGGCTCGCCGCGCAGCGCGCGCACCACGGTCTCGACGTTCTCCTCCCACGTGACGCCCTGCGTGTAGAGCCCCTCGGGGTTGCCGTAGGAGGCGCCCTTGTCCTGGACGATGTACCAGCCCGCCGACAGCACGTTGCGGTACTGGCGGCGCAGGCTCTGCGCGATGGTCTCGGCGGCGATGTCGCGGGTCTGGCCGATCGCTTTGCCGGTGCGGGGGTCGAGCACGTAGGCGACGTTGCCGTGCACGATCGGCCGGGCGCCGGTGGCGGTCCCCGATCGGCTGGGGTTGGACACCGTCTTGTAGGTGCACGCGGCCGTGGCCAGCGATCCGCGATCGGCCAGGGATCTCAGACGCGGGAGACGGTCGTGCAGGTAGGCGTCGAGGTAGGTCGGGTCGACACCGTCCCAGTCGATGAGGACCACCAGACCGGCGACGGGAGGTTGGAGGACGGCCCGCGCCGCAGCGGGGCGCGGAGTGACGAGGGGGGTCATGGCGGCGAGGGCGGTGACGCCGACCGCCGACGCCGCGCCGCGGCTGAGAAAGGACCGACGTCGCATTCGAGGCCTTCCCGGTGGGAGTGACGAGTCCCGGCAGCCGAATATAACGCGGGCCTCGGCTCCCATCGGTTCCAGTGATTCATACCACCCAGACGTTGACCGTGACTTTGCCGTCTGCCGACGGTTCCACTGGATTCGAGCCCCTACCGTTACACGGCGAACCTCCGCGACCTGCGGGGGCCGTGGCGACGGTGCGGTGCCGGGGATCCGGCTGTGACCGGGGAGGACCCTCGATGGAGTTGAGCTTGCTGGGCCGTTTCGCGAGGCTGGTGAACGACATCGGCTTCGACCTGACGAGCAAGAAGTTCATGCTCTTGCTGGCCCTGCTCGCTGTCGCCTCCTTCGTGCTCCTGGTCTGGGTCTGGCCGCGGCTCAGCCGGAACGGGCTGAAGAGCGTGCTCGGGCGTGTCGGGCTGTTGGCGCTCGCGACCGTCACCGCCCTGTCCTCCGTCGCGAGCGTCGTCAACTGGGACATCAGGGTCTACCCCAAATGGAGCGACCTGCTGGGGACCGGCGACGGCGCGCAGAACATCGTCGGGGTGGCCGACCACGGTGTCCAGCAGGAGGGCGGGCTCCGTGTCACGTCGAGCAGTGTCCCCGACGGTGGAGACCGGGCGTCCTCGGGGCAGATCGACACCGTCGAGTTCAGCGGTCCCACATCCGGACTGCAGAGCACCGGCTCGGTCTACCTGCCACCGCAGTACTTCGCGGAAGAAGCCACGACGCGCTTCCCGGTCGTTCTTGTAGCCGCAGGAACGGACCAGAACCCCGAGGACGTCCTCAAGGGCCTCGACCCGGCGAACGCCGGGGGGACGCCCGCGATCTGGGCCGTCGTCGGGTTGTCCGGAACCGGCGCCAAGGCGTGCGTCGACGTGCCCGGCGGTCCGCAGGCGCAGACCTTCGTCGGCCAGGACGCGCCCCAGCAGCTCGCCGACACCTACCGGACAGAGGCGACGCGCGACGGGTGGGCGATCGCCGGGGTCGGTGACGGCGGCGGCTGCGCGCTCATGGCGGGCCTGGTGGACTCCGCGAACTTCAACGCGGTGGTCTCGCTCGGCGGCGAGGCCACCGCCCCGGACAACCCGCGGGGGACCGACCTCTACGGCGGCAGCGAGGCCATCCGCGACACCACCGACCCGCTGTGGCGGGTGAAGAACCTGCCCGCGCCGCCGATGCAGATCCTGCTCGGCCAGGGGAAGGACCAGGACGCCGCGGGGCTCGACGCTCTGGAGAAGGCGGCGTGCGAACCCACGCGGGTGAGTCGGCTGTCCACGACCGGAGGCGGCAACGACGCCGTGTCCTGGAAGCCGCGGATGCGCGAGGTCGCGGCGTGGCTCGGCGAGGGGCTGAACGGCGGAGCCACGACGCCGTGACGCCGCACGGCCCCCGGAGCTCGCCTCGCTCCGCCCCCACTTCACCTCCCGCCACGCCCCGCACTCCAGTCCAGCCATCATCGCCGAAAGGAACGTCTCGCGGTGGAATTGACCAGTCCCGCTCTGCTCTGGACGGTGAGCGCCTGCACCGTCGCGGCGTTCGTCGCGGTGATCGTGTTCTGGCGCCACGCGGCCCGCTCCGGTCTGCGCGGTCTGGTGGCGCGCGTGCTGATGGTCGCGGTGGTCCAGCTCTGCGCGCTGTCCACCTTCGCGCTCGTCGCCAACCTGCACTTCTCCTTCTACGGCACGTGGGATGACCTGCTCGGCCACGACGGTCCGGCCAGCGCCGCGCCGAGTGACAGCGGGAGGGACGGCGGCGAGTCGGTCGCCGAACCGCTGCCCGACGACGACGTGACCTCGCAGGTCTCCGACAAGATGGGCAAGCTGGAGAAGGTGCGGTTCAGGGGCGCGCGCAGCGGGCTGTCGGACATGGGCTACGTGCTGCTCCCACCGGAGTACTTCTCCAAGGCGCACGCCCACGACCGCTTCCCGGTGGGCATCCTGCTGACCGGCTTCCCGGGCGAGGCGCGCAACCTGGTGGAGCGGATGAAGCTCCCCAAGGTCGTCTCCGACCTGCGCAAGCAGGGCAAGGTGCAGCCGATGATCTGGGTGATGGCGCGACCGTCCACGGACCCGCCGCACGACACGGAATGCGTCGACGTGCCCGGCGGCCCGCAGGCCGGCACGTACTACGCCCAGGATCTGCCCGAGGCGCTCTCGAACCGCTACCGCACCGCGCCCACGGCGAAGGGCTGGGCGATCATGGGCAACAGCTCCGGCGGCAGCTGCGCCATGCGCACCGCGATGATGCACCCGAACTCCTACACCGCCGCCGTCTCCCTGGCCGGGGACTTCCGCGCGATCAAGGACAAGCAGACGGGCGACCTCTACGGCGGCAGCCCGGAGTTCCGCGACGAGAACGACCTCTTCTGGCGCCTGAAGAACCGGCCGATGCCGCCCATCGACATGCTCGTCACCCGCATCCTCGACGGCGGCGACGGCAACCCCGCCGAACCCAAGGAGTTCGCCGGCCTCGCCAAGCCCCCGATGCGGATCGATCTCCTGGAACGCAAGAGCGGCGGCCACAACTTCGTCACCTGGAACGCCGAGCTCTACCAGGCGGTGCCCTGGGTCAGCGAGCGCATGCAGGTCGAGGACGCCGACGACAGCAGCGGCTCCACCGAGGGAAAGCTCTAAGTCGTCGCGGCTGACCGGGGGCCGCGCCCGCCGCGCACGGCTGGACGGCGCTCACGTTCCGGATGCCCGGTCGCCTGATGGGCGCGGGGCATCCTGCTCCGCGCCTGCGGTCGGCTCAGCCTTCTCCGGCCAACGATCTAGGGAGCGCTCATGTAGCGAGCCAGAGCGAAGTCGACTCCCGGGGGCGGACCTTCCGCGCCACCCACGACGGTGACCTTTCCACCCTTGCTGGCGATAGCGCGCGCACCGTCGCCCTTGCCGGTGAAGTCGGTGATCACGGTGCCGTCACCGCCGAAGGCGGTGTCGAGGCTCCCGTCCCCGGCGTCGTAGCGGGCCAGGCAGAAGTCTCCGACCACTGGTTCGAGGAAGTTGGTGATGCCGTGGGACTCACCGCAGAACCCGGCGACGGTGAGCCGATCGGACTGCAGCACCGCTCCCCGGATGCCGTCCGCGGCGGCTCCCAGTGTGCTGGTGATGTCGGTGGTCACCGTGCCACCGCTGCCGAACCCCGGGGCAAGGCCACCGTCGGATGTGTATTGGGCGAGGGCGAACCGCGTGGTCGTGATACCGATGTCGTCCACCGCGCCGGTCTCGCCCACAGCGATGATGTTGCCGTTGTCGCGCACCACGACGTCCATGGCCAGGTCGCTTTCTGCCGTCTCGAACGGGGTGATCACCCGGCCGTCATCACCGAAGGCGGTGTCGGGGGTGCCGTCGGTCTTGTAGCGGGAGACGAGGAAGTCACCGTCCACGGTTCCGACCACGACGTACCTACCGTCGGCGTCCCGGGCGATGTTGAAGAAGTGGTCCCCGATCCCTGCGCTGGTCCGCACGATGCCGTCGGAGCCGAAGCTGGTGTCCAGAGTGCCATCGGCGTTGAGGCGCATGAGGGCCGAGTCGGCTCCGGCCGGGCCGGAGCCGACGATCTGGTCGTCGGGCTCGACGACCAGTCCACGGATCGCATCACCCACGCCACTGATGTCGATCACCGTCGTCCCGCCGGTACCGAAGGTGGTGTCCAGCGTCCCGTCGGTGGTGTAGCGGGCCACGATGGCATCACCAGCGGGCTCGGAGTTGGTCAGCCCTCCGACAATGATCCGCCCGTCGGACTGCAGACCGATATCGCGCGGAACATCACTGAGCGGACTGAAGTTCATGGTGACCAGTCCGCCCGTTCCGAAACCGGTGTCCGGGCTGCCATCGGCGTTGTACCGCGCCAACCCGAAATCCCCTGTGATGGCATCGCCCACCCGCCCGGCGACGATGACTTTGTCGCCGGAATAGGCGACGGCGTTCGCCACGGAAAAGTTCGCACCGAACGGAGTGGTCACCTTGCCGTCCCCGCCGAAGGACGTGTCCAGGTCACCGGGGGCGGCTTGGACAGGAACCGCAGGGATGACCAGTGCTGCGGCGGACACGACGGCGAGCGTTCCTCCACGCCACCACGGCGCAATTCCGTGGCCACCGCGAGCGCGTCGAGAATAGGTCTTTGCCACCATCCGAAACGGCTCCTCTCTTGCCAGTATGGACACGCGTGAGCCCTTTGGGGATAGGTTCGTTTCGACAGTGAACGGTGGCCGCGCGTTTATCATCTCCTACCAAGAAGACCATAATCAGGGAAATCCCCCGCGCAATCCGAACCACAGCAGTGGACAGCCGAAAATGGAGAGCCACTTTTCCTGTGATTTCGCCTCCCCGCCTCATCCTCATGACGGAGGCCTGAGGCCGCGGGCCCGTCCCATCGCCACGGACCCGGACGGTATGCACCATGTTTGACCAGCAATGCCACGCTGATCAGCTCGTTACGGCCACCTGCGGAAGCGGAGGTGTCCGGTGCTGCGCTGTCCGCGCAGGACGACGATCCGCTGTGGTAGGCGCGTACTAGACCACGATTTCCGGGGCTGACCTGCGGATGATTTTTGTCCTCGGTGGTCCGGGCGGGGCGCGCACCCCTGCACCAGGGGTCATGCGTCGGAGGGGTCGTCGCGGACCACCCGGAACTCGTCCCATGAAGCACCGCCGACGGGTTCGTAGTCGGTGAGGCTCGAATACGGCGGTTCCGAGAGGTCGTCGCCCTCGAGCCACACCGCATCGCACTCCCCGCACAGCCACAGGCGCTCGCCCGTGCGCTCGGCCAGCATCTCCGCGACGTCCAGAAGGCCGCACAAACCGCAGCGCCGCACGCCCCTCCCCTCCCTTCCTCCACTGGCGCGCCGGACGTCCGCCGCGCCCCGCTTCGCCGGTTCCGCGGCCCAGCGCGGAATCCGGTCGTTCTGTCCGGGACAAGCGAAGGACGAAACGCCGACCGCCCGCAACCGGGAGGCCGGGACGCGTGCATGTCGGTTTCCCCTTCCCCGCCCGAGGGCGCGGGCGGCCCGGGGCGGCGATCGGGCGCCCCGGGCCGGGTGGTGGAGGGTGAGTCGACGGTCAGAGGTCGGCGCACTGGCCAGTGGCCGGTCCCGTCACCGTGTTGGGGGCGTCGAAGTCGGTGACCGACGGGGAGTTGCCGGTGCAGTCGATACCCCCGCGGAGGCGGTTACCGGCGACGATGACGCCGTAGCCGTCGTCTGCGCCACCCTTCGGCTGGGAGGCGGTCCAGTCGGCGGCCGGGGTCTGGGTGTTGCCGCGCAGGGTGACCGGGCCGATCAGGTCGGATCCCAGGAGCGAGGTCTCCCCGGTGGTGCCCGTGATGCGCACCGCCCTGGCGACCTCGGTGTCGGCGAGGCGCACGGTCGCGGCACCGTCGGCGGTCAGGCCGCCCACGACCGACGTCCCCTGAGCGATCACGGACGCCCCCGGGCCGACGGTCACCGCGCCGACCACGGTCGCGCCCTCGAGACACACCGTCCCCTCGTCCACGTCCAGGCCACCGCGATGCACTCCGGTGACGGTCTCGGTGCACTCGGGGGCGTCGCCCGGCACCACCGTCGCTCGGAAGGAGTCGGCCGCGCCGATGTTCCCGGCGGCGTCGATGGCGCGGTGCTCGACCGTGTGCGTGCCCCAGCCCGGTTCGTGGTCGTCCACCTCGAACACGGCCATGGACAGACCGCCGCTGCCCAGGCTTCCGTACACGAGCTTGTCGACGCTCGTCCCGCGCGGGGTGAGCAGGAACGGCGCGTCCGGGTCGGTGGGCCAGCCGTAGTAGTGGTGCCAGCCGTCGCCGTCGACACGGAACTCCGCGACGACGGGCCCGTCCCGGTCGTCCCGTGGGTCCAGGCCGAGGGTGAGGGAACCGAGATGGATGCCGTGCTCGCCCTTGGCACCGCGCACCGGCGCGGCGGGAGAGGACAGTTCGCGCTCGGCGGTGGGCCCGGTTGCGTCCACGGTCCAGCTGAGGGTGTCCGGATCGCCGGCCCCGGGGTCGGCGGTGGCGGTGAGCGTGTGCGCGCCGCCCTCCAGGCCGAACTCGCCGAGGTCAAGCGTGCGCCCGTCGGCGGAGGTGGCGACCTTCTTCCCGTCCAGTTCCCAGACCACCTCGGGCACTCGGTCGGAGGGGTGCGTGGTCTCCGCGTAGACGACCTCGTCGGCGGCCACCGGCCGCTCGGTGTCCCGGGCGGCGGTGAACCGCACCGGTGCGTCATCGGCCGGCAGCGGGGCGCCGACGGTCCAGGTGCGGGTCTGGGTCAGCGCGGGCGACGCGCGGACCTCCGGGTCGCGCACGAACGGGGTGGGGTCCTGCACCCGCACCGCCACCTCGGTCCCCGCGTCGAGCTCGAGGTCGGAGAGGTCCAGCGCGCGCTGCCCCTCGGCCTCGGGAAGTTCCTCGCCGTCGACCGTCCAGGTGAAGGTGAGGTCGTGGAAGGCGGGGTGCGGCGCCTCGACCCACACCGTGTCGTCCGGGCCGACCTCGCCCTCCGGCGTGGAGGACACCGGAAGTTTCCCGCGGTCGCGCTGCCCGGAGATACGCCGAACCATGACCTCCCGGCTGACCTGGTCCAAGTAGTAGCCCAGGGTCTTCATCATCGAGTGCCGACTGGGCCGCCACACCCCCTCGGAGTGGTACAGCCCGCCCTCGTGGCCGGCGGAGCCCGCGGCGCCGATCACGCCGCCGGACGCACTCTCCTCGCCGAGCCACCGCCACCACTTGGCCCGCCGCTCCTCCATCTCCTCGGGCGTCATGACCGTGAGGTGGGCGGAGTCGGGTTCGCCGTCGTCCCAGCGGCCCAGACTGCTGTCGCGCCGGTAGTAGGGGTACTCGTCCTGCAGCTTCCCCAGCGAGTGCCCCAGCTCATGCGGCGTGATCAGAGCGGACAGCGCGTTGCCCGCCGAGGCGGTGGCGTGCGTGCCCCCGGCGCCGCCGTAGGTCTCGCTGTTGGCCAGGGCGAGGATCTGCCGATTTTCCGCGGCGACGCCGGGGACGAGGTCGGCGGCGGCGTTGGCGAGCTCATCCTCCACGGTCAGCAGACGCTGCAGCCCATCGGGGTCGCAGCCGCCATAGAAGCCCATACCCAGCACGGTGTCGCGGTCGCCAGCGGCGAGGTCGGGGTCGCAGTCGACGCCGGACTCGGGGGAGGGCGTCTCGACGGCGTAGACGTTGAAGTAGTCGCGGTAGCTGCGGAAGGGCTCGATGCTCCACTGCACGGCCAGGTGCTCCTTGACCTGCTCGCGGAACAGCGGCATCTCCTCCTCGGTGTAGCCGTCGCCGAGGATGACCAGGTTGAACCGCTTATCGGGGTCGCCGGTGACTTGGATCGGCACCACCTCTGCGGCCTCGATGGCGTCAGCGGTCGCGGGGGCGGCGCCCACAAGGGGGAGCGCGAAGCCGGCCAGGGGGAGGGTGGCAAGACACGCTGTCAAGCATCTGTGCATAGGGGGG
This sequence comes from Nocardiopsis gilva YIM 90087, assembly GCF_002263495.1. Classification (NCBI taxonomy): domain Bacteria; kingdom Bacillati; phylum Actinomycetota; class Actinomycetes; order Streptosporangiales; family Nocardiopsidaceae; genus Nocardiopsis; species Nocardiopsis gilva. The sequence continues at coordinate 4,405,176 of NZ_CP022753.1, read as the reverse complement.
TCCTTTGCGTTCAGTATGCACGGCGCTGCGGGGGGTAAGTGTCGAGGCGAAGAGTAACCCCGCGAACCCGGTGTGGGAAGGGCCCTTCGGGGCGGTCGTAAGCAGGTCCCGTCCTATCGCGCCGGTGATGAGCAGATCGGAGGCGGGAGCGTGATCCGCAGCGCCAATCCGCGACGATGACGGGTTACGGGACCTGCGTCCAGGATGGTGTTCGCACCTCGAGCAGGGGTGCCCCGTTGACCCCGCCTTGTGCGTGGGGCCGGTTCACCAGATGGCGATCAGCGCAAGGGGCCGCAGCGCAGCCCTGGGCCGAGGGTGTCCACACTTCGGGGGACACCCCCGGGATCGCCCTGACCCTGTTCGCTCCGCAGGCCATCGCCTGCCACTGGGGGCTCCGACGCCGCCCCTACGGACCCGTCGAATGGCTGTTGCGGGCCTGGACCAACCTCAGTCTGCCCCGATGGAAGGGCAGTGCCGTGCGATGACACAGGGGGGCGGCCATCCGCCCGGGGCAGGGCAGGCTGAAGGCGCACAGTGCTGCAGTGGAAGGTTGTCGCGCTGCTAGCTGACGGCCGCCGAGCCGTCGTCGCCCGCCCCGAGCGCGGTGAGAGCTGCTTCCCACCGCGTCCGCCGCTGGGCGGGTGTCAGCTCCCACCAGGGGGTGCCCCGCTCGCCCAGACCTTCCTTGGCCTGCTGGACGCGGTCCCGGGCGGCGCGCTCGCCCATGGGATCGCCGGCGCTCCGGGCCGCAGCGACCGCCCGCCGCGCGGCCATCAGGTGGTGGACCAGCCGATCCCGGACCGGCTCTGGCAGCAGGGGATCGCTCGCGCGCCATCGCCGCCCGGCCACCACAATGAACCGGTCGTCATCGGTGGGCTCGGGCGAGGCCACACTACGGTGCTGCCCTCCGTACGCCCCGCCTAACCAGGAGGCGATGGCGCTAGAGCGCCGAGATGCCGCGGCAGCTCCCCGCCACCGAGAGGGATGCCCCAAGGCGCAGCTCAGCAGGGGCCGCGGCTCCGAAGACCTGTGAACGGGGGTGCGCCCGCCTGCCCCGAGGAGGAGATCCATGATCAACTACGAGGCTCCACAGGAAGCGCGCCCGCACCGTACGGGGAGGGAATGACACAAACAAGGGGGCTGCGCTGTCGCCGCTCGCCCATTCCGACACCGCGTCTACGGTGTCGATCAGCTGATCGCGGGTGACACCGTCCTTCAGGCTGAAGACCACTAGCTCCAGTACCTCGTCGGTCCGTTGGCCTGCCATGACCGCACCCCTCCGTCTTGTCTCATCCGATCACCGGCCGGTCCGGTCGGTCACTTCACACAGATGAGAGACAGCGGCCGCCACGACTGTGACAGGAAATTTTGTGGTGCCGTGAAATGACGTCGTTCTGTGGATGTTCGGGCGATGACGTTCGGCGAGGGGATGACCGCTCCGTGATGCCGTTGGCTGGCCGCGGACGACACCTGTGCGGAACGAGTCGCAACGGCAGACCGACCGGACCAGCGAATCCAGACCCCGCCTCCCGAACGAGTAACCGGACGGCTCACGGCGCGGGCAGCACGTCGACTGGGACGCCGTTGAGGACTGCAGTGCCCGACAGGGGGTCGATGACGGCGGGGTCGGTGAGCACGTTGGCGTTGACGCCGGGGTCGGCCGCTGCCACCTCCGTACGGGTGCCCGGGGCGCCGTGTCCCCAGCCGTGCGGCAGGCTCACCACGCCCGCGGGCACCGCCTCGGTGCGCTCCACGGTGACCTGGAGCTGCCCCGAGCGGCTGCGGACCAGGGCGGTCGCGTCGTGCTGTAGGCCGAGGCGCTCGGCGTCGTCCGGGTGCACCTGCAGCGTGCACGTGTTGGTTCCGCCCGTCAGCGCCGGCACGTTGTGCATCCAGCTGTTGTTGGACCGCAGGTGGCGGCGGCCGATGAGAACGAGGGCGTCGCGCCGGGCCTCCAGCCCCTCCCGGAGCCGCCCGATGTCCGCGACGATGGGGTCCGGGCACACCTCGACCCGCCCCGAGACCGTCTTGAGCACCTCGGGGATCCTCTGTTGCAGGGGACCCAGGTCGATCCCGTGCGGCTCGGCCAGCAGCCGCCGCAGGCTCAGCCCCTCAGCGTCGGCGCCGAATCCGTCACCGTAGGCCCCCAGCCGCAGCTTCATGTCCAGCCTGCGCTCGGCAGGGGTGCCCGGGTACAGCTCCTCGGCGAGCTTGGCCGCCTCGGCCCCGTACACGGGGGAGGCGGGGTCGGCGGCGGCCTTGGCCAGCTCCCGCTCGATCAGCCGGTCGTCGACCTCGGCCGGAGGGGCGGTCGCGCCCCGGCCGGCGGCGATCTGGATCAGGCGGGCGAGGATCTCGCACTCATCGACGCGGTCGTCGGTCAGGGGCACCGGGGCCGGTGAGTAGCGCGCGTTGTTCCGGATGGCGAGTTCGTTGAAGGCCAGATCGTAGTGGGCGGACTGGCTCGGCGGCGGTGGCGGGAGGATGACGTCGGCGTGCCGTGTCGTCTCGTTCAGGTACGGGTCGACGCTGACCATGAACTCCAGCCCGGACAGCGCCCGGTCCAGCCGGTCGCCGCCGGGTGTGGACAGCACGGGGTTCCCGGCGATGGTGACCAGCGCCCGCACCTGTCCCTCGCCCGGGGTCGCGATCTCCTCGGCGAGGGTCGCCGCGGGAAGCTCGCCCTTGACCTCGGGCAGGCCGCTCACCCGGCTGTGCCAGCGGCCGAGCTGGAACCCCCGGCCGCGGCCCGAGCCGCGCCGCCGGTGCGGCGCGAGGGGGAACATCGCCCCGCCCGACCGGTCGAGGTTGCCGGTGAGCAGGTTGAGGACGTCGACCAGCCAGCTCGTCAGTGTGCCGAACTCGACGGTGGTGGTGCCGATCCGGGCGTAGACGGCCGCGGTCGGCGCCTGGGCCAGGTCGCGGGCCAGGGTGCGGATCCCCTCGGCGGGGACAGCGCACACCTGTTCCACCCGCTCGGGGGTGAACGCCTCGGCCAGCGGCGGCAGGGCTTCCATGCCCTCGATGTGGGAGGCGAGCGGACCGGGGTCGGCCAGCCCTTCCTCGAACAGCGTGTGCACCATCGCGAAGAGCAGGTAGGCGTCTGTTCCGGGACGGATGGCCACATGCTGGTCGGCCAGGGCGGAGGTCCGGGTGCGCCGGGGGTCGACGACGACCAGCCGCCCGCCGCGCTTGCGCAGCTTCTTGAGGCGGCCGGGGAAATCGGGGGCGGTGCACAGGCTGCCGTTGGACTCCACCGGGTTGGCGCCGAGCAGCAGGAGGTGGTCGGTGCGGTCGAGGTCCGGCACCGGGATGGCCAGCGGGTCGCCGAACAGCAAGCCGCTGGAGACGTGCTTGGGCATCTGGTCGACGGTGCTCGCCGAGTAGACGTTGGGGCTGCCGACCGTTTTCGCGAACTCGCCCGCATACATCTGGCCGGCGAGGGTGTGCACGTTGGGGTTGCCGAGGTAGGTGGCCACCGACAGGCGGCCGTGCCGCTCGATCACGCCCATCAGGCCGCGCTCGACGATGGCGAACGCCTCCGCCCACCCGGTTTCGGTCCAGGACTCGCCGTGCCGGACCATCGGCCGACGCAACCGGTCGGGGTCGGAGTCGAGCTGCCCTAGCGCCGCTCCTTTCGGGCAGATGAATCCGGAGCTGAAGACATCGTCGCGGTCACCGCGGACACCGGTGATCCGGCCGGTGTCGATGGTGAGCTTCAGCCCGCAGGTCGCTTCGCATAGTGGGCAGATCCGGTAGGCCGTTTGCATATCGCCTCCACGTTCGGAGCCAAGCGAGCCAACATACCGACCGGTCGGCCGGTGAGACACGACGATACCGTTCGTCCGGCTCCATAACGAGAGTTCCCCGGCCACACCTTCTGCGGGGACCATGCGCCAGCCCGAAGGCCCGGCCCAGCCCACGGCTGATTCATGCGATCCGTCCTCACCCTCCGCTCGGAGCCAGCCGGGGCGGTAAGGGGAGGGAACACGCCGGAAACCAAGAGCACACCTGGGGCACGCCCACAAAACACGAAACCCCAGTCCGGGGCTGGGAGATAGCCGGCGGCCTGGGGCTTCACGCTGCTCGATCGTAGGGCGGGCGGGGCTCGAACCCGCGACCCAGGGATTATGAGTCCCCTGCTCTGACCTGCTGAGCTACCGCCCCATACGCGGGGGGACAGGTTCCGTTCCGCGCATAGGACCCCAGGGTCGTGATGACCGGGATCGTGGTCATCTTAACAGGGCGCCGCCGCGTGGTTCCGGTCGGAAAGCGGGGGTTCGTGGGCGATCCGGGCGTGTCTGGGGGAGTGTTCGCTGGTGGGCGGGTGTGGCCGGGTGGGGCGGTCGGGCTCGTAGCGGCCAGGGCCCAGCTGTGTTCGCGGCTTCGAAGCGTGTTGGGGCTGCGGCGGGTGGGCGAGAGCTGGGAAGCCCCATGTCGTTGGGGGTGGCGGGTTGTTGGTGGACCACGGCGCGGGGTGTGAACCTATGACTACTAGGGTGGTTATCCGTACCGCCGGGTAATCGGCGGGAGCGCGGCGTGCGTGGCCGGGGTGGGCTGCGTGCGCGACGTGGGCCGCGGGATAGCATCGCGGGTCGCACATACGTCATCAGGAGAAGAAGGTCATGGCCCAAGTACCCGTCAACGTCACCGTCACCGGCGCGGCAGGACAGATCGGCTACGCGCTGCTGTTCCGCATCGCCTCCGGCCAGCTGCTGGGCGCCGACACACCGGTGAAGCTTCGCCTGCTCGAGATCCCGCAGGCCGTCAAGGCCGCCGAGGGCACCGCGATGGAGCTCGACGACTGCGCGTTCCCGCTGCTCCAGGGCATCGACATCTTCGACAACCCGGGCCAGGCCTTCGAGGGCAGCAACGTCGCGCTGCTCGTCGGCGCCCGTCCCCGCACCAAGGGGATGGAGCGCGGCGACCTGCTCGAGGCCAACGGCGGGATCTTCAAGCCGCAGGGCGAGGCCATCAACGCCGGTGCCGCCGACGACATCCGCGTTCTCGTGGTCGGCAACCCGGCCAACACCAACGCGCTGATCGCCCAGGCCCACGCCCCGGACGTTCCGACCGAGCGCTTCACCGCCATGACGCGCCTGGACCACAACCGCGCGCTCAGCCAGCTCGCCAAGAAGCTCGGTGTCTCGATCAACGAGATCAAGAAGCTGACCATCTGGGGCAACCACTCGGCCACCCAGTACCCCGACATCTTCCACGCCGAGGTCAACGGCACCACCGGGGCCAAGGCGGTGGGCGACCAGGCCTGGCTGGAGAACGACTTCATTCCGACCGTCGCCAAGCGCGGCGCCGCCATCATCGAGGCGCGCGGCGCCTCCTCGGCCGCCTCCGCCGCCAACGCCGCCATCGACCACGTCTACGACTGGGTCAACGGCACCCCCGAGGGCGACTGGACGTCGGCGGCCATCCCGTCCGACGGCTCCTACGGTGTCCCCGAGGGCCTGATCTCCTCCTTCCCGGTCGTGTCGCGCAACGGGCGCTGGGAGATCGTCCAGGGCCTGGACATCGACGAGTTCTCCCGCGGCCGCATCGACGCCTCCGTCCAGGAGCTGTCCGAGGAGCGCGACGCCGTCAAGAAGCTGGGGCTCATCTAGGCCGCCGACTCGACGATGCGTTGACGCATCGCCTCTGACGCCCGGGCGCGTCCTGTTTTCCCTGGTGGGGGACGGGCGCGCCCCGCGCATGTCCGGGGCAGTGGTGTGGAGCGGGCAGTATGGAAGACGTGAGTCTCATCGATCAGCTTCCGCCGGCCCCTGAACCCGATTCCCTTTTCGAGGCGTTCGCGTCGTGGGCCGAGGAACGGGGGCTCACGCTCTACCAGCACCAAGAGGAAGCCCTCATCGAGACGGTGGCGGGCTCCAACGTCATCCTCAACACCCCCACCGGCTCCGGCAAGAGCCTGGTCGCCGCCGGTGCGCTGTTCGCCGCGCTGGCGCGGGACGAGTGCAGTTTCTACACCGCGCCGATCAAGGCGCTGGTCTCGGAGAAGTTCTTCGAGCTGTGCGCGATCTTCGGCACCGACAACGTCGGGATGATGACCGGCGACGCCAGCGTCAACGCCGACGCCCCCATCGTCTGCTGTACGGCCGAGGTCCTGGCCAACATCGCCTTGCGCGACGGCGCCGACGCCGACATCGGCATGGTCGTCATGGACGAGTTCCACTTCTACGCCGAGCCCGACCGCGGCTGGGCCTGGCAGGTGCCGCTGCTGGAACTGCCGCAGGCGCAGTTCCTGCTGATGTCGGCCACGCTCGGCGACGTCAGCCGGTTCGAGAAGGACCTGATCCGCCGCACCGGCCGGGAGACGACGGTCGTGAGCTCGGCCGAGCGCCCCGTCCCGCTGTACTACTCCTACCGGACCACGCCCCTGCACGAGACGCTGGAGGAGCTCCTCCAGACGCGCGAGGCCCCCGTCTACATCGTCCACTTCACTCAGGCGCAGGCGGTGGAGCGCGCCCAGTCGCTCACCAGCATCAACATGTGCACACGGGCCGAGAAGGAGGAGATCGCCAAGGAGATCGGCAAGTTCCGCTTCACCACGAAGTTCGGCCGCAATCTCTCCCGCTATGTGCGGCACGGCATCGGCGTCCACCACGCCGGGATGCTTCCGAAGTACCGACGGCTGGTCGAGCGCCTGGCCCAGGCCGGGCTCCTCAAGGTCATCTGCGGCACCGACACGCTTGGCGTCGGCGTCAACGTCCCGATCCGCACGGTACTGTTCACCGCCCTGAGCAAGTACGACGGCACGCGCGTGCGGCGCCTCACCGCGCGCGAGTTCCACCAGATCGCCGGGCGCGCCGGCCGCGCCGGGTTCGACACCGTCGGCAATGTCGTGGCCCAGGCCCCCGAGCACGTCATCGAGAACGAGAAGGCGCTGGCCAAGGCGGGCGACGACGCCAAGAAGCGGCGCAAGGTGGTCCGCAAGAAGGCCCCCGACGGGTTCGTCAGCTGGGACCAGAGCACCTTCGAGAAGCTGATCGCCGCCGAGCCCGAGCCCCTGAAGTCGCGGTTCCGGGTCAGCAACGCCATGCTGCTGAGCGTCATCGCCCGACCGGGCGACTGCTTCGCGGCGATGCGGCACCTGCTCACCGACAACCACGACGACCGGCCGACCCAGCGGCGGCACATCAGCGAGGCCATCGCGATGTACCGCTCACTGCTGGACGGCGGCATCGTGGAGAAGCTGCCGGAGCCTGACGAGGAAGGCCGCACGGCGCGCCTGACCGTCGACCTGCAGCCCGACTTCGCGCTCAACCAGCCGCTGTCGACCTTCGCCCTGGCCGCCCTCGACCTGCTCGACCCCCAGTCGTCGAGCTACCCGCTGGACGTGCTGACCGTCGTCGAGTCGACCCTGGACGACCCCCGGCAGATCCTCGGCGCGCAGTTGAACAAGGCCCGGGGCGAGGCCATCGCGCAGATGAAGGCCGACGGCGTCGAGTACGAGGAGCGGATGGAGCGGCTGGAGGAGGTCGAGTACCCCAAGCCGCTGGAGGAGCTGCTGGACCACGCCTACGACGTGTACCGGCGCAGCCACCCGTGGGTGGGCGACCACCCGCTGCGGCCCAAGTCGGTGGCGCGCGACCTGTTCGAGCGCGCGATGACCTTCACCGACTATGTCGGCTTCTACGAGCTGGCGCGCTCGGAGGGCCTCGTGCTGCGCTACATGGCCAGCGCCTACAAGGCGCTCAGCCAGACCGTGCCCGAGGACGCCAAGACCGAGGAGCTGCGCGACCTCATCGAGTGGCTGGGCGAGCTCGTCCGCCAGGTCGACTCCAGCCTGCTGGACGAGTGGGAGCAGCTGACCAACCCCGACGAGGACGAGGACAGCACCGAGACGCAGATCGAGGAGCGCCCGAAGCCGGTGTCGGCGAACCCGCGCGCCTTCCGCGTGCTGGTCCGCAACGAGCTGTTCCGCCGGGTCGAGCTGGCCGCGCGGCATCGCTACGACGAGCTGGGCGCGCTCGACGGCGACGAGGGCTGGGACGCCGAGGAATGGGAAGAGGCCATGGAGGCCTACTACGACGAGCACGACGAGCTCGGCATCGGCCCCGACGCCCGCGGCCCCAAAATGCTCCTCATCGAGGAGGGGAACGGAAACTGGCAGGTCCGGCAGATTTTCGACGACCCCGAGGACGACCACGACTGGGGCATCAGCGCCGAGATCGACCTCGCCGCCTCCGACGAGGCGGGCCGCGCCGTCGTGCGCGTGCTGGACGTGAACCGGATGTAGCCGGCCGCGGCGGCGACCGGTTGGTTGGGACCACTGGCCGGGCGCGTGGGCACAGGCCCGCTGCGCGGTGTCGACGCAGCGCGCCGTCGGCGTGCTGCGGAGCTGTGACGTTGCGGGTGCCACTGACGGCGCTGCCGCGCGACGGCCTCTGGGCTGCGCGGCGTCTGGCCAATGTGCGGGGCCGTATCCGGTTGCCATGGGCGGCGGACCGTCGGCGTCGGCTCGCGTGAGCTGAGCCGGCAGCTCGCCTCGCTGCTCCTTTCGACTCGGATTCTGTGCGCGCCGGCCGGGGCGGTCATGTCGACGCTCGACGTCTAGGCATTTGCGTTGACGGTCTGACGTGACCATCGTCGTTGTGGAGCGCGCAGCATGCGGCCGACCGTTTCCTGGACACCGCGCGCGAACCAAACGGGGTGGGTTCTGCGGCGGGTAGAGCGGCGGCGCCGCGGAATCGCCCGTCAGTGGGACCCGCGCGGAAGTGCCTCTGAGTACGGTGCCGACCGGAGGTGTGGATACCTCTGTGCTAAGATTTGGGCAAATGCCCAAGGCAAACATCCAAGGCGGACGCCCTAGGAGGAGACGAGGATGGTGGCATCGGCCGATCGTGGCCGTTCGACCCGGCAGCGGCTGCTCGACGCGGCGGTCGTGCTCATTGGAGAGGTCGGCTGGCACAACGTCACGACGCGGCTGGTGGCCGATCGTGCCGGCGTGAATCCCGGGGTGGTGCACTACCACTTCGATTCGGTGACCAAGCTGCTGATCGAGGCCTGCACGGGCGTCACCCGCGGCCTGCTCGACGAGGTCACCGTGCGACTGGCCGAGCAGCCGGACGTGGACAGCGGCATCGACTGGCTGCTCAACGAGCTGACGCGCGGTCTCGAGTCCGATCCGGCCGCACTGCTGCTCGTCGAGGCGTTCCTGGCCTCGTCGCGGCTGCCCGAGCTGCGCGCCCAGCTCGTCGTTCAGATCGCGGAGTTCCGCACCGCCGTTGCCGACTGGCTGCGCTCGCGCGGGTGCGGGGACGAGGCCGATGCGGCGGCCACGGTGCTCGCCGCCGCCCTCGACGGCCTGGTGCTTCACCGCATCCTGGACCCGGAGCTCGACCTGGCCGCGCTCGCCTCCCCGCTACGCCGGATGCTCGCCGTGGGCTGACCCAAGCGACCGACGACCCCAGAACCCGATAACCGGGAGGTACGACGGTGAAAGCCCTGATCTGCGGAGCTGGAATCGCGGGATGCGCGCTGGCCTGGCGGCTGGAACGTGCGGGATGGGACGTCGAGCTGGTGGAGCGGGCACCCGCGTTCCGCGACGGCGGGTACATGATCGACTTCTTCGGGCCGGGCACCGCGGTGGCCGAGCGCATGGGGCTCCTGCCTCGGCTGCACGAACTCCGCTACCCGTTCAGCACGCTGGAGTATGTCGACGGGAAGGGGATGAGGACCAGCAGGTTGCGGATGACCGAGGACTTCACGGAGGTCATCAGCCTGCTCCGCGGTGACCTTGCCCGGTCGATCTACGCCGAGGTCAGCTCTCCGGTGCGCTACGGCACCACCGTGGAGGCGGTCGAGCAGGCCGACGGTGAAGCGGGCGTGAGCGTGCTGCTGACCGACGGCACCCGCCGGCAGGTCGACCTTCTGGTGGGAGCCGACGGGGTCCACTCGCGGGTCCGGGAGCTCGTCTTCGGCCCTGAGCAGCGCTACCTGCGCTACCTCGGGCACCATGTGGCCGCCTTCATCGTCGACGATGCCGAGGTCAGCCGGAGGACCGGCGCCTTCTACCGGATGCTCACCGTTCCCGGGCTGATGGCCGGGGCCTACGCGCTCCGCGGCGACCGGGCCGCGCTGATGTTCCTCCGCCGCGACCCCGACCCCGCGCTACCGGACGATCCGGCGGTGACGCTGCGGCGCGACTACGGCGATCTCGGCTGGATCCTGCCGGACGCGCTGCGCCAGTGCCCGCAGCCGCCGGACCTCTACTACGACCCGGTGACACAGGTCGAGATGGAGGGATGGAGCCGGGGAAACGTGGTGCTGCTCGGCGACGCCTGCCAGGCGGTCTCGCTGTTCGCCGGGCACGGCGCCGCGCTGGCGATGGCCGGTGCATGGGTGCTGGCCGAGGAGCTGGGCGCCGCCAAGGGCGACATGGCCGGGGCAATGGCGCGCTACGAGGAGCGCATGCGCCCCGCTGTCACCCAGACCCAGGAGTTCGGCCGCGGATTCGTCGGGTGGATGGCCCCCGGCTCGCGCTGGCGGATCGCCGCGCGCGACTGGCTGGTCCGTGCGGCTGCCCTTCCCGGGGGCAAGCGCATGCTGATGAAGTCGCTCACCCCCACCTTCCACGACCCCCTCACGGAATCCGCGACCGACCGTGTCGCGGTCGGCGGGTCATCGAGCGGACGCTGGGGCAGGTGAAGGTGGGCGCCATCGGCTGCTGAAGGGACGCGATCTCCGGGCCCCACCAGTCCACGCAGGTCACTGCCCCCGTTCGCGCACGCGGCAGTAGCGGTGTGCCGCGTTGAAGAGCCGCTCGTCGGTGAGGGCCGCACCGTCGAGCATGGTGCGCCCGAAGGCGGCCAGGACCTCGTCGCTGCTGGAGGCCAGCGTGACGCTGCCGCTGTCGAATGCGACGTTCCGACTCACCGTGGCCTTCTCACATGCCGCTGCTCGGCTGACGGTCGCGGGTTCCACCTGGGATCGCAGCTCGGCCAACTCCTCGGCGGATCGGCCCGATCGTGGCCCTAGGGTCGCGCCGAGGATCGACCCCACGACGAGGGCCGTGGCTACGACCGCCGTGACCGCGCTGACGGTGTGACGTGTTCTCCGTGGTGTACGGGATGTGCGGCCGACCGGGGGCGAACGTCGCCACCTCGCCGCGAGCCCACGCAGACCCGAGCCGAATGTGGCGCCTCCGCAGCCTACGGCGAGGGCAACGGGTAGTCCCAGTTTGATGAACGGCTCGTCGCTGTACGTCGTGACCATGCCCATGCCGGTTCTTCCCCAGCAGCTGAGGGAGTTGTCCACGAACAGGCACCGCGCGCCCTGCAGGGTCAGTTCATGGAGGCCGGGCTGCAGCGCCGCTGCCGTGAGCACGAACACCGCGGCGGTGCACAGTGCGACGCCCAGTCGGCCGCGACCACCGGACCAGGCCCCCAAAGCGACACTTATGGCCCCCGCGAGTCCGACTGTCAGGAGCATGAGGACGCTGAACACGTCCGCGATTGTCACCCCGCCGACCTGTCCGATGCCGTTGACGGCGAACACGACGATGGACGCCACCAGCAGTCCCACATGTCCGAGGACGACCGCACACGCCGCGAAGATAGGGAGCAGTGGACGATCGGCCGGACCGCGCACGTTCGATCGGCGGACCAGTCCTACGAAGAGGAATGCCGTCACGCACCCGACCGCCGGAGGGAGAGCTGGGCTCGCGGCGATGGGGACCAGGGCGGCCCACAGACTGAACCACCCGCTGGACGCCTCGGCCTCAAGAACCCTGCGGAACAGGGTCCACATCCCGAACATGCACCCGAACGCGACCGCCGCGCAGACGATCCCGGCGACGCACATCGTCCGCTCCCGCCCTGCTGCATCCAGCCAGGTCCGAGCGCACAACGCCGCCCACTTCAGGAACACCAGGCAGACACCCCACAGCACCGTGACCGGCACCAGTCCAAGGACCGGATGCTCCATCAGCACATCGGTCCACGCGCTGCCAGCCGGATGTGGGAATGCCAGGCCCAGAAGTGTCCCGGCCGTCAGCGCCGCGGCCGTGCCCCGCCAGCGGTGTCGATCGTTCGGCGCAGCATAGATTGCGGTCCACACGATCGCAGCGACGAGGGCGCCGACGGGGGCGCCGACGAGGGAGGCGGAGAGGAGCTTTCCGCTGGAGGAGAAGATCACGTTGTCAGTGACCGGACCGAGGTGCCGCTGGGCGGCGCCCAGCGCGATCCCTGCGATGACCAGGTCGATACTGCTGACCGCGGCGAGCAGACGCGGGTCGTCGAGCACACGAAACCGCGACTCGAGGGAGGGGTGGTAACCGCGGTGCCTGCGCCACCACCACCGTCCTGATGTCCAGGTGGGGAAGGGGGCCGAGCGGGCGAAGAGGTGGCGTAGGGCATCGCCGGTCCGCCTGCAGCAGTGGGAGGACCAGCGCGGTGGTCACCAGCGGCACGACGAACATCGTGACCAGGTGACCGGGCCTGGTACCGGTCACGGCGGCGACGATGACCGCCAGCGTGGTTGCGACCAGCGGGATGCTGATGAGTAGCAGGAACGCCCACTATGACGACATTGTCAGGTAGGTGATGTCAACGTCCCGATTACGCAGGTGAGCGACCTCGTGCCGGATCATTGCCAGAGAGCGTTCGTCCAGACCATTGCCGTCCGCTCGGGGGGCGAGAAGCGAGGTGTCCACGGCCAGCCGGTACCGGCCGAACGCCCCGAACACGCGGGCCCCGCCCGCTGTACCCGGAGTGGTCAGAAGGCGGACATGTGTGGGCGTACCGTCCGCGCCTACGTCCGCCTCCTGCCGGGCCGCCCGTACACCGCTGTCGGCCGGGATGCGGACGGGGTGCAGCTTCCGCCGCAGGATGACCGGATAGACCGCGTAGATGACCGCCGTCAGGCAGGCCCACACCGGGCCGATACCGACCATCCACAGTATGATCTCCCGCTCCATGCGGTTCGTGCACGTCAGGAAGGTGTTCAGGACCGCCTGGTCGGCCACGCGACCGGCGCCGTCTCGGGCCTCGGCGGCGCATGCCTCCAGGCTGGTCGCCCCGGTGAAATCCACCCCGAGCACGGCTCCGAGCGCCACGTACCAGAAGCCGAGGTACATAGAGCCAACCGCGGCGACCAGGATGAGTAGGGAGAACCGAATGCTGGTGCCAGTCGGTAGTAAGAAGGGGTCGAAGCGGTTCGGTTCTCCTGGCTCTCCTGCGTTCGGCGGCTTCGCCTCAGTCCACCGGGTCGGCACCGGGGCCACCGTCAGCGCTGGCGAGTGGCGTAAGTTCCGCGACGATCGCGCGTGCCAACTGTGCCGCCTGATCCGGTGGAAGGCCCGCCCGGACGGCGTGTTCGGTGAGGGCTGCGACGACGCCGGGGACCTCCTCCGCCGTCAGGGCGCGCAGATCGGTGTGGGGTTCGACTTTCGGCCGTCGGCGGAGCCGCAGCCGCTCCGCCAGCCACCGCCATGCCCTCACCCACCACGGCCGGGCGGCGTTGGTGAGCGATTCGATTGCCAGCTCGTGGAGAACGGTGAGCGCGACACCACTGACGACCCCGACCACGATCTCCCCGAAACCCAGGGGATTGTCCGACGCGCGGTTCGCCCTTCCTCGCTCGAAATACTTATTCCGGACATGTGGGTAATATGCGACCTCGTTCGGTGCGACCCGGGACACGACTTTTCCAGCGACGTAATCGATGGTGACGGCTCGCCCTGGGGGGTATGAGTTCTCGGACACGTGAATTGTCCTCCCACGTCCATGCGGGAATGGATATTCCAAGGCTAGAACAGCCACGCCAGTCGCATCGGTGGCCGTCACCATTTGGCGCGAACCGGCCACGTTGGGATTCCGCCCCGGAGCAGAAGGATTGGATGGCGTTTTCCTGCCCTCATCCGAGCGCATCGAGGTAGGTCCAGGCTCCCTCGTGCCGTACGAAACGGCTGTTCTCGCGGAGCTCGCCTTCGTCGCCGTTATCGCTGTAGATCGCCCGGAAGGAGACGGTGCCCTCGACGTGGAAGGGGCTGCCGCCGGTGGTACCGAGGACATCCAGCCGCAGCCAGCGTATTCCCGCTTCGAGGCCCACCCGCCGCGGGCGCGTGCGCGGATGCCACGTTTGCACGAGATAGCCGGCATGGCCGACGGCGAAGGCGCTGTAGCGCGATCGCATGAGCTGTTCGGCGGTCGAGGCGGACCGCTCTCCGCGGTGTAGCGGGCCGCAGCAGTCGCCGTAGACCTTCGCGAGCCCACAGGGACAGGGAAGGTCGACGCGGTGCAGGTGGTCACGGCTGCGGTTCTTCGACATTCTCCTATTGTCGAGGATCCGGTGACGGACCTGCGCCGACCGGCCGGGGCGGGCACGGAACGGGTGGCCCGATCGCACGGTCGTCTCGCGAAGCTTCGGTTTCGTGTTCAGCGCGCGGCTTTGCGGGACCCCGGTTCGTCGGTGGTCGCCGTCCGGCGACCACCGACGAACCGGGGTTCGCGAAAGCGCGACGCTACTTCTGCGACTCCGGGATCGGTGGCAGCGGCGACAGCGGCTTCAATTCCGGCATCTTGTCGATGAGCCAGAGCACGCTGTTGTCGCCCCCGAGTCTGGGAGAGTGGGGGATCACCTTCTCGCACATCTCCCGAAGGTGCTGGGTCATGTCCTTGCCCTTGGGGAACTCGTAGTATTCGAAGGTCGGTGCGGCGTTGCAACCCTTGAATTCGCCGAACGGGATCGTCCTCTGTACCAGTTCCCTGATGGCCCCGAAGAGGATCCCCTGCATCGCCGCGATGAATTTGCGCTCGATGCCGTATCGCGTAAGCTCTTCGCCCGGCTTCATATCCTTCCAGGACGTCCGGTAGAGCTCGTCGAGCAGCCGCAGCGTGTAGATATAGGCGGCGTTGCACAGCAGAGCGAGGTCGCGGATCCCGTCGTCCTCCGGATACATGTGGACCTTCGGGTCGGGCGGGACCGAGTAGACGTTGCCGATCGGCTCCCATTCCTCGGCGATCCGCTTGAACTTGATGTAGTGCGGGAACTCGAACTGGCCAGGCTGCGGGTTGGCCGGATTCTTGGGAACGACCTGGTGATCCTGGTCCATCCCCTCGCCCTGCTCCACGATGACGTTGATCGCTTTGAGCGCAGAGTAGAGATCGTGGACGACGATCGGTGATCCGCCCCCGCCCTCGTTCCAATAGGTCTCCACGTACTGCAGGTCGGGCCGGTTCTCTTTGAACAGCCATTCCATCCTTGTGGCATCGAACTCGAACTTCTTCTCGGGTTTGATCGGTTCGCCGAACTTCTTGATGTCCTTCTCGTCGATCCCGGCCAGCCGAAGGAAGCCGTCATAGATCGCCCGGTAGAACTGGCCGAGCGAGTCGTAGTCCTCTGATTGCGGGGGCGCCCCCTTCTTCGCTGGCTGTTCGAACTTCATGAAGACATCCTTGACCAGCTGCGGAGTGAGCTGCTCCAGGTGGAGTGTCAGCGGGTCCTTGGGGTTGCGATGCAGCATCTCGCACGGATAGTTGGGAATGAACCCCTTGTCGCTGAAGTGGATGCGGTCGCCGTAGCCGATGGAAATGATCAGGTTCCGTGCCAAAGCGAGATGCAGCATCTCCTCGATGACGACGCTCTTGATGAGCCGAAACGCCCCGACCCCCGGTGCCCACTGCGAGGAGTTCTGGGTCTCGATGGAGTAGGCCGCGTACAGGTACATCGGAATCGACTGCATCTCTACCCGCGAGGCGTCGTACAGGTGAGAGAACAGCTCCTCGATGGATTCGATGGGCTTGCTGGCGTCGGGCTTGGTATAGACGGCCTCGGCGAGCTTCTGCTGCATGATCGGGACTCCTCATTCCTTCACTGGCGTGTCAGCCCGCCGTCATCGGCTGGGCCGTTGTACATGTGCTGAACAGGCAGCGGTCCAACCATCGGCGCACAGCGGCGTCAGACCGGGCGACCGACGCCCGTGCCCCGGTCGCCGCCCTTCCAAGAGCCGCTCCCGCCGCCAGACGGGACAGCAGATCGAACTCGCGCGCCTCGAGTTCGGTCACGGTCACGGTGAAATCGAGTCGAGACAGGCAGAGGTACACCGGGGAGCGCGGCGGTATCGGCGGCTCCTCGCCGCGGCGGACCGCCGCCGCGAAGGTGTGCACCGGTGCCCCTGCGCGCATCAGCCGGGCACACGGTGCGAGCACGAGCACGGTCGCCGCCCACGCCTGGCTCCCTGCCTCCGGCAGATCCTCAGGGGTCGGGTAGACGCGCCCCTCGGGGCCGGACGCTGCGTAGGCCCCGGCGAAGGCCCGCTCGAAGTGCGTGAGGTCGATGAGCGTGGCGATCCATCCGTCATCGGCTGCCGGATCCTCCTCCGGCCGGGTCTCCCGCAGAAAGTCGCTGAACCCGTCACCGAGGACGTGCAGGGTGTGGCTCCGCGACGGTCGCCTGCGCAGGTATTCCAGGGCGAACGCGTCGAAGACCTCGTCGTCGAGTAGACGGTGGAGCACCGGAAAGTGGGCCCGCATACACTCGACCAGCCGCGCCCGGTACCCCTGTTGGTAAATGGCGAGGCGGTCCCGTGCCGTGAGTGTGGTGGACGCGGTCACGAACTCCGGCGCCGCGTCCGCGGAGACGGGGTCCAGGATCGCCGACTGCAGCCACGCCTGTGTTCGGTGCAGCGCGTCATCCGGCATGGTCGTGAACCACTCCTGGCCTCCCCGCCCCGGCCGCGAACGCGCGGGCCCGCGCGAGTTCGTCGAGGAGATCGGGGAACGGCGGGATGTGGTCGTCCCACTCCAGCAGCGTGGACACACCGCCCGTTCGGTCCAGCGCGTGGCGGTACAGGTCCCACACCGGACCGGCGACCGGTCGGTCGTGGGTGTCGATGACGTGGGTGCCGCGGTCGGTGTGCCCGGCCAGGTGCATCTGCACCACTCGCTCCGCGGGCATCGCACGAAGGTACGTGTCGGGATCGAATCCGTGGTTGCGGGCCGAGACATAGACGTTGTTCACGTCCAGCAACAGGCCGCACCCGGACTCCTCCGCCATTCGCGCCAGGAACTCCCACTCGGTCAGCGTCGATTCGGTGTACTCGAGGTAGCTGCTCGGGTTCTCCAGCACCAGCGGCCGTTCCAGGATGTCCTGGGCGATCCGGATCCGTTCGACGACGTGGCGCAGCGACTGCTCGGTGAACGGCATCGGCAGCAGGTCGTGGGTGTTGATCCCCAGCACACCGGTCCAGCACAGGTGATCCGACACCCACGCCGCGCCGCACCCGTCGGCCAGCCGGCGGACGCGACGCAGGTAGTCGAGGTCGAGCGGATCACTACTACCGATCGACATCGACACCCCGTGCATGACGACGGGGTAGGAGTCGGCTACCTGCTCCAGGACGTGGCGTGCGAAGCCCTCGACGTCCAGGAAGTTCTCGGTGATGACCTCGAACCAGTCCACCTGCGGTCGGTGTGTGAGCACATAGGAGTAGTGGCATGCCCGCAGCCCGACTCCGAAGCCGAGATCGGGGAGGCCGAGCCGCGCAGGCGGCATCAAGCACCACCCTCGAAGAAGGGCATGTCCGACATCTCCATGCTTTGGTTGGCCGCGGCCGCCTTCTCTCGCTTCTTCCGTGCGTCTTCGATCTCCTTGAGGAGCGGTCGCCGGTCTTCGTACTCCGGCACCCATTCGTCCCGGGAACCCTCGCCGGGCGAGGGGCCGAAGGGGCGACCGGCGTCCCACATCCGCTGCTCGAAGCGCTTTCGGGCGAGCTTCCATACGCCGGTCCCCTTGAACGGTCCGGCGGACGCTACCCGGCTCTCATTGATGGGTGTGGCGCAGCTACCGTTCTCGCAGCAGGACTGCTCACCGGGGATGGACTGCTCGTACTCCGCTCCCAGGTAACCGCATCCGCCCTGGCCCCGGCACTGGTTGTCGCCGTGGCATACGTGCTGCACCGTAGAGCACTGGCAGGTCCCCGCCATGGGGGCCTCATGCTTCATGTCATGGTGGCGGCATGCGTTGAGCCCCATGCACACGTGGAGTTCGAGTACCTGCTCCTGCTGGAGGGTCGGGCGCTCTCCGCCGGCCTCGTGCTGGCTCTCCCGGTGCTCGTGGCCAAGGGCGCCGCCCTCGACGATCAGCTCCTGGAGGTTCTCCACCTCCTTCGCGGTCATCTTGCGGTGGCCATTGCCGTTCCCCTTGCCCTTGCGTGCGTTCACCACGGCTTGCTCCCCGATCGAGGTGCTTGGGATCTGCGATGCGAGTGACCGGTAGCCCCTGCGCCGCTGCGGTGGCGGCAGCCCGGTCCCAGGGGTCCCCGGTCACCTGTGATTACTTTCCGCTGTCGATTGATATCCAAACGTGATTATTCGCAGGTGGGGGTAATGATTGTATGGAGTCGATGAGGCGGCGCGGCGCGCGGCGGTGGGTCCTCGATCGGCCCGTGTGTGCGTCGGTGTCGAGCCACTCGGAGTGATTCCTCGTGATGGATGGGTAATCCGCCGTAAAAGGTGGGTAATGCGTCTAGATGGCTATTGGTTCATTTAGACGTTTTGAGAGGTATGCGGCTCGCGTGGCCGCAGTGAGCCTGTCCGCCGTCGTCGCCCTCCCTCTCGGGGGCATGGCGGCCAACGCGGGAGCGGTGAGTGCGGCACCGACGGCATCGGCACCGGAGTTGTCGGCCCCCGCATTCCGTCTGTTCTCCTCCGAGCTGCGCATCGGTGATTCCGGGCCCGAGGTGAAGCGGCTCCAGCAACGGCTGATCGATCTCGGCTACTGGCTGGACACCGCCGATGGCGAGTTCGGCGGCCTGACCCTGCACGCCGTCTGGGCGCTGCAGAAGGCGGCCGGGATCGACCGCGACGGCATCGTCGGCCCGAACACCCGCAAGGCGCTCGACGACGGAGTCCGGCCCAGTGCGCAGACATCGTCGGGCAAGGTGGTGGAGATCGACCTGGAGCGCCAACTGCTCCTCGTGGTCTCCAACGGCACGGTGGAGAAGGTCTTCAACACCTCCACCGGCTCGGGCAAGAAGTACGAGTCGCGCGGCGAGGAGCACGTCGCCGTGACGCCGAAGGGTCGGTACACCGTGTTCCGCGACGTCGACGCCTGGGACCCCGGACCGCTGGGCTCGCTGTACCGGCCCAAGTACTTCAACGGCGGTATCGCCGTGCACGGCTACACCTCCGTGCCGCCCTACCCGGCGTCGCACGGCTGCGCCCGGGTCAGCATCAAGGCGATGGACTGGCTGTGGAACAGCGGGCGACTCGACATCCACAGCACCGTCCTCGTGCGATGAGACGGAGATAGCCCGAAACACAGCGCCGACGCCGCCGACCGAGCCCGGTCGGCGGCGTCCGTCGTGTGGTGGGCGGGTGGATGTGCCGGGGATGTGGTCGGATAGGTCGATCGGCTTGGTTCGACCTGTTCTGTGGTGTGTGGTGGATATTGTCCTTATATTTGGCGAAACTCAGCTTTCGGTCCTCCGGCAATGGGGTTTGAGGAGTCTGAAAGCCGATTTTCGGAAACGCAGGAGGAGCGGGACGTCCGATTCAATCGGGCAGTAGTTCAGGACGATCGTAGGCGGCCGAAAATCGGAGTTCGGTAGATCGCCGCAGGCCGACCCTGTCGGTGGTCCGTTTGTTCCTTGTTTCGCCCTGTCCGCATCCACGGGTTCGGAAGAAGACTCCGAAAGTTCCGCGTGATTGCGTCGTCGCCCCCTGCATGCGGGAGAGTGCGTTGGGTACGACGACGGCGGTCCTGAGAATCCCCCGGAAAGTCACGGAAATCGCCATTCGCTCAATCCCCGCAGGTGTCGCGCGATTCGTACGCGAAAATCCCTCGGCTCGATACAACGCCGTCTTCTGTGGTCATTCGAGTGGTGGTTGAAGAGTGGACGGATTCCTCGTCGGGATTTCCCCTGTCAACCCCGAAGGAAAGTGGTGGTGCGCATTATGACGGAGCAGCCCGAGGCCGGTGCCGGTACCGACCCCAACGCGACGCCGCTGAGCCTGGGCACCGCGGCGGCGCGGAACCTGGCGACGACGACCAAGACCGTGCCGCAGATGCAGGGGATCACCTCCCGCTGGCTGCTGCGCATCCTTCCGTGGGTCCAGGCGTCGGGTGGTGCCTACCGGGTGAACCGGCGGCTCACCTACACCGTCGGCGACGGCCGGGTGACCTTCACCAACGTCGGAGCCGATGTGCAGGTGATCCCGGCCGAGCTGGCGGAACTGCCGCTGCTGCGCGGATTCGACGACGAAGCCGTGCTCAGTGCGCTGGCCGGCCGTTTCGTCCAGCGGGAGTTCGACGCCGGTCAGGTGCTGGTGGAAGAAGGCACCCCGGCCGACCGGGTCTATCTGATCGCCCACGGCAAGGTGGACCGGTTCGCCGAGGGCGAGTACGACGAGCAGACCCTGCTCGACGTCCTCGTCGACGGCGACCACTTCGGCGACGAGGCACTGGTCGATCCGGACAGCACCTGGGAGTCCACGGTCAAAGCCGTCACCCACTGCATCGCGCTCACCCTGGAGCGCTCCGAGTTCGAGCAGATCCTGAACTCTTCCGAGACGCTGCGGGCGCAGGTCGAGCGCAACCGCGCCGAAGCGGCCGCCCACGCCGCCAACGAGTACGGCGAGGCCGCCGTCGATCTCGCCTCCGGGCACTCCGGCGAGCCCGACCTTCCCGGCACCTTCGTCGACTACCAGATGGCCCCCCGCGAGTACGAGCTGAGCGTCGCGCAGACGGTGCTGCGTATCCACACCCGCGTGGCCGACCTGTACAACCAGCCGATGAACCAGGTCGAGCAGCAGCTGCGCCTGACGATCGAGGCGCTGCGCGAGCGGCAGGAGCACGAGCTGGTCAACAACCGCGAGTTCGGCCTGCTGCACAACGCCGACCTGCGTCAGCGCATCCCCACCCGCAACGGCCCGCCCACTCCCGACGACCTCGACGAGCTGCTCGCCCTGGTCTGGAAGGAACCCGGCTACCTGCTGGCCCACCCGCGCACCATCGCCGCCTTCGGCCGCGAGTGCAGCCACCGCGGCATCTATCCGCAGAGCGTCGACATCAACGGCCACAAGGTCCCGGCCTGGCGGGGCGTCCCCATGCTGCCCTGCAACAAGATTCCGGTCACCAAGACGCGCACCTCCTCCATCATGCTGATGCGCACCGGTGAAGCCCGTCAGGGCGTGGTTGGCCTTCACCAGACCGGTCTCCCCGACGAGTACGAGCCCGGTCTGTCGGTGCGTTTCATGGGCATCAACGAGAAGGCCGTCATCTCCTACCTCGTCAGCACGTACTACTCGGCCGCCGTTCTGGTGCCCGACGCCCTCGGAGTCCTGGAGAACGTCGAGATCGGCCGCGAGGGCTGACCGCCTTCACCACCGGCTGAGGGGAACCTGACTCTCAGCCGGTGGTGGGCCGGGGAACCCGGCCCACCACCGGATCAGCCACACATCCCGTATTCCCCTCCGCTCGGTGGGCGGTACCAAGCGCTGTCGGTTCCAACAGGATCAATGATTGGTGGTAGTCATCTTGAACCCTCCCCCAGCTAACGCAGGGGGATTCCTGGCTCAGGAAGCCCCCCAGGTCTGCGACCTGAAAGGTCTTACTCCGTCAACGCCAGCCGGGACGGAACCTGCCCGGTTGCACGCAAGCATGCGGTTGCGCCAGCTTGGTTCTCGCTCAGCGCGCCGTGCGCGCTTGGTTCTCGCAACGCACAGCGTGCACCTTACCCGTTTCTTGCCCTGCTCCGCAGGGGTTCGGTTCCTTCCCTGGCTGAAGCCGGGGGCATTCTCGAAGGAGGTACGGTGACGCGATCGGGTGCCGAAGGCGAGCAGGTCCAACTGAGCCTGAGTACGGCGGCGGCGCGGAATCTCGCGACGACGACCAAGACACCGCCGCAGATGCAGGGGATCACCCCCCGCTGGCTGCAGCGTTCCCTGCCATGGGTGCGGGTTCAGGCCGGTAGCTACCGGGTGAACCGCCGACTGACCCACATGGTCGGCGACGGGCGGGTGGAGTTCGTCATCACCGGCACGGACGTCCGCGTCATCCCCCGGGAACTCGGTGAGCTGGCGGCGCTGCGCGGCTACGAGGACGACGCCACGCTCACCGCGCTCGCCGACCGGTTCGTGCAGCGGGAGTACGGGCCGGGCGAGGTGATCGTCGAGTCCGGCGGGTCGGTGGACCGCCTGGTCCTCATCGCCCACGGCAAGGTGAACCGCGTCGGCGTGGGGGAGTACGACGAGGAGACGCTGCTCGGCACCCTCATCGACGGCGACCACTTCGGCGTCGAGGCGCTGGCCGAGGAACCGGACGAATGGCAGGACACGTTCACGGCGGTCACCCGCTGCACCGTGCTCACCCTGTGGCGCACCGAGTTCCAGGAGGTCCTCGACCGTTCCGAGACACTGCGGGCGCACATCGCCCAGGCGCGGTCCGCACCGGAGCGGCCGCACAACAGGTTCGGTGAGGCCGACATCGAACTCGCCTCGGGCCACGTGGGCGAGCCCGACCTGCCCGGCACCTTCGTCGACTACGAGCTGAAGCCCCGCGAGTACGAGCTGGGCGTGGCCCAGACCGTGCTGCGGGTGCACAGCAGGGTGGTCGACCTGTACAACCAGCCGATGAACCAGCTCCACCAGCAGCTACGCCTGACGGTCGAGGCGCTGCACGAGCGCCGGGAGCACGACCTGTTCAACAATCCGGAGTTCGGCTTACTGCACAACGCCGACCTGCGGCAGCGCATCCCCACCCGCAACGGCCCGCCCACCCCCGACGACCTGGACGAGCTCATCTCCCGCCGGAGGAAGACCCGCTACATCCTGGCGCACCCGCGCGCCATCGCCGCCTTCGGTCGTGAGTGCAGCCACCGCGGCGTCTACCCCGGCACTGCCGACATGGGCGGTCAGGCGGTCACCACCTGGCGCGGCATCCCCGTGCTGCCCTGCGACAAGATCCCGATCTCGGGCACGGGGTCCACCTCCATCCTGGCGATGCGTGTCGGAGAAGAGGACGAGGGCGTGATCGGTCTGCACCAGATCGGCCTTCCCGACGAATGCGAACCGGGGGTGTCCGTCCGCTTCATGGGAATCAGCGAGAAGGCGATCATCTCCTACCTGGTCAGCACCTACTACTCAGCGGCGATCCTGGTCCCCGACGCGCTCGGTGTCCTCGAGAACGTCGAGATCGGACGCTGAATGGGGAGCACACCCATGACCGGCGAAACACAGGGCACCGACCGGTCGACACGCGAGATCCTGGGGTGGAGCCGCGACATCGTCGATCCGGCCCTGCGGGGCGCCGCCGAAACGCTCCCCGCCTCGATGCGGTGCGTGGTCGGCTACCACTTCGGCTGGTGCGACGAGCACGGTCGGCCCGACGGCGCCCCGGCCGGAAAGGCGCTGCGCCCTGCGCTCACCCTGCTGTCGGCCCAGGCCGTCGGCGGCACCGCAAAGGACGCCCTACCAGCGGCCGTCGCCGTGGAGCTGGTCCACAACTTCTCCCTGCTGCACGACGATGTGATGGACCGCGACACCACCCGGCGGCACAGGCCCACGGCCTGGACCGTCTTCGGTTCCGGGGCGGCGATCCTCGCGGGGGACTCGCTGCTCACCCTCGCCCTCGACGTCCTCGCGGCGGCCGCCCACCCCGATGCCCAGAGATGTGTGCGGACGCTCAGCGCGGCCGTGCAGTCCCTGGTGGCCGGGCAGAGCGCCGATGTGTCCTTCGAACAGCGCGACGACGTCGGCCTGGCCGAATGCCTGGCCATGGCCGAGCAGAAGACCGCCGCCCTGCTGGGCTGCGCGTGCGAGCTGGGCGCCGTGTTCGGAGGCGGAGACCCCGAACAGGTCGGCCGCCTGCGCGGCTTCGGCGAGCGGGTCGGCCTGGCCTTCCAGCACGTCGACGACCTGCTGGGGATCTGGGGGGCGCCGGAGGCGACCGGTAAACCGGCCCACAGTGACCTGGCCAACCGGAAGAAGTCGCTGCCGGTGGTCGCCGCCCTGAGCTCCGGCACCGCCGCCGGGCGCGAACTGTCGGGGCTGTACCGCGGGGAGGACACCCCGTCCGACGGCGACCTGGCGCGGGCCGCCGAACTCGTCGAGGTCGCCGGTGGGCGGGCATGGAGCCGTGCGCAGGCGGATGAGCTCCTGTCCGAGGGGCTGGCCCTGTTGGGCGGAGCCGATCCGCCTCAGGGGCCGGCGGCGGAACTGGCGGCGCTCGCCCGCCTGTCCGCCCGCCGCGACCGCTGACGGTCCGTGCCCGGCCGCTACCGGCCGGGTGAGTCCGCTCACCCTATGGCCGGTCGGCCCGGCCCTCCGGCTGACACGGGACCGCGCACCACCCGGCCGGTAGGCCGCGGCTGACCTGGGGACGGGGCCGAACGTCCCGTCCCCGCTCCACCCCGCGAGGCGGTCGCCCGCGGCCGTCACACGAGGCGGTGTATCCACAATTTTTCCGCCATTTGCCCCGCGACCGTCCGCGTCCTGGATCATGTTGTCTCTGTGGCCATGTGCCCCCTTGGAGGCGATCCGCGGATGAGAGGTTGGTGTGGGCGTGGGCAAACAGGGCGTGGTCTGTCGATTTCGCATGGCGCGCCTGTGGCCGATGGCGCTGCTGCTGCTCGTCCTCTGCGGACTGACACCCCTCCACCTGGTCACCGCCCAGGCCGGGTCGGTCGCCCGGAAGGCGCCCGAGGCACGCCCCGCACCCGCGCCGCTCGCCGAGCACTTCGACAACGCGGGAATCTCCGACGACGCCGATGCCTCCGCCGCCGACCTCGACGGCACGGGGCGTAGCCTGTCCGCGGCCGCCCTGCGACGGGCCGGCTGGGGGCCCGGTCAGCGGCTGACCGTGCACCGCACCCGATTGACCTGGCCTGATACCGTGCCGGGAGAGCCCGACAACGCTGTGGCCGACGGCCAGGAGGTGCGGGTGAGCGGGCGCGGGGACGCGCTCACCCTCCTCGTCGCGGCCACCGGGGGCACCGCCACCGGCAGCGGCCGGATCGTCTACGCCGACGGCACCTCGGACACCTACACCCTCACCGTCCCCGACTGGGTCACCGGACCGCACCCCACCAAGGCGGTCGCGCTCCCGTACGCGAACTCACCCCAGGGCCGGATCGAGCGCCCCGTCCTCCTCTACGCCCGGACCGTGCCGGCCGACCCCGCCCGCGACGTCGCCCGGGTCGAACTGCCGCGGGTCGCCGACGACGCGGCCCGCATCCACGTCTTCGCCCTCGGCCTGCGCGCTCCCACGTCGCGCTGGACCGGAACCTGGTCCACGAGCACCTCCGGCTACACCGCGGTCGGCCCCTGGGAGGACCAGACGCTCCGCCTGGCCGTCCGGTCGACCACCGGCGGTCTGGGGGCGCGCGTCCGACTGGACAACACCTTCGCCGCCGAGCCGGTGGCCATCGGCCGGGTCACCATTGCGCTGCGGCGGCACGGCGCCGAGGCCGCCCACACCCCCGTGCCGCTCACCTTCGACGGTGCCCCCGGCACCCGGATCCCGGCCGGCGGGCAGGTGCTCAGCGACCCCGCCATGTTCCCCGTTCCCGCCGGCGGCGACCTCCTGGTCAGCATCCACCTGCCCGAAGCGGTGACAGCTGCCCCCGTGCACACCGCGGTGACCGGCACCAACTACGTCACCGCCCCGGGCAGCGGGGACGCCACTGCCGCGGCCGGGGCCGATCCGTTCACCGGCACCATCGCCACCTGGCCGTTCCTCACCGGAATCGATGTCCTCGGCGGCCCCGGGTCGGTGGTCGCCCTGGGCGACTCCATCACCGACGGCGTCGGCTCCACCCCCAACGCCAACCGGCGCTGGCCGGACGTGTTCTCCGAGCGCCTGCGCTCCCAGTCCTCGGTGCCCCATTACGGCGTTCTCAACCAGGGCATCTCGGCCAACCGGATCGTCACCGACCGCTACTCGGGCGACGGCGTCAGCACCGACACCGGCGGTGTCAGCGCCCCCCACCGGCTGGAGCGCGACGTCCTGGCGCAGACCAGCGCCCACACCGTCATCGTCTTCGAGGGCGTCAACGACGTCCGGCACACCGGCACCACCCCGCAGCAGGTCACCGCCGGCCTCGCGGAGATCGCGGCGCGCACGCGCGCCCACGGCAAGCGCGTGCTCGTGGCCACCGTCGCTCCATGCGGCGGGTTCCGCGACTGCACCGACGAGGTCGACGCCAAGCGCCGCGAGGTGAACGCGTTCATCCGCGCCAACGGGCGGGCCGGCGGGCTCTTCGACGGCGTGCTCGACTTCGACGCGGTGCTGCGCGACCCCAGCGCGCCCGAGCGGCTGCTGCCCGCCTATGACTCCGGCGATCACCTCCACCCCGGCGACGCCGGGCTGCGCGCGATCGCCGAATCGATCGACCTGGAGCTGCTGCGGGCGCCCGCGTGAGCCGCGCGGGTGGGGCGCGTGGGAATGCAGATCATTTCTGTCATGACGTGGCATTTTCCGTGATCACCGAATTGCCGCTTTCGGCCGAGATTTCCCGGTAAATCCGGAGTTCGCGGAACTACGCTCACACATGAGCGTGGTTGTCATATCAACTGTTGACCCCTGATCTAAGGAGCCGCATGCATCTGGATTCCTGCCGAGAACTCAAGCGGTCCCTGCGCGAGCGGGCCACCAGCCTAGCGGTCGGCACGGAGGTGCCGTGGCTCGCCGTCGGCGTCGAGCGCACCGCCCCCCATACCTACGTGCTCGCGGTGCGGGTGCGTGACACGGCGTCGGCTCAACCCCTGCTGGCGCGTATCGCCGCCGAGGCCCGCGACGAGGTCGACGTCGTCGAGGTCGGCGAGATCCGGGCGCTGCCCGAGGCGCTCAGTCCCGAGGAGCTCCAAAAGAGTCAGCGCCCCCTGATCCCCGGCTGCTCGGTGGGGCATCCGGACATCACGGCCGGAACGCTCGGGGCATTCGTGGTCGTCGACGGCGCGGTGCACGCTCTGTCCAACAACCACGTGCTGGGCGACAGCGGCAAGGCCCGGCCCGGGGACGCGGCGCTGCAGCCGGGCGTCGCGGACCGGGGGCTGGACCCGCAGGACCGGTTCGGTGAGCTCGTCGCCATGAGCGAGCTCAGCACCGAGCGGATCAACCTTGTCGACGCCGCCATCGCGCGGATCGACGCGGGCGTCGGGCACGACGCCGAGCGGTACCCGGGCGGTCCCGTCACCACGATCGACGAGGGCCCCACCGAGGACGTGACCGTGGAGAAGATCGGCCGGACGACCGGCCACACCCGCGGCCGGATCACCGCCTTCGAGGTGGACGGCCTGCGCATCAACTTCTCCCACGGCGAGCTGCTCTTCGACGACCAACTGGAGATCTCCGGGCGCGACGGCGCATTCAGCGACGGCGGCGACTCCGGGTCGCTGATCTGGACGAGTGAGGGGCGCGCGGCGGTGGGGCTGCTGTTCGCGGGCAGCCGGTTCGGCGGCCCCGACGGCACCGGGCTGACCTACGCCAACCCCATCACCGCGGTGCTCGACGGATTCAACGCCCGGCTGGCCGGCGCGTGATCACCCTCCACCAGGCCCGCGTGGCCAAGCGCCTGCTGCGCGAACGGTTCGGCGCCGATCCCCGGATCCAGGGGATCGGCCTGACCGGTGGCCCCCGCACGGGCTACGCGGTGGAGGTGCTGCTGAAGCGTCCGATGGACCCGCCGGGGCCGGGGTGCCAGAAGGTCGGCCCCGCGGACGAGGGCGTGTGCGAAGTCCCGGTGTACTGGCGCGTCGTCGGTCGGATCGGCCCGCTCGACAGCGCGGAGGAGTGAGGCCGCTCGGTGCTCGCGCCGCGCTCGAAGCCGTCCCCTCAGCGGAAGTCGTCGAGGATCGTGGCGAGGTAGCGGGCGGACTCGGGGGCCGAGAGCGCCTCGAGGCACAGCCGGTCCATGACCTCCATGTACCGGTCGGTGTCGTCGGGCTTGTCGAAGTAGACCGCGCTGGTCAGCTGTTCGAGGTAGACCACGTCGGGCAGGTCGCTCTCGGTGAACCGGAGGATGCTGAACGGCCCGCCCGCCGCCGAGTGGCCGCCCTTGTGGAACGGGATGATCTGCAGCGTGATGTTGGGCAGGGTGGCCATCTCGATGAGGTGCTCGATCTGGGCCCGCATGGTCGCCGGGCCGCCGATGGGGCGGCGCAGCGCGGCCTCGTCGACCACCGCCCAGAGCTTGGGCGGGTTGGGGCCGGTGAGGCGCTCCGTGCGGGTCATCCGCAGCCGGACCCGGTGGTCGACCTCCTCGACCGGGTCGCCGCCGTGCCCGAGCATGATGACGGCCCGCGCGTACTCCTCCGCCTGGAGCAGGCCGGGGACGAACTGGAGTTCGTAGGTGCGGATGACGGCCGCGGCCTCTTCCAGGCCGATATAGACCTCGAACCAGGAGGGAAGGACGTCGCTGTACTTGTGCCACCATCCGGGCGTGTTGGCCTGGCGGGCGAGCGTCAGCAGGGCGTCGCGCTCCTCCTGGGCGGTCACGCCGTAGAGGGTCAGCAGGTCGGCGACGTCGCGCTCTTTGAACTTGACCTGGCCGAGTTCGAGCCGGCTGATCTTGGCGTGGGAGGCCCGGATCTCATAGCCGGCGTCCTCCCGCGAGATGCCCTTGGCCTGGCGCAGGCGGCGCAGCTGGGTGCCGAGGAGGATACGCAGCACGGTCGGTCCGCCCCGCGAGGGGGTGAGTACGTCGGCGGCAGGCGTGTCCGCCTCCGCCCGTCTGCTGTCCATCTGCCCTCCTGGCGTGGCCGAACCCCGGTCAGTGAATCAGAAGTATGCCGGAGCGACAATGCTCAATCGATTGTGGCGGCCTCGATGAGGTGGTCGAAATCTCCCTGTTTCGCCCCTTTGACGAACGCCGCGAGCTCCGCGGGTGTGTAGATGAGGGCGGGTCCGTGCGGGTGCCGGGAGTTGCGCAGGGCGAACTCTCCGCCGGGCAGCCGGGACAGTTCGACGCAGTTGCCGTCGGGGTTGCTGAGGCTGCTCTTGAGCCATTCGGCGCCGTTCAGGTCGGCGGCGGGGATGCCGTTGTAGGCCTGCTGCATCTGTGCCTCCTCGTTGGGTGGTGATCCGGGGATCGGAGTTCGCGCCGGTCGGCGGCGGATCCCGGGGCATCGTCGCCGTGGGATCGCTGCGTGCACGTGCATCCGTGCTTACATCGGCAGTTGCTCTTGCAAACTACGCCAACGGCGACGGAATGTGTCAAATGGTTGCATCGACAACAAGTCGGGCGTGGCGCGGGGGTGGCGTCGGACGGGCCTACGGGGGGTGGTTCCATGAAAAAGTTCATCCCGTACGTACTTCGTGGCGTGGAGGGGTGGATGTCCGAATCGAACGTGAGTGAACAGAACTGAACTGGGTAAACACGTTCAACGGTGGTGCACGGGACAACCCTCTCGAATCCCCCGATCATTGAACGACCAATAACAAAGGGGTCCCAAGTAGGATCTTGCACTCACTGCGCACTAGACTGCGTGATGCACATGCATCCGTGCTTACACATGAAAGAACGTACGGACGGGGTGCAAGCAGGACCATGTGGCGCGAAGAGTCCGACGATGCAAGGAACGCGATGAATGCGCACTCTGCATACTCCCGACCCGATGACCTCTTCACCGGGCTGACCCGCCCGTACGTCGGCAGCCACGCCCACGCCGCTGATCACGGCCGGTGGAGCCTGTCGACCCCACCTCTGCCCATCGGGCACCACGTCATCGACACGGCCACGGCCCAGCACGGACTCGGCTTCCACCCCGCCTCGGTCAAGGTGGCGCGGGACTTCACCGGCACCGTGCTCCGCGGCTGGGGGCTGGACACCATGGCCCCCGACGCCCGCCTGGTCGTCTCCGAACTGGTCACCAACGCCTGCCGCCACGCGGTCCCCACGGTCGGCGGCTCCCTGTCCCAGTGGTCGATCCAGTTCGGCATGGCCCGCGACGAGGCCCACGTGACCTGCATGGTGGTCGACCCCAGCCGCCAACCCCCGGTACGCAACGACCCCACCCAGTACGCCGAGGGCGGGCGCGGCCTCCCGCTCATCGACTCCTTCAGCTCCGGCTGGGGCTGGGACATCATCGACGGCCGGGGCAAGGTCGTCTGGGCGGCCTTCGCCGTCCCCGAGACCGCGGCCTAGAACCGGCGGCGCACGCGCTGTACCGCGCCGTCCACAGGGGCGACGGCGGCGTCGGCCGAAAGCGGCCACGCATCCGGACCGCGCACGATGGGTACCTCTCCAGCGGAGGTAGCCGATATGGCCGTGTCGACCCTGTGGGCCGGAGTCGTCCGGCAGACCGCACCCGCGGAGCGGCGGGTGGCGGTGGTGCCGACGGCCGTGGCCGGGCTGCGCGGCGCCGGATTCGAGGTGCTGGTGCAGGCCGGGGCGGGCGCAGGCGCCCGCTACACCGACCAGGACTACACGGACGCGGGAGCGTCCGTTCTTTCGGAAGAGGACCTCTACGCGCGGGCCGACGTCCTGCTCTCGGTCACCGCACCCGACCCTGCGGTGCTGCGGCTGCTGCGCCCCGGGCAGGCGCTCATGGGCCTGCTGCGCCCCCTGGCCGAGCCCCGCCTCATCCGCGACCTCGCCGCCGCCGGGATCACCGCCATCAGCCTCGACGGGGTACCGCGCACGCTCAGCCGCGCCCAGACCATGGACGCGCTCAGCTCCCAGGCCAGCGTCGCCGGATACAAGGCCGTGATCGTGGCCGCCGAGGCCTACGACCGCTACCTCCCCCTGCTCATGACCGCCGCCGGGGTGGCACGCCCCGCCCAGATCCTGGTACTCGGCGCGGGCGTGGCCGGACTCCAGGCCATCGCCACCGCCCACCGCCTCGGCGCCGTCGTCTCCGGCTACGACGTCCGCCCCGAGGCCCAGGAGGAGATCCGTTCGCTGGGCGCCGACACCCTGGATCTGCCGGCGGTCACCGAGGCGACCGCCAGCGGCGGCTACGCTCGTGCGCTCACCGGCGACGAGCAGCGCACCCAACGGGAGGCGCTCGCCGCCGTCATGGGCCGCTTCGACATCGTGATCGCCACCGCCCAGGTCCTCGGCGGACCACCGCCGCTGCTCGTCGACGAGGACGCGCTGCGGGCCCTGCGCCCCGGCGCCGTGGCCGTGGACCTCGCCTCCGGGCCGCTCGGCGGCAACGTGTACGGCTCCCGACCCGGCGAGACCACCTACACCAAGAACGGCGTCGCCGTCATCGGCGCCGCCGAACTGGCCGCCACCGTCCCGCGGGCCGCCTCCGAGGCCTACGCCCGCAACATCGGCGCGCTGCTCACCCACATGACCCGGGAGGGCCGGTTGCACATCGACCTCGACGACGAGATCCAGGCCGGGGTCGTCATCACGCACGAGGGCGGCGTCATGCACCCGGCCGCCGCCAAGGCCGTCGCCGCGCTGGCACCCGATTCGGACGAGCCGCCCGACACGCACACCGCGGCCGACACGACCCTCGACGGAGGCGGGTATGGTCCCCGGAGCGCTTGACGACCTCACCGTCTTCCTCCTCAGCCTGCTGGTCGGCTTCGAGGTGATCAGCCGCGTCCCGGCGACACTGCACACCCCGCTGATGTCGGCCGCCAACGCCATCCACGGCGTGGTCCTCGTCGGCGCGATGCTCATCGCCGTCACCGCCGACACCCCGGCCGGTTACGCGCTCGTCCTGGTGGCGACCGCGTTCGCCGCCATGAACGCCGTCGGCGGCTACGTGGTCACCGACCGGATGCTGCAGATGTTCCGCGCTCCGCGCCGCGCCGACGCCCCCGACCGGACCGGGACGGACACGGGTGGGGGAGGAGACCGATGAGCGCCCTGGACATCGCCGTCCGCCTCGTCTACCTGGCCGCGGCGACCTGCTTCGTCGTGGGACTGCACCTGATGAACTCCCCGGCCACGGCCCGGCGCGGCAACCTCCTGTCCGCCGCGGGCATGTGGGCGGCCGTCGTCGTGACCCTCGCGATCATCCTCGCCTCGGGCACCGTCACCCCCGTCGGGTGGACGATGATCGTCCTGGGCACCCTCATCGGGACCGGCGCCGGGCTGTACGCGGCACGCAGGGTCGCCATGACGGCCATGCCGCAGCTGGTCAGCCTCTTCAACGCGGTGGGCGGTGGTGCCGCGGCCCTCATCGGCCTCCACGACTACCTGCGCTTCGGCGGACCCGCAGGGGAGCTCACCGCGGCGGCGACCACCGCCGTCACGCTCGACGTCGTCATCGGCACCGTGGCCTTCTCCGGGTCGCTGGTGGCCTCCGCCAAGCTGCAGGGGTGGGTGGCGGGCCAGCCCCTGCTGCTGCCGCTGCGCGGCGCCGTCAACGCGCTGGTGGCGGCCGTCATCGTGGTCGCCGCCGGATTCCTCCTCGCCGGCCCCGGCGGCGCGCTCGCGCTCCTGGTGATGGTGCTCGCCGCCCTCGCCCTGGGCGTGCTCGTCGTGCTGGCCATCGGCGGCGCCGACATGCCGGTCGTCGTCTCCCTGCTCAACGCCTGCACCGGGGTGGCGGTCGCGATGGCCGGGTTCGTCATCGGCAACTCCATGCTCATCATCGCCGGTGCCCTCGTCGGCGCCTCCGGCGGCATCCTCACCAAGCTGATGGCCGACGCCATGAACCGGCCGATCCGCGCCATCCTCGTCGGCGGTTACGGCACCGGTGACGCAGCGGCCGCGCTCCCCGGCGGCGCGGGCGAGGGCGTGCGCACCATCGATGCCGACGACGCCGCGATCCGCCTCGCCTACGCCGGACGCGTGATCATCGTCCCGGGCTACGGGCTCGCCGCCGCCCAGGCCCAGCACGAGCTGCACGAACTCGCCGAGCTGCTGGAGGAGCGCGGGGTGCGGATCGACTACGCGATCCACCCGGTGGCCGGACGGATGCCCGGCCACATGAACGTGCTCCTGGCCGAGGCGAAGGTGCCCTACGCCCAGATGCGGGAGATGGACGAGATCAACCCCGAGTTCAACCGCGCCGACGTCGCCCTGGTCGTCGGCGCCAACGACGTGACCAACCCGGCCGCGCGCCGCCCGGGGACGCCGATCTCCGGGATGCCGATCCTGGATGTCGACCGGGCCGAGACGGTCATCGTGGTGAAGCGGTCACTGGGGCACGGCTACGCGGGGATCGACAACGAGCTCTACACCGATCCCCGGACACGGATGTACCTCGCCGACGCCAAGACCGCGCTCAGCGCGCTGGGGACCGCGGTCAAGACGCTGGTGGGCTGAGGACCCCCGCGCCGAGCGGTGGGGCGTGTGCGGGCCGCCCTGGGCGGGGGTGCGGGCGGCCGCACGCCGTCACCGTCGCGGGCACCCCAGCTGGTGGTGGATGACCAGGTCGACGTAGACGTCGCCCAGCTCGGGCAGGGAGAGCCCGCCCTCGGGGTCGTACCAGTTGAGGATGGACTCCAGGGTCTCCAGCACCGTTCCGGCCGCGATGCCGGGACCGGCGACACAGAACCGGCCCTCATCGACGCCGTCGGCGATGATCTCGCGGATGTGCTCGCGGTAGAGGCGTAATTGTTCGGAG
Source organism: Nocardiopsis gilva YIM 90087 (assembly GCF_002263495.1). NCBI lineage: Bacteria > Bacillati > Actinomycetota > Actinomycetes > Streptosporangiales > Nocardiopsidaceae > Nocardiopsis > Nocardiopsis gilva. The sequence goes on along the minus strand of NZ_CP022753.1, from coordinate 4,371,691 downwards.
AGCTCCCGGTAGCGCACCGGGTGGATGGCGCGGAGCGTGGGGAGCAGCGTGCGCCGCAGCTCCTCCTCGGTCCGGTGTTTCCAGCAGTGGTCGATATGTCGGCGGATCAGATGGGAAAGGCGCGTGACGGGGGTTTCGGAAGGTGAGGAATCGGAAATCTGGCAGGCCACCAATTCCCGTGTGGAACGCAGGGCGACGGCGTACATGAGATCCAGCCGGGTGGGGAAAGCCCGGCGGAATTCGATGATGTCGGTACCGGTTCGCTCGATGATCTCCCGGGTGAGTGAGGCCATGCCGAGGCCGTGCGGACCGTGACGTGCGAAGAGGGTCGTCGCTGCGTCCAGGGTGTGATCGGCCAGGCGTGTGTCATGTGGTGAGAGGTCGGCCGTCATGATCATCTCTGGGCTGCGCCGGCCGGTGGGCGAGGCGCGGTCGAGGGGTGTGGCTGATCCGGTTACGAATCGATTTCGAGGATAGCGCCGTTCTCACGCCGATTCACTCCAGAACGTGAAATCGGGGCTCGGAAATCGTGGGACCACCACCCTGTGTTCCGGAAGTGAGGGATGTTCTGCGTCCGGCCGTCACCCCATTGACGCCATTGCTGCCGCGCGACTGCTGATCATGGCCTGAGGACGGGGCGGACGGGGCGACGGTGAACTCCTGAGAGGCGCCCTGACCGTTCAGGTCGCCCGTGAGTTTCACCAGTTCGGTCATGTGGTCGGTGATGATCGCGTCGACGCCCATGCCGATGAGCCGCGCCATTTCCGGAAAGTCGTTCACCATCCACGCGGCCAGGCCGTATCCATGCCGGTGCACCTCGGTCACCAGATCGCGGGTGAGCAGTCGGTACTGGGTGCTGTAGTAGCGCGGCCGCAGGGTCTGCCACAGCTCCGCCGGGGGCAACGCGGGCCGGTCCCAGGTGAGCACCAGGCCCGCCGAGGGCCGCCGCGCCCGGATCGCGCGCAGCGCCTCGACCGACCCCGAGTAGAGCACCTGGTCGGCCATGCCGTGCTCGTGCACCAGGTTGTCGGCGGCCAGCACGGTGTCCACCGAGTTGGCCACCAGCATGAGCTGGGTCGGGCGCGGGTAGGACACCGCCGCCAGCACCTCCATCAGCGTGGGGATGCGCTGCTCGACCTCGACACCGAGCGACGCGATCTCGGCCAGCGTCATCTCGGTGATGGGCCGCGGCAGCGCCCACAGGCGCCCCTGGGCCTCCGCGTGCATCAGCACGACGTGCCCGTCGGACGTGCGATCGAGGTCGATCTCGACCATGTGGGCGCCGTGGTCGATGGCCGACCTGATGGCGGGAAGGGTGTTCTCGCGGAATCCCGTGGTGTCACCGCGGTGCGCGATCGCCAGCGTCATCTCCGGACCTCCGTTACCACCGTGGCGGTGGGGGTGGACTGACGGTGCCCCCGAGGGGGGACGTGCGACAAGCGTGCCAAAGTCAGTGCCCCGATGTAGGGAAGACCGGCGAAAACGCGGTGAAAGGTCGGGCGCCGCGCCGATGCGAGCCGCGTCACCCGCACCACCGCCCCGCCACGCCGTCGGGACCTGGGAAACTGCTGGTGTAGGAAGTGCGTCGGTCACACTCGTGAACACGCACGACGAACCGATACCGAAGGCGAACGATGATCCCCGACCAGCGTCGCGAGCACATCCTCAAGCTCTTGCAGGAACGCCACGTTCTGAGTATCAACGAGCTCACGTCGATGTTGGCCGTCTCGCACATGACGGTGCGGCGGGACATCCAGGCGCTGGAGAACGACGGCAAGGTGCTGTCGGTCACCGGCGGCGTGCGCCTGGCCGCCCGCCTCAAGAGCGAGCCCTCCTACCTGGCCAAGGCCCAGCTGGAGGTACCGGCCAAGCGCGCCATCACCCGGGCGGCGGCGGAGCTGGTCCGGGACAACTTCACGATCTTCCTGGACGCCGGTACCACCACACTGCAGATGGTGCCGATGCTCACCGACAAGGTGGGGCTGACCGTCGTGACCAACGACTTCAACGTCGTCGGGCACCTCATGGAGTATCCGAACATCGAGCTGATCCACACCGGCGGCCTGGTCTCGCACGCCGACCACTCGTCGGTGGGCCAGTTCACCGCCGACTTCCTCAGCAAGGTCAACGTGGACATCGCGTTTATCGCGAGCAGCTCGTGGGATGTCGAGCGCGGGTCCACCACCCCCTCGGAGGCCAAGGTGGTGGCCAAGCAGCAGCTGCTGCGGATCGCCTCGAAGAGCGTGCTGACCGTCGACAGCACGAAGTACGGGAAGTTCGGCACGTTCCGGGTCGCGCGGCTGGAGGAGTTCGACCTCATCGTCACCGACGACCGCCTGCCGCAATCAGCGGTCGAGGAGATGCGCGCCCGGGAAGTGGAACTGAAGCTGGTGGCGCCGGAGTAGGCGGTCCTCCAGCGCGCTGATGCGGTGTGTCTGCGGGGTGGGAGCGGCCGGAGCCGATCAGTCCTCGCCGGTGTCCAGCTCGGCCGGACAGTACAGTTCGAGCTGGATGCCGTCGGGGTCGGCGAAGCTGAGCATCGAGCCGTGGTCGGAGTGCACGACCGGCGAGTGGTCGATGTCGAGCTCGGTGAGTCGCTCCTCCCAGCCCTCCAGCTCGCCCAGGCAACTCACCTGGAAGGCGATGTGGTCCACCCCGGCGTGCCGGTGGTCGAACCTGGCCTTGAAGTGGTCCTCGTGCTGGGTGAACCCCAGGACCACGCCGCTCGGGTGGCGGCACTCGGTGTGCAGCCACCGCTTTCCGTCGCGCGTCTTGTGCTCTTTGAAGCCCAGGACGGAGCGGTAGAAGGCGATGCTTGCGTCGCGGTCACGCACGGAGAGCGTGAGGTGCGCGAGACCGGTCACACTAGGCACGGAATCCTCTCTTCGGCGGTCCTGCATCCGAAGTTTGCGGGGAGGGAACAGCGTAAGCACAATTGCCGAGCTTACGCCTCCATTCCGGGTGGACAGGCAGCTGTTAACGCGTGTTTAACGCGGTCGGGACGGATCGATGTCCCGACAGGGATGTGTGTACCCGCCCGCGCTCCATAAAAGCCCCGTTCACCAGGGGAATCGCGGTCGGTGCCAGAGCGCGGGAGTGGTGTGCGCAACCGTGCGGGCGGCCCGCTTATGAGGACTGTCACGCTGGGTGAGGGGCGTGGCGCGTGGCTTTCACACCGGCTCACGCCCCCCGAGCCGTCACACCCGCGCGGGCTGCTCCTGCCGTTCCGCCGCCGTGTACCAGCGGGAGCGCACGATCCCGGTCGCGACCAGGGCCGCGATGAACGCGGCCGCGGTGGCGAGCAGGAACGCGCCGTGGAATCCGAACCGCTCGGCGGCGTGGCCCGCGACCACGGAGCCCAAGGCCTGGCCGAGGATCAGACTGCTCACGATGAGCGTCATCGCCTGGCCGAGCCGGGCCGGTGGCGCGGCGCGCTCGGCCAGAGCGAAGATCGTGACGATGTGCGGGCCGATGGCGCACCCCATCAGGAACATCGCGGCGGCCAGAGCGACCGGCCCGGGCGCGAGGAACAGCGGGAGCGACAGCAGGCCCAGGCCCGTGGCGGCGACGCGCAGCCGGGTGGTCAGCGCCACCCACGCGGGCACCGACGCCATCAGCAGCCCGGCGGTCGCGCTGCTCACGCCCATGACGGCGTACATCAGGCCGGACAGGTCGGCGTGGCCCATGCTCTGGGTGTAGGCGGTGACGCCGGTGGCGGCGCCGCCGAAGAACAGTCCCTGGCAGAACATGGGCAGGATCAAGACGAGCAGCCCCGGCCGGACCAGGCCGTCCTCGCCAGGCGCGACGGGGGTGCCGGGCAGCGCGGTCGGGTGGACGGCGAACACCGACCCGAACACGCCGATGAGCACGGCCGCGCCCAGGACGCTGACGGCGGGGTCGGCGAGCACCGCGAGCAGGCCGACGACCGCCGGTCCGATGACGAACCCGGTCTCGTCCAGGACGCCCTCGACCGAGAGGGCGGCGGCGATGGACCGGTCGCGGTCCTGGCCGCGGCGCTTGGCCAGGGCGATCCACCGCGACCGGGCCAGCGGGCCGATCTGGGGCATGCTCAGCCCGGCCAGCGCCGCGAGCGCGGCGAGCAGCCACACGGGGGCACCGGCGAAGACGGCCGCGACCAGGACGACGAGCAGGGCGGCGTCGACGAGCGACGTGAGCAGCACCACCGGGCGCTGCCCGTGCCGGTCGGCGAAGCGGGAGATGACCGGCCCGCCGACGGCCTCGCCGAGGGCCAGTGCCCCGGAGACCACGCCGCCCGCCGCCACGCTGCCGACCTGCGTGGTGACGAGGGTGAGCGTGCCGATGAGCGACATCGACACGGGGAGTCGGGCGAGGAACGAGGCGATCAGCAGGGGGGCTCCGGCGATGGTGTGCATGCGGCGCAGCGTTGCCAGAGGGGACATGGAACTCCAGTTCTCTACAGTCTTCCGGGCGCTGACGGGCGCGGCGGCACGGCGCGGTCGGCGCGTGTCGCACTCACTGGACGTGCGGGGCCGCGAGGGGCTCGGCAGGGGGTGTCCGGTGGGCGCGGGGACTATGAGGAGAAGGATTCAGTAAAGGTCCCATCATCAGCTCAATGCTCAGAACACGATACTAGTGGCGACGGATTCCCCTGCGATATTGGATGTTCCTCACAGTCCACGCCGCGTCGGTTGGAGGGACGGAGAGGCGCGGGTGCTCGACGCTGGTCGAGGAGTTGCTGAGCCCGGGTGCGTCGGTCTCCGGCGTCACATCGGCGGAGCGCCTGCTGGACGGCCAGCCAGGGACGGCCAGGGGCGGCCGCGTCGCCGTGCGACCTGGGCGCGTTGGCGTCGTTGATGCCCTGGTGGCGTCCTCTATTTACGCCTGCTCAACTCTTTCTGCAAAAAGAATTAACTAGTGCTTCAAGATCAAATCTGGCAGGGTGGCGAACATGAGCGAGACCACCACCCTCCACATCGCGACCGTCTTCCTTGGCGACGGCGACACCGGCGGCAACGAGCTCGGCGTCTTCCTCGACCGCCCCGGCCTGCCCGCTGAGACCCGCCAGGCGATCGCGGCCGACCTCGGCTACGCCGAGACGGTCTTCCTGGAAGACCCCGCCACCGGCCGACTGCACATCCACACCCCCGCCGTCGAACTGCCGCTGGCCGGACACCCCCTGGTCGGGACGTCCTGGCTGCTGCGCCGAGACGGGCGCGGGCTCGACACCCTCAACCCTCCGGCCGGACCCGTCGCCACCTGGGCCGAGGGCGATCTGACCTGGATCCGCGCCGATCCCGACGGCGCTCCGGTCTTCGACACCCGCCAGCTCGACTCCGCCGCCGACGTCGACGCGCTGGAGGGCGGCGAACCCGGTACCGACCTGCACGTGTGGGCCTGGGAGGACGAGACCGCCGGGCGCGTGCGGGTGCGCGTCTTCCCCGGTAGGATGGGCATCGTCGAAGACGAGGCCACTGGCGCCGCCGCGCTGCGCCTCGGCCAGCGGCTCCAACGCCCGCTCATCATCCGTCAGGGCGTGGGCTCACGCATCGACGTACGCCCCGGCCCCGACGGCACAGTCGAGGTCGGCGGCCGCGTCGCCCTGCTGGGGCAGCGGGAGTACAAGCTGCCGTAGACGCCGTGTGGTCGATCGCAGCCTCATGGTTCCGCTTCGTGTGAAGACCATCCCCCGATACAGCAGAGGTGCCCTGCCATGGGCCTGACCTGGCGGTAATCACGGCACCTGACCCGGTTCTGTACGTTTTGCCGGGAGAATCCCCGTGATCATCCCTGTCACGTCCGGAGTCGGACGCCAGGGTCTGCTGGGTCGGCCCGGTCCGCTCCTCCGATGTTCTGTGGTGAAAAGCGGCACTGAGGGCGAAGAGGGTTGGGGGCGCCAGTCCCCCCGGCGGGTTCAGCGGGGCCGGGCGGTCGTCGGGGCATGCGCGGTGTGAAGGTTCCCGGCGGGGAGGGGAAGGCGGCACCGACGAGGAGTAGGGGTGGGGCACCACGGTCACCGACCGGGCGGGACACGCTGCCCGGGCGCCGGGCAGCCGCAGGGGCGCGGGCAGGCGGATCTGTTCCCTCTGGACGGCCGAAACGCGGGGGTTCCGCTTCGCGTGAGACAGCTTCCGTGATGCGGGAGGATCGCCCTGCTCTGGGCCTCCTCCGCCGGTGATCACGGGGATTCCGTCGGAAGCAGCCGGAAATCGACAGAATTCCGGCGGTCATCGCGGGCGGGTCCCGGGGTCTGCTGGGTCGGCCCGGTCCGCTCCTCCGGTGTCCTGAGGTGAAAAGCGGCACCGACGGCCGGTGGGGGTGGGGCGCCGTGGTCGTCCAGCGGCGTGGGGTGGGTGGCCCAGGGCGGGAAAACGCTCGCTTTAGGCCCGTTATGTCCGCGCCTGTGTTGATCTCGGGACAGTGCGCCAAAAAACCGCTGGGATTTGGCGCACTGTCCCGAGATCAACGAATCCATCCTGCGCCGACCAGGTCAAACAGGGCAAAGCGCTCGCCTCGCCGTGCCATCACGGGGATTGTGGCAAACCGAGCATACCCGGAGTCCGGCGGCCCGCAATCCGACTTTCGGCCCGCCCGTATGGCTCGCCCGGCTACCGATCAGGGGCGCCCGACCCCACCCCTCGTCGCCGCCGCCCCCACCGCTCGACCGGGGAGGTGACCGGCGCGCGGGCCACCGCTGCTGGCCCCGCCCCGCCGCACCCGCCAGGGGACCGGTGCTCCCCAGCCCCCTCCGCCCTCGGTGCCGCTTTTCACCCAAGAACACCGGAAAGACGCCCACCGACAAGGCCGCCCAGCAGACCGCCTGCCCTGCAGGCCGTGCCCCACGGCGCCGTGTCCGCCCGGCGGAAGGTGCCCTTGGTGCCTCCTCGTCCCATGCGATGGCGGCGCCGTAGGACCCCTATGCGGCACCGAGGGCTTCCCGGACTTCGGGTATGTCGCGGAAAGGCTCCAGTGACGCCCGCACTACCTTGGTCCGCTCGTCGGTGCGGTCGCTGCCCAGGTCAGCCGACAGCTCCAGCACCTGGCGCGCGATGTCGGCCGCCTGTTCGGGCTCGTTGGCATCCGCGTATGCCACCGCCAACCACGACAGGTAGAGCGCCATCTCCCGCGTGTGCGTGGCGTCGTAGCGAGACAGAACGTCGTTGAGCAGGGGGACCGCGCGCAACGGGCGCCGAAGCTCCGTGTAGGCCCGGGCTTCCATGACCTGGAGCTCACCGGCGTCCACCCAATAGAGCCACGCGGGGTCGTCTTCCTCGCCATGATCTGAGAGAGCGTCGGACGCTTCCCCCAGCGCGCGCATGGCCGAACGTGCGTCGCCAGTCTTGGTGTGGGCCCATGCAATCCGGTCCCAGAACAGGGCGCGGGCACGCGGCGGTGCGGTGGGGCCCGCTTCTTCCAGGGCAGCTTCAGCCAACGCGGCGCCGTCGAACTCCCGGCCGATGTTCGACCACTGGTAGGCGAGCGATCCTGCGAGCTGCCCGGCGAGGGTGGCATCTCCCGCCTCGCGCGCGGCCGACAACCCCAGACGGTAGGTGCGTTCGGCCTGGCTGTGTCGGCCAGCGTCGGACGCGATCCATCCGGCGATCTGTGCCAGTTCGCCCACGGCCACCCGAAGACCGTTGCCGACCGACTCTGAGTACGTGCTGTCGGCCAAGAGAACGACGGCCGCTTCCAGTTCGCGGAATGCGGGATCGATCAAGTCGTGTCCTGCCAGCACGTCGTCGGCAAGCCTGAGTGCGTGCACGCGTGCGCTCAGGCGATTTACCGCCGTTTTCCCGATCCGGCGGCCGGCCGGTGACAGGTCGGCGACCGGCGGTTTCCCCGGAAGGATGTCGTCGAGGGTCGGAGGCGACGGCGCGGCCGCTGCCGCAATTGCGTCCTCCAACTCTTCTCTGGCCACGCCGAGCACGGTCGCGATGTGGGGAAGCCAGAACTTCGGGACGCGGCGTCCGGTCTCCCAGCGGTAGACCTCCTGCCGCGTCACGGTGGAACGGCCGGATGCCTCACACAGCGCCTCGGCGAAGCGCTGCTGCGACCATCGGCGGGATGTGCGGTGGCGCTTGAGCATCTGGGGAAAGGTCTCGGGGGCCATGCCTTCATGGTGGCCTACAAAATGGCCTACAGATAGGCAGATCCCAAATCCAGCTCCGCGAAGAACAGTGAGGACAGGAAGACCCCGGCGCCTGCGCCACAGGCCCGGGGCTTGGCCAACAGAACGGAGCTCTGTTGACAATGTCCATCCTGCCATCGCGGCGGAGCCGCCGGATCCGCCCCTACATCACGGTGCTCGAACACCGCCGCGCCAGCGAAGCCCGCCACTTCCGACGGTTCGCCGGACTGGCCATGCTGAGGGCCCTGGGGGCGATCCGATGACCTCCGCGATCAGTTCGACCAGGTTCGGCGACATCACCGTCAGCTATGACCCGGAACTTCCGCTTCTTCAGCGGTTCACCGTCCGCGGCCGCGGCGGCCGGATCGTTCGCCTGGGCGCCCCCTATGGCGAAGCGCGCCGAGCCCTGATCCGAGAGTGCAAGCTGTCCACGGACGAAGCATCCCGCCTCCTCGAACGGGCAGCGGGGGTGGGATCGTGGTGACCACCTACTGCGAGATCCGCGAGGTTGCCGACATGGCCGACCTGCGCGCATGGGCGGCTGCCCATCACGTGCCGATCATTCGCGGTGGATACACGTTGAGCGGCTGCACCATCTATAGCGCTACCTGCGGCACCCTCACGCTTGTCTGCGTCGGTCTGGAGAAGGGCCCCGGACCGCTCATTTGGCGGTCGCCTTTCGAGTAACCGGATCCCAGCGCCTTCCCGCCACTCTCGGCGGGGAGGCGCGCCGCCGCCTTGGATGTCGATATCCCCGGACTTGGCTTTCGCGGCATCCTGGCCATGCTCGGCCTGTTCGGCACGGCGTTCGCCGGGTTCGGGCTCCTGCCCGAGCTGCGCAACGGCTCGCACGAACGGCTGCTCGCCACGCCCACCAGCCGGGTCGCGCTGCTGCTCGGCCGGGTGATGCGGGACGTCGTCGTGCTGCTCATCCAGGCGGTCGTCCTCCTCGTGGGTGTCACCGCCTTCGGATTTCGGGCATCGGCCCTCGGCGTCCTGGTCGGTCTCCTGCTCTTGGCTGTCCTGGGGGTGGGGCTGGGCACCTTCTCCTACCTGCTCGCCATGGTGCTCAAGGTGGAGCACATGTTCGCCGCGCTGCTGCAGACCGTCATCATGCCGCTGATCCTCACCTCGGGCCTGCTGCTGCCCATGGAGCAGGGGCCGACGTGGCTGTACATCGTCTCCCGGTTCAACCCGGTCACCCACGTCGTCGAGGCCGAGCGCGCACTGTTCGCCGGGCACTTCACCGATCCGTCCATCGCGATCGGTTCCGCGGTGGCCGTCGCTGTGGCCGTGCTCGCGCTGTCCCTCGGCGTCGGTTCGATGCGCCGGATCAACGCCTGACCGCGCGGCGTCCCGCCTGCCCTGTCGGCCGTGCCGACGGGGCAGGATCAATCCGGGCGGGTGACGGCCCGCCACGGCACCAGGCTGGACAGCACCATCGTGCTCGACGGGCGGCCGTGCTCGGCGAGGCGGTCGATGACCTCCTCGAAGTGGGCCATCGAGGTCACCCCGATGAACAGGACGCAGCAGGCGTCGCCGGTGACGCGGTGCAGCTGCAGGATCTCCGGAAGGGCCATCGCCGCCTCGTCGCGCAGCAGGCACAGCGGCCCGAAGCACTCCATCCGCACCAGCGCGGTTACGGGCAGTCCGACCGCCGCCGGATCGACGTGGGCGTGGTATCCGGTGATCACGCCGGAGTCCTGGAGGCGGCGCACGCGCTCGGCCACGGCCGGAGCCGACAGGTTCACCCGTCGGGACAGCTCGTTGAACGACAGCCGCCCGTCGGCCTGGAGCTCGGCGAGGATCCGCCAGTCGACGCTCTCCATATCCGTTCCGATCGTCAAGTCAGACGGGAAAATCCCTAACGATTGTTAAGCCGATCCTGCCAAATGGCAAGTACTGGCCCTTCTCTCTCCGCGCCTGTCTGCAGCATCCTGAGGTTTAGGTCACAACGGAGATCGATCGCCGGGCGGCGCGGTCTGGCGACGTGTCGGTCGCGCCCCGGCGCACGGACGCGGCGACGCGGGACGGCGTGCCGCGAGAAGAGGTGGGAAACGATGGTCGACACCGCGGCACCGGCAGCCGAGCGGGAGCGCGCCGCCCGTGCGGCCCGCAACCGGGGCAGGCCCACCACCACCGTCGACCAGGCAGTCGAGTACGTCCGCTACGGCGGGGTCGACACCCTGCACGACCTGCAGCGGCCCCGCACCGACGAACCGGCCGAAGTCTCGTTCATCATCACCACCCAGGTCATGGAGCTGCTGTTCACGCTGATCCGGCAGCGCTGGGAGCAGGCCCGCGACGCGCTCGACGCCGACGATGTCCCTGCGGCCCTCGCGGCGCTCAAGCGCGGTGCCGAGGCCCAGGACGTGCTGGCCAACTCCTGGGAGCTGCTGGCATCGCTCACCCCCACCGAGTTCAACCGGTTCCGCGACGCCCTCGGCGAGGCCTCCGGCTTCCACTCCTTCGCCCACCGCCACCTGGAGTTCCTGCTCGGCAACAAGTCCGAGCGGATGATCGAGCCCTACGCCGCCCTGCCCGGCGTGCGCGCCGAGCTGGAGCGCGCCCTGGCCGAGCCGAGCCTGTACGACGCGGCCCTGCGGCTGCTGCACCGGCGCGGCCTGCCGGTCCCCGCTGAGCGGGTGGAGCGCGACTGGTCCGAGCGCTACACGCCGCACCCCGGCGTGGAACGCGCCTGGGCCGAGGTCTACGCCGACGACCGCCCCGACAACGAGCTGCTCGCCCTGGCCGAGGCCCTGCTCGACACGGCCGAGCGCGTCACCCGGTGGCGGCACCGCCACCTGATGGCGGTGAAGCGGTCCATGGGCGCCAAACCGGGTACGGGAGGATCCAGCGGCCTGGAGTGGCTGGCCGAGCACGCGAACAAGGACGTCTTCCCCGAACTGTGGTCGCTGCGCACCGCCATGTGAGTCGGAGCGCGGCGGCCAGGTGAGTGACGAACACGACAGCGGCGGGCGCACGGCCGGCCAGACCCCGAGGAAGTGACGATGACGCAGATCACGCGCGAGGACTGCGCGAAGCTGGACGCCGCCGACCCCCTGGCCCCCTTCCGAGACGAGTTCGTCCTCCCCGACGGCGTCATCTACCTCGACGGGAACTCCCTGGGCGCGCTGCCCAAGGCCGCGCCGGGACGCGTGGCCGACCTCATCGAGCGCGAGTGGGGCCGCGACCTCGTCAAGAGCTGGAACACCGCCGGGTGGTGGGACAAGCCCCGCACCCTGGGCGCCAAGCTCGCCCCGCTGGTGGGGGCGGCGCCGCACGAGGTGGTCGTGGGCGACGGCACCTCCGCCAACCTCTTCAAGGCGGTGATCGCGGCGCTGCGGCTTGCGCCCGACCGCCGCGTGGTGGTGGGGGAGACCGGCAACTTCCCCACCGACCTCTACATCACCCAGGGCGCCGTGGAACTGATGGGGGCCACCGAGCGCCGGGTCGACCCCGACGGGCCGGAACTGGCCGAGGCGCTGGCCGCGGGCGACGTCGCCGCGGTCCTCCTCAGCCACGTCGACTACCGCACGGGCGCGCTGCGCGACATGGCCGGAATCACGCGGATGGTGCACGACAGCGGTGCCCTGATGATCTGGGACCTGTGCCACAGCGTGGGCGCGGTGCCCATCGAGCTCTCCGCGTGGGGCGCGGACTTCGCCGTGGGCTGCACCTACAAGTACCTCAACGCCGGTCCGGGCGCCCCCGCCTTCAGCTATGTGGCCGAACGCCACCACGCCACCGCCCGCCAGCCCCTCAGCGGCTGGCACGGGCATGCCCGCCCCTTCGACTTCACCGGCGACTACGTCCCGGTCGACACCGCCAGCCGCTTCCTCAGTGGATCCCAGCCCCTGGTCGCCGACGCCGCGTTGGAGGCGAGCCTGGACCTGTTCGCCCGGGTGGACATGCGGCGGGTCCGCGAGAAGAGCGTGGCGATGACGGAGATGTTCATCGACCTGACCGCACCGGCCGGTCTGGGCCTGGTGACACCGCGCGACGCGGAGCGGCGCGGCAGCCAGGTGGCGCTGTCCCACCCCGACCCTGAGGCGGGGTACCCGACCGTGCAGGCGCTGATCGCCCGTGGCGTGATCGGCGACTTCCGCGCGCCCGATGTGCTGCGCTTCGGATTCACCCCGCTCTACCTGCGCTACGTGGACGTCTTCGACGCCGCCACGGCGCTGGTGGAGGTGGTGCGGACCGGTGAGTGGCGCGACCCTCGGTTCGCCGAACGGGCGCAGGTCACATGACTCTTGAACAGTTACTTACCAGTAGGTCAAGAGTTCACCACGTGATTCTTGTGAGACGAAGGGCACTCGTCGGTGTGATGAGTGCCCCTTTTTTGGTGTGTCGCGGCGCCGGATCGCCCGCCAACGCAGGCGTTTTACCCTTTGTCCGACCCGTGTGGATCACGCCTGATCTGCGGTTTTACCTTTGAACCGCGTGCATTTTACCTTTTCGTTGGTTAGAGTCCTCGTGATCGGTTCGTGATTCCGATGTGCGGTGCGGATGTGCGCCGATGGGATCACACCGATGCCGAGCCCCGAGGCTCATGACGCCCCGGGTGACACGAGACCCCTTTCTCCCACGGGCCGGGCCGCGCTGCTGAGCGCCTGCCCCTCGACTCGCGGTCCCCATCCGCGAGCACGGCCCCACACGTCTGGCGATCCAGTCAGGCGGCCCCACCACAAGCACTCACGCAGCTGATTCCTGTGTGTCCACACCCGTGGGCGGAATCTGTCTTCGTCGTGCCCCGGTCTCTCTCGGCCCTGTCTCCGACCTGGGTATCTATCGATGAGTTCTAATCCTGTGCAGTACGGCAAGGTCAAAGCGTCCTACTTCTGGGACGACGGTTCCGGGATCAACGGCGACACGGGCGCCCCCGCATCGGGCGAGCCGATGCAGAAGGGCCTGGCCGCCAGCCCCAGCTGGCCGCTCGGCACCGAGGGCTACGTCGTCTACAACGGCAAGAAGGCCGAGTTCTTCGTCGGCGACCGCGGTCCCGGCGCTCCCGCCGAGGGCTGCAACGTCCTCCTCGACCTCGACGGCAAGACCTTCGCCGAACTGACCGGCCAGTCCTGGAACACCAACAGCCTGACCGTCTCCGGTGGCAACGGCCACATCGACGTCGAGTACTACATCACCTCCTGGGGCGACGGCCACGGCACCCCAGGTGCGCCCCAGCCCATGAGCGGCTCGGAGACCTGCGACAACGCCGTCTCTCCGATCCCCGCGTCCGCGAAGAAGGACGACGAGGCGGAGAAGAAGAAGCGCGAGGCCGAGAAAAAGAAGAAGGCCGAAGCGAAGAAGAAGCGCGAGGCCGAAAAGAAGAAGGCTGAGGCCGCCAAGAAGAAGGCCGAAGCCAAGGAGCAGGCCGAGCTCGCGCAGCGCAAGGCCGAGAAGGTCGACCAGCAGTCCAAGAGCGACGAGCAGGCGCACACCGCCTTCGAGACCGGGACCGCCGCCAACGACCTGTCCGGGGCCACCCTGGCCGGCAATGACCTGCCGATGGCCGCCGGCGTCCTCACGCTGGCGCTGCTCCCCGCCCTGGCCGTGGCCTTCCTCGCCAAGCGCAACCGCCCCCTCGGCCAGCACGCCTCCGCCAAGGACGGCGAGGACGCCGAGAACGACACGGCGTTCAGCTGGGACTCCCTGCGCAACATGAACTGGCAGTCCCTGCGGTCCGTTGACGTCAAGACCCTCCGGACCACCGACGGCTGGCGCAACCTAGTCGCCGAGCTGCGCCGGAAGTGATCTCCCTCCGGACACGGTGACTGCACGGGACGCCCCGCCCTAGCCCCGCGGGGTCCGCGCTTCCCACACGTGACCGGACCGCCGACGGCGCCCGACCGCGCGCTCGGTCAGACGTCGCCCAACAGCAGTTGCGGCCGCTCCACGCAGTCGGCCACGAAGCGCAGGAAGCCGCCGGCCTCCTCGCCATCACACACACGGTGGTCGAACGCCAAGGTCAGCTCGGTCACCGGGCGGGCCACCACCTCATCGCCCACCACCCACGGGCGCTTCACGATGCGCCCTATTCCGACGATCGCCACCTCCGGGTGGTTGATGATCGCCGCCGAGCCGTCCACCCCGAACACGCCGTAGTTGTTCACCGTGAACGTGCCGCCCGTCAGCCGGGACGGCGGAAGCGACCCGGCCCGTGCCGCCGACGTGGTCGCCGACAGCTCGGCCGACAGCTCCCGCGTCGTCATCCGGTCCGCATCACGGACCACCGGCACCATCAGCCCGCGCGGCGTCTGCGCCGCGAACCCCAGATGGACATGGCCGAACCGCACCAGCTCGGAGCGTTCGGTGTCCACCCGGCCGTTGAGAGCGGGATAGCGCCGCAGCCCCAGCAGGCAGAACTTGGCCAACAGCGCCAGCACGCTCACCGGCCGCCGCGGATCGGCCCCGTTCAGCGTCGCGCGCAAGTCCAGCAGGCCGGTGGCGTCGGCATCGACCCACACCGTCGCCTCCGGGATCTCCCGGCGCGACCGCGAGAGCCGCTCGGCCATCGTGGCCCGTACACCGCTCAGCGGAATCCGCTCGGCCTCTTCCGGTGCCTCGGTGGGCACGGCCCGCAGCGGAACCGCGGCCCCTGCGGCCGGGGACGTCCCCGCTCCCGCGCCGGTCGGCGCGCTCGCCGCGGCGGATTCCGCGATAGCCGCGAGAACGTCGCGGCGCAGCACCAGCCCGCCCTCTCCACTGCCCGTCAGAGACGTGACGTCGATGCCGTGCTCGCGCGCGATGCGCCGCACCAGAGGCGATACCACCGGGGTGCGGCGTCGCACGCCGGGTTGCGGGGACGGGGCCGCGGACGCCGTTGTCCGCGTCCCGTCCGCCGAGAGGGCACGCCGCCGACCACCGCTTTGCCGCGGGGCCCCCTCCCCTGTGCCGTAGCCCACGAGGACCGCTCCGGATCCCTGCACCGCCGCGGTGGCGCCATTGCCACCGCCGCCGGACTCTGCGGACCCGCGGGCTTCGGGCACGACGACACCGGGCTCGCCGAAACCGGCGCCTGCTCCCGATGCCGCGGTATCGATGCTGATGAGCGGGGCGCCCACAGCGATCACCTCGCCGGGGCCGCCGTGCAGCGCGGTCACCCGGCCGCTGAACGGGCAGGGGACCTCCACGCTCGCCTTGGCCGTCTCGACCTCCACGACCGGCTGGTCCACGGCGACCTCGTCGCCCACCGCCACCCGCCAGTCGACGATCTCCGCCTCGGTCAGGCCCTCGCCGAGGTCGGGCAGGACGAAGTCGCGCACGGACTCCGCGGAAGACGAACGCCCCGTCACGCCCCCACCCCCGTCTGGTGCAGCGGGGGCTGGCCCCCGGTGCCGCCCGGCACCCACTCGGACTCCCACTGCAGCCGGTCGATCGCGTCGAGGATCCGGTCGGCGTTGGGCAGGTGGTAGGACTCCAGCTTCGGTGGCGGGTAGGGGATGTCCAGCCCGCCGACGCGCAGCACCGGCGCCTCCAAGTAGTGGAAGCACTGCTCGGTGACGCGCGCCGCGACCTCGGCGCCGTAACCGCCGAAGGTGGACGCCTCGTGCACCACGACCGCGCGGCCGGTCCGGCGGACCGACTCGGTCACGGTCTCCTCGTCGAAGGGGGAGAGGCTGCGCAGGTCGATCACCTCGATGTCGCGGCCCTCCCGCTGCCCGGCCTCGGCGGCCTCCAGGGCCGTGGCCACCATCGGCCCGTAGGCGATCAGCGTGACGTCGGTCCCGGGGCGCCGCACCACCGCCCGGTCCATGGGCTCGGTGCGCACCGGCAGCTCGATGTCGGCCGTGGCCCAGTAGCGCCGCTTGGGCTCCAGGAACACGACGGGGTCGGGGCACTCGATCGCCTCGCGCAGCATCGAGTAGCCGTCGGCCGGGGTCGCCGGCGTCACCACGCGCAACCCGGGGGTGTGCGCGAAGTAGGCCTCCGAGGAGTCGGCGTGGTGCTCCACGGCGCCGATCCCGCCGCCGTAGGGAATCCGGATGACCAGGGGCAGCTCCACACGGCCGCGGGTGCGGTTGCGCATCTTGGCCACGTGCGAGACGACCTGCTCGAACGCGGGCAGGGCGAACGCGTCGAACTGCATCTCCACCACCGGACGCTGCCCGTACATGGCGATGCCGATGGCGGTGCCGACGATGCCGGCCTCGGCCAGCGGCGAATCGAAGCAGCGGTCCTCGCCGAACGTCGCGGTCAGTCCGTCGGTGACCCGGAAGACCCCGCCGAGGGCGCCCACGTCCTCGCCGTAGACGAGCACGTCGGGGTCGCCGTCCAGCGCGTCGTGCAGGGCGCGGTTGAGCGCGCGCCCCAAGCTGATCTCTGCCATCGGCTCAGCCCTTCCGCATCTCGTCGAGCAGCTCCTGGCGCTGCCGCCGCAACATCGCCGGTGCGGTGGAGTACACGTGGGAGAACAGCTCCTCGGGGGTGAGCCGGTCCGGGCCGGACAGCCGCTCGCGCACATCGGCGGCCAGACGCTCGCCCTCGGCGCTCATGCGCTCCACCTCGGCGTCGTCGAGCAGCCCCTCGCCGCGCAGCAGGGCCTCCAGACGGGTGAGCGGGTCGCGCGCCTTCCAGTACTCGACCTCGGCGTCGTCCCGGTAGCGCTGGGGGTCGTCGGAGTTGGTGTGCGGGTCCAGGCGGTAGGTCTGCGCCTCGACGATCGCGGGGCCGCCGCCGGCGCGAGCCTCGGCCAGCGCGTGGCTGACGACGGCGTGGACGGCCGCCGCGTCGTTGCCGTCGACGTTGTAGCCGCGCATGCCGTACCCGATGGCCTTGTGCGCCAGGGTGGGGGCGGCGGTCTGCTTGTCCACCGGGACGCTGATCGCCCACCGGTTGTTCTGGATCAGGAAGACGACCGGGGTGTTCCACACCGCCGCGAAGTTGTACGCCTCGTGGGCGTCGCCCTCGCTGGTGGCCCCGTCGCCCATGAGCACCAGCGCCGCCGCGTCCTGGCCCTTGCGCCGCGCGGCATAGGTCAGGCCGACGGCGTGGGAGGCGTTGGTGGCCAGCGGGGTGCACTGCGGCGCGCAGCGGTGCGGCTCGGGGTCGTAGCCGCTGTGCCAGTCGCCGCGCAGCAGCGTGAGCACCTCGACGGGGTCGACGCCGCGAGTGACCAGTGACACGCAGTCGCGGTAGGTGGGGAAGAGCCAGTCGTCGTCCGCCAGCGCCAGCACGCCGCCCACCTGGCACGCCTCTTGGCCATGCGAGGAGGGGTAAACCGCGAGGCGGCCCTGCCGGGCGAGCGCACTGGCCTGGCGGTCGAAGCGCCGCCCGATGATCATCGCCCGTAACAGCGCCAGCAAGGTGCCGGGTTCGGGAGTGAGGTATTCGGCCTCGCCGACGCGGTGGCCCTGCGGGTCCACAAGGCGAATCGGCTCCTGGGATGGGAGTGGAGGAGCCGAGCCGGCCAACTCATCGGTACGCTTCATGTCTTGAATATGAAGTGAATCACCCCATAGTGTCCATATCCGGCGGGCGACCGTGGACAGATTGCCGTTTGTTGCCGCTGTCGCTGCAGATCGTCCTAATCGATCTCCGCTCACGCGGTGTGAGGTGAGACACATGGCCGTGGATCTGGACGCGGTGGACCGGCACATCATCGAGCTGCTCAGAGCGGACGGCCGGATGTCCATCCGCGCCGTGGCCGAGCAGGTCCACATCTCCCGGGCGAACGCCTACGCGCGGCTCGACCGGCTGCGCGACCAGGGGGTGATCCGCGGGTTCACCGCCGTCATCGACCCGGAGAAGTACGGAACCGGCCTGGCCGCCTACGTGTCGGTGCGGATCGAGCAGCACTCCTGGGAGAGGTTCCGCGACTACCTGCGCGACATCCCCGAGGTCGACCACGCCGCACTGGTCTCCGGCGACGTCGACCTGCTCCTCCTGGTCCGCGTGGCCGACGCCGCCGCCCTGCGGACCTTCGTCCTCGAACGGCTTCAGCGGATCCCGGAAGTGCGCAATACCCAGACGATGTTCATATTGGACGAGCCGCATATCAATCGGCACGCGTGAGATCGGACCTGCGAGTTTCGGGAGGCGCTCCCCGGTTGCGCCGTGGCGAATGATGGCGGGACCCCGGTAATGATGACCGCGTCACCATGACCTGCTGACGGGTCAGAGTCGGCATTGTCGGTCGAACGCGGAATTTGACGAACTGCGGGCCGGCGTCCAAACTGGCACGGCAGTACCTCGTTCGGTGAGGCTCCTGCGCGAACACAGGCCACTGGTCCGCCGGTGTCGAGAGACACCGCTGGGCTAGGACAGGCCTCCCCGGCTTAAGGGGTGGCCCGAAGTGGCTTCCGGGCATCTGGACACGTCGCGCAGTGCCAAAGCTCTGACGTGGAGGTCTTCTCCCTCCCTCGCACTCGTCGAGGGGTGCGACCGCAGGGTGCGGCGCGCACGTCACGGGCGCAGTACACCGATCGCGGTGGTGCCGCCGCGGCCGACCGGTCCGCGGCGCAGGGGCGCACCGGCCGGTCCGGGCGCGATTCGGGGAGGTGATGGCAGATGAGTCCGGGTCGAAGTCCGCTATCGGCGACCCAGCGGAATGCCACCCCCGAATGCGCGCATTCGTAACGCGGTGATTCTCCGCAGGGTCCGCGTCCATTTCCCGCAGTACCGCGCCGCCCATTGACGGACCCCACCGTTCCCACGACGAACGGCCATTTCCGCGTGCCTGCGGTTTTCCCGCCGCACCCCTGAGGAGACGCCATGACCCTCGTTCGCACGTCCCTGCGCACCATTCTCAACGAGCCCCGCCCCGACGCGCTGGAGCGCTGGTTCGGCGACGTCACCGACCCCCGCGAGCGCGGTGAGGAGCTGGCCCGGCTGGACCAGGAGCGCGCCGCGCGGCTCGCCTACCTCATCGGCCCGCCCGCCACCGCCCGACTGGTCGAGCCGGTGGACCGGAACACCGCCGCCGACTTCCTCGGGCAGCTCCCGCTGCCCACCCTGATCGAGACCATCGGCCGCATCCGGACCGACCGCGCCGCCGCGATCCTACGCGAGATGCCCTCCCCGCTGGTCGTCGAGGTCCTGGCGCGCCTGGGCCGGGAGCGCTCGGCCCCGCTGCGGACGGTGCTCGCGCACCCGCCGACGAGCGCCGGGGCACACATGACGCCGGTGTTCATCGCCCTGCCCGCCGACACCCCCGCCGAGGAGGCCATCGAGCGGGTACGGGAGAGCGCCGCCGACGGCGCGGTGGCCTTCACGCTGTATGTCACCGGCGACGACGGAGAGCTGCTCGGGGTCGTCCCGTTCCGCGCGCTCGTGCTCGCCCCGGCCGACCGGCCGGTCGGCGAACTGATGCGGACCCGCGTCATCGAGGTCACCGCCGAGGCGGACCGCGAGGAGGCGGCGCGTCTGCTCAACGCGCACGACCTCGCGGCCATCCCGGTGGTGGCCGACGGCCGGATCGTCGGCGTCATCACCGCCGACGGCGTCGCCGACATCGTCGAGGAGGAGGCCACCGAGGACGCCGAGCGCCAGGGCGGCTCGGCCCCGCTGGACGTGCCCTACCTGCACGCCTCTCCGTGGAAGCTGTGGAAGAAGCGGATCCTGTGGCTGCTGGTCCTCTTCGCCGCCGAGGCCTACACCGGCACCGTCCTGCGGCACTTCGAGGAGGAGCTCGAATCCGCCATCGCGCTCGCCTTCTTCATCCCGCTGCTGATCGGGACCGGCGGCAACACCGGAACCCAGATCACCACCACCCTCATCCGGGCGATGGCCACCGGCGAGGTGGCCCTGCGCGACATGGGCCGGGTGATCCGCAAGGAGATGGGCACCGGCATGCTGATCGCGGTGGCGATGGCCGGGGCCGCGATGGTCCGCGCCTGGACGCTGGGGGTGGGTCCGCAGGTCACCCTGGTCGTGGTGCTGGCGGTGGGGGCGATCGTGCTGTGGTCGGCCCTGGTCTCCTCGATCCTGCCGCTGGTGCTGCGCCGACTGGGGATCGACCCGGCGGTGGTCTCCGCACCGTTCATCGCGACCCTGGTCGACGGCACCGGGCTGATCATCTACTTCGAGGTCGCCAAGCTCGTGCTCTGGTAACGCGCGGCGTGCCGGGCCGGTTGCCGCGTGGCAATCGGCCCGGCACGCGGGCACCGTGTGCGGAGCCGGTCAGGCGCTGATGCCGCCGTCGAGTGCCAGGTCGACGCCGACCGAGTAGGCGGCCTCGGGGGACGCCATGTGCAGGACCGCGGCCGCCACCTCCTCGACAGCGCCGACGCGGCCGATCGGGCTGTCGTTCTTCAGGCGGTCGGCGCGCCCGGCTTCGGTCTCCCCGGGGAGCAGGGACATCTGCGTGGCCACCGGCCCCGGGCTCACGGTGTTGATCCGGACGCCGTCGCGGATGTGGTCCAGCGCGGCCGCCTTCGTCAGCGCCGTGACCGCCGCCTTGGTGGCCGCGTACCCGGCGACGCCGGGCCTGCGCACATACCAGCCGAGGGTGGAGGAGACGTTGACGATGGTGCCGCCACCGTTGGCCCGCATGTGCGCGACCTCGTGCTTCATCGCGAGCAGTACGCCGGTGACGTTGATGTCCAGCATCGAGCGCCACTCCTCCTCCTCGTCGACGTCGGCGACCGGTCCCCTGGCGTTCAGGACCCCGGCGTTGTTGACGGCGACGTCGAGCGAGCCGTAGGTCGCCACGGTCGTGGCGATGAGCTCGGTCACGGAGGCGGAGTCGGCGACATTGGCGGTCACGGCCGTCGCGCGTCCGCCTTCCTGTTCGATCAACTGGGCCGTTTCCTCGATCGGGGCGGCGGTGCGGCCGGCCACGACGACGGACGCGCCCTCGCGGGCGAAGGCCAGCGCGATGCCGCGGCCGATGCCGCGCCCGCCGCCGGTGACGAGAACGGTCGTTCCGGTGAATCGTGCGGTCATGAGTGAGAACTCCTGTCGATGTCGGTGGGTCGTCTTCGGTTCGGGTCGGTCGGGTGTTCGCCGGGCACGAGTGCGGGGGAATTCGAGATCGATTGTTCTTGAATTTGGCCATGCGTTGCCCTGGGAGCGGCGGTGCCAGGGAACGACCGAACAACGGCGGGGGGACACCCTGGGCGGCCGTCCGTGCGTCCGGCGCGGGTCAGTCCAGCAGCGCCAGCGCCTGTTCGGCCGCGGAACGTACGCGCCCCGGGTCGGCGGAGGCCTTGCCCGCCACCCGGATGCCCTGCAGGAGTACGACCAGGCACCGGGCCAGCCCGTGCGCGTCGCGGTCCTCGGAGAGCTCGCCTTGGGCCTGTGCGCGGCTCAGGGCGCCGGCGATGGCGGTCTCCTGGATCAGCCACGCCGCCTCGACCCGCCGGGCGGCCTGGGCGTCGTGCGGGGCGAGTTCGACCGCGGTGTTGGTGATGAGACAGCCGCGCCGGGCGCCCTCGCCCGCTGCCCCCTCGGCGAACCGGCGGATCAGGTCCCGCACGGCGGGCAGTGCCGGTCCGGGCTGGGAGAGCCGCTGGATGAGGTCGGGGTCGGCCAGCTCCCCGTAGCGGTCGAGCGCCTTGAGGTAGAGCTCGCGCTTGCCGCCGAACGTCGCGTAGATGCTGGCCCGGGCGACTCCGAGGTGTTCGACGAGGTCGGCCATGGAGGTCGCCTCGTAGCCGCGCTCCCAGAACAACTCGATCGCAGCACGCAGCGCCGCGTCCGGGTCGAACTCCTTGGTTCGTGCCATGGACGCGACGCTACACCTATCGGGAACGATCGGTCAAAAAAGATGTGCGGTCAGGCGATCGTCTCGCGCACCGCGGTGATAACGCTGGGGGTCCACATCATGGAGATGTGCTCCAGGCAGCGGGTGCGGTGGTTGTTCGCCCCGTCGAGGCTGGTGCTGCTGACCGGCGAGACGATCAGGTCGCAGGGGGATCGGAAGGTCACGTAGTTCACGTCGTGCGGTGTGGGGTTGTCGGCGTTGAGTTCGCGCAGGAAGCCCGAGTCGCGCTTCATCTCCCGGCAGGACGTCAAGAGGGGCGAGCAGAACCCGGCGACCCTGGTCCCGTTGTTCGGTCCGGCGATGGAGATCCAGTCGTCGACCTTGTCGGCTCCGTCGAGGAACTTGATGAACCAGCGCGACGACAGCCCGCCCATGGAATGGGTGACCAGATCGACCTTGCCCCCGCCGGTGGACGAACGCACCTCGCCGACGAAGTCCCTGAGCTGTTCAGCGGTGGTCTTGTTGCTCTGCGCCCAGTTGTAGGTGAAGACGTGCAGCTGGTCCTCGGTGTAGCCGTTGGCCAAGAAGTCCCGCCGCATGGCCCACCACTGGCTCCCCTTCCCGACGAATCCGTGGACGAAGACGACGGGGGTGGGCTCCGCGGCCCGCTCCTGGGCCTGGGCCGGTGAGCCGGTGGTGAACACCAGGACGGCCGCGGCGGCCACGCCGCACAGGCGGGTGAGAAGACGACGCATCTGTACTCCCGGGGTTGGGGGAACTGCCAGAAGTATCGGCTGTGTGCGGTGTGCGGCGCATCGGCGAAACCACCGGTCCGATTTACAAGCCATTTACTGGGGAGTAACTTCGACGGTGTGTTAGATGTGCCCCCCGACACACGCCCGGTCTGTCTACGCGGTCGCGGCCGCGAGCAAGGCGTCGTCCGACGCCTCCTCGCCGATGCCCGCATAGGCACGAGCGGTGCCCTGGTCGTCCTCGGTGAACCCGGGATCGGCAAGACCTCCCTCCTCGACGACGCCCTGACAGCGGCACCCGAATTCACCGAATCCTTCGGAGGATGCCCCGTCCTTTAGGGCGGGGAGGAATCCGGTTCCCGTTTAGCGGGGCAGGGAGAGCCGTCGTGCCGCTAGGCCAGACGGCGTCTGTCGTAGTCCTCGTATAGATTGCCGGCCATGGCGACACGCGCACAGGCCGACAGGGAGACCGGGCACGCCCGGTACACCTACCGTCTGCGTGCATCGTCCACCGCGCTCGGTCTCCTCCACGCGGAGTGGGACCGGTGCCGTTGGGCGTGGAACGAGTGCGTGGCCAAATCCAAGCAGGTGCACGCGCACAACAAGTCCACCGGGGAGAAAGTGACATGCGGTCCGGCGCAGCTGGACAAGATGCTGACCGAGGCGCGGCGGACGTCGCGGTGGCTCCGTGAGGGAAGCTCGGTCCCCCAGCAGCAGACCATCCGGGACTTTGCCAAGTCCCGCGCCAAAGCGCTCAAGGACATCAAGGCGCGGCTTCCCTTCCGCCAGCGTACGGGGATGCCCCGATGGAAGAAGAAGCGTGCGGCGCTGCCGACCCTGAACTACACCCGGCGCGGATTCCGGCTCAAAGACAACTGCCTGCACCTGGCCGGCGGGATCGTGCTGACGGTGGTGTGGTCGCGGGACCTTCCCGCAGCGCCCTCGTCCGTGCGCGTCTATCAGGACAACCTCGGCCACTGGTACGCCTCGTTCGTTGTTCCCGCCGAGGTGCAGCCGTTGCCGGAGACCGGGCGTGTGATCGGGGTGGACTGGGGCGTGACGGAGACCGCGACCACCACCAGTACCGCGCACGACCTTCCGCACCCCGAGCACGGCAGGAAAGCCGCCTCGAAGCTGGCCGGGTATCAGCGGATGATGTCTCGCCGTGAACGCCCCCGGGGCAAGGCGCAGACCCGGGGCTACCGGAGGGCGAAGCGGCAGGCCGCGAAGCTGCGCAAGAAGGTGGCTCGGCAGCGCCAGGACACCGGACGCAAGTGGGCCAAGCGCGTCGTGCGCGACCATGACGCGGTAGCCGTGGAGGACTTCCGGTCGAAGTTCCTGGCCAAGTCCACCATGGCGCGCAAGGCGGCTGACGCCGCCATTAGCGCCACGAAGAGGGCGCTGGTGGAGATGGGTCGCAAGCACGGGCGGGACGTCCGTCTCGTGCATCCCGCGCATACCACCATGGAGTGCGCGTCGTGCGGAGCGAGAACCAAGCACGCACTGCCTCTCTCAGAACGAACGTATGCCTGCACCGCGTGCGGGCCGTGTCCCGAGGGACAAGAACTCCGCGCGTGTGATGCTGGTCCGGGCTGGTCTGGCCCGGCTAGTGCTGATCGCGTAAGACCAGATGGGGCGCTGCCCCGTCTGGCGGCGTGAGCTAGGGATCCCGCTCAGCCCTGAAGGAGAGAATCCCCTCCCTTCAGGGAGGGGAGCAGTCAATCGACGTCCTGTCCTTCGCCGCGCGCCGCGCCGGGAGCGAGGGCATGGTCCTCCTGGTCGCAGTCCGCAGCGAGGTTCGGGCCACCGAGGAGGATTGGGTGCGCCTGGCGGCCGGATCCCCTCCACCGCCTCGACTCGCTCGGGCCGACGCCATCTCCGCCAACCTGGGCGGCACCGCACCCGCTGAGCGACGCCGTGCGCGCCGAACTCGCCGCCCTCGCCCAGGGCAACCCGGTGGCCGCCGTGGATCTGGTCGTCTCCCTAACCCCCGCCCAGCTCGTCGGGGCCGAACCCCTCCCGTACCTGCCCGCCCCCGGCAGACGGCTGGGGCGCACCTACACCGAACGCATCGACCGGCTGCCGACCGCCACCCACACCGAGGACCTGGGGCGGGCGGAGGGCGCGCTGCGCGCCTTCGACCGGTGGGCGGAGGCGACCGGGAGCGACGAAGTCCGCGCCCTGGCCGCGCGGTGCCGGGCGCTGCGCGCGGAGGGGAGCCGGGCCGAGGAGCACTTCGAAGAGGCGGTCAACCTGCACAAGAGCGGGTACTGCGACTTCGAGCGCGCCCGTACCGAGCTGCTGTTCGGCAACATGCTGCGCCGTGCCCGCCAGGTGCGTCGGGCACGGGAGCACCTGCACGCGGCGCTGGAGACCTTCGACGGCCTGAACGCCGCCCCGTGGTCGGGCCAGGCGCGTTCCGAGCTGCGGGCGGCGGGCGAGGCGGTCCGCACGCGCGAACGGTCCGCGCTGGAGGAGCTGAGTCCGCAGCAGCTGCAGATCGCCCGCTTCGTCGCGGAGGGGGCCACCAACCGCGAAGTGGCCGCACAGTTGTTCCTCAGCCCGCGTACGGTCGACCACCACCTGCGCAATGTGTTCGCGAAACTCGGAATTCGCTCCCGCGTCGAACTCGCCCGCATGCTCTCCTGAAGCGTGGCGGGGAGCGTGCGGAGCGGGGGAGAACATCTACGGCATAGCGGGATCATTCCGAGCGGCCCGGGGCGAGGCTGCGGAAATGCCGTTTTCAGCCGGACGATCCGTTGTTCGCGCCATTACCGGGATCAGGGCCGTGGTTGAATCTGTGACTATTGAGAGAGCCACCATGCGTGCGATTCGCCACATGAGTTCGTCGTCTTCTCGTTGATCCTCGTCGATTCTCATCGGTCCCCATCCGACCACTCCTGACTTTCACTTCCCTTATGTGTGCCTGAAGCGACGTTGGGGCGGTGGGTAAGCAGAGGAAGAGGCGAGGTTCACGTTTTCCCATGGGCCGACCGGAACCGGCCGCAGAAGGTGGTGGTGACGTTATTGACCTCAAGTCTGGTTGACGTTTTAGGTTCGTGAACCGAACGGGGCGCCACCCCGGAGATCACAAAGAGGACGGGAGTCAGCATGGCCATCGAGCTGAACCACACCATCGTCTGCGCGCGTGACAAGGAGGCGTCGGCACGGTTCCTCACCGAGATCCTCGACCTTCCACCGGCCAAGCCCTTCGGCCCCTTCCTGGCGGTCGAGCTCTCCAACGGCGTGACCCTCGACTTCATGGAAGTCGACGCTGAGATCGCTTCCCAGCACTACGCCTTCCTGGTCAGCGAGGAGGAGTTCACGGCGAGCTTCGCCCGGGTCAAGGAGAAGGGCCTGGACTACTGGGCTGACCCGCACCAGGAGCGACCCGGGGAGATCAACACCAACGACGGCGGGCGCGGTGTCTACTTCGCGGACCCCGACGGCCACTTCCTGGAGCTCATCACCCGGCCCTACGGGAGCGGCGCGCAGGACTGACGGCGCGGTGCGCTCCGTCTCCGCCAGTGGGGCGGGGCGCACCGGTTTTCCCGGTCACGCCCAGGGCGGAGTGTCCAGTCGTGGCGGCGGGGCCGCGTCGGTGGGAGCCGGGGAGGGCGCTTCGTGCGGGGCGGGAGCGGGTGATGCTCCCGCCCCGAGGTGAGGCATGTCGGCGGAGCGGGGCGCACTCGCCAGCAGCCCGGCGGCCACGGCCCTGGCGTCCTCGGCGGCGTTCGGGTTGGTGCCGGTCGCCGCGCAGACGATGGCGCCGTCCATGAGCAGGAGCAGCTGTTCGGCGAGCCGTTCCGGCTGGGTGATGCCGTCGCGGTAGAGAAAATCCTGGAGATGGCCCAGCAGCGTCCGCTTGTGCGCGTAGACCGAGTGGGCGACCTGCTCGGACCGGGCGCCGAGCTCGCCGAAGGCGTT
The DNA here is from genome assembly GCF_002263495.1 of Nocardiopsis gilva YIM 90087. Taxonomy (NCBI): domain Bacteria; kingdom Bacillati; phylum Actinomycetota; class Actinomycetes; order Streptosporangiales; family Nocardiopsidaceae; genus Nocardiopsis; species Nocardiopsis gilva. The sequence continues at coordinate 4,345,257 of NZ_CP022753.1, read as the reverse complement.
GATGAAGGCGCAGCCGCGGAAGTCGTCGGTGGTGAACCAGCTCGCCAGGAAGTCGAAGGCGGCCAGGGTGCACGGTCCGTCGGTGTCCGCGGCGTCGACGAATCGCGTGAGTGCGTAGCGCCAGTTCATGTCGCGCTGCGCCAGGTAGTGGGTGACCAGGGATTCCTTGCTCGGGAAGCACTGGTAGAGCCGTTTGAGGGAGATTCCGGAGGCGGTGCGGATGGCGTCCATCCCGACGGCCTGGATGCCATCGCGGTAGAACAGCCGACCGGCCGCCTCCAGCACCCGCTCTCTGACCTCTGGCAACTCCACGTTATCCAACTTTCGACTCAGGGGCGCTTGCGCGTGAGAACGATCGTTCTCTAGGGTACAGATCTCGGGGAGAACGGTCGTTCTCCCCGGCTCAGGATCGCACAGATCTTCTCGACGGATTCTCCCGGAGGTAGTACGTATGACCGCCCGTCCGCCCCTGCCGCCCTTCGACGAGGAATCAGCACGGCGCAAGGTCCAGGCCGCCGAAGACGCGTGGAACACCCGCGAACCGGAACGGGTAGCCCTGGCCTACACCCCCGACGCCGTCTGGCGGAACCGCGACGACTTCATCACCGGTCGCGCCGCGATCATCGACTTCCTGGCCCGCAAGTGGAAGAAGGAGCTCGACTACGCCCTGCGCAAGGAGCTGTGGAGCTTCGGTGGGAACCGGATCTCGGTGCGGTTCCAGTACGAGTGGCACGACGCTGAGGGGCGCACGTGGCGCAGCTACGGCAACGAGCTGTGGCAGTTCGACGGGCACGGTCTGATGAGCCGCCGAGAGGCGAGTATCAATGACATCCCCATCCTTCCGGAGGAACGCCGTATCCACGGGCCGCGGCCGGAATCGGAATACGGAAACGCGCTCCCGATTCGCTAGTCGTCATCACGGCGTCGTCGGACGCATGGTGGTCCCGCTGTTCATCCCACCAGCAGGAGGAAAAGCCGCCCCGGCATATTCACGAATCCGATGGCACCGGCGAAGAGCGCGGCGGCGATGAGCAATGGTGTCGTGACGAAGGCCAGAACGACTTCGAATGTCGAGGAAATGTCGTGGTGGTAGAGCTCGCTGGGAACAAACCGGATGTTGCGCGACTGCTTCGGCGTCGACCTGTCGGAGTCGCCGGGAATATGGGTGTACTCGCGGGTGAGGCCGCTCGGGTCGGTGAAGGTGTAGATCTGGTAGGTGGTGGAATTCCCCTCGGAGTCCCGCCGTTGCTCGGTGTGGCTGTACCGGGTTTCCACACGGACGCCCTTCGTTATTACCAGCCACGCGCTGCGAATTCCATTCACGGCGAGGGTGAGGAGGGCGCCGGCCGCATACCAGCCGATGAATCCGCACCATGACATCAATGCCCAGAACCACTCCCCGAAGATGATGAGCCCCAGGGAATTGAGGGTGAAGAGCATGAGGAGAACGCGCGTGGCGAGTTCCTGGGGCTCATGGCGCGCCAGCAGCGGCGGCTCGTCGGGCCGCGGCGCGACGGTGATGGCGGGCTGGTCGGACGGCGGCGGCCTGTCGCCGTTCCGGGGGATCTGAGCGGTGATCGCGGCAGCGAAGGCGGCGGCGTCGCGCGGCGAACAAAGTAGTTCGTAGACGGACGGATGGCCCGTCCCGGTGTCACGAACCGTGACTCGCAGACTACTTGCGTAGGCCGGGAAGGGGTCGGCTTCGGCATCGGTGATCGCCGTGTAGGGAATGTGGCTCACCGTAACCGCGTCCTCCCAGACCAGCGCTTGCGGCGTGAGCCGGATGGTCACCCCCGCCCTGCGGATGCTCAACGAGGGCGGTGGCGAGGGGTAGGTCTGTTCGGCCATGGCGAGACTTCCTTTTTCCTCTTTAGAGGCAATGATGCCTGAGAAGAGGCTAATAGGGGACACCCCTAGCCGGATCAATGAGTGAACAGCGATCTGCCTCACGTTCACCGCCCCTGATTCCGGACGAACGGACGCTTTGTCGGCTTCCACTCGGCGTGATGGGTGGACGACCCGTGGTTGTCACTCTTCGTTCTCAAGTGAATTCCCCGTGTAATCATGTGCGTTGCTCTGTGGGGTGTATGACGCGATCGTAGGGGTGTCGCTAAGGAGATTCGGAGGCTTTCGGGCATCGGTATTTTGCAGGAGTGATTCTCCATAATTCCGTGGTGTGGAGGGCGCTGATGAAGGATTGTTTATCCAAGGGTTAGAAAAAAGCGGCGGCGTCGCGGGCGGGGATTGGCCAGCCTAACCTCGGATAAACCAGCGAGTAGGGAGAACGACCGGTCGACGTGGACGTCCTATGGATGGATTGGCCGGTCCCGAACCGGGGATGCCAGTAATCACGTGGCCACGAAGCGAACGGCGGGAGCGGTATCCATTCGAACATGATTACCGTTGCTGGCTCCGACGCCGAGCTGGCCAGCGCCCGGAACCATATCGACCGCCCCGACGATGCCCCACCACTTCGCCCCGCGCCCCCTCTACCCGAACGTCGCAGACGCGGGGGTGCCCCGCCCTGCGGATCCCCGACTGGAACAGAGGCGATGACGTCATCATGATCCTCGCGCACCCTGCCCTTGTGCCGTGGCTACCACCATCAGCCGCCGCGGAGTGCGCCACCGTCCGCGCCATCAACGCGGCGGCCGCGACGGGCGGCCGCCGCCCGTCGCGGGAGCCGCGATGACGGCGAACGCAATGGCCGCTACTCCTCCAGCGGCCCAGTTCGCGGTCGATGCCGACTGGGCCGTCCTGGGCTCCTTCTCCCTATATCTCCTCCTGGTCATCGGTATCGCTATCTACGCCACGCGCGTGGGATCTGGATCGGCGGCCGGATTCTTCCTCGGCGGCCGGAGAATGAAGCACGTCGTCGTCGCCTTGAGCGCGGTCACCTCCGGCCGCAGCGCCTGGCTCATGCTCGGCATGACGGGCCTGGCCTTCGTGAGCGGAGCGTCCGCTGTGTGGTCGGTCGTCGGCTACACGCTGATGGAACTCTTCCTCTTCCTGTTCGCCGCGCCTCGGCTGCGGCGGTTCACCGGGAAACGCGGCGACATCACGCTGACGGACTACTTCGTCAGCCGCCTCGGCGGCGGCCGCGCACTGCGCGCGCTCATCGCCGGGGTCATCGTGCTCTTCATGACCTCCTACGTCGCCGCGCAGTTCACGGCCGGAGGCAAGGCATTCGCGAGCAGCTTCGGGCTGCCGAACATGGCGGGCGTGTGGATCACCGCGGGGATCGTGCTGCTCTACACGGTCGTGGGCGGGTACGTCGCCGTCGCGCTGACGGACGTCGTGCAGGCCATGTTCATGCTCTTCGGCCTGGTCGTACTGCCGGTCATCGCGATGGCGAGCATCGGCTGGGGCCCGATGATCGACACCCTCCGCGCCCTCGACCCCGCCCTGCTCGACCCGTTCTCCCTGGGCATCGGCGCCCTGATCGGCGCTCTCGGGATCGGCCTGGGCTCGCCCGGCAACCCGCACATCATCATCCGCTACATGTCCATCGACGACCCCCGCAGCCTGCGCGGCGCCGCCGCGTGGGGAACGGTGTGGAACGTCCTGATGGGATGGGGAGCGGTGTCGGTCGGCCTGGTCGGACGGGCGATCTACGGCAACGTCGAAGCACTCCCCGGCGCCGACAGCGAGCAGCTCTTCCCCTTCCTCGCCGCCGAGTACCTCCCGGCCTTCATCGCCGGTCTCCTCGTGGCCGCCGTCTTCGCGGCCATCATGTCCACCGCCGACTCCCAACTCCTCGTCGGCGCCTCGGGCGTGGTCCGCGACATCTACCAGGGCCTCATCCTCAAGAACCGAGAACTCAGCGGCCACGTCGCAGTGCGGATCAGCCGCCTGGTCGTCCTGACCATGTGCCTCCTCGCCGTCGGCCTCCTCTATGTCCCCGGAATCGAGGACGTCGTCTTCTGGCTCGTCCTGTTCACCTGGGCCGGCCTCGGCGCGGCATTCGGGCCACCCCTCCTCCTCTCCCTCTTCTGGCGGGGAACGACATCGGCAGGTGCGGCGGCGGGCATCATCGTCGGCGCCGTGACCACGGTGACGTGGTACTACACGCTCAAGCCCTACATGTACGAACTGATCCCGGGCTTCATCGCCTCGACCCTGGCAGTCGTGCTCGTCAGCCGCCTGACCCGAAAACCAGCGGACACCGACCAACTTATGCGCGACATGCGCTCGGAGAGCGATCAGCACCCGCCTTCCCGGAAGCCATGAGTAATCAGAGGACCCGCCCCCCACAGCGATGAGCAGCCCAGCAGTGTGATCCCCGAGCTTGCGGGCCGTACGGGCATCTGGGCTGCCCCGTCACATTCGGCCCAGAGGTATCCCCGCACGTGCGGGGATACCTCCTCGCACAATGGGCTGGTGTCGCCCCCCGTGTTCGCCGACCAGCGTCGGGTTCAGCGTGCAAACCTGGGCACGGACGGGGGTTGTTACCGCAGGACAAAGAGGTGGTCGGTGGTTGAGCGCGCGGGGGTTCGGCTCAGCGTCAGGGGAGCCGGAGAGGTCATAGGGCGTGTCCAGGTTCCCGGGGACAAGTCGATTTCGCATCGGGCGCTGATCCTCGCGGCACTCGCTGAGGGCCACAGCACCCTCACCGGGGTGTCGCGGTGCGAGGACGTCGCCCACACCCGTGCGGCCCTGACGCGGTTCGGCGTGGAGTTCACCGACCTGGACTCCGGGGCGGTTCGAGTCCGGGGCGGGCTACGGAACGAGCCCGACGACGTGCTCGACTGTGGCAACTCCGGTACAGGTATGCGCCTGTTGTCGGGGGTGTGCGCGGGTGTGGACGGGGTGAGCGTCCTGACCGGAGACAAGTACCTGCGGCGGCGTCCGATGGACCGCATCGCCATTCCGCTGCGGCAGATGGGAGCCCGCGTGGATGGGCGTCACGACGGTGGGTTCGCCCCGTTGGTGATCCGCGGCGGCCAAGTGGAGGGGATCACGTACCGCTCGCCTGTCGCCTCTGCCCAGATCAAGTCCTGTGTGCTGCTGGCGGGGCTCTACGCCGCTGGGCGGACGACGGTGATCGAGCCGAAGACCACACGCCGCCACACCGAGGAGATGCTCCAGGCCGCCGGAGTCAAGATCCGTGTGGAGGGCACCGCGGTGACGGTGCACCCCGGCCCACTGGCGCCGGTCGACCACCACGTTCCGAACGACCCGTCCCAGGCGGCGTTTTGGGCGGTCGCAGGACTGTTGGCGGGCGAGATCGAGGCACCGGGCCTCTACCTGGGGCATGGCCGCGCCGACTTCGTGGGAGTGCTGGAGCGCATGGGCGGCGACATCGAGGTCGACCGCGCCTCGGGGACCGTGGTGGCCCGCGCCTCCCACCTGCGCGGGGTCGAGATCGATGCCGGGGATGTGCCGGGCATCCTGGATGAGATCCCGGTGCTGGCGGTGGCCGCCGCCGCAGCCGCAGGCACGACGGTCATCAGCGGCGCCAAGGAACTGCGAGCCAAGGAATCGGACCGGATCGCGACAACTGCGGCCATGCTGCGGGCTTTCGGCGTTCAAGCGGAGGAGCGCCCTGACGGCATGGTCATCCACGGCCGCCCGGAATTCAGCGCGGCCTGGGTGGACAGCCACGGCGACCACCGCATCGCCATGGCCGCTGCTGTTGCGGCGGCGTGCCGGGCACAGGGCGAGAGTCTGATCGAGGGATGGGAGGCGGTGGCGACCTCCTACCCCGGGTTCGCCACCGACCTGGAGAACCTGAGCGGGCTTCGGGTGTCGGAGACACCCGGCGCGCCCGACTAGCATGCCCGGCTGGCCAGTGATGAGCCAGTCCGCGTTTGGTCTGTTGCGGCGGCCTCTCCAGTGTGGGGTGTTCTCCGGACAGGGCTCGCTCTCCATGCAGCACCCATGCTCAACGGGGGAACCGGCCGAGAATTCTCAACAGGATGATCTCGGAATCCGGTGCTGCTGCTCGACGTCGGGCTGCCGCCGCGGAACGCCGCCGAGCGTGCCCGTCACTTCGAGCATGGCGAGTTGGCGGTGCAGCCCGGCGCCGAGCCCTTTCCCTGGCGCGACAATCCCCGTGTGGTTCACGCGGACACGGGCGGCTCTTCTTAGCTGGCCGCGTCGAGCAGCAGTGCCGCGGTCACCGCCGACGCCGGTTCGGCGCGGCGGTCATCCGGCAGCGACCCCCGGGGCCTGGGCTGTGCGCTGGCAGCGTGCCACCGGTCACTCCAGGGTCTCGCTCAAGCCCCCTTCGGGCCGCAACGGCGCTCACGTGGCGGCAGCGCCGAACCACCTGGGCAGCTGGCTGAACAGTTCCTGTTGGTCGTCGCCGACCCACGCCACGTGGCCGTCCGGCCGCAGCAGCACAGCGGGCACGTCCAGTTCCTCGCTGCCGTCGACGACGTGGTCGACCCGCTCGGCCCAGCCCTCCACCGATAGCTGTCCGGTCGGGTCGAGGAGTAGTCCGCGCCCGCCGTGCATCAGCTCGTAGAGGCGGCCCCGCTTCAAGCCGATGTCGCGCATCCGCTGGCCGAGCAGTTCGTGCCCCTCGCCGACGTCGTAGCGGACGTCGATCGCCGTGATCTTCTCGGTCAGGTGCCGGTTCACCTCCTCGAAGTCCATCAGTTCCGACACCAGCCGGCGCACGGACTGGGGACCCGACCCGGTGGACATCAGCTCCATCTGCGCCCGGGTGTTATCCAGCACCTCGGCCGCCACTGGATGCCGTTCGGCCTGGTAAGTGTCCAGCAGCCCGTCGGGTGCCCAGCCGTTGACCTCGGCGGCCAGTTTCCAGCCGAGGTTGAACGCGTCCTGGATCCCGAGGTTGAGGCCTTGCCCGCCGACCGGCGGGTGGATGTGCGCCGCGTCGCCGGCCAGCAGCACCCGACCCACCCGGTAGCGCTCGGCCAGCCGGGTGGCATCCCCGAAGCGGGACAGCCAGCGCGGTGAGTGCGCGCCGAAGTCGGTCCCGGCGTACGCCCGCAGCTGCTGCTTGACCTCCTGGAGGGTCGGCGGGACCGAGCGGTCCTCGGCCACCCCCGCGGCCGGCACGACCACACGGAACGCCCCGTCCCCAATAGGGCCGAGTCCGAACCGCTTCTGGGTCTCGCGGACCTCGGCGACGATGGCGGCGATCGTCTCCGGGGGCTCGGTCACCTCCATCTCGCCCAGCAGCGTCTCGACCCGGGTGGGCTCGCCGGGAAAGCCCACGCCCAGCAGCTTGCGCACCGTGCTGCGCCCGCCGTCGCAGCCCACGAGGAAGCGCGAGCGCAGCCGGGTGCCGTCGGCCAGCTCGGCGCTCACCCCCTCCTCGTCCTGGCTCAGCCCCACCAGTTCGCAGCCGCGCCGGATCTCGGAGCCGAGCTCGGCGGCGCGCTCGGCCAGCAGGCGATCGGTGGTGGGCTGCGGGATGCCCAGGACGTACGGATGTGCGGTGTCCAGGTCGGGCGCGGGCTTGGTGATGGCGGCGAAGAAGCCGCCGACCGGGTACTGCTGGCCGTGGGAGAGGAACCGCTCCAGCAGGCCCCGCTGGTCCATCACCTCGATGCTGCGCACGTGCAAGCCGAGCGCGCGGACATACCGGGTCGGCTCCGCCTCCTTTTCCAGTACAAGCGCGTGCACGCCGTGCAGCCGCAACTCGCTGGCCAGCATCAATCCGGTCGGCCCGCCGCCGACCACGATCACGTCAACCATGAAACCCCCCATACAACAATGACTGCTTTCCGGCCCGCCGCTCCGCGCAGTCCAGCGGCGCGCGCACCCGCACCTCCGCGCCAAGTGTCCCTAACCGCACCGCGAGTCCCACCGGCGGTTCGACGTCCCTGCCCGACCCATGCGTCGCCAAAGCACACGTACTTCGCGAATCCCTGATTTCCGCAGGTTCGGGCTTCGGCTGGAAATTCTGGGGCATGACCCGGGTCTTGCCGCAAGCCCCCCGGTGCGCTATACGTTGAAAGTGGCAAGGAGTATTTTTCTCGCTCCGCTATTGCCGCCCACCGGCGATACCGCATCAATCAGCGGTATCGGCTGGGTGCCGTCATTGCGGTTACCGCTCTTCGGGCCCCCTTCAACGCACGAATGTCAGCGTCGTCGACAGTCGCCCGCGAAATGTACGAGCTGGTCCCTGGCCTCATCGCCTCGACGCTCGCCGTGTGGATCGTCAGCCTCCTCATACGGAGCCCGACCGATGCCGACGCACTCATGCGGGACATGCAGGCCGAGACCGACGAGCGCCCCACGACCTAAGGGTTCCTCCCCGCCCCCTCCTCGGGGAGGAACCCCTCCCATGTTGGTCTCTGAGATAATCGGAGTCGCCGCTCCGGCCCTGCTAAGCCCAGGGCCGGAGCGGTTTCGTCGTTCGTCGGGTCACGTCTCCGGCGTGCCTTCGAGGTCGAACCAGACTTCGCGGCCGAGGTAGTTGCCCTGATGCCCGAACCCGCTGGCCATCGACTGCACGAGCGACAGTCCGCGCCCGCCGACGGCATCAGCGCCGACGTCGCGCACGGTGGGCGTCTGCTCCGACCCGTTGTCGCGAACGACCACGCGAACCATCGAGGGGTAGAACTCGACCCGCAGCCACACCACCCCGCCGATCCAGCTGGACCGCGTGTGCGCGATGGCATTGGCGGCGAGTTCGCTGACACACAGCTCCGCGATCCAGCGGAAGGCGCTGTCGTAGTCGCAGAGGATCATCCGCAGCCAGGACCGGCAGTTCGGCACCTGGATGAAGTCTCCCTCGAAGCATCCGCACTTGATGCTGAGAGGCGAGAGGGAGGAAGAGGACGTGAGTTGTTCGGCCACAGGAATCACCTGCTTGGAGTAGGGGTCCACACCCCGTGTGGGTGTGCTCACACTCCTAAAGTAGCTCCTGAATATGCAGCCTGCAGTTGAATGAAGCACATGGGGACAACTTTTGTGGAGGGCTGTGGTGGCCGCCATGATTGACGCCATGGCGAATCCGACGATCGGGCACTGGCAGCTCGCCTACGAGCTGCGCAAACTCAGGGGCAGCCGCACGCTGGAGACGGTTGGGCGGGGCATCGAAGTGGCCCCGACCAGTGTCGGCCGCTGGGAAGATCCGACCCGGACTCTGCCACGACTACGAGATCTGAAGGCTCTGCTCGCGTATTACGAAGTGAGTTCGGAGCAAGTAGAGCGGCTTCTTGGCCTGTACACGCAGGCGAAGAAGCGTGGCTGGTGGCAGAGCTACGGTGTCGGGAAGCGCTACGGCACCTATATCGGACTGGAGGCGGCCGCGACGCGTCTGGAGTTCTTCGAAAGTGAGCTGATTCCAGGCCTGTTCCAGACAGAAGAGTATGCTCGGGCGGTCTTCGACAAGAGTGCGCACAGCCGGTCGCCCGACGAGGTGGATGGGCTCATCCGCGCCCGGCTCGACCGCCAGTCACTGTGGAGGGAGCGCGCTCCTGAGACCTGGGCAATCGTCGCGGAGTCATCCCTCCGACATCACATCGGCGGGGCTCCGGGGATGAAGCGCCAGCTTAAGCACCTGATCGAGTTGTCTGAGGAACCGAACATCGAGTTCCTGATCATCCCCTTCAGCTCGGGTGGCCACGCAGCTCTGGAACGGGGCTCATTCGTGCTTCTCCACTTGGAACACATCACGGTCGTCTACACAGAGGGCGTTGCGAACAATCTGTTTGAGGACCGCCCAGAAGATATCGAAGACCACCGAAAGATGATGGATAGGCTTCGAGCGGACGCCCTCAGCCCGGATCAAAGTCGTCAGATCATCCGGGCTGTGGCCCAGGAGATGTGATCACCTAGGAGAAACAGTGCAGTCCCCCAGCCCTTCCACTCCAATTTGGTACAAGTCTAGCTACAGCGGGACCGGAGGTCAGTGTGTGGAAGTAACCGCCTTCGCTGACCAGCCGTCCATCCTTCAGGAGAACTGGCGTAAGTCGAGCTATAGCCAGCCCAACGGCGCGTGCGTTGAGGTGGCAGACTTCCCACTCCATCGCGCTATGCGCGACTCGAAGCACCAGGAGGCAGGCCACCTCACCTTCACCGCTCAGGAATGGAACGCGTTCCTCCAGGCCACCAAGGGCGACGAGCTCTAGTAAATCCACCCGCCGCCCTGTCGGTTTGCCTTCGGCGGTATGCGGTGATCAGCGCGGAGGGGCCAAGCTGATCAGACCGCAGCCGTAGCCCTTGGCACGGCCGATGCCGTGGGTGAGGGAATGCCGGAACACCTCCACGTCCTTCACCCGCAGCATTCCCTCAAGGGTCACCGCGAGCAGCGTTACCGGCTTGCCCTGTCCCTTGCCACGCCAGAACTTGAGCTTCTGGCTGTCGCGGATCTCCACTGCATAGGCCGGGGGCGTACTCCCCGGATCGTCGGTCTCGGGCATGGGAACCGGACCTGGCAGCAGCTCGAATCCCCACTTCGGGGCACGGTCGGCGAACCAGGTGATCTGGTTGTTCGCACCGACCAGCGGGACAACAGTGCCGCGCTTCAGCTTGCCGTCGCTGTCCCACTCTTTCGCTGAGCTGGGAACCTTGGCCTTTGTCGGATTGACCGTCACCCGAAAGACATAGCGCTGCCCCTCGGCGATGCGATTCAGTAGCGGGGCATACTCCCTGGTCTCAGCCGGGGTACCGGAATTCGGCCAGCCGAAGGGCTCCACCACGTGGCTGAAATCGGGACGTTGCGGTGCCAGCGTCCACAGCACCGGCCGTCGCCAATCGTCGGTGTCCAATCGCCACAACACCCGTGGCCCCTGGTTCGCGTCCGTCGGCGGGGCCTGCGGGAACGCCTGAAGCACCGCCGCGTGGATCTTCTGGGGATTCCCCAGGAACGGAACAGCGCCCTTACGGCGCGGATTGATAAAAGTCCTGCTCAGATACATGCTCAGCCCTCCGCGCCGTCGAGCAGGCTCATGGCGTCGTCACCGTCGAAAAGGACTTCGGCCTGCTCACCATTGGAGGACAGCCCGGAGTGACGGTGCTTTACCAACCGCTGGGAGAACGTCGGGTTGGACGCCCGGCCACCGTCCGGCTGGTCCGGCAGCAGCTCCTCGTGTTCGCGTTCCTCCGGCGCCCCCTCGATGGGGCGGTCCGCGGCAGCGTCGATGACGATGGCCAGCGGCTCTCGTGGCATGGCGTTCTCATCACGTGTCCGCCGCCATGACTGCCACCCGATGCCGCTCGACAGGGCGTCAAGGAGCCGCATCTCGGCGAGCAGTCCGATCAGAACCGGTCGGTCCGGTGGGCACGATCTCCGGCCGAGGAACAGGGGGTAGCGCGGCCGACGAAGTGCGGCCTCGATGTCCCGGAGCAGGGCGCGCTCCCCCTCGCCTTCCCCTTCGAACGCCGCGACGAAGACGGCATCCTGCAGGTAGCAGCGTCGGGAGACCTTGCCCTCCCCGCGCTTCAACCGGCCGCCGTCCGCAGTGGGCAGCTGCTGCGCCTTCGGCTCCAACGGGCCATGCGAAGCTGCGGACATCGTGTGGAAGTCCATCAGCAGTGTTCCGGGCTGATCTACTCGGACACCGAACCGCAGGGCCGCCAGGTCGGACAGGTCCGCGCCGCGCGGCCGTCCCAGTGCGGCGGCGCACATCCCGATCACTCCCGACTTGGTGGGGTGAGTGAGCGTGCCCCGCGTGTTGTGCCGTGTCGCCGCTCCCCACGACTGGAGCGCGCCGCTCAGCCGCAGCGCGAGCACATCAGGCATCGGCCGCCCCCATTAGCTGGCTGATCTTGCCGCGGACAGTGTTCAAGGCGGAGGGCAAGGGCTGGGATACCGGCAGGCCGGTGCCGAACCCCGCCTCCTTGTCGGACAGCCATACGGGGTAGGTGGCGGTGCTCAGGACAGGCGCGGTCTCGTAGGCCTCATCCTGCTTCGCGTGGTGCTTCAGCAGCCGCCCCACGGATGCTGCCACGTGACCCGACTCGCCTCCGACCGGTCGCTCGAACGCCCCCGCGAGACTCACCGGCTGGTCGTCGCGCACCGACAGCAGAACAAAGTCCGGCCGGGTGTTGTTGGCGAACGTATTGCGCTTACCGGTCGGCATGCTCAACAGGAACGCCCGGGCAAATGCGATCGCGATCTCCGCCGCGTAGTCGGTGTCCCTGCCAAGGTTGTCGACCAGCGATCGCAGGTCGACGGTGGCGTACCGGTACATGGTCGCGGCGTTGAACTCGACGGTGCCGATCATCCCGGCGCCGGTCTCGTCCGCCTCGTTGTCGATGTCGTCGACGGCCGTGTAGTAGTCGAACTCCGCCTCGACCGCATGCGTCGAAATCGCGTGTGCGACCTGGCAGGCCGCATCGACATTCATGGAGGGATCGTCGGCGATCATCCGCCCGAACAGGGCGACCGCTGGGGCATGTCCCGTTGCGACGGTATCCCGCAGCTTCAAGTCCTTCAGAACCTTCTCCAGGTTCTTGCTGTTTCCCGCCGCTCCGAGCAGGTCGTCTTGTGCCGCGAGGAGCTTGTCGATGAGACGCGCCTGCTGATCGACGCCCAGAAAGAGCAGGTATCCGGTGGAGACGCGTGCCTTGTTGCCCTTCTTCTTGGCCGTACTCTTCACATTGAAGACGTCGTAGAGAGCAGCCTGGGCGATGGTGCTGGCGTGCTCCGCAAGTGCGGGGGCACGCGTCCCAATCGCCTCGGCGATTTCCTCCGGGAGCCGCTTCGTACGTCGCGACTCCGGGATATCGGCGCCGTTGGACTCCATCTCCCTTCGTGCGGCCCGCTTCCACGCCTGGGAAGATACGCGCAGTCGCTGCGCGCCCCCGTACATCGCGGTCTTGGGGCTGCCGTTCTCATCCCGGTTGATGTTCGCGGGAGGAACAGACTGAATCGCGTGAATGTCCAGGAAGGGCATGGTCTAACTCCTTGAAGGGTCGTCAGGACGAGGAGGAGGGGGCGGCGTCTTGGGGCTTCGGGAAAGGGCGATAGAAGTCGGTCCCCCAGCGGCGGGCGACCCGACCACGCCGATTCGGGGATGCCCAAGCGTCGAATTCGGCGGCCAGCCGCACATAGTCGAGCGGAAGCTCGGCCTTGCGGAGCATCGGGACGAGTCCACGCACGTGACCGACGAGCTCCTTCACCGAACGTGCGCTGACGGCGGCTTCCAACCGGCGGACGACGCCCTTGCTCTCGTCGGCGTACTGCGGCCCCCGCGGATCCTTCTTCTCTCTGCCGCTACCGCTCGCCTGTTCGGCCTGGACACGTCGGCACAGCTCCCGGCACTGCGCCCCCAGCGACGCGGAGCCATGGTCGTGATGCATCGGCTGCGACGCGGACTGCTGATGGGCGGCGAGGAGAGCCAGGGAGTGGTGGATCGCGTCCAGGTGCGGTTCCCGCCCGTCGTTCTCGCCGGTACCGATGACGCGGGCGATCTCCATACTCAGGACGGGGGATTGCTGGGTCGTCCGCCCGAGGGCACGCCGCCAGCGGGCCAGCGTGCCGGGAGCATCGCGGGTCAAGCCGCCCTCTTTGAGGTACAGCTCGCCGATGAGGTCGCGCATCCTGCGCTGCCACGGCTCGTCACGGACCCGCTGTGGTTGTGCCGAAGGGGGTGTCGGTGTCGTCAATCCGCGTCTCCGTTCTGGTCGTCTGAGGGGAGTTGCTCAGGGCTGCTGTCCTGCTGGGGGTAGGCGCTCGGGAGCCGGTACCGCAGCCGCCGGGAGAACTCGCGCTCTGCCAGCGCGAGGTTCATCGGCATTGGTTCCCCCTTCTGTCCTTTCGGCTTCTCCTTTCGCGTACGGGAGCGCATCGCCGAGGGAGGGGCCTGGCCGATCAGGTCACTCGCGATCTTCCACGCCGCCTGCCGCGCGGTCCGGTGCCAGTCGGCGCGGTAGTCCTCGATCCGAGATTCGTCCTGGAGTCCCGCCACCCAGGCGCGGAACGGCTGGTCGAGTGCTGCGTACAGCCGGTTCTTCGCCTGCGGCTCCCGTGCCTTCTGGGTGTCTTCGTCGGCCCCGGACGCAAACGCGATGTCGGCCGCCAACCTGCCGAGGGCCCAGGCCGCGTTGCCGGTGTCGGTGACGGCGGCGATCGCGAGTTTCGCGAGCTCCTGTTCGCCTTCCACCTCGAAGAGCGCAACCGGAAGCGGCAGCACGTCGGCATAGGTTTCGTCGATGACCGCGTTCTGCAGGCCGTAGGCGATCCCTGAGGCATGGACCCGGACGAGCTTCCGGCCAATGGCGCGCTGGAAGATGCCGACCTGCTCCAGGGCTTTGGGGAGGGGGAGGCCCTGGTCGCGCTGTGTACCGTCCCGGCCGCGCCCCAGGATGCCGCCGAGGCCGCGCCAGAGCTGCTGCCCCGGCTCGTGCGTGATCGGCCGGTAGGGGAGGAGCGGCGCCTTCGCTGACGACGTCGCGGATTGAGCCTTCTTAGCCGTGCTGTACCAGGCCGTGTGCGGCTCCTTGCCGTGCAGCGGCTCGTCGGTGCGCAAACGGTCCCCGGCACACACCAGTACCTCGCGCACCCGGACCTCGCCGTCCACCTGCTCGGGGAACAACCGGATGCGCCGCCCCGGCCAGGTGTAGAGGTCTAGAAGCCCGCGTGATGAGCGTTCCTGCCAGTTCGCGGTCAAGGGAGAGTCGTGCTCCCACACCGGCACGTCGTGTCTGGGGGACAGCGCGTCGTCGAGGACGAGCAGGTTGAACATGAGCGTTTCCCACAGGTTGTCCCCGGTGGGCACGATGACGCCGAGGTTGCCGAGCAGCCCGGTGCGGTTGCCGGTCGTCTTGCCGTTCTTGGCCCGGGTGTCGCGGGCGGCGCCCGTCTTGATCCCCGCGGTGTCCCAGGCGTGCGCGTGGATCAGCCAACGGGTCGCCTGGGCGGGAGTCAGCGCCTCCGGTGAGGCGTCGCGGTGCGCCGAGAAGATCGGCGCGTTGTTGCCCGCTGCTGCGTAGGGGATGAGCAGACTGGAGGGCTTGCGGTCGCCGTTGGTCGACCTCAGGTCGGAGACCTGGAGGAACGGGGCCTCGATGCCGAACAGGTCGAAGCGGTCCCGCCATGTGTCCAGGTACTCGTTGATCTGAGTGGCGGGAGGGCCGCTCGCGTAGTGCTTCTTCCACCCCCGCTTGTCCCGGGGATAGGACCCATGGTGCTTGCCGTGCGCCGTTCCCATCGACCGGTGCAGCACCGCGAGCAGGACGCGGAGGATCGCCGGGTACTGGGTCGGGGTGTCGACCGTCAGGTCCTTGATCGCAGGGGAGTCGATGAGCACCTGGCGGAGGGATGCCGTGCCGGTGCCCCCGCCGGTGTCCACGTAGGGCAACCAGACCTGGTCGACGAGATTGAAGGAGAAGTGGTCGTCGCTCACGTGATGTCGGTCCATCCCGTCTCGGTGCTGTAGGTTGCGCGGCGGTTGCCTTTCTGGGCCTCGCCGGTGGACGAGTCGAGGAGCAGCACGCGGAGGCGCGAAGACCAGGGAGCCCGCTTCCAGCCCGATGGGCTGGACAGCTTCTCGGTGTCCACCTGCCAGAGCGGGAGTCGGATGGCCTGGTCCAGGATGGCCTCCTTCTCGGCATCCGAGGGCATTCGGTTGAGCGGGACACGCCGCCGGGCCGTGCCCGCCTGCGGCAGCGAGACGGTCTCCGCTGTGTTCTTGTCGACGCGACGCAGCAGAATGACCTCGATGCTCGTCGCTCCGTGCCGGACCGGGAGCATCTGGGCGACCTTTTCCTCGTCCTCGTCGACGTTGTGGTCGCCGCCCAAGTGCTGGACCTCGCCAAGGCCGAACTCGTCGAGATCGGGGCGGGCGATGAGGACGGCTCCCGCCTTGCCCGCCAGCTCCCTGATGTGCCGTTCGGCTGCCTCCGCCGCTGCCCCCATGGCCTCCTGCCAGGCGTCCGGTCCGAGTGGACGGTCGCCGTAGACGGCCTCGATGGCGGAGGGAACATCGGCTGGCACGGTCAGTCGGCCGTTGTGCTCACGATGCTCGGCGAGATGGGCCAGAGTGCGGAACAGCAGGTGGTGCAGATAGGGGCGGGCGTCGCCAGTCGGCAGTACCGGTAGGGCCCCTTCCGTCGGCAGTTCGCGGCCGTCGCCGTCGGGGTCGGTGTAGCCCGTGACGACGAGGCGGGGCGTGTCCAGGCCCACTGGCCGCGGTTGCGGGCGGGCGTGCCGGTGGCAGCGGCCGGCGCGTTGGAGCAGGAGGTCGATCGGGGCGAGGTCGCTGATGAGCACGTCGAAATCGACGTCCAGCGATTGTTCGGCGACCTGGGTGGCGACCACGATGTGTCGCGCGGGCCGGTGCGGGTTCTCCGTGACGGCGCCGGATCCGTCGTCGCGACGCGGCGGTCCGAACCGCTGGGTGAGGTCCGCGTCCAGTCGTCGCCGGTCCGCCGTGGTGAACCGGGCGTGGGCGAGGGAGACCTCACGGGGGAACCGTCCCTCGAGTGCGGCGAAGGTCGCCTGGGCGCGGGCCACGGTATTGCGGAGGACCAGTACGGTGCCCCGGCCCGAGGTCGGTGATGCGTCGCCGACCAGTTCGTCCACGAGGGCGGTGACGGCCTCCGGAGTGTCGGCGGGCTCGGGGCGGAACTCGACGGCGAGTTCACCGCCTCGCGATGACGTCGTGGCCTGCGCCTTCAGCGGAAGAGGCTGGTGGCTCTCCGCCTCGAACGGATCGGACGGCTCGCCGAAGCGTTCCCGCTCTTCGACGTCCAGAGCGGGAGCCCAGGTGATCTGCGGGTAACCCGCTCCGGTGACCTCGACCTCGTCGGCGCCGGTGTAAGCGCGGAGCAGCGCGTCTCGCTGGGTGCTCGGCAGCGTTGCGGACAGGAGCACGACCGGGACCCTGTGCCAGCCGAGCCAGTGCAAGACGCGGTGCAGGATTTCCGACATGTACGCGTCGTAGGCGTGGACCTCGTCGATCACCACGACCTTGTTGGCCAGGCCGGTGTGCCGGAGCATGACATGCTTGGCCGAGACACCGGCGAACAGCAGCTGGTCGATGGTGCCGATCACCACCGGCGAGAGGAGCGCCCGCTTGGCGCCGCGCATCCACTGGGAGGCCGTGAGCGCCTCGTTCTCATCCTCGCCGATGCCCTCCAGCAGCTTCTCGTAGCGTGCGTGCCGCTGGGCCTTGCCGTGTGCCAGGCCGATGGTCGGCTTGGGGCTCTGAGAGTGGATCCAGCCGTCGAGTACCCGGTCGAAGATGTGGTTCGTCGTGGCTTGGGTCGGCAGCGCGAAGAAGAGCCCATTGAAGCCGAACCGGGCCGCCAGGATCTCGGCGGCGACGAGTGCGGCCTCGGTTTTACCCTCCCCGGTGGGAGCCTCAACGACCATGAGTCCCGGGTGCTCGGCGCCGCGTGCGACCTCGTCGGCGAGGAGCTGGGTGCCGCGCGGCGTGGCGATGCCGAAGCGGGTGGCGTACAGCTCCTCGGCGTTCGCGGGAGGGGCGGGGTGCCAGACCTCGCCCAGCTCCATGAAGGTCCGGAACCCCTCGGCGGTCTTCTCCGAGGTCGCCTGGTACCCCGGCGGCCAGCCGTTCCGGTAGCCGAACATGTCGTCATTGCTGGCCAGCCAGTCGGCCAGGATGACCGCCCCGGAGAACGCCATCTGCGCGCCGATGCCCGGCACATGGTCAGCGAGTTCGTCGAGGTCGATCCCGGAGGCGCGGGTAGCGAACAGGAACAGCTCACGCTGCCGGGCGCGCCAGGCGGCGTCGCCCAGACTGTCGTTGCTCTTCATCGCGGTGCGGAACGCGGGCTTCGGGAAGACCCCGTGGTGCCCGCCGACGATGTCGGCGACCCAGTCGATCGATTCGTCCGGCCACCGGAGTTCGCCAAGGAAGGTCCGCACCAGCTGCGCGGACATCAGCTCGTGGCGCATATGCCGGGGCCCTGCGGAGCATGGCAGGGAGCGCGTCACCTGCTGGAAGTGTGGGTCACTGAGGTACTGGAACCCCGGGGCGGCCTTGCCGAGGTCATGGAGGGCCGCCACCCAGCGGAACGCCGCCCGGCCGAGCTCCTCGTCGGCCGCTCCCGGAAGGAAGCTGCGCTTGAGGGCGGGGGACAGGTAGTGCTCCCAGAGCTGGTCGGCCACGTGCAGTGTGTCGACCATGTGGGCGGCGAGGGGATGCCAGTCGGAGGGTGAATACGTCCGGCTGCCCTTGCCGGTCTTTCCCCAGAAGACGGTGTGGTCGGGAGGAGGGTCAGTCGTCTCGGCGGTCATGCGGATACGTATATCGCTCCGCACCGACACGTTCCGTGATTATGCCGGTTTCGGTCAATTGTTGCTGATTGCGAAAAGTGGCCTGCTGGGGGCGGTAAGATCACCCACCCCATGGCTCCCTAGGCCGCTCGTGCCAGCAGCTAACCGACGATCGGGCGCTCCTCCGGGAGCTCGAACCGGCGCACGCGTCGGCGGAGGGCGAGGGCTGAGGCCAGGGTGATGGGGCCGAGGCGGCCGATGAACATCAGGGCGATGATGATCAGCTCGCCGGGGGTGCCAAGGTGGCCGGTGATCCCCGTGGACAGCCCGACCGTCGAGAAGGCGGAGATCGCCTCGAAGAGGATCTCGTCGAGGGTGAACGGCGTGATGATCATCAGGATCAGGGTCGCGGAGAAGACCAGGCCGATGGCGAGCAGCACGATCGTGATGGCCTGCTGGGCGACACCGGCCGCGAGGCGGCGGTTGCCGACGTGAACGGAGGGCTCGCCGCGGATGGTGGCGTAGAGCACGAAGGCGAGCAGGGCGAAGGTCGTCACCTTGATGCCACCGGCCGTGCCCGCGCTACCGCCGCCGACGAACATCAGCATGTCGGTCACGAACAGCGTCTGCGTGTTCATCTCGCCGAACGGCAACGAGTTGAACCCGGCCGTGCGCGGCATCACCGACTGGAAGAAACCGGTCAGCACCTTCTCACCGACCCCCAGCCGACCCATGGTGTCCGGGTTGCTCCACTCCAGCAGCAGGAAGGCCACCCAGCCGACCACCAGCAACACGGCTGTCGTGACCAGTGTGATCCGGGCGTGCAGCGTCCAGCTGGGGTTCTCCCTGCGGTGCCGGGTATGACGCCACAGTTCCACCCACACGGGGAAGCCGAGTCCGCCGGCGATCACCGCCAGGGCCACAGGGATCATGATCCACGGGTCGGTCGCGAAACCCTCGAGACTGTCGCTGTACAGCGCGAACCCCGCGTTGTTGAACGCGGAGATCGAGTGGAACAGGCCCATGTAGGCGGCGTGTCCGATCGAGTCGCCGTTGGAGGTCCACAGCCGCAGCGTGAGGATGAGCCACAGCACCGACTCGAAGATCAGCGTCACCCGGACGATCCCGGAGACGAGCTGGCGCACGTCCCCGAGGGTGACGCTCTTGGTCTCGGTGCCGGCGGTGATCTGCATCCGCAGCCGCACGCGTCGGGTGACCAGCAGGCTCAACACCGTCGCCAACGACATGATCCCGAAGCCGCCGATCTGGATCAGCCCGAGGATCACCACTTCGCCGAAGGTCGACCAGTATCCCGGAGTGTCCACCACGATCAGCCCGGTCACACAGACCGCCGACGTCGAGGTGAACAGCGCCGTCACAAACCCGGCCGACTCCCCGCTCTCCGTCGCCTGGGGCAGAGCGAGCAGGACGGTACCGAAGGCGATGATCGTCGCGAACGCCAGCACCACGAGCGACGCTGGACGGCGCAGACGGGCCAGGTCGCGCAGTCGGTACATCACCTCGCTGCGGGAACGGGCCAGAAACCGCTCGAACCGGGGGAACCGGGAGGCAACGCCTGACGAATTGCGCGGACTCAACCGGCCCCTCCGTGATCTTGATCGGGTGCGTCGAGACCGCCGGGACAAGCGGACGCACGGGACATACACCCGGCCAGAAATCGGGCATAACCTCGAACAAACTAAATCACAAGCTCACTTCGGGCAACGCGACGTCCCAGCTCGCCCGGCGTTGCGGGGCCTGCGCGGCTCACCGAGGCCGGTCCTGCCCGCGCCGACCAGGATTTCGCTTGCCGGGACACCGGTCCGCGCACCTCGGACAAGCCCCACCTGGGGTCGGTGTCCGAGGGCCGATCGGCCGCTGATAGCTCCGCGGGCGATATGGGGCCTCATGGGGCACGGTACGCGCGACGAGGACGTGGGCCGGGGCGTCGATTCGACCCCTGAGCGATCGAGGCGGACGTCACAGGAGTGGTGCGTGCCTGCCCCTTCCGCACCCGGAGTCCGCGACATCCTCCGTCTCCCCGCCCGCGAACGCGCGCGCAGGCACTCGCCGCCCTATGTATCCCGCCCACCGCACCCGCCCGGCTGTGGACGACCGCACCGGGCGGTGGGCCATGCATGGCATCCTTCGACAGGGACCTTGCAACCGGGGGAGAGAAGAGGAGTTCAGTGATGTCCGAACGGTACGGGGGTCAGGGGCGACGCCAAGGGGGGCGCCCGGATCACCGTGGGCGGGCGCACCAGGGGCGGCGCAACGACCGCGGGCCGCGGCAGGAGATCCGCGGCCGACGGGACGACGCGCGGCTCTCCGCCGAGCTGCGCGACATGTCCGGCGCCTCCTACGGGCGCTACAAGTCGCTGCAGGGAGACTGGGACTTCGGCGACTTCACCCTGACCATCGACAAGGTCCAGTCCGACCCGTTCGCCCCGCCCTCCCGCGTCTCCGTGCTCATCCCCGCCGACGTCGCCGAGCTGCCCGAGTCCGCCTGGCGCTCGCCGGTGCGCCGTCGCGCCACCGCCGACTTCCTGGCCCGCCGCGCCTTCCGCGTGCTCAAGGGCTCCCGGCTGCGTATCGACGTCGGCGGCCAGGAGGTCATCGACCGCGCGTCCGTGCAGATCGAGGAGGGGGCCCTCCGGCTCCGCCTGGGCATCGAGATGCCCGGCCACGGCCGCCGCATCGACGGCCGCACCGCCGAGCACGAGCTGTGCGAACGCCTCCCCGACCTGGTCGACGCACTGTGCTGGCCCGAGCTGGACACCCGCGCCGCCGTCGCCTTCGCCGACACCGTCGAGGACACCGCGGCCCTGCGCGACCAGCTCCCCGGCCTCGGCCTCGTCGCGTTCGTCGCCGACGGCTCGGTGCTGCCGCGCCGCAGCGGCGTCAGCGACCTCCCGATGGACGGCGAGGGCAAGGCCGTGCCGTTCACCGCGCCCGAGACCCTGCGGGTCACCGTCGACCTCCCCCACCGCGGCGAGGTCCAGGGCATGGGCGTGCCCGAGGGCATCACCCTGATCGTCGGCGGCGGATTCCACGGCAAGTCCACGCTCCTGCACGCCCTGGAACGCGGCGTCTACGACCACGTCCCCGGCGATGGCCGCGAACTCGTCGCCACCCGCCCCGACGCCGTCAAGATCCGCGCCGAGGAGGGCCGCCGCGTCGAGCGCACCGACGTCGGCTCCTTCGTGCGCAACCTGCCCACCGGCGCCGATACTGGTGACTTCTCCACCGACAACGCCTCCGGCTCCACCTCCCAGGCCGCCAACGTCTCCGAGGCCCTGGAAGCCGGGTCGGCCACCCTGCTGGTGGACGAGGACACCACCGCCACCAACCTGATGATCCGCGACGCCCGGATGCAGAAGCTCGTCCACGGCGACCGCGAACCGCTGACCCCCTTCGTCGACCTCGTGCGGCCCCTGCACCGCCACCACGGCGTGTCCACGGTGCTCGTCATGGGCGGCAGCGGCGACTACTTCGACGTCGCCGACACCGTCATCATGCTCGACGGCTACCGCCCCTCCGACGTCACCGAACGGGCGCGCCGCCTCGCCGCCGAGCGCGTCGACGCCGACTTCACCCTCCCGGCCCACCGTGTCGTCGACGCGCGCTCGGTCAACGCCACCGCGCGCGGCCGCGCCCGGCTCAAGCGCCGCGACATGGACGTCCTCACCTTCGGTGAGAACGACATCGACGTCCGCAGCCTGGCCCAGCTCGTCGACCCCGGCCAGATCACCGGCGTCGGCCTGGCGATGCGCCTGCTCGCCGAGGGCGGCCTGCTCGACGGCGGACGCACGCTGTCCGAAGGGCTCGACGCCCTCGACGAACGGCTCGCCACCGGCGGCGTGACCGCCCTCGGCCGCGGCTACCTCGGCGACTACGCGCTGCCCCGCCGCTTCGAGATCGCCGCCACGCTCAACCGCCTGCGCTCCCTGCGCATCGCCCGCCTGGAGCGGCCGGCCGAACACGAATGAGGCCGCGCCTCCCGTCCCAGGGGCGGAATGAGCGGCCCTTCGGCCGTGTTCGCTACGAATAAGGATGAAGGAGTGGTCTCCCGCCACGGCACCGGACGGGAACGTCGCCCCGCGTCGCTATCCTGGGGCGAGGTCCCGCCGACCGCCCCGCGGGAACCACTCCTCCCACGTCGAGCCCCCGGGGCCACGGGCCCCGGTCCCCTTGCTCACTCGCGAATGGAGACCTGTCCAGGTGCGTGACCATGCCGACCTCTACGAGCTGCAACCCGGTTTCGACATCCGCGGCGCCGTCATGCTCGTCGTCCTCGACGGGTTCGTGGATGCCGGGTCGACCGGAAAGCAGGCCGCGAGCGCGCTCTTCGACGCGTACTCCGCCGAGGTGGTCGCGACCTTCGACATCGACCGGTTGCTGGACTACCGCTCCCGGCGCCCGGAGATGACCTTCGTCGAGAACGCCTACACCGACTACACCCCGCCCAAGCTCAACCTCTACCTCATGCACGACGACGAGGGCACCCCATTCCTCCTGCTCTACGGCCTGGAGCCGGACACGGAGTGGGAGGCCTTCACCGCCGCCGTGCGCCGCCTCGTCGAGCACTTCTCGGTGAGCCTCACCGTGGGCATGCACGGAATCCCCATGTCCGTCCCGCACACCCGCCCCGCCACGGTCACGGCCCACGCCACCCGCCCCGAACTCGTCGCCGCGCACAGCCCCTGGATCGGCCGGGTCGAGGTGCCCTCCAGCGCCGCCGCCCTGCTGGAGTACCGGCTCGGCGAGGCGGGCCACGACGTCATCGGCTTCGGCGTGCACGTGCCCAGCTACCTCGCCCAGTCGGAGTACCCGCGCGCCGCCATCGCCGCCCTCTCCTACGTCGCCGGGGCCACCGGCCTGGCGCTGCCCGTCCAGAGCCTGGAGGAGAGCGCGAAGGGCACCGACGCCGAGATCGACGAGCAGGTCGCCGCCTCCGAGGAGGTCCAGCGCGTGGTCAGCAACCTGGAGCGCCAGTACGACGACATCATGACGGCGCGCCAGGCCTCGGACAACGCGGACGGTCTGCTGGCCGGTGACGAAACCGCCCTGCCCACGGCCGATGAACTCGGCGCGGAACTCGAACGCTACCTCGCCGAGCGCGAGCGTGGCTCGGAAGGTTGATCCTTGCTCTACCAGATGCTCTTCCACGCCGTGCTGCGGCACACCGACGCGGAGGCGGTCCACCGGCTGAGCTTCGCCGCGCTGCGTTGCGTCGCCGCCGTCCCCGGCGCCGCCGACGCCATGCGCCGGGTGCTGGGCCCGCGTGAGCAGGAACTGGCCGTCACCGCGCTCGGCCGCGAGTTCCGCGGGCCGCTCGGCCTGGCCGCCGGGTTCGACAAGAACGCCGAGGGCATCGACGGCCTCACCGTGCTCGGCTTCGGCCACGTCGAGGTCGGCACGGTGACCGCGCACCCGCAGCCCGGGAACCCGGCGCCGCGGCTGTTCCGCCTGGTCGACGACCGCGCCATCGTCAACCGGATGGGCTTCAACAACCAGGGCTCCGTCGTGGTCGCCGACCGGCTGCTGGAGCGCAGCCGCCAGCGGGGCTCCCGCAGCGAGGCGGTCGTCGGCATCAACATCGGCAAGACCAAGGTGACACCCGAGTCCGAGGCGGTGGGCGACTACACCACCAGCGCGCGACGGCTCGCCCCCTTCGCCGACTACATGGTCGTCAACGTCAGCTCCCCGAACACCCCCGGCCTGCGCGACCTGCAGGCCGTGGAGCGGCTGCGCCCGCTGCTGGCCGAGGTGCGGGCCACCCTCGACGCCGAGGGGCACTCCACGCTGCCGCTGCTGGTCAAGATCGCGCCGGATCTCGCCGACGAGGACATCGACGCCGTCGCCGACCTCGCGCTTGACCTCGGTCTCGACGGCATCATCGCCACCAACACCACCATCGCCCGCGACGGCCTGCGCTCCGATGCGGACACGGTGCGCGAGGCCGGCACCGGAGGGCTGTCCGGAGCGCCGCTGAAGTGGCGTTCGATGCAGGTGCTGAAGCGCCTGCGCGCCCGCGTGGGCGACCGCCTGGTGCTCATCGCGGTGGGCGGCATCGAAACGCCGCAGGACGCCTGGGAGCGCATCCGCGCCGGTGCCACCCTGGTCCAGGGCTACACGGGGCTCATCTACGGCGGCCCGCTGTGGCCCCGCACGATGCACCGGGGCCTGGCCCGGCTGGCCCGCGCCGCGGGGTATGCCTCGATCGCCGACGCGGTGGGTGTGGACGCCGATGTGCCGGAGGACCAGGCACACGGCTGAGCGCTCCCTCCGTTGATCTCGGCGAAGTGCACCGAATACTCGCAAGTATTCGGTGCACTTCGCCGAGATCAACGGAGGATCCGGCGGCATTGTCGGTGAAAGGTCTGTAGTCGGATATGACGAACGGCGCCCCTCCCGGAGGAGAATCCGGGAGGGGCGCCGTTGTCGTCGCGGTGGTGCCTCAGGTCCTGGCGAGCGGGGCGGGGGCGTCGAGCTCCGCGCCCAGCAGCGGGCCGTCCAGGTGCTCGGGGCGGATCCGGACGCCGGTGACGCGCTCGGCCAGGGCCAGCAGCGCGGCGCCCGGGTCGGGCAGGTCGGCCTCGTCGGTCAGCCCTACGGCCCGCATCTGGTCTTCCAGCGCGTCGGGGCGAGTGCCGCGGCGGACGGCGGGGGTGGCGGCGTCGAAGAAGGTCTGCAGCACGCCGTCGACGACCCAGCGGAACTCGCAGCGCTGCTCCATGAGGACGCGCACCGACACCAGCTCGGTCTCGGCGGAGAGCTGGCGGTAGCACTCCGGGCGGGTGGCGCGGCAGCCGGTGGGCTCCACGACGACGGTCCACCCGTGGACGGTGAGCGCGTGCACCGTGAGCGGCGGAATGTCCTCGGCGCTCAGCCCCGCCTCGACGGCCTCGGCGATTGGGAGGCACCGCAGGTGCCGCTCGGCCACGCCGAGGCGGCCCAGCGCCTCGGCCTTGGTCAGTCCCCGGACATAGGAGAGGCAGTACGCCTCGGCCAGATCCGGCTGCGTCTCTCGCAGCCAGGCGTAGTCACCTGGACACGCGACAGCCATCGGCCTTTCCCTTCTGCGTTCTCATGGGCCTTTGTGTGCGGGGGGTTCCGCCCGGAAAGGGAAGTGCGCCCACTTGACGTTTTCCCTCGGGGAGGTCGGTTAAGCGGGCCACTTCAGGACACCGGTATGGGATTGGGGAGGGCGATTCCGGGTATCCGCCCACGTCTCGATCGCGGGCCCCGGACATCGCCGTCACAGTGCGACAGTGCCGACACGACAACGTCGTGGCGGCGTCCACGGCGTCCCACATTACGCCTGGGTAGGGGGTGCCTTGTACGGGGGACACCCTTTTCTTATATGACGCGGCGCGCACCGCATTCTCGCGGGGCGCGCCGGTCCGTCTCAGAAGTGCCGCGGTCAGTCCTTGGAGTCGGACGCGTCCGAGGCGGGCGACTCGGTGCCCTTCTCGTCCTTGCCGTCCTTCTCGCCCTTGTCTTCCTTGTCCTCCTTGGAGTCCGCGCCGTCCTTCTTCTCCTCAGGGTGGCCGTTGAAGTAGGACTTGCCCGGCTCGGTGTCACCGAGCAACTGGGACACCGTGACCATCTTGTAGCCCTTCTCATCCAGCTGCTTGAGGATGGAGGGGACGGCGTCGATGGTCGTGCCGTGGATGTCGTGCATCAGGATGATCGACCCGGGCTGGGCGCCCTGCACCGCGCGCTTGGACACGATGGAGGCGTTGCGGTCCTTCCAGTCGTTGGTGTCGACGCTCCAGATGATCTCCGCGAGCCCCTTCTCCTTGGAGATCTTGGAGACCATGTCGTTGGTGGCGCCGTACGGCGGGCGCATGAGCTCCAGGCTGAACCCGGTCTCGCGCCGGACCAGGTCGTTGACCGTGTCGAGCTCCGCGCGGACCCGGACCTCGGCCTGCCGGGTCAGGTCGGGGTGGTGCACGGTGTGGTTGGCGAGCTCGTGGCCTTCGGCGTACTCGCGCCGCACCGTGGACGCGTGTTCCTGCACGGGCTCGCCGGTGAGGAAGAAGGTGGCCTTGGCGTCGTACTCGGCGAGGGCGTCGAGCAGCTCCGGCGTGCGCTCGCCCGGGCCGTCGTCGAAGGTGAGCGCGATGCACTTGGACGCGGGGTCGGAGCAGTCGACGCTGTCGTCGCGCACCGGCATCATCCCGGGGATCTCGGCGTCGGCGCCGTCCTTCGGGGGCGTCGCCGCCTTCTCGATCCGGTAGTCGGGGGTGACGACGACGGCCGCGGCCTGGGCCTTCTTGCCGAAGTCCGACAGCAGCGGGTCGACGTCCTCCTTCGGGATGACGGCGGAGATCCGGCCGGACTTCACCGGGGCCACCTGGCCCTCGTCGAACTCCACGACGAGGTCGCCGTCGGGGTTGAAGCCCATCGAGTCGTACGACCGCAGGATCGGGTAGAGCTGGGAGGTGTCCGCGGCGTCCTTGTCCTTGAGCGCCTTCTTCACCAGGCCGTCGAGGGTCTCCAGCTCCTTCTGCCCGGCCAGCAGCTCGGTGGAGTAGGCGGTGGTCCCCGTGGTGGTGTCGTACCAGTAGGTCGCGTAGGCGGTGTGCTCGCCCTCGTCGTCCTTCTCGTCCTGGGTGAGCCGGACCGCCACGACGTCGTCGCCCGCGACGCTCAGGTTCCAGCCGATCTTGATGTCCTTGGCCTTGGAGTTGGCGCCGAGGAAGTCGTCCCGCTCCTGGCCGGTGATCTCGCCCAGCCGCTTCGTCAGCGGGTCGGCGTTGGGGATCTTCGGGTAGGCCAGCTCCGCCGTGACGCCGGACTCCTCGGTCTCCTTCGTCTCCTCGGTCACGTCCGGGACGTTGTCGAGATCGACGACGGTGAGCTCGTCGGCCTTGCCGGTCGCCTTGGCCCGCTCGGGCTTGTCGGACTTGTGCTCGGCGTCCGGGGAGGAGCAGGCGGCGAGCGCCAGGGCGGTCACGAGTGCGAGCGCGATCGGAGCGGAGGCTCGCGGGAGGCGTGGGGTGCGCCGACCTGCCGAAGTCGGCGCGGGCGAGTTGGGTGTGGTGAACGGCGCGTCGGGTTCGCCGGGCTCTGTCTGCAAGGGAAGGAACGTCTTTCGCAATTGGTGGGGAGTTTTTCAGACCCGAATTCTCGGTTGCTCAAGGGTCCGGATCGCCTTCGCCAGGGGGTGTTCAGCAGGTGCAACCGGGCCCACCGAACGAGCTTAGAACGGTCAAGGGCCTGCCCGCTGACATGGCGGGCAATAAGAGCGTCAACACCCGCTGTCCGAAACGCAAAACCGCAGGAACGGGGATGTTTCGGGCGCATGAGGGCATGCCCGACCGAGCCGCGCGCAAACGGATCCCTATACTGGCAGCCGCGGTCGGTACACGCACGGCAGCAGTCGCGCGTGTCGAAAGAGGGAACCCGGTGCGAATCCGGGACTGCCCCGCAGCGGTGAGTGGGAACGAGAGCCGTCAACAGCACTGGGCACGACCCGCCTGGGAAGCGACGGCCGGTAGGCCCGCGTGTCGGCACCCCGGCACGTACGCCCACGAGTCCGAATACCTGCCCTCCGCCCGTGGACGCCCCCGCGTCCGCGGTTGGTCCACGTGCCTCGAGGGAGGGCCGCGGGCGACGGGCGCTTCACCGCGCACGCGCTCATGCGTTGCTCCCGAACGGCACGGCTGGACCGCCAACGGCTGTTCGACGAGGGAGAGAAGAAGCCATGAGAACCCGAACCTCGCTTCGAGGCGGTGCCGTCCGATGACGACCACCGTGCACGGATACCCCCGCATCGGCCCCAACCGCGAGCTCAAGCGGGCGAGCGAGGCCTACTGGGCGGGACGCGTCCCCGCCTCCGAACTGGACGCCGTCGCGGCCCGGCTGCGCCGCGGCGTCTGGGAGACCCTGCGCGACGCCGGGGTGGCGGAGATCCCGTCCAACACGTTCTCCTGCTACGACCACATGCTCGACACCGCGGTCCTGTTCGACCTGGTGCCGGAGCGCTTCCGCACCCCCGACTTCGCCGGGGACGACCGCGAGGCCGAGCTGCGGCGCTACTTCGCGATGGCCCGGGGCTCCGACGACATCGCGCCCCTGGAGATGACCAAGTGGTTCGACACCAACTACCACTACCTGGTCCCGGAACTGTCCCCCGACCAGCGGCCCCGCCTGGCCGCCTCCACCAAGCCCCTCTCGGAGTTCGCCCAGGCCAAGGGGCTGGGCATCGTCACCCGGCCGGTGCTCGTCGGCCCGCTCACCTTCCTGATGCTGGCCAAGCCCGCCGCGGACGCCCCGCAGGGCTGGCGGCCGCTGGAGCTCCTGGACGACCTCCTCGGCCGCTACGCCGAGCTGCTGGAGCTCCTGGCCGCCGCCGGCGCGCGCCAGGTGCAGCTGGACGAGCCCATCCTGGCGACCGATGACGGCCGCGCCGAGCTGGTGGCGCTGGAGCGCGCCTACGGTCGGCTCGGCGAGCTCACCAACCGCCCCGAGATTCTCGTCTCCACCTATTTCGGGTCGATCGGCACCGAGGCGCTGGAGGTCCTCAAGCGAACCCCGGTGGAGCGGATCGGCCTGGACCTGGTGGCCGGGCCGGAGTCGGTCGACGAGATCGCCGCCATCTCGGGCCTGGGTGACACCACCCTGGTCGCGGGCGTCGTCGACGGCCGCAACGTGTGGCGGGCGGACCTGCCCAAGGCGCTGTCCACCCTGGGCTCGCTCCTGGGCCTGGCCCGCGGGATCGTCGTCGGCACCTCCTGCTCCCTGCTGCACGTGCCCATCGACCTGGACGCCGAGACCGAGCTCGACCCGGTGATCCGCGAGCGGCTGGCGTTCGCCCGCCAGAAGCTCGACGAGGTCGTGCTGCTCGGCCGGGCGCTGTCGGCCGGGGACGAGGGCATCGCGGCGGAGCTGGAGCGGGCGCGTGCCTCAGCCCCGGACAGCGGGGCGTTCGTCAACCGCCGGGTGCGCGCACGGCTGGACGCGCTGGGCGACGACGTGGCCCGCAACGGGCACGACCAGCGCGGTGCGGCCCGGACCGACGACCCGCCGCTGCAGACGACCACCATCGGTTCGTTCCCGCAGACCGCCGATGTGCGCAAGGCGCGCGCCGACCACCGCGCCGGGCGGATCGACGACGCGGAGTACACGCGGCGGATGCGCGCCGAGATCGACCGCGTCCTCGCGCTGCAGGAGGACATCGGCCTGGACGTCCTCGTCCACGGCGAGCCCGAGCGCAACGACATGGTGCAGTACTTCGCCGAGCGCCTGGACGGCTTCGTCACGACCCAGAAGGGGTGGGTGCAGTCCTACGGGTCGCGGTGCGTCCGCCCGCCGATCCTCTACGGCGACGTCTCCCGGCCCGAGCCGATGACCGTCGAGTGGATCACCTACGCCCAGTCGCGCACGTCCAAGCCCGTCAAGGGCATGCTCACCGGCCCGGTCACCATGCTGGCCTGGTCGTTCGTGCGGGACGACCAGCCGCTGGGCGACACCGCCCGCCAGGTGGCGCTCGCGCTGCGCGACGAGGTCTCCGACCTGGAGCGGGCGGGGATCCGGCACATCCAGGTCGACGAGGCCGCCCTGCGCGAGCTGCTGCCGCTGCGCGCCGATTACCACGCCGACTACCTCGCCTGGGCGATCGGCTCGTTCCGGCTGGCGACCTCCGGCGTTGCCGACACCACCCGGATCCACACGCACATGTGCTATTCGGAGTTCGGGCGGATCGTCGGCGCCATCGAACAGCTGGACGCTGACGTCACCAGCGTCGAGGCGGCCCGCTCCCACATGGAACTGGTCGACGACCTGGCCGTCGCGGGGTACAAGCGGGGCATCGGCCCGGGTGTCTACGACATCCACTCGCCCCGGGTGCCCACGGCCGACGAGATCGAGGCGGCACTGCGCGACGCCCTGCGGGCGGTCGATCCGGGGCGGCTGTGGGTCAACCCCGACTGCGGGCTGAAGACCCGCGGCTACGCGGAGGTCGAACCGGCCCTGCGCAACATGGTCGAGGCGGCCCGCCGCGTGCGCGCCGACCTGCCCGGCTGATCCGGCCGGCCGTCCCGGCCGCCTGAGGCGCCGCCCGGTGTCCCCGACAGCGGGCGGCGCGCGATCGGGCCGGGAGCACGGAAAAACGGGGGTGTGCGGGCTCAGGCCCGCACACCCCCGTCGTCGTCTCCGGCGCGCTCGCCGCGATCGGTCCTTAGGAGCCGATCGGGGTCAGCGACGCCTTGCCGAGGTCGAGCATCATGTCCTCCACGTCGGAGAACTCCAGCGGGGCCGGGACGCTCTCGTCGGCGCCGAGACCGGGCGACATCGAGAGCTTCACCTCGGTGTTGATGTTCCCGTCGCGGATCAGCAGCGTGGCCACCGAGTAGTTGGAGCCGATGGAGTTCTCCGTGGCGAAGATCAGCTTGGCTTCCTCACCGATCTTGACGTCCTCTTCCTCGTGGACCTCGCGCTTGATGTAGTCATTGCTCTCGTCGGTGGCGTACTTGACGGCCGACTTGAAGTCGTCCTTGGCGCCCTCGACGGAGTCGGAGCCGGCGTAGGGGGTCTGGTACTCCAGGGAGAACGTGCCCCACGTGTCGCCCTCGCCCTCGACCCGCCAGCGGCAGGTGGAGCGGTTGTCGCTGAGGTTCTTGCTGCCGTCGGAGATCGAGTACTCGCTCAGCTTGTCCTCGGTGTAGGTCTTGCAAGCGTCCTCGGGCAGCTTGTAGGGCGGCTCACCCTTGGCCTTGGGTTCCGGCTCGTCGGCCGGCTCGTCCTTGGGCTTGTCGTCCGACTGCGACTGCTCCTCGGGCTGCGGGGCCACGGACTGCTTGTCGTCGCTGGGCCGCAGCACCACGATGAACACCGCGATCACCAGGATCAGGATGACGGCGCCGCCGCCGATGATGATCCACATCCCGGCGCTGCTCTTCTTGGGCGGCGGGGGCGGCGGGTAGCCACCGGGCATACCGGGACCGCCGTAGGGCGGCTGGGGCCCCTGGGGGCCGGAGTACATCGGCTGCTCCTGCGGCTGCTGGTACTGCGGCCCGCCTTGCGGTGGGCCGTAGCCCGGCTGTCCCCCGGTGTTCTGGCCGCCGTAGGGCGCCTGGTAGGGGCCGCTCGGGTACTGCTGACCGGGGTGGGGGCCACCCTGCTCGGGCCCGGGCTGGCCGTAGGCACCGCCGCCGTAGGGCGGTTGTCCTCCGGAGCCGCCTTCGCCATCCTGCGGGAATTGCGGAGGCTGTGTGTAGGGTCCGTTGTCGCTCATGACTCCCCTCGCGCCAGCTGCGTATATGAACTGTCCGTCAGACGCGCGTCGGCGCGTTGTCGGTTCCATCTGGAATGGCCTGATACGGGTGGATCCGCTCGCTAGGATCCGCGCGAGGTGCGCACACCACGGGCCGGGATGTGGCCATCCGTGACCGCGGCTCGACCTCGGGCGGAAGCGATCGCTCTGCTGCGTACCCCTGGCACCCGACGGGTTGCCGCATGTGCGTCAGGGGGCAGGACTCGGCAATCTTAGCTTCCGCAATCGGCCGCGGTTCCGGTGTCCCGGGGAATCGTCATGGATCGTCACCGTTTTGTGGTGGGAATGGGGGTGGAAACGGTGCATGTCGTCCCGTGCGCTGCCGCGCGGGCCAAAGGTTCGGACCCTGACGTTCAGGGTGGCGGTCACGCCAAGAAAACGGGACGAATCCGGCGGGATCGTTGCGGGATCGAGATCGGGTTCCGGGGCCGGTCAGCCGTCCGGCGCCCGCCTCTGTGTGCCGGGGGATACGGTGGGTATCCGCGGTATCCCTATCCCTCGACGTCCGCCGATGGCGGACCAGTGATGTGAAGGGCAACAGTGTCGTCGTCTTCCCCGCAACGTCCGGACCACCGTCCCCGGCACGGTTTCCTCGCCTGGCTCGTGTTCATCCTCGCCGTCGGCTCGATGCTGGCCCTCATCGGCGGCTGTATGACCGTCCTGTACGCCCCGATCTTCACCGGGGGCTGATGGGCCCGAAGCCGCACACCCTCGCGGGCGGGCCGCGGCCCGCCCGCGAGGCGGAAGGGCGCGTCACATCATCGAGATGTGCACGTGGTCGAAGTGGTTCTCGGTGATGCTGCCGCGGTCGGCCATGTCGCGCCAGCCCTCGCCGCTGCGGCGCACGTCCCAGATCTTCTGCCGATAGATGATGTACATGACGCCGAGCCGTTCCGCGTTGTCCTGAGCGAACTTCGCGATGTCGTACCCGCGGTCGATCTGCTCCTGTGAGGGCATCTCGCCCTCGTTGTTCACCATGAAGTCGCAGGCCCGGCCCTTGGGGTGCTCGCCGACGACGAAACCCCCGTCCGGGCGGTAGCAGCCGACGCCGCCCTGCTTCTTCCCCTCCCCGAACTTCTCGATGACGATTTCCTTCATCTGCCGGGTGCGCGGGGTGAGGCTGTCCGGCGGGCCCATCTCCTGGACGGGGTGCTTGGCGATGAGCTCCTGCACCTTCTCCCGGCGGCCCTCCAGCTCGTCGAGGTCCTTCTTGACCTTGTCGACCTTCTTCTCGGCGTTCTTCTGCGCCTTCTTGTCGCGGTTGATCGCCCGCTCCAGGCGGTTGATCTTGTCGCGCTGGCTGCTGGACAGGTGTCCGACCAGGGAGGCCTGGTCGATGACCTCCTGCGGGTCGTCCTCGACGAACAGCGAGAAGGCGGGGTCGATGCCGCCCCGCGTGTAGCTGGCCACGGCCAGCTGACGGACCTGGTCCTGTGCGGCGTCGACCTTCTCCTGGGTCTTCTTCGCGCGCTTCTCGGCCTTCTCGGCTTCCTCTATGACCCCCTCCATGTCGACGAGGTGGCCGCCGTACTCCTTGCCCAGGGCATCGGCCCGCTCCTGCAGCGAGCTCAGGCTCTCCTGGGGGGCCACCGCGCCGTTGGCGGTACTCGCGGTGAGGGGTGCCAGGCCGAGCGCGGCGGCCAGGGCCACCGCGGGCAGGGCGAGGCGGAGGCGACGCCGCGCCGCTGGGGAGAGGAGGGTCGTGCCGACGCGTGGGTCGGCCGCCCAGAAGTCGGCAAAGTCGTCCGGTCCGGATGATCGGTCGGGCTCCACGTGGATCGCTCCTCGGTTCTCAGCCGACGTCCGAGTGAGGGGGTCCTCCCTCGCGGAACGCGTCGGCTCTCGCATGGGGCCGGGACCGGGGCCGCGGTCCGTACTAGGGCCGGTTTTCGGCGGCGAGGGTCGCTCCTCCTCGACCGCGCTGTCCGGCGTGACGCCCCAGGCACATTAAGGGAGTTCGGTCTGTTTGCCAATCGATTGTTCGTGCTTGGGACGCTGTTTGAGTGTAGGCAAGGTCGGGGCGTGCGTGGCGGGTGCTCTCCGACTCCAGTGGAGAAACCCCCTGGGAACAGGGGAATTCGGCTACAGCAGCCGATAACTGTGGCGAACGTTACCCGGGATCGGGGCGAAACCGCCTATTTCACACCGCTCCGGTATGGTTTCGTAGAGGGCGTGAACACATTCGATCGTGGCAACGTGACCTCCCGCGCCTCCACGCGCGGCGGACGTCGGCGCTGCTCCATGCGGCACCGCTCGGCCGACGGCCGCTGTCGAATGTGTCGTTAGGCCTTCACCCGCACGCGTCTGTGCGCGGCCCGCGCGCCGGTGTCCGGATCGCTGGCGGCCCGACCCGACGGCCGCCGATCCTACACCCGCAGCGGTGCTCCCGACCGCCCTGGCTGGTGCGTCGCCATGCCCGCCGATGACCCGTGCCCCCTACGCTCTGACCTGGGCACATGCCGGCCGGATCGGTTCGGCGTGCCCGCTGTCCGCCTCCCCGGCCGTACCCGGCCACCGCCGGATACCGCGGGACACCGCGGGAAGCTCCACCCGACCCACGAGGAAACCAGTGATAGAAGCTGTGGGCCTGCGCAAGGTCTACCGGTTGAAGGACCGCGAGGTACTCGCGCTCGACGACGTCGATCTCAACGTCCGCCAAGGCGAGATCTTCGGCGTGGTGGGCCAGAGCGGCGCAGGTAAGAGCACCCTGCTCCGCTGCGTCAACCTGTTGGAACGCCCCACCCAGGGAACCGTGAGCGTCGACGGCGAGGACCTCACCGCGATGCGCCCGGCCCGGCTGCGCGCGGCGCGGCGCCGCATCGGCATGGTGCACCAGCACTTCGCCCTGCTGTCCTCGCGCACCGTCGCGGGCAACGTCGCCTTCCCGCTGGAGGTCGCCGGAGTCGCCCCGGCGCAGCGCAAGCGACGCGTCATGGAGCTCCTGGACCTCGTCGGACTGGCCGACCGGGCCCGCGCCTACCCCGCGCAGCTGTCCGGCGGGCAGAAGCAGCGCGTCGGCATCGCCCGGGCGCTCGCCTCCGAACCCAAGGTGCTGCTCAGCGACGAGGCCACCTCCGCGCTGGACCCCGCCACCACCGAGTCCATCCTGGAGCTGCTCGGTGACCTCAACCGCGAACTGGGCCTCACCATCCTGCTCATCACCCACGAGATGGACGTGATCAAGCGGATCTGCGACTCCGCGGCCATCATGGAGGCCGGTTCCGTCCGCGAGGCGGGGCGCGTGCTCGACCTCATCGGAACCCCGGGCTCGCTGCTGGCCCGCTCGCTGTTCCCGCTCCCGCCCACCGACGCCCCCGACGCGGTCGCCCTCACCTACCCGCGCTCCTACGACGAGCCGCTGATGTCGGAGCTGACCCGCAAGTTCGACGTCGACGTCAACGTCCTGGGCGGCGCCGTCGAGACGGTCTCCGGCCAGTCCGTGGGACGGCTCAACGTGCAGATCCGCGGGATCAACCGGGACGCGGCACTGGACTATCTGGACGGCAAGGGGCTGCTGGTGGAGGTGGCGGGACGATGACCTGGCTGAGCGAACTCGCCGAGCGGCTGCCGGAGATGTGGCCGGTCCTGTGGTTCGGCACCCTCGACACCATCTACATGGTGCTGTGGGCCACCATCTTCAGCATCCTCGTGGGCCTGCCCCTGGGGGTGCTGCTGGTGACCACCGACCGCGGCGGCCTCACCCCCGCGCCCGTCCTGCGGGCCGTCCTGAGCGCCGTCGTGAATGTCGGCCGGTCGCTGCCGTTCATCGTGCTGATGGTGGCCGTGCTCGCGCTGACCCGGCTGCTCATCGGCACGACGATCGGCCCGACCGCGGCCGTCGTCCCGCTGAGCATCGGCGCCATCCCCTTCTTCGCCCGCCTGGTCGAGACGTCGCTGCGCGAGGTCGACCGCGGCGTCATCGAGGCGGCCCACGCCATGGGCACCCGCAAGCTCACCATCGTCGGCAAGGTACTGCTTCCCGAGGCCCTCCCCGGCCTGGTCGCCGGGCTGGTGATGACGGTCGTCGCGCTGGTCTCGTACTCGGCCATGGCCGGGGCGATCGGCGGCGGCGGACTCGGCGACGTCGCGATCCGCAAGGGCTACCAGCAGTTCGACGACTACTACCTGTGGGCGACGGTCGTCCTGCTGGTCATCATCGTCCAGGCAGCACAGAGCCTCGGCGACCTGCTGATCCGGCGCCTCTCCCACCGCTGACACCGGACGCCCGGACCGTCGGCGAGCCGCGACGCGCCGCCCCCCGACCACTGTTCCAACCGATCCATCCGACACCGCTACGCCAACAGCAAGGAGCACGCACCGTGCGCAGAACTTGGGGAATCATCGCCGTTACGGCCCTGGCCACCACCCTCGCCGCGTGCGGCAGCCCCAGCGAGCTGGCCGAGGACAACGGTGACGCCTCCGGTCTGACCACCATCAAGGTCGGCGCGTCGCCGGTCCCGCACGCCAAGATCCTCGACTACGTGCAGAAGAACCTCGCCGCCGACGCCGGGCTGAACATCCAGGTCACCGAGTTCACCGACTACAACCAGCCCAACGCGGCGCTGACGCAGGGCGAGATCGACGCCAACTACTTCCAGACCAAGCCGTTCTTGCAGGAGTACCTCGACGGCAACAGCGACGCCGACCTGACCTGGGTCGACGACGTTCACCTGGAGGCGTTCGGGCTCTACTCGGACTCGCTGAAGGACGTCGGGGACCTGAAGGACGGCGCCAAGGTCGGCGTGCCCAACGACGCCTCCAACATGGGCCGCGCACTGAAGCTCCTCGCCGACAACGACCTGCTCACCCTTAAGGACGGCGCCGACAGCGCCGCCACGGTGGAGGACATCGAGGACAACCCCAAGGACCTGGACATCGTCCCGGTGGAGGCCGCCCAGCTGCCGCGCTCGCTCGCCGACGTGGACGCGGCCGTGGTCAACGGCAACTACGCGCTGGAGGCCGACCTGTCCGAGAGCGCCAACGTCCTGGCGTGGGAGGGCACCAAGGACAACCCGTACGCCAACGGTCTGGTGGTGGCCGCCGACAAGGCCGACGACCCCGACATCGCCAAGCTCGACGAGCTGCTGCACAGCGACGAGGTCCGCAAGTACATGGAGGACCAGTGGAAGGGCGTCGTCACCCCGATCGACGCCGATGCCGAGTAACACGAGTCGCACCTGACGCACACACCATGGGCGCCCGCGCACAGTGCGCGGGCGCCCATGGCGCGTCCGGCCGCGACCATCGCTGTCAGCGCTTGCGCACACACCCGATAGCGTGATCGCGAAGGCGGCGTTCGGCAGGAGGACGCCGCGGGGGAAGGGGCGGCAATGTACTGGGTCACCTACCTCTCGCCCAGTGGGGGCGCGGAGCGG
Organism: Nocardiopsis gilva YIM 90087; assembly: GCF_002263495.1. NCBI lineage: Bacteria > Bacillati > Actinomycetota > Actinomycetes > Streptosporangiales > Nocardiopsidaceae > Nocardiopsis > Nocardiopsis gilva. The sequence goes on along the minus strand of NZ_CP022753.1, from coordinate 4,308,485 downwards.
ACCGGCACGATCGACGACGGCTGCGTCTTCGGCTATCCGGGACCGGAGAGCGTGGCCGAGCTACTGGCCGCGGGCGGCGACACCCCGAAGCGGGCCTTCGACCGGGCGCTCGCCGACCCGGTGGAGATCATCGTGCGGTTCGAGGCCTGCCACTGCCCGCCGATCCGCCCGGCGCACCCCATCCCGCTCCGGGTGGACGGCGCGTGGACCGAGGCCGCACCGGAGCTGGTGCGCGGCACGGACGACGGCGTCCTGCTCCCGAAGGGAACCGCGGCGCTGTCGGCCGCCGTGGGCGTGGCCGCCGTGTTCGACGGCCACGGGGGACACGCGGGCTCGACCCTGGCCTGCCTGTGGCGCACGCCGGAGCGCGGCCCGGCCGCGCTCACCCTGGGCCCGGCGGTCGTCACCCCCGACGACCTCGGCGGGGGCGACCTCACGGTGACCGCGACCGTGGGGGAGGAGACGCTGGCCAGCGCCCCCGTCACCGGTCGACCGCAGCGCACCGGCGGACCCACCGGCGCCCTCCGCGCCGACCTGCCCGCCGAGACCCGGCCGCTGGAGTACGGCGAGGAGCTGCTCATCGACGGCGGCCCCTTGGGCATGTTCGAGATCCGCGTCGGCTCCGGCGCCTGACACGGGAGACGGCGCGGTGCGCGGCGTCGGCCGGGTCAACGGGGCCGGACGCCTCATGCCGCCGCACCGTTATCGCCCGGTGAACTCCCAGTGCCACGGCTCGAAACCATGGCGCGCCCACTGCGGATTCTCCCAGCCGTAGTCCGGCGCGTTGGCCAGCATCCACTCGTGCTCGACCGAGCCGTACTCGTTGACGCCGCCGCACAGGTCCACCGCGCCGCCCAGTCCGTGGGTGCTGGTGCCGGGATGGGCGGCCATGCCGGCCGCCATCTCGCGGAACAGGCGGACCTGTTCGCCGAGCGGACGGTAGGAATCCGCCACGCACATCGGGCGGCCGAACCTGTCCTGGAACGCGCCGTCGAGCTCGATGAACGCCGCCGCCGCGTCGGCGCGCAGCATCTCGCCGGGCTGGGGGAGCGGGCATAGCGCGGACCTGGGGATCCTCCCGTTGGCATACGCGCTCAGGTCACCGCCGGTGCACAGGGAATCCGCATCGGCCGCGGAATCCCCGTCCGCGGCGCCGTCCCATGTCCCGGAGCCGCCCCCGTCACCCGCGCGGGTGTCCTCCGCGAGCTGCCGCACCCGCTCGCCGCCGTCTCCGGCCGCCTCAGCGGCCCTGGTTCCGCCCGCCGCCGTGTCCGCCGCGGTGCTTCCGCCGCTGTGGCCTCGCGTCGCGAGCTCCCGTGCGCCGGAGGTGTTCGCGGCCGCCTGCTCCGCGCGCACAAGTGCGCGGCTGCGCCGCTGCTCCCGGCCGGAAGTGTCGCCCTGGGCATGGCTCAGCCGGGCATGCACCCGCGACTGCCGCGCCAGGATGGCGGAAATCGCGTCCTCCTCCGCCCGCACGATGTCGAAGGCCTCCCGTTTCGCATCGGCGGCGGCCGCGGTGGCCTCCTGCTGCTTCTCGGCCGCGGAATCGGCCAGGGACCGCAGGGTGTCGGCGGCGATGTCGCCTGCCTTCGCGCGGTCGAGGACCTGGCCGCGCCGGTCGGCCAGCATCGCGATGTAGGCGGAGCGGTCCAGGAACTCCTGGGGGCCGCCGGGCGTCGCGAAGGCCCCAGCGGGGTGCAGCTCGGCGCCCTTGTAGGCGGAGACCGCATGCCGTACGGCGGCCCTCCTGGACTCCGCCTGGCGCTCCCGCGCGTGGTCCGCCGCACGACGGGCCGAGCTCAGCGCCCGTTCGGCGTCCTGCAGCCGGTCCTCCTCCTGCAGGTAGTCGAGGATGGCCCGGTCGGCGTCGGCGTAGAGGTCGTCGAGCTGCGAGCGGACGGCGGCGAACCGCGCCTTGAGCGCCCCGACCGAGTCGTCGGCCGCGAGTTCGTCCGCGGCCGCGGGGTCAGCGCCCGCGTCCGGACTCCCTCGCTCGCTCCCCGTGGTCCCGGTGCCGTCGGGAGGATCGGCGTACGCGGGCGCCCCGAGTGTCAGTGACGCCGCGGCCGACAGCGGCACCACCAGCCCCGCGCCGATGGCCGCGGAGCAGGTTGCCCGGACTACGCGACCGACATCGGGCAAGCCGGACCAACCTGGACGATCTGCCAACGTCTTCCACTGATTCACGACCGTTCCCCCCGAAACCCACGTGTGCAGTAGTCACATTGACAGCCGGTACCACGTGCCGCCGAGCATGTCCGGGGCGTGTTCGAAAAGTTATCGATGCGTTGGGAATGGTGGGGCGCATGGGGCATAGCCTGCGGAATCGGCCCAACCGAGGGGATGATCCGGGCATCGGGAACGATCTGCCCCAAGTGGATCACGGGAGTGGGCGGATCGCGGGATCCGAGGTCTCTGTGTGGATTGATACGCTATCCACCTCACGTGCACCATTGATGGTTTATGGAGCACAACGCCTCTCACCCCTCATGAGGCGAGTCCCGGTGCGAAAGAGCCTCCCAGTTTTCTGCGCGCCGACGCCGGCGGCAGTAGGCCCGAGCGGCTTCCCCGCGTCACTCAGGGTTCTCCCAAGCGTTGCCGGACCCGACTACTCATGAGGGTCCACGTCCCCATCACCCGAGGCGGTGACACGAAAGGTTGCGAGGGTCCGTGTCGACACGAGCGACAGAACATGGAGCCGGCGCCCCGGCCGAGGAGCCGACGGAAAGCGTCGAAGCCGCGCCGAAGCGCCGCGGTCGCTGGTTCGCGCCACGTAACTGGCGAGTCCGTTCCCGGCTCGTCGCGCTGATCGTCATCCCCACCGCTGTCGCGCTGGTGCTGGGTGGTCTGCGGATCTCCGAGAGCGTCGTGAACACGGTCACCCACGACCGCATCAAGAGCACCGCGTCGCTGGGTGAGGCGGTCGTCAACCTGGGCAACCGGTTGGGCCAGGAGCGGTCGGCCAGCGCCGTCTACATCGCCGACGATCCCAATCCGGACAAGCGCGATGAGAAGCTCCTGCGCGAGCTGCAGGACCGGATCCAGAACACGAAGCAGGCCAAGCAGAAGGTCGACAGCAAGATCCAGGAGCTGGGCGACCCCGGGACCGACCTGGGCCGCAACCGGATGTCCCAGATGCTGAACAACCTGGACAGCCTCGACACCGTGCGCGACGAGGTCCAGGACTCCCGCATCACGGTGCTGCCCACGGCCACCAAGTACCGCCAGGTGATCAACTCCCTCACCGACTTCAACCAGACCATCGCCGAATCCACCGACGACACCGGCCTGCGCGAGAGCGTGCGCGCGATGACGGCGGTGGGCCGCGCCCGCGAGCACCTGTCGTACGAGTCGGCGCTCATGCTGCACTCGCTGATGCGCGGATCGATGTCCAGCGGTGTCCAGGAGGCCATCTCCAGCAGCCGGGCGCGCTACGACAACGAGATCCAGAACTTCACCGGTGCGGCCACGGTCGGCCAGCGCCAGATGTTCGACGACACCTTCAAGGGGCTCGACGTCAGCCGGATGGAGACCACCCGGCTGCGCGTCATGATGCGCCTGGAGACCGACCAGAAGCTGACCGGCGTCACGGCCAATGACGACCCGGAGAGCTACGACGAGGCCTCCGGCGCCACCCTCGACAAGATGGAGGAGGTCGAGCGGAAGCTGGCCGGGGCGGTCGGCTCCCGGGCCTCGGCCCTCGAATCCAGCGCCCTGTGGCGGGCCGCGGTGGAGACGCTGGTCGTGCTGCTCGTGATCATCGCGGTCTTCGTCATCACCTCGCTCGTGGTCCGCTCACTGGTCCGGCCGCTGCGCCGACTCCGTGAGGGCGCCATCCGGATCGCCGAGGAGGACCTGCCCGACTCCATCACCCGGATGCAGGAGACCAGCTCCGCGCCCGAGGAGGTCGCGGTCGCGCCGATCGAGGTCGGCACCAAGGACGAGATCGGCGAGGTCGCCCGGTCCTTCGACGAAGTCCACCGCGTGGCGCTGCGCCTGGCCTCCGAAGAGGCGGCACTGCGCAGCAACGTCAACGCGATGTTCGTCAACCTCTCCCGGCGCAGCCAGACGCTGGTGGAACGGCAGCTGCGGCTCATCGACGGGCTGGAGCAGAGCGAGCAGGACTCCGACCGGCTGTCGGACCTGTTCTCGCTGGACCACCTGGCCACCCGTATGCGCCGCAACAACGAGAACCTGCTGGTCCTCTCCGGCCAGGACAACACCCGCAAGTGGGCGCAGCCGGTGCCGCTGGTCGACGTGCTGCGCGCCGCCTCCTCCGAGGTCGAACAGTACGAGCGCGTCAACGTCCGCGCCCCCTCGCACATCTCGGTGCTCGGCCGCCCCGTCAACGACGTCATCCACCTCGTCGCCGAGCTGGTGGAGAACGCCACCTCCTTCTCCCCGAACGACTCCGAGGTCTCGGTCGAGGCCGAGGCCCTCGACAACGGCGGCGTGCGGGTCGAGGTCACCGACAGCGGCATCGGCATGGAGGCCGACGAGCTCGCCGAGATCAACGAGCGCCTGTCCCAGCCGCCCGTCATCGACGTCGCCGTCTCCCGCCGCATGGGCCTGTTCGTGGTCAGCCGCCTGGCCGCCCGCCACGGCATCCAGGTGCGCCTGCACCCGGCCCACAACGGCGGTGTTACGGCCACCGCGGTCTTCCCGTCGGACCTGCTGATCACGCCGGTCGAGCCCACCGGCGGCCAGCCGAGCGCCCTGCCGCCGGTCCCCGACACCTACGCCGAGGCCACGGCCGCCTTCGCGGCCAACCCCGCGCCCGCCGAGCCCGGCGACATCTGGCAGACGGGCGACTCGGGCGAGGAGAGCCGCTCCCGGCTGCCCAAGCGGCAGCCCGGCGCCGGTACCCGGTCCGACGAGCACCCGCCCAGCGGCGAGGACCTGTGGGGCGGCGCCGGGTGGAACACCGGGCCGTCCACCCCGATGGAGTCGCCGTCCCTGCCCCCGAGCACGCCCCCGGCACCCGAGCCCCCGGCGGTGTCGGAGGAGTGGCCCGCGGCGCCGTCCGCCGACCCCTCGACCACTGGGAGCTTCGGCACGGGGCCCCAGACCCCGCAGGAGCGCCCCTCGCAGTGGTCCGCGGACTCCTTCACGGGCGACGCGTTCGGCGGCGAGTCGACCCCGTCCAGCTTCGACGCCTTCGGCGGCGACCGCCTCGGCGCGGGCGACACCGGGGCGTTCCCGGCCGAGTCCGCGCCGCCCGCCGAGCCGCCGTCCGCCGCGCCCGAGCCGCCCGCTGCGGCTCCGGAACCCCCCGCCCCGGGGTGGACCTCGGCCGGAGCCTCCGCGGCGCCGGACAGGGCCGACGACTGGCGCAGTGAGCGCGAGCCGGTGGTCGACCCGTGGGCGCACGGCTCGGAACAGCCCGAGCCCCGCCCGGTCGCCGAGCCCGACTCGCGCGAGGGCTACGGCTCCACCGCCTACCTGTCCCGCCGCTACGGCAATGGCGGAGCAGGGCACAGCACCGTGGTCCCGCCGTCGCCGGACGGCGGCGGCGAGGCACTGCCGATCTTCGACGCGATCGAGTCGAACTGGTTCCGCCGCCGCAGCGGCGGCCCCACCGCGGCCGAGCCGGAGACCGGCCCCATGGCCAGCATGGGCGAGACCAACGGCGCCGTCGCCGACGAGGCTCCGGCCGCTGCGATGCCGCAGGCCACGCCCGGATCCTCGGCACCGAGGGAGACCACTCCCGAACCGCAGCCCGAGGACGAATGGCGCTCGGACGCCGACCGCGGTTGGCAGGCCGCGCGCTCCGCGGCCGAGCCCATGGCGGGCGGGTTGACGTCATCGGGGTTGCCAAAACGCGTTCCCAAGGCAAACCTTGTGCCCGGTACGGTTCCCCAACCGGACAACGTTCGGCAGATCCCCGCCCGGTCCGCCGACCGGGTCCGAAACCGGTTCGCCGGGTTGCAGAAGGGCGTCCAAGAAGGACGTCAGCAGGGTGGCGGCCGGTCGTCAGAGGAGAAGTGAGCAGTGCCCAGTGCGACCTCGGCCGGTCATCATCCGGCCCGCTGCGTCCGGGTCCGCGGACCCGGAACGCGGGGCGGCCGAAGATCACGGATGGGCCATGAATTAGCATCATCCGCACTTCCAGGACATTCGTTCCCCATAAAGTCACTATCGAAGAACACTTGGCTGACTGGCGGCCCCTGCTTGGGTGGCCCGCGCGAAGGCCGGGACGGACAGGAGAGCAGATGAGTCAACCGGTGAATGAGCTCAACTGGCTGATCACTGACTTCGCAAACCGTGTGCCGGACGTCGCCCACGCGATCGTCGTTTCCTCGGACGGGCTCCCGCTCGCGGCATCGTCCGGATTCCCCGCGGACCGGGCGGACCAGCTGGCGGCGATCGCCTCGGGGCTGTCCAGCCTGACCCAGGGTGCCTCGCGCGTCTTCGAAGGCGGGGCGGTCGCCCAGACCGTCGTCGAGATGGAGCGCGGGCTGCTGCTCATCATGTCGATCAGTGACGGCTCCTGCCTCGCCGCCCTTGCCTCGGCCAACTGCGATCTGGGGCTGGTCGCCTACGAGATGACCCTGCTCGTCGAGCGAACCGGGCGGGCACTGACTCCGGCGGCGCGTACCTCGTGAATCCACTGAACCACCACGGACAGGAGGAAGTGGTGGCACCTCACAGTCGAGATGCCGGGAGCGCCTCGTGGTTCGGACAAGAAGCCGTCAGTGCCCACAGAGCGCTGGCGGACGGTCCGAGCGGAGATGTTCCACGACCTAGCCAGCAATCAGTCGACCAACAACCACGGCCGGCGGCTCCCAACGGCCCCAGCTCGCTGGTCCGGCCCTACGCTGTCACCAAGGGACGGACCAAGCCGAAGTCCCAGCTGCCGCTGGAGGCCCTGATCTCGTCGACGGCGACGGCCCGCAACGAACAGGGCACCCTGACACCCGAGTGCCAGGCGATCAGTGACCTGTGCCGGGAGTGGCGCTCCGTGGCCGAGATCTCCGCGCTGCTGCGGATCCCGCTCGGTGTCGCCCGGGTGCTCGTCGCGGACATGTCCGAGCAGGGTCTGGTCCAGATCCGCTCGTCGCTCAACACCGACAGCCGGCCCAACGTCAACCTGCTTGAAAGGGTGCTCAGTGGACTTCGCAAGCTCTAGCGCGGCCGATGGGGGCGGTGCTTCGGCGAGCGCGATGACGTCGGTCAAGATCGTTGTCGCCGGAGGCTTCGGTGTCGGTAAAACGACGTTCGTGGGCTCCGTTTCCGAGATCGTGCCGCTGACCACCGAAGCGGTCATGACCAGCGCGAGTGTCGGGGTCGACGACCTCGCCAAGACGCCGGACAAGCAGACCACCACCGTGGCCATGGACTTCGGCCGGGTCTCCCTGGACTCGGACCTGATCCTCTACCTGTTCGGTACGCCTGGTCAGCACCGGTTCTGGTTCATGTGGGACGACCTGGTCAAGGGCGCCATCGGCGCCGTCGTCCTGGTCGACACCCGCCGGCTCGCCGACTGTTTCCCCGCGATCGACTACTTCGAAGAGGCACGCCTGCCCTTCATCGTCGCGATCAACGGTTTCGACGGCTACTACCCGCACGCCGCGGACGAGGTCCGCGATGCGCTGACGCTCAGCCCGGAGATCCCGATCGTCCAGGTGGACGCCCGCGACCGCACGTCCACCAAGTCGACGCTCATCACCCTGGTCGAGCACGCCATCACTGTGGGCGACCCGGGTGGCGCTGGTCAGCCGACCTCCACCGGAGGCCAGAGCTCCTGGCGGTGACGCTGTGCTCCTGGGAGAACCAGAGCCCGGGAGCATGGTCCTTCCTGCGGGACGTGACGAACGAGGCGGGACAGGGGGCAGGACGACGCCCGCCCCCCATCACCTTAGTGCCTTTTGTGCGCTCGGGCTCTTCGTTTGCTTCGCCGCCGATCCAGTTGGGCCTGCGGCTGTCGGGGATCGACGGCTCCGCTCACTCGATCGCCCTCGCGTCTGTGCTTTTTGTGCGCTCGGGCTCCTCGTTTGCTCCGCCGCCGATCCAGTTGGGCCTGCGGCCGTGGGGGATCGACGGCTCCGCTCACTCGATCGCCCTCGCGTCAGTGCCTTTTGTGCGCTCGGGCTCTTCGTTTGCTTCGCCGCCGATCCTGTCGGGCCTGCGGCCGTGGGGGATCGACGACTTCGCTCACTCGATCGCCCTCGCGTCACGCCGCCATGCGCATCGCCACCGCCCGAACGGGCGCGCCGTCGCCGCTGGCGAGGCGGATCGGAAACGCGCTGAACACCGGGTCGGGGAAATCGATCCGGTCCAGATCGCACAGGTTCTCGATGATGGTCCCGCCCGCGCCCAGGACAGCGAGGTGCGCGTCCCATCCGCTGCCCTCGTGGCCGCCGTAGGGCGTCTCGTCGGGGCTCAGCGCGTCCACGCCGATCGTGCGCACCCCCAACCCCACCAGCCACCGGGCGGCGTCACCGTCCAGGTAGGGATGGTCGAAGTACCGCTCAGTCCGGTAATAGGCCGACCAGCCCGTGCGCAGCAGCACGATCACCCCCGGCCCGAACTCCTCCCCCCATGGCGCCAGATCGGCCCGGGTGATGGGGGAGCGGTCCGCTCTGCCCGTGACATCCACCACCACCGCGGGGCCGCAGAACAGCTCCAGCGGCAGCTCCTCCAGCCGCGCTCCGTCGGAGAGGAAGTGGAACGGGGCGTCGGCGTGCGTCCCGGTCTGCGACGTCAGGTGCAGCTCCGTCAAGTTGAACCCTTCGACGGCGACGGTCGCCGACGACTCCAGTGACGGCTCCGGGTCGCCAGGGAAGACTTGGGTGTCCGGACCCACAGGGCGGCTCAGATCGACGATTCGTGTCGCGCGCATGACACGCCTTTCCTTTTTCTCCCCTTCACCCGCCGGTCGGGCCCTCCTCCGGCGTAGCAGACTAACGTGGGCGGACCAACGTGGGCGGACCAACCTGGGGATGTGCGACGCGCCCCCGGACAGGGCAGGATGAACGGCGATGACTGAGAACGTTCCGCAGGGGCAGCCCGACCCCGGCGCCAATGCCATGACCGACCGGTTTCACGACGTCGGGGAGCGCGTGCTGGACGCGCTGCTCGCCGAGTCCCCCGAATGGGCGAGCGAACTGGGCGACCACCGGTTCGCCGACCGGCTCACCGACCACTCCGCCGACGCCGACGCGCGCCGCGCGGGGATGCTGGGCGACGCCCTCGGCGCGCTCGACGAGATCGACGACCTGCTGCTGCCCGCCGCCGACCGGGTGGACCTGGAGATGCTGCGCAACCGCGTCTCCGCCGACCTGTGGCGGCTCACCGAGCTGCGGCCGCACACCTGGGACCCCCTCCTCCAGCTGCCGGGCGACGCCCTCTACGGGCTCATCGTCCGCTCCTCGCAGCCGCTGGAGGAGCGGCTGACGGCGCTGGCCACGCGCTGCGACGCCGTGCCCGACTTCCTCGCGACCGCGCGCACCCGCCTGGACGGCGGCCCCGGCATGCCGCGCGTCCACGTGGAGACCGCCATCGCCCAGGCCGAGGGCGCGGTGGCGATGCTCGGCCGCGAGGTCGACGCGTTGTTGGACGACGCCCCTGCCCTCCGGGCGCAGGTCGGCGCCGCGCGCGAGCGGGCCGTGGCCGCCGTGCGCGAGCACATCGACTGGCTCCGCACGCGCCTCGACGGGGCCACCGCCGACCCCCGGCTCGGCGAGCGCGCCTACGCCGCACAGCTCTGGTACACCCTCGACTCCGAGATCTCCCGCGAGGCGCTGCTGACCCGCGCCGAGAGCGATCTGCTGGCCACCGAGGAGGAGATCGCCGAGGCCGCGGCCGAGTACGACGGCACGCCTCGCTACCAGGGGCAGGTCCGCGCGGTGCTCGACCGGATCGCCGCCGCGACCGCGACCAGCGCCGACACCATCCGGCCACTGGCCGAGGAGGCCTTCGACCACCTGCTCGGCCGGATGCGCGAGATCGACCTCGCCTCGATCCCCGACCACCCGGTGAAGGTCATCACCATGCCGGAGTCCCGGCGCGGCGTGGCCGTCGCCTACTGCGACCCGCCCGGCCCGCTGTCGCCGACCACGGGCGAGCCGACGCTCATCGCCGTCGCGCCCCCGCCCGCCGACTGGACGACCGAGCGGCAGGACTCCTTCTACCGCGAGTACAACGCCACCATGCTGCGCAACCTCATGGTGCACGAGGGCGTTCCCGGCCACGCCCTGCAGCTGGCGCACGCCGCCGGATACGAGGGCGGCACCCGTATCCGTCGCGCCCTGATGAGCGGCACGTTCGTCGAGGGCTGGGCCGTCTACACCGAGGAGGTCCTGGCCGGGCACGGCTGGGCCGAGGGCGCCGAGCGGGACAACCTCGCGCTGCGGCTGATCCAGCTCAAGATGCGGCTGCGGATGATCATCAACGCGATCCTCGACGTGCGCACCCACGCGCTCGGGCTCACCGAGTCCGAGGCCATGGCGCTGCTCACCGAGCGCGGCCACCAGGAGGAGGGCGAGGCCGCCGGCAAGTGGCGCCGGGCCCAGCTCACCAGCGCCCAGCTGTCCACCTACTACGTGGGCTATCGCGAGGTCGCCGACCTCGCCCGGGACCTTAAGGAGGCGAGCCCCGGCGCCGATCCGCGGGAGATCCACGACGCGATGCTCGCCCACGGCTCTCCTTCCCCGCGCCATCTGCGCACCCTCCTGGGCGCGTGACCGTCAACCGTGGCGGAACCGTGGCCTCCTGTGGCGCATGGGGCAGCGGGGGCCTCCTATGCTGGAAACCGCCAAGCAGCGGGAGAATGACGGCATGAGCGAATTCGATGGGGTGAGCGGGCGATGAGCGGGTCGGAGCGGGAGGACGTCTCGGGCGGCGCCGTGGATCCCGACGGCTTCCAGCGCCTGTGGACACCGCACCGCATGGCCTACATCAAGGGCGACAAGCCCAAGACGTCGGCCGCCGGTGACGGCTGCCCGTTCTGCCGCGCGCCGGGGCTGCCGGACGAGGAAGGCCTCGTCGTGGCCCGCGGGAAGACCACGTTCGCGGTGCTCAACCTGTACCCCTACAACAGCGGGCACCTGATGATCTGCCCCTACCGGCACGTCGCCGACTACACCGAGCTGGACGAGGCCGAGACCGCCGAACTCGCCGCGATGACCCAGGACGGCATCACCGCACTGCGCCGGTCCGCCGGACCGCAGGGGTTCAACGTGGGGATGAACCTCGGCACGCCCGCGGGCGCGGGCATCGCCGCGCATCTGCACCAGCACATCGTTCCCCGCTGGGGAGGCGACACCAACTTCATGCCGGTGATCGGCCAGACCAAGGTGCTGCCGGAGATGCTGGCCCAGACCCGCGCGGCACTGGCCGAGCACTGGCCAGAACACTAAGAGACGGTCGGACGACGGAGGCGGCATGTCCACACCGGTGCTGGTTTTCGACGGCGACTGCGCCTTCTGCAGCTCGTGCGTGGAGTTCGCGCTGCGTCACGTGGTTCCCGACATCGTGGCCGTGCCCTTTCAGGACGGCGGCCTCAGCGATGAGCTGGCGAGCCGCGCCCAGAGCGAGATCCTGGTGCTGCACCCCGACGGGCGCCGCGTGTGGGGCGGCATCGACGCCGTCGCCGTGCTCCTGCTCGCGTCGCCGCGGCGCGTGTGGCGACCGCTCGGCCTCCTGCTGCGGACCGGCCCGCTGCGTGCGGTGGGCGCCATCGCCTACCGCTGGGTGGCGGCCAACCGCCACCGGATGCCGGGTGGGACCGCCGCCTGCCGGATCCGTCCGCCCGAGTGAGGGGAGACACGCGCACCCCACGGTGAGCGTGGCGCACCCCGCGTGTCACGGACCATCCGCTCTAGGATCTAGAGAAGTCATGCTGCGAATCCTGCGTCCTGCCGTCGCCCGAGTCACCCGCCCCGTGGGGCAGGGGCTCGCACGCATCGGCCTCACCCCCAACACGGTCACCATCATCGGGGCGATCGGTGTCGTCGCGAGCTCGATGTACTTCTACCCGCGCGGCGAGCTCTACGTCGGCACAATCGTCGTCACGGTGTTCGTGCTGTTCGACATGTTGGACGGTGCCGTGGCGCGCTCCACGGGCGCCGACAGCAAGTGGGGGGCCTTCCTCGACTCCACGCTGGACCGGCTGTCCGACGCCGCGATCTTCGCCGGACTGCTGTGGTGGTTCATCGGCGAGGGCAAGGACCCGGTCCTGGCCGGGCTGACCCTGTTCTGCATGATCGCCGGGTTCGGCGTCTCCTACATCAAGGCCCGGGCCGAAGGGCTGGGCGCCAACTGCGACGTGGGCATCGCCGAGCGCACGGAGCGCCTCATCCTCGTTCTCGTCGCCGCCGGCCTGGGCGGCCTGGGCGTCCCCTATGTCCTGGCGGGCGGCCTGTGGGTGCTGGCCGCGCTCAGCGCGGTGACCATCGCCCAGCGCCTGGTCGAGACACGGGCCAGGCTGACCGCGCCGCGCCAGCACGCGGGCGACTCCGAGAACGCCTGACCCAGCCCCCCGACGACTGAGCTTTCACCAGCGGTGCGGCGCGTCCCTGAAGCTGTTCCCGGAGGGGGCGAGGATGGCGCGGCATTCACCACCACCCATGACGAGGGAAGAGGCAGAGACGGGCGATGGATGAACGGACCTCCGCGGCGGCATTCACCGCGGCCTGGGCACTGATCCGCAAGGTGCCCGAGGGGGCCGGACGGCACGTGTTCGACCGGATCGCCGACCGTGCCTGGCGCAAGCGGGTCGCCGGTGTCCAGCAGCTGGAGGCCAACCTGCGGCGGGTCGCTGGACCGTACATCACCCTGTCCCAGCTGCGCGCGCTCTCGCGCGCGACCATGCGCTCCTACATGCGCTACTACTACGAGATGTTCCGCCTTCCGGCGATGCCCCGGGAACAGGTCATGGGGCGCGTGCACGTGACCGGTATCGAGAAGGTCGAGGAGAACCTCGGCCGTGGCCGGGGCGTCGTCGGGGCGCTGCCGCACATGGCCAACTACGATCTCGCCGGGGCGTGGATCGCGATGTATGGCATCCGGCCCACCACCGTCGCCCAGCGCGTCCGCCCGGAACGCCTCTTCCAGCGCTTCATGGCGTTCCGCGCCAGCATCGGCATCGAGGTGCTGCCGCTCACCGGCGGCGACGGCGACACCTTCGGCACGCTCGCCCGGCGGCTGCGCGACGGTCGCCTGGTCTGCCTGCTCGCCGACCGCGACCTTACACGTAACGGGGTCGAGGTCGACTTCTTCGGCGAGCCCGCGCGCATGCCCGTCGGCCCGGCCGCCCTGGCCGAGCGCACCGGTGCCGCGCTGCTGCCGGTGTCCCTGTGGTACGAGGACGATGCCATGCTCATCCACATCCATGACGAGATCCCCCAGCCCGTGGAGGGCAACCGCGAGTCCAAGGTCCGTGCGCTGACGCAGCGGCTTGCCGAGGAGTTCGAGGGCGCGATCGCCGAGCACCCGGAGAACTGGCACATGTTGCAGCGCGTGTTCACCGCGGACCTGTCCGGCGCGCACCCGATTCCCTTCGACTCGCCCGACACCGGCCCGGCTGCCGGGCGTGCGGGGCTCTCCGGGACTACCGTGGAAGCAGCCCCCGACGTGTCGGCGGATCCGGCCCCGCCGCGCGATGACGACGTCGGCCGGAGGCGGTGACGGGATGCGCGTAGGCCTGGTCTGTCCCTACACGTGGGACGTCCCCGGGGGCGTCCAGCAGCACGTGGGCGACCTCGCCGAAGCCCTCATGGAGCTCGGCCACGAGGTCTCCGTCCTGGCCCCGTGCGACTCCGACACCGAACTTCCCGCCCACATCGTCCCCGCCGGACGCGCCGTCCCCGTGCCCTACAACGGGTCGGTGGCGCGACTCGCGTTCGGCTTCCGGGTCGCGGCCCGCGTGCGGCGCTGGATCCGCGACGGCGAGTTCGACCTCCTGCACGTCCACGAACCCGCCGCCCCCAGCCTGTCCCTGCTGGCCTGCTGGGTGGCCGACGGCCCGATCGTCGCCACGTTCCACACCTCCAACCCCCGCTCGCGCGCGATGTCGGTGTCGGCCGCCGCGCTGCGCACCGCCCTGGAGAAGATCAGCGGCCGGATCGCCGTGTCGGAAGCCGCCCGGAAAACACTCGTCGGGCACCTCGGCGGCGACGCGGTCCTCATCCCCAACGGGGTCGCGGTGCAGCGCTTCGAGAAGGCCGAGCCGCTGGACGGCTGGCCCGGCGCGGGCGGCGCGATCGGCTTCGTGGGCCGCCTGGACGAGCCGCGCAAGGGACTGGGTGTGCTGCTGGACGCGTTCACCTCCCTGGGGCGCGAACGTGCGGGGCTGCGCCTGCTCGTCGCCGGACCCGGCGACGCCGGCGAGGCGCTCAGCCGCGTCCCGGTGGACCTGCGCGACCGGGTGGAGATGCTCGGACGCGTCGACGACGAGGACAAGGTCCGCGCCTACCACTCGGTCGACCTGTTCTGCGCCCCCAACCTGGGCGGGGAGAGCTTCGGCATCGTGCTCACCGAGGCGATGTCGGCCGGAGCCGCCATCCTGGCCAGCGACATCCCCGCGTTCCGGCACGTCCTGCGCGGCGGCGAGGCGGGCCGCCTGTTCGCCGTCGGCGACTCCGCCGCCCTGGCCGGAGGCGCCGCCGAGCTGCTCGACTCGCCGTCGCGCCGCCGCGCCCTGTCGGCGTCGGCGCGCGCCGCGGTGCGCGGATACGACTGGCGCACGGTCACCGAGGACGTGCTGCGGGTCTATGAGACCGTCCTGGCCGGTGCCGCGGTCGGGCCGGTGACGGCGGGACGGCGAGAGGAGGCATAGGCGGATGGCCGAGCTGCTGGCCGCCGTGTCCGCGGTCTTCGCGCTGCTGGTGCTGTCGGGCTTCTACATGTCCTGGCGGGCCGGCCGGCTGGACCGGCTGCACACCCGCGTGGAGACGGCGCAGGCGGCCCTGGACGCCGCGCTGGAACGACGCGGCGCCGTCGTCCTGGAGCTCGCCTCCGCGGCCGAACTGGAGCCGGCCTCCGCGGTGCTGTTGGCCGACGCCGCGGGCAAGGCGCGCCGGGCCACCGACCGCGCCGCGCGGGAGATGGCCGAGAGCAACCTGTCGCGGGCGCTGCGCGCGGTGGTGGACCAGCCCGGTTTCACCGAGGCAATGGCGGCGGTCCGCGACCCCGCCGGTGACGACCTGCTGGCCGAGGTCGAGGCCGCGGCCAAGCGCGTGCACCTGGCGCGGCGCTTCTACAACGACGGCGTCGCGAGCATCCGCGAGGCCCGCTCCAGCCGTCTGGTCACCGTCTTCCGG
Organism: Nocardiopsis gilva YIM 90087; assembly: GCF_002263495.1. NCBI lineage: Bacteria > Bacillati > Actinomycetota > Actinomycetes > Streptosporangiales > Nocardiopsidaceae > Nocardiopsis > Nocardiopsis gilva. The sequence goes on along the minus strand of NZ_CP022753.1, from coordinate 4,293,222 downwards.
CTGGCCGGGCACGCGCCCATGCCGGAGTTCTTCGAGATGGACGACGAGCCTCCGGCCTGGGGTAGCCGGGACTGAGGGACGGCAACGGGGCAGCGGAGGAGGACAGAGTGTCGAGCCGCGTAGGCGAAAGGCACCGAAATGTCCTGAGAAAGGTGGGGAGGAGAGGATCTAGTATGGAGAGTGAAGAAGCCCGGATGCGGACCAACCTCGACGCATCGCGGGCGGGTAATCCCCTCTCCGCTGAAGAACTTGGGAGTCCGCCACCGTGGCCAACACCGTTGAGAACTCGACCGAGAGCACCGTGGGTACCACCCGCGTCAAGCGCGGCATGGCAGAGCAGCTCAAGAACGGCGTGATCATGGACGTGGTCACTCCGGAGCAGGCCAGGATCGCCGAGGACGCCGGTGCCGTCGCGGTCATGGCCCTGGAGCGCGTCCCCGCCGACATCCGCAAGGACGGCGGAGTGGCCCGGATGTCCGACCCGGACATGATCGACGGCATCGTCGAGGCCGTCTCCATCCCGGTCATGGCCAAGGCCCGCATCGGCCACTTCGTCGAGGCGCAGGTCCTGCAGTTCCTCGGTGTCGACTTCATCGACGAGTCGGAGGTGCTCACCCCGGCCGACGAGGCCCACCACATCGACAAGTGGGCCTTCACCGTTCCGTTCGTCTGCGGCGCCACCAACATCGGTGAGGCCCTGCGCCGGATCGCCGAGGGCGCGGCCATGATCCGCTCCAAGGGCGAGGCCGGGACCGGCAACGTCGTCGAGGCCACCCGGCACATGCGGTCGATCCGCTCCGAGATCAAGCGCCTGGGCACCCTCGACGAAGCCGAGCTCTTCGGTGCGGCCAAGGAGATGCGCGCGCCGTACGACATCGTCAAGGAGGTCGCGCGCCTGGGCAAGCTCCCGGTCCCGCTGTTCTCCGCCGGCGGCGTCGCCACCCCGGCCGACGCGGCCCTGATGCGCCAGCTCGGCGCCGAGAGCGTCTTCGTCGGCTCCGGCATCTTCAAGTCGGGCGACCCGGCCAAGCGCGCCGACGCCATCGTGCAGGCCACCCTGCACTACAACGACCCCGAGGTCATTGCCAAGGTCTCCCGCGGCCTGGGCGACGCCATGGTCGGCATCAACCTCGACGAGCTCGACGAGACCCAGCGCTACGCCGGGCGCGGCTGGTAGCCGGTCGTCGTTTCGTCGTTTCCCCGTCGGCGTACCCGGGCGCGCCGCACCGAGGCTGACCGTCGACGACGGTCGCTTTCGGTCGGCGCGTCCGGTCGTGTCTGCGTCTCCAGGTCCACGATCCGGCGGCCGGATCGGCGCCTTCAGCCCGGCCGCCGCGTGTCGTGTCCGGATTGCCAGAGCACCTAGGCTGGTGAATTGGGCAGCCGGACACAGCGCGACCCGGCCCACGCCCCAGCACCGCGAATCTCGAGCGAGGTAGTTCGTTGTCCGCCACACCCACCATCGGGGTCCTCGCCCTCCAGGGCGACACCGCCGAACACCTGCGTGTCCTCGAAGGACTCGGCGTTCCCGCGCGCCCGGTCCTGCGTCCCGAGGAACTCGACGAGGTCGACGGCCTGGTCCTCCCCGGTGGCGAGTCGACCACGATGTCCAAGCTCGCGGTGCGCTACGAGCTGATGGAACCGATGCGCAAGCGCATCCACGAGGGGCTGCCCGCCTACGGCACGTGCGCGGGGATGATCCTGCTGGCCGACCACATCCTGGACGGTGCCGCGGACCAGGAGACCGTCGGCGGGATCGACATGACGGTGCGGCGCAACGCCTTCGGCCGGCAGACCGAGTCCTTCGAGTCGCCGATCGAGATCGAGGGGGTCGACGGAGGACCGCTGGACGCGGTGTTCATCCGCGCGCCCTGGGTCGAGTCGGTCGGCGCCGACGTCGACGTGATCGGCCAGGTCACCCGCGGAGAACGGGCCGGTAGGATCGTCGCGGTACGGCAGGGGGCTCTGCTGGCCACCTCATTTCATCCCGAACTCACCGGGGACGCGCGTATCCACCGGCTCTTCGTCGACATGGTGAAAGGAAACGCATGAGCGGCCACTCCAAGTGGGCCACCACGAAGCACAAGAAAGCCGTCATCGACGCCAAGCGAGGCAAGCTCTTCGCCAAGCTGGTCAAGAACGTCGAGGTGGCCGCGCGCACTGGTGGTGGCGACCCGGATGGCAACCCGACGCTGTTCGACGCCATCCAGAAGGCGAAGAAGAACTCGGTTCCGCTGGACAACATCGAGCGCGCCCGCAAGCGCGGCTCCGGTGAGGAGGCCGGCGGGGCCACCTGGGAAACCATTATGTACGAGGGCTACGCCCCCGGCGGCGTGGCGCTGCTCGTCGAGTGCCTCACCGACAACCGCAACCGCGCGGCCTCCGAGGTGCGCGTGGCGGTCACCCGCAACGGCGGCTCGATGGCCGACGCCGGTTCGGTGTCCTACCTGTTCAGCCGCAAGGGTGTGGTGATCGTCTCCAAGGAGGGCACCACCGAGGACGACGTCACGCTCGCGGTGCTGGAGGCGGGTGCCGAGGACGTCAACGACCTGGGCGAGTCCTTCGAGGTCGTCTGCGAGGCCACCGACCTGGTGGACGTCCGCACGGCGCTGCAGGAGGCCGGTATCGACTACGAGTCGGCCGAGACCTCGTTCCTGCCGAGCATGGAGGTGCCCCTCGGCGAGGACGACGCCAAGAAGGTGATGCGCGTCGTCGACGCCCTTGAGGACTCCGACGACGTACAGAACGTGTTCACCAACGCCGACATCCCGGACGAGATCATGGAGAAGATCGGCTGACGGCGCCTTACGCGCACTTCCGCCGCGGGCCCCGCTGGAAACAGCGGGGCCCGCGGCGTTCCCGTTGATCTCGGGGATATCGACCTTGTACCGGCGAGTATTCGGTCGATATCCCCGAGATCAACGAAAGAAGGACGGCGTGTGACGCGGCGGGCGTGCATCGTGAGCAGGGCGGCGGTCGATATGGTGGGCGACGCTGAATCGCGGCCGCCGTGTCCATCGGCCGCGGCGTCCGCAGTCCCCCTCCGAACAATGGTGAGGAACCAGGCTGATGAATGCCCCCGGCGAGTACCCCTACGACCCCTCCCAGCAGTACGGATACCAGCAGCAGCCACCGCCCGGCGGCCCCGGCACCCCACCGCCAGGCGGTCCCTACGGGCCGGGCACCCCGCCCCCGCCACCAGGCGCGCCCGGGCAGCCGATGCCGACGGAGAAGGGCTTCTTCGGGTCGCTCTTCGACTTCTCCTTCCGGGAGTTCGTCACATCCAAGATCATCAAGCTGCTGTACATCCTGTGGCTGGTGCTCATCGGCATCTTCACCCTCAGCGGCGTCATCACCTCCTTCGGCTTCATGGCGATCGAGCCCGTCAGCGGTTTCCTCGGCCTGCTCGGCACCATCCTGGGCGGCGCGATCGCCGTGCTCATCACCCGCGTCGGGCTGGAGCTGCTCATCGTCGTCTTCCGTATCAGTGAGGACCTCTCGGCCATCCGCAAGCGCGGCGGCTTCTAGCACACCGTGACGTCCACCGCGGACCGCGCGGCGGTCCCGTTCACTCCGGACATGCGCGGGGCGGTCGTCCCGCGCATGTCGGGATCTCCCGCTGTCCGCACGTGACGGTAGGCTCAGCCTGCGAACGGGCGTTCGATGCCCGTTGCGCCCCCTTTTTCGAGACAGCGTGCGCCCTGCGTCCAGGGCCACCACCCTTTCGAGGACAACGGAGGATTCCGCGTGCGGGTTCTGGGAGTCGACCCGGGGCTCACCCGGTGCGGCGTCGGCGTCGTCGACGGCGCGATCGGACGGCCGCTGCGCTTCGTCGCCGCGGGTGTCGTCCGCACCGCGGCCGACACCGACCTGCCCGACCGGCTCCTGGGAATCGAGGAGGGCATGGAGGCGTGGCTGACCGAGCACCGCCCCGACGCGGTCGCGGTCGAGCGCGTCTTCGCCCAGCACAACGTCAGCACGGTGATGGGCACCGCCCAGGCCAGCGCCATCGCCATCACCTGCGCGGCCCGCCGCGGCCTGCCCGTTGTCCTGCACACCCCCAGCGAGGTCAAGGCGGCGGTGACCGGCAGCGGCCGCGCCGAGAAGGCCCAGGTGCAGCACATGGTGGCGCGGCTGCTCAACCTCGACACCGCGCCCAAGCCCGCCGACGCCGCCGACGCGGTCGCGCTGGCCATCTGCCACATCTGGCGGGGCGGCGCCCAGGACCGGGTGGCCAAGGCCCAGCAGGAGTTCGCGCGCAAGGTCGAGATGGCGCGGCGCGTCCGGAGATGACGGACGGCCGGGGCCCCGCCCACCTCCCGCGCCATCGGAACCACCCCAGCAGCAACCAGAGAGGAAGAGGGAAGCCGTGATCGCGTTCCTCAGCGGCCGCGTGGCGGCCCGGAGCATCGAAACCGCCGTCATCGAGGTGGGCGGCGTCGGGATGACCGTGCACTGCACCCCCGCCACCCTCGCCACGCTCCGGGTGGGCGACAGCGCGACGGTCGCCACCTCCCTCGTGGTCCGCGAGGACTCCCTCACCCTCTACGGCTTCGCCGACGACGACGAGCGCGACGTGTTCGAACGCGTCCAGACCGCCAGCGGCGTCGGACCCCGGCTCGCGATGGCCATGCTCGCCGTGCACACCCCCGACGCCCTGCGCCAGGCCGTGGCCGCCGAGGACACCGCCGCGCTTACCCGCGTGCCGGGCATCGGCAAGAAGGGCGCCCAGCGCATCGTGTTGGAACTGCGGGACAAGCTCGGCGTGCCGGCGAGTGTCCCGGTCGCGGGCGACGGCGCGGCCGCCCCCAGCCTCGCGGTGACCGCGCCGTGGCGCCCCCAGGTGGTCTCGGGGCTGGTCAACCTCGGCTGGTCGACCAAGGACGCCGAGGCCGCCGCCGACACCGTCGCCCCCGAGGCCGACGAACACCCCGACGTCGCCGTCCTCCTGCGCAGCGCCCTGCGCAGCCTCAGCCGGGCCTGACCCACCGCCCGGGCGGCGGCCGCCGGGGGTGGACCGCGCCACCCCGCCCCCTGACCACCGCGGGCTCGAGCCCGGAGAAAGGAAACCGCCTCCGCCATGACCGAGCACGAACGTGAGATGGTCTCACCCGACGCCGACCTGGACGACCGGGCCGTCGAGGGCGCCCTGCGGCCCAAGCGGTTGGAGGACTTCGTCGGCCAGGAACGCGTCCGCGAGCAGCTGTCCCTGGTGCTGCGCGGCGCCCAGCGGCGCGGCCGGGCCCCCGACCACATCCTGATGTCGGGCGGGCCGGGCCTCGGCAAGACCACGCTCGCCATGATCATCGCGGCCGAGCTCGGCGCCCCGCTGCGGATCACCTCCGGCCCCGCCATCGAGCGCTCCGGCGACCTCGCGGCGGTGCTGTCCACCCTGCAGGAGGGCGAGGTGCTCTTCCTCGACGAGATCCACCGCATGGCGCGGCCCGCCGAGGAGATGCTGTACGTCGCCATGGAGGACTTCCGCGTCGACGTCGTCGTCGGCAAGGGGCCCGGGGCGACTGCCATCCCGATCGACATCGCGCCGTTCACCCTCGTCGGCGCCACCACCCGGGCCGGGCTGCTGCCCGCCCCGCTGCGCGACCGCTTCGGGTTCACCGCGCAGATGGACTTCTACCGGGCCGACGAGCTCGAACACATCCTGCGCCGATCGGCCGGGCTGCTCGGGGTGGACCTGGAGGACGACGCCGCCGTCGAGATCGCCGGGCGCTCGCGCGGGACGCCGCGCATCGCCAACCGGCTGCTGCGGCGCGTGCGCGACTACGCCGAGGTGCACGGCGACGGCCACCTCACCCTCGGCACCGCCCGCGCCGCCCTCACCCTCTACGAGGTCGACGACCAGGGCCTCGACCGGCTGGACCGCGCCGTGCTCGACGCCCTGATGCGCCGGTTCCGCGGCGGACCGGTCGGGCTGTCCACCCTCGCGGTGTCGGTGGGGGAGGAGCCCGAGACCGTGGAGGTCGTGGCCGAGCCATTCCTGGTGCGCTCCGGACTGATCGCCCGCACGCCGCGCGGACGCGTGGCCACCCCCGAGGCATGGGCGCACATGGGCCTCACCCCGCCGCCCGACGCCGCGTTCGGTGCCGGGATCTCCGACGCCGCGCCGGTGGAACCACCGGACCCGTCCTGACCTCCAGGTTTCTGCCGGCTGTGAAGCGCGTAAGCTGAAGTGGCGGACCTCACCGGAGCGAGGCCGCCCCCACCTCGCGGCCGGGAGCGCCGTAGGGAACGGCGAGCGCGGGCGACCGGGAACATGTGCCCCGCGTCGCCCGTTGACCAGGGCGCGACGTTCGCGTCCCACGCCCGCGTGGCGGTGGCCACGAGGAAAGACGTAAGGAAGGACACCCCGTGCAGGGCCATGACATTCTCGCAGCGGCCGCCCAGCAGGACGGCGGCAGCATCCTTGGGATGATCCTCCCGTTCCTGCTCATCGCGGTCGTCTTCTGGCTGCTGATCCTGCGCCCGCAGCAGAAGCGGCGCCAGCAGGAGAACCAGATGCAGAGCACCCTGCGGCCGGGGGTGGAGGTGCTCACCAAGGCCGGGTTCTACGGCACCGTGGTCGAGGTCCGGGAGAACGAGGTCGAACTGGAGATCTCGCCCGGCGCCCGGATCCGGCTGCTCAAGGTCGGCATCGGCGATGTCGTCACCCCCGGGCAGGGCACGCAGGACGACACCCCCGTCGAGGACCGCCCCGACTTCCCCGGCGGCTCCGACGACACCAGGGGCTGACCACTCCACCGCTGGAGACGACGCACCGGTGACCTGCCGCGGTCGACCCTAGGGTCGACCGCCGCACGCCGGTCGGCGACCGCACCGGCCCCGCTCTGCGGGGCCGGTGCGCCGTGTTCCGGACCCACGTGGTGGTCCCCCGTCCGGTCACCTCCCCCGCGTACCCCTAGGATCGCGCTGAGCGGCGCATTTCCCACGAAACTCCTCCGCAGAAGGTGAGACGACCCCCGATCATGGCCGAACAGCTGACCCAACGCGCGGACCTGAGCGACCTCATCGCGGCGGGAATCCGCGATATCCCCGACTTCCCCAAGCCGGGCGTCACGTTCAAGGACATCACCCCGCTGCTGGCGACCCCCGAGGCGCTGCGGGCCGTGGTGTCCGCCGTGGCCGAGCAGTACGGGACGGACGGCGTCGACGCGGTCGTCGGCCTGGAGGCCCGCGGGTTCATCCTGGCGACCCCGATCGCGCTGGAGCTCGGCGCCGGATTCATTCCGGTCCGGAAAGCGGGAAAACTCCCCGCGCGGACGCTGCGGGAATCCTATGATCTGGAGTACGGCACCGCGACGGTTGAAATGCACGCCGACGCGATCACTCCGGGTAGCCGCGTGCTCATCGTCGATGACGTGCTGGCCACAGGCGGCACAGGACGGGCCGCGGTGGAGTTGGTTCGCAGAGCGGGTGGTACCGTCGTGGGATTCTCGGTCCTGATGGAGCTCGCATTCCTCCAGGGCCGCGATCAGCTGACCGACGTGGACGTCCACGCTCTCACCGTGGTCTGAACCCGCATGCCCGGCCCGGCGTCCCGGTTGCCCGGGTCCGCCCTCCGACGTGCGGAGACGCCCCCAAACCGGGCATTAGACTATCGGGCATAACCGAGCTACGACGGCGCGTTGGTACTGGTGAGCCGATCGTTCACGACGCAGACGTCAACCCGGCGGGCCGCGAAGGCGACGACCGTTTCCTTTTCGGGCTTCCGGGCCAAGCCGCGGGAGGGATGTCCATGCCACGTGAGGTACTTTCGGCCAAGACGGTGCCCGAGGGCCACGACTCGCCGACACCCGCGCTACGACCCGCGTCCTCGGTATCTCCCCAGGAAGAACGGTCGCGAAGATCAGAGTGTCCGGTGGGCGCCGCGGAATCCGCGGCGCCCACCGCGCAACAGGACCCGGAAACCCATACGGCTCCGGCCACAGGACGGCCGGAGGTGGACAGCCCTGCGGCCGCGGACGGTTCCGCCGCGGAACCGGGTGGTGATCCCACCGGACGGCCCGCCTCCCCCGGCCCGCCTGGTCCGTCGTCTACCGTGCGAGTACGCCGTCGGCTCGCGCGACTCGGAGCCCAGCGGGGGGTGACCATGAACCCGGTTCTCGAACCACTGATCAAGACCGTACGCGCGACCCACCCCAAGGTCGACGTGCGGCTGCTGGAGCGCGCCTATGACGTGGCCGCTCACCACCACCGGGATCAGAAGCGCAAGAGCGGCGACCCCTACATCACCCACCCGCTCGCCGTCGCCACCATCCTCGCCGAACTGGGCATGCAGGAGCCCACGCTCGCCGCCGCGCTGCTGCACGACACCGTTGAGGACACCTCCTACACGCTCAACCAGCTGCGCGCCGACTTCGGGGACGAGATCGCCGAACTCGTCGACGGCGTCACCAAACTCGACAAGGTCAAGTACGGCGAGGCCACCCAGGCCGAGACCGTCCGCAAGATGGTCGTGGCCATGTCCCGCGACATCAAGGTCCTGGTCATCAAGCTGTGCGACCGGCTGCACAACATGCGCACCCTGCGCTACCTCCCGCAGCGCAAGCGCGAGCAGAAGGCGCGCGAGACGCTGGAGATCTTCGCCCCGCTGGCCCACCGGCTCGGTATGAACACCATCAAGTGGGAGCTGGAGGACCTGGCGTTCGCCACCCTGTACCCCAAGCGCTTCGACGAGATCGCCCGCCTGGTCTCCGAGCGCGCCCCGCGGCGCGACGTCTACCTGCAGGACGTCATCGAGGCTGTCTCCGCCGACCTGCGCGAGGCCAGGATCAAGGCGACGGTGCGCGGCCGCCCCAAGCACTACTACTCCATCTACCAGAAGATGATCGCCCGCAACTGCGGCTTCGAGGAGATCTACGACCTCGTCGCGGTGCGGGTCCTGGTCGACAGCGTCCGCGACTGCTACGCGGCACTGGGCACCATCCACGCGCGGTGGAACCCGGTCCCCGGGCGGTTCAAGGACTACATCGCCATGCCGAAGTTCAACATGTACCAGTCGCTGCACACGACGGTCATCGGTCCTTCGGGCAACCCGGTCGAACTCCAGATCCGCACCCGCGCGATGCACCGCCGCGCCGAGTACGGCATCGCCGCGCACTGGAAGTACAAAGAGGACCGGACCACCGGCGGCAAGGAGAGCGGCAAGTCCAAGGGCGCCGGGGACATGGCCTGGCTGCGCCAGCTCATCGACTGGCAGCAGGAGACCAAGGACCCGGGGGAGTTCCTCGACGCGCTGCGCTTCGACCTCTCGGTGCAGGAGGTCTTCGTCTTCACCCCCAAGGGCGACGTCATCGCGCTGCCGCAGGGCGCCACCCCCGTCGACTTCGCCTACGCGGTGCACACCGAGGTCGGGCACCGCACCGTGGGCGCGCGCGTCAACGGGCGGCTCGTCGCGCTGGAGAGCGAGCTGCACAACGGCGAGACGGTGGAGGTCCTCACCTCCAAGACACCCGACGCCGGGCCGAGCCGCGACTGGCTCAACTTCGTGAAGAGCGCGCGGGCGCGCAACAAGATCCGGCAGTGGTTCACCAAGGAGCGCCGCGAGGCAGCGATCGAGCAGGGCAAAGAGGCCATCGCCCGGGTGATGCGCAAGCAGGAGCTGCCCATCAAGCGGCTCTTCAGCGGTGAGGCGCTGATCGCCCTGGCCCGGGACCTGCGCTACAGCGACGTCGACGCGCTGTACGCCGCCGTCGGCGAGGGGCACGTCGGCGCGCAGAACGTGGTGCAGAAGCTGGTGGACTCCCTCGGCGGGATCGAGAGCGCCGAAGAGGACATCGCCGAGTCCTCCCTGCCCACCCGGTCGAAGCCCAAGCAGCGCCCGGGGGGCAACCCCGGGGTGGTCGTCGAGGGCGACTCCGATGTGTGGGTGCGGTTGTCGAGGTGCTGTACGCCCGTGCCGGGCGACGACATCGTCGGGTTCGTGACCCGCGGCAACGGCGTCTCGGTGCACCGGCGCGACTGCGTCAACACCCGTGCCCTGGACCCCGACCGCATGGTGCACGTGGAGTGGAAGCCCACCGAGGACTCCATGTTCCTGGTGGCCCTGCAGGTGGAGGCGCTGGACCGGTCGCGCCTGCTGTCCGACATCACCCGCGTCCTGTCCGACCAGCACGTCAACATCCTGTCGGCGACGGTGCAGACCAGCCGCGACCGCGTGGCGCTGAGCCGGTTCACGTTCGAGATGGCCGACCCCACCCACCTCGGTCACGTGCTGCGGGCCGTGCGCGGGGTCGACGGCGTCTACGACGTCTACCGGATGAAGAACTGAGCGGGACCGCCACTGTCAGGAACGCGGACACCGCGCACTGGGTCCGCGGCCGGGGGACCCGCGCCATCGGCGGCCGTTCTGCCGCCGTCCCAGGTCGGCGGGGTGGCACGATCGCAGGACCAACCGCGACCGGTGGCGGCGTGTCGGGCATATGGTCGCCCCTGGGCAGCGATACTGCCGAATATGTTGAAGTTCTCACTGGACGCTCTGGCCCGGAAGCACCTGGACACCGCGGCGCGGTCATCGGCCGGACGCAGCGCCGAGACGTTCTACGGCGGCCATGAACACGTCCTGCGGCAAACCCTGGTCGCGCTGATGCGCGGCAGCTCCCTGTCCGGGCACGAAACCCCGGGGGAGGCGACCCTGTACGTCCTCAGCGGCCGGGTACGGCTCACCGCCGACCTCGACTTCTGGGAGGGACGCACGGGTGACCTGCTCATCCTCCCCTCCGCCGAGCACAGCCTGGAGGCGCTGGAGGAGGCCGTCGTCGTGCTGACCGTCGCAATGACCGGGGAGAGCACGAACGGGTCCGCGTCCGCGATGAGGGGCACAAGCGCCTGAGGGGCCACGGGTTCGGGACGGCTCCGCGCTCTCGCGCACCCCCGATCCGAAGGCACCGCGGTGCGGTCGGAGCGGGCATTCGGACATGACACGGCCCGGTCCCGCTGACGGGACCGGGCCGCGCGGAGCGCGCGGAGCCTGGCGGCTCAGCTCATCTCTTCCAGGGTCTTCTCGGCCTCGGCCAGCCAGGAGCGGCGGGCCGTCAGGGCGTCCTCGACCTCGCGGATCTTGCGGTCGTTGCCGCTGGCACGGGCCTTCTCCAGCTTGGTCTCCAGCTCACCGATGGAGTCGCGCAGCTGGGCGATGGTGGCTTCGGCGCGGGCGCGAGCCTCGGGGTTGGTGCGGTCCCACTCCTTCTCCTCGGCCTTGCGGACGCCCTCCTCGATCTTGCGGAAGGCCCCCTCCAGGCGGTCGCGGGCGTCGCGGGGCAGCGGCCCCGTCTCCTCCCAGGCCTCCTGGAAGGCGCGGAGCCGGGCGCGGGCCTCGCGCGGGTCGGAGATCGTGGAGATCTCCTGGCGGGCCTCCTCGAGGATCTTCTCCTTGGCCTCGGCATTGACTTGGAGCTCGGCGTCGCGCTCGGCGAAGACGGCGTTGCGCGCCTGGAAGAACGTGTCCTGGGCGGCCTTGAACCGTGCCCACAGCTTGTCCTCGCTGGCGCGGTCGGCGCGGCCGGCGGACTTCCACTGCTGCATCAGGTCGCGGTAGCGCCCGGCCGTGGGGCCCCAGTCGGTGGAGTCGGCCAGCGCCTCGGCCTCGGCGACGATCTGCTCCTTGTCCTGGCGGATCTGCTCGCGCTGCTGGTCCAGCCCGGCGAAGTAGGCCTTGCGGCGCTTGGAGAAGGCGTTGCGCGCCGCCGACATGCGCTTCCACAGCGCCTGCTCGGTCGGGCGGTCGGCGCGGGGCGCGGCCTTCCACTCGTCGATGAGCTGGCGCATCCGCTCGCCGCCGGTCTTCCAGTGCGTGGTCTCCGCGGCCACGCGCTCCGCCTCGGCGACGATGCGCTCCTTGATGTCGCGCGCCTCGTTGCGGGCCGCCTCCTGGGCGTGCTTCTGCTCGACCTTGCGCTCCTCAGCGCGCTCGGTCAGCACGTCCAGCCTGCGCGTCAGCGCGTCGAGATCGCCGACGGCGTGGGCCTCCCGCACGGCGGTGCGCAGCTTCTCCACGCTGGACAGGGCCTGGGACGCCGAGAGGTCGGTGGTGCGGAGCCGGTTCTCCAGCAGGTCGACCTCGGTCACCAGGGCCTCGTACTTGCGGCGGAAGAACGCGAGGGCCTCCTCGGGCGCACCGGCCTGCCACGAACCAACGACACGTTCGCCCTCGCTCGTGCGCACGTAGACCGTGCCGTCGTCGTCTACGCGGCCCCAGGGGTCCGTGGTCACCGTGTCCTCCAGCTGTGATGTGCCTGACGCGGCGGCGCCAGGTCGTGTTTGTCGCGGCAGCCTACATCCTGAAGGTCCCGGCGTCCGGTTGTGCACTCCGGTCGACGGGGACTGACACGACGATGCATATGCACAATATCCGTACACACTGTCGGATATCGACGTCGTCTGACTACTGTTATCGCATCTCAGCGGGGTCGACCGGGGGCGTGGAACGCAGTGGTCGCAGCGCCGGGATGTCGGCCCGTCCCGGACACCTCGTTCAGGGACGCTGGCCGATATGACGACGACCAATATGGCATCGTCGGGCCGTTTGGCAAAGGGCCAAGTGGCGCGCGGTGATCGAATGGTGATGAAGCGGTACCTCCCGGAGATCCGGCAGAGGTCCACCGGCTCACGGCGGCGCTCCGCACCGGTCGGATACCCGGTCGCTCCGTCCGCCCGTCCTCGGTACCCTCAGGGGAGAGACACGGCCGCCGGGCCGCCGTCTCCCCGCCCATCCACGCGACCTTGCCGCCATTTTGCCGCCATCGACGCGCGGGCCGCGGGATCCGCACACGCAGACAGTGAATCGAGGACAGCCCCGCCGTGCTCATCGCCGCCTTCCCCGCCGGTCCGCTCGCCGCGAACTGCTACGTGGCCGCCCCGGCCAAGGACGCGGGGTGCGTGGTCATCGATCCCGGGCAGGACGCCGCCAGTGGCCTGAAGAAGATGCTGGACGAGCACGGCCTGCGTCCCGAGGCGGTCCTGCTCACCCACGGCCACTTCGATCACGTGTGGTCGGCGGCGCAGGTGGGCGCGGCCTACGGCGTTCCCGTCCACATCCACTCCGCCGACCGCGCGCTGCTCACCGACCCCGGCAAGGGGCTCGACGCCGCCCTGGCCGCGCAGCTGTCGGGCCTGCTCGGCGACGCCACGCCGGGCGAACCCGACGACCTGGTGGAGCTGGCGGGCGGCGAGACGCTGGAGTACGCCGGGCTCCGCATCGGCGTCGAGCACGTCCCCGGCCACACGCCCGGTTCGGTGGCCTTCGCCCTTCCGGGCGCCGACGACCACCCCGGCGTCCTGTTCACCGGCGACCTGCTGTTCGCCGGCTCGATCGGCCGCACCGACTTCCCCGGCGGCGACCACGGGGAGATCCTGCACAGCCTGGACCAGGTCTGCGCGAACCACCCCGAGGACACCGCGGTGCTTCCCGGCCACGGTCCGCAGACCACCATCGGCCGCGAGCGCGCCACCAACCCGTTCCTGCGAGATATCACCGGCCGCTAGCCCGGTGCGTCCGCGCGGACCGGGGTGGCGGCGCCGGCTGTTGTCGCAGGTCCGCGATCGCCTCGATGACACACGATGACAACGGTCACCGTGGTGCGTGCGATCGGTCCGATGCGGCGGCCCGGACCGTCCTGGCCGGGGCCGCCACCGGGGCCGGTCGCCGTGATCGGTGTGATCACCGCGCCCGCTGCGATGGACCGGCACTTCGCGCACGTCAGGCAAGATGAGTAGATACTTGAGAACGTTGAAGGAGAACCCCGTTGATCCGCACGCATGACGCCGGTGCCCTGCGCGCCGAGCATGCTGACGAGACCGTCGTCCTTGCCGGGTGGGTGGCGCGCCGCCGCGACCACGGCGGCGTGGTCTTCCTCGACCTGCGCGAAGCCTCCGGTGTGGTGCAGGTCGTGGTGCGCGAGGACGACCTCGCCCACGACCTGCGTGCCGAGTACTGCATCAAGGTGACCGGCAAGGTTCGCGTCCGCCCGGAAGGCAACGAGAACCCCGACATCCCCACGGGCGCGATCGAGGTCGTCGCCAACGAGATCGAGGTGCTGAGCGAGGCCGCCCCGCTGCCGTTCCCGCTGGACGGCTCGCAGGACATCTCGGAGGAGGCCCGGCTCCACTACCGCTACCTGGACATCCGGCGTCCGGAACGGGCCGCTGCGCTGCGCACGCGCTCCACGGCCACCTATGCGGTGCACGACGTCATGCGCAAGCACGGGTTCGTCAACATCGAGACGCCGAACCTGACCCGGTCGACGCCCGAGGGCGCGCGCGACTTCCTGGTCCCCGTCCGCCTGCAGCCCGGCCACTGGTACGCGCTTCCGCAGTCGCCGCAGCTGTTCAAGCAGCTGCTGATGGTCGGCGGGATGGAGCGCTACTACCAGATCGCCCGCTGCTTCCGCGACGAGGACTTCCGGGCCGACCGGCAGCCGGAGTTCACCCAGATCGACATCGAGATGAGCTTCGTCGACCAGGACGACGTCATCCAGGTGGGCGAGGAGCTGATCGCGCGCCTGTGGAGCGAGGTGCTGGGGTACGAGGTCCCCCTGCCGCTGCCGCGCATGCCGTTCCTCGAGGCCATGGACCGCTTCGGCTCGGACAAGCCCGACCTGCGCTTCGGCCAGGAGCTCACCGAGCTCACCGAGTTCTTCACCCACACGCCGTTCCGCGTCTTCCAGGCGCCCTATGTGGGCGCCGTGGTGATGCCCGGCGGCGCCACCCAGACCCGCAAGGAGCTCGACGGGTGGCAGGAGTGGGCCAAGGCGCGCGGCGCCAAGGGCCTGGCCTACGTGCTGGTCCAGGAGGACGGCACGCTCGGCGGCCCGGTCGCCAAGAACCTCTCGGAGGAGGAGCGCGCCGGTCTGGTCGACGCCGTCGGTGCGACGTCGGGCGACGCGGTCTTCTTCGCGGCCGGGGAGCGCCGCCCCTCCCAGGAGCTGCTGGGCGCCGCTCGCCTGGAGATCGGGCACCGGCTCGGTCTCATCGACGAGTCGCAGTGGTCCTTCCTGTGGATCGTCGACGCCCCGATGTTCGAGGAGGACGGCGACAGCGGCTGGACCTCGGTGCACCACCCGTTCACCGGTCCGAAGCCCGAGTGGGCCGACACCTTCCACAAGGACCCGGGCAACGCCCTGGCCTACGCCTACGACATGGTGTGCAACGGCTCGGAGATCGGCGGCGGCTCGATCCGTATCCACCGCGGCGAGGTCCAGCAGCGGGTCTTCGACGTGCTGGGGATCAGCAAGGCCGAGGCCGAGGCGAAGTTCGGCTTCCTGCTTGAGGCGTTCAAGTTCGGCCCGCCGCCGCACGGCGGTATCGCCTTCGGTTGGGACCGGATCATCGCGCTGCTGACGCACAGCGAGTCCATCCGCGATGTCATCGCGTTCCCGAAGACCGCGTCGGGCGGCGACCCCCTGACGGGTGCGCCGACGCCGATCACCGTCTTCCAGCGGCGCGAGGCCGGAATCGACGCGGACCCGGAGGCGGGCAAGGGCGAGAAGGCCGAGAAGGCGGAGAAGCCGGGGACGAGCGCGTAGACCGAGAGCACGGATACCGCCGAGACGGCGGGTCCACCGGCGAGATCACCACCAGGGGCGTGCGTCGCGACGCACGCCCCTGGTGCTGTTCTGGGGGGAGGGAGTTGAGCGGAGTAGCGGGGAATCGCGTCGCCCGATGCCGGACATCGGTCGCGCGGCGTGGCTGACGGCGTGAGCGCTGCCGGTGCGGAACGAGAATTCCTGGGCCATTGGGCCATAAGGCGGGGAAGTATCGTCTGGAGTCCCTGTCCGGCCATGCGCAGAGGCGTACAGTGGGGGCGGATGAGGGGGTGGTGCGGGATTTACTTCTTTGCCGCGCCGCATTGCAGGCAGCAGATGGTCTCACTATCGGGGTTGCTATAGCTGCACAGGCGGCAGGTCCAGTTGCGGACGATCAGGTGCGCTCGACAGATTCCCTGGGGGCGGGGCGTTGATTCGCACATGGGTGAATTGTAGAGGCTTGTACCTTCTTAAAGCTTGGTGCAAGCTGTCCGGTTGCGGCATGTTTCAGGGGCGAAGTGCGTGGTGCGGCCGGGACCGTTGGGAATCGGCGCCAATCGCGCGATCTCTCGTTGGGACCCGCGGGGTGCGGGGTCATGATCGGCGGCTCTGTGGCGTAACCTGGGTCCTGCTCAATGCGGGGCCACTGGGGAAGCGGTCACGCCGTAGTAACGATTACGGAAAAATGCCCCCTCCGCCAAGTGTTGATTCGATGGGGTTTTTCCCTTATGACTGATTTTCGTACAGTCGGGATAAAATGTCCTGCACGGTCGGAGAGGGAATCGACGCACCGCGGGCGCAATGTGGGAGGCGCTCTCCACCTGCCCGGACCGGCGGTCCTGTCGCTAAACTAAGCCGAATCGGATGTCTCTGGGGAGAGCGTGCACGGGCGCGGGTAGAGACCTCCGGGACGACACAGGGATGATCGATTACGTGAACGGCACAACCGGCTCAACCGGTGGCTTCGCCGGTTCCTCCGCAGTGCCCGGCGTTGACCCGGCCACGCTGGGAGATCACGTCGGCATGGCGTTCCGGCATGCCCCGATCGCCATGCTCGTCGCCGACAGCGGGGGACACATCCTGGAGGCGAACGAGGCGTTCGGCGCCCTCGCGGACCGAGCGCCGTCCTCGCTGCGCGGCCGATTCTGGCCCGAGCTCCTGGCCGAAAGCGACCGCGGCACCGGCTGGGACCTGCACCGTGCCGGGATGTCCGCCGCTGGCGGCGGCGGATCCCGGATCCTGCGGCTGACCGTCCCCGGCAACGAGCCCCTGCGGATGGTCGTCGAACTCCGCACACTGCCCGAGGCCGCCAGCGCCGCCGAGCCGGACACCAGCAACGGCACCGGCGCGGCCGACCCGGCCGAGGCCGTCAACGCGATCCCCTCCGCCAGACCCAGCGACGCCGACAACGGTGACGGCGCCCGCCGCGGCCCCTCCTGTGCGGCGATCCTCTTCCGCGAACCGCTGCCCGACGAAGAGACCCTGCGCATCCTCACCGAGCTGCGCACCGAGAACTCCGGCGCCGTCCTGTGGACCCTCGACCTGCGGACGGGGCGGCTCAGCGAGCTCTTCGGCCCCTCACCCCTGGGCCGCATGCTGGCCGGCGACGCCCGCGACCTCGAGGACTGCCTGGCCCAGGTCCACCGCGACGACATCGCCCGCGTCCGCGACGCACTGGAGGCCTCCCACCAGGGCCGCGACTACGAGCAGCGCTTCCGCATGTTCGACCAGTCCGGCGACGAGCACGCGCTGCACGCCCGCGCCCGCTTCGTCGACGGGGACCAGCCCCGGCTGATCGGCATCATCGACGACGTCACCGAGCACGTGCAGCTGGTCCGCCGCCTCGCCGACCGGCGCAGAATCGAGGCCGCGCAAGGGCGCCAAGTCACCGAACTGGCGGCGAAACTTGTCTCGGCCACCACCATCGACGAGGTCACCGGCCTCCTCACCGAGGAGTTCGTGCCGATCTTCGGCGGAACCACCGCACACGTCATGCTCGTCGTCGACGGTGTGCTCCGCGCGTCCCCCGCGTCGATCCGCAAGACCGACGCCATCGCCATGATCGACGGCCGCGACGCCGCCGACACCGCCTACCCCATGGGCGCGGTCGTCCAGGACCGGCAACCGCGCTTCTTCGAGAGCCGGGCCGAGGCGCTCGAACGCTTCCCCGCCGCCGCCGAGATCCTGCACCACACCAGCGCGCAGTCCTGGGCCACGGTCCCCATCTTCGGCGACCGCAGGGTCGCCCTCGGCGTCTGGCAGGTCGCCTGGAACCAGCCGCACCACGCCACCCCCGACGAGCGCGCCCTCATGCTGACCCTCGCCGGGCTGGCCGGCCAGGCCCTGCAGCGCGTCAGCCGCCAGCAGGCCGAGCTGGAACTGGCCGACGCCATGCAGCGGCGCATGCTCCCGCCCCTGATCCCCGGCTTCGACGCCCTCGACATCGCCGTCCGCTACCTGCCCGCCCGCGCCGGGTGGCGCGTCTGCGGCGACTTCTACGACGTCATCCAGCTCCCCGACAGCAAGGTCGGCCTCGTCGTCGGCGACGTCCAGGGCCACGGAGTGGAGGCCGCGGCCGCCATGGGGCAGATCCGCGTGGCGTTCCGGGCCTACGCCACCAACCAGGGCGACCCCGGAACCGTACTGGCCGAAACCAACCGCCTCCTCGGCGAGACCGGCGAGATCGTCTTCGCCACCTGCGGCTACCTCGTCCTCGACCTCGACAGCGGCGAAATGCAGGCCGCCTGGGCCGGCCAGCCTCCGGCCGTGGTCGGCACCTCGGAGGCCTTCGAACTGTGGGAGCCGGAGACCGGCCCGCCCGTGGGCGTCGACGCCGACGCCAAGTACCCCGTCTCCACCCGGCGCCTGCGGCCCGGCGAGAGCCTGCTCATGTGCTCCGACGGGCTGCTGGAAAGCTCCGAGTTCACCATGGACGCCGGCCTGCAGCAGGTCGGCACGATCGTCCGCGACCGCCACGACCAGGGCGTCCAGTCCATCGCCACCGCCCTGACCGAGCTGGTCCCGGCGGGACGCGGCGACGACATCGCGATCCTCGCCATCCGCATGCACGGATCCGGCAATGAGGACGCGCAACGGGGAGCTCCGCAGCGCTATTAGGCTGGACCACGTGTCCGAAACACTGTTCGACGACGCTGGCGCCGAAGCGCAGCGCAGCCAGGAGCCCCTCGCCGTGCGGATGCGTCCGCGGACCCTCGACGAGGTCGCGGGGCAGCGGCACCTGCTGGGGGACGGCAGCCCACTGCGTCGGCTCGTCGAGGACGACGCCCCCATGTCGCTGTTCCTGTGGGGGCCTCCCGGCACCGGGAAGACCACACTCGCCTCCGTCGTCAGCAGGGTGACCAACCGCCGGTTCGTCGAGCTGTCCGCCGTGACCGCCGGGGTGAAGGACGTCCGCGCCGTCATCGACGACGCCCGGCGCCAGATGGGCATGCGCGGCACCCGCACCCTGCTCTTCGTCGACGAGGTGCACCGGTTCAACAAGACCCAGCAGGACGCGCTGCTGCCCGCCGTGGAGAACCGGTGGGTGAGCTTCATCGGCGCGACCACCGAGAACCCGTTCTTCTCCGTAGTGAGCCCGCTGCTGTCCCGCTCGCTCCTGCTCACCCTCGAATCGCTGGGCGACGACGACATCCGGTCGCTCCTGGAGCGCGCCCTCACCGACGAGCGCGGTCTCACGGGCCGCTACGCCCTCACCGAGGAGGCGACCGAGCATGTGGTGCGCCTCGCGGGCGGCGACGCGCGGCGCTCGCTGACCTACCTCGAGGCGGCCGCGCTGGTCGCCGGGGAGCGCTCGGAGATCACGGTCGACGACGTCGAGCGCGCGGTCGACCGCCATGCCGTCCGCTACGACCGCTCCGGCGACCAGCACTACGACGTCATCAGCGCGTTCATCAAGAGCATGCGCGGCAGCGACCCGGACGCGGCCCTGCACTACCTGGCCCGGATGATCGAGGCGGGGGAGGACCCGCGCTTCATCGCGCGGCGCCTCGTCGTCCACGCGAGCGAGGACGTCGGCATGGCCGACCCCACCGCCCTGCAGGTGGCGGTCGCCGCCGCCCAGGCGGTGGACCTCATCGGCCTGCCCGAGGCACGGATCAACCTGGCCCAGGCCGTCATCCACATCTCGCTGGCGCCCAAGTCCAACGCCGTCATCGGCGCGATCAACGCTGCCATGGGCGATGTGCGCAAGGGACTGGGCGGGCCGGTCCCCCCGCACCTGCGCGACGGCCACTACAAGGGGGCCAAGGAGCTCGGCCACGGAAAGGGCTACAAGTACGCCCATGACTACCCCGGCGGCGTCGCGCCCCAGCAGCACGCCCCCGACGCCGTCGCCGACCGCGAGTACTACACCCCCACCTCACACGGCGCCGAGCGCCGTTTCGGCGAGATCCTGCAGCGGCTGCGTCAGGTGCTGCGCGGGCAGTGAGCCGCGTGCGACATCGGGCGCCGCTGACCGCGGTCACTCCAGAGGCTGCGGGAACAGCTCGGTGATCTCGACGATCCGCCGCTGTCCGTCCTCGTCCCGCTCCTCGGCGAACTTCACCTCGGCGATGACGAGGTCGCCCCACCCCAGGTAGTCGATGAACTCCTGGCCGGTCATCTCGTAGGTACCGCGGCCGTCCTCGATATGGCCCGGCCCGGGCTGGCAGAACCGGGCGCACCGCACCTCTGCCTCGGGGTCGATGACGGCCGTCAGCCGCTCGCTCGTCGTCTCGTCCCACATCGCCGCCCAGTCCCGCTGCGTCAGGAACCCGGCGTCGCCCTCGAATTCCTCCTCGTGCTCGACCTCGACATAGACCCACGGGCCGTCGTCCGGGTTCTCCTGCAGGGTGGGGTCGAACTTCACCACCGTGGTGCCCTTCTCCTTCGCCGGCGAGGGCGAGGCGGTCGCCGGGGCGGCCTCCTGCCGACCGCCCCCGCCCAGCGCGCCGTAGGCCGCCCACGCGCCCCCGCCGATGACGGCCAGCGCCAGGGCCGCGCCCACTGCCGCGAATACGGTCTTGCGGATCCGCAGGTCCGGACCCTCGTAGAGGGTGATCACCCGCGGCAGCCGCGCGGGCTCGATGACGCCCTGCCACTCCCGGGTCAGCACGCGGGTGACCGCCGTCCCGGGAACCGGGCGCTCGTCCTCCTCCGCGTGCGTCTCGGTCTGCTCCCACGCGGCGATCGAGCCGCCGATGAGCTCGCGGACCGTGGGCCGCTCGGCCGGGTCCTTGGCCAGGGCACGGCTGACCAGCGGCAGCAGGGAGGCGGGAACACCGGTCAGGTCCGGCTGCTCGTTGGCCACACGCGCGGCCACGATGTGTGGCTCGGCCAGCCCGAAGGGGAGCCGCCCGGTCGCGGCGAAGGTCATCACGCCGCCCCAGGCGAAGACGTCGGCGGCCGGGCCGGGCGGTTCGCCCGCGTGCCGCTCGGGGCTCAGCCAGGTGGCCGCGGACGAGCGCAGGTGCTCGTCGTCTCCGGGCAGCGCGCAGTCGAGGATGCGCGGCCCGCCCGTTCCGAGCAGGACGTTGCTGGGCTTGAGGTCGCCGTGCGCGACATTCGCGGTGTGCAGGGCGGCGATGCCCTCCGCCAGGCCGGCCGCAAGTGCGACGATCCGCCCCGGCCCCAGCCCGCCGCGTCTGCGGACGTACTGGGCCAGTGGGATTCCCGACACGTATCCCATGGCCAGCCACGGTGGCGACGCGAAGGCGTCGAAGGCGATCGGCGGGACGTAGCAGCGGCCGTCGACGTGCGACAGCGCCTCCAGGCGCCGGTGCAGCAGCTCGCGGGTGGCGTCGTCCTTGAGGTGGGGCGAGGTCAGCGCTTTGACGGCGACGAGGGGGTCGTCGGTGACCGCGGGGTTGACCGCCGCGTAGACGCTCCCGGTGCCGCCCGAGCCGATTCTGCCGATCACCAGGTAGGGGCCCAACCGGCGGGGTTCACCGCGGGTGAGGGGAAGGAGGTTCGCTGGTACCAGAACGGAGATCTCGCGCTGAGAGCGTCGGCTCATGGGGGTCCTGTCGTTCTATCCGTCGTGCCCCGGGGGGATGGGAGTCCGGCGGCGCAATCGTAGCCAAATCGCGTGCTCTGCTCAGATTCTCCGCCATCTGCCCGCGTTCGTCGATGTCCGGACGGCGTCCGATAGCGGAGGAATCCGCAGGCGTTCCGGCCGATGGCGGGTGCCGGCGGCCGTGCGTGCCGCGTTCCGCGACCGATGTCGCGGATGTCTCTCTCCGCTGGGCCCCTCTTTCGGGGCACGCAGCGGGGAAGCGGATAACCGCCGCATGGGACGCGATAGGGTCTGCCCTATTCGGATCTTCCGGCCCCCACCCAAGAGCAGCCGCCTGGGTCGCTGAGACTCCGGGGCGCACGGGCACCGTGCGCACGCCACGGTGCCGGGAGCGGTGCGGGGCCATTCCCCGCCACGTCCTGCCCGGAGACCGAACGACCCCGATCGTCAAACGGAGCCCTCATGCTGACCGGAGGAGAGCTGGCCGCCCTCATCGCCGCCGTGGTGTGGACGGTTCTGGTCGCGTTCCTCTGCGTGACCCTCGTCAAGCTCACACGGCTGTTGTCGGAGATGACCAAGGTCGTGTCGGACCTCGGCGAACGCGCCCGGCCCCTGCTGGACGACGTCGCCTCCACCGTGGAGCGCACCGGTACGTCCCTCGACCGCGTCGAGGAGATCACCGCCAACGTCGCAAACACCACCGAGGACGTCTCCACCATGACCGCCCTGACGCGCTCGGTGTTCACCGGGCCGCTGGTGAAGCTGGCGTCCTTCTCCTACGCCGTCCGCCGGGTGGTCGGTCAGCGCCGGGCCGTGGCCCTGGTACGAAGTCGTCGCAGGAAGGAACGCCGATGATCGGGCGTCTCTTTTATCTTGTCGCGGGCGCGGCCATCGGCGGGTATGTTGTGCACAGGCTCAACCGCACGGTACGTGCGTGGAGCCCGGGCGGTATCGCCGACCGCGTTGAGGGCCACGTAGCAGATCACCGCGCCGCCCTCCGCGAGTTCAACGAGGACGTCCTGGACGCCATGGAACACCGCGAGGCCGAGCTGCGGCGCCTCTATGGTGACGGGCAACGCGGCGAGCACAGCGGAAAGGGAATATCGCCCGGCCGCCCCGCGCTCCCGCCTGGAAGAGCAAACGAATCGCATGGCGCAACCGACGCCCCCTACCTGAAGGACGGCCGCTGATGGAGACGGCAGAAATCGCTCGCCGCTTCCTCACTTTCTTCGAGAACAACGGGCACACCGTGGTCCCCTCGGCAAGTCTCGTCGCCGAGGACCCCACGCTGCTGCTGGTGAACGCAGGCATGGTCCCGTTCAAGCCGTATTTCCTCGGCCAGCGGACGGCCCCCTACACCCGCGCCGCCAGCGCACAGAAGTGCGTGCGCACCGTTGACATCGACGAGGTGGGCAAGACCTCGCGGCACGCGTCCTTCTTCCAGATGCTGGGCAACTTCTCCTTCGGTGACTACTTCAAGGCCGAGGTCATCCCCTTCGCCTGGAAGCTGCTCACCGACCCCGTCGAGCAGGGCGGCTTCGGCCTCGACCCCGAGCGGCTGTGGGTCACCGTCTTCTTCGACGACGACGAGGCCGAGTCCATCTGGCGCGACAAGGTCGGCCTGCCCAGCGAGCGCATCCAGCGCCGCGGCATGGAGGACAACTTCTGGTCGATGGGCGTGCCCGGCCCCTGCGGCCCCTGCTCGGAGATCTACTACGACCGCGGCCCCGCCTACGGCGTCGAAGGCGGCCCGGTCGCCGACGAGAACCGCTACCTCGAGGTGTGGAACCTCGTCTTCATGCAGTTCGAGCGCGGTGCCGGTGAAAGCAAGACCGACTTCGAGATCCTCGGCGACCTGCCCAAGAAGAACATCGACACCGGCATGGGCCTGGAGCGCATGGCCGCCATCCTGCAGGGTGTCGACAACATCTACGAGACCGACACGCTGGGCACCATCCTCAAGCGCGCCGCGGAGCTCTCCGGCACCAAGTACGGCGAGAACGAGAATGTGGACGTCAGCCTGCGCGTCGTCGCCGACCACGTGCGCACCGCCACCATGCTCGTGGCCGACGGCGTCAAGCCCGGCAACGAGAAGCGCGGCTACGTGCTCCGCCGCATCCTGCGCCGCTCCATCCGCAACATGCGGCTGCTCGCCGGTGCGGCCGAGGACCGCCACTACATGCACGACCTCACCGCGACCGCCATCCGGGTGATGAGCGAGCTCTACCCCGAGCTGCGCACCAACGCCGAGGCGATCCACAGCGTGATCGACGCCGAGGAGAAGAACTTCTCCGACACGCTGCGCTCCGGCACGGCCCTGTTCAACCGCGCCGCGGAGCGCACCAAGGTCGGCGGGCACACCCAGTTCTCCGGCGCCGACGCCTTCCAGCTCCACGACACCTACGGCTTCCCCATCGACCTGACCCTGGAGATGGCCGCCGAGCAGGGGCTCAGCGTCGACGAGGGGACCTTCCGCTCGCTGATGCAGGAGCAGAAGGACACCGCCAAGCGCGACGCGAAGTCCAAGAAGCTCGGCAACGCCGACATCGGGGTCTACGCCCGGCTGCTCGACGGCTCCGGCGCGACCGACTTCCTCGGCTACACCGACCACGAGAGCGAGTCCCGCGTCCTGGGCCTGATCGTGGACGGCCAGCCCGTCACCGTGGCCCGCGCGGGCGACCGCGTCGAGCTGGTGCTCGACCGCACCCCGTTCTACGCCGAAAGCGGCGGCCAGCTCGCCGACAAGGGCACCGTCGCCAGCGACGGCCGCGGCCTCGTCGACGTCGACGACGTGCAGAAGCCCGTCCCCGGGCTGTTCGTGCACCGCGGCACCGTGCGCTCGGGCGAGCTCGCCGTGGACGACCACGTCCACGCCGCGATCGACGGCGACCGGCGCGCGTCCGTCTCCCGCTCGCACTCGGCCACCCACCTGATCCACTCGGCGCTGCGCAACGCCCTGGGCACCGGCACCGGCCAGGCCGGGTCGGAGAACCAGCCGGGACGGCTGCGCTTCGACTTCACCGCCAACAAGGCGATGACCCCGACCGAGCTCGCCGAGGTCGAAGAGGAGGTCAACACCGTCCTCTCCGGCGACATCCAGGTGCGCGACTTCCAGACCTCGCTGGACGAGGCGCTGGCCATGGGCGCCCTGGCCATGTTCGGCGAGAAGTACGGCGACCGGGTCCGCGTCGTGGAGATGAGCGACTACTCCCGCGAGCTGTGCGGCGGCACGCACGTCCCCGCCACCGGTCAGCTGGGCATCGTCAAGCTGCTCGGCGAGTCCTCGGTGGGGTCCGGAGTGCGCCGGGTCGAGGCCGCCGTCGGGATCGACGCCTTCCGCCGCCTGTCCAAGGAGTCGATGCTCGTCAGCCAGCTCTCCGACCAGCTCAAGACGCCGCGTGAGGAGCTGCCGCAGCGCATCGACACGATGGTCGCCCGCCTCCGCGCCGCTGAGAAGGAGATCGAGAAGCTGCGCGCGGCCCAGGTCCTGCAGGCCGCCGGCGGCCTGGCGGCCAACGCGCGCGAGGTCGGCGCGGCGCGCGTCGTGACGCACCGGGTCGACGACGGCGTGACAGGCGATGACCTGCGCAAGCTCGTCCTCGACGTGCGCGGGCGCCTCGGCGAGGACGGCCCGGTGGTCGTGGCCGTGGCGGGCGTCCCCAAGGACCGCCCGGTCGTCGTGGTCGCGGTGAACAAGGCCGGACAGGAGCGCGGCCTGGCGGCCGGTGAACTCGTCGGCGTCGCGGCCCGTGTTCTGGGTGGCGGTGGCGGCGGAAAGCCCGACGTCGCCCAGGGCGGCGGAACCGACGCCTCGGCCGTCGACACGGCCCTGCGCGCGGTGGAACAGAGGATTTCTGAGTCGGTGTGATCTCATATGGGGTGTGTCGGTCGTAACGGGATCGGCACACCCCGTTGGGATGCGTCCAGACCGCCCACCGCGATCGATCATCCCCGTGCGAGCGGACCGGCTATGTCCGTCCGTCTCATACGCCCGCAGGCACGCGGGGGGAGAAAGGAACCGAGAGTTGATTCCTCAATTCCTGCGCACCCATACCGTGGTCGCTCCTTCGGCAGTGTTCCCCGGGTGTGATTCTCGGGTCACCACCGCCTCGGCCACCGCCGTCGCCGCACCGGCCGCTCCGCACCAGGGGGAGCCCACTCGTTGAGGCACGGCGTACGTCTCGCGGTGGACCCCGGCAACGCGCGCATCGGGGTCGCGAGCAGCGACCCGAGCGGCCTGCTGGCCACCCCCGTCGAAACCATCCCCCGCGGCAGCGGTGACCTGGACCGAATCGCGCTGCTCGTGCTGGAGTACGAGGCACGCGAGGTGATCGTCGGCTACCCCGCCTCGCTGTCGGGGCAGGCGGGCCCCGCGGCCCGCGGCGCCCGCCAGTTCGCGCAGGCGCTCGCCGCGAAGCTCGCCCCGATTCCGGTCCGCCTCGTCGATGAGCGACTGACCACGGTCACCGCACAGGGCCAGCTGCGGTCGGGCGCCTCCTACGGCAAGCGCGGCGCCAAGGGCGGCAAGGCGCGCCGGTCGGTCATCGACCAGGCCGCCGCCACCGTACTGCTGCAGAGCGCGCTCGACATGGAACGGCAGACCGGGCGCCCCCCAGGGGAAGTGATCGGTGAGCCCGCATGAGCGACAACGACAACTACGGTGATCATCCCTGGGGCGGCCAGCCGCCCGCCGAGCGGCCGTACGGCGAGCAGCCTCCCTACCGGGGGCGCCGCGCCCGACGGGACCAGGAATACGCGGCCGATCCGCTGACCGGTCCCCTCCCCGGAACATCCGGGGCGCAGCGCCACCCCGCCCCCGACCCGCTCGCCGACCCCTTGCCGCGCGAGACCCCGCCCCGGTCCGCCGCGCCCGGTCCCCACGACACCTCCGGCCACCCCACCCGGCGTCCGGCCATCCAGGCCCCGCCGGTCCCGTTCCCCTCAGCCGTTCGACCCCGGAGCAGAGCGTCCCGCGGGCGCCGCCACCGGCGCGGTCCCGACCAGGACGGTGGGCCCGGCGGCTATCCCGCACCCACCGGTTACCCCCGCAGACCGCCCCTCCCACAGCCACCGAGACGGGTCCGCACATCCAGCAGCCGGGCGCCGGTGAGAGCGGACGCGGCCGACGCCACCGGCGCGATGACGACGTCGGTACCGCCCCGGCTACGGCACCCCGACGCCGACCCGTTGAGCGCGCCCCGGCGCGCCCGTGACGCCGACGGGGCACCCGGCCAGGGCGGGCGCCGCCGTGCCGGCGCCCCCGGTCCGGCCCCGGCCGCGGGAAGCGACACCGGGGACTCCCGGCACCGGATCCCGGTGCTGACGACCGTCCCCGAGGACGCCGCAGGCGGCGCGCCGCCGAGGCCGACACCGGCGCCCACCCGGCGGTGGCCGACGACGCGGCATCCGGCCACCCCGGTCGCCGCGCGGACACCGACCCCGCTCCGCGCGGTCGGCGCGCACGCGGCGAGGAGACCGCGGGGCGGCGCAGCTATGCCGCCGTGCCCAACGACGACGAGGGGTGGCTGGAGCAGGTTCGCTCCGACGCGGACGACGACATGGAACCCGTCGCGCCCCGCGTCCTCGACTTCGACGCCGTTCCCGTGCGCCGCAAGAGCGGTCGCGGGAAGAAACGAAACGCCGACACTGACACTGACACCGTGCCTGAGGACCGGAAGGGCGCGGCCAAGAGGCGCCGGGGCCGGAAACCGGCACCGGACGACGACGAGCCGGAGCAGGACCGCCCGCGCCGCTCGCGGCGCGCCGCACCGGAGGACGACGAACGGCCCTCCCGACGCCGTCGGCGCCGCGCCGCGCCGCAGGAAGACGAGGACCCGGCCAACCCCACCTACTCCACCGGCGGCTTCGAGGCGGTCGGCGCTGACGAGGCGCCGGAGTCGTCCGCGCCCGCTGCGCGGGTCGATTCGGCTGACCGAGCCGACGACGCGGATCTCGCCGCCGAGGGAAGCCTGGACAACGACGCACCCGACCTGCCGGACGACGACGAGGACTCCCGACCCCGCAGGCGCGGTCGGCGTGCCCGTGCGGGGCGCGCCTCCCGCGGTTCGGGCCGGGGCCGCGGCGGCCCGAAGAAGAAGACCGCGCTGCTGGCGGCGCTGGCTCTCGTGGTCGTGCTCGGGGGCGGTGGTGCCTGGGGCGCCCGCACGTACGTGTTCCCGCCCGACTACAGCGGCAAGGGCAAGGGCGAGGTCGAGATCGTCATCGCCGAGGGCGAGCACGGATCGCAGGTGGCGCAGTCCCTGGCGGACGCCGGTGTCGTAGCCAGCCCGCGCGCGTTCCTCAACGCACTCAACGACGACCAGGCCAACAAGTTGTCGCCGGGCACCTACCAGCTCCGCTCGGAGATGAGCGGAGAGGCGGCGGTCGCGCTGCTCCTGAACCCCGAGTCCCGCGTCGGCGAGCGCGTCACCTTCAAGGAGGGGATGCGGGGCCAGGAGGTCCTGGACCTTCTCGCGAAGGAGACCGACCTGTCCAAGGACGACCTGGAGGCCGCCTACGCGGACACCGACGCCCTGGGCCTCCCCTCGTACGCCAAGAAGGGGCCGGAGGGCTACCTCTTCCCCGACACCTACACGATCTCGCCCAGCGACACCGCGCCCAAGGTGCTCAAGCGCATGGTCGACCGGTACAAGGCGGTGGCGGAGGAGGATCCCAAGGTCGATATCGAGGCGAACGCGAAGAAGGCGGGCCGCACACCGAACGAGATCATGGCCATCGCCTCGATCGTCCAGGCCGAGACCGGGTCCGTCGCGGACATGCCCAAAATCTCCCGGGTCGTCTACAACCGGCTCGACGAGAACATGGAGCTGGGCATGGACAGCACCTGCTTCTACGTGCTCGACCTGCACGGCATCGCCCTGACCAACGCGCAGGTGGCCGAGTGCAAGCAGAAGGACAGCGACTACGCCACCTACGGGCGCAAGGGCCTGCCAGCTGGTCCGTTCGTCGCGCCGGGCAAGGACGCCATCAAGGCGGCGCTGCAACCGGCCAAGGGCGACTGGCTGTACTTCGTGGCCACCGACCCGGAGAACGGCGTCACCGAGTTCGCCGACACCTACGCGGAGTTCGAGCGGCTCAAGCAGAAGTTCAACGAGAGCCAGAGGAACAACTGATGCGCGCGGCCGTCCTGGGTTCCCCCATCGAGCATTCGCTCTCCCCGGTGCTGCACTCCGCCGCCTATACCGGGCTCGGCCTGGCGGGCGAGTGGAGCTACGGGCGCTTCGAGTGCGACGAGGCGGGACTGCCCGGATTCGTCGCCGGATGCGACGCCACCTGGGCGGGGTTGTCGCTCACGATGCCGCTGAAGAAGGTGGCGCTGGAGCTGGCGGACGCGGCCGACGGCCTCGCCGTCGAGGTCGGCGGGGCGAACACCCTCGTGTTCCGCGAGGGCCGCGTGCACGCCTACAACACCGATGTCGCCGGGATCATGGCGGCGCTGCGGGAGGCGGGGATCGCCGAGGTGCGCTCGGCCACCGTGCTCGGCGGCGGTGCCACGGCCGCCTCCGCCGTGGCCGCGCTGCGCGGACTGGGGGCCCGCGCACCGGGCGCCATCACCGTGCTGGCCCGTGACCCCGCCCGCGCGGCCGGGGTCGAGGAGGCCGCGGAGCGGATGGGGCTGCGGATCGATGCGCGGCCGCTGAGCGAGATCGAGAAGCACGTCGATGCCGACCTCGTCGTCTCCACGCTCCCGGCGGGGGCGGCCGATGGCCTGGCCCCGGTCGTCGCGGCGGGGCGCGCCCCCCTGTTCGATGTCGTCTACACCCCCTGGCCGACCGAACTCGCGCGGGCGGTGGCCGAGGGCGCGCCAACGGACACCGGGGGGCCGGCCGCCGGGAGGACCGTGGTCGGCGGGTTCCCGATGCTGCTGCACCAGGCCGCCGTCCAGGTCGAGCTCATGACCGGGGTGGAGCAGGCCCCGGTCGAGGCCATGCGCGCGGCGGGCGAGGCGGAACTTCGCCGTCGGGCCGCCTCCCGGTAGTGGGGGAGGTCATGCGGAATATCCCGCATACCAGGCGGTGTTCTGTGAGACGGGGTACAGCACGGTTCCGGCGGCCGGGGCGTTCGAAAACCTGTAGTAGTCTTGCTAGGGTTGGAAATGACCTGATCCGGTGCGGTGACGCTCCGGATACGTAAGCGGAGGCTGATCCTCCCACCTGTGGGGCCTGAGCCCACGCAGGTTCCGGTCGGCGACGAGTAGCGTCGGCGCCACCCGAGATCAACGGGGGGCGGCGGACGCGCGTGAACAGGCGCCCGTCGAAGGACACGTCCTTTCGGGCTTCACCACAGTCGCCGTACATCGGTGGATCTACCCCGCTTGCGACCGCTGGCGGGGTTTTCGCTTTTCACGGCCTACTGGGGCCGGGTGACCCCCGACACGAGCAATACGACGAAGCTAGGGAGGGGTCCCATCAGCGCCGAGCCCCGCATTAATGACCGCATCCGGGTTTCCGAGGTCCGTCTCGTCGGGCCCAATGGCGAGCAGGTCGGAATCGTCCCGGTGCAGGACGCGCTGCGTCTTGCCCAGGAGGCCGACCTCGATCTTGTCGAGGTCGCTCCGACCGCCCGCCCGCCGGTCGCCAAGCTGATGGACTACGGCAAGTACAAGTACGAGTCCGCGGTCAAGGCGCGCGAGTCGCGCAAGAACCAGTCGAACACGATCATCAAGGAGATCAAGCTCCGTCCGAAGATCGACCCGCACGACTACGAGACCAAGAAGGGTCACGTGGTGCGGTTCCTCAAGGGCGGGGACAAGGTCAAGGTGACGATCATGTTCCGCGGTCGGGAGCAGTCCCGGCCCGAGCTGGGACGCCGACTGCTCGCCCGGCTGGCGGAGGACGTCCAGGACCTCGGCGCGGTCGAGTCGCAGCCGAAGCAGGACGGCCGCAACATGGTCATGGTGATCGGCCCGCACAAGCGCCGTTCGGAGCACAAGGCCGAGGCCCGCGCGGCCGCCGGTGGCGGCAAGGGCCGCCAGCAGGCGCAGCGGGAGCAGGTCGGCCAGGAGGGCTGACAACCTCCCGGGCGAACCCGGAGCGTGCCACCCGCCGTTGGAGGTATCCGGCGGCGGGAGGGTGAAGGCCGTGTCGCCGCTGCTGCCCCCTGGGTGGGCGGCGGCAACGGACCACCCGGCCGGAGGCACACGGCTGGGGACGCGGTCGGCGGCACAGCGGTCCTCCATGATCGCGTGTCCCGGCCGGACAAGCAGATAGCCGTGCGCCGGGTTCGCCTGTGCCCAGTGCAAGCAAGACAGCACCACCCCAATCCGAGGCGGTGCCGAGTGAGTAGGAGACGACGGCGACAATGCCGAAGAACAAATCGCACAGCGGAGCCAGCAAGCGCTTCAGGGTGACCGGCTCCGGCAAGATCATGCGCCGCCGTGCCAACAAGAACCACCTGCTTGAGCACAAGCCGACCAAGCGCACCCGCCGCCTGACCGGCGACGTCGCGCTGGCCAAGGCCGACACCAAGATGATCAAGAAGCTGCTCGGCTAAGAGCCGCCTGCACATTCGTTCGACATCGGCCGTCCGGCGACACCGGATAAGGCCGACCGGTGGCGTGGTGAGCGCGCACCGGAAACCTATGAGGGAGTCACAGTGGCACGCGTGAAGCGGGCTCTCAACGCCAAGAAGAAGCGCCGGGTCGTCCTCGAGCGCGCCAGCGGTTACCGCGGTCAGCGGTCGCGCCTTTACCGCAAGGCCAAGGAGCAGATGCTCCACTCGATGACCTACTCCTACCGGGACCGCAAGGACCGCAAGGGCCAGTTCCGCAAGCTCTGGATCCAGCGGATCAACGCCGGTGCCCGGGCCAACGGCCTGACCTACAACCGGTTCATGCAGGGCCTGAAGGCCTCCGGCATCGAGGTCGACCGGCGCATGCTCGCCGAGCTGGCCGTCAACGACGAGGCGGCCTTCGCCGCCCTGGTCGAGACCGCCAAGAAGGCCATCCCGGCCCCCTCCTCCACGACCGCGGCCTAGTCCCGCGGACGAGGAGAAGCGAGACGTCATGGCGAGCCACGAGTTCACGAGTATCCGGTCACCCCGAATCAAGGGGGCTCGTCGGCTCGCCAAACGTGCCTTCCGGCAGCGTGAGCGGCGGTTCCTGGCCGAAGGGCCGCAGGCCGTGCGCGAGGCGCTGGCCGCGCCCGGCGGGGTCCAGGAGCTGTTCGCGACCGCCGACGCCGTCCAGCGCCACAGCGAGCTCATCGACGCCGCCTACGCCGCCGGCGTCCCGGTGCACCGGGTGAGCCTGGAGGTCATGTCGGAGCTCGCGCAGACGGTGACCCCGCAAGGGGTCATCGCCGTCTGCGATTTCGTGGACGTCCCCCTTGCCGACGTCGGCGATATCCGGCTCGCGGTCGTCCTGTCGCACGTGCGCGACCCCGGCAACGCCGGGACGGTGCTGCGCACGGCTGACGCGGCCGGCGCCGACGTCGTGATCTTCACCGACGCGTCGGTCGACCCCTACAACGGCAAGTGCGTGCGCGCGTCGGCCGGCAGCCTCTTCCACCTCCCCGTGGTCGTGGGTATGCCCACCGCCGACGCCATCGACCACCTGCGCTCCCTGGGTGCCGGCGTGTTCGCCGCTGACGGCACCGGCCCGCGGGACCTGCACGCCGCCGCCGACGCCGGAGCCTTCGACGAGCGCGTCGCCTGGGTCTTCGGCAACGAGGCCTGGGGGCTGCCCGCGGAGACGGTCGCCCTGACCGACACCGCCGTCAGCGTGCCCATCTTCGGGTCGGCCGAGAGCCTGAACCTGGCGACCGCCGCCGCGGTCTGTCTGTACACCACGGCGCGTGAGCAGCGCTCCGCCGCCGCCCGCGCCTCCGCCTCGCCCTCTCGTTGATCTCGGAGATATAGGGGTCTCACGATCGATCTTGACCCCAGTATCTCCGAGATCAACGGAGGGACTGTCATCTGGGTGCCGGTACGCCGCCCGCCCAAGCTGGTATTCCGGGACCGTTTCCGGTCCATGCGTTCTCATGCATCAGAGGCGTAACAACCCGTAATTCGGGTCGTCCCGCCAACTCCGGCTTTCCTGCCTGGTAGAACGCTTCTCCGACTGCGGAGCGTAACGCTTTGCCCCGGTACCTCCCCGCCGTGCCGGGTTGCTGTGGCCCCCGTCGTTCCC
The DNA here is from genome assembly GCF_002263495.1 of Nocardiopsis gilva YIM 90087. NCBI lineage: Bacteria > Bacillati > Actinomycetota > Actinomycetes > Streptosporangiales > Nocardiopsidaceae > Nocardiopsis > Nocardiopsis gilva. The sequence goes on along the minus strand of NZ_CP022753.1, from coordinate 4,260,524 downwards.
GCTACGCTCGGGGATCTCGACTCGGAACGGTGCGGTCGGAGGACCGGGCGTGGAATCCGGCGCGTAGTCACGGTGACCGGCGGGTAATGGTCTTCGATGGAGTCGTCGGACGTGTCACCGGGGAGGGCCGACTACAGGGCGTCGCGTTCCAGCGGTGCGGATGGTCACATGAGGGCGTCGCATGAGGGCATTGGGGAGGCCGGTCGTGGATGGCGACCATTCGACGGACCGTCGTCACGCGGGACCTCACGGCGCGCATGGAGCGGCTGACCCCCTGCTGTCGGCCGAGGACCTCCCCGACGGCCTGATCGTCGCCGACGCCACCGGCCGCGTCGCGACGTTCAACCACATGGCCGCCCGCCTCTCCGGGGTGTCCGCGACCGCGGCACTGGGCCGCGACTTCCGCGACGTGCTGCCGCTGCACGACGGTGAGGGCCGCGACTGGTGGAAGTGCACCGACCCCTACGGGGGCCTAGGGATCCGCAACCGGCAGCCCGAGCGGCTGCTCTTCCTCGACGACGGCCGCGAGATCCTCATGGCCGCGCGCTACGTCCGCGACCGTCCCCTCGGCGACCTGGTCCGGCTGGTCGTCACCCTGCGGTCCGCCGCCCACCGCAGTCGCGACGAGCGGCGCAGCGCCGACCTCATCTCCACGGTCGCCCACGAGCTGCGCTCCCCGCTCACCAGCGTCAAGGGCTTCACCGCGACCGTGCTCACCAAATGGGACCGGCTCACCGAGAAGCAGAAGATCTTCATGCTGGAGACGGTCAACGCCGACGCTGACCGCGTCACCCGGCTCATCACCGAGCTGCTCAGCGTCTCCCGGATCGAGTCCGGCCGCCTGGAGCTGCGACGTCACGTCGTCGACCTGCCCGATCGCGCCCGCAAGGTGGTCGCCGGGCGCGTCGCCGCCGGGGATCCCGAGGACCGCTTCCGAGTGAAGGTTCAGGGGCCGCTACCGGAGATGTGGCTCGACGCCGACAAGGTCGAACAGATCATGTCCAACCTCGTGGAAAACGCGGTGCGGCACGGCGCTGGTACTGTCACCATAGTGATCGAGCCGTATGAGGGAGGAGCAGCGGTGTCGGTGCGCGACGAAGGCAAGGGCATACCGTCCGAGGCCGCTTCGCGCGTATTCCGCCGCTTCTGGCGCAGCAGGCGCCGGGGCGGCACCGGCTTGGGGCTGTTCATCGTCAAGGGCCTGATCGAGGCGCACGGCGGCGCGATCACGGTGGGCCGCGCACCCAGCGGCGGGGCGGAGTTCCGATTTACCATGCCCGCCGGTACGCCCGAGTTCGCCTAAGCGTTCCCGGAGCGGGCCGCGGCGGGCGGTTCTTCCCAGCATTCCTGTCGGCTTGAGCCCGCCGCCTGAGCGGTGGGCCGTGACGACCGCTCCGCCCGTCGGACGGGCGAGGGCGGTGAGGCAACCAACCATGTCTGCACCCAATAGTTCCTATGACCCGGTCGAGGTGACCCCCTTGCATCCGGACGAGGTCGCCCGGATGCGCGACGAAGCTCTGGCCGCGATCGCCGCGGCCGACTCGCTCGACGCGCTCAAGGAGGCACGCATCGCCCACGCCGGCGACCGCTCGCCCCTCGCGCTGGCCAACCGCGAGATCGGCGCGCTGCCCCCGGCGGCCCGCGCCGATGCGGGCAAGCGCGTCGGCGGCGCACGGCGCGAGGTCTCCGAGGCCCTCAAGGCCCGCCAGGCCACCCTGGAGGAGGAGCGCGACGCCCGCGTCCTCGTCGAGGAGACCGTCGACGTCACCCTGCCGTGGAACCGCGTCCCCCGCGGCGCCCGGCACCCGCTGACCACCGTCGCCGAGCGCATGGCCGACATCTTCGTCGGCATGGGCTTCGAGGTGGCCGAGGGCCCCGAGGTCGAGGCGGAGTGGTTCAACTTCGACGCGCTCAACTTCCTGCCCGACCACCCGGCCCGCACCATGCAGGACACGTTCTTCGTGGAGTCCGCCTCCGGTGCGGAGTCGGGGCTGGTGCTGCGCACGCACACCTCGCCGGTCCAGGTCCGCGCGCTGCTCGAACGCGAGCTCCCGCTCTATGTCGTCGCCCCCGGCAAGACCTTCCGCACCGACGAGCTGGACGCCACCCACACCCCCGTCTTCCACCAGCTCGAAGGCCTCGTGGTCGACGAGGGCATCACCATGGCCCACCTGCGCGGCGCCATCGACGCCTTCGTCGCGGGCATGTTCGGCGAGGGCCTGCGCACCCGCTTCCGCGCGTCCTACTTCCCCTTCACCGAGCCGTCGGCCGAGGTCGACATGGAGTGCTTCGTGTGCCGCGGCGCCTCCGTGGGCAACCCCGACGCCCCCTGCCGCACCTGCAGCTCCGAGGGCTGGATCGAGATCGGCGGCTGCGGCGTGGTGAACCCGCGGGTGCTCGTCGCCGCGGGGGTCGACACCGACCGCTACAGCGGTTGGGCGTTCGGCCTGGGCGTGGAGCGGACCCTGATGTTCGCCCACGGGGTGAAGGACATGCACGACATGGTCGAGGGTGACGTTCGGTTCACCTCGGCCTTCGGGATGGAGATCTGATGCGCGTCCCCGTTTCCTGGCTGCGGGAGTACGTCGAGTTGCCGGCCGACGTCACCCCCCGCGACCTCGCCGCCAAGCTGATCGCCGCCGGACTGGAGGTCGAGACCGTCGACGAGGTCGGCGCCGACATCTCCGGCCCGATCGTCATCGGCCGCGTACGCGAGATCGAGGAGCTCACCGGCTTCAAGAAGCCGATCCGCTACTGCCGCGTGGACGTTGGCACGGCCAACGGCTCCGGCGAGAAGCAGAACATCATCTGCGGCGCCCGCAACTTCTCCGAGGGCGACCTCGTCGTCGTCGCGCTGCCCGGCGCCGAACTGCCCGGCGGCTTCACCATCGGCTCCCGTAAGACCTACGGCAGGATGTCCGAGGGCATGATCTGCTCGGCCGCCGAGCTCGCCCTGTGGGAGGACCACGAGGGCATCATCGTGCTGCCCGAGGACTTCGGCGCACCGGGTACCGACCTCTACGGCCCGCTCGGGCTGCGCGAGGACGTCCTGGACATCGCCGTCACCCCCGACCGCGGCTACGCCCTGTCCATGCGGGGGGTGGCGCGCGACGTCGCCGCCCTCTACGAACTGCCGTTCCACGACCCCGCCGAGGTCCGCGTCGACGGAACGCCCGGAGCGGGCTACCCCGCCTCCGTGGTCGGGCCGGAGGACGCCACCGGCGCGGCCATCTGCGCCAACTACGTGCTGCGCGGCGCCACCGGGTTCGACGCCGACGCCCCCACGCCGCTGTGGATGAAGCGCCGCCTGGCGCTGACGGGCGTGCGCTCGATCTCGCTGGCGGTCGACGTCACCAACTACGTGATGATGGAGCTGGGCCAGCCCCTGCACGCCTGGGACCGCGCCAAGCTGCGCGGCCCCATCGAGGTGCGGCTCGCCCGCGTCGGCGAGCGGCTGGAGACGCTCGACCACGTCAAGCGCACCCTGGACCCCGACGACATCCTCATCACCGACGAGTCGGGACCGATCAACATCGCCGGCGTCATGGGCGGTCTCGACACCGAGATCAGCATGACCTCCACCGACGTGATCGTCGAGGCGGCCCACTTCGACGACCGGCACATCGCCCGCACCTCCCGGCGGCACCAGCTCTCCTCGGAGTCCTCGCGCCGCTTCGAGCGGGGCATCGACTCCCAGCTGCAGCTGGCGGCCGCCACCCGGGCGGCGCGACTGCTGGGCGAACTGGGCGGGGCGAGCGTCGAGGACGGCTACACCCACATCGACCTGAGCACCCCCCGCGAGCCGATCGCCCTGAGCGCCGACCATCCCGGCACGGTCGCGGGCGTCGCCTACGCTCGCGAGCGCGTCATCCGCCGACTCGTCGAGGTGGGCTGCGAGGTCGCCGACCACCAGGAGCGGGCCGATACCCTCCGGGTCACCCCGCCGTCGTGGCGCCCCGACCTCACCGACCCCAACGACCTCGCCGAAGAGGTCATCCGGCTGGAGGGCTACGAGAACATCCCCTCCATCCCGCCGCGGGCCCCGGCCGGGCGCGGGCTCACCCCGAGCCAGCGCCTGCGCCGCTCCGTCGGCCGGGGGCTGGCCGGTGCGGGCTTCACCGAGGTACTGAGCTACCCGTTCGTCGGCGAGCGCGACTTCGACGGGCTGCAGCTCGACGCCGACGACGCGCGGCGCCGCACGCTGAAGCTCGCCAACCCGCTCAACGACGACGAGCCGCTGCTGCGCACCACACTGCTGCCGGGCCTGCTCAAGACCCTGGCACGCAACGTTGGCCGCGGCTTCGCCGACGTCGCCCTGTTCGAGACAGGCCTGGTCTACCGGCCCAAGCCCGGCGCGCCGGAGCAGGCACCGATGCTGCGCGTCGACCGCGGCCCCACGGCCGAGGAGCTGGCGTCCGTGGAGGCCGCCCTGCCCGACCAGCCGCGCCGCGTGGGCGCGGTCCTGGCCGGTGACCGCGAGCCCTCCGGCTGGTGGGGCGAAGGCCGCGCCGCGACGTGGGCCGACGCCATCGAGGCCGCCCGCGAGGTGGGCCGCGCCGCCGGTGCGGAGCTGACCGTCCGCGCCGACCAGCACGCCCCGTGGCACCCGGGCCGCTGCGCCGCCCTGTACGTGGCCGCGGAGGGGAGCGAGGGCAAGGAGATCCTCGTGGGGCACGCCGGTGAGCTGCACCCGCGGGTCATCACGGCCTACGGCCTGCCGCCGCGCACCGTCGCGATGGAGGTCGAGCTCGACCGCATCGAGCGCGTCGTGGCCCCGGTCCGCGCCCCGGAGGTGTCCACCTACCCGGTGGCCACCCAGGACGTGGCGCTCGTGGTCGACGCCGCGGTGCCCTCCGGCGAGGTCGAGCGCGCGCTGCGCGACGGCGCCGGCGAACTGCTGGAGAGCGTGCGGCTGTTCGACGTCTACACCGGCGAGCAGGTCGGTGCGGGCCGCAAGTCGCTCGCCTACACGCTGCGCCTGCGCGCCGGCGACCGGACGCTGACGGCGGAGGAGAGCACGGCCGCGCGCGACGCCGCCGTGGCCGCCGCCACCGAGCGCACGGGGGCGGTCCTGCGCGGTTAGCCGCCTGACCTCGCACCGTCGGTCCACCTGGACGGCCCGTCCCGACGAACACGGCCCCGTTGCCCGGTCCACGACCGGGCAACGGGGCCGTTCGCGTGGGCGATCAAGCACATTTCGGGCGCTTTTTTCCGGATCGTTTTAGCAGGTCGTGAGTAGTTTCACGGATGCCTTTCGGGGGTAGCGCGAATGATCCGTGTAAATCCGGGGAGGATTTCTTGTTTCGTCTCTTGAACCCGGCCCAGTCCGCAATTTAGCCTGCTGACATCTGCCGCGATCGAGGGCTCCCGGGCCGTCGCGGAACAGCGGTTTTCCTTGGTGTTTGCCTGTGGCGTTGGCACGTATAACAAGGCTCGGAGGTCGCTCTATGAGCGCAACAGTGGCTTCGTATGCGCGTACTACGACCAAGCAGCAGGAGCCAGGTCGTTTCTGGCACACCTTCTGCGATATGCACGACGTCACGCGGACCCAGAAGTTCATGGTGACCCGGGCCGAGGGCGTGTGGCTGTGGGACGACAGCGGCGATCGCTACCTCGATGGCACGGCGAGCCTGTGGTACTGCAACGTGGGGCACGGGCGCACGGAGATCGCCGACGCCGTCCACCAGCAGATGACCCGACTCGACGCCTACACCGTGTACGGCGACTTCGCCAACGGTCCCGCGCTGGAGCTCGGCGAGCGGCTGACCGCGCACGCGCCGGTGGTCGACCCCCGGGTGATCCTGACCTGCGGGGGCGGGGAGTCCATCGACACCGCGGCGAAGCTGGCCCGCCGCTACTGGGGGGTGACCGGCCACCCCGGCAAGACCCACCTGATCAGCCGTACCGGCGGCTACCACGGCCTGCACGGGTTCGGCAGCAGCATCATCGGCATGGAGCGCTTCCGTGCCGGGTTCGGCCCGCTGATCGAGGACGTCTCCGTCATCCCGCACGACTCGGTCGAGGCCCTGGAAGCCGAGATCCTGCGCGTCGGCCCGGAGAACGTCGCCGCGTTCTTCGCCGAACCCGTCATCGGCGCCGGCGGGGTCTACCCGCCGCCCGGACCGGAGTACTTCGGTGCCGTGGCCGAGGTGTGCCGCCGTCACGGGGTGCTGTTCGTCGTCGACAGTGTCATCTGCGGGTTCGCCCGCATGGGCACATGGTTCGGGATCGAGCGCTACGGCGTCCGCCCCGACATGATCGTCTTCGCCAAGGGCGTCAGCAGCGGCTACCTCCCGCTGGGCGGGGTCATCGTCAGCGGGGAGGTGGCCGAGCCGTTCTGGAACCGGCCGGGCAACCCCTTCCTGCACGGGACGACGTACGCGGGGCACCCGGCGTGCTGCGCGGCGGGCATGGCCAACCTCGACATCCTCGAGCGCGAGGACCTCTTCACGGTCTCGCTGGAGATCGAGGCGCAGCTGGACGCCGCCGTGCGCCAGCTCGCCGACCACCCGATGGTCGGCGAGGTCCGGGCGGGCACCGGCGTGATGGCGGCCGTGGAACTGTCGTCGGAGGCCCTGGACGAGCGGGGGATCACCACGGCCGAGGTGTTCCTCGAGGCGCGGTCGCGCGGGGTGATCCTGCGCCCGGTGCCGCGCGCCCTGCTGGTCTCACCGCCGCTGATCATCACCTGGGAGCAGATCGAGCACCTGGTGGGCACGCTGCGCTCCGCCCTGGACGCGGTCTCGGCCGCGCACGACGGCGCGCAGCCCGGCACGGCGGGTGCCGCGGGCGACTGACGAAGGGAGCTGACAGAGGCAGAGGGCGCGTACTGGGAACCCCGGGTGATGGCGCGGTACCGGATTGGCTACTGTCCGGAATATCACTTCCTCGAGGATGAGCATTTCCTTATCTAGGAAGATGCTTCTTGTTAACATCAGGGGAACGGGTGACGATTGCGGGGAGTGCACCATGAGTACGCGGACCGAGGCGGCTGCGGGCCAGGAGATCGGCGACGACGAACTGATCACCGCCTGGGGACTGCTCCACGAGGCACTGCACACCACGGGGCCGCTGCTGCTGCGCGACATCGACCCCAGCGAGGGTGACATGTCCGGTCCGTGGTTCGAGGTGCTGATCCGGCTCCAGCGCTCGCCCGGCCACCGCCAGCCCATGAGCAAGCTCGCCCGCGAGGTGAGCCTGAGCAGCGGCGGCTTCACCAAGCTCGCCGACCGGCTGGAGCGCAAGGGGTACCTGGCGCGCAAGTCGTGTCCCTCGGACCGGCGCGTGGTGTACGCCGAGCTCACCGAGGCCGGGCAGGAGCTGGCCAACGAGGCCCGGGCGCGGCACGTGGTACTGCTGCGCGAGCACGTGCTCCGCCCGCTCGGTGAGGACGGCCTGCGCACGATGGCCGAACTGGCCCGCACGCTCCGGGACACCTCGCTGGCGTCCTGAAACCGGCGTCCTCGACGCCGTGCCGTGGCGGCACGGCTGTGTTGGCGGCGGGTTACGGACTTCGGCGTCTGGCATGCCGGAGTAAGTGTGGACCGATACCCTGATCGGCGTTCAGGCGTGCACGCTCCACCCCCAGGGCAGTGCGGAGGGTCGGCGCACGAGGCAATGGCCACGTGCGTCGGGAGTGCGGTGCGTGCACTCGCCGATGCCGACCAACCAGCGCTGACCCATCAGCACCGAGCAGTCCGGGGGCCCGAGATGAAACTCTTCGCCAGTGCGGCCGAGATGCGCGCCATTCCACGGTCGGCGGAGTTTCGCAACGGCGGCGTCTCCTTCTGGTACCGGGAGCCCGGCCTCCCCGAGCGCCGGCCCGCGCTGCCCGGATCCGCCGACTACGACGTGTGCGTCGTCGGCGGCGGCTACACCGGCCTGTGGAGCGCCTACTACCTGAAGAAGGCCCAGCCCGATCTGCGCGTCGCGATCCTGGAGCGCGAGTTCTCCGGGTTCGGCGCGTCCGGACGGAACGGCGGCTGGCTGTCGGCGGAGTTCGCCGGCTCCCGGGAGCGGCTGGCCGACGCGCACGGCAAGGGCGCGGTGATCGCGCTCCAGCGCGCCATGATGGCCTCCGTCGACGAGGTCATCTCCACCGCCGAGGCGGAGGGGATCGACGCCGACATCGTCAAGGGCGGTGTGCGCATGGTCGCCACCAACCCCGCGCAGCGGGCCCGCCTCGACGCTGAGGTCCGCTACCTCCAGGAGTGGGGGTACTGGCCGGAGGACCTGTACATGATCGAGCACGGCCACGAGCCGCGGCTCCAGGTGGACGGCGCGGTGCTGGCCTCCCACAGCCCGCACGCCGCGCGGCTCCAGCCGGCCAAGCTGGCGCTGGGGCTGGCGGCGGCCGTCGAGCGGCTCGGTGTGGACATCTTCGAGGACACCGCCGTCACCGAGATCCGTCCCCGCGAGGGGGAGCAGCGCCCCGCCGCCGTCACCGAGAACGGCGAGGTGCGGGCCGACTACGTCATCCGCGCCACCGAAGGCTTCACCTCCACGTTGCAGGGGGAGCGCCGCGCGTGGCTGCCGATGAACAGCTCCATGATCGTGACCGAGCCGCTCAGCGATGACATGTGGAAGCACATCGGCTGGGGCGGGCACGAGGTGCTGGGCGACGCGGCGCACGCCTACTTCTACGCCCAGCGCACCGCCGACGGCCGCATCGCCATCGGCGGACGCGGCGTGCCCTACCGGTTCGGGTCGCGCCAGGACGACCACGGCCGCACCCCGCCCCAGGCCATCGCGGAGCTGTGGCGGGTGCTGGCCCGGCTGTTCCCGATCGCCTCGGATGTGCCGGTCGCCCACGCCTGGTCCGGCGTGCTGGGCGTGCCGCGCGACTGGTGCCCGACGGTGCACCTGGACACCGAGACCGGCGTGGGCTGGGCCGGAGGATACGTCGGCAGCGGCGTCACCGCCTCCAACCTCGCCGGACGCACCCTGCGCGATCTGGTCCTGGGGGCACCGACCGATCTGACCCGCCTCCCCTGGGTCGGCCGCCGCGTCCGCGGCTGGGAACCCGAACCCCTGCGCTGGGTGGGCACCCAGGTCGTCTACGGCCTCTACCGCACCGCCGACCGCCGCGAATCCGACCGCGTCGGCCACACCTCCCGCTTCGCCGGACTCGCCAGCCGCATCGCGGGGCGGTGAGCCGCCGGATCACGGGCGCGAGTTCGCCGAGGACGCCGCGGACCGAACAGGCTCCCCGCGTCCTTTCCCATCGCGCCCGGCGCCCGACGTCCGGCAGGCGGGACAGCGCCCTGCGCCCGGTGGTCTCCCGGGCGATCTCCCGTCACGTGTGACGCGCGTCATTTTCTATACAGTCGCTTGCATAACATTGCATCGGCATGCATGATGGTGCAGGTAAGTTCGAAGGCAGGGGTCCGATACCGGCGGCGCGACGCGCCCCGGACACAGGGCGGGGGAGTCAGCGCAATGGGGTACACAGCGGCCATCGCGGGTGCCAGCGGCTATGCGGGCGGCGAACTCCTGCGCCTCCTGCTCGCGCATCCCGGTATCGAGATCGGTACGCTCACTGCGGGCGGCAACGCCGGAAGCACGCTCGGAGAGCACCAGCCGCACCTGGTGCCGCTGGCCGACCGCGTGCTGGCCGAGACCACGCTGGAGAACCTCGCCGGGCACGACATCGTCTTCCTCGCCCTGCCGCACGGGCAGTCCGGCGCGATCGCCGAGCAGCTCGGCGACGACGTCCTGGTCGTCGACTGCGGCGCCGACTTCCGGCTCAAGGACGCCGCCGCCTGGGAGGCCTTCTACGGCTCCCCGCACGCCGGGACCTGGCCCTACGGCCTGCCCGAGCTCCCCGGCGGGCGCGACGCACTCGCCGGGGCCGCGCGCATCGCCGTTCCCGGCTGCCACGTCACCACGGCCACGCTGGCCCTCTTCCCAGGGCTCGCCGAAGGCCTGGTCACGCCCGACCTCGTCGTCGTCGCGGTCACCGGCACCTCCGGCGCGGGCAAGTCCCCCAAACCGCACCTCATCGGCAGCGAGACCATGGGCTCGGCCGCCCCCTACGGCGTCGGCGGCGTGCACCGGCACAACCCCGAGATCGTGCAGAACCTCTCCGGGGTCGCGGGCACCGACGTCACCCTGTCCTTCACCCCGATCCTGGCCCCCATGCCCCGCGGCATCCTGTCCACCTGCTCCGCCCCGCTGGCGCCCGGCGTCACCGAAGAGCAGGTCAGAGACGCCTACGCGCGACGATTCTCGGCCGAGCCCTTCGTGCACCTGCTGCCCGAGGGGACCTGGCCCACCACAGCGATGACACTGGGCGCCAACACCGCACTGGTCCAGGTGACGGTCGACCGGGCAGCGGGCCGCATGGTCGCGATCGCCGCCCTCGACAACCTGACCAAGGGCACCGCGGGCGGCGCCGTCCAGAGCGCCAACATCGCGCTCGGACTTCCCGAGACCACCGGACTTCCCACGACGGGCGTCGCACCCTAACCGGCGCCCCCACCCTGCGAAAGGTCACACCGTGAGCGTCACAGCACCCAACGGCTTCCGGGCCGCCGGTGTCAGCGCCGGCATCAAGGCCGACAGCGGACGCGACGTCGCCATCGTCATCAACGACGGGCCGTCACGAGCCGCCGCCGCCGTCTTCACCCGGAACCGCGTCAAAGCCGCCCCCGTCCTCTGGTCGGAGCAGGTCGTCAAGGGCGGCCGGGTGCGCGCCGTCATCCTCAACTCCGGCGGCGCCAACGCCTGCACGGGCGCGCCGGGCTTCCAGGACACCCACGCCACCGCCGAGCGCGTAGCCGACGCCCTGGAGGACTCCGCCGGGGAGATCGTGGTCGCCTCCACCGGCCTCATCGGCGAGCGCCTGCCCATGCCGGAGCTGCTGGCGGGCGTCGACACCGCGGTCGCCTCGGCAGCGCGCGACGGCGGGATCGACGCCGCCGACGCCATCCGCACCACCGACACCGTTGCCAAGATCGCCTTCCGGCGCGGCCCCGGCTACACGATCGGCGGCATGGCCAAGGGCGCGGGCATGCTGTCGCCCGCCCTGGCCACCATGCTCTCGGTCATCACCACCGACGCCGAGCTCACCTCCGAGCAGTGCGACCGGCTGCTGCGCGCCGCCACCGCCCGCACCTTCGAACGGGTCGACGCCGACGGCTGCCTGTCCACCAACGACACCGTCGTGCTGATGGCCGGGGGCGCCTCCGGCACGGTCCCCGACGAGCAGGAGTTCGGCGCGCTGCTCACCGACGTCTGCGACGACCTGGCCCGCCAGCTCATCGCCGACGCCGAGGGCGCCAGCAAGTCGATCGCCGTCGAGGTCGTCGGCGCCGCCAGCGAGGACGACGCGCTCACCGCCGCCCGCGCCATCGCCCGCAACAACCTCTTCAAATGCGCCATGTACGGCGAGGACCCCAACTGGGGCCGGGTCCTCGGCGCGGTGGGCACCACCGACGCCGCGTTCGAGCCCGACCGGCTCAACGTCGCCATCAACGGCGTGTGGGTCTGCCGCCAGGGGGCGGTGGGCGACGACCGCTCCAAAGTGGACCTGGCGCCGCGCGACGTCACCGTCACCGTCGACCTGACCGCCGGAAGCGCCGCCGCCACCATCTGGACCACCGACCTGACCACCGAATACGTCCACGAGAACTCGGCGTACAGCACATGATCGCATCGATCCCCGACCACCGGGCCCAGGACAAGGCCGCGATCCTCATCGAGGCGCTGCCGTGGCTCAGTCGCTTCCACGGCAAGACCGTCGTGATCAAGTACGGCGGCAACGCGATGATCAACGAGGAACTGCGCACCCGCTTCGCCGAGAGTGTCGTCTTCCTCTACTACGCGGGCCTGCGCCCCGTCGTCGTGCACGGCGGCGGACCGCAGATCAGCGCCCACCTCGACCGGCTCGGCCTGGAGAGCACCTTCACTGCCGGGCTGCGGGTGACCACGCCCGAGACCATGGACGTCGTGCGCATGGTGCTCATGGGCCAGGTCAACCGCGAGATCGTGGGGCTGATCAACCGGCACGGGCCGTTCGCGGTCGGTATGTCCGGCGAGGACGCCCACCTGTTCACCGCCGAGCGCAAGCACGCGGTCGTCAACGGGGAGCAGGTGGACATCGGCCAGGTCGGCGAGATCGTCGACGTGCAGCCGGGCGCCGTGCAGTGCCTGATCTCCGACGGCCGGATCCCCGTCGTCTCGGGGATCGCCCGGTCCGACGAGGGCGTCTACAACGTCAACGCCGACACCGCGGCGGCCGCGCTCGCCGTCGGCCTGGACGCGGCCAAGCTCATCATGCTGACCGACGTCGAGGGCCTGTACGCCGACTACCCGGACAACACCGAGCTCATCAGCCGCCTCACCGTCGGCGAGCTGGAGGAGCTGCTGCCGCGCCTGTCCTCGGGCATGGTGCCCAAGATGGAGGCGTGCCTGACCGCGGTGCGCGGCGGCGTTCCGCAGGCGCACATCATCGACGGCCGCGTCCCGCACTCCATGCTGCTGGAGGTCTTCACCAACCAGGGCGTCGGGACCATGGTCGTCGACGAGATCCGGGAGGCCGCCGAACTCGGCGCGCCCACGGACATCTACCAGGACCAGGAGGAGAACCAGTGAGCGGCGCGGGGGAGACGAACGGCACCGCGGGCACGGCCACGAGCGCGGCCGGGCTGCGCGACCGGTTCCAGGCCGCCCTCATGCCCACCTACGGCACCCCCGGCATCGTGCTCGCGCGTGGCCAGGGCAGCACGGTGTGGGACGTCGAGGGAACCCGCTACCTCGACCTCATCGCCGGGATCGCCGTCTCCGCCCTCGGCCACGGCCACCCGGCCCTGGTCAAGGCCGTCACCGACCAGACCGCGACGCTCGCCCACACCAGCAACCTGTTCATCCACGAGCGCGAGGTCGAGCTCGCCGAACGCCTCATCGGCCTGCTCCGGGGCGCGACCACCGGCGGCCGCAGCGGGCAGGGCGAACCGGGCGCCGCGGCCGACGACATCCGCGTCTTCTTCGCCAACTCCGGCACCGAGGCCAACGAGGCCGCGCTCAAGCTGGTGAAGGCCGACGCGGCGGCCCGGGGCCTGAGTACCGGTGACAGGTCCGGCTCCACCCGCCCGGGCTATATCGTCTCGACCGGCAACGCCTTCCACGGCCGCACCTCCGGCGCGCTCGCGCTCACCGGCAAGGCCGCCATCCGCGAGAAGTTCGGGCCGTTCGGCATGGACGTGCGGTTCGTGCCGTACGGCGACGCCGACGCGCTCCGCGACGCCGTCGACGACTCCTGCGCCGCCGTGATCGTCGAACCCACCCAGGGCGAGGCCGGGGTGATCCCCGCCCCGGAGGACTACCTGGCCCGGATCCGCGCCATCTGCGACGCCACCGGCGCCGCGTTCATCCTCGACGAGATCCAGAGCGGCATCGGCCGCACCGGGCACTGGTTCGCCCACCAGGGCGCCGGTGTCACCCCCGACGTCCTGACCCTCGCCAAGGGCCTGGGCGGCGGCCTGCCCATCGGCGTCTGCGTCGGCTTCGGCCGCTACGCCACCGCCTTCGCCAAGGGCGACCACGGCTCCACCTTCGGCGGCAACCCCGTGGCCTGCGCGGCGGCCCTGGCCGTACTCGACACCATCGAGGCCGACGGGCTCCTGGCCAACGCCACCGACCTCGGCGCGCTGCTCACCGCCGAGCTCACCGCCATCGACCACCCGCTGATCACCGGGGTCCGCGGGGCCGGGCTCTGGCTCGGCATCCAGCTCTCCGCGCCCGTGGCCGCCGACGTCCAGGACCACGCCGCCGCGCACGGCTTCCTGGTCAACGCGGTCACCCCCGACACCATCCGCATCGCCCCGCCGCTGACGATCTCCCGCTCCGAGGTGCTCGAGTTCACCGGAGCGTTCCCCGCGATCCTCGCCGCAGCCACCCCGCCGGCGAGCGAGACAGGAGGTACGGCATGACCCCGCCCCCCGCCCCCGCAGGCGCCGGCCCCGCGACCGTCCGCCACTTCCGGCGCGACGACGACCTCGGCCCGACCGAGCAGGCCGCGGTCCTCGACCTCGCCGACGCGATGAAGAAGGACCGCTTCGCCCAGCGGCCCCTCGACGGCCCCCGCACCGTCGCGCTGCTGTTCGACAAGCCCTCCACCCGGACCCGCATCTCGTTCGCCGTCGGTGTCGCCGACCTCGGCGGGATGCCGCTGGTGATCGACGCGCAGACCACCCAGCTGGGCCGCGGCGAGCCCGCGGAGGACACCGTGCGGGTGCTCGAGCGCCAGGTCGCCGCCATCGTGTGGCGGACCTTCGCGCAGGAGCGGCTTGAGGCCGTCGCCGCCGCCAGCAGCGTGCCGGTCGTCAACGCCCTCACCGACGTCTTCCACCCCTGCCAGATCCTCGCCGACCTGCAGACCGTGCGGGAGCACAAGGGCGCGACGGCGGGGCGCACCCTGACCTACTTCGGCGACGGGGCCAACAACATGGCCCACTCCTACCTGCTCGGCGGCGCGACCGCCGGGATGCACATCCGCATCGCCGCACCCGAGGGGTACCTCCCCGACGCCGCGATCCTGGCGGATGCCCGCGCGATCGCCGCGCGCACGGGCGGGTCGGTCGAGGTCGTCACCGACCCCCTGGAGGCCGCGCGCGGGGCCGACGTGCTCGCCACCGACGTGTGGACCTCCATGGGCAAGGAGAGCGAGGCCGCCGACCGCGCCACGCCCTTCCGCCCCTACCAGGTGGACGACGCCAAGCTCGCCGCGGCCGACACCGACGCCATCGTGCTGCACTGCCTCCCCGCCCACCGCGGCGAGGAGATCACCGCCTCGGTCATCGACGGCGCACACAGCGTCGTGTGGGACCAGGCGGAGAACCGTCGGCACGCCCAGAAGGCCCTGCTGGCGTTCCTGCTCGCCGAGGGCGACCAGGGAGAGGACGACAGACGATGACGGTCGACGGTGCCGGCTCCGCTCCCATGACCAAAGCCGCCCGGCACGCGCGCATCACCGAGGTCCTGACCAGGAACGACGTCAGGTCCCAAAGTGAGCTCGCGCGTCTGCTCTCTGACGGCGGCGTCCACGTCACCCAGGCCACGCTCTCGCGCGACCTGGACGAGCTGGGAGCGGTCAAGCTCCGCACCGTCGACGGAAACCTCGTCTACGTGCTGCCCGGAGAGGGCGGCGAGCGCCTGCAACGGGCGCGGCCGGACACCCTCGAGCTGGGGCAGGTCTCCAGCGCGCGACTCACCCGACTCGCCGAGGACCTGCTGGTCTCGGCCGAGGCATCGGCGAACATGGTCATCGTCCGCACCCCGCCCGGTGCGGCCCAGTTCCTGGCCTCGGCGATCGACCACACCGACTTCCACGCCATCCTCGGGACCATCGCCGGGGACGACACCATCCTGGTGATCTCCCGCGATCCCCAAGGCGGCGAGGAACTCGCGTCAGCACTGCTGCGACTGGCCGACCGGCGCCCCTAAGCGCCGGTACGGCTCGGGACCACCGACGGGGCTGAAGGGGGCGGGCCCCACGGACACGCAGCACCCGCCTACAAGCCGCACCTGCAACTCAAGGAGAGAACCCATGACTGAGCGGGTCGTACTCGCATACTCCGGGGGGCTCGACACCTCCGTCGCCATCGGCTGGATCGCCGAGGAGACCGGTGCCGAGGTCGTGGCCGTGGCCATCGACTGCGGCCAGGGCGGCGAGGACCTCGACGTCGTCCGGCAGCGGGCGCTCGACTGCGGCGCCGTCGAGGCCGTCGTCGCCGACGCCAAGGACGAGTTCGCCAACGAATACTGCCTGCCCGCCCTGCGGGCCAACGCCCTCTACATGGACCGCTACCCGCTGGTGTCGGCGCTGTCGCGGCCGCTGATCGTCAAGCACCTGGCCGACGCCGCCCGCTACCACGGCGCCACCATGGTCGCGCACGGCTGCACCGGCAAGGGCAACGACCAGGTCCGATTCGAGGCCGGTCTGGCCGCCCTCTTCCCGGAGCTCAAGGTGCTCGCCCCGGTCCGCGACTCCGGCATGACCCGGGACAAGGCCATCGCCTTCGCGGAGGAGAAGGGCCTGCCGATCGACGTCTCCAAGAAGTCGCCCTACTCCATCGACCAGAACCTCTTCGGCCGCGCCGTGGAGACCGGGTTCCTGGAGGACATCTGGAACGGGCCGATCGAGGACGTCTACGCCTACACCGCCAACCCGGCCGAGCCGCGCGAGGCCGACGAGGTCGTCATCTCCTTCGAGAACGGCGTGCCCACCGCCATCGACGGCAAGGAACTCACCCCGCTGCAGGTCATCGAGGAGATGAACCGTCGGGCCGGCGCCCAGGGCGTGGGCCGGATCGACATGGTCGAGGACCGGCTCGTGGGGATCAAGAGCCGCGAGGTCTACGAGGCCCCCGGCGCGATCGCGCTGATCACCGCCCACCAGGAGCTGGAGAACGTGACGGTGGAGCGCGAGCTCGCCCGCTTCAAGCGGGGCGTCGACCAGCGCTGGGGCGAGCTCGTCTACGACGGGCTGTGGTTCTCCCCGCTCAAGGGCGCCCTCGACGGCTTCGTGGAGGAGGCCAACCGGCACGTCACCGGTGACGTCCGGATGGAGCTGCACGGTGGCCGCGCGGTCGTCACGGGCCGGCGCAGCGAGGCGTCCCTGTACAACTACGAGCTCGCCACATACGACACCGGCGACACCTTCGACCAGAGCCTGGCCCGCGGCTTCATCGACATCTGGAGCATGCCGGCCAAGATCGCCAGCGTGCGGGACCGCAAGCACTCCTGAGGACAGCACCCGACGCGGCGGGTCCCGGGCCGAGCCCGCGGCCCGGGACCCCATCCCCCGTTGACCCCATCCCCCGTTGATCTCGGGGATATCGACCGAATTTCGGCGGTTATTTGGTCGATATCCCCGAGATCAACGGAAGAGCATGAAACTGACCGCGCGACCACGCACATGTAAAGGACCCCGACCGTGGCTGACGAGCCCGACACCCAGGTCACCCGGCTGTGGGGCGGCCGCTTCGCCGGCGGCCCCTCCGAGGCACTGGCCCGGCTCTCCCTGAGCACCCACTTCGACTGGCGGCTCGCCCGCCACGACATCGCCGGATCCCGGGCGCACGCCCGCGTGCTGCACCGCGCCGGACTGCTGACGGACGCGGAGCTGGAGGCGATGCTGGCCGGGCTGGACCGCCTGGAGACCGACGTGGTCTCGGGCGCCTTCACCCCGGTGCTCGAAGACGAGGACGTGCACACGGCGCTGGAGCGCGGGTTCATCGAACGCGTCGGGCCGGACCTGGGCGGACGCCTGCGCGCCGGACGGTCCCGCAACGACCAGATCGCCACCCTCGTCCGCATGTACCTGCGCGAGCAGGCCCGCGGCGTCGCCGCCGAGCTGCTGGACCTCGTTTCGGCCCTGGCCGACCAGGCCCAGGCCCACATCGACGTCGCCATGCCGGGCCGCACCCACCTGCAGCACGCCCAGCCGATCCTGCTCGCTCACCACCTCATGGCCCACGCCTGGCCGCTGATCCGCGACGTGGAACGGCTGCGCGACTGGGACGGCCGCGCGGCGGTCTCGGCCTACGGATCCGGCGCTCTCGCCGGCTCCTCCCTCGGGCTCGACCCTGAGGCGGTCGCCGCCGAACTGGGCTTCCCCGCGTCCGCGGAGAACTCCATCGACGGCACGGCCGGACGCGACGTCGTCGCGGAGTTCGGCTTCGTCGCGGCGATGATCGGCGTCGACCTGTCCCGGATCTCCGAGGAGATCATCCTCTGGGCGACCAAGGAGTTCTCCTTCGTCACTCTTGACGACGCCTTCTCCACGGGGTCGTCGATCATGCCGCAGAAGAAGAACCCCGACATCGCCGAGCTGGCCCGTGGCAAGGCCGGGCGCCTCGTCGGGGACCTGGCCGGGCTCCTCACCACCCTCAAGGGGCTGCCGCTGGCCTACAACCGGGACCTGCAGGAGGACAAGGAGCCGGTGTTCGACGCCGTCGACACACTCAACCTCCTGCTTCCCGCCTTCACCGGAATGGTCGCGACCCTGACCTTCCACCGCGAGCGGATGGAGGAGCTGGCACCGCAGGGCTTCTCGTTGGCCACCGACATCGCCGAGTGGCTGGTGCGGCAGCACGTTCCGTTCCGCGAGGCCCACGAGATCGCCGGAGCATGCGTGCGGGTCTGCGAGGAGCGCGGCATTGATCTGCCCGACCTCACCGACGCGGACTTCGCCGCGATCTCCCCGCATCTCACACCCGGTGTGCGCGAGGTGCTCACCGTCGCCGGGTCGCTCGCCTCCCGCGCGAGCAAGGGCGGGACGGCCCCGGACCGCGTCAAAGAGCAGCTGGAGCGACTGCGCGGGGAGGTCGCCCGCCACCGCGACTACTCCAACGGTGATGACTCCGATAAAAGCTGTGGGTGACTGACCTGGTTCCGGTGTCCTCGTTCTGGACGCACTATTCACCATCGATCAAATCGGTAAAACCCCGCCTTTCCCTGCGAATCCATAGCTCAATCCGCCGTTCACGCAGGGAATTCAGCAAAAGGCCTTCACTGCCCGTACATGTGCTGTAGCGTCCAGAAGTCGTGGGCACCATTGGGTGCACTCTCCCGCGTTTCGCGTCCGGAGTGGCCCGTACAAGATGTGGGGAGACGGCAGCCCGCGCCTCCGCGTGAGATCGCCAATGGCGTCGCCATGACGTCGTCTCTCCCACGGCTGGGGTCACCCCCTGATCCGGCCGGGTGCCCGCGCTCATGTCAGCGGGAGGAGCGCAATGGGCCAGCCGGGCGGCGCAGACCGGAGCATCAAGGCGCAGCTCAACAGGATCGTGTTGATCCCCAGTATCACCTTCCTGGTGCTGTTCGCCCTACTGAGCACGGCCATGCTGATGCAGGCCGTCTCGCTGCGGCTGGCCACGGGCGACGGCCGCACCGGCGCCTACCTCTACTACGCGGTCGCCGAACTGCAGAAGGAACGTCGGCTGGCCGCCGAACACCTCGCCGCGCCGTCGGACGAGTCGCTCAACGAGCTGCGGAACCAGATCACCGCCACCGACGAGGCGGTGCGGCGGATGGACGATCGCAAGGAGGGGCTGCGTGGCCGCGGCGACCCCGAGGTCGCCAAGGCCGCCAGCGGCTTCTTCACGGCGATCGGCCGACGCGGTGAACTCCGCGGCCACGTCATCGCCGAGGAACTCAGCACGGAGCAGTCCGTCGCGGAGTACTCGGCCATCGTGGACCGGGGGATCCGGCTCTACGACGCGTCGGGCCGCCTGCTGGATGACGGTGCATCGGCCGCGGCCAGCGCCGACGTCGTCGACCTCATGCGCGCGCAGGACCTCTTCTCCAAGGCCGACGCCGACCTCAGCGCCGCCCTCGCCGCGGATCGCATGACCCACGACGAGCAGGTCCGCTTCGCCGCGCTGATGACCGCGTTCCAACAGCGGATCGACAACGCGGGCCTCGTCCTGCGGGGCCAGTCCGCCGACGCGCACGCGGCGCTCATCGGCAGCTCCCAGTGGGAGGAGCTGGAGACCATGGCGGAGACGGTCAGGCGCCACGTTCCCGGAGCCGAGGGGGAGAACTCCGGCGACGACGAGGCCGAGCCCGACGAGGCGCCGCCCGCCGGGCTGGACGACTGGCGCACGGTCGCCGACGACGTCAATGCCGACCTGATCGTCCTCACCGACGCCCAGACGCAGACGGTGGTCGCCGCCACCGACGCCGCGAGCACATGGATGTTCACGATCGCGCTCGGCGGCGGCATCATGGCCCTGTTCGCCGGCACCATCGCCTACGGGGTGGCCTCGAAGTCCGCCGCACGTCTGACCACGCGGCTGGCTCGGCTGCGCGCCGAGACGCTCGGCCTGGCCCGGGAGGAGCTGCCGCGGATCGTGCGGCGCCTGGAGAACGGCGAACCGGTCGAACTGGACTCCGAGCTCAAGCAGCTCGACCACGGAGCCGACGAGGTCGGGCAGGTCGCCGACGCGTTCAACACCGCGCAGCGCACCGCGGTCAGCGCGGCCGTGAAGCAGGCCGAGATCCGCGAGGGCGTGAACCGGGTCTTCCTCGGCATCGCCCACCGCAACCAGTCGCTGGTGCAGCGCCAGCTGCAGCTGCTGGACCGAGTGGAGCGCGAGGAGGAGGACCCCGACCTGCTGGAGGACCTCTTCCACCTCGACCACCTGGCCACGCGCGGCCGACGCAACGCCGAGAACCTGATCATCCTCGGCGGGGCGCAGCCCGGACGGCGGTGGCGCAACCCGATCCCGCTGGTGGACATCCTCCGGGGGGCCATCTCGGAGACCGAGGAGTACGCCCGCGTCAAGCTTCGGGTGGTACCTGATCTCGCGCTATCGGGCGCGGTGGTCGCCGACGTCATCCACCTCGTGGCCGAGCTCGTGGAGAACGCCACCTCCTTCTCCCCGCCGCACACGCCCGTGCACATCCACAGCGAGGTCGTGCCCAAGGGCGTCGTGGTGGAGATCGAAGACCGCGGCCTGGGCATGAGCGAGGAGAGCCTGTCCGAGGCCAACGCCACGCTCAGCAAGGCGCCGGAGTTCGACGTGATGGCGATCAACTCCGACTCCCGGCTCGGCCTGTTCGTGGTGGCCCGCCTGGCGGTCAAGCACGACATCCACGTGCAGCTCTGCCCGTCGCCCTACGGCGGAACCCGCGCGATCGTGCTCATCCCCTCGGCCCTGATCTCCTCCGCCGAGGCCGCGGGCCGCAGGCGACCCGGCGGTGAGGCCACGGCCTCAAGCGCGGCCCCCGATACGGCCACGCCTCCGCACGGATCCACGCCGCCGGCCGGAGTCACGCCCCCCACGGGTGTCACCCCGAGCTCCGGCATCCCGGCTCCCACGGGGCGGCGCGAGCGCGGCACGGGCGATCTGCTCGCCGGCCAGCGGCCCGGGAGCGGACGGCCGCAGGCGGGGAACGGCCGGTCGGCAGGGACGGGAGCGACCTCCGGTGTGCCCTCGGTGCCGCGGGTGAACGGCCAGACCCCCGCGCCGGGTCTGGTGTCCGGGTCCCGTCGACGCGGACGACGGGCCCCAACGGGCTCCCGATCCGCGAGCCCCGCCGCCGACCCGAGCAGCGCCCGCAGGGCGCCGCCTC
Organism: Nocardiopsis gilva YIM 90087; assembly: GCF_002263495.1. Taxonomy (NCBI): domain Bacteria; kingdom Bacillati; phylum Actinomycetota; class Actinomycetes; order Streptosporangiales; family Nocardiopsidaceae; genus Nocardiopsis; species Nocardiopsis gilva. Next base: position 4,239,443 of record NZ_CP022753.1, on the reverse strand, counting down.
CGGTCCCCCGAGGACACCGGCGCCGCGGACCACCCCACGCTGCCCGACGCCGCAAGCAGGCCAACCTCGCGGCGCAGCTCAGAGACTCCGCCCCACGCGCCGGGGCCGGAGACGTCGCGCTCTCCGAGGAGGCCCTGAGGGCGCTGAGCGCGTTCCAGTCGGGAACGAAGCGCGGACGTGAAGACGAGCTCGGGTCCGCCGCGGCCCCGCGCGACGGCACGTCGCCCGCGCCGGACCGTGCGGCAACCGGCGCGCCGGACGCTCCCCGGACGTCCGGGGGCGGTCCCGGTACCCCGGCGTCGGCGCTGCGGCGGACGAGAAGTGCGCCCGGCCGGACCGATCCCAACCCCAGTGCCGACGCTGCCCCCGGCGCGGCGAACGGCGACGACGCGGTCGTCACCTCCGACACCTCGGAGGAGCGGGTTCGGTCCGCCAAGGCGGCAACGATACGCGAGGGGCACGTCGGCCGTCCGGCCGGCGACCACATGGGAGAAAGCGATTAAATGGTGCAGAAGAGCGGCAATTCGGCAGGCGATCTGAACTGGCTCCTCGACGATCTCGTCGATCGTGTCGTCAGTGTCGAGCATGCCATCCTGCTATCCGCTGACGGCCTGCTCATCGGCCGATCGCGGGCGCTGACGATGGAGGACGGCGAGCACCTGTCCGCAGTCGCGTCGGCGTTCCAGAGCCTCGCGCGCGGTACCGGCCGCCAGTTCGGCGGGGGAGCGGTCACCCAGACCCTGGTCGAGATGGAGCACGCCTACCTGTTCGTCACCGCGGCGGGCGAGGGCGCCTGCCTCGCGGTTCTCGCCTCCGAGGACGCCGACATCGGCATCGTCGCCTACGAGATGAACATGCGGATCCGCCGGGTGGGCCAGTTCCTCAGCTCGGCGCCGCGCTTTCCCGCGTCGGTCACGGCGACCGGCGGCGCGGGATCATGAACGAAGCACCGCCGACACATGGGGCGGCCACCGGGCCGACGCTCGGGCACCGGCGCGCCGAGTGGCCTGTTCCCGGAGTCGCGCACATCGATCGCGCGGCCGGGCCACTGGTGCGCCCCTACACCATGACCGGCGGGCGGACCCGTCCCTCGGAGCGCGGGTTGGACATGATCAGCATCGTCGTGGCGGCGCGCGACCGCGTGGACTGGGCCGCGCTGGAGCCCGAGCACGCCGCGATCATCCGGCTGTCGCGCAGGCCGATCTCCGTCGCCGAGCTCTCCGCGCAGCTCGACATTCCCATGACCGTGGTCAAGGTGCTCCTCGGCGACCTCATCGCACAGGGCGACGTGCACGCCCGGGCGCCGATGCCCGTGGCCGATCTTCCCGAATTGAACATACTTCAGGCGGTACTCGATGGCATCCGCAGACTCTGACGGTGGGGCCCGCCCCAGCATTCCGACGGCGGTGAAGATCCTCATCGCCGGGGGGTTCGGCGCGGGCAAGACGACGATGGTCGGTTCGGTCAGTGAGATCACCCCCCTCAGTACCGAGGAGGTCATGACCGAGGCCAGCATGGGCGTCGACGATCTCGGCGGAGTGGAGGACAAGACCACGACCACGGTCGCGCTGGACTTCGGCCGGATCACGGTCAACGAGCGCGTGGTCCTCTACCTGTTCGGCACGCCCGGGCAGGGCCGGTTCTGGTTCATGTGGGACGAGCTCGCCGACGGCGCGCTGGGCGCGGTGGTGCTGGCGGATACCCGCCGCCTCGACACCTGCTTTCCGTCCGTGGACTTCTTCGAGAACCGGGATGTCCCGTTCGTGGTGGCGGTGAACCAGTTCGACGGCGCGTATCCGCACACGTTGGAGGCCGTGCGCAACGCCATTGACGTGGGCGAGGAGGTCCCCGTGATGATGACCGACGCACGGGATCGGGATTCGAGCAAGCGTGTCCTTCTCGCCCTGGTAGACCACGTTATGCGGCGGCGGAGCCCAGCGCTGTCCGGTTGACCGCTACCATGGCCGAACGGCCTCCACACCATGCCCACCCCCAACGGGCGATTTCCAGATCCGTTGTTTCACGATCGGAACATGCCTGGGGGCAAGATCCTTACTCCCGAGTCGTTAGCATTTTCCCGTGAATCCTGACAATATGCAGAATCCGGATAGACTACCCCCTCGCGATCTCCCGCGGCGTCGATCGGGACGGCACCGGAATCCATTGTCGTTCGACAGCTGGATCGGCACGCCGACGCTCGTGCTCGCGGTTCCGGGCGTCTCCGGTGACGTCGACGGCATCGGCGCTCAGATGGTCGACCTGCTGCGGTCCTACCGGCCCGAGGTCACCATCCGGACTGGCTGTATCGAGGGATCCGACAACCGCCTCACCGACGCTCTCACCGACCTGGAGCCCGTGGCGGAGCACCCCCTCCGCGGCGTCGTGGTCCCCCTGGTCACCGCTCCCCACCCGGCCACGAACCAGGCCATCGGCGAGGCCATCGAGAGCACCGGCGCCGACGTCCGCGTCACCGACGGCCTGGGCCCCCATCCCATGCTCGCCGAGGTGCTCCACCTGCGCTTGGCCGAGGCCGGGTTCGTGCGCGCGGACCGCATGCGGCTGATCAGCGTCGTCGCTCCCAGCACCACGATGACCGACGGCGTCATCGTGGGGGCCGTGGGCGGTCCCGAGGCGGTCAGCGCGGCCGGTGTCACCGCGGTGCTGCTCGCCGCGCGGCTGGGGATCACCGTGCTCCCCGCCGACCTGGAGGACGACACCTCGCTGGAGCAGGTGCGCCGCCAGATCGCCGACGCCGGATGCGTGCGCCCGGTCATCGCGCCCAGCATCGTCGGCCCGGAGTTCGACGCCGAGCGGCTGAAGGCACTGGCCGAACGCTACGAGGCGCGCTACAGCGCGCCCCTCGGCGCGAGCAGCACGCTGGCCAAGATCGCGGCGCTGCGCTACGCGGAGGTCCTCAACTCCGTCGGCGTCGAGGCGCCCGCCACCGCCGACGAGCTGCCCTCCCCGGTCGGTTCTCGGCACCGGCCGGAGAGCTGAACGGGTCCCGGTCGCCACGTCGCCGTCCGGCGCCGCCCACCCGGCGGCGCCGGAGGCCATGACCGAATGTAATGAAACAACAACACAGAGCCATGCTTTTTCGATACCGTCGGTGCCCTATGGACGCGTAGCTGTCCACCTGCCGAGGGGCCACCCTCTGCGGCCTGTGACCCGCATGCGCGCGTCCGTCCAGGTTGGGGGAGACCATGGGCACAAAACGACTGGGCACAAAACGACGGGGACCATTACGGGGAGCATCGTCGGCGCAAAGGAGCCGTAAAGAGCGGACCCTCCGCACAGAACTATCGCGCATCGTACTGATCCCGAGTATCAGTTTTCTGGCGCTGTGGCTGGTCATGACCGCCACCGGCACATTCCAGGCCGGTACGCAGATGCTCTCCGTCATCGCGGGACGGGAGAGCGCCGAGGTACTTGACGCCCTCGCCGCCGAGCTGCGCGAAGAACGACGACTCACCCTTGTTCATCTCGGCGACCCCGAGCGGACGCCGATCCACGACCGACTCTCAGACCAGCGCGAGACGACCGACACCGCCCGCGGTACGGCCGAGGCGGAGATCGGGTCCGACATCCTCACCGGTGACCTTCCCGGCGACACCGACGCCCTGGGGCGGCTCCGCAGCGGCGTCGACGGGGGCACCGTCAGCCGGGCCGAGGCACTCGACCGCTACAGCGATCTGATCGAGGACCTCGGAGCCCGCAGCGCCACCCGACTGCACGCCCTGGAGAACGGGGCCGGCCTGACCGAAGCGGAGATGGCCCAGGACCTGGTCGGTGCGCACGAGGAGTTCTCCCGGGCCAACGCGCTCCTGGCCGGAGCGATCGCCGCGGGCAGGATGGACTACGAGGAGACCGCGCACTTCACCCACCTCACCGCGTCCTACCGCAACACCCTCGGTCGGCTCGGACCGGACCTGCGCGGTGACGTCCAGCGCCGCTACAAGGCCATGCGGGAAGCGGAACCGTGGACCGCCACCGAGCGGCTCAGCCGCGCCGTCGTCACACGGCCTCCGGTACGCGAGCCCGACGCCCCCGGCGAGGCGCCGGAGTGGAACTTCGCCATCGGTGTCGGCGCTGACGAATGGGAGGAGGCCTCCCAAGGGGCCGAGCGCCCGTTCGACGAGCTCGTCTCGGCCCAGCTGGAGCGCGCCGTCGCCACCGCCTGGGGGGACGCCGTGCACAGCATCGCCCTCGCCCTGGCCGGGTGCGTGTTCCTCCTGCTGACCGGAACGGCCTCCATCGTCATCGCGACGCGCGCGTCGCGCCGCCTCGTGGGTCGGCTCTCCAAGCTGCGCAACGAGACCCTCGCGGTCACCGACACCCGGCTGCCGGCCATCGTCGACCGCACGCAGAACGGGCAACGGGTGAACCTCTCCGAGGAACTGCCCCGCCTGTCGTACGGGAGGGACGAGATCGGCCAGGTCGCCGACGCGTTCAACGCCGCGCAGCGCACCGCCGTCGGTGCGGCGGTGAAGCAGGCCGAGATCAGGGAGGGCGTGAACCGGGTCTTCCTCGGCATCGCCTACCGCAACCAGGCGCTGGTCCAGCGCCAGCTGCACCTCCTCGACGAGATCGAGTACGACGAGGAGGACCCGCGCACCCTCCAGCGCCTGTTCCGGCTGGACCACCTGGCCACCCGCGCCCGGCGCTACGCCGACAACCTCATCATCCTGGGCGGTGCCCAATCGGCCCGCCGGTGGCGCAACCCGCTTTCGCTGGTGGACGTGCTCCGCGCCGCGATCTCGGAAACCGAGGACTACGAGCGCGTCCGGCTGACCTCCGCCCCCCGCGTGCGGCTGCGCGGCACCGCCGTCGCCGACGTCGTGCACCTCATCGCCGAGCTCGTGGAGAACGCCACCCAGTTCTCCCCGGCCGGTGCGCCGGTCGACGTCAACTGCGGGCCGGTGGCGGGCGGGCTCGCGGTGGACGTGGAGGATCGGGGGCTGGGCATGACCGAGGAGGGGTACGAGGCGGCGGCGCGCACCCTCTCCGAGGCCCCCGAGTTCGACGTCATGGCGCTGCCGGACGAACCCCGCCTGGGCCTGTTCGTGGTGGCCCGGCTGGCCGCCCGGCACGGCGTGCGGGTGCGGCTGTTCCCCTCGCCCTACGGCGGGACCCGCGCGACCGCCATTCTCCCCGACGCGCTTCTGGAGGGAGAGGAGAACGACGCACCAACGGAGCCCGTCATGGTCCCTGACCAACGTCAGGCGGCCCCCGGGCCTTCGGGGGAGGGAGCGGCACGATGAGCGAGACTGCGGGCGGCAGAGCGATGAGCGACAGGGACGACAACGGCAGAGTAGGCAACCACCGAGTCGACAGCAGCACAGCAGAGATCCGCACGCCGGCACAGTGCGGAGCGGCCGACCGCGGCCCAGAGAGCCGCGGAACAGCGGACAGCACAGCGGGCGCCGGGCCGGCCGACGACGCGGCGGACAGCGGACGAGCCGAGCCTCCCGGATCGGACAGCCGCCAGGCAGGCGAAAACCGGGCCGGAATCCGCGCCGGCCAGGGAGCCGAACGGTTGCTCCGCCCCTTCGCCGTCACGATCGGTGGAACCACCACCGACGCCACCGGGACCCGCCTCGACCTGCTGAGCATCGTGACCGCCACCCGGCCGCCGGGACCGCCCGACAGCCTGCGTCCAGAGCGCGAGACGATCCTGCTTCGGTCGCGAGAACCGCAGTCCATCGTCGAGCTCGCCGCTCACCTGGACCTTCCGGTCAGCGTGGTGAAGCTGCTCGCCGCGGGGATGATCGCCGAGGGAGCGCTGCGCCTGCACGTCCCGGAGCCCGAGCAGACCCTGACCGGTCTGCCGCTTCTCCACACCCTCCTGGAAGGGCTACGCGCGCTGTAGGACGGACACGGCGGAGCGGGCCGTGAAATCGGGGGACAACCGGACCCTGCGACCGGGGTGGAGTACCGGACATTGGGGAGCTATATCGCCGATTCCCGTGTCCCAAGGCACATCCCGGTCCTACAGTCGTGCCATGGGAGACAAGGAACGCCGCAACCCCAGTGTCAGCCGCCGCCGACTCGCCGCGGAACTGCGCAGACTCCGTGAGCGCTCCGGACTCGCCATCACCGAAGTGGCCCGCAGGTTCGGGTGGTCGCCCGCCCATGTCGTCCGGCTGGAAACCGGGGCCATCGGCGTTCGGGCCGCCGACATCCGCCACCTCGCCGACATCTACAACCTCTCCGAGCAGGAGCGCACGGCTCTGAGCGAACTCGTCGAGCGCACCAAGGCGAACTCCTGGTGGAGCCGCTTCTCCGATGTCCTCCGCCCCGAGTTCATCGACTTGGAACAGAACGCGAGCCGCATCCGCCTGTGGGAGCCGTTACTCGTCCCCGAGCTGCTGCGCACCGACGACTACCTGTGCGCGTGCGCTCGCGCGATCCAGTCGCTCGACGGCCGGTCCCTGGAGCAGCTGGCCACCGCCCAGTCGGCCCGCCGCAGCGCCGTCCTGGGGGAGTCCAAGGTGCCCTTGGAGGTGGTCATCGGCGAGGCCGTGCTCAACAACGCCGTTGGCGGGGCGGACGTGCTGCGCGCGCAGCTGGAATTCCTTCTTGACGCCGCGCGGCTGCCCTCGGTGACCCTGCGCGTCGTCCCCTTCTCCGCCGAGGACCACCCCGGCCACGCGGGCGGCTTCAGCGTTCTCACACTCGACGGAGCCGGGCCCGGGGGAGGCGAGGAGGAGGTGGTCGTCCACGCCGAGCTGTCCGGAGCCAGCGCGTTCTTCGGAGATCACGACGGCGTCGCCCGGCAGATGGCCCGCTTCACCTGGATCGAGGAGGCCGCCCTGTCGTCTCGGGCATCCTGCGCCCTCATCCAGCGCTACGTGTGGAGCTGAAGCGGGTCGAGGAGCCCAGCGGCCCGGTCCAGAACCTCCCACCGGTGCCGTCACGCGTGCCCCCGACCGTGACCGACCCGCACGCACTCGTCGGGAACCCCCTTGCTAGCGTGACGCGCGTGAGCACCACACGCATCGGCATCGTCGGCGCCGGAATCGTCGGGCTGGCGCTGGCCAGATGGATCACGCTGAATCGCCCCGGTGTGCGTGTCACCGTGCTGGAGAAAGAGGACCGCGTCGCCGTCCACCAGACGGGGCACAACAGCGGCGTCGTACACGCGGGGCTGTACTACAAGCCCGGGTCGCTTAAGGCCGAACTCTGCCATCGCGGCAAGGGGCTGCTGCGCGACTACTGCGTCGAGCGCGGGCTGCCGTACCAGGAGGTCGGCAAGGTGCTGGTGGCCCGGACACGGGAGGACGCCGCACGGCTGGACGACATCGAGCACCGTGCCAAGGCCAACGGGGTCGACGGGGTGCGCAGGCTCGGGCCGGACACGCTGCGCGACATCGAACCGCATGTTCAGGGGATCGAGGGCCTGCACTCGCCGCGCACCGCCATAACCGATTTCGTCGCCATCGCCGAGTCGTTCGCCGACGATGTCCGCCGGTCGGGCGGACGGATCCACCTGGGAACGCCGGTTATCGCGCTGCGGCAGGACACCGACGGCGCCGAGGTGCTCACGGGCGACCCGATGGGCGATCGCGTGAGGTGGCGGTTCGACACCGTCGTCATCTGCGGTGGCCTGCACAGCGACCGGCTCGCCCGGATGGCCGGAGCCGAGGCCGACCCGCGCATCGTCCCGTTCCGCGGCCAGTACCACGAGCTGATCCCGGAGCGCCGTGACCTGGTCCGGGGCCTGGTCTACCCGGTGCCCGACCCCCGCTACCCCTTCCTCGGCGTCCACCTCACCCGGCACGTCCACGGCGAGGTGATGGCCGGCCCCAACGCCGTTCTGGCCGCCGCGAGAGAGGGCTACCGGTTCCGCGACATCCTGCCGGACGACCTCGCCGCCACCCTGGGCTGGCCCGGCTTTTGGCGGCTGGCCCGCGAGCACTGGGCCATGGGGGCACGCGAGGTGGCGGTGGCCGCGTCGGCGTCGGTCTTCGCCCGGGAGGCGCGGCGGTTGATCCCGGAGATCACGGCGGCGGACCTGCGTCCGGCGCCGGCCGGTGTGCGCGCCCAGGCGCTGGGCCGTGATGGGCGGCTTCTCGACGACTTCGCCATCGACACCCACGGACGGGTGATCTGCGTGCGCAACGCCCCTTCCCCCGCTGCGACGTCCTCGCCCGCGATCGCCGAGTATCTCGGCGAGAAGGTGCTGGCCACGACCTGACGGGGCGGGAAGCACCGCCGGAAGGGGGTCGGCGGAGTCCGGTAGGAACCCTGGGCGGCGATCACCTGGCTATCGGCAGAAGGACGCCGGACGACGGCGACCGTCGGCGCCCCGGGGCCAGGTCTCCCCGTGCGTGCCGACGGCCGCCGCTGTGGGTCTTCGCTTATCAGCAACGGTTGTTGAGAGTGCTCTGGAGCGCGGACTTCTCCGCCGAGTTCACGGCCAGGTTGTACCGGTGCTTGACGTTGATCCAGGCCTTCACGTACTTGCAGTGGATCGCCGTCCGCGGCGGCATCCAGTCCGCGGGGTCCTGGTCGCCCTTGGCGCGGTTGCTGCTGGCGTTCACCGCCCACAGAGCGGGCGAGTTGACGTCGTTGGCGAAGTCGCGGCGCTTCGTGGTGCTCCACCTGTCGGCCCCGGAGCGCCAGGCCTCGGAGAGCGGCACCAGGTGGTCGATGTCGAAGGTGGAGGAGTCGTTCGTGGAGACCCCGTCGAATTCGCTGTACCAACTGCCGGAGGTGGCGCGGCACCGGTCATCGGTACGCACGTTGCTGCCGTCGCGCCGCAGCACGTACTCGCGGGCGTTGCAGTTACCCGAGATGGTGACCCAGTGCGGGAACAGTGAGCGGTCATAGTCGGAGGATGCTCCTTCGGACTTCACCGTCAATCCGTTGAGCTGGGACTGCGCCGTGGCCTTGGTCGGAATCCCGGGCGGGACGGCGGCAGCGGCGGGCGCGGCCGGGACGAGGACCAGGAGGAGGACTGCGGCGGACGCGGTGGAAAGGAAGCCGAATACGCGGCGGCGGGTGGTACGCAATGTATTTCTCCTGCGGTCGGGAGGAATCCAAGCGGGACTTGCGAACACCTCAGAGCCTGAATGTTCAACGGGTCCGCATCCAGTACCGCGGGTTAAATCCCTGTGGCCGTGTCCAGCCGGGTCGGTGACGAAGGTGTCGTCCAGGGTGATTTCTGTTGGTTGTCCACAGGAGTCGAAGGTGGGTAGCGGCGCGGTGAGCGAGGGCCGCAGTATGAGTCTCCTCAATGTCCCGGGAAGAGTTCCCGAGGGCGTCGGAGACGGAGGTTTTGGATGGACTTCATGCGGCGATTCCTCGCTGTTCTCCTGGTCAGTGTCGGCTCGATACTGATGGCAACGGGTGCGTCGGCCGATCAGGGGGGTGGGGAGTTGGACGGATTCACCATTGGCTACCTGCCGAAAGGCGTCGGCGGTGAAGTCGCGGACTTCGACTACGAGTGGGGGGACGTCAAATTCGCCTCGCGTGTGTGGGAGAGACAGACCGCTGAGGGCGGGTACGCCGTCGACCTGCAGGTCCTCGTGATGCGTGGTGGGCGATTGGACAGCCCCGATCAGCTACTGGACTTTCTCGCCGAGTACCACGAGCGCGATGCCGCGACGTGGGAGCTGAGGGAGTTCACGAATGGCCGTGCCCGAGGCTTTATCAGCGACGCCGAGGCCTTCTGGCTGCCTGAGCCCGGTGTGGCAGTGGAGGTGCGGGCCGACCCGGCCCGATTCGGTTTAGAGGAGCTGCGCGCCACCGCCCTCGGTATCCGCCGCGCGTACGGATAGAGCCGAAGCCGAGTAGCCCTGACCGCGGGTCGGGCGAGCCCGGATTGGACTGAGCCAGGCCGGGCCGGTCGACTGGAGTTCAGACGGTTGGGACAGCGGCGCGGGGTGTGCCTGGGCGTCCGCATGCCACGGCCCACGACTGCGACATGGCGAGACGCGGAGGACTGCGGAGAACTGAGGGCAGCCCTGAAGAGTTCGGGAGAACTCCTGATCCCGGATCGGTGGGGACGAATATCGGTGTGCGGTCCTCATGAAGCAGCGGCTACGGTGGAGAGCGTCCAAGCCGTAGTTCAGGTGACCGGGAGACTCGGCGATCCCCGTCGGGCACCCGCCGTCACCTCACCTCGATGGAAAGACCACAGTGACCGACATCATCGACGAACTCGAGTGGCGCGGCCTCCTCGCGCAGACAACCGACCTTGACGAACTCCGCAAGGCCCTCGCCGATGGTCCGGTCACGCTCTATTGCGGCTTCGACCCGACAGCGGGGAGCCTGCACGTCGGTCACCTCACCCAGATTCTGACGCTGGCCCGGTTCCAGAGGGCGGGGCACCGTCCCATCGCCCTCGTTGGCGGCGGTACGGGCCTTATCGGCGACCCCAAGCCCACCGCCGAGCGCATACTGAACTCGGTCGAGACGATCCGGGAATGGGTGCAGGTCCTCGGCAAACAGCTGTCCGCCTTCCTGCGCTTCACCCCCGAGGGGGAGCAGGAGCAGCCCACAGATGCCGTCCTCAGCAACAACGCCGACTGGCTCGGGTCCATGAGCGCCATCGAGCTGCTCCGCGACGTCGGCAAGCACTTCAGCATCAATCAGATGCTCGCGCGCGAGACCGTCAAGAGCCGCCTCGACGGCGAGGGCATGAGCTACACGGAGTTCAGCTACGTGCTCCTGCAGTCCTACGACTACGTCGAGCTGTACCGCCGGTTCGGGTGCACGTTGCAGATCGGTGGCAGCGACCAGTGGGGCAACATCACGGCGGGGCTGGACCTCATCCGTCGGATCGACGGCAACAATCCGCACGGCCAGGCGCACGCCCTGACGACCAACCTGCTGACCAAGAGCGACGGCACCAAGTTCGGCAAGACCGAGACCGGCACCGTGTGGCTCGACCCCACGCTGACCACTCCGTACGCCTTCTACCAGTTCTGGTTCAACGCCGACGACCGCGACGTCGTCCGCTACCTCAAGGTCTTCAGCTTCCGCTCCCAGGAGGAGATCGAAGACCTGGAACGCCAGACCGCCGAGCGCCCTGCTGCCCGCGCTGCCCAGCGTGCGCTGGCTGAGGAGCTCACCACTCTGGTGCACGGTGCGGAGGAGTGCGAAAAGGTCATCGAGGCGAGCCGTGCGCTCTTCGGCCAGGCTGACCTCAGCAACCTCGATGCCCCGACGCTCGGCGCCGCTCTGTCCGAGGTTCCGAAGGCCGAGGTCCAGGGTCCGGTTGCGGAGCTTCCGCCGCTGGTGGACCTGTTTGCCGCGACTGGCCTGGTGCCCAGCAAGTCAGCGGCCCGTCGCGCCATCCAGGAGGGCGGGGCCTACCTCAACAACACCAAGGTCACTGACGTCGACGCGAGAGTGGCGGAGGCGGACGTGCTCCATGGGCAGTACGTCGTGCTGCGCCGCGGTAAGCGCAACGTCGGCGGCGTCATCGTGACAGGCTGAGCCACTGCCCTGACCGAGGGGTGCCGTCGGTCAGCGTCATCGCTAACTCGGTGCTTGTCGCGTGCCCGTCCTGGGGTCAGTCCCCGGGACGGGCACGCTGCGTTCCGATGCGCGGAGCCACCACGGTGTGGGTGGGGCGAGATCGGTGCCGGAGGGGCGTTTAAGCCGACGGTCCCAGGGGAAGGCATATTTTTGGACCAAAAAACAACACATACCGCACGGGTCTGCTGCAGCAGCCGTGCGAGCATCGATGCGAGGACCTCGCGCAGGGTCCGAAACCTCGGCTCTGAGGGCGATCGCCGTTGATCCGAGGGTCAATTTGACGTATCAGTGCGCGGACTCTACTGTTGGCAGGCCGATGCGGGACGGCCAGTGACCTCAGGGTCCTCCAGCCGGACCGCGCGAGACTCCGAAGGCCCCGGCCCGAGCGCTTGTTTCGGGTGGTAACATCTTCTCTCGGTTCTCCGGTTCGAAGATGTTCAGAGTCGTTTTATCAAGATCACTTCCGACTTATTCGTCGATTTGGCGGATATTGGTTGATCTGGTAAATTCGGAGAAATAACAAAGCGGAACGCACCGCCTCAACAGAAAAACCCGGTCGGGTTTGTATGGGATGAGCGGTTGTTTCTTGAGAACTCAACAGCGCGTGTTTGTTTTTCTTTCAGCCAAGTTTGTTTTGGCCCCTTTTGAGCACACGGAACCCTTGGTGGTTGCGGGGTGCTCGGGGTTCCTTTGATTGGCCATGATGCGAGTCATGGTCGGTCAGGGTTATCTCTTCCAGGTTTACCCGCCATGCTTCGGCATGGTTGGGTTGTTTGGCCTTTGATGGAGAGTTTGATCCTGGCTCAGGACGAACGCTGGCGGCGTGCTTAACACATGCAAGTCGAGCGGTAAGGCCCCTTCGGGGGTACACGAGCGGCGAACGGGTGAGTAACACGTGAGCAACCTGCCCCTGACTCTGGGATAAGCCGTGGAAACGCGGTCTAATACCGGATACGACACCCTGCCGCATGGCGGGGTGTGGAAAGTACTTGTCGGTTGGGGATGGGCTCGCGGCCTATCAGCTTGTTGGTGGGGTGAAGGCCTACCAAGGCGATTACGGGTAGCCGGCCTGAGAGGGCGACCGGCCACACTGGGACTGAGACACGGCCCAGACTCCTGCGGGAGGCAGCAGTGGGGAATCTTGCGCAATGGGCGAAAGCCTGACGCAGCGACGCCGCGTGGGGGATGACGGCCTTCGGGTTGTAAACCTCTTTTACCACTCACGCAGGCCCCGGGTTTTCCTGGGGTTGACGGTAGGTGGGGAATAAGGACCGGCTAACTACGTGCCAGCAGCCGCGGTAATACGTAGGGTCCGAGCGTTGTCCGGAATTATTGGGCGTAAAGAGCTCGTAGGCGGTGTGTCGCGTCTGCTGTGAAAGGCTGGGGCTTAACCCTGGTTTTGCAGTGGATACGGGCATGCTAGAGGTAGGTAGGGGAGACTGGAATTCCTGGTGTAGCGGTGAAATGCGCAGATATCAGGAGGAACACCGGTGGCGAAGGCGGGTCTCTGGGCCTTACCTGACGCTGAGGAGCGAAAGCGTGGGGAGCGAACAGGATTAGATACCCTGGTAGTCCACGCCGTAAACGTTGGGCGCTAGGTGTGGGGGCTTTCCACGGTTCCCGTGCCGTAGCTAACGCATTAAGCGCCCCGCCTGGGGAGTACGGCCGCAAGGCTAAAACTCAAAGGAATTGACGGGGCCCGCACAAGCGGCGGAGCATGTTGCTTAATTCGACGCAACGCGAAGAACCTTACCAAGGTTTGACATCACCGGTAAACCATCGGAGACGGTGGGTCCTTTTGGGATCGGTGACAGGTGGTGCATGGCTGTCGTCAGCTCGTGTCGTGAGATGTTGGGTTAAGTCCCGCAACGAGCGCAACCCTTGTTCCATGTTGCCAGCACGTGATGGTGGGGACTCATGGGAGACTGCCGGGGTCAACTCGGAGGAAGGTGGGGATGACGTCAAGTCATCATGCCCCTTATGTCTTGGGCTGCAAACATGCTACAATGGCCGGTACAGTGGGCGTGCGATGCCGTGAGGTGGAGCGAATCCCTAAAAGCCGGTCTCAGTTCGGATTGGGGTCTGCAACTCGACCCCATGAAGGTGGAGTCGCTAGTAATCGCGGATCAGCAGTGCCGCGGTGAATACGTTCCCGGGCCTTGTACACACCGCCCGTCACGTCATGAAAGTCGGCAACACCCGAAACCTGCGGCCTAACCAGCTTGCTGGGGGGAGTGGGTGAAGGTGGGGCTGGCGATTGGGACGAAGTCGTAACAAGGTAGCCGTACCGGAAGGTGCGGCTGGATCACCTCCTTTCTAAGGAGTCTTATTTGGCTGGTCGTGGCATCGGCTGTTGTGGTCGGTGGCGGTCGGCGGACTCGAAAGTGGACCCGGCATGGTGGCTGATGCTCCTTTGGGGGCGTTGGTTGGTGTCGGGATGGCTGAGCAGAAGAACGAACTTCCCCCTGGTTCTGGAAGGCCGGGGGGCGCGCTGTTGGGTGTCTGAGGATGCAACCGTTGGTTGTGTTCCTGGGTGCCACCCTGACGAAGACCCGGGCAGGGCCGCCGTCTCCACGGCTGAGGTGTTCCTCGGTATGTGGGGTTGGGTGTGACCGTGCTGGTGGGTTGTAGGCGGGTGTGTGGCTGGTGTTTTGATTCGTGGATAGTGTGCGCGAGCATCTTGTATCTGTGGTGGCCAAGTTAGTGTGGCATACGGTGGATGCCTTGGCACCAGGCGCCGATGAAGGACGTGGGAGGCCGCGATAGGCCGCGGGGAGCTGTCAACCGAGCTGTGATCCGTGGGTGTCCGAATGGGGGAACCTAGCCCGAGTTGTGTCGGGTTGCCGCCGTCTGAATGTATAGGGCGGTTGGTGGTGACGCGGGGAAGTGAAACATCTCAGTACCCGTAGGAAGAGAAAACAACAGTGATTCCCTGAGTAGTGGTGAGCGAAAGGGGATGGTGGCTAAACCGTGCGCGTGTGAGAGACGGCAGTTGTTGCGTGCGCGGGGTTGTGGGATGCATCTGGCCTGGTCTGCCGACTGGGCGCGCTGATGTCGTGGGTAGTTGAAACCGTTGGGAAGCGGTACCGGAGTGGGTGAGAGTCCCGTAGATGAAGTCCACGGCTAGGCGTTGGTGTTTTCCCGAGTAGCGCGGAGCCCGAGGAATTCCGTGTGAATCTGGCAGGACCACCTGTCAAGCCTGAATACGTCCTGGTGACCGATAGTGCACAAGTACCGTGAGGGAAAGGTGAAAAGTGCCCCGGTGAGGGGTCGTGAAATAGTACCTGAAACCGTGTGCTGTCAAGCCGTCAGAGCCTTGCCGTGTGTGGGGTGATGGCGTGCCTTTTGAAGAATGAGCCTGCGAGTTATGGTGTGTGGCGAGGTTAACCCGGGTGGGGTAGCCGTAGCGAAAGCGAGTCTGAAGAGGGCGAACATAGTCGCATGCTGTAGACCCGAAGCGGGGTGATCTACCCATGGCCAGGGTGAAGCGGCTGTAAGAGGTCGTGGAGGCCCGAACCCACCAGGGTTGAAAACCTGGGGGATGAGCTGTGGGTAGGGGTGAAAGGCCAATCAAACTCCGTGATAGCTGGTTCTCCCCGAAATGCATTTAGGTGCAGCGTCGTGTGTTGCTTGCCGGAGGTAGAGCGACTGGTTGGCTGATGGGCCCGACAAGGTTACTGAGGTCAGCTAAACTCCGAATGCCGGTTTAAGTTATAGCGCGGCAGTGAGACTGCGGGGGATAAGCTTCGTAGTCGAGAGGGAAACAGCCCAGATCATCAGCTAAGGCCCCTAAGCGTGTGCTAAGTGGGAAAGGTTGTGGAGTTGCTGAGACAACCAGGAGGTTGGCTTAGAAGCAGCCATCCTTTAAAGAGTGCGTAATAGCTCACTGGTCAAGTGATTCTGCGCCGATAATGTAGCGGGGCTGAAGCACACCGCCGAAGCTGTGAAGCCCGGGCTTAGGTCCGGGTTGGTAGGGGAGCGTCGTGCGTCCGGTGAAGCCTCGGGGTGACCTAGGGGTGGAGGGTGTGCGAGTGAGAATGCAGGCATGAGTAGCGAAACACACGTGAGAAACGTGTGCGCCGATTGACTAAGGGTTCCTGGGGCAGGTTAATCCGCCCAGGGTGAGTCGGGGCCTAAGGCGAGGCCGACAGGCGTAGTCGATGGATAACGGGTTGATATTCCCGTACCCGTTCACACGCGCCCAGTACCGAGTCCTTTGATGCTAACCACCACTGAAGCGGTGGTGTGCCTTCGGGTGCGCTGTCGTGGAGGCGTGGGACCCAGGAGGGTAGTAGGTAAGTGATGGGGTGACGCAGGAGGGTAGCTCTACCGGGCGGTGGTTGTCCCGGGATAAGCGTGTAGCCCGGAGCATAGGCAAATCCGTGCTCCATCAGGGGTGAGGCGTGATGTCGAGCCGTTTGTGGTGAAGTGAGTGATCCCGTGCTGTCGAGAAAAGCCTCTAGCGAGTGTGTGGGCGGCCCGTACCCGAAACCGACGCAGGTGGTCTGGTAGAGAATACCGAGGCGTTCGGGTGAACCATGGTTAAGGAACTCGGCAAATTGTCCCCGTAACTTTGGGAGAAGGGAGCCCTGTCTGGTGATGGAACTTTGCTTCTTGAGCTGGGTGGGGTCGCAGATACCAGGGGAAGCGACTGTTTATTAAAAACACAGGTCCGTGCGAAGTCGTAAGACGCGGTATACGGACTGACGCCTGCCCGGTGCTGGAACGTTAAGAGGACCGGTTAGCAGGAGTGATCCTGCGAGGCTGGGAATCTAAGCGCCAGTAAACGGCGGTGGTAACTATAACCATCCTAAGGTAGCGAAATTCCTTGTCGGGTAAGTTCCGACCTGCACGAATGGCGTAACGACTTCCCGCTGTCTCAACCATGGGCCCGGTGAAATTGCACTACGAGTAAAGATGCTCGTTTCGCGCAGCAGGACGGAAAGACCCGGGACCTTCACTATAGCTTGACATTGGTGTTTGGGATGGTTTGTGTAGGATAGGTGGGAGCCGGTGAAACCGCCACGCTAGTGGTGGTGGAGGCGTTGGTGAAATACCACTCTGGCTGTTTCGGGCATCTAACCCGCACCCGTGATCCGGGTGGGGACAGTGTCTGGTGGGTAGTTTAACTGGGGCGGTTGCCTCCTAAAGGGTAACGGAGGCGCCCAAAGGTTCCCTCGGCCTGGTTGGCAATCAGGTGGTGAGTGTAAGTGCACAAGGGAGCTTGACTGTGAGACGGACGTGTCGAGCAGGTGCGAAAGCAGGGACTAGTGATCCGGCACCGGCGTGTGGAAGCGGTGTCGCTCAACGGCTAAAAGGTACCCCGGGGATAACAGGCTGATCTTCCCAAGAGTCCGTATCGACGGGATGGTTTGGCACCTCGATGTCGGCTCGTCGCATCCTGGGGCTGGAGTTGGTCCAAGGGTTGGGCTGTTCGCCCATTAAAGCGGCACGCGAGCTGGGTTTAGAACGTCGTGAGACAGTTCGGTCCCTATCCGCTGTGCGCGTTGGAGACTTGAGAAGGGCTGTCCCTAGTACGAGAGGACCGGGACGGACGAACCTCTGGTGTGCCAGTTGTTCCGCCAGGAGCATGGCTGGTTGGCTACGTTCGGGAGGGATAACCGCTGAAAGCATCTAAGTGGGAAGCTTGCTTCGAGATGAGGTCTCCTGCCCTAAGAGGGGGTAAGGCTCCCAGTAGACGACTGGGTTGATAGGCCGGGTGTGGAAGCCTTGTGAGGGTGGAGCTGACCGGTACTAATCGGCCGAGGGCTTGTCCACCGCAGATGGCTGGGTGCTCGCGCACACTATCAACACCTTCGGGGTGGTTCCCGGGGTGTTGGCGTAATTTCGCACACGAATCGTTTTTGTTTTTGATATGGTTACGCGCTTGTCAGCGCGGCCCGTGGTTTTCCACGCTGGCGGGGTTTTTCCTTGTTGGTGGTGGTTCTAGGGTTGCGGTGGTTTTTGCGAGGGGTCACACCCGGTCTCATTTCGAACCCGGTCGTTAAGTTCCTCAGCGCCGATGGTACTGCCTCCATGGTGGGGGTGGGAGAGTAGGACGCCGCCGCGCATTCTTTGTGGGAGGGGGATCACCTGTTGGGGTGGTCTCCCTCCTTTTTGTCGCCCTTGATTGTGAATATGTGAATTCGGGGTTGGGGTGGGGCGCCCTGGTGGTGGTCCCCAGGTGGGGGTGCGGTCCTGTCGGCGTCGTTGGTGGCGGAGTTAGGGTGCGTTTTCGGGGGCGCTGGTTGCTCGCACCTGTGGGAGCACGACGACCGGGGAGACGCCGTCGCCGCAGGGGCGCCCAGGGAGGGCGCCGTGTCGATCCCGGGGTGGCGGGTGCGACTTATCCACAGGCGGGAAATTTGTTGCGACACCGTCGGGGTGGGGTTTCTAGCTTGGATGTATGAGCGATGGCGCGGGTTTCACCCCTTCTTCCTCCCGGCCGCCGGGTGGCGGTGCGGGCGAGGCGGTGGCGTGCCTGCGGCGTGCTGCTGAGGTGTTGGGCGAGGTGGCTGGGGCCGACATCCCGCCGGGGGCTGAGCACACCGTGGGCGAGGACCTGATCCAGGTCCTGCGGGGCCTGGATGAGGTGAAGCTGGCGTGTGCGGATGCGGCGGGGGTGTTCGAGGCGCGTGGTGGGCTGGTGGGCTCGGGGCAGTTCAGGCTGTCGCATTGGTTGCAGCACACCGCGCACCGGTCTCCGGCCGAGGCGCGCCAGCTGTCCTCGTTGGCCCACCGCTCGGCGCATCTGGAGGAGTCCGAGCACGCCTATGAAGCCGGCGAGATCTCTCTGGCGAAGCTGGAGCGCATCGCCCACTGGGTCAACGAGGGCCTGGCCTGCCGGTCGGTGCAGCGGTGGCCGGAGGCCGAGGCGTTCGCCCACACGGCTGAGGGTCCGTTGTTGGGGCTGGCGTGTGAGCCCGGGGTGACGGTGTGGGGGATCGACCAGGTCGGGCGGCGGTTGCGCTACACCCTGGATCCGGCGCGTCAGGAGAAGGAGTACCAGGACCGCTACGCGGGCCGGGGTGCGAAGTTCACCCGGGGGATGGATGACTCCTTCCACCTGGAGGCCTGGGGCGACGAGGCATCGGGGGATGTGTTGCGCAACGCGCTGGACGCCTTCCTGGCCCCACCGAAGAAGGAGGGGGAGGAGCGCTCTTCCTACCAGCGCACCCATGACGCGTTGGTCGAGATGTGCCAGACCGTGGTGGAGCTGCCCGCCGAGCAGGCGCCGCGCCGCAGGGCCGGTGCCAACCCGGTGGCGTTGGTGGTGGGACTCGACCTGCTGCAAGGTGAGCAGGGGGCGGGTCCGGCGGTCAGTGAGTACGGCACCCTGTGGCCGGCCTCGGCGGCCCGGGCGCACGCCACCGACGGCGTGCTGCGGCGGGTAGTAACCGATCCGGTCAGCGGGCAGCCGCTGGATGTGGGATACGCCCAGCGGCTGTTCTCCCCGGCGGTGCGCACCGCGCTGCTGGTGCAGCGCCAGAGGTGTGCCTGGCAGGGCGGGTGCGACCGGCCGATCGCGTGGTGCCAGGCCGACCACAAGGTTGCCTGGTGGGACGGGGGCCGATCCGACCTGTCCAACGCCCAGCCGTTGTGCCGGTTCCACAACCTGGAGAAGGAACACCGCCGGGCGCGGGAGCGCGGCTGGGCCCAGCGGCCCCGCCCGCGACGCAGGCCACACCCACCGTGCCCGCCGCCGCGGGCGCCGGCGGACCCGACCGCCCCACCGCACCGACCGCCCCCACCGGGGTGCCCGTCCTCGGCTGAGGAGTCCGGCGGGGTGAGGGCGGCGCCGATCCACCACCGGATCCCGGACCGGATCCGGGTCCGGATGCGGGCTGCTCATAGGCCCTCGGCCTGGGAGTGGGTGGTGGTTGGTCCGCCGGTGACGTGTGCCCGGCGGGCCATCGGCATGCCTTCAATCCGCGGACTCGCTGACAGAGGCGTCGATACCCGCGCCGCACCACCGGACGTCGTTGATCGGCCACTGGGACAGATGGGGGAAGAGCATTGCCATCAGGGGAGAGATCGACATCCGGCATCTTTGCCCGGGCAGGCGGTCTCACGGGAGGCGATTCACTATTCCCGTACCAGAGACACCGTTCAAGCGCTGCCGACAATGGCGTGCGGTGCGCACGAAGTGCCCTTCTCTCCGGTAGAGCGAGGGACAGTGTGTGTCTTGTGGACGCCCGGTAAGGAGAATCGATGGGAGCGGGAGCCGTTCCCGCTCACTGGTCTCCTGTGCACCGAGGGCCGGTTCTGCGGAGTTGCGGTCGGCAGCGTTCGGGCGAGGGAGCAGAGGTCGCGACCGCCTTAGGGTGTGTATCGAATGTGCTGGTCGCCAACGCGACACCGTCGGCGGACCCCCAAAATCACGTGCGACCTTCGCAGTGTCATGCTGGAATCAATTGCTATGAATGCCCATCTTCTCAATGAAGCCGACTTGATGGACAGGATGGAACGGAACCTGGCGGAACATGCCTGTCACCTGCATCGGAGCATGACCGGTGCGGCCGTCACAGAGACCGGTGACCTCCTGGTCGCCGACAGCGGCCTGGACGACGACACTTTCAATATCGTTGCCTCAGCCCGCTTCAGCTCCGCCACCGCCCCGGCACGTATCACCGAGACCGCTCGGACGCTGGCTCGCACCGGCCGCCGTTTCTCCTGGTGGGTGGGGCCTGCCTCGACACCACCGGACCTCACCGCCCGCCTGATGGCGGCCGGTCTGCCAGCGTCCGAACGCGAGGCGGCCATGTGGGCCGAACTGGACGACACCCTGTCACTGCCCGCCGCCCAGGGACTGGACATCCAGACGGTGGCCACGCCCGAACAACTCGCCGACTACGCCACGGTTCTCGCTGCGAACTGGACCCCGCCCGCTGACACCGTCCGCCGCTTCTTCGCCCAGGCCGCCCCGCAGGCACTGGCCGCACACTGCCCGGCCTGTTACCTGGTCGGCTACGTGGAGGGCCGTCCGGTCTGTTCGGCCGAAGTGTTTCATCACGCGGGGGTTGCAGGGGTCTACAACATCTGCACTCTGGCCGCCCACCGCCGACGTGGCTACGGAGGTGCCATCACGCTGGCCGCGCTCCGCACGGCCCGCGACCGAGACCACCGCATCGCGGTCCTGCAGGCGTCCGCCGACGGCGAGCCCGTCTACCGCCGCCTGGGTTTCCGCTCCTGCGGCCAGTTCACCGAACACACCATCAATCTCTGAACCGCCCGAAATCCACAAGCCATCTGCCCACTCTTCACAACGGCGCTGGTCACAGCCACTCGTTGATGGCCGCTACGAGGACAGTCGCCTCGTAGCGGACCGCGAGCTTGTCGTAGCGCGTGGAGTCCACGCCGATCACGTTCCGCCAGGATGCGGCACAGCCTTACGACGACCGTTCGCTTTCGTGGAACCACGACGCGCAAACCGTGTCCATGTGGACGGTTCGCGGGCGAATGAAGGCCGTGCGATTCGCGTGCTCGCCAGAGGCGGGCAAGATGCTGCGTGAGTCCCGCCAAGGTGAATCCGACCTGGTGTTGCGCGACGGAACGTTCTACCTGGTCGCCACGTGCGATGTTCCCGACCCCAACGTCTATGAACCGGACGGGTTCATCGGGGTTGACCTCGGTATCGCCAACATCGCCACCACGTCCACGGGATACCTGGCAGCCGGACGCAAGCTCAACCGGTACCGGCGTCGCCAGCAGCGGCTACGCGCCAAACTCCAAGCTAAGGGAACCAAGTCCGCTAAGCGGCTGCTTAAGAAGCGTGCTCGCAGAGAGCAACGGCACGCTAAGGACACCAACCACGTCATTTCGAAACGCATCGTGACCGAGGCTGAACGCACCTCGGCCGGTATCGCCCTGGAAGGACTCACGGGCATCCGGCAGAGGGTACGGCTTCGCAAGCCCCAACGGGTCGCCCTGCACTCATGGGCGTTCGCCCGACTCGGACAGTTCATCACCTACAAGGCGCGCCGTGCTGGTGTGCCGCTGGTGTTCGTCGACCCTGCTTACACGTCGCAGACGTGCGCCGAGTGCGGCCACGTCGACAAGCGCAACCGTGTTGACCAGGGGACTTTTATTTGCCGGGGATGTCGGGTCGTTGCCCACGCGGACCGGAATGCTTCCCACAACATCTCCCACCGGGGAGAGGCTGTGTGGAACGCGGGGCGGAAGTCACACGTCCCACCCGCGAACCCCTTAGGTTCGCAGGCCAAACGCGGGGAACTCCTCACAGCCAGTGGGGACGTTCACTTGCAAGCTCGGTCCTTTAGGGCCGAGAAGCTGACGCTGCCACCAGCCGAGATCGCCGTGCATCCTACGGAGAGTTTGGAGTCGCACGAGTTCTATTTCATGTGCGATGACGTTGAAGCGACCATGCGGGAACTGACCGCGAAAGGGGTCGACTTCACACAGCCGATCACGGATGCCGGCTGGGGGCGGCTGACAAGGTTCCGGCTGCCGGGCGGCGGTGAGATAGGAATGTACGAGCCGCGTCATGAGCGGGCCATCGACCTTTGAGATTCTCCGCAACGTCTGGCTGGCGAATCGCTCCGAGGTCGTCTGCGCGGGTAGACGTCAGGTGGACATGCCATCCCTGTGGCGTCTTCCGATGGGTGTCGTCCTCGCGCATGTACCCATCGTCCCCCACCGGCAGCTGGCTGAGAGCCGCGGGGGAGCGATGGCGTGGACGCCCGTGCCTGTGGCAAGGCGCGACGCTGAGCTGCCCTCAGGGCAGCGCGGCACCGCTCTGGCCCACATGGATGGCGAGGGGGCCCAGCGGTGGCCGTAACGCGGATCCGCCGTGCTCGTTCAGGTCGACGCCCGTCTCACCGCTGCCGATTTGGTGCGGTGTGAGGCATTGCCGGTTGCAACCGATCTGGCGGGCCCTTGGGCTGGGCCGGGCCAGGGGCATGATGGCGTAAAGTGGGATGACCGGGAATCACAATGCGCTGCTACGAGTAGGTGGCAGCGCTTTTGACTGCTTACGGACGGGTAATGACTGACGACAGCCGATCGGGGGGCCGCGACGGCTCCGGAGCTCGCAACAACAGGGGGCACCGCCCTGGGGGTTCCGGTGGTCGCAGGAACGGCGGCAGTGGCGACCGTTCCCGGTCGGGTTACGGCCGAGCGGGCGGCGACCGTGGAGAAGACCGCGGAGGATCGGGCGCTAGAGGCGGCCGCTTCCGCGACGGTGACCGCTCGGGTTACCGCGGCGGCGAAGGCCGTCGCGATGACCGCTCGGGTTACCGCGGCGGTGAGGGCCGTCGCGATGACCGCTCGGGTTACCGCGGCGGTGAGGGCCGTCGCGATGACCGCTCGGGTTACCGCGGCGGTGAGGGCCGTCGCGATGACCGCTCGGGTTACCGCGGCGGTGAGGGCCGTCGCGATGACCGCTCGGGTTACCGCGGCGGTGAGGGCCGTCGCGATGACCGCTCGGGTTACCGCGGCGGTGAGGGCCGTCGCGATGACCGCTCGGGTTACCGCGGCGGTGAGGGCCGCCGTGACGACCGTTCCGGTTACCGCGGCGGTGGCGGCGGCGAGCGCAGGCGGGACTGGTCCGACAGCCGCGATGACCGGGGTGGCCGGCGCGACCGCCAGGGGCAGGGACGCGATGGCCGTTCGTTCCGCTCTGATGATCGCCGCTCGGGTGGGCGCTTCGACCGCGACCGTCGCCCGAACCGGTCTGACCGTCCCAGCCGCGATGACCGGGATCGGCGCGATCGCCGCAACGAGGAGCGCGATCCCCGGGACATCGCTCCCGCGCTCCCTGATGACGTGACCATCTCGCAGCTCGATGCCGAGGCTCGCCGCGAGCTCGGCTCGCTGCCGCGCACCCTCGCTGAGGTCGTCGGCCGCCACCTGGTTATGGCCGGACAGCTGCTGGACGAGGACCCCGAGCTGGCCTATAAGCACGCCGTCTACGCGCGCCGCAAGGCTTCGCGCTTGGGCGTCGTGCGGGAGGCCGCAGGCGTCGCCGCCTACAGCGTCGGCAACTGGCAGGAAGCCCTGTCGGACCTGCGCGCGGCCCGCCGAATGACCGGTCGCAACAGCTTCCTGGCGGTCATGGCCGACTGCGAGCGCGGCCTGGGCCGTTCCGAGCGCGCGCTGGAGATCTCCCGCTCGCCCGAGGCCGAGCACTTGGACCCGGCGGAGCGTGTCGAGCTGCGGATCGTGGCCGCGGGGGCTCGACGCGACCTTGGCCAGATGGAGGCAGCGCTCGTCGAGCTGCAGATTCCAGAGCTCAAGGAGCGCCGCGCCCGCCCGTACCTTGCCCGGCTGTTCTACGCCTACGCCGATGTTCTGCAGGAACTCGGCCGTGATGCGGAGGCACGGGAGTACTTCGCTCGAGCCTCGGCCGTGGACCAAGAAGGCGTGACCGACGCCGACGAGCGGCTCGCAACGCTGGAGGGCGTTGAGATCGTCGACATCGACGACGGCATCGTCTGGACCGATGCCGAGGACCCTGCGGCAGAGGAAGGACCCGAGTCAGAGCTCGACACCGACTCTGCTCCGGAATCCGATGCTGAAACGACGGCCGACACCGCCGTCGGCGGCGCCGGGTCCGCCGCACAGTCCGAGGTGGACGCCGACGCTGAGTCCGAGACGGTTACGGAAGCCGACCGCGAACGCGAAATCGAGGACAAGGGCAACGGCGAACGGCCACGGCAGGCCGAGCAGGCGTCCGATGAGGAGCCCCCGCAGGACCTCTCCTGAACCTTTCTTAGCGCGCCGGTCGATGTAACAACGAAGGGAGCCTGTCCCCCTTGATCAAGGGGGACAGGCTCCCTTCGTGTGGCGGTTCGGTGTGGAGGGTGGTCAAGGGCGCCTGTCGCGCCTTGCGTACGCGCGGCCCGCAGTTCGGCGTGGTCTGTGATGGCACTTGCGGCGTAGGCCCTCTTCCGCAGGGCCTACGCCCACGCCCCGGTTCTCTTTCTCCACGCGTGCCGTGCCATTGGCGGTCCCTGGGATGCGCCTGTGGCCGGGAGCACCAGAGCACTGGAGCAGGGGGCTACACCAAGCGAAACGACTCGCTTCCGATCGCGTCAGCCCTTGCTGACAGGCGCCCCCGTGATGTCCGGGATGCCATGGCGGTGGTAGTGCGCGCTGCGCCGCATCAGGATTCCCGCAGAGATCAGTGTGGCGAGGAGGGACGCTATCAGCACGCCGCCCTTGGCGTGCTCCAGGGCCGTTCCGGCGGGAAACGCGAGTTCGCTGATGAGAAGCGACACCGTGAAGCCGATACCACCCAGGAGGGACATCCCGCAGATGTCGATCCACTGCAGGGTCGGGTTGAGCTCGGCCCTGGTCAGCTTGGTGGTCAGCCAGGCGCCGCCGAAGATCCCGACCAGCTTTCCACACACAAGACCGAAGATGATGCCGAGGGCGACGGTGTCGGTGACCATCGTTCCCATCCCCGCGAACACGACGCCAGCGGACATCAGCGCGAAGATCGGCAGCGCCAGCGCCGACGACCAGGGGCGAAGTGCGTGCTCCACGCGGTGCAGCGGGGAATCGCTCTCACCCTCATGGACGCTGGTGCGCATGAGGAGGCCCATGGACACGCCCGCGATGGTGGCGTGCACGCCGCTTTCGTGCATGAACATCCAGATGACGAACGCCAGCGGGATGTAGATGATCAACATCGGGAACGAGGAGCGGTTCAGCGCGGCGGCGATCCCACGGCCCTGCTGCAGGTAGGCGAAGACGCCGAGGAGGAGAAGGGCACCGAGCAAGTAAACGAAGTCGAGCTTGTCCGTGTAGAAGATCGCGATGACCATGATCGCGCCGAGGTCGTCGACGATGGCCAGGGTCAGCAGGAAGGTGCGCAGCGCGGTGGGCAGGTGGCGGCCGACAACGGCCAGGATGGCCAGCGCGAACGCGATGTCGGTGGCCATGGGGACGCCCCAGCCGCCGAGCATGTCGGGGCGGGTCACGTTGAAGGCGACGTAGATCAGCGCCGGCACGACCATGCCGCCGATGGCGGCGATGATAGGCAGCATCGCGCGGCGCGGATTCCGCAGCTCTCCGTGGACGAACTCCTGTTTGAGCTCGGCGCCGACGATGAAGAAGAAGATCGCCAGCAGGCCGTCGGCCGCCCATGTGCCGACGGTCAGGTTGAGGTGGAGTGCCTCAGGGCCGAGCTCGAAGTCGCGGATGCTCTCGTACAGCCCGGCCGCAGGGGAGTTCGCCCAGATGAGGGCGATTGCGGCTGCGGTGATGAGCAGGAAGCCTCCGACCGCGTCTCGTCGCAGCGCGTCAGCGATCGCGTGCATTCCTGACTTCTTCACCATGCCCACACTCCCGAGGCGTCCTTGGAGGGTTGCGTCATTCCAGCCGACCAGACTTCCCGGCACACCAGTGCGTCATGATGACGACGCGAACCACCACCTTGCCCTATGCGCGGGGTGGTGTCCAAATTCTCCCAGGCAGTTCGCTACTTCACCGTTTACGGATTCCTAACGTGGCTTGGGAGTTCCCGTTGCCCGTGAGAGCAGTGTCACAGGGGGGGGAGAGTCTGAGATCTGAGACCGACACGCCCTGTAGGATAACCGCGCCCAAGCTCCTCAAACTGGGAGGCCCGTGCAGATGAGCCGACTTCACCCACTGAATGGGGCGAAGGTGTGGCTCGGCGGCCGCATGCCCGACCGCTACGACTCTGTGGTCTGCCTTCTTTTCTCGGGGGACCGCCCGGTGCTGGTACGCAACCGGGACCGCGCGTGGGAGTTCCCCGGCGGGCACGCCGAAACCGGGGAGGACGTCGAAGCCACCGCCCGCCGCGAGGCGCGCGAGGAGGCCGGGGCCAAGCTGGCGGATGTGATCGTCGACGGCTACTACGTGCTGGCCAGCGGCCACACCACGGTCGTGACCCACGCCCAAGTGGCGGCGCGGGGTGCGCTCAGTGGGGAGTTCGAGACCGTCGAGGCCCGTGAGTTCGATGTCCTCCCAGACGACCTCTCCTGGGACGACGGGCTCTACGCCCACCTGCTGCGTAGGCTCGACCTGCCGGGTGCGCCCGGGGCCGAGTGATCGCGCCGATCATCCTCATCACCCGGAGGCCACTGAGACGTCCCTGAACCGGCGCGATGCGACGGCTCAGCGCTCCTCTCGCGGCGCCGCCCTCAGGTTCACCTCCACGAGCAGCAGCGCCAGCATCTCTCACGAGTCCACACACAGAGCCAGGTCATAGTGCCCCTCGGTGGTGTGGTGTCTGTATCCGAGCCAGGTGTTGATGGCGAGCATGGGCGCGTTGGTGTGGTCATTGGCCGTGTAGGCCAGCCGAAACCCGCGCTCGCGGGCGCGGTGCAGCGCGGCGGCCTTGGCGTACTTCGCGAACCTGCGCCCGCGGTACTCGCGCAGGGTTCCGGTCATGGCGGACACCAGTCGTGTCCGGCGATCGGACTGAAACGCGACGATCCCGCCTGGGCGTCCGTCCACGAGGAGCACGACGCTCAGCTCGTGGTCCAGCCGAGGTTCGTTCCAGACAAGGTCGAGCCACGTGTCATAGGGCATCGCGTCGATCGGGATATCGCTCGGTTCATCGGCGCTCACGGCCTCGTCCACCGCGTGCACGGGCCGGGGGTCATCCGCGTAATCGGCGGTAGGCCGCAGTTCCACTCCTGCGGGCTTGGGCGGAGGCACTGGCAGCCCGGCCAGATCCAGTTCCTGGTGGTGGGAGATGGAGCGTCGCTCATAGCCACGACGGTGGGCGAACTCGTCGGCCTCGGGGATGGGCCCGGCGCTCCGCACGATAGTCGCGCCAGCGGTGCGCAGGTGGCCCTCCGCGACGTTGACCAACGCACTGCCAACGCCCGTCCTCCTGTGGTCCGGATCGACCATGGCCACGATCCGTCCTTGGTCGGGTCGGCTGCTGTCCCAGGTCAACATCGCGGTTGAGTAGCCGACGACCCTCCCGCCGAGCTCGGCGACGAACATCCTGAACCGCGCCTGCGCAGGGGTCTTTTCCGCGTGCCAGCGGAAGGTCTCGAGTGCTGAGATCTCATAGGGAAACACACGGCTGCGGATAGCGACCGCGGTGGGGAGGTCGTCCGGTCGGGACGGACGGATGTCAAGAGTCATGCGCGGACGCTAGGCCAACCGCCCGCGAGAAGTCACCCGGTTTTCCCCGGCGCGGGTCGGCGGGGAGCGGACGACGGTCACAGAGGCGGCGAACCACCAGCCACGAGCCGCTGTCCTCCCTCTACTTCCCTGTTCCCTTACTCCGCCTTCTTCTCCGTTTTCTCCGCCGTGGCCTCGCGCTGGTCGGCGGCCACGCGATCGAGCCAGTGTGCGATGCCCGCGACATTGCTCTCGACTCCGCTGAGCAGCTCCATCACCTCCGCTGACTCACGGGACGCCTCCGCAGGAAGCGGACGGTAACGGTGCTGAACGCGCTCGCGGACCATCGCGACCGCGTGGTCGAGGTCCCCGCTGCTGGAGTGGTGAGCGTCCCGGACCGCCTCGACCCAGGCGTGCAGCTCCTCACGCGCCCGATCCAGCATCTCCTCGACCGTTTCCACCGCCCCGAAGTGCGAGAACATCAGGCGTCGCGCGCCAATGTCCCCGAACAGCCGCAACGAGGCCAACGCAGCGTCCATGTCGAAGTCCGGCGGGGGCGTGGCCGGGCGGACGTCGCAGGTGTGGGGGTTGTACACACCGAGCGCGTCGCCGACATACAGGTCGCCGGTCAGGGAATCCACCAGTCCCATGTGGTGCTTGGCGTGGCCGGGCGTGTAGTGGCCGATGAGGCGGCGCCCCGCGCCCAGATCGACCGTCCCGGTCTCGGCGACCGCGCGGATGCGTGCGGCCTCGGTCGGGTGCATCTCGCCGAACAGCACGTCGAGGTTGTCGCCCCACACCATCTTGGCGCTGTTCATCAGCCGTGCGGGGTCGGCGAGATGACGGGCACCGCGCTCGTGCACGACGATCTCGGCGTTGGGGAACATCGCCGCGACGTCGCCGGTCCCGCCCGCGTGGTCGAGATGGATGTGGGTCACCACGATGGTGGCGAGGTCATGCGCCTCGACACCGAGCGCGGCCAGCGCGTCGCGCAGAACCGGGGCCGATCCGGCCGTGCCGACCTCGACGACGCATGGCCGCTCGGTCCGGATCAGATAACTCGAGGTGATCCCGGGGTATCCGGCCATCCGGGTGTCGATGGCGTAGACCTCCTCGCCCAACGCGGTTATGCCGCTGGGGAATCCGGTCGTGCCCGCTTGCTCGTGCACTGCCTCGCCTCCTTCCGACCGGCCCGTGCCGACGGACTTCAGAATCTAGTTCACCGATGAATGAAGC
Source organism: Nocardiopsis gilva YIM 90087 (assembly GCF_002263495.1). NCBI lineage: Bacteria > Bacillati > Actinomycetota > Actinomycetes > Streptosporangiales > Nocardiopsidaceae > Nocardiopsis > Nocardiopsis gilva. The sequence continues at coordinate 4,210,655 of NZ_CP022753.1, read as the reverse complement.
CCGCCCGCGGGTTATCCACAGGCCGCAGATGTGACTTTCGGGGGACGGGCGCGGAGGCGGACCCTGGTATCGCACGACGGATCATCCGGTCGAAGCGCGCTGTCGGCCGGGCCACCGGATATCCCGATCGGGAGGAGCAGCATGCAGGAGAAGCACCCAGACCAGCCCGCCACCAGCCGTCCCACTGCGCGCTGTACTGCCACCGGCCGGACAGCCACCGGTCGGACGACCAATGGCCGCGCGGCCTCTGGCCACTCGCTCTGCTCGGCGCCCAGGCCGACACCCGCGGCGGGCACCGTCCCGGTACCGCGCGATGGCCATGCGCGCGACCGCTGCGGCCACCGCAACGAGGTCGTGCTGGCGGGGCGCGTCACCGCCGAGCCCTACGTTCGCGAGCTGCCCAGCGGGGACCATCTCGTCACCTGGCGTATCTCGGTCGCCCGGCCTCCGGCGAACCGGCGTCCCAACCAGCCGGCCGACCCGATCACGTGCGTCAGTTTCCGCCCGGACATCGAGGAGGCCACGCGCGGCTGGCGGATCGGCGACGTAGTACAGGTCAGCGGCGCGCTGCGGCGGAGGTTCTGGCGTTCATCGAAGGGGTCCACCAGCGTGATCGAAGTTGAGGCCGCGTCGGTCGCCCTGCTGGAGAGCGCCTCCGCGGCCAGCACCGTCCACCGCGCCCCCGACAGCAGCCGAGAAGCCGGCAGCGAGACCGAGCCCTCGGCCATTGCCGCTCGCGGCGAACCTGGGGAGCGCGGAACGCCCGGAGAGCGGGATTCAGCGTCCGACGAGCAGTAACGAGTGATTCGGGAGGTCGGCGGCCGTGCGGAAGCCGTGTCACCAGCCGAGCTGGGCCAGCGCCGGTCCGAAGGGTGCCGCCTCGGGCCGCACCGCGGTCCCCGCGGCCGCCGCTCCTCCGGTACCCGGTGAGGTGGGGATGCTCCACGCCGCGACACACAGGGCGCGCAGGCCGTCGAGTCGGTCGCCGCCACCGGCCAGTTCGAGTCGCCCTTCGTGCACCGCGGCGGTCCAGCCGCCGCAGTGCACCCCGGTGGCGTCCATGTGGATTTCGGGGTGGGGAAGGTTCATCCCGGCCAGGTCCCAGGCGAGATAAGAGGGGCGGCAGTGTGCTGGAGCGGTGATCAGGTCGGCGGGTGTCGTGACCCCCGAGAGCACCAGCATGCTCGCCGCCCCGCGCGCACACGCGCCTTCGATGTCGGTGTCGAGCCTGTCGCCGACGACGAGGGGGATGGCGGCGCCGGTGCGGATCACGCCCTCCTCGTGCAGTGGCCGCATCGGCTTGCCCGCGACGAGGGGTTCCTGCCCGGTGGCGTTGGCGATCACGCGGGAGAAGGAGCCGTTGGCCGGGAGTATGCCGCGTTCCATCGGGGCCGTGGCGTCGGAGTTGCTCGTGATGAACAGGGCCCCCTGGGCAACCGCGAGGGTGCCCTCGCAGATGAGGTCGTAGCCGATCCGCGGCGAGTACCCCTGGACGACCGCCACCGGGCGCTCGGCGGCGACCGAGACCGGCCGCATGCCCTGTCGGCGCACCGCTACACGGAGACCCGTGTCGCCCACGACGAGCACCGGCGATCCTGCTGGAAAGCGCTGGGCCACCATGCGCGCGGCGGCCTCGGCCGAGGTCACCACGTCGCCGGGCACCGCGTGGATGCCCAGCGCGGTGAGCCGCTCGGCGATCGCGGCGGGGGTGCGCGAGGCGTTGTTGGTCACGAACGCCACCCGCATCCCGGTGGCCCGGGCCTTGTCGATGGCCTCGGGCGCGGCTGGGACGGCCTGCGGACCGATATAGACGACGCCGTCGAGGTCGACCAGGGCGGCGTCGTAGACGGTGTCCAGGGGCTGGGTGGAGCCGAGCAGGGTCATGAGTCAACCAGTTCGTCGTGTCCGTGGAGTGTGGTGGTGGGGCGGGTGAGGGCGGGTGGCGATCACGATCCGGCAGAAGGGCACATGCGCACTATGACGGTCCTCCGACGCGCGTGAAACGCGGCCAAGGCCGCCCGCTCTCCCTGTCGCGGCAACGGAGCCGGGTTATTCCAGATGCCGCATGACCAGTCCAGTCCGTGGTTTGGGGCCGAAGGAGGTGGACTTGCGCGGCGTGAGCTCCCCGCGCGCGGTCACAGCGTAGACGTCCTCGACGCGCAGCGACGGAACCAGCACGGCGGTATCGAGTCCGGGCCGCGTCGTGTCCACCGCTTCGGCCGGGTCGTCGTGGATGAGGTCGATTCGGCCGTTGTCGACCTCCCACAGCGGGCAGAGGAGGTGTTCGAGCGCGGCGGTGGGCAGCATCCGCCACTCGGCGGATCGATCCGGAGCAACGGCCGCGAGCCGCTCCGTGGTGAAGTTGTGCAGCAGGTAACCGGCGTCGTCGCCAGGTCCGACGAGCAGCAGGGCGGGGCCGTCGGCGGCCTCCAGCCGGAGCCGCTTCATCGCCGCGCTCATTTCGCCCGCCCCGTTGACTGGGTCGGACAGCCGCTCGACCTCGGCCACTTTCGAGGCACTACGAGCAGCCGTGTGCACGTCGATGTCCCGCAGTACGCGGTGGATGGCGCCCAATCGGGGAGGTGAGGCGTCGGAGTCGACCAGCATGGCCAGGCCGTGCTCCCACGGGCCGGGGCTGGGCCTCTCGGCTCGAAGCTGCTGGTAGGCCGCGTAGCGGTGGTGACCATCGGCGATCAGTGCCGTGCGCGTGGCCAGGTCGGTGGCGATGTCGGCATGGACAGCGGGGTCGTCAATGGCCCACAGGCGGTGCGCGATCCCGTCACCGGTGACCGTGTCCACCAGGGGTGCGGTCCCGCTGTCCGCCGTGACGTCGGTGGCCACTGTGGCCGCCCCTCGGGCCCCGCCGGTTCCACCCCGGTAAAGGAGGAAGATCGGCTCAAGGTTGGCTCGGGTCGTAGCCATCAGCTGGACGCGGTCGGCCACAGGACCGGGCGCGGTGTCCTCGTGCGGACGGACCGCCCGCCCGCTGGGTGGAGGCAGCCGCAGAGCTCCGATGAGGCCGCGTTGGCGCTCCCCGGTGGGCGAGGTCTGCTCGTAGACGTAGATCACGGGAGCGGAGTCGCGCACCAGGATCCCGTTGCCGATCCAGGCCCGCAGGGTACGAGCGGCCGCGTGGTACCGGTCCGGGCCGGTGAGCTCCTGGGTGGAGGGGATGAGCCCGGCTACCGACTCCGCGTTCACACCGGCGGGAGGCGCGGTGAGCCGCATGGCGTTGTGTGGCTCGGCGCGCATCATGTCAAGGAAGGATTCCGCGTCCACAACGTCATAGGGCGGGGCGAGCGCGAGGGCCAGGTTGAACGCGGGGGAGTCGATCAGCGCCCCGGCGTCACGGGTGGCATAGCGCAGGCCGCGCAACGGCGCCAGTTCCAGGGCGTCAGTGCCCGCATCTCTCCGCACGTTTGGACGATACCCACCGTTAACCGATAATCCATGATCAGACTAAAGCAATTTGCGCATCCGCATCAGATCGCTAAAGCTCGCGTCGATCTTCACACGGCCGGAGAACAGCGCCTTGCTGAAGTCCAGACGGTCCTCGGCAAGGGCGACGAGGTCGTCACCGGAAGCCGTGATGCGGACTTGGGCCCGGTCACCGGGGGTACCGGCGTCGCGCGAGGTGACATCCTCCAGCCCGTTCTGGGTGAGCCGCATGTCGAACACGGTGTCCAGGTCGCGGACCGTGACGCTGATCGTGCGCTCGACGAGGTGTTTGCGCCGGTCGGACTCGTCGACCTCCATGATCCGGTCCGAGACTCTGTCGATCGCGTTCCGGCAGTCTTCAACGCTGGTCATGCGCTCCATCATGCCCCACACCGCCGCGCGGGAAAGTACCGCGGGGTGGGAGAGGCGTCACACAGTGCTGGCACAGCGTGCGGGTTTCGCTCCACGTAGGGGGGCGATCCCGGTAGCGTTGTCGCCTGATCCCCCTCGTCGCTCAGTCCGACCGGTCATTCACTGAGGAGCACGTCACAATGGTCGTGGAAGCGGTTCGCACCTATCTCGACGCCGCCAGTGGCCTTACCGAGTTGACCCGCAAGCGCGCGGTCGCGGCCGCCAAGACGCTGCTGAAGGCGAACGACGACCGGGCCACGAGCTCAGCCGACACCGGCAGCGCCGCGGCCGGACCGGCCCGGGTCGGACAGAACATCCAGACGCTCGCCACCGAGCTGATGGAGACCAACGACGCCAACCGCGAGGCACTGGGCGCCCTTGTGCAGGCGGAGGTAGAACGGGCGCTGGAGCGCCTCGACCTGGTCCCCCGGTCCGACTACGAGCGTCTGACCCGCCGCGTCGCCGAACTCGAACGCAGACTCGCCGCCCAGCGTCTCCCGGCCCAACCGGCCCAAGCTCCGATCCCTGCCTCGGTTCAGCCCGCCGCTCCGACCGTTGTTCCGGCCCCGGCGCAGGTTCCGGCCCCGGTCGCGTTCCATGCGACGGCCCCCGCTCCGGCCGCAGCGCCCCCGGCTCCTGAGGCGGCTCCAGCTCCAGCGACGGCGCCGGCCCAGGAGGTGGCTTCGGCGCCGGAGACGCTGGCCGAGCGCAACGATCGACCGGTCACGGAGGCGGTTCCGGAGCCGTCGGCCGTCGAGGAAGGCCCCGAACAGCCCCCACTGCTCGAAGGCGAGGCGGTGCAGACCGAGGCGGCCAGTGCGGCGACGCCCGACGTCGAGGACGACTCCAGACAGGAACCTGAGAAGGAACCCGCGGGCGACGAGCCGACCGCGCCTCAGGATGGGAACACGGCTGAGTCCGAGAAGAAGGCGACGAAGACTCAGAAGACCACCCAGCAGAAGACGTCACAGCAGAAGACAACACAGCAGAACTCCACACAGCAGAGCGCGCGGAAGACCTCGACGAGCAAGAGCAATAGCACAGGCTCGCGCACGCGCTCCACGTCCACGGGCAAGACCGGCGCCAAAACCGGCGCCAAACGGGCTGGAGGCCGGTCGAAGAGTGCCAGCGCCGCCAAGAAGGGTGAGCAGAAGTGAGCGACCAGACAGAGGATGACGCTGCGGCAGGCCTCGCGGAGCAGACACTCGAAGGCACCCGCCAGCGCCTCGCCGACCTGGACGGTTTGCCGATCTCTGAGCACGTCGCAGTCTTCGACCAGCTCCACCGAGACCTCAGCGCGGTGCTGAACAGCATTGACCAGCAGGAGGACCAGGGAAAGTCCTGAGCCTCGCCATCCTGGGGCCGTCGCATGGCGGGACGACCGGCGCTGAAGTGGCGGAATTCCGGCCGTTGGCCGCGGGAAACCACAGGTCATCGAGGACGTGCCCGGCAGGGCGGGGATGGACCCAGGTACGCCTCATTCGGCGGGATCGCCTGCGACTGCGTCCCGCCGGTGCGGTGATGCGCCCCCTGCTCGCCGACGTGGATGAGTGGCTGCCTGGAATGCGGCCAGCCTGCGCGAGGAGGGGCTCGACGCCTTCCCGCGAGCACCCACAGGGGGGATGCGCCTCCGCCCCTGCGGGGGTGATCGGCTAGCGCCCTGGCCCGCGGGTATCGTCACATCGCAGGATTTCTCTATCGGATAGGCGCCTGACCTTAACTATGGCCAAGAGAACCCGGCTCGATGCCGAACTGGTCCGTCGTGGGCATGCTCGCTCACGCGGGCACGCCGCTGAACTCATCGACAGCGGTTCTATCCGCGTCAACGGCGTGGTGGCGACGAAACCCGCGACCCAGGTGGGGACTGATCAGGCGATCGTCGTGAAGGTTCCCGATGAGGAGCCCGCCTACGTCTCGCGTGGTGCGCACAAGCTCGTCGGGGCGCTCGACGCGTTCGGGATCGACGCGAAGGGCCGTCGTTGCCTCGACGCCGGGGCTTCCACCGGCGGCTTCACCGACGTCCTCCTGCGCCGGGGCGCCGCTCACGTTCTCGCCGTCGATGTCGGGTACGGGCAGCTTGCGTGGCCGCTCCGCAGCGATGACCGCGTGCGGGTCCAAGAGCGGTGCAATGTCCGCGACCTCACGCCAGAGATGGTCGGTGATCCCCGACCCGACCTGGTCGTCGGCGACCTGTCCTTCATCTCCCTCAAGCTGGTGCTGCCTCCCCTGGTGAACTGTGCCGCGCCGGACGCCGACTTCGCGATGATGGTGAAGCCGCAGTTCGAGGTGGGCAAGGATCGCGTCGGCGCCGGTGGCGTGGTGCGCGACCCCGACCTCCGCGCCGAAGCCGTCCGTGAGGTTGCCGAGTTCGCGTCGACGCTGGGCCTCGGGACCGAGGCCGTGACCGCCAGCCCGCTCCCCGGGCCGTCCGGGAACGTCGAGTATTTCCTCTGGCTGCGCGCCGGGGCACCGCCCCTTGATGAGGCACTGCTACGGCGTGCCATCGAGGAAGGTCCGCAGTAAGGGGCAGGCAGGGGCAGTAAGGAGAGGGACAGCAGGGACAGGGGCAGTCAGGACAGACGAAGCTCGCTCCCGGCGCCTGCCCTGGTCCGTCCCGCGGTGCCGCCGTCCCCGGTGGCCAGGGCGAGCGAGTCGGCCCACGTGCCCGATGGCAACGACCTGCGGTCCCAGTGCTCCCCGCTCCCCAGGAGCGCGAGACCTCTTCCGCCTGGGACAGGGAACAAGACACACGCCCCGAATCGTTTTCAACAGGTGGCGACATGGCCGTGACGGCGGACGTTCGGCGCGCCCGGGGGCGGTGCCCGGATTGGGCCACGAGCACCCTCGGGTTCGTTGTAACGTGACCCGGCCGGGGGCGCAGCGGTTCCCGGTCCGGGGGCCGAAACGGTGACGAGAGGATCTTCCATGACCAGCGCGGGTCAGGGTGGCAGCGGGGCGGCTGAGTCTGGGGGCCGGTCGGATCGCAGTGTGCTGTTGCTGGTGCACACGGGCCGCCCCGCCGCCATGCGCAGCGCCAAGCTGGTCCATCGCAGCCTGACCCAGGAGGGGCTGACGGTCAGGATGCCCGCCGCCGAGGCCGACGATCTCAAGAAGGCCGGATACGAGCTCGACCCCATCGAGGTCACGCACGGTCCCGACACCGCCGACGGCGCGGAGCTGGTCATGGTGCTCGGCGGGGACGGAACACTGCTGCGAGCGGCGGAGATCGCCCGACCGGCCGGTGTCCCTGTCCTCGGTGTCAACCTCGGCCACGTCGGCTTCCTCGCCGAGGCCGAGCGCGAGGACCTGAACGAGACCGTGCGCGCCGTCGTCGACTGTGCCTATGAGGTCGAGGAGCGGATGACCCTCGACATCGCCGTCTACAACGGCGGTCGCGACGGCGGCATCCCGCCGATCCGCAACTGGGCGCTCAACGAGGCCACCCTGGAAAAGTCTGCCTCCGGCCGGATGCTGGAGATGGTCTTGGAGATCGACGGCCGCCCGCTGTCGCGGTGGGGCTGCGACGGCGTGGTCTGCGCCACACCTACCGGTTCCACTGCGCACGCCTTCTCCGCCGGAGGCCCCATTGTGTGGCCGGAAGTGGCGGCGCTGCTGGTCGTGCCGATAAGCGCACACGCCCTGTTCGCCCGGCCTGTGGTCGTCTCCCCGGATGCGACCATTGCTCTCGAAGTCGTACCGGACACGACCACGGGCGTGCTCTGGTGCGATGGACGCCGTATGGTCGAATTGCCCCCAGGGGCACGGATCGAGGTAACGCGTTCGGATGTGCCGGTTCGGCTGGCACGTTTGCAGCGAGCGCCGTTCACGGATCGGCTGGTCGCCAAGTTCGGCCTGCCGGTCGCCGGATGGCGCGGCCGCAGCGAGCGCGACCTGTAGTCGGACGGCGGCCCCCGCCGAAGAACGCGCCGGATCCGGGTCCACAGGCGAGCATCGATTGCGCCGCACGGACCTGGACGGACGTTCCAGAGCGGGCGGCACACCAGTGGTGGGAGCAGGAGAGGGTTCGGTGCTCGAAGAAGTTCACATCCGCGGTCTCGGTGTCATCGATGACGCCGTACTGGAACTGTCTCCGGGATTCACCGTCGTCACGGGTGAGACCGGTGCCGGAAAGACCATGGTGGTGACCGGACTGGGATTGCTCTTCGGCGGCCGTGCCGACCCGCAGCGTGTTCGGCCCGGCACCGGTCGCGCGGTCGTGGAAGGACGCCTCAGTGTCCCCGCCGACGGCCGCGTCGCCGACCGCGTCGTCGAAGCCGGCGGCGAACTGGACGACGACATCCTCATCCTCACCCGCATGGTCTCCGCCGAGGGGCGCTCCCGCGCCACGCTCGGCGGCCGGTCGGCGCCGGTGAGCCTGCTCGCCTACCTGGCCGACGACCTTGTCGCCGTGCACGGGCAGTCCGACCAGCAGCGGCTGCTGCGCACCGACCGTCAGCGCGCCGCGCTCGACCGCTACGCCGGGGCCGAGCTGAGCGCGACGCTGAAGTCGTACGTCGCCACCTACCGCCGCCACCGCGAGATCGCCGAGACGCTCGACGAGCTCACCACCCGCGCGCGGGAACGCGCCCAGGAAGCCGACGTGCTGCGCTTCGGCGTGGAGGAGATCGCCGCGGCCGAGCTTCAGCCCGGCGAGGACGCCGAGCTGCTCGCCGAGGAGGGCCGACTCGCCCACGCCGACGCGCTCCGCGTCGGCGCCACCACCGCACACGAGGCCCTGACCGGTGACCCCGCCGCCGACGTGCAGGCCGACGTGGTGGGCCTCCTTGCCGGCGCCCGAGCGTCGCTGACCGCCGTGCGCGAGCACGACCCCGCCCTCGCCTCCGTCGCTGACCGGCTCGACGAGGTGTCCTACGTGCTCAGCGACGCCGCCACCGAACTGGCCTCGTACGCGGAGTCCGTGGAAGCCGATCCGGCCCGCCTCGCGGCCATCCAGGAGCGCCGTGCGCTGCTCACCCAGCTGTCCCGGAAGTACGGCGAGACCACCGATGACATCCTCGCCTGGGCCGAGGACGCCACCAAACGCCTGACCGAGCTGGAGGGCGACGACGACCGGATCGAGGAGCTTCGCGCTGAAGAGGCGGAGGTCGGGGCCAGACTCGGTGAGCTCGCCACCGAGCTCACCCGCATCCGTACCGAGACCGCCGAGCGGTTCGGCACGGCGGTGACCGAGGAGCTCACCGCCCTCGCGATGCCCCACGCGCGCGTCACCGTGAAGCTCACGACCGGCGACGACTTCGGTCCGCACGGCCGCGACGACATCGAGCTGCTGCTCGCCCCGCACCCCAGTGCCCCGCCGCTGCCGCTGAACAAGGGCGCGTCCGGTGGTGAACTCTCGCGGGTCATGCTCGCCATCGAGGTCGTGTTCGCGGGGGCCGATCCTGTGCCCACGTTCGTCTTCGACGAGGTCGATGCCGGGGTGGGCGGTAAGGCCGCGGTCGAGATCGGCCGTCGGCTGGCCAGGCTGGCCCGCCGGGCGCAGGTCATCGTCGTCACCCACCTTCCGCAGGTCGCCGCGTTCGCCGACAACCATCTCGTCGTGGAGAAGTCCAACGAAGGCACCGTCACCGAAAGCGGCGTGACCCGGCTGGACCGGGGCGGCCGGACGCGCGAGCTCTCCCGGATGCTCGCGGGCTTGGAGGACTCCGAGCTGGGCCGCGCGCACGCCGAGGAGCTGCTGACCATCGCCGCGGCCGACCGCACGTCCTGACCCGGCGGCGCGGGAGACCCTTGGGGCGCCCCGCCTCCTCGCGTTCCCGGATTCCCTCCTTGCCTTTCTTCCCTTTTCCTCTTTCCTCGCCGTATCACCACGCGTGGCGGACCTCGCCGCTCGGTTTCCGGACTCGATCGGACCCCCTAATCCGGTCAGTCCGGACGGGCGCGGCCGTGTCCCCTTCCGGCCACCGATTCGTCACCTGAGCCTCGTTTACACCCTGGTGAGCATGGGAAACATGCCCGGGACGACGGCAGTGTGGTGAACACGCCGTGTACTCGCCCTTATAACTATTCCGGAATCGGCTCTGGCAGGATGCGAGCGATGAAGGTTCCGGCGGCGCTCAGCGCCCGACTCACGAAACTCCGTCGACCAATCGCTGACGACGGTTCCTCCGGTATTACCGCCCCCGCTCGCTCGGACCGTCGGACCAAGGACCTCACCAAGCGCCTCAAGCCTGGCGACATCGCGATCATCGACCACGTCGACATCGACCGCGTCAGTGCCGAGGCGCTACTCGAGCGCGGCGTTTCGGCCGTGCTCAACGTCGCCACCAGCATCAGCGGCCGGTATCCCAACCTCGGTCCGAGCCTGATCGTGGAGGCCGGGGTCCCCCTCGTCGACGACGTCGATCCGGAGATCTTCTCCCGTGTCCACGACGGTGAAGAACTGCGCCTGGACGCCGGGACGCTGTACCGGGGGGACGAGGTTCTGGCCAAAGGGGTCGTGCAGAACGCCGAGTCCGTCGCGGCCGCGATGGCCGAAGCCCGCGCAGGGCTCTCGGTGCAGCTGGAGGCGTTTGCCGCGAACACCATGGAGTACCTCAAACGGGAGCGGGAACTCCTCTTCGACGGCGTCGGGATCCCCGACCTCATGACGAGGATCGACGGCCGTCACGTGCTCATCGTCGTCCGCGGATACCACTACCGCGAGGACATCTCGACGCTGCGTTCCTACATCCGCGAGTACCGACCCGTCATGATCGGCGTGGACGGCGGCGCCGACGCCCTTCTGGAAGCCGGATACCGGCCCGACATCATCGTCGGAGACTTCGACTCGGTGTCCGACCACGCCCTGGCCACCGGTGCGGAACTCGTCGTGCACGCCTACCGCGACGGCCGCGCCCCCGGGCTCAAGCGCCTCACCGACCTCGGCTACGAGGCCATCGTCTTTCCGGCCACGGGCACCAGTGAGGACGTGGCCATGATGCTCGCCGACGACTCCGGCGCGAAGCTCATCGTCGCGGTCGGCACCCACGCCACGCTGGAAGAGTTCCTGGACAAGGGGCGCGCCGGCATGGCCAGTACCTTCCTCACCCGGCTGCGGATCGGCGGCAAGCTGGTGGACGCCAAGGGCGTGAGCCGCCTCTACCGCAGCCGGATCTCGCCGTGGGCGCTGCTGGCGCTCGTCGCGGCGTCTCTGCTCACTGTCCTTGTCGCGGGATACAGCTCACCGGCAGGACAGGTGTTTCTTACCTCCCTCGCGGCGCGCTGGGACGCGCTCCTCTACTGGCTCACGGGGCTGTTCACGTGATCGATTTCCGCTATCACCTGGTGTCCATCGTCGCGATCTTCCTCGCGCTGACGGTCGGCATCGTGCTCGGCACCACCATGCTCCAGGACCCGCTGCTGAACACGCTCAAGTCGGAGACCGCCGACCTGCGCGAGCAGAGCGACCAGCTGCGGACGGAGAAAGACATCGCCGACAAGCTCAACGCGGGCGGGGGCGAACTCGTCTCCGCCTACGCCGAGGACATGCTGGCCGACCTTTTGACCGACGTGGACGTCGTCATTCTGGAGTCGCCCGGTGTCGACAAGGCCACCCGGGAGGAGCTGGTCGCCCGCATAGAACAGGCCGGAGGCGACGTCCCCGGACAGGTGGTGTTCACCGACAAGTACATCGACACCGAGCAGGCGACGTTCGTCGACGAACTCAGCGAGCAGCTCGCTGAAGGTATGCGGCTCCCCAAGGGCGGGGCGTACGAGAAAGCCGGCGCCGAACTCGCCCGCGCCGTGATCCGCCGCGATGAGGACGGCGACACAGCGAAGCACGGGGACGACACAGCGAACAGCGAGGACAACACAGCAAAGAACGGGGACGACACAGCGAACAGCGAAAGCGACACAACGAACGACGAGGGCGGCGACGCCGACACGGCGGACGAGAGCAGTGAGGAGGCCGCCCCCGAGTTCGACGCGGACGCCGTACTCGCCGGGTTCTCCGAGGCCGGGCTGCTGACCGTGCAGGGCAACGTCGCGGAAGAGGGCGACATCGCCGTCGTGCTCGCTCCGGCGCAACCGTTCCGCACCGAGAGCAGGGCCACCCCCAAGGAGAACGACACACCGCCGGCCAACGGCGTGATGCTGGCCCTGGCGCGTGCTCTGGACGACGCCGCGGACGGCGCCGCGGACGGCGCGGTACTCGTCGGCGGTCCGACCTCCATCGGGCCCGGCGGCCTCGTGGCGCAGGCCCGCGCGCAGGAGGCGAGGTTCAGCACCGTGGACACGGCCGGATCGACCAGCGGAAACGTGGTCACCACCCTGGCCATCGCCGCAGCTGAGGACAAGCGCAGCGGAGCCTACGGCATCGGCGACGGCGTCGACGGATTCCTCCCCGACCCGCTGCCGGAGCCCAAGGAGAAGAAGGACAAGGACAAGGGGAACGGGACGAAGAAGCCGGACGTGAAGGAATCCGCGTACGCCTCGTGAGCCGTCGCAGATGCGGCCGGACGCCCCACACCCGCGCTCGGGGACGGCAGGGACCTCGGATGAGTATGGCTGAGTACCGCCTCCCGACGTCACCGGCCCGCGTGCTGGGAGCACGGGAGGTCCGGCCCCAGGGAGGAGCGAGGGAGGGGGCAGGGAGGAGGCAGGGAGGAGCGCTGCCGACGCCCGGACCTCGACCCCCGCCCCTCGACCACTCCCGCTCCTGCCCCGAAGAGCCCTCGGCGGGACAGGCGTCGGGAAGAACGTTTCCGAGGGCCTCCACCGCGCGCGGCCGTCCACAGGCCGCCCGACCGACGGTCCGATGACGAATCGACGACGAAGAATCGGAGCGAGCTCATGGTTTTCCCTCGCCGCACCCGACGTGTGAGCCGCGGCCGGTCCCTGTGCCGGGGACTGGCCGGTGCCGCCCTCGGTGCCATCGCCGCGCGGACGGCCTTCACCCGCGCGACCCAGGCACCCCGCGGCGACTCGGTCGACGACGTGTTTCTCGGATCCGGTCCCTCGCGCGACCTGTGGGCTCGTACCAATTTCCGCGGCGAAAAGGTCACCCTGCTGGAAGGCCCCGCTCTCGCTGCCGGGACGTGCGCCGCGGCCCTCCTGACGCCGGGTGTACCCGGACGGCTGCGCATGGCCACCGTCACCGCCGCCACCGGGGCCGCGGGCTTCGGCGCCTACGACGACATCTCGGGGTCCTCCAGCGCACGCGGGTTCAAGGGCCATCTGGGCGCGCTGGCGCGCGGCGAGGTCACCACGGGCGCGGTCAAAGTGGCGGGGATCGGCCTGACCGGCCTGCTCGCCGGCGCGATGGTGGAGCGTCGGCCGGTCGACGCGCTGGTCAACGGTGCGCTGATCGCGGGCTCCGCCAACCTCCTCAACCTGTTCGACCTGCGTCCGGGCCGTGCAGCCAAGGTCGGCCTGATCGCGGGCTTCCCGGCACTGGCCGGCCCGGCCGCCGGGGCCGTCGGTCCGGTGCTCGGCGCCACCGCGGCACTGCTCCCGGAGGACCTGGGGGAACGTGCCATGATGGGCGACGCGGGAGCGAACGCGCTCGGCGCCGTCCTCGGCGTCTCGGCGGCGGCCGCACTGCCACGCCCGGCACGGGTGGGGATGCTCGGCGCCGTCGTGGGCCTGACGCTGGCCAGCGAGTTCGTCAGCTTCAGCAAGGTCATCAGTGCCACCCCGCCGCTGCGGGCCCTGGACGACGTGGGCCGACGCCCCGCTCCGGGGCCGCAGGCACCGGACACGGCAACCGGAGCAGACCACCGCAGCGGCGTCCGCCCCTCGGATGGGAAGGACACTCCGCCGATCACCGTCCCGGCCCAACAGAGCCTCCAAACGACCCGTCGCCACAGCAACGGAGGACCGGACCGGACGTGAGACGCTCCGCACCACGTCCGAGCGACCGCACCCGCAACGCCCGCCCTCGCACCTCACGCCCGCGTGCCCGGCCGATGGGAGGGCGGCTCCGCGTCCGCGTCGGTTCTACGCACACGCGGGGGCCGACCCGGCCGATCGCCGCACCGACACACGCGCACCGACCGCTCCCCACGAATGCGGGGCTTGTAGCGGATGGTGCCCGGTTCGCTTCACGCGGCCGCGGTGATCCCCGCCGGGGCGGAGATCACCGAACACGCTGCGGCGGACGTTCCATCCCAGCCTCGCCCCGCGGTCAGGATCCGGTGCGGCCATGCGGCTGAGACGGCGCCTGTGGGCGGGGGTAGCCGGCGCGGCGGCGCTGATCGCTGTCGTCACGGCGTTCGCGCGTGTGGCCGGGTTCGCCCGGACCGTGGTCTTCTCGCAGACGGTGGGGGACAACTGTCTCGGCACGGCCTATGTCACCGCGAACATGCTGCCCACCATCCTGTTCGAGATCGTCATCGGCGGCGCGCTCGCGGGGATGGTGGTGCCGGTCTTGGCGGCCGACGCGGACCGGGGCGATGGCGAGCACGTGCGGCACACGGCTTCGGCGCTGGTGACGTGGGTGGTCGTCATCGCGGTACCGCTCAGCGTGCTGCTCGCCGCGGTCGCCGTTCCGGCCATGTCGGTCATGTTGGGGCCGGGGGAGGGGTGCGACCGCGCCGAACTGGTCCGGCTGGCCGTGCGATTCCTGGTGGTCTTCGCGCCGCAGATCCTGTTCTACGGGCTCGCCGCCGTGCTCTACGGAATCCTGCAGGCACACCGGCGCTTCTTCGCCCCGGCGCTCGCCCCCCTCGTCTCCAGCCTCGTGGTGATGGCCGCCTACGTCGCGTTCCGGCCGCAGGGCGGCGCCTACACCGACGACCTCGCCCACCTGCCGCTGAACGCGGAGCTGACGCTGTCGGTCGGGACCACCGCCGGTGTCGCCATGCTCTTTGTCACCGCGCTCTTCCCGACCATGCGGCTGCGTCTCGGCCTGCGCCCTCGGCTGGCGTTCCCGCCCGGCGTGGGGCGGAAGGTCCGATCGCTGGCCGCCGCCGCGCTGCTGCCGCTGGTGGCCATGCAGGTCAGCCTGTTGCTGGCGGCCGCCCTCGCCAACCGGGGCGGGGGGTCCGGTGCGATCGTGCTCAACAACTATGCCTGGGTGCTGTTCACCCTGCCCTACGGGATCATCGCGGTCCCCATCGCGACCAGCGCGTTCACCACGCTCGCCGTACGTCACGGGGAGCGCGACCAGCTCGGGTTCGACCGGGTGCTGGCCGGGAGTGCCCGTGCGTCGGTGATCATCACGGCCGGCCTGGCCACCGCCCTGGCCGCCGCCGCGGGGCCCGTGGGCGCACTGTTCGCCCAGGACGATCCGCTCCCCCTCCAGCGCGCGCTGCTCTGCTATGCGCCGGGCATCGTCGGTTTCGGTCTGGTCGCGCTGTTGAGCCGGGCGCTGTACGCCTCCCGGCACGGCCGGGAGGCCGCGCTGGCCCAGGTGGCCGGATGGCTCGCGGTCATGGTGGGAAACGTGGCGCTGGTCGGGGTGCTGCCCGCTGACTGGACGGTGGCGGCACTCGGTACCGGTACCTCCTTCGGACTGACGCTGGCCGCCGTGCTGCTGGTCGTCGCGACACTGCGCGCACACGGGCGGGCGGCCTTCGCCGGGCTGGGGCGGGGACTGCTGGCGGTGGTCATCGGCGCGGCCGCGGGGTACCCCTCCGGAGCGGCGGTGTCGGGGCTGTTCGCTCCGGACGGGGCGTGGGGGGACGCCATCGCGGCGCTGGCCGGGGGAGGAGTCGCGGTCGTCGTCTTCGGCGCGGCGGCGCTGGTGATCGACGGCCGCGCCGTGAGGTCCGCGTTGACGCGGGGAACGGCCGCGGCCCGAGCGGAGGACGACGAGGGGCGGCCACCGCATGACGATGATGAGATGAAGGGTGAGGGCAGGTGAGCGGAATGCGGGTCGCGCTGGTGATCGGCACCAGCAGCGGGGGCGTGGGCAACCACGTCCGCTCGCTGAGCGAGGGGCTGGTCGCCCGCGGGCACCGGGTGGCGGTGATCGGGCCGCCGGAAACCGGAGAGCACTTCGGCTTCGCGGCCACCGGCGCGCGCTTCGCAGCCGTCGACATCGGCGCGCTGCCGCGCCCTGGAACCGATGTGGTCGCGGCCGCCAAGCTCAGTGGACTGCTGGCGCGTGCCGATGTCGTGCACGCCCACGGCATCCGCGCCGGCGCGCTGTGCGCTCTCGCCGGGGCCGCCCCGCTGGTGGTCACCGTGCACAACGCGCCGCCGGAGCTGAGCGGGCCGCGCGCCCTGGTGTTCCCCGCCCTGGAACGTGTCGTGGCCCGACGCGCGGACGTCGTGCTGGGGGTGTCGAGCGACCTGGTGGACCGGATGCGCTCCCGCGGTGCGCGCCGGGTCCTGCCCGCCGTGGTCACCGCGCCGCCGATGCCCGCGGCCCGCACATCGCGCGCGCAGGTCCGGGCCGGGCTCGGTATCTCCGATGCTCGGCCGCTGCTGCTGGTGGTGGCCCGGCTCGCCGCGCAGAAGGGACTGGAGGTGCTGCTGGACGCGGCATCGATGATCTCGGCCGGTCCCGACGAACCGGCCGCGCGCGCCGCCGGGGCGGAGCCGCCGCTCATCGCCGTCGCGGGCGACGGGCCGCTGCGCGAGGCGCTGTCCCAGCGGATCGACGCCGAGGACCTGCCCGTCCGGCTGCTCGGGCACCGGTCGGACATCCCCGACCTGCTCGCGGCGGCCGACATGTTCGTCCTGCCCTCCCTCTGGGAGGGACCCTCGCTGGTCATCATGGAGGCGCTGCGCGCCGGACTGCCCGTCGTGGCCACGCGCGTCGGGGGCATCCCGGACCTGTATGAGGATGTCGCACTGCTGGTGCCGCCGGGCGACGCGGTGGCGCTGGCCGACGGAGCGACGCGGGTGCTCGGCGATCCGGGGCTGGCCGCGAAGATGCGCGCGGACGCGGCGCGGGCCGCGGAACGGCTGCCCACTGTGGAGGACACACTGCGTCAGGTGGACGGGATCTACGCGTCGTTGACGGGTCGGTGAATGTTGATGTGTTGGTGAACATTGAACGACCGGAGGGTGGACAGGCTAGCGGCACCGCGGGTCTCTGCCGCGCTTCCTGCAGCTGGAAGTCCGGGGAAAGCCAACGGCCTGACCACGTCGTGGACACGCCGGAGAGGGCGCGAGCTGCGATCTCCGCATGGCGGGAGGACGGCGGGAGGAACGGGGAGGACCCGTCGAATTTCCGTCAGGGGTGGTCCTCAGCACTGCCAAGAGATGGCATGATGGACGTCAGCTCCCGGATCCGGCGGTAATGCGCCCGGTGTCCGGATCGTTGAAGACAGGTGAGGGGAGTATCCCTTCGCGGCGGTGTCGTCATCACGGATCGCAAGGATGCGCTCCCGGTGCCGTCGGTCCACCTTTCCACGCTGTTGACTCGGCGTGGTGCCGTGTGGGCGGGAGAGACCTCCGGTTAACTGGCATGCGCGGAGTCTCGGCTTCGGGCAGTGCGACCGGAGGAGTACCCCGATGGATGTTCCCCTGTGGGTGTGGATCGCGACGATCGGCGCGATGGCCGCCATCCTGTTGATCGATCTCGCGATCGTCGACCATCCCTGGAGCAAGAAGAGCGGGCCGCGCGAGTTCGGTATGAAGCAGGCGGCGTGGTGGGCCGCCTTCTACGTCGGCATCGCGATCCTCTTCGGGTTCGGCCTCTGGTACTTCGGTGGGGCCACGGTGGCCGGTGAGTACTTCGCCGGTTTCATCACCGAGAAGAGCCTCAGCGTCGACAACCTCTTCGTCTTCTACCTGATCATCGGCGGGTTCGCGGTACCCCGGCGGTACCAGCACGAGGTGCTGCTCGTCGGGATCGTGATCGCGCTGGTCATGCGCGGCTTCTTCATCGCCATCGGCGCCCAGGCCATCAACGCCTGGAGCGAGGTCTTCTACGTCTTCGGCGCCTTCCTCATCTACACGGCCGTGAAGATCGTCCACGACCACCTCAGCAACGACGAGGACGCCGACTACACCGACAGCTTCGCGGTGCGCATGGTCAAGAAGGTCTGGCCGGTGGCCGACGACTACCACGGCTCGCACATGACGGTGCGGCTCAACGGGCGTCGCCACGTCACCCCGATGCTCATGGTCATCGTCGCGATCGGTGTCACCGACCTGGTCTTCGCGGTCGACTCCATCCCGGCGATCTTCGGCCTCACCAAGGACCCCTACATCGTCTTCACCGCCAACGCCTTCGCCCTCCTCGGGCTGCGGCAGCTCTACTTCCTGCTGGCCGGGCTGATGGACCGCCTGTCCTACATCAGCTGGGGCCTGGCCGCGATCATGGTGTTCATCGGCGTCAAGATGATCCTGCACGCGCTGCACGAGAACGGCTTCGCCGTCCCGGAGATCTCCACGGGTACGTCGTTGGTGGTGATCATCGGCGTGATGACCGTCACCATCGTGGCGAGCCTGCTGTGGTCGGGCGGCGGTGGCCGAACCGGGGAGAAGGAGCTCGAAGCCGAGCGCGGCGTCGCGTCGGAGTGACGCGGCACCGACGCCAAATGACCCCCCGAATGGCCTTCCTTCGAACGAATGTTCGTCTATAGTGGTGATGCCCGCCGGTGATCCGGGCGGGCATCACGCGTTTCCCCCGGGCGGAAGTTTCCGCCCGCCGAAGTCGTTACCGTTAAAGGTCCATCGCCGCGGCCTCCGGCGTGCCCTCGTCGCGCCGCTGCGCTCCGGTGGGCCATATTCCGTGCGGTGCCTGAGACCGGGGCCGGTGTGTTCTCCACCGCCCGAACCGCGCGCCGATGCCGAGGGGGCTGAAGCAAGAACATGGCCGAGCAGCTGGTGATCCGGGGCGCCCGGGAGCATAACCTCAAGGATGTCTCACTGGATCTTCCGCGCGACGCGATGATCGTGTTCACCGGCCTGTCCGGATCGGGCAAGTCATCGCTGGCGTTCGACACGATCTTCGCTGAGGGGCAGCGCCGCTACGTGGAATCGCTTTCGGCCTATGCCCGGCAGTTCCTCGGCCAGATGGACAAGCCCGACGTCGACTTCATCGAGGGCCTGTCCCCGGCGGTCTCCATCGACCAGAAGTCGACCAGCCGCAACCCCCGCTCCACGGTCGGCACCATCACCGAGGTCTACGACTACCTGCGACTGCTGTGGGCGCGCATCGGCGTGCCGCACTGCCCCGAGTGCGGCAGGGAGATCGCCCGGCAGACCCCGCAGCAGATCGTCGACCGCGTCCTGGAGCTCACCGAGGGGACCCGCTTCCAGGTGCTCGCGCCGGTCGTGCGCGGACGGAAGGGCGAGTACACCGAACTCTTCAAGGACCTGCAGTCCAAGGGCTTCACCCGGGCCATGGTCGACGGCGCGATGGTGCGGTTGGACGAGGCGCCCACCCTGAAGAAGCAGGAGAAGCACGACATCTCCGTCGTCGTCGACCGCCTCACGGTCAAGGAGTCGGCGAAGAAGCGCCTCACCGACTCCATCGAGACCGCGCTCCAACTGGCGGGCGGCACCATCGTGCTCGACTTCGTCGACCTGCCCGCCGACGACCCCGAGCGCGAGAAGGTCTTCTCCGAGCACCTGTTCTGCCCCTACGACGACCTCTCCTTCGAGGAGCTGGAGCCGCGCTCCTTCTCCTTCAACTCGCCCTACGGCGCCTGCCCCGAGTGCGCCGGGCTCGGCACCCGTATGGAGGTCGACCCCGAACTGCTCATCCCGGACCCCGCCAAGGCGCTCAGCGAGGGCGCCATCGCCCCCTGGTCGGGCGGGCACGCCACCGAGTACTTCGGGCGCCTCATGCAGGCCGTCGGCGATGCCATCGGCTTCGACCTCGACACTCCCTGGGAGCGGCTGCCCAGAGCCGCCCGCAAGGCGCTGCTGGAGGGCCACGACACCCAGGTGAACGTGCGCTACCGCAACCGCTACGGGCGCACCCGCTCCTACTACACCGACTTCGAGGGCGTCATCCCGTGGGTGAAGCGCCGCCACTCCGAGAGCGAGAGCGACTACGGCCGCGAGCGCCTCGAGGGGTACATGCGCACCGTGCACTGCCCCGCCTGTGACGGCCAGCGGCTCAAGCCGGTGGTGCTGGCGGTGACCGTCGGCGGCGCCTCGATCTCCGAGGTCAGTGCCATGCCGCTGAACGAGTGCGCCCAGTTCCTGCGCGACCTCAGGTTGAGCGAGCGCGACCAGGTCATCGCCGCACAGGTACTCAAGGAGATCAACGCCCGCCTGGGCTTCCTGCTCGACGTCGGGCTCGACTACCTCAACCTGGAGCGCCCCTCCGGCTCGCTGTCGGGCGGTGAGGCACAGCGCATCCGTCTGGCCACCCAGATCGGCTCCGGCCTGGTCGGTGTCCTCTACGTGCTCGACGAGCCGTCCATCGGCCTGCACCAGCGCGACAACTTCCGGCTGCTGGAGACGCTGCAGCGGCTCCGCGACATCGGGAACACCCTCATCGTGGTGGAGCACGACGAGGACACCATCCGCGCCTCCGACTGGGTCGTCGACATCGGCCCCGGAGCGGGGGAGCACGGCGGCAAGATCGTCGTCTCCGGTCCCGTGGAGGACCTGCTGTCCAGCACGGACTCCGCCACCGGCGACTACCTCTCGGGTCGGCGGGCGATCGAGGTTCCCACCGATCGCCGCCCCGTCCCCAAGGGCCGAGAGCTGGTGGTCAGGGGCGCCCGCGAGAACAACCTGCACAACATCGACGTCGCGTTCCCGCTCGGCGTGTTCACGGCCGTCACCGGGGTCTCCGGGTCCGGGAAGTCCACCCTCGTCAACGAGATCCTCTACAAGGCACTGGCCAAGGAGCTGCAGGGCGCCCGCTCGGTGCCGGGACGGCACACCAGGGTCAACGGGCTCAACCAGGTCGACAAGATCGTGCACGTCGACCAGAGCCCCATCGGCCGCACACCGAGGTCCAACCCCGCCACCTACACCGGGGTCTTCGACCACATCCGCAAGCTCTTCGCGCAGACCACCGAGGCGAAGATGCGCGGCTACCAGCCGGGCCGCTTCTCCTTCAACATCAAGGGCGGTCGCTGCGAGGCGTGCGCGGGCGACGGCACCATCAAGATCGAGATGCAGTTCCTGCCCGACGTCTACGTCCCCTGCGAGGTGTGCCACGGGGCGCGCTACAACCGCGAGACGCTGGACGTCCACTACAAGGGCAAGACCATCTCCGAGGTGCTCAACATGCCGATCGAGGAGGCGCTGGAGTTCTTCGAGCCGATCTCCGCGATCCGTCGGCACATGCAGACCCTGAACGACGTCGGACTGGGCTACGTGCGGCTGGGTCAGCCCGCGACCACGCTCTCCGGTGGCGAGGCCCAGCGCGTGAAGCTCGCCTCGGAGCTGCAGCGCCGCTCCACGGGGCGGACCGTCTACGTGCTGGACGAGCCCACCACCGGCCTGCACTTCGAGGACATCCGCAAGCTGCTCGGCGTGCTCAACCGGCTGGCCGACAGCGGGAACACCGTCATCGTCATCGAGCACAACCTCGACGTCATCAAGACCGCCGACTACATCATCGACATGGGACCCGAGGGCGGTGCCCGGGGCGGCACGGTCGTCGCTACCGGCACCCCCGAGCAGGTCGCCGCGGTCAACGACTCCTACACCGGGCAGTTCCTCGGCAAGATGCTCTAGCCGCGACGGTTTCACGGACTAGGGTGGGACACGGAATCTCCACTGCCTGGGGCGCGATCGGCCTGGGAAGATACTGACCGGAACGGTTGCGGCCGGGTGGGGAGTGCGTGGGTCGGCACTGCCCGGGCTGGCATTCGCCGGGCCGGCACGTTATCGGCCAACACGTTATTGGCTGGCACGTCGCTGGCCAGCCGTGTCATGGGCCAGCGCTGTCGTGAGGCAAGCACTCATGTGCGCAGGCACCGTGATGAAGCAAGCACTGTGGTAAAGCAGGCACTGTTGTGAAGTCAGCACAGTTGTGAGCAAGCACCGCCGTGAGCAAGCACCGCCGTGAGCAAACGCTGTGTCGGGTAACAACGCTGTTCGGTAACACTGTCGGGGCCGACGCTTCCGGTGTCGGAACGCCTGGAATCGAGGAGATGATGAACGACGCCCTCTCCGGGGAGCCCGGTGCCGGCGTCCAGGTACCGGCCGGAATGGGCATGCGGGTGCTCGCGCGGGCGATCGACCTGGTGATCGTCGGCGCCATCGGACTGGTCGTCAGCGCCGCGGTCTCCTACGAGGTACCGGTCGGCACCGAGACCCTGCTCAAGGAGTTGTTGGCCTCGCTGGTCACCTCCCTCCTCCTGTTCGTGCTCTACGCGGGGTACGAGGTCTCCTTCACCGCGCTGTACGGCGCCACGCCGGGCAAGCTCTTCTGTCGCCTGCGCATCGTCGCGGCCGTGGACGAGGAGACGGGGAGCGGCGGCGGACTGCCCGATGCCCTGGGCGTACTGAAGCGTTCCACCGTCCTCTACCTGTCGGTGCTGCTCAACTTCATCCCGATCATCGGCCTGCTGGCACTGGGCGTGTCCATCTACGCGGTCACATCGGCGTTCCTCGACCAGCCGCGGGGCAGGGGACTGCACGATCGCATCGGCGGTACCGAAGTGGTGACCACGCGCGAGCGGCCGGTATCGTCGGATGACGTCTGATACGGGCGTTTTGACGCCCATCACCGCCCCGATCAGCCCCAGCCGAGAGGGTCCCAGCTCAGATGAACCAACCTCCGCCGCCGTGGAATGAGGGCGCGGTGCCCGGCCCCGGTCCTGGCGCTTCCGGCACACCCGGTGGGCCACCCGAGGGGGCAGGCGTGCCCGGGGTTCCCGGAGGACGCGGGTACTCCGTCGGGGCGGCACCCGGAAGCCCTTACGGCGCGCCTCCGCCCTACCTCGGTCCCGGCGTGGCGGGCCCGGGCGCGGGACCCCAGTCCGAACCGCCGCGCCCACCGGCCGCGTGGCTGCGGCGTGCGGGCGCGCGGCTCGTCGACGTCGTCCTGGTGATGATCCCGGCCGCCATCGTGGCCGCGATCGTCGGCTTGGTGTGGTTCGGTGCGCTGGCGCTCGGCGGCAGCGCGAAGGCGCAGAACTTCTTCATCATCTTCTGTGTCTGCTACTACCTCATCCTGGTGGTCTACGACGCGGTGAATGTGGCGCGCAAGCGCCGCACCGTCGGCAAGAAGCTGCTCGGCCTCGAAGTGGCGCCCCAGGACGGAGAGGGCCGTCCGGGTCCCATCGCCATCACCTCGATCGTCGCCCGCGCCGCCGTGTTCCACCTGTGGGTGCTGTTCTGGTGGATCCCCGGCTGGAACTGGGTGGTCAGCATCCTGTTCCTGGTCTTCTGTGCGCTGTGGCCGCTGCGGGCGCGCCCTTACCCCCAGGGGATTCACGACAGGGTCGCGCGCACGATTGTGGTGCACACCGCCTGACCAGCTTGCGTCGCATCGCGTACCCGGTGGTCAGTCCGCACCAAAGTAGTACTACGCTATGTAGTGCTTTTCTGGGTTCGATCGAAGGGAGCCGCGCGATGGACGCGGGGGCGACGTGTGCGTGCGGAATGAGCCGGAGACGGCTGTTCGGCGCGGCGGGGGCCGCGGGGGCCGCCGTAGTAGGGGCGAGCGCGTGCTCGAGCGCCGAAGGCCGTCCCAAGCCGCAGGACGCGGTGCGGGGGACGGTGGTCGCGCAGACGACGGACATCCCCGAGGGCAGCGGCAAGGTCATCGTCCGCGACAAGCTCGTCATCACCCAGCCGAAGAAGGGCGACTTCCGGGCCTACAGCGCCGTGTGCACCCACTCGGGATGCACGATCCAGGAGGTCACCGAAGCCGACAACATCCACTGCCTGTGCCACGGCAGCGAGTTCGACATCGCGACGGGTGAGGTGCTCAAAGGCCCGGCCACCGAGCCGCTGGAGAAGTTCGGGGTCACCGTGAAGGGGACCGACATCGTGCTCGACGAGGACGAGTAGGCCATCCGTCCCCGCCCGGTACCGCGACGGTGCCCGCGAGGTGCGATCACAACAGCGGCGGGGCGCCCCCTTGGGGCGCCCCGCCGCTGTTTTTCTCACCAGGAAGCACACAGGGGGAGGCTCAGGTGCCGTCCCCATCGCCGTCATCAGACCCGTCGGGTCGTGACCCCTCCGGCCCTTCCGAGGACTCCTCCCGCAGCGATCCGTCGGGAGCCCCGCCCGTGCCGTGGGACCGAGCGCGGGCGCGCCGGAAGGCCGAGTCGGGGAAGATCTCGGCGTAGGCCTCCTCCCCTTCCCGGAAGACGAACTCGGTCCGGCGGCGCGGGAGCGAGTCCGGGTAGTGCGTGGTGATGAAGGAGATCAGGTGCTCGCGCAGGTCGCAGCAGAGGTCCCAGCGTGCGTCGGAGTCGGCGGTGGTGGCCACGGCGCGCAGCTCGACCAGGCCGCCCTCCAGGATGTCGGTGGCCTGCAGCGACCAGCGGCGCCCGTCCCACAGGGGGTGGGAGGTGACGAAGTCGCCCACCTCCGCGCGCAGCCGCTCGATCGGGATACTCCAGTCGACTCGGAGCATCACCCAGCCGGTGATGGAGGTGCTCTCCTTGGTCCAGTTCTCGAACGCGTTGCCGGTGAAGTGGGAGACCGGCACCACGAGCCGCCGCTCGTCCCACAGCCGCACCGTGACGTTGGTCAGGCTGAGCTCCTCGATCCGGCCCCAGTTGCCCTCGAACACGACGATGTCGTTGATCCGCAGCGAGTCGCTGAACGCCAGCTGCAGCCCGGCGAAGAGGTTGCCCAGCGTCGACTGGGCGGCGACACCGGCGACGATGCCTATCAGTCCGGCGGACGTCAGCAGCCCGGCGCCGAGCAGCTTCACCGAGTCGAAGGTGAACAGCACCGCGGCCGTGGCGATGACGGCGATGACGGTGGCGACGATCCGGCGCAGCAGGCGCACCTGGGTCTGCAGCCGCCGGGCCCGGCGGTCGGCGTCCCCGTTGCTGTTCGAGAGCCGCTCCAGCACGCTGTCGGTGATCGCGTAGGCGATCGTGATGGCGAGCCACGTCAGCGTGATGATCATCGCGATCGCCAGCACGTGCTGGATCACCGGGTAGAGCGCGGTGTCCTTCATCTCGGTCTTGTCGGGCCGCGCGATGTTCACCCCGACGACGATGGCCGCGGCGTAGGCGGAGTAGCGGCAGCGCCGGACCAGGAGCGGGGCCACCTGCCAGACCTTGGACAGCTGATGGGTGAGCAGCCAGTGCACCACCGTCACGAGCAGGACGGAGATCGCGACGGAGACGCCGATCACGGTCCACTGTGCGGCATCCACGGAAACGGTCCCCCTTAGAGAACGTGAGAGAAACGGAATAATCGGCAAGTACCACGCCTAACTTAGGCCATCGAGATACCGAATCGTGACGTTTGACGGGTGAGGCATCGCATGCTCGCTGGCCACCGCCTGCAGTTCCCACCTTAGATCCGCGGTCGGCCCGGTCCCGGGACACGCCGATCGGGCGGCCGGCGCCCCGCCAGGTGGCCGAATGTCACCCTCGCCCACGAGAATGGGGCTATGGCTGCCCGTTCCCATCTGCGCCCCAGTCCCGGTTCCATCCCGACCTCCCCGGGGGTGTACCGGTTCCGGGACGAGCACGGCCGGGTCATCTACGTCGGCAAGGCCAAGAACCTGCGGGCCCGGCTCTCCTCCTACTTCCAGGACTTCGCCGCCCTGCACCCGCGCACGCAGAGTATGGTCTCCACCGCCGCCGACGTCGACTGGACGGTCGTCGGTACCGAGGTGGAGGCGCTGCAGCTGGAGTACTCCTGGATCAAGGAGTACGACCCGCGCTTCAACGTCAAGTACCGCGACGACAAGAGCTACCCCTACCTCGCGGTCACCCTCAACGAGGAGTACCCGCGCGTGCAGGTCATGCGCGGCGCCAAGCGCAAGGGGGTGCGCTACTTCGGCCCCTACGGGCACGCCTGGGCCATCCGGGAGACCGTCGACCTGCTGCTCCGCGTCTTCCCGGTGCGCACCTGCTCGGCCGGGGTGTTCCGCGGCGCCCGCAACAGTGGCCGCCCCTGCCTCCTCGGCTACATCGGCAAGTGCGCCGCGCCGTGCGTGGACCGGGTCTCGGCCGAGGAGCACCGGCGGTTGGCCGAGGACTTCTGCGCCTTCATGGCGGGCGACACCGGCCGGTTCATCCGGAGGCTCGAACAGAGCATGCGGGAGGCCGCCGCCGAGCAGGAGTACGAGCGCGCCGCACGCATCCGCGACGACATCGAGGCCCTGCGCACCGCCCTGGAGAAGCAGGCCGTGGTGCTGGGCGACGCCACCGACTGCGATGTGATCGCGTTCGCCGAGGACCAGCTGGAGGCCGCGGTCCAGGTGTTCTACGTGCGCGGCGGGCGCATCCGCGGCCAGCGCGGCTGGGTGGTCGACAAGGTCGAGGACGTCGGCACCGGCGAACTCGTCGAGCGCTTCCTCGCCCAGACCTACGGCGGCACCATCGGCGCGGGGGCCGGCGGCGCCACCGACGACGAGGCGCCCGGCGGCCCCGAGTCGGCGATTCCGCGCGAGGTGCTGGTGTCGGCGGAGCCCGCCGACCGGGAGGCGGTCATCGCCTGGCTCAGCGAGCGCCGCGGCACGAACGTGAACCTGCGGGTGCCCCAGCGCGGCGACAAGAAGAACCTGCTGGAGACCGTGGCGAAAAACGCCGAGCAGGCGCTGGCCCGGCACAAGACACAGCGCGCCGGCGACCTCACCACCCGCAGCCGCGCGCTGAACGAGATCCAGGAGGCGCTCGGCCTGGACGAGGCGCCGCTGCGCATCGAGTGCTACGACATCTCCAACCTCATGGGCGAGCACGTCGTGGCGTCGATGGTGGTCTTCGAGGACGGCCTGGCGCGCAAGCCGGAGTACCGGCGCTTCAGCGTCCGCGGTATGAGCAAGGGCGACAAGGAGCAGAACGACGTCGCCTCCATGCACGAGGTCATCAAACGGCGCTTCACCCGCTACCTTGAGGAGAGCAGCCGCCACGGCGAGGTCGCCCGCATGGGCGACGGCGCCACAGGCGAGGGCACGGCGCCGGAGGACGGCGAGGGTGCGGCGGTCAAGCCCGGGAAGTTCGCCTACCCGCCTAACCTGGTCGTGGTGGACGGCGGCCTCCCGCAGGTGCGGGCCGCGCGGCAGGCCATGGACGAGCTCGGCATCGAGGACATCGCGGTGTGCGGGCTGGCCAAGCGCTTGGAAGAGGTGTGGCGGCCCGACGACGAGGACCCGGTCATCCTGCCGCGGGCCGGAGAGGGGCTCTACCTGCTGCAGCGGGTGCGCGACGAGGCGCACCGGTTCGCGATCACCTACCACCGGCAGAAGCGGGCCAAGGCGCTCACCGGAAGCGCGCTGGACGACCTGCCGGGCCTGGGCCCGGCCCGGCGCTCCGCGCTGATCAAGCACTTCGGGTCGGTGAAGCGGCTGGCGGCGGCCGACACCGAGCAGATCGCGGAGGTGCCCGGCATCGGGCCGCGCCTGGCGCAGACCATCCACGACCGGCTGACCGGCACGAACAGCAGCACGAACAGCAGCACAGACAGCGGCGCCCACAGCCGCACAGACACCGGAGCGGCGACGACCACCGCCACCGAGGCGGCGGGCCCGGACACAGGTGTGTCCGGCAGGGGAGACGACACGGAGCGTGAGCCGCGCCGTAACGCGCCGGACAATGAGGGCGGCTAGCGTCGGAGACCCGAGCGTGGGGCGCACGGGCGCGCGACGAGGCGTGCGTGAATGAGGACCAGTGGCGAGACCAATCGTGAATTGGGGGAGAGGGGACGGATGACGAACAATCTCAGCGGGGAACTCCCGCCCGAGATCGTCATTGTCACGGGCATGTCGGGTGCGGGTCGGAGCACGGCCGCACGGGCGCTGGAGGACCTCGACTGGTTCGTGGTCGACAACCTCCCGCCGGGGCTGCTCCCGACCATGATCGATCTCGCCGGGCGTACCCAGGGCGCGGTCCCGCGCGTCGCCGCGGTCGTCGACGTTCGGAGCATGGCCTTCACCGAGGACCTGCTGTCCACTGTGGAGGAGCTGCGCTCCCGCGGCATCATCGCGCGCGTGGTGTTCCTGGAGGCGGGCGACGACGAGCTGGTCCGCAGATTCGAGAGCGTGCGCCGTCCGCACCCGTTGCAGGGGGACGGTCGGCTCACCGACGGCATCTCGCGCGAGCGCGAGACCCTGCGCGCCATCCGGGGCGAGGCCGATCTGGTCATCGACACCTCGCAGATCAACGTGCACCAGCTCAAGGCGAAGGTCATCGGCTTCTTCGGCGGGGCCGAGGAGGCGCGCCCGCGCGCGAACGTGGTCTCGTTCGGGTTCAAGCACGGCCTGCCCGTCGACGCCGACCTGGTCCTCGACTGCCGCTTCCTGCCCAACCCGCACTGGATCCCCGAGCTGCGGCCGATGAACGGGCGCGACACCCCGGTGCGCGAATACGTCCTGGCCCAGGACGGCGCCAAGGAGATGCTGGACGCCTACACCGAGGTCCTGCGCCTGATCCTCGCGGGATACCAGCGGGAGGGCAAGCACTACATGACGTTCGCCGTGGGGTGTACCGGCGGTAAGCACCGCAGTGTCGCCATGGCGGAGCGCTTCGGTGAGCGCCTGCGCGAGCAGGGGATCGAAGTGCACGTGGTCCATCGCGACCTCGGCCGGGAGTGACCTGGCCAGGATCGAGGGGTGCTGCCGATCCCCCGGCGGCCGGTGGACCCTGGGGAGCGGCGGAGAAGCGGGCGCAGAGCAGCGGCGCGAAGCCGCACCGCCGAGTCCGGATGGCCAAGGGGCGCCGGGATCCCTAGCATTGGCACGTTCACCCTCGGTGGCGCGGAGCTCTTCGACACGTTCGGCGCGGGCACCCTGCTTCGGGCGCGGACCGCGGACAAGAAGCGGGAAAGAAAAGGTACGAGGTACACGGCACTGATGTCAGGCAACACGCAGGCGCGCGACGACGACGGACGCGCCGACCCGGACCGGCCGGCGGCGGACTCCGCCGAGGACGGTCTCCCCCCGCGCGTCGTGGCCCTGGGCGGCGGCCACGGGTTGCACGCCTCGCTGTCGGCGCTGCGCCGCGTGACCACCGACCTCACCGGGGTGGTCACCGTCGCCGACGACGGCGGGTCGAGTGGTCGGCTGCGCCGTGAGCTCGGCGTGCTGCCACCGGGCGACCTGCGCATGGCTCTCGCCGCGCTGTGCGGCGACGACGAGTGGGGCCACACCTGGAGTGAGGTGATCCAGCACCGCTTCCGCTCCGAGGGCGAGCTGCACGGCCACGCCGTGGGCAATCTGCTCATCGTCGCGTTGTGGGAGCTGCTCGGCGACTCGGTGGCCGGGCTCGACTGGGTGGGCCAGCTGCTCGGCGCGCACGGACGTGTGCTGCCCATGTCGTCGGTACCGCTGGACATCGCCGCCGAGGTGCAGGGCGTCGATCCCACGCGGCCCTATGACCTGACCACCGTGCGCGGCCAGGTGGCCTGCGCCAGCACGCGCGGCCGGGTGCGCTCGATCTCGCTGATCCCGGAAAACCCGCCCGCCTTCCCGCAGGCGCTCAAGGCGGTCCGGGAAGCCGACTGGGTGGTGTTCGGCCCCGGCTCCTGGTTCACCAGCGTGCTGCCGCACCTGCTGGTTCCCGAGCTGGCCGAAGCCCTGGTGGCCACCCCGGCGCGCCGGATCGTGACCCTCAACCTGTCGCCGCAGCGGGGCGAGACCGACGGCTTCCAGCCCGAGACCTACCTGGAGGTGCTGGCCGCACACGCGCCGGACCTGCGGGTGGACGTGGTGTTGGCCGATCAGGGTGTGGTGGAGGACACCACGCGGCTGACCGAGGCCGCCAAGGCGCTCGGCGGACGCCTGGTGCTGGCCGATGTCGGCGCGCCCGACGGGTCGCCGCGCCACGACCACGAGCTTCTCGCCGCCGCCTTCGACGACATCATTCGAGGCTGACCGAAACCGCCGATCGGCGGCTCCCCGCCCGCCACGCGGCACCGCCGCACCGCGGGGATCGGCCGTCGTGTGGAGCCGTCACCGGGCGGGCGGGTGAGCGTTCCGTCCGATGGCGGTCGGAGGCCGGCGGGGCGGCGGCCCTATTCCTACCAAGATCGTTGGAAGCGGGAAGAACGCGACTCGCCGGTTCGACCAGGGAGATCGGACACGCGGCCAGGGGAGTGGCGAACCGGCTGTGGGCCAGTAGTCTGCGTACGAGGCCGCTGCGTTCGTACCCACCGTGCGTGAGTCGTCGCCCCTGTGGCGATCGCGGCCGCCTCGCGATGGCGAGGACCCCGCAGGCGTGGGGGAGAACCGCGACGGATTCCAGGGGGAGGACCGCATCTATGGCGATGACCGGTGTGGTGAAGGACGAGTTGAGCAGGCTGACCGTTCTCAAGCCATGCTGTCGCAAGGCAGAGGTCTCCACGATCCTCCGGTTCACCGGCGGTCTGCACCTCGTCGGTGGACGCATCGTGATCGAGGCCGAGCTCGACACCGGGGCGGCCGCCCGCCGGTTGCGCAAGGACATCTCGGAGGTGTTCGGGCACGAGTCCGAGGTCGTCGTCCTGGCCCCCAGCGGGCTGCGCAAGGGCAACCGCTATGTCGTCCGGGTGATCAAGGACGGCGAGAGTTTCGCCCGCCAGACCGGGCTGATCGACAACAACGGGCGGCCGGTGCGCGGGCTGCCGCGGCACGTCGTGGCCGGGGGGTCGTGCGATGCGGAGTCGGCGTGGCGCGGCGCGTTCATCGCCCACGGGTCGCTGACCGAGCCCGGGCGCTCGATGTCGCTGGAGGTCACCTGCCCCGGCCCGGAGGCCGCCCTGGCCCTCGTCGGCTCGGCGCGGCGGTTGAAGGTGCACGCCAAGGCGCGCGAGGTGCGCGGGGTGGACCGTGTTGTCGTGCGCGACGGTGACTCCATCGGGGCGCTACTCACGCTGCTGGGCGCGCACCAGAGTGTGCTGGCCTGGGAGGAACGGCGGATGCGGCGCGAGGTGCGGGCCACCGCCAACCGGCTGGCCAACTTCGACGACGCCAACCTGCGCCGCAGCGCCCGCGCGGCGGTGGCCGCCGGTGCCCGGGTGGAGCGGGCACTGGAGATCCTCGGCGACGAGGCCCCCGACCACCTCGTCGCGGCCGGGCAGCTGCGGCTGGCCCACAAGCAGGCGTCGCTGGAGGAGCTGGGCCAGCTGTCCGCACCGCCGCTGACCAAGGACGCGATCGCCGGCCGCATCCGGCGGCTGCTCGCCATGGCCGACAAACGCGCCTCCGACCTCGGCATCCCCGGCACCGACGCCAACCTGACCCCGGACATGCTGGTGCCGTAGGCCGCTGGCGGAATGCTCCGGTGCCGGAGCCCGACCGCCCCGTGGACATGGCGTCACATACCAACCGGCGTCACATGCAACCGGTGTCGCATACCAACCGGTGTTGCCGTATGTGAACGGCGACGATGTCCGGATAACTTCGGAAAATGGTATAGACCTCTGCGTGACCAGGGTGCCACCATGGTCGGGGTGCTCGCGGAGCAGGTCGTTGAAGGCAGCAGGTCGTCGAAGGCAGGGCGGACATCACTACCTGCCACTACTCCGCTAAGCTCGGTTTCGACCCCAGCGCGCATCTTCGCCGGGCCGGTACAACTAATGCCTCGTCGGTGCGGCGATCGTCAAAGCATGCAACAAGTGAGGAGACTGGTTCCGTGACCATCCGTGTAGGCGTCAACGGATTCGGCCGGATCGGCCGCAACTTCTGGCGGGCGGCCCAGGCCGCCGGCAGCGAGGTGGAGATCGTCGCGGTCAACGACCTCACCGACAACGCCACGCTCGCTCACCTGCTCAAGTACGACACCGTGCTGGGCACCCTCGACGGCGACGTCGCGGTCGACGGCGACACCATCCGCGTCGGCAACGCCTCGGTCAAGGCCATCGAGGAGCGCGACCCGGCCCAGCTGCCGTGGAGCGACCTCGGCGTCGATGTCGTGATCGAGTCCACCGGTCGCTTCACCAAGGCCGAGGACGCCAAGAAGCACATCGACGCCGGTGCCAAGAAGGTCATCATCTCCGCTCCGGCCAAGGGCGAAGACCTGACCGTCGTCATGGGCGTGAACGACGACAAGTACGACCCCGCCCAGCACCACATCCTGTCCAACGCCTCCTGCACCACCAACTGTGTGGCGCCGATGGCCAAGACGCTGCTGGACAACTTCGGCATCGTCAAGGGTCTGATGACCACGACCCACGCGTACACCAACGACCAGGTCATCCTGGACTTCCCGCACAAGGACCTGCGTCGGGCGCGCGCCGCTGGGCAGAACATCATCCCGACCACCACGGGCGCCGCCAAGGCCACCGCCCTGGTGCTGCCGGAGCTCCAGGGCAAGCTGGACGGCATCGCCATGCGCGTCCCGGTGCCGGACGGCTCCGTCACCGACCTGGTGGTCGAGCTGGAGCGCGAGGTCACCACGGACGAGGTCAACGCCGCCTTCAAGGCCGCCGCTGAGGGCCCGCTCAAGCAGGTGCTGACCTACACCGAGGACCCGATCGTCTCCTCCGACATCGTCGGCACCTCCCCGTCGTGCACCTTCGACGCGGGCCTGACCATGGCCTTCGGCAACACGGTCAAGATCGTCGGCTGGTACGACAACGAGTGGGGCTACTCCAACCGCCTCGTGGACCTGGCCAAGCTGGTCGGCTCCAAGCTGTAACCGTCACCGGGTCCGGCCGTGTGAGTACCGGGGTGGCGCCCCTTCGACGTGAAGGAGGGGCGCCACCGTTCCCATGTACAGGGCGGTTCTGTACGGGGCGGTTTCGCGCGAGCCACCACCGCGGAAGAATGGAGAGACTCACATGCGGACGATCGAGGACCTCGACGTTTCCGGCAAGCGCGTGTTCGTCCGGGCCGACCTCAACGTCCCGCTCGACGGTGACCGCATCACCGACGACGGCCGGATCCGCGCCGCTCTGCCCACCATCGCCAAGCTGCGCGAGCGCGGCGCCCGCGTCATCGTCGCCGCCCACCTCGGCCGGCCGAAGGGCGCACCCGACCCGAAGTACACGCTGCGCCCCGTCGCCGCCCGGCTCGGCGAGCTGCTCGGCACCGAGGTCGCCTTCGCGACCGACACCTCCGGGGAGTCCGCCGCCGCGGTGAGCGCGGCGCTGGCCGACGGCGAGGTCGCGCTGCTGGAGAACCTGCGCTTCGAGGCCGGGGAGACCAGCAAGGACGACGCCGAGCGCGGCGCGTTCGCCGACCGCCTGGCCCGGCTCGCCGACCTGTACATCGGTGACGGGTTCGGCGCCGTGCACCGCAAGCACGCCAGCGTCTACGACCTGCCCCAGCGGCTTCCGCACGCCGTCGGCGGCCTGGTGCTCGCCGAGGTCGAGGTGCTGCGCAGGCTGACCGTCGACCCCGAGCGGCCCTACGCCGTCGTTCTCGGCGGAGCCAAGGTCTCCGACAAGCTCGACGTCATCGACAACCTGCTCAACACCGCCGACCGCCTGATCATTGGCGGCGGCATGGTCTACACCTTCCTCAAGGCGCGCGGGTACGAGGTCGGCAGCAGCCTGCTGGAGTCCGACCAGGTCGAGACGGTCCAGGGCTACCTGCAGCGGGCCCAGGACAAGGGCGTGGAGATCGTGCTGCCGGTCGACGTCGTCGCCGCCGAGGCGTTCTCCGCCGACGCGCCGCACGGCCCGGTCGACGCCGACGCCATCCCCGCTGACCGCATGGGCCTGGACATCGGGCCGAAGAGCGTCGAGCTCTTCGCCGCCAAGCTGGCCGACGCCCGCACCATCTTCTGGAACGGCCCGATGGGCGTCTTCGAGATGGAACCCTATTCGCACGGCACCCGCGGCCTGGCCGAGGCGCTCATCGGCTCCGGCGCGTTCACGGTCGTCGGTGGCGGCGACTCCGCCGCCGCGGTTCGCGCGCTCGGCTTCGACGAGAAGGCCTTCGGGCACATCTCGACCGGCGGCGGCGCGAGCCTGGAGTACCTGGAGGGCAAGAGCCTGCCGGGCATCGAGGCGCTCGACGACTGATCACCTGACCGACGCCCACCACCGCAGTCGAGGAAACCGAAACACCATGGCAAACGCCAAGCGCAAACCGCTGATCGCGGGCAACTGGAAGCTCAACAACAACCACCTCGAGTCGATCGCGCTCGTGCAGAAGCTGGCGTTCGCCCTGAACGACGCTGACTTCGACGCCGCCGAGGTCGTGGTGCTCCCGCCGTTCACCAACCTCCGGACCGTCCAGACCCTGGTCGACGGCGACAAGCTGAAGATCGGCTACGGCGCCCAGGACATCTCCGAGCACGACAAGGGCGCCTACACCGGTGAGGTCTCCGGTGCGATGCTGGCCAAGCTCGGCTGTTCCTACGCCCTGGCCGGCCACTCCGAGCGGCGCGAATACCACCACGAGGACGACGCGATCGTCAACGCGAAGGTCAAGGCGGCGTTCGCCAACGACATCACCCCGATCCTGTGCCTGGGGGAGGGGCTGGAGGTCCGCAAGGCCGGCAACCAGGTCGCCCACACCCTGGCCCAGCTCGAGGGCGCGCTGAAGGACGTCACCGCCGAGCAGGCCGCCCGGCTGGTCATCGCCTATGAGCCGGTCTGGGCCATCGGCACCGGCGAGGTCGCCACGCCCGATGACGCGCAGGAGGTCTGCGCGGCGCTGCGCCAGCGCATCGGCGAGCTCTACACGCCCGAGATCTCCCGCGAGACGCGCATCCTGTACGGCGGCTCGGTCAAGGCCGACAACATCGCCGGGATCATGGACAAGAGCGACGTCGACGGCGCGCTCGTCGGTGGCGCCAGCCTCAAGCCCGAGGAGTTCGTGAAACTGGCCCGCCTCGGCGAGGAGAAGTGATATACCGCTGCTGAGCGGCTATGAACGGATGACCAGTGGACGCGGTGGGGCCCGCACCCTGGCGCGCGGGCCCGCGCCGTGTCGCTGGACCGTGACGTGATCGGCCCGACCGGCCGGACCAGCGGCGAAGCGAATCGCGGTTCGTTGGGCCGCTGTCGGAACGGAACGGTCCTCCGCGCGCGTTAGACTGCGCGGAAGGTATTTTCCTGCAGTGTCCGTGTGTCGTTGTGGCGCACGGTAAAATCGAGCAACGTCCCCGGTCCCTCCTCCGTCTGGCCCATGACCCCGCCACAGCGGGGCCCTCCTGCGGTCGTTGGATCTAGGTCGTCAATTCCCCCTCGTCGGGGTCGAGTTACGGGTGAGAGCGTGATCATCGGTCTGTCCATTGTCGTGATGCTCTGCAGCGTGCTGCTGATCCTGCTGGTGCTCCTCCACAAGGGCAAGGGCGGTGGCCTCTCCGACCTGTTCGGCGGCGGTGTGACCTCTTCGCTGGGCGGATCGTCGGTGGTGGAGCGCAACCTCGACCGGCTGACAGTCGCCACAGGTCTGATCTGGATCGTGAGCGTGGTCGTGCTCGGTCTGCTCATCAACCGGGGCGTATAGGCCCGTCCGCGCCTCGCGCCCGCACGGCGCGGGTGTGCGTGTGACGCGCCCCGCCGCGGTGTGGGGCGCGTGTCCGTTGTCCCCCGTCGTGGGGTATGTCCGCCGAAGGAGTTTTTCGTGGGTAGTGGCAGCGCCATCCGTGGCAGCCGCGTCGGCGCCGGTCCCATGGGCGAGGCCGAGCGCGGTGAGTCCGCGCCGCGTATCCGGGTTCCGTTCTACTGCGCCAACAATCATGAGGTCGTGCCGAGCTTCGCGCACGAGGCGCAGGTACCCGAGGAGTGGGACTGCCCCCGGTGCGGTTTCCCCGCGGGGAAGGACCCGCACAACCCCCCGGCCCCGCCGCGTACCGAGCCGTACAAGACACACCTCGCCTACGTGAAGGAGCGCCGCAGCGACGAGGAGGGCCAGGCCATCCTGGACGAGGCGCTCGCCAAGCTGCGCGCCGACCGCGCTGAGGTGGAGGCCTACATGCGGGCCAACGCCAACTGACGCGAAGCCGACGAGGGTCGGATACAGACGTCACGGCGCCCGTTGGTTCAGGACCGACGTGCGCCGCTGTCATATCCGGCCCCGTCCCGTGCCGGCTCAGTGCCGACGCCGACGCAGGTACAGCCGGGTCACGTAGGGAATCTCGACCCGGTCCGCTGCGCCGTGGCGCTCCAGCAGGGCGCGCAGCTCGGCCGAGGTCCGCTCGTGGCCGAGTCGGCGCACGACCGGTCGCATCATGGTGGTCGACATCGCCAGGCCGATGAAGGCGTCGGGGTCCAGCGTCCGCACCCAGGGCGTGGCGCTGTCGTCGGCGTCTCCGAGCCCGTCCACGCGGTCCAGTTCACCGGCGAAGTCGATGGCCCGGTAGTGGCGCGAGTACCCGTCGCCGTGACGTTCGAGGAACGTCTCGTAGTCGTCGACGAGGGCGCTGCGGTCCCAGTCCTTGTCGTTGGCCATCAGCGCCAGCGCTCCGCCGGGGCGCAGCGCGCGGACCGCCTCGGCGTAGAAGGCCGGACGGTCGAACCAGTGCGCCGCCTGCGCCGCCATGACCAGGGAGGCGGTCCCGTTCGCCGCGGGCAGGGACTCGGCGGTGCCTTCACGGAACCGGATGTCCATCGCCTCGCGGGGGCCGCCGGGCCCGTGCTCCGATTCGGCTGTTGTGCGCATGCCCGTCCCGGGTTCCACCCCGACGATCTCGGGCTCCGGGCCGAAGGCGGCCCGCAGCGCGCGGGAGGAGATGCCGGTACCCGCCCCCACGTCGATGAGCAGTGCCGGGCCTTTGCC
Organism: Nocardiopsis gilva YIM 90087; assembly: GCF_002263495.1. Classification (NCBI taxonomy): domain Bacteria; kingdom Bacillati; phylum Actinomycetota; class Actinomycetes; order Streptosporangiales; family Nocardiopsidaceae; genus Nocardiopsis; species Nocardiopsis gilva. The sequence goes on along the minus strand of NZ_CP022753.1, from coordinate 4,174,201 downwards.
GTGCGCGCGGTGCCCTCGCGCACATAGGCGGTGATCCGGTCCAGTGCGGCCCGGGATAGCTGGGCCGGAAGCGCTCGTAGAGCTCGGCTAGATCGTTGAACTGCTGTGTGTCGTCGATGACACTCACCCGTCTCGGTCCACTGCCACGGCGGCCCCGTTCCGCTCGCGGATCGCCGGAGCGATCCCGCCGCGCTTCAGGTTCAGTTGTACCCCGTGGTTGGGGCGCGTGGGGCAGCGGGTGCGGCGCGTCGGGCATCGGGGGTCGAGACGGTGTCCGCTCATGTCAGGGCGGCCCCGGTTGCTTGCCTCCCAGCCGCCGGGTCAGTTCGGCGGCGGCGTCGCGGGCGCGGCCCGCCAGTGCCGCCGGGGTGACCGGGCGCGCGGTGGGGATGGTGAGGCTGATCGAAGTGACCGGGGCGCCGTTGTGGTCGAAGGCGGCCGCCGCCACCGACGAGAACCCCTCGGTCACCTGGCCCTCCTCGATCGCGTAGCCCTGCCTGCGCTCGCGGCCGAGAAGTTCGCGCAGCTCGCTGGGGGAGGCCGGGCCGAGACCGGTCCGCGTGACGAAGCTGTCGGCGTTGGGGTAGAGCGCCCGCACCTGCGCGCGGGGCAGGTGGGCCAGCAGCGCCCGGCCCGAGGCGGTGAGGTGCGCGGGCAGCCGCACCCCGACCCCGGTGATGAGCGTCGGTGCGTGTGGCGGCTGCTCCTTGAGCAGGTAGAGCGTGTCGGAGCCGTGCAGCACACCGAGGTGCGCGGTCGCGCCGGTCTCCTCGCTGAGCCGCTCCAGCAGGGGGCGGGCCAGGCGCTCCATCGGGTCGTGTCGCAGGTAGGCCGACCCGATCTCGAACGCCGCCACGCCGAGCCCCCAGCGGTGCTCCTCGGGCAGGTGGGTGACGAACCCTTCCTCGGCCATCGCTTCCAGCAGCTGGTAGACGCTGGAGCGCGGCAGGCTCAGCTCGGAGGCGATGGCGGTCGCCGACACCGGCCCGGAACGCGTCGCGAGGAACCTGAGCAACCGGAGTGCCCGGGTGGCCGCCGGAACGTGGGTCATGGCCGCGATTCTGCCACGCAGCGCGACGGCTTTCGGTCGATCCGCCGTCGAGCCGGGCCATCGGGATCGCCCCCGCTGCGGCTCTCCGCCGCTGTCCTCGTGCCTGCCCCCACTCCACCCGCCCGGAGACCGGTGCCCCGGGCCCCGGGCCCCGGGGGTGACGATCCCACTGGGCGACGGCGGGGACATCTGAAATATCAGACACAACCCGAGTGTCACCCCTCGCGAGAATGGTGCGAAGGGCGTGCAATGGGAACATGTCCACCACCCTTGAGATTCCGGTTGGCCGTGAGCCGCTGAGCCCCCAGGACGTCGTCGCCGTCGCGCGCGCGGGAGCGCGCGTTCAGATCACCGACGACGCGCGCAAGGCCCTGACCGAAGGGCGCGAGCGGGTGCAGGCACTGGCCGCCGGGGAGGTCCCCGCCTACGGGGTGAGCACCGGATTCGGTGCGCTCGCCACCCGGCACATCGCGCCCGACCTGCGTGCCAAGCTGCAGCGGTCGCTGATCCGCTCGCACGCCGCGGGCACCGGTGCAGAGGTCGAGCGGGAGGTCGTCCGCGCCCTCATGCTGCTCCGACTGCGCACGCTGACCTCCGGCAACACTGGTGTGCAGGTCGTGACCGCCGAGACCCTCGCCGGCATGCTCAACGCCGACATCACCCCCATCGTGCGCGAGTACGGCAGCCTCGGTTGCTCCGGCGACCTCGCGCCGCTCTCCCACATCGCGCTCGCGCTCATGGGAGAGGGCGAGGTCCGCACCGTCGACGGCACGGTCACCTCCGCCTACACCGCTCTGCACAGCGCCGGGATGCGCCCGGTCGAGCTCGGCGCCAAGGAAGGGCTCGCCCTGATCAACGGCACCGACGGCATGCTCGGCATGCTGCTGCTGGCCTGCCACGATCTCGACCGGCTGGTCCGCGTCTCCGACATCAGCGCCGCCATGAGCGTCGAGGCGCTGCTGGGCACGGACCGGGTCTTCGCCGCCGACCTGCAGGAGCTGCGTCCCCACCCCGGGCAGGCGTCCTCGGCGCGCAACCTGCGCAACCTGCTGGCCGACTCGCCCATCGTGGCCTCGCACCGCGGCCCTGACTGCACCCGGGTCCAGGACGCCTACTCGCTGCGCTGCGCGCCCCAGGTCACCGGGGCCGTGCGCGACACCCTCGACCACGCCCGCAACGTGGCCATGCGCGAGCTCGCCGCGATCATCGACAACCCCGTCGTGCTGGACGACGGCCGGGTCGAGTCCAACGGCAACTTCCACGGCGCCCCCGTCGGCTACGTGCTCGACTTCCTCGCCATCGGCGTCGCCGACCTCGCCTCCATCGCCGAGCGCCGCACCGACCGCATGCTCGACGTCGCGCGGTCCCACGGCCTGCCCGCTTTCCTGGCCGACGACCCCGGCGTGGACTCCGGCCACATGATCGCCCAGTACACCCAGGCCGCGATCGTCTCCGAGCTCAAGCGCCTGGCCGCGCCCGCCAGCGTCGACTCCATCCCGAGCTCGGCCATGCAGGAGGACCACGTCTCCATGGGCTGGTCGGCCGCGCGCAAACTGCGCCGCGCCATCGACGGCCTGACCAGTGTCCTGGCCGTGGAGCTGCTCACCGCCGCCCGCGCTCTGGACCTGCGCTCGCCGCTGCTGCCCGCACCCGCCACCGGCGCCGTGGTGCGCACCCTGCGCGAGCAGGTCCCCGGCCCCGGCCCGGACCGCTACCTGGCGCCCGAGATCGACGCGGTCGCCGCCCTCATCACCGACGGCTCCGTCCTTGAGGCGGCCGAATCCGTTACCTCGCTCGCCTAGCAACCCCACGTGACCCAGAAGGGGAAAGGGGAATCGACGAAGATGACGACCCACAACGCGGCCTCCGGCCCGCGCCCGGTGCGCGCCCCGCGCGGCACCGCGATCTCCGCCAAAGGCTGGCAGCAGGAGGCCGCCCTGCGGATGCTTCACAACAACCTCGACCCGGAGGTCGCCGAGCACCCCGATGACCTCGTCGTCTACGGCGGGACCGGCCGGGCCGCCCGCGACTGGCACAGCTTCGACCGCATCTCGGCCTCCCTGCGCGACCTGGAGGCCGACGAGACGCTGCTGGTGCAGTCCGGCCGCCCCGTCGGCATCATGCGCACCCACGAGTGGGCGCCGCGCGTGCTCATCGCCAACAGCAACCTCGTCGGCGACTGGGCGAACTGGGAGGAGTTCCGCCGCCTGGAGGCGCTCGGCCTCACCATGTACGGGCAGATGACCGCCGGGTCCTGGATCTACATCGGCACCCAGGGCATCCTCCAGGGCACCTACGAGACCTTCGGAGCGGTCGCCCGCAAACTGGGCGGCTCGGACGGGCCGGGCAACGGGACGCTCGCCGGAACCATCACCCTCACCGCGGGCCTCGGCGGCATGGGTGGCGCCCAGCCGCTCGCCGTCACCATGAACGACGGCGTCGCCATCGTGGTGGAGTGCGACTCCAGCCGCATCGACCGCCGCATCGAGCACCGCTACCTCGACGCGCGCACCGACAGCATCGACGAGGCGCTGCGCCTGGCCGTCGAGGCGCGCGACGCCCGCCGCCCGCTGTCCATCGGCCTGCTCGGCAACGCCGCCGAGGTGGTGCCCGAGCTGCTGCGCCGCGGCGCCCCCATCGACATCGTCACCGACCAGACCTCCGCCCACGACCCGCTGGCCTGCCTGCCGGTCGGCGTGCCCTTCGAGGAGTGGCGCGACTACGCCGCCGCCAAGCCCGAGGAGTTCACCGAGCGGGCGCGCGCCTCCATGGCCGTGCACGTCGAGGCGATGGTCGGCTTCATGGACGCCGGAGCCGAGGTGTTCGACTACGGCAACTCGATCCGCGGCGAGGCCCAGACCGCCGGGTTCGCCCGCGCGTTCGACTTCCCGGGTTTCGTGCCCGCCTACATCCGCCCGCTGTTCTGCGAGGGCAAGGGCCCGTTCCGGTGGGCGGCGCTGTCCGGCGACCCCAAGGACATCGCCCGCACCGACCAGGCCATCTGCGAGCTCTTCCCCGACAATGAGCACCTCATCCGGTGGATCCGGATGGCCGGGGAGCGTGTGGCCTACCAGGGGCTGCCGGCCCGCATCTGCTGGCTCGGCCAGGGCGAGCGCGCCGCCGCGGGCCTGCGCTTCAACGAGCTCGTCGCCTCCGGCGAGATCAGCGCGCCCATCGCGATCGGCCGCGACCACCTGGACACCGGTTCGGTGGCCTCCCCCTACCGGGAGACCGAGGCGATGAAGGACGGCTCCGACGCGATCGCCGACTGGCCCCTGCTCAACGCACTGGTCAACACCTCCTCCGGCGCGTCGTGGGTGTCCATCCACCACGGTGGCGGGGTCGGCATGGGACGCTCGATCCACGCGGGCCAGGTCACGGTCGCCGACGGCACCGACCTGGCCGCGATGAAGCTGGAGCGGGTGCTCACCAATGACCCGGCCATGGGCGTCATCCGGCACGTCGACGCCGGTTACCCCGAGGCCCAGGAGGTGGCCCGGCGGCACGGTGTGCGCGTTCCGATGAGCGAGGGCTAGGCCCGCGCCCGCGGGACGAAGCGGTGCCAGGGCCGACTTCCCCTCAGCCCTGGCACCGCCGTCCGGCACAGCACCACGAATGTGGCACAGCACCGATATCCATGACCAGCGAGGACGAGGACAGAGGGCGGGCATGAGCGACGGCTTCGATCAACTCTGGGCGGACCTGGAACCCTTGGGCCGGAACCGGACCACCGGCGGCTACCGGCGCTTCTCCTGGGGGGAGGCCGACGCCGACGTGCGCGCGTGGTTCGTCGCGGCCGCGACCGCCCGTGGGCTGACGGTCGAGACCGACCGCAACGGCAACCTGTGGGCGTGGTGGGGCGAGCCCGGACCCGACGCCGTCGTCACCGGATCCCACCTGGACTCCGTTCCGGACGGCGGCGCCTTCGACGGCCCGCTCGGTGTCGTCAGCGCGCTGGCGGCGGTGGACGAGCTCAAGCGCCGCGGCGTGCGCCCCTCCCGCCCGCTCGCCGTCACCGTCTTCGTCGAGGAAGAAGGCGCCCGCTTCGGTGTGCCGTGCCTGGGCACGCGGTTGCTCACCGGGGCCATTACCCCCGAACGCGCTCTCGGCCTCACCGACGCCGACGGCGTCACCTGGGAGCGCGCCATGGAACGGGCCGGGCACGACCCCGGCCGCATCGGCGCTGACCCCGACCTTCTCGGCCGCGTCGGCGTGTTCATCGAGCTCCACGTCGAGCAGGGCACCGCGCTCATCCACACCGACTCCGCCGTCGGCGTCGCCAGCTCCGTATGGCCGCACGGCCGGTGGCGGATGGACTTCTCCGGCCAGGGCGACCACGCCGGATCGACCCGTCTGGCCGACCGCAAGGACCCGATGCTGCCGTTCGCCGAGACCGTGCTGGCCGCGCGTGCCGCGGCCGAAGCCCACGACGCCGTGGCCACCATCGGCAAGGTGCACGTCGCCCCCAACGGCACCAACGCCATCCCCAGTCGGGTCCGGACCTGGCTGGACGCCCGCGCCCCCGACGAGGCCACGCTGCACGCGGTCGTCGACCACGTCGACGCCGTCGCCAAACGCGCCGCGAGTGAGCACAGCGTCTTCCACGCCCGCTACGAGGAGTCCTACACCCCCGTCGTCGACTTCGACACCGCCCTGCGCGACCACATCGCCGCGGTCATCGGCGCGGACGGCACCCCCGCCCCCGTGCTCCCCACCGGAGCCGGGCACGACGCCGGAGTCCTCGCCGCCTCGGTTCCCACTGCGATGCTCTTCGTCCGCAATCCCAGCGGGATCTCCCACGCCCCGCAGGAGTTCGCCCGTCCCGATGACTGCCACCAGGGCGTCACCGCGTTGGCCGACGTCCTGGCCGACCTGCTCCACGAGAAAGAGGAGCACGAGGAGCACCAGGAGCAGAAGGGGCAGAAGCGGCAGAAGGGGCAGGGGGAGAAGGGCTCCCCGTGACGTCGTCCGGGGCGGTGGCGGGACGTGGACGTCTCAGGCCGCCGCAGTGGGAGCGCCCCAGCCAGCCGGAGCAACGGACCGGACCTCGCGGAGCGGCGTCCACAGCACGATGACCCGCCGCCGGACCAGCGCGCTCACGGCCGACACGGAACGGCCCGACCCGGCGCCGCGAGGATCGCCCGACCCCGCGGACGGTCACAAACCAACCATGACGCGAAAGGCAAGGAACGCGTGAGCCCCAGCCCCACCTCCGGCAGACCCCACGACGACCACGCCCACCGCGCGCACCCCCGGGACGCGGTGCGCCGCTACTGGTGCGCGTGGGCCTGGACCGGCGGGGACGACGCCCCGGTCGAGGCCGACGTGGTGATCGAGGTCGGCTCGGACGGCCGGATCGCGTCGGTCACGCCCGGCATGGCGGCGCCCGCCGACGCCGAGCGGCTGCCCGGACTCACCATGGCCGGGCTCGCCAACGCCCACTCCCACGCCTTCCACCGCGCGCTGCGCGGGCGCACCCACGGCGACGGCGGCTCGTTCTGGACCTGGCGCGAGCGGATGTACGAGGTCGCCGGCCGGCTCACCCCCGACTCCTACCACCGGCTCGCCCGCGCGGTGTACGCGGAGATGGCGCTGGCCGGGATCACCTGCGTGGGCGAGTTCCACTACCTGCACCACGACCGGGTCGGCGTGCCGTACGCCGACCCCAACGCCATGGGCGCGGCCCTGGTCGCCGCCGCGGCCGACGCCGGGATCCGCATCACCGTCCTCGACACCTGCTACCTGTCCGGCGGTCTGTCCGCCGAGGGCGGGCACACCCCGCTCGACGGTCCGCAGCTGCGCTTCGGTGACGGCGGCGCCGACGCCTGGGCCGCCCGGGTGGACGCCTTCCGCCCGCAGGGCGACCACGCCCGCGTCGGCGCGGCCGTGCACTCGGTCCGCGCCGTCCCCGCCGCGCAGATCCCCGACGTCGCCGCTTGGGCCGAGGCCCGCGAGGTGCCCCTCCACGTCCACGTCTCCGAGCAGCGCGCCGAGAACACGGCGTGCCAGGCCGCCTACGGCCGCACGCCCACCGCCCTGCTCGCCGACTCCGGGGCGCTCGGTCCCCGCACCAGCCTGGTGCACGCCACCAACCTCACCGACGCCGACGTCAGCGCCATCCGGGCGGCGCGCGCCACGGTCTGCCTGTGCCTGACCACCGAGCGGGACCTCGCCGACGGCATCGCCCGCACCGGTGACCTGGTGGCGGCCGAGTGCGCCGACGGCACCGGACCCGCCGCGCTGTCCCTGGGCACCGACCAGCACGCGCAGATCGACATGTTCGAGGAGATGCGCGGTGCGGAACTGCACGAGCGGCTGCGCACCGGCCGTCGCGGCACGCTGGCCCTCTCGTCCCTGCGGGCCGCCGCCACCCTGCACGGGCACGCCTCCCTCGGCTGGGGCCCCGCGACCTCCGCCGAGGCCGGAACGCTCATCCCCGGCGCCCGCGCCGACCTGGTCACTGTCGGCCTGGACAGCATCCGGCTCGCCGGGCTCGACCCCGCCCGTGCCAGCGACGCCGTCGTGTTCGCCGCCACCGCCGCCGACGTCCGGCACGTCATGGCCGACGGCCGGTGGATCGTCCGCGATGGCGCGCACCTGACCATCCCCGACACCGCCCGCGAGCTCGACGCCGCGATCGCCGACCTGTACGCGTCGGCCTCCCGGCACCACTGACGCACGCCCAGCCCGGCGGCACCCGGAGCCCGGGCGCGCAAGAGACGCGGAAAAGACACGGAAAAGACGCGGAAGCGACCCCGACCCTCGACCGGCCCGACCAGCCCGACTGATCCGAACAGAAGGAGCACCGCAGATGACCGCACCGGCAGCGCCGACGTCCGTCCTCATCGACGGCATCGGCACCCTCGTCACCAACGACCCCGGGCTGGGGGAGGGGCCGCTCGGCGAGCTCGCCGACGCCGCGCTGCTGATCGAGGGCGGCCGCGTCGCCTGGGTGGGGTCGGCCTCGCGCGCCCCTGAGGCCGACGTCCGCGTCGAAGCGGACGGACGCTGCGTCATCCCCGGCTTCGTCGACAGCCACTCCCACATCGTCTTCGCCGGTGACCGCAGCCGCGAGTTCGCCGCCCGGATGAGCGGGCAGCCCTATGCGGCCGGCGGGATCCGCACCACGGTCGCCGCCACGCGGGCCGCGAGCGACGCCGACCTGCTGGGCAACGCGACCCGCCTGCTGCGGGAGGCACACGCCCAGGGCACCACCACGCTGGAGGTCAAGTCCGGCTACGGGCTCAGCGTCGCCGACGAGGAGCGTGCCCTGCGCGTGGCCGGGCGGCTCACCGACGAGGTCACCTTCCTCGGTGCGCACATCGTCCCCCCGGAGTACGCCGAGGACCCCGCCGGATACGTCGATCTCGTCACCGGCCCCATGCTGGACGCCTGCGCCCCGCACGCGCGCTGGATCGACGTGTTCTGCGAGCGCGGCGCGTTCGACGAGGAGGCGTCGCGCCGCATCCTCGCCGCCGGACAGGAGCGGGGGCTGCGCGCGCGTGTGCACGGAAATCAGCTCGGCGCAGGGCCGGGCGTGCGGCTGGCCGTCGAGCTCGGCGCCGCCTCGGTCGACCACTGCACCTACCTGACCGGCGACGACGTGGACGCCCTCGCCCAGTCCGCCAAGGGCGGGGACGGCACGGTCGCCACCCTGCTCCCCGGCGTGGACTTCTCCACCCGCCAGTCCTACCCCGACGCCCGCGCCCTCCTCGACGCCGGTGCCACGGTCGCCCTGGCTGGGGACTGCAACCCCGGCTCCTGCTTCACCTCCAGCATCGCCTTCTGTATCGCCCTGGCGGTGCGGGAGATGCGCATGACCCCCGACGAGGCGCTGTGGGCGGCGACCGCGGGCGGAGCCCGCGCCCTGCGCCGCAGCGACGTGGGCCACCTCGGCGTCGGCGCCCGCGCCGACCTCGCTCTGCTGGACGCGCCCAACCACATCTACCTCGCCTACCGGCCCGGCGTCCCCCAGGTCGCCGCGGTGTGGAAGGACGGGGAGATCGTCAGCGGCCGCCCCTGAGGACGGCCGTCACTCCCACCTCTCCCGTCTCTGCCGTCACTCCACGTCACTCCCCGCACCGGGTCCGCGGCACCGCGCCACGGCCGGAATCCCCGACGCCGCAGGGATTCCAGGGTTGAAGTCGACGCTAACCGCCCCGTAGCCTGCCGGAAACATAGGGTAAGCAGACTCGGAGCGAGTCGGTGCTCCCCACTGCCGATCCAACGCCGTGTCGCGGTAGGGAGCACCCATCTGTAAAGGGAGTGCTCATGACCCTGTGGCGGATCCGAACGGTCGTCGACGACCGGCCAGGTCAGCTCGCCGGGGTGGTCGAGACGATGGCCGCCCACGGCGGCAACATCGTGGGCCTGTCCATTCACGCCGACGCCGCCGGGGTGGTCGACGAGTTCATCGTCGACATCCCGGGAGAGCACCACTCGCTGCTGCGCTCGGTCAGTCGGCGCAGCGTCACCGACTCGGTGATCGCCGTCCCCGCCGAACGCCGCGAAGTGGGCGACGACGTCACCCGCGCCCTCCTGCTCACCGCGCGGCTGCAGCGCGAACCCAACCGCCTGCCCGAGGCACTCGCCGAGCTCCTGCTCGCCGACGATGCCCGGTGGACCAACCTCACCAAGCCCGTGGCCGAGTTCCCCGAGGAACCCGAGAGCACCCTGCTGGTGCCGGTCGGCCCGCTGCGTGGCGTCCGGCTGCGCCGCGAGGACCGGCCCTTCACCTGGACCGAGTCGGCGCGCGCCGACGCGCTGGTCCGCTCCGTGCTCCCGTCGGCGGGTCCCGCTCCCACCGACGGCGCCGTCGTCACCCACCACGGCACCGACCTCTACGTCTGGCAGGTAGGGGCCGGGGACGCCGCCGCCCTGCAGCGCCTGCACCTGCGCTGCTCGGCGGAGACGACGCGGCGCCGCTACTTCTCCAGCGTGCGCGAGCTCAGCCCGCGGATGCTCGGCGTCTTCTGCGACCCCGAACGCGGCCTGACCCTGGCCGCGCGGTCGCTCAAGGGCGGAGAACCCGTCGCCCTGGCCCACCTGATGTACACGCTCGACCCGGGGGTGGGCGAGATGGCGTTCCTCGTCGAGGACGCCTGGCAGGGAACCGGAGTGGGGACGGCCCTGGCACGGGCGCTGACCGCGATCGCCGCCGACTGGGGGCTCGCCGAGGTCCGCGCCGAGACCACGCCCGGCAACCGGTCGATGCTGCGCATCATGCGGCGGCTGGGCGCCTCGGTGAGCCCGCCGCGGCAGGGCGTCGTGCAGGCCCGGCTACCGGTCGCCGGTACGGTGCCGTCGCGTCGCCCCGGGCGGCTGATGACCCTGTTGAGCCAGGCCGGAGCGCCCGGCGGCACCTCGGGCTGAGACGGGGGCGGGCCGGACGCCGACCCGTTGGCGCGGACAGGAACAACAGGAACACATCGACAGAGACACATCGACGGGACCAGAAGGACGGGACCAGAACAACGGGAACACGGGAAGAATGAGGGCGGGGTCCGCGCCATGGCGCGGACCCCGCCTCTCGACCGTGCGTGAGCGGTGCGGCTCGGAGCCTCAGCCGTCGGTGCTGCCGCCTCCGGCCGGCTCGGCCGTGACGGCGCCCTCCCGCTCGGCTCGGCCCACACGGCTGTGGCGCATGCCGTAGGCGAGGTAGATGGCCACACCGACCACCATCCACACGAGGAAGCGGATCCAGGTGTCGACGGTCAGGTTGACCATCAGCCAGGCGCAGGCCAGGGCCGCGATGATCGGGAGCACCGGGACCCACGGGGTGCGGAAGGCGCGCGGCAGGTCCGGCCGGTTCCTGCGGAGGACGATCACGCCGACGGACACGATCACGAACGCGAACAGCGTCCCGATGTTGACCATCTCCTCCAGCGTGCCGATCGGCACCAGCCCGGCGAGGACGGCGACGACGGCCGTGGTGACGATGTTCATCACGTAGGGCGTGCCGAAGCGCGGGTGCGACTTGGACAGCCCGCGCGGCAGCAGCCCGTCGCGCGACATCGCGAAACCGACCCGGGCCTGGCCCATCATGAGGACCAGGATGACCGTCGTGATGCCGATGACGCCGCCCAGCGAGATGATCGAAGCCGCCCAGTCGGCACCGACCGCGCGGAACGCCTCGGCGAGCGGGGCGGGGGTGTTGAGCTCCGCATAGGGGCGCATGCCGGTGATGACCGCGGAGACGGCCATGTAAAGGATCGTCACGATGATCAGGGAGCCGAAGATGCCGATGGGCATGTCGCGCTTGGGGTTCTTGGTCTCCTCGGCGGTCGTGGCGACCACGTCGAAGCCGATGAAGGCGAAGAACACGACCGAGGCGGCGGTGATCACGCCCCAGAGGCCGTACTGGCTCGGCTCCAGGCCGAACAGCACGTGGGTGAGTGGCTCGTGTCCGATCGAGGTCTCCTGGGCGGGGACCGCGTGCGGCTCGGGGATGAACGGCGTCCAGTTGGCGGCCTTCACGTAGAAGGCGCCGACGCCGATGATCAGCAGGACGATGCCGACCTTGATGGCGACGATGACCATCGACACCCGCCCGGAGAGCTTGGTGCCGAGCGTGCTGAGGATGCCGAGGAGGACCACGATGAGGATCGCGCCGGCGTTCACCGTCCACCCGCCGACATCGAACGAGGTGGGGACGCCGGTCAGGTCGCTGGCGTAGCCGGACCAGCCCACCGCGACCACCGATGCGGCCAGGGTGAACTCCAGGATCAGGTCCCAGCCGATGATCCAGGCGAGGAACTCGCCCAGCGCCGCGTAGCCGAACGTGTAGGCGCTGCCGGCCACCGGGACGGTGGAGGCGAACTCCGCGTAGCACATGGCGGCGAGCCCGCACACGAGTCCGGCGATGAGGAACGCCAGGACGATCGCGGGGCCCGCGTTCTCCGCGGCCTGTCGTCCGGTGACGACGAAGATGCCGGTACCGATGATCACACCGATGCCGAAGATGATCAGGTCGAACCCGTTGAGGTCCTTCTTGAGCTGGTGACCGGGCTCATCGGTATCCCGGATCGACTGCTCGATGCTCTTGGTGCGCGCGAGACTGCGCAGAATGCTCAAGAGCGCCTCCGTGCCCGTTCATGGCCCTTGTGGGGCGATTGGGATGAATAACGTCGGGTGATCTTACCGGGGATTTAACCCGACCTAATACACACCGTTTAGCTATGGGTGAGCTAGACGTGGCGATTGGAGAGCCTAGATGAAGCGTCCCGGGCTGCATAGGGCGAACGCGTTTAGGTGAGCTTAATTATGTGCGTGATGCTGCCTCGGTGTGGCCGCGTCGTCGCTGCTCACCCGAGCCCGAGGGCGGGGCTGCGGCGGGATCGGCTGGCCGAAGGCGGCCGGAGAACGCAAAAGCCGGTGCCGCGCTGTAGGCGCGGCACCGGCTTTCGCGTGCGGGGTCGAAGCGTCAGGCGTCGGTGGAGTCCTCCGTGGAGGCCTCGGCCGACGGTTCGTTGTCCGAGCGCTCCGCGGCGGCCTTGGCGTCGGCCTTCTTGGTGGCGCGGCGCTTCTTCACCGGGCGGGAGTAGTCGACCAGCGGCTCGTAGCGGGTCTCGTGCTCCTTCTTGCACTCGGTGCAGGCGTCGACCTCGCGGACGGTGCCCTCCCAGGCGAACTGGATGACGTCAGTCGCCTCGACCTTCTCCTCGCGGAGTGCGTGCGGATCGCAGTACTTGAGCGTGAAGACCTCGGTGACCACGGCGGTGGCATCCCTTCGGTAGTCGGTATGGGGACTTGGCCCAGATCATACACGTGTTCGAAGGGTCCGTAGGGGGTATGGCGGACCGATTCTCGGGGTCGGATGCGCGGAGCGCGCGGACCGTGCCGCCCTCGGAAGCCTAGCGAAGTCCAAGGCCGAGCCGGGGCGGGCGAACGGGGTAGGGCAAGGGATATGAGTCACGCCGGTGTGGCGAGGGACACGTGTTATATGTGGTCTACGTTGAATAAGATCTAACTTCCGAGGAAGATTCTTTCCTCGCAATTCTCCGTTCCCGGGGGATGCGGGTGGATCGCCGCCCGAGCCTGTCCCCGACACCGACCGATTGTGAGAAGACCGATGCCAGGACAGACTCTGCCGACGAGGGCCCTGCTGGCCGACATCACCACCCTGCTCGCGCGCATCGCCATCGGCGCCGCCTTCATCATCCACGGGCTGCAGAAGCTCGGCATGGGGGTGGAGGGAGCCGGCGCCGCCTTCGGGCAGATGGGCGTCCCGATGCCGCAGATCGCCGCGATCGTGGCCATCGTCATCGAACTCGGCGGCGGTATCGCGCTGCTGATCGGCTTCGCACTGCCGGTGACCGGCGTGCTGCTGGCGCTCCAGATGGCCGCCGCCATCGTCATCGTCCACATCCCGCAGGGTCAGCCGTTCGTCTCGGCCGAGGGGGGACCCAGCTTCGAGCTTCCGCTGGTGATGGGTGCCGCCTCGCTCGCGCTCGGCTTCGCCGGCGGCGGCCTCGCCGTCGACCGGTTCCTGCCGTGGGGCGCGCGGACCACGCAGGTCCGCGTCTGAGGGGCGGGGCCGCGCCCCCGCCCCGCCCTGCCGGGTGCGCCCGACGAGTGGGCGCACCCGGCACGAGGTGGCCCCGCCACCTCGCCTCATCTCCCACCTATGCGTCCGCGTATCCGGCCAGGCGCTCACTGAGCAGCCGGACGAACCGGTCGGCGTCGACCGTGCGCCCGATCTGGGTGGGGCGGTCGCGGTCGGGGGTGCGCAGGTCAGCCACGAGCGCGCCGCGCGTGTACTCGCCGGAGCACTCCACCGTGGCCCACCCGCTCTCCCAGCCGATGATGTCCGGATGCGTCACCGCCGCGACCGCGAGCGCGTCGTGCACGGGTGAGCCCGTGGCGCCGGACGCCGCCGTGACGCGACGCGTGTAGGCACTGAGCAGCTGTCCGGCGATCCCGGCGGTCCCCGACAGAGCGGTCAGCTCCTCGGCGGCCTCCAGCGGAAACAGCGCCGCGCGCGTGACGTCGAGGCCGACGACCCGGATCGGCAGACCCGACTCCAGAACGCACCGGGCGGCCTCGGGGTCGGCGTAGAAGTTGAACTCGGCGGCCGGGGTGACGTTGCCCTGAACGAACGCGGCTCCGCCCATGATCACGATCTCCCGCAGCGCCGCGCCGGCCGCGGGGTGGCGGCGCAGCAGCATCGCGACGTTCGACAGCGGCCCGACCGCGATCAGCGTCAGCTCACCCGGCCGGGCCAGGGCCTCATCCGCCAGCCAGTCGACGGCGTGGGCCTCGCGGTGGCGGCGCGGGGAGTCGGGCAGGTCCACCCCGCCGAGTCCGCCCGGCCCGTGGACGGGCTCATCACGCATGCGGCGCTGGCGCGCGATCGGACCGGCTACCCCCGACACCAGGGGGAAATCCTCGGGAAGCCCCGTCAGATCGAGCACGCGGGCCGCGTTGCGGTCGACATCGGCCAGGGACACGTTGCCCGCCACCGTGGTCACGCCGCGCACCTCCAGCTCCGGCGAGGCGAAGGCGAGTAGCAAGGCAACGGCGTCGTCCACGCCCGGGTCGCAGTCGATCACCACGGGCGTTCTCGGTGCGTGCGCCACCGCGCCTCCTCTATGCGTTCATCCGTTGGTCGGGGTCGGACCCTGGTGCCATCCCGGATCATCCCACCCCTTTCCCCGCGTTCCTGCTCCCCTCGCCCAGGGTGATCGAGTTCCTCCTCCGCGTCGCGCTCCCGCGGCGTTCCCGCGACGGTGGAGTCACCAGTGGTGCGCTGCGGATGATCCGGAATCCCGGAAATTTGTCCGGTCGATTTGCGAATATGGGTCCGGCGGAACCTGATTCGCATATAACGTGTTCCACCACCCCGATCGGTGTCGATGTGTGTGGGGAGGCACTCCGCACAGAGGTCGATCGGTGCCGATATCGCCCAGGGGAGGGCGAATCGGAAGCGAGGGGGGAGGAGCGGGCCGCAGGTCCGCTATGGCTGGAATCTATCCACGTATTGGGGGAGGATCGTGGTCGACTATCTCGAAGGAAAACCCGGGATGGTGCCCGAAGTTGGGGAGGTGGAGTCGTTTCGCGGCAGTGGTGAGCAGCGCGGACGGGCGCAGGGAGCGACCGCATCGGCTGTCTTCGCCTCATGGAATCCGCAATTCGTCACGCTGCGCAGGCGCTCGATGGCACAAATGATCATTCTCGTGTCGATCGTTCTGGCGTGGTATATCGGTTATCTATTTATGTCCGCGTATCAGCGTGACGTCATGGGACATCAGGTCATCGGTTCGGTCAATGTCGCGCTCATTGTCGGCGTCGGGCAATTCGCCTCGACATTCGTCATCGCGTGGGCGTACGGGCGCTACGCGAGGCATCGCCTCGACCCAATCGCCGAACAGATCCGCACCGGATCCGACAGCGGACTCGCGGACGTGCCCACCGCCGTCAGCGGGAAGGCGGGACGCCCGTGATCACCGCCGAACTCGCCGCGATCCCCGAACGCACCTTCGGCGTCTCCCACCTCTGGACGCTGCTGCTGTGCGCCATGTTCATCGTCGTCACCCTCGCCATCACCGTCCGCGCGCGGCGTACCACCCGGGCCGCCGTCGACTTCTACGCTGGCGGCCGCAGCTTCAGCAGCACGCAGAACGGCCTCGCCCTGACCGGCGACTACCTCTCGGCCGCCTCATTCCTCGGGATCGCGGGCATGATCTCGCTCCAAGGCTACGACGGCTTCCTCTACTCCATCGGCTTCCTGGTGGCGTGGCTGCTGGTACTGCCGATGGCGCAGCTGATCCGCAACACCGGCCGCTTCACCCTGGCCGACATACCGGGGTTCCGGATGCGCCGGATGCGGATCCGGCTGGCCTGCGCCACGTCCACGGTGACGGTCAGCGTGTTCTACCTGCTCGCCCAGATGGTCGGCGCCGGAGCGCTGGTGACCGTCCTGCTGGGCATCGCCGAGGGCGGGACCTTCCTCGGCCTGACCGCGTCGCAGACCAAGACAGGGGCGATCGTCTTCGTCGGACTGCTGATGATCGTCTACGTCATGTACGGCGGTATGAAGGCGGCCACCTGGCTGCAGATCATCAAGGCGTTCCTGCTGCTGGCCGGAACGCTGCTGATGTCGATCATGGTGCTGGCCGTGTTCGACTTCAACGTCAGCGCGCTGCTGGGCACCGCGGCCGATGCCAGCGGCCACGGGCGGGCCTTCCTGGAACCGGGCCTGCGCTTCGGCGTCGACGTCCCGGGCGATCCCACGCAGAGCCTGATCAACAAGCTCGACCTGTTCAGCCTGGGCATCGCCCTGGTGCTGGGCACCGCGGCGCTGCCGCACATCCTGATCCGCTTCTACACGGTCCCCGACGGGCGTGCCGCGCGCAAGTCGGTCAACCGCACCATCATGCTGGTGGGCGCGTTCTACCTGATGACACTGGCCCTGGGCTTCGGGGCCGCCGCGCTGGTCGGCCCGGACCGCATTCGCGCCCAGGACCCCGCCGGCAATACCGCGGTGCCGCTCCTCGCCGAGAAACTCGGCCAGATCGCCGCGGGTCCGGCGGGCGGCGCGGTGATGCTCGCGTTCATCAGCTCGGTCGCGCTGGCCACCATCCTCGCTGTCATCGCCAGCCTCACCCTGGCGTCGTCGTCCTCGGTGGCGCACGACCTCTTCGGGCACATCCTCATGTGGGGCCGCCCCCGGGAGTCCCAGGAGGTCGGTGTCGCTCGGCTCTCCGCCGTGCTGATCGGCGTCCTCGCGATCCTGCTGGCGGTTCGCGCGCAGAACCTCAACGTGGCGTTCCTCGTCGGGCTCGCGTTCGCCATCGCGGCCGCGGCCAACCTGCCCGTCATCGTCCTGTCGCTGTTCTGGCGGCGGTTCAACACCCGGGGCGTGGAGTGGGGCATCTACGGCGGTCTGGGCACGTCGCTGCTGCTGGTGCTGTTGTCGCCGGTGATGTCGGGCAAGGTCGACCCGGCCACGGGGGAGAACCTGTCCCTGCTGCCGGAGTGGATCAACATCCAGGTGTTCCCGCTGGAGAACCCCGGCCTGGTGGCCATCCCCCTCGGCTTCGTCTGTGCCATCATCGGGACCCTGCTCTCCGACGAGCGCAACGCCACCCGCTTCCAGGAACTGCGGGTCCGCGCGCTCACCGGACTCGGGGTGAAGTAGGAGGGACGGAGGCACACGGTCACGTGAGGGCTGGGGCCTTGAGGCCGGGTCTGCTGGGCGGCCTTGTCGGCGGTTGTCTGATCCGTGTTCCGTGGAAAAGCGGCACCGAGGGTGGTGGGGTGCCGGGGTGCGCTTGTCGGCTGGCGGGTGGGGTGGGCGGCCCGAAAGCCGGATAGAGGGCCATCCGCTGCCGGGTATGCCCGGTTTGCCACAAGTTCCGCGCGGTGATCATGGGGATTCTGTCGAGAAACGGCCGGAAATTGACAGAATCCCCATGATCGTCGCCAGAACGGGCCTGCGATGGGGTGGCGGGGTGGGAAGGGGTGGGCGTTTCGTCCGGTTTTGCATGGTTGGCGCGGGGTGAATCCGTTGATCTCGGGGATATCGACCGAATACTCGCCGATATTCGGTCGATATCCCGAGATCAACGTGGGGACGGACAAAAGGGGCGCCAGGGGCGCTTTCCCGCCCGGGCGCCCCTCCCACCCGTTGGCCAACAGGGCCGCCCCACCCCCTGCCTTCGTCGGCGCCGCCCCCGTTACGGCCTCGGAACCTTCCAGCGGCGGATGCCCCACCGCTGGCCCAGCCCGCCAGGTGTAGTGCCCTCCGTACCGAAAACACGTTGCGGCCAGGCGCCGCGCCTCGCCACTATCGACACCATGCTGATCAGAGACGCGGCAGCCGCCGACTGGCCGGAGATCTGGCCGTTCCTGCACGAGATCGTCGCCGCTGGGAGACCTTCACCTGGCCCCGCGACATCGACGAGGACCGGGCGCGTGCGCTGTGGATGAAGGAGTTCCCGGGCCGCACGGTCGTCGCCGTCGACGCGCGGGGGATGTCGTGGGCTCGGCCGCGATGTATCCCAACCAGCCGGGACCCGGCGCGCACGTCGCCAGCGCCAGCTTCATGGTGGCGCCGGGGCGGGCGGGCAAGGGCGTCGGCCGCGCCCTGGGCACCCACGTCCTGGACCGGGCACGGGCCGACGGCTACCGCGGGATGCAGTTCAACGCGGTGGTGGAGACCAACACCCGCGCCGTCGGCCTGTGGCGCTCGCTCGGCTTCGGCATCGTCGGGACCGTGCCCGGGGCGTTCCAGCACCCGGAGCAGGGTGACGTGGGGCTGCACATCATGTACCAGCGCCTCTAGGGCCTCATCCGAGCAGCACCGGCGCCAGCTCACCGAGGGCGGTCACCTGCTCGGGGAGGGTGGCGGCCAGCGGCTGCACGGCCACGTGGTCGGCACCGGCGTCGCGGTGCTCCCGCAGGCGCGCGGCGATGGTGTCGGGCTCGCCCCAGGGGACGATCGCGTCGACCAGGGCGTCGCTGCCGCCGTCGGCGAAGTCCGCGTCATCCCAGCCCAGCTCGCGGAGGCTATTGACGTAGTTCGGCAGGGCCAGGTAACGGGCCATGTGGCCGCGTGCCGTGGCACGGGCGCGCCGCGGATCGGTGTCGAGGACCACGGCCTGCTCCGGTGCGAGGAGCGGCTCGGAACCGAGGGTCGCGCGGACCCGGGCGGTGTGCGCGGGCGTGGTGAAGTAGGTGTGCGCGCCGTTGGCGCGGTCGCGGGCCAGGCCCACCATCTTGGGGCGCAGCGCGGCCAGGACGCGTGGTGCGGGCGCGGGCTGCGGCTCGCCGGGGTAGTCGACGGCGTCCATCGCGTCCAGGTAGGAGCGCATCGCCGTGAGGGGTTTGCGGTACTCGGATCCGCGGGCGGCGACCAGCTTCGCGTGGCTGACGCCCAGCCCCAGGAGGAATCGGTCGGGCCACGCCTCGGCGAGGCTGGTGGCGGCCGTGGCGGCGGCGAGGGCGTCGCGCGACCAGATGCTGGCGATGCCGGTGGCCACGACCGTGCGCTCGGTGGCCGACAGCAGGATCGCCGCCTGCGAGACCGCCTCCTTGGTTCCGGGGCCGTCGCCGCCGAACCACAGGGCGCCGTAGCCCAGCCGCTCCAGCTCCCGGGCCGCCTGGCGGACCGTGGCCGCGGGGGCCACGGCCAGGGTGTGCCCGAACCACACGCCGATGGGACCCAGCCGCCGCTTGAGGTCGGCGGTGTCGGCGCGGCGGGCCCGCGGCGCCGCGGACGGGGCCCGTTCGCTGTTCTGGCCGTGCTCCCGTGTGTCCGCGAGGTCGTGCTGGTCGCTCATGTGGGTTCGCCTCTCCCGACGCCGAAGCATATGTTCGTAAGATTACGAACATAGAAGCTACATCATGTTCGCATTATTGCGAACATCTGATCAGGGGAGAGCTGAGGCATACTCAAGACCATGGCCAGCCGCACCGCCACCCCGCTCGTCCATCCCGGAGCCGATGAACTGGTGTTCACCACCGTGATGGCCGCTCTCAGCGACCCCGTCCGCCTGGGGATCGTCGCCGTCCTCGCGGACCACCCCGGCACCCCCTGCGGCACCTTCGACCTCCCCGTCGGCAAGTCCGCCGCGTCCCGCCACTTCCGCGTCCTGCGCGAGGCCGGGCTTCTGCGCCAGTGGGACGACGGCACGCGGCGCCGCAACGCCCTCCGGCGCGAGGAGTGCGACCGTCGCTTTCCCGGGATCCTCGAACTCGCCGTCGCCGAGGGACGGCGCCAGGGCAACGTGCGCGTGGCCGAGTGCGCGGATCCGGGCTATGTCCGTGCGGACCCCGCACCCCCGAACGACGCGAGCGCCCCCCACGCGACGCCGTGAACCCGCCCCAACGGCGACGGCCCTGCCTCCTCCGTTCGGATGGGGCAGGGCCGACAGCCTCACGGGCTCGTGCTTTACGGCTTTACAGGGCGCCGGGCACCTCGATGCCCTCGGGCAGCTCGGCCGCGGCGGCGTGGTCCAGCAGGAACAGGGTGCGGTTGCGCCCGCGCGCACCGCACGCCGGCACCTGCACGGCGCCGCCATCGCCCAGCGCCATGCGGACGGCATCGGCCTTGCCCTCGCCGCTGGCCAGGATCCAGACCTCGTGGGCGGCGCGGATGGCCGGCAGTGTCAGCGAGACACGGGTGGGCGGCGGCTTGGGGGCGCCGTGCACCGCCACCACGGTCCGCTCCTCCTCATACAGCGCGGGCTTTTCGGGGAACAGCGAGGCCACATGGGTGTCCGGGCCGATCCCCAGCAGGCAGATATCGAACGACGGCACCCCCGCGTGGTCCTCGGGGCCGACGGCCCGCGCCAGGTCGTCGGCGTAGCGCTCCGCTCCCGGTTCGGGCACGGCGCCGTCGGGGCCGTCGGAGGCCGGCATCGGGTGCACGCGCGCCGGGTCGACCTTGACGTGGTCCAGCAGCGCCGCACGCGCCTGGGTCTCGTTGCGCTCCGGGTCACCGGTGGGCAGGAAGCGCTCGTCGCCCCACCAGATGTCCAAGCGCCGCCAGTCGATGGCGTCGCGCGCCGGGGCCTGGGCGAGTTCGCGCAGCACGGCGATCCCGACGCCCCCGCCGGTGAGCACGATCGACGCCGTTCCGCGGGCGGCCTGCGCGTCGACCAGGCGGGTCACGATGCGCGCCGCCGTGGCCTCGGCCAGCAGGGCGGCGTCGGGGTGGACGATGATGCGGGGAGTGGTCACGCCGTCGCCCCCGTTCGCTTCATACGGCTGCGCACGTGGTGTGCCGTCCTCCCATAGATCTCGTCGGCGTCCAGGCGGCGCAGCTCCTCGGCGAGCGCCTCGGCGGCGTGCCGCCGCGACAGCGCCACCTGCTGGTCGGGCTGGTTGGGCCGCGACAGCGTGGCGACACGTCCGTCGAGCCGGTTGATCGCGATGTCGCCGCAGTCGGTGACGAGCCGGGCGCCGGTGATGCCGGGGCCGTCGGACTCCTTGCGCTCCACCGGCACTTCCAGCTGGTCCGACAGCCACGACGCCAGCAGCTCGGCGCTGGGGTAGTGCGGTTCGGCGGTGACCTCGGCAGCCGTCACCCAGCCGCACGGCTGGTCCATGGTGCTGGCCAGCAGCGAGCGCCACGGGGTGAGCCGGGTCCAGGCGAGGTCGGTGTCGCCGGGGCGGTAGTGCCGGATCCGGTCCAGCAGGTCGTTGACAGGGTCCTCGGCGCGCAGCGCGTCGGTGATGCGCCGGTGGGCGATCTGCCCCACCGGGTCCGACGCCGGATCCGTGGGGCCCTGACCCGGCCACCACGCGACCACGGGCGCGTCGGGCACCAGCAGCGGGATGACGACCGAATCGGGGTGCTCGCCCAGCGGTCCGTACAGGCGCAGCAGCAGTGCCTCGCCGGGGCCGGCCGTACCGGGGCGGCGGATCTCGGCGTCGATGGCGGGTTCGGCGTCCGGGTCGCGGCGGATCAGCGCGATGACGCGCGACGGGTGCTCGTGCCCGGCCTCGGTGGCGGCGCGCACGGCGTCGTAGTGGTCGGCCTCGTCGGTGACGATGATCAGGGTCAGCACCATGCTCATCGCCCCGCCGCCGACGCTGTGCCGCTCGGCGGCCAGTTCCTCGGAGATCTGGGAGGTCGTGGTGCGCGGCAGGTAGAGCGTCATGGTCTCCTCCATTGGCGGCCGTCGCGGCCGAGCAGCTCGTGCCCTGAGGCCGGGCCCCAGGTGCCCGCGCCGTAGGCCTCCGGGCGGCCGTTCTTGGCCCAGAACTCCTCGATCGGGTCGAGGATCTTCCAGGACAGCTCGACCTCCTCCTGGCGCGGGAAGAGCGGCGGATCGCCGATGAGGACGTCGAGGATGAGCCGCTCGTAGGCCTCCGGGCTCGACTCGGTGAACGACTGGCCGTAGGCGAAGTCCATGGTCACGTCGCGCACCTCCATGGCCGCGCCCGGGACCTTGGAGCCGAAGCGCAGGGTGACCCCCTCGTCCGGCTGGATACGCAGGACCAGCGCGTTCTGGCCGAGGTCCTCCACGTCGGTCTGGCTGAACACCTGGTGCGGCGCGCGCTGGAAGACCAGGGCCACCTCGGTCACGCGGCGCCCCAGACGCTTCCCGGTGCGCAGGTAGAACGGCACGCCCGCCCAGCGCCGCGAGTTCACGCCCAACTTCATCGCGGCGTACGTCTCGGTGATGGAGTCGGACGGGATGCCGTCCTCCTCCAAGTAGCCCGACACCTGTGCGCCGCCCTGCCAGCCTCCGGCGTACTGACCGCGCGCGGTCCCGGTGGCGAGATCGGGCGGCAGCGTCACCGCCGACAGCGCCTTCTCCTTCTCCATCCGGATCGCGTCGGCGTTGAAGGACACCGGCTCCTCCATCGCCACCAGCGCCAGCAGCTGCAGCAGGTGGTTCTGGATGACGTCGCGCGCCGCGCCGATGCCGTCGTAGTACCCGGCCCGGCCGCCCACGCCGATGTCCTCGGCCATGGTGATCTGCACGTGGTCGACGTAGTTGCGGTTCCACAGCGGTTCGAAGAGAGTGTTGGCGAACCGCAGCGCCATGATGTTCTGGACGGTTTCCTTGCCCAGATAGTGGTCGATGCGGAAGACCGCCGAGGGCGGGAACACGTCGTCGACGACCGCGTTGAGCTCTTGGGCGCTCTGCAGGTCGTGGCCGAAGGGCTTCTCGATGATGACCCTGCGCCACGCGTCGTTGTCCGACTCCGCGAGGCCGGAGCGCTTCAGCTGCGTGACGACGGTCGGGAACAGCTTGGGCGGCAGCGACAGGTAGAACGCGTAGTTCCCGCCGGTGCCCCGCTGGGTGTCCAGCTCGCGGACGGTGCGGGCCAGCTCGTCGAACACCGCGTCGTCGTGCAGCTCGCCCTGGACGTAGCGGACGCCTTGGCTGAGCTGGCGCCACACGTCCTCCCGGAAGGGGGTGCGGGCGTGCTCGCGCACCGCGTCGTGGGCCAGCCGCGCGAAGTCCTCGTCCTGCCAGTCCCGGCGGGCCACGCCCACCAGGCCGAAGCCCGGCGGCAGCAGTCCGCGGTTGGCGAGGTCGTAGATGGCCGGAAGCAGCTTCTTGCGGGCGAGGTCGCCCGTCACTCCGAACAGCACGAGCACACTCGGCCCGGCGACGCGAGGCAACCGCCGGTCGAGGAAGTTGCGCAGCGGGTTCGGGATCGCTCCCGGCATCACCGGTTCTTTCACGTGTGGAAACTCCCCGTGTGGTGGTGTGCCGCCGAGGCCCCGAGGGGCCGCGGCGCGCTGGTCGACGCTGGCCGCGGTCCGCGTCGTCTCGGTTGCTTCGTTGTACTTCGTCGCCGGCGGTTCCTGGTGGAATCGTCCGCCGCTCGGAGGGTCCCTGTCAGGAGAACACGCGGGGGACCCTCCGATGCGGTGCCAATCGCGGGATCGGCTCGCGGGATCGGCTCGTGGGATCAGCCGGCGGACCCCAGGCGGCTGGCGACCATGGCCAGCAGCTCCTTCCAGGACTTCTCGAACTTCACGACGCCCTCGTCCTCCAGGAGCCTGACGACGTCGTCCATGTCGATACCGACCTCGGCCAGGGCCGCCAGGTCGGCGCGGGCCTGGTCATAGCCGTCGCGGACGGTGTCGCCGGTGATCTCGCCGTGGTCGGCGGTGGCCTCCATGGTGGCCTCGGGCATCGTGTTCACGGTGCCGGGCGCCACCAGCTCGGTGACGTAGACCGTGTCGGCGTAGGACGGGTCCTTGACGCCGGTGGACGCCCACAGCGGACGCTGCGGCTGGGCACCGACCGCCTCCAGGGCCTTCCACCGCTGCGAGCCGAAGACCTCCTCGTAGGCCTCGTAGGCCAGGCGCGCGTTGGCCAGGGCGGCGCGGCCGCGCAGCTCCTTGGCGGCGTCCGTGCCGATCGCGGCGAGGCGCTTGTCGACCTCGGTGTCGACGCGGCTGACGAAGAACGACGCGACCGACTGGATGCGGGCCAGGTCGTGCCCGTTCTCCTTCGCCTTCTCCAGGCCGGCCAGGAACGCGTCCATCACGGCCCGGTAGCGCTCCAGGGAGAAGATCAGCGTGACGTTGACGCTGATGCCCTCCGCCAGCGCCGCGGTGATCGCCGGGAGGCCCTCGACGGTGGCCGGAATCTTGATCATCAGGTTGGGGCGGTCCACCATCCACCACAGTGCGCGCGCCTCGGAGACCGTGCGCTCGGTGTCGCGGGCCAGCCGGGGGTCGACCTCCAGCGAGACCCGGCCGCCGGTGCGGTCGGTGGACTCGTACAGCGGGCGCAGGACGTCGGCCGCCCAGCGGATGTCGTAGCCGGTGATGAAGCGGACCGCCTCGTCCACCGAGACGCCGCGCACAGCGAGGTCGTGCAGCTGCGCGTCGTAGGCGTCACCCTCCTTGAGCGCCTTTTCGAAGATCGTCGGGTTGGAGGTCACGCCGACGACGCTGCGGGTGTCGGTCAGCTCCTGGAGGTTTCCGGAGCTGAGCCGCTCGCGGCTGATGTCGTCCAGCCAGACGGCGACGCCCTCTCCGGACAGTTTCTGCAGCGGATTCGTCATGTACTCTTCGCCTCTTCACTCGTCGGGCACCGGGCCGTGTCCCCGGGCGCCCTTTCCTGGCGGGGCGCCGTCGTGGTGCGGCGCCCGACACGCAGTGGAGGGTCCTTCCGGTGCGGTGAATAGGACCCTCCGTATAACACTCAGTTTCCGGTTGTCGTTCCCCGCTCGCCGCCGAGCTTGGCGATGCTGGCGTGCACCGCGGCGACGACGCGGTCCGGGGTGAGCCCGAACTGCTCGTAGAGCGTCTGGTACGGGGCGGAGGCGCCGAAGTGCTCCAGGCTCACCGTCTCGCCGGCGTCGCCGATGAACTCGCGCCAGCCCATGCCGATGCCGGCCTCGACCGCGACGCGGGCGCGCACCGACGGGGGCAGCACGTGCTGGCGGTAGGCGTCGTCCTGCTCGGTGAACCACTCGACGCTCGGCATGGACACCACGCGGGTGGGGGTGCCGGAGGCCTCCAGGCGCTCGCGGCCCTCCAGCGCGATGGCGACCTCGCTGCCGGTGGCGATGATGATCGCCGCGGGCTTGCCGTCGGACGCCTCGGCGAGGATGTAGCCGCCCTTGGCGGTGTCCTCGGCGTCGCCCAGCTCGGAGCGGTCAAGGGTGGGGACGTTCTGCCGGGTCAGCGCGAGCGCGACCGGGCGGTCGCCGTTGCACATGATGGTGCGCCAGGCCACGGCGGTCTCGTTGGCGTCGGCCGGCCGGACCACGTCCAGGCCGGGAATGGCGCGCAGCGACCACAGGTGCTCGACCGGCTGGTGGGTGGGGCCGTCCTCGCCCAGGCCGATGGAGTCGTGCGTCCACACGTAGGTGACCGGCAGCTTCATCAGCGCGGCGAGCCGGACCGCCGGGCGCATGTAGTCGCTGAACACCAGGAAGGTGCCGCCGTAGGGGCGGGTGGGGCCGTGCAGGGCCATGCCGTTGAGGATCGAGCCCATGCCGTGCTCGCGGATGCCGAAGTGCAGCACGCGGCCGAACCGGTTGCCGGAGAACGCCCGGGTGGAGTACTCCTCCGGGATGAAGGAGGGCTCGCCCTTGGGCGTGGTGTTGTTGGACCCGGCGAGGTCGGCGGAGCCGCCCCACAGCTCCGGAAGCACCGGCGCGATGGCGTTGAGGACCTCACCGCTGGCCTTGCGGGTGGCCATGCCCTTCTCACTGGCCTCGAAGACGGGGAGCGCGTCCTCCCAGCCGTCGGGCAGCTTGCCCGCGGCCAGCCGGTCGAAGAGCTCGGCGCGCTCGCCGACCTGGCGGCGCCAGCCCTCGAAGGCCTCCTCCCACGCCGTGCGCGCGGCGCGGCCGCGGTCGACGGCCTTGCGGGTGTGGGCCAGCACCTCCTCGGGGACGTCGAAGGAGACCTCGGGGTCGAGCCCCAGCACCTTTTTGGTCTCGACGATCTCGGCCTCGCCCAGGGCGGCACCGTGGGCGGCGCCGGTGTTCTGCTTGGTGGGCGCGGGCCAGCCGATGATGGTGCGCAGCTTGATGAAAGAGGGGCGCTCGGTCTCGGCCTGGGCGGCCAGGATCGCGCGGTGCAGCGCCTCGACGTCCTCGGCGTAGGAGCCGTTGGCGGTCCAGTCGACCTCCTGGACGTGCCAGCCGTAGGCGGCGTAGCGCGCGGCCACGTCCTCGGAGAACGCGATCTGGGTGTCGTCCTCGATGGAGATGTGGTTGTCGTCCCACAGGAGGATGAGGTTGCCCAGCTTCTGCGTGCCGGCGAGCGCGCTGGCCTCGTGGCTGACGCCCTCCTGGACGTCGCCGTCGGAACAGATGGCGTAGATGAAGTGGTCGAAGGGGCTCTCGCCGGGCGCGGTCTCGGGGTCGAACAGGCCGCGCTCGCGCCGCGCCGCCATGGCCATGCCCACGGCGTTCCCGATGCCCTGGCCCAGGGGGCCGGTGGTCGTCTCCACGCCCGCGGTGTGCCCGAACTCGGGGTGGCCCGGGGTGAGGCTGTCCCACTGGCGCAGCCGCTTGATGTCGTCCAGGCTCAGCCCGTACCCGGCCAGGAACAGCTGGATGTAGAGGGTCAGGCTGGAGTGGCCGCAGGACAGGACGAAGCGGTCGCGGCCCACCCAGGACGGCTCGCTCGGGTCGTGCCGCATGATCTTCTGGAAGAGCAGGTAGGCCGCTGGAGCGAGGCTCATCGCGGTCCCCGGATGGCCGGAGCCCGCCTCCTCGACCGCGTCCATTGCCAGGGCACGGACCACATCGACGGCACGCCGGTCGAGGTCCGACCAGTCAAGGGCTTGGGAAGTGTCGATGTTCACGCGGGCTTCAGGGCTCCTTTCACGCATCCAGCCGATACCCGGACACCTCGGCCGGGGACCGTGAATGTGAGGTTGTCCATCTTTATGGTGATCTGCCGTGCGATCCGCGCGCACAGAAGAACTGGCACGGCGCGGCGGCCGAGTCATGACGGCGCGTCCGCGTACCCCGGAGGACGCGGCAGGTGTGACCAACTGCGAGCTTACCGCCCAAGTGGCCGCCGCGCTTGTCCGGGATGTCACAAATGAGCTTATGCCCCCACAACTGAGCGCCGCCACAGCGCCGAAAGCGTGGCGTGCCGGGCGTTCCGGCTCGGGATATGGAAAGCTGCGGACCACGGCCGACGCCGACCGGGTGGCAGCAGGAGGGCGCGCGCTGCCGCATACTCGGGCAAGGGCGGACGCGGCGGAGCGAAGGCGCCGGGGCGGGACGAACCCCGGTCAAAGAAGCGCCGCAGGAAGTACTACAGTATGTCGTTGACGGGGCCTACGGCACCTTGACCTGGCGTCTGGAGTGACCTGGATCCCCGCTGTGGCGAGCAGTGTAGATCCCTGATTTCTTTGAGGTTCAGTGTGTCTTTGTCCGTAGGACGGATCATCCCCGTCGTCATCCCCGACGAAGCGGCCCCCGCGCGGCCGGGAACACGGCGGCACTCATGGCACTGATGAACCGACCCCCGCGCGACGCGTCCGAGACGGCCGCCGACACGACCCCCGCAGGCGCGTCCCGCCGCGCCCCCTCCTTCGGGGACTACGTCCGCGCCTATGTCGCGCTGTCCAAGCCCCGCGTCATCGAGCTGCTGCTCATCACCACCATCCCGGTGATGTTCGTCGCGGCCGGAGGCGTACCCCCGCTGTGGACCGCGGTCGCGACCCTGCTGTTCGGCACCATGTCGGCGGCGAGCGCGAACGCCATCAACTGCTACATCGACCGCGACATCGACCAGGAGATGCGGCGCACCCGCCGCCGCCCGGTCGCCATGGACCAGGTCACCCCGCGCGGCGCCATGATCTACGGGCTGGTGCTGGCCGCTGGCTCGACCATCGGCTTCGCGGTCGTCGTGAACTGGCTGTCGGCGGCGCTGTCGCTGTTCGCGATCGCCTTCTACATCTTCGTCTACACGATGCTGCTGAAGCGGCGTACCGCGCAGAACGTCGTGTGGGGCGGTATCGCCGGCTGCATGCCGGTGCTCATCGGATGGTCGGCCATAACAGAGCGGCTCGACTGGGCCCCGTTCGTCCTGTTCCTGGTCGTCTTCTTCTGGACACCGCCGCACACCTGGGCGCTGGCCATGCGCTACCGCGAGGACTACGCCGCGGCCAAGGTCCCGATGCTGCCGGTGGTCGCCGGGGACCGCCGGGTCATGCTGGAGTGCGTGGCCTACAGCTGGGCCACCGTCCTGGTGTCCCTCCTGCTGTGGCCGGTCGCCGGGACCACGCTGGTCTACCCTCTGGTGGCGGCCGTCCTCGGCGCGCTGCTGCTGGTGCAGGCGCACCGCCTCCTCGCCAAGGTCAACGCCGGGGTCACCGGGGTGAAGCTGCAGACGATGGGCTTCTTCCACCTCTCCAACGCCTACCTGGCCCTGCTGTTCTGCGCCGTCACCATCGACCCGCTGCTGGTGGGCATCCTGCCCTGACCTGCGAACTCGGCGCCCGCACGGCCCTGGTCCCCGGCGCGCCCCCGAGGGCGGGTGACGCCGCGGTCGCGTCGGCCCCGGCCCCTCTGACCCGCATTCGACCGGCGCGGACGGGCCCTGAGCAGCCCCGGACCCGTTACCATCTGGGGCCATGCCCGCACTTGACACCAAGGCCATCCTCCAGGGGCGCAAGCCCGGCCGATCCACCAGCCTGACCATCGGCATCATCGTCGGCACCCTGTGCACGCTGGGGATGATCGGCTACCTGCTCCTTTCGGGGCTGGCCCAGGGTGGCGTCCACGGCATTCTCGGGTTCCTGCTGAGCGTGCTCGCCGCCGTCATCCCGGTCGCCATCCTCATCCCGCTGATCCTCCTGCTGGACCGGCTGGAACCGGAACCCGGGCCGGTGCTGGTGTTCGCGTTCCTGTGGGGTGCGGGCGTCGCGGTCGTCGTCTCGTTCATCCTCAACACCCTGGGCATGGAGGAGATCGCCGTCCCCGTGTTCGGCGCCGACCTCGGCCACATGCTGAGCACGGCCGTCGGCGCCCCGCTCGTCGAGGAGAGCGCCAAGGGCATCGTGCTGCTCCTGCTGCTGTGGCGGCGCCGCCACGAGATCGACTCCTTTACCGACGGCGTCACGTATGCCGCCATGGTCGCCACCGGCTTCGCCTTCACCGAGAACGTGCTGTACTTCCTCAGCTCGTTCTTTGCCGAGGGCTTCTTCGGCCTGGTCTTCACCTTCGTGCTGCGCGGCCTGGTCGCGCCGTTCGGGCACCCGCTCTACACCTCGATGATCGGCATCGGCGTCGCCTATGCCGCGATGAACCGGGGAGCGCTGCGCTTCCTGGCCCCCGTGGCGGGCTGGGTCGCCGCGGTGCTGCTGCACGCGCTGTGGAACGGCTCGACGTTCTTCGGCTGGGTCGGGCTGGGGGCCGCCTACCTCGTGCTCTTCTTCGTGCTGCTGGGGATCGTGGTGATCGCCGTGCAGGACCGGCGCAACCAGGTCGCCGCGATCTCCCACTACCTGCCCACCTACACCTCCACCGGTCTGGTCACCCCCGCCGACATCCGGATGCTCAGCTCGATGAAGGGCCGCCGCGGGGCGCGCCTGTGGGCGCAGCGCAACGCCGGGCAGCGCGGGCGGCAGGCGATGAAGGACTACCAGCTCGCCGCCACCGAGCTCGCCCTCCTCCACCAGCGCCTGGACCGCGGGGTGGCCCGCCCCCACTGGGAGGGGCGCCGCGACTCCTTCCTGGCGCTGATGCACGTGGCGCGCGAGGCGTTCCTCGGCCGGGTCCAGCAGCCGGTCGCCCCGGGCTGGGCCGCCAACCCGACCGACTCCGGATTCCTCAAGCGCGCCGACTTCGCCCACGTCATCGCCGGTGCCCAGGGCCAGCGCGAGCAGCGATCCGCCCCCCGGCGGCAGCCCGGCGGTGGCCATCCCCAGCAGGGCCACGGGAGCCAGGGGCCGGGCACCCCGCCTAGCGGAGGTTGGCCGCCGCAGGGACCGCAGGGTCCCGGGGGGCCGTACCCGGGGCGCTGACGGCCACGCGCTCGGCCGTGGCGAAGTAGAGCCGCAGGATCGCGATCCAGGTCAGCGCCGACCCGAGCACGTGCAGCACCACGAGCCCCTCGGGCAGGCCCAGCAGGTACTGGGTGTAGCCGATCAGACCCTGGCCGAGGATCACGGCGATGAGCAGCCACGACTGCGTCCGCGCCGTGCGGGGTGCCTCGCTCCGCGCCAGCAGCACCGCCATGGCGACCGCACCGATGAGCGTGCACCAGGCCAGGGCGGAGTGGATCCGGGCGACCAGGACCATGTCGAAGCCCCAGCGGGGGGCCTCGGCGTCGCCGCCGTGGGGGCCGTTCCCGGTGACCACGGTTCCGGCGACCAGCAGCACGAAACCGAGCACGACGAGCGCCGTGGCCAGGTGGCGTGCGGCGGGGGCGACGGTCACGCGCAGCTCGCCCTGCGGCTCGCGGCAGCGCACGTAAAAGGCCACCGTCAGGATGACAACGAGGGTGGAGAGCAGGAAGTGCGCGGCCACCGAGGCGGGGTGCAGCTTGCTCCACACCGTGATGCCGCCGACCACGCCCTGGCCGAGGACTCCGACGGGGATGATCGCCGCCATGCGCGTCAGGTCGCGGCGGCGCGGGCGCATGCGAAGGCAAGCGACGAGCACGATCAGGCCGACCGCCATCACCAGGAAGGTCAGTTGGCGGTTGCCGAACTCGATGGCGGCGTTGATCGCCGAGTGGTCGGTAGCGATGGGGACGAAGCTGTCCTCGGTGCACTTGGGCCACTCCGAGCAGCCCAGACCGGACGAGGTCACCCGTACCGTCGCGCCGGTGACGGCGATGCCCGCGTTGACGACGATGTTCCCCAGGGCCCACCAGCGCAGCGTGCGCGTCGTGGAGTTCCAGATGGTGCGCGCGAGCAGCGCCAGCGCAATGACACCGGCGACAGTGAACGCGACCTGCCAGGCCCACAGCGGGACGGAGAGGATTTCGATAGCGTCCGTCGCGAGCGCGGCCGGACCGGGGTCACCAATCATACGACGAACTGTAGTAGATGACGGCGGTCGTGCTCGTCAGGGGCGACTCCAGGCCCTCGGCGGTGTCACGGGGTCGACGCGGGCGTCTTCGGCTCCCCCGCGGTCCCTCTAGGGGGCGGGATCGTCGTCGGCAGGTCGGGGCACCGTGTCCCGTCGCTTGGTGTTCCCCCGCGCGTCGGGATCGGGGCGCGGGCGCCGCGTGCGGGTGGCACCCGCGCTGGCGCCGACCACGCAGGCCACGGCGATCCACTGCCACACCGACAGCAGTTCGCCGAGCAGCACCAGCCCGATCAGCGCGGCGGCGGCCGGTTGCAGGCTCATCAGGATGCCGAAGACCCGCGGCGGCATGCGGCGCAGGGCCTGCATCTCCAGCGAGTAGGGCACCACCGACGACAGCACCCCCACCGCCAGACCGAACAGCAGCAGGCGCGGGTCCAGCAGCGCCGTGCCGCCCGCGGCCACCGCGGCGGGCGAGAGCAGCACCACGCCCACCAGGCTCGCGATCGCCAGTCCGGAGGTTCCGGAGAACCGGCGCCCGGTCGCGGCGCTGAGCAGGATGTAGCACGCCCACGCCGTGGCCGCGAGCAGGGCGAAGCCAACACCCGCGAGGTCGATGGCGCCGTCGCCGCGGCCGAGCAGCACGACGCCCGTCCCGGCCAGCACCACCCACACGAGGTCCAGTGCGCGCCGCGAGCCGATGATGGCGAGGGTGAGCGGGCCGAGGAACTCGACGGTGACCGCGATCCCCATCGGGATACGCGCGATGGCCTGGTAGATCGCCCAGTTCATCCCGGCCAGCGCCACCCCGAAGCCGAGGACGACCAGCCAGTCGGCCCGGGTCCGTCCGCGCAGCGCGGGCCGGGCCAGCACCGTCAGCAGGACGGCCGAGGTGAGCAGCCGCAGCCACACCACCGTGCTCGGCGGCAGGACGGCGAACAGGTTCTTGGCGATCCCCGCGCCCGCTTGCACGGACAGGATGCCGATCAGGACCAGCCCCGCCGGCGGGACGGCGTCGCCGGCCGCACGGAGCAGGGCTCCGGCGCGTGGAAGTCGGCCCCACAGGGCGCCCCCGGGATCATTCACCGCTGTGTTGGCACTCACGACCCACCATCCTACGAATGACGTGGGGCACCTCACGCCGTTGAACGGCTCTCATTGGCGCGAGTGCAGGTCAGCGACCCTTACCGTGTCCAAGTGCCGTGAAGGGCCTTCAACCGGGGTCCGCCACCGCACGCGGGGACCGGCCGCACGGCCCGGACCCGACGGATTCTCCCGGGCGCGCCTGGAGCCGCCCTCACCGCACCTCCCGCGCCTGACCTGCGCGGTACGGGACGGCCGCGAACCGCCCAGCGGGCGCGGGCCGATACCGACGGAGGATCCGTCGGAGCGGGCTGGGAAGCGTCCGCCCGGTCACACCATCGACCTGTCGGCACGGGCGCCGTCGCGCCCGCAACGGAAACGGATGCCACTGTGGCTGTAACGCAGGCGGAACGGGCGCCGCAGCAGGAGGAACACGCCGCCCGCAGGGGCGCGGGCGAAGGCGAGCGCGGGAACGGCCGCGGCGCTCTCGGGCTGCCCATGGCGACCGCTCTGGTCATGGGCAACATCGTCGGCATCGGCATCTTCCTGCTCCCGGCCGAAATGGCCGGCTTCGGCATGGTCAGCCTGGTGGCGTTCGCGCTGGTGTCCGTCGGTGCGGTGGCGCTCGCCGCCGTCTTCGGCCGCCTCGCGGCGCGGCTGCCCGCGCCCGGCGGGCCCTACGCCTACGCCCGCGCCGCCTTCGGCGACTTCACCGGGTTCTGGATCGCCTGGTCGTTCTGGATCACCACGTGGGCCGGGATCGCCGGGATCGCGGTGGCCTGGACCGGCTACGCCAACCACTTCCTGGGCTGGGAGTCGACCGAGGGGCGGGCCGCCATCGCCCTCGCCGGTGTGTGGGTCCCGGCGATGATCAACCTGCTGGGCGTGCGCGTCATGGGCGCCATCCAGGTGATCAGCACCATCGCCAAGTTCGTGCCGCTGGTGCTGGTGTCGGTCATCGGCCTGTTCTTCATCGACCCCGCCAACTACGGGCCGTTCAACGCCACCGAGGGGTCGCTGCTGACCGCGGTCTCGATGGCCGGTGCCGTCCTGCTGTTCGTCTACTCGGGCGTGGAAAGCGCCTCCATCGCCGCCGAGAAGGTGCGCGACCCCCGGCGCAACGTCGGCCGCGCCACGGTCATCGGGACGCTCGCCTGCTCCGCCGTGTACCTGCTGTGCCTGGTGTCGATGATGGGCGTCGTTCCGAGCCACGAGCTGGCCGACTCCCGGGCGCCGTTCGCCCTGGCCGCCGACACCATGTTCGGCGGCGCCTTCTGGGGCTCGGCCGTGGCCCTCATGGCGGTCGTCTCCGGGCTGGGCGCGATGAACGGCTGGATGATGGTCGTCGCCGAGATGCCCATGGCCGCCGCGCGCGACGGCCTGTTCCCCCGGTTCCTGGACCGCGTGAACCGCCGCGGCGTGCCGCACACGGGCGTCATCGCCGGAGCCGTCATGGCCTCCCTGGTCATCATCGGCAACTTCTACGGCGCGGCCGACGCGTTCCGCTCGATCGTCCTGCTGGCCACCTTCACCTCGGTGGTGCCCTACTTCTTCTCCGCCTGCGCCCAGCTGTACTGGCTGGCCACCGGCGCCCGCCCGGTGAGCCGCGCCCGCCTCGCAGTGGACGCGGTCCTGGCTGCGCTGGCCCTGCTCTTCTCCCTGTGGATGGTGATCGGAGCGGGGGCCGAGGCGACCTTCCAGGGCATGATCATCATGCTGCTGGGGGTGCCGATCTACACGGTGGTGAAGGCCCGACGCGAACGCGAGCGAGTGAACGTAGGCGCCGATGCCGCCACGGCCGAAGGCCCGATTGCTTCGGCGGTGGAGTGAGCGAGGAGCGTGAGCGCGGAGGGAGGCGCTGTCGCGAACGCGAGCGAGTGAACGTAGGCGCCGATGCCGCCACGGCCGAAGGCCCGATTGCTTCGGCGGTGGAGTGAGCGAGGATCGTGAGCGCGGCGTAGCCGCTTCCTTGAGGCCCTGACCCGCGTCACCTCGGCTGCGCCCCGGTGGGACCGGTGTCGCGCCGCTCCCACCGGGGTTCGCGAAGGGCACGCGGGGAATGTTTCCGGCGTTGCGAATTCGCGAGAGAAACCGAGGGACCATGGGGTTTTCGGTCGCGTCGGAGGTGGGGCGGCTCCGCCAGGTGGTCGTTCACCGCCCGGATCTAGAACTCAAACGGCTCACCCCATCGAACAACGACGAGCTGCTCTTCGACGATGTCCTGTGGGTTCGGCGCGCCCAGGAGGAGCACGACGCCTTCGTCGAGCAGCTGTACGACCGGGGCATCCGGGTCCACTACTTCCACCGGCTGCTCCAGGACGTCCTGGAGATCCCGGAGGCCCGTGCCTACATCCTCGGCAGCGTCCTGGACGACCGCTTCTTCGGGCCGATGGCGGTCGACGCCATCCGTACCGCCTTCGACGCGATGGACGCTGAGACCCTGCGCCGCTTCCTCATCGGCGGCATCACCAAGCGCGAACTGCTCCAGCACATGACCGAACCCAGATCGGTCTGGTTCCACACCCTCGGCATGGACGACTTCGTCTTCACCCCGCTGCCCAACCACATCTTCACCCGCGACACGTCCTGCTGGCTGTACAACGGGGTCTCCATCAACCCGATGCGCAAGAAGGCGCGGCGCCGCGAGACCATCCACTACGAGGCGGTCTACGCCTGGCATCCGATGTTCACCGGGGCCGACTTCGAGGTCTGGAACCCCGGCCGGGCGTGGGCTCCGGCGACCATCGAGGGCGGCGACGTCATGCCCATCGGCAACCGCGCGGTCCTGATCGGGCTGAGCGAGCGGACCCGGCCCCAGGCCGTGGAGCTGCTCGCCCACGAACTCTTCGCCCGCGGCGGCGCCGACCGGATCCTCGGACTGTGGATGCCGAAGGCCCGCGCGGTGATGCACCTCGACACCGTGATGACCAACGTGGACTACGGGGTGTTCACCAAGTACGCGGGCCTGGGCATGTTGCCGTCCTACACCATCGAGCCGGGCGACAACGAGAAGGAGCTCAAGGTCACCGACCACCCACCGGAGGACATGCACCGCGCGATCGCGCACGCCGCCGGCCTCGACGACATCACGGTGCTCACGCCCACCCAGGATGTGTTCTCCACGGAACGCGAACAGTGGGACGACGGCTGCAACGTCTTCGCCGTGGAGCCCGGGGTGGTGATCGCCTACGAGCGCAACATGACCTCCAATACCTACCTGCGCAAGAACGGCATCGAGGTCATCACCATCGGCGGCAGCGAACTCGGCCGGGGGAGGGGCGGGCCACACTGCATGACCTGCCCGATCGAGCGCGACGCCTGAGTAGGCGCGACGGCGTCAGGCCCCCGGGTTCGGCCGCTCCGGCCCGCCGGGAGCGGGCGGCTGCGCGGGGCCGGGGTGAGGCTGTACCCCCGGCTGCGGCTGGACGCCCGGGTACGGCTGGGCACCACCGGGCGGCGGCTGGTGGCCCGGCCAGGGAGCGCCGTAGCCGTGCGGCGCGGGTCGGCTCGGAGCGGGCGCGTATCCGGGCTGCGGCCCGGTACCGAAGGCGGGGCCCGGCACGGCGGGGGTCTGCTCGGGGGAACGACGGAAGATCGCCATCAGGCAGAGCACCCAGATGGCGACGGTGAGGATCCGGTTCACGACGCCATAGGCCAGCGCGACACCGGCGAACGCGTCGTAGCTGAGCGACGGGACGATCGCGGCCTGCCAGACCATGCCGAGGACCCCGCTGATCGCGAGCAGCGCCATCGCGGTGACGACGAGCCCGCGCGACTTCGTGCTTTTGACCAGGGCGAAGATCGCGCCGATCGCGCCGATCAGCACTTCCGGGATATTCCAGATGACGAGATTGAACAGTTCTGTCAGGTCTGCGCCGAACATGTGACCACCTTGCGTCCGATCGAGGGAAGTGAGGGGAGAGGGGGAGATGGTGCCGCCGACCTCGCGGGGTCAGCGCCGGGCCGCGGCGGACTCCTCCGCCCGACCGGAGAGAACCCGGGCGGGTCGTGCCGACCGCACCGGGTCCGGGGCGCCGCGACGCGGGAGGGCTGCCAAGAGCAGCAGCCACGCCGCGATCCCGACAGCCGGCTGCAGCAGGGTCATGATCAGCCCGACGACCGTCTCGCTCGTGTGGCCGGTGAGGGCCTGCACCAGGACCCACGCGAAGGGCAGCGCTGCGGCCATGAGGTTCACCGTGAGCGCAGCCCACACCAACCTGGGTCGGGAGGGGCGGCGACGCAGCACTACGACGGCCCCGACAGCGAGGAGCAGGAGGGGTGGTCCCAGGTGTCGCACCACCACGAACCAGGGCACGCCGATGAATTCCACGGGGCGACCCTACCGAGCCGCCTGGGCACCGGAGCACGTGCGACCCGGGCACGGCCGATTGTCCGGGGAGTTTCGAAAAACAGTGGGGGAGGTCCCGGCCGGGCCGTACGGTACCCACATGGCGGTACGCAGGTTGTCGGTCTCAGTGCCTGACGAAGTCGCGGACCTGGTCAGGGCCGCTGCCAAGGAAAGCGGACAATCGGTGTCGTCGTGGGCGAAGGACGCGTTCCAGGAGAAGCTGCGCGCGGCCGCTTGGCGTCAACAGGTCGAAGAGTCGTCGCGCGAGCTTATCGCCGCCTACGAGGCCGAACACGGGCCGCTGTCGGAAGAGTCTCGGCAGCGAGCGCGACAGTTCATGCGGGAGGCCGGGCTGCTGCCCGATGACAAGGGGCCGACGATCTGCTGACGGGACTACCTCAGCGGCCTACTCCCAGCGGAAGAAGCGGGCGGCCAGTGCCGCGCCGATGGCCGCCCAGGCGGCCAGCACGATGATGGGGAGCACCGCGGGGGACGCGCCCTCGGTCAGGACGGAGCGGAGGCCGGAGGCCAGTGCCGT
This sequence comes from Nocardiopsis gilva YIM 90087, assembly GCF_002263495.1. Classification (NCBI taxonomy): domain Bacteria; kingdom Bacillati; phylum Actinomycetota; class Actinomycetes; order Streptosporangiales; family Nocardiopsidaceae; genus Nocardiopsis; species Nocardiopsis gilva. The sequence goes on along the minus strand of NZ_CP022753.1, from coordinate 4,137,250 downwards.
GATCGGCAGCGCCTCCAGCGCCGGCTGCACGGCCGAGGGGAAGCGGTCGATCGAGAAGATGACGCCGCCCAGCCCCAGCAGCACCACGTAGACCAGGTTGGCGGCGGCCAGGGTGGCCTCGGCGCGGAGAGTTCCGGCCATCAGCAGGGCCAGCGAGCTGAACGCGGCGGTGGCCAGCACGATGAGCAGGGCGGCGTACAGCGCGCCGACGACTCCGCCGTGAGGCGACCAGCCCAGGGCGAGGGCGACGCCGCAGATCACCGCGATCTGCAGGGCCTCCACGGCGACCACGGCAAGGGTCTTGGCCGCGATCAGGCCGAACCGCGACAGCGGGGTCGCTCCGAGCCGCTTCAGGACGCCGTAGCGCCGCTCGAAGCCGGTGCCGATGGCCTGTCCGGTGAAGGCCGTGGACATCACGGCCAGGGCGAGGATGCCGGGGGCGAGGAAGTCGACGCGCGAGCCCGCGCCGATGTCGAGGACCGAGGTGAGGCTGAACCCGACCAGCAGCAGCACCGGGATGACCATGGTGAGCAGCAGCTGCTCGCCGTTGCGCAGCAGGATGCGCAGCTCCATGGCGGCCTGCGTGCGCACCATGCGGTGCATCGGCGCCGCCCCCGGCGCGGGGGCGAACGTCGTCGGGGAGTTCTGGACGGAGTTGCTGCTCATGTCTCGCGGAGGTCCCGGCCGGTGAGATGGAGGAAGACGTCTTCGAGGGTACGCCGCTGCACACGCAGGTCCTGGGGGAGGACGCCGTTGGCGGCGCACCAGGTGGTGACCGTGGCCACGAACTCGGGGCCGATGTCGTCCGCGGCGGCTGTGGTGATGACGTAGCGGACCGCGTCGTCCTCGTGGCCCCGCCCGGACCGGTCGCTGGAGGTTTCATCGGACCGCACCTCGATCCGGCTCGCGGGCGGCAGCGCCGCGAGCAGGCTGTCGGTGTCGAGCCCGCCCTTCGCCGCGAAGCGCAGCTCCTGGCGGGTGTCGGTGAGGTCGTCGGTGGTGCCGTCGGCCACCACGCGGCCGTGGTCGATGATCACCACACGGTCGGCGAGGCGTTCGGCCTCGTCCATGTAGTGCGTGGTGAGCACGACGCCGACCCCGGCGGCGCGCAGCTCGCCGATGAGGTCCCAGGTGGCCATGCGCGCCTGCGGGTCGAGCCCGGCGGTCGGCTCGTCGAGGAAGACGAGCTCGGGGCGGCCGATGACGGCGGCGGCCAGGGACAGCCGCTGCTGCTGTCCGCCCGACAGGCGGCGGAAGGGCGTCGTGGCGACCGAGAGCAGGCCGAGCCGCTCCAGGAGCGTGTCGGGTGGGACGGGTCGGGCATGGAACGACGCCACCAGGCGCAGCCACTCCCCGGCGCGGGCCCCGGTGGGGACACCGCCGGACTGCAGCATCACGCCGACCTTGGGCTTGAGCGCGGCCGCGTCGGCCACGGGGTCGAGGCCCAGCACTCGGACCCGGCCGGAATCGGCTGACCGAAACCCCTCGCAGATCTCGATGGTGCTTGTCTTGCCCGCCCCGTTGGGGCCCAGCAGCGCGGTCACCGCGCCGCGGGGTGCGGTGAACGACAGGCCCGCCACGGCGGTGGTGTCGCCATAGCTCTTGACCAAGTCGGAGACCTCGACCGCGGCTGTGCTCATGAACTGAGAGTCTACGGCCGCTCTGCGGCCTCCTTGCACACCCCCGTCCTTTTGGCAAGGGCCTGGGAGTATCTCCCGCGGCGGTGTCGGCAACCGCCGCCGCGTCGGCGCGCGATCGCGCGCCGCGATAAGTCGGGGTGGGTCGGCGGGAATATCCGCCGCCCTCGCATGGTCGTCACCTGTGGTGCCGCACGTTTTCACGCCCTCATTGCTGTCTCGCATTGTGGACGCGCCGTATCGGGTTTCGAGAATTTCGGTGCGCGACTCCGGCTGCGCAGACGGAGGTCGCAGGGGTGTGCGTGGAGAAATGCCTGTTAGGCAAGGCTTGCCTGCGTGAGCAAGTGCATGAAATGCCGGTTGCCCGCCGGGACTGATTTACGCCACACTGATGTTGTGAAAAACATGAGCAGCACACGACGAGCAGACGGGAGCGTCGATTCCGGCGCGCCCCGGGTGCCCGTCGGTCCCGAGCGGGGGGCCGAGACCGGTACCCGCGCGCGGGTCGCACGGCTCATCTTGGAACACGGTCCGATCACGGCGTCCACGCTGGGGGAGCGCCTCGGACTGACACCGGCGGCCATCCGCCGCCACCTTGACAACTTGATGGATGAGGGAATGGTTGAGGCCCGCGATGCCCGTCCGCACGGGCGCCGCGGTCGGGGCCGTCCGGCCCGTGTCTTCGCCATCACCGAAGCCGGCCGTGATGCGTTCGTGCACGGATACGATGACCTGGCCTCCAGCGCCCTGCGTTTTCTCGCCGAGACGGCGGGACCCGAGGCCGTCACCGAGTTCGCCCGGCGCCAGGTCGCCGATCTGGAGCGCCGGTATCGGCCGCTGCTCGAATCCGTACCCCCGCAGCAACGGGTCCGGCTGCTCGCCGAGGCGCTGTCCAACGACGGCTACGCGGCGACGGCGGGTGAGGCCCCGGCGCCCGGCGGCGGCGAGCAGCTGTGCCAGCACCACTGCCCGGTGGCGCACGTCGCGGCGGAGTTCCCTGAACTGTGCGAGGCCGAGGTCGAGGCCTTCGCCCGGCTGCTGGGGACGCCGGTGCGGCGGCTCGCGACCATCGCCCACGGCGACGGCGTGTGCACCACACACGTCACCCCCCGCGACATCGCCCGAGAGGACCCGCCCGAACCCCGGTGAAGCAGGCCAGGGCGGAATTGCCAGCAATGCTAGATGAAGGACGTCTGAGTCCAGGAGGATCCGCGTAATGACGTCTATCGCGCACCCCGAGCTCGAGGGGCTCGGAACCTACGAGTACGGCTGGGCCGACCGTGACGAGGCCGGAGCCTCGGCTCGGCGCGGCCTGAACGAAGAGGTCGTCCGCGACATTTCGGCCAAGAAGGATGAGCCGGAATGGATGCTGAAGCGTCGGCTCAAGTCGCTGAAGCTCTTCGACAAGAAGCCGATGCCCTCCTGGGGTGCCGACCTTTCGGGGATCGACTTCGACAACATCAAGTACTTCGTCCGGTCCACGGAGCAGCAGGCCGCTTCCTGGGAGGACCTGCCCGAGGACATCAAGAACACCTATGACAAGCTCGGCATCCCCGAGGCCGAGAAGCAGCGCCTGGTCGCCGGCGTCGCCGCGCAGTACGAGTCCGAGGTCGTCTACCACCAGATCCGCGAGGACCTGGAGGAGCAGGGCGTCCTCTTCCTCGACACCGACACGGCGCTCAAGGAGTACCCCGAGATCTTCGAGGAGTACTTCGGCACCGTCATCCCGTCCGGCGACAACAAGTTCGCCGCGCTGAACACGGCGGTGTGGAGCGGCGGCTCCTTCATCTACGTGCCCAAGAACGTGCACGTCGAGATCCCGCTGCAGGCCTACTTCCGGATCAACACCGAGAACATGGGCCAGTTCGAGCGGACCCTGATCATCGTCGACGAGGGCGCCTACGTCCACTACGTCGAGGGCTGCACCGCACCGATCTACAAGACCGACTCGCTGCACTCCGCGGTCGTCGAGATCATCGTCAAGAAGAACGCGCGCTGCCGGTACACGACCATCCAGAACTGGTCGAACAACGTCTTCAACCTGGTGACCAAGCGCGCCGTCGCCTACGAGGGCGCCACCATGGAGTGGGTCGACGGCAACATCGGCTCCCAGGTGACCATGAAGTACCCGGCCGTCTACCTGATGGGCGAGCACGCCAAGGGCGAGACCCTGTCCATCGCCTTCGCGGGCGAAGGCCAGCACCAGGACACCGGCTCCAAGATGGTGCACTGCGCGCCGAACACCTCCTCGACCATCATCTCCAAGTCGGTGGCCCGCGCGGGTGGCCGCGCGTCCTACCGCGGCCTGGTGCAGGTGCAGGAGGGCGCCGAGCGCGCCAAGTCCACGGTCAAGTGTGACGCGCTGCTGATCGACACCGTCAGCCGCTCCGACACCTACCCGTACAACGACATCCGCGAGGACGACACCGAGCTCGGCCACGAGGCGACCGTCTCCAAGGTCAGCGAGGACCAGCTCTTCTACCTGATGAGCCGGGGCCTGGACGAGGACGAGGCCATGGCGATGATCGTGCGCGGGTTCGTCGAGCCCATCGCGCGCGAGCTTCCCATGGAGTACGCGCTGGAACTGAACCGGCTGATCGAGCTGCAGATGGAAGGAGCGGTTGGTTAAGTTGGCCAGCCCGAATCTCGGAATCAAGGAACACTCCCACGGCGACGTGGAGCTTCCGATCTCCAAACTCGACGTGCACGGCTCGTTCGACGTCGACGCGTTCCCCGTGCCCACCGGCCGCGAGGAGGAGTGGCGCTTCACCCCGATGCGCCGCCTGCGCGGTCTGCACGACGGCCGGGACATCAGCGACGGTGTCGTCAAGGTCGAGACGCGTGCGCCCGCCGAGGTCACCGTCGAGACCGGTGTCGGCTCCGACGACCCCCGCCTGGGGACCTCGTTCCTGCCCACCGACCGCGTGAGCGCCCTGGCCTACCGCGACTTCGACAAGTTCCACGGCGCCACGGTCGTCACCGTGCCCAAGGAGACCGCGGTCTCCGAGCCGGTCTTCATCACGACCACCGGCGCCGAGCAGGGCGACGCCTACGGCCACGTGCTGGTGCACGTCGAGCGCCACGCCTCGGCCACCGTCGTCCTGGAGTACGCCGGCTCCGCGGTCTACGCCGACAACGTCGAGTTCATCGTCGACGACGGCGCCAAGCTCACGGTGATCAGCCTGCAGGACTGGGACACCGACGCGGTCCACGTCGCCCACCAGTACACCAAGGTCGGCCGCGACGCCCGCTTCAAGAGCCACGTGATCACCCTCGGCGGCGACCTGGTCCGGCTCTCCCCGAAGGTCGGCTACACCGGCCGCGGGGGCGACGCCGAGCTGCACGGCCTGTACTTCACCGGCGACAACCAGCACCACGAGCACCGCTCGCTCATCGACCACAACGTGTCCAACACCCGCAGCCGCGTCAATTACCGGGGCGCGCTCAGCGGCGAGGGCGCGCACGGCGTGTGGATCGGTGACGTCATCATCGGCGAGGGCACCGAGGGCACGGACTCCTACGAGCACAACCGCAACCTCGCCCTCACCGACGGCACCCGGATCGACTCCGTCCCCAACCTGGAGATCTTCACCGGTGAGGTCGAGGGCGCCGGGCACGCCAGTGCCAGCGGCCGCCTGGACGACATCCACCTGTTCTACCTCCAGTCGCGCGGTATCCCGGAGGACGAGGCGCGCCGCCTGGTCATCCGCGGCTACTTCGCCGAGCTGATCAACACGATCGAGATCCCGGAGCTGCGCGACCGGATCATGGACGAGGTCGAGGAGAAGCTGGCCCGGCATGAGTAACGACGGTTTCACCAAGGTCTGCTCGCTGAACGACATCCCCGAGGAGGGGGCGCTCGGCGTGGAGGTCGGCGACACTCCGGTGGCCGTCGTCCGCAGCGAGGGCGAGGTGTTCGCGATCAGCGACATCTGCTCGCACGCCGAGGTGAACCTGTCCGAGGGAGAGGTCGAGGACGGCGCGATCGAGTGCTGGCTGCACGGTTCGTGCTTCGAGCTCTCGTCGGGCAAGCCGATCAACCCGCCGGCGACGCAGCCGGTCCCCACGTACGCAGTCAAGATCGATGGCGATGACGTGCTCGTCTCGCTGGACACGAAGAATTCCTGAGGCTGATTCACACATGACGAAGTTCGAACTCCGCGGGGTGCGCGCCGATGTCCTCATCGGCGCCGAAGAGCGCGAAGAGATCCTCAAGGGCGTCGACCTCACCATCAACTCCGGTGAGACGCACGCGATCATGGGCCCCAACGGCTCCGGCAAGTCCACCCTGGCCTACGCCATCGCCGGCCACCCGAAGTACGAGATCACGGCCGGCGAGGTCCTCCTCGACGGCGAGAACGTGCTGGAGATGAGCGTCGACGAGCGCGCCCGCGCCGGACTGTTCCTCGCCATGCAGTACCCCGTCGAGGTCCCGGGCGTCTCGATGTCCAACTTCCTGCGCAGCTCGGTCACGTCCGTGCGCGGCGAGGCCCCGAAGCTCCGCGCCTTCTCCAAGGAGCTGCAGGGCGTGATGTCGGACCTGTCCATCGACTCGTCCTTCGCCGCCCGCGGCGTCAACGAGGGCTTCTCCGGCGGTGAGAAGAAGCGCCACGAGATCCTCCAGCTGGAGCTGCTCAAGCCGAAGATGGCCATCCTCGACGAGACCGACTCCGGCCTCGACGTCGACGCCCTGAAGGTCGTCTCCAAGGGCATCAACCGCGCCAAGGAGAACCACGAGATGGGGGTCATGCTGATCACCCACTACACCCGGATCCTCAACTACGTGAAGCCGGACTTCGTGCACGTCTTCGCCGACGGCCGGATCGCCGAGTCGGGCGGTCCGGAGCTGGCCGACGCCCTGGAGTCCGATGGCTACGAGCGGTTCGTGAAGGCGGGCGCTTAATCGTGACAACGAGCGAGCTGGCGCTGCTCGACGTGGAGGCCATCCGGGCGGATTTCCCGATCCTCGCCCGGACGGTCCGCGCCGAGCGCCCACTGGTGTATCTCGATTCCGGGGCGACCTCGCAGAAGCCCCGGCAGGTCCTCGATGCCGAACGCGAGTTCTACGAACGCCACAACGCGGCGGTGCACCGAGGCGCGCACCAGCTCGCGGAGGAGGCCACCGACGCCTATGAGGCCGCGCGGGCGACCATCGCGGCCTTCATCGGGGCCCAGTCCGACGAAGTGGTGTTCACCAAGAACGCCACCGAGGCGGTCAACCTCGTCGCCTACGCCATGAGCAATGCGGCCACCAGCGGAGAGGCCTACGACCGCTTCCGCATCGGCCCGGGCGACGAGGTCGTCGTCACCGAGATGGAGCACCACGCCAACCTGGTGCCCTGGCAGCAGCTGTGTCAGCGCACCGGTGCGACGCTGCGCTGGTTCTCGGTCACCGACGAGGGCCGCCTCGACCTGTCCGCCATGGACGAGCTGGTCAATGAGCGCACCAAGATCGTGGCCCTCACCCACCAGTCCAACGTGCTGGGCACCATCAACCCCGTGCGGACCGTCGCAGACCGGGCGCACGAGGTCGGCGCGCTGGTCGTGGTCGACGCTGCCCAGTCGGTGCCGCACATGCCGGTCGACGTCCGCGAGCTCGGCGCCGACTTCCTGGTGTTCTCGGGCCACAAGATGCTCGGCCCCAACGGCATCGGTGTGCTGTGGGGGCGGCCGGAGCTGCTCGCCGCGATGCCGCCGTTCATCACCGGCGGTTCGATGATCGGCGTCGTGTACATGGACCACTCCACCTGGGCCGAGCCGCCGCAGCGCTTCGAGGCCGGGGTGCCGATGTCGCCCCAGGCCGTCGGCCTGGCCGCCGCGTGCGACTACCTGAGCGCCATCGGGATGGAGAAGGTGTTCGCCCACGAGCATGCGCTCACCGAGTACGCGCTCAAGCACATCGGCGCGCTCGACGGCGTGAGGATCGTCGGGCCGATGGACAGCGACCAGCGCGGCGGCGCGCTCTCGTTCACGGTGGATGACATCCACCCGCACGACGTCGGCCAGGTCCTGGACGACCAGGGGCTCGCGGTCCGCGTCGGGCACCACTGCGCGTGGCCGCTGCACCGCCGGTTCGAGACGGTGGCCACCACCCGGGCCTCGTTCTACCTGTACAACACGTTCGCTGACATCGACGCGCTGGTCGAAGGCATTCAGGCGGCTCAGCGGTTCTTCGGGACCGCCGAGGCGCGGTGAGGGTGAGGATAGCGACAGCGATGCGTTTGGACGCGATGTACCAGGAGATCATCCTGGACCACTACCGCAATCCGCACAACAAGGGGCTGCGCGACCCGCACAACGGCGAGGCGCACCACATCAACCCCACCTGCGGTGACGAGGTGACGCTGCGGGTGACACTCACCCCGGCCGATGGTCGCGCGCTCGACGGGAGCGCCGTCGTCAGCGACGTCTCCTACGACAGCATGGGGTGCTCGATCAGCCAGGCCAGTGCCTCGGTCCTGACCGACCTGCTGATCGGAAAGACGGTCGACGAGGGCATGCGGACGCTCGACGCCTTCAACGAGCTGATGCACTCCAAGGGCCAGGGCGAGCCCGACGAGGACGTCCTGGAGGACGCGGTGGCCTTCGCCGGTGTGTCCCAATATCCTGCCCGTATCAAGTGCGCCCTGCTCGCCTGGATGGCGTGGAAGGACGCGACCGCCCAGTCCCTGGACAAGGAGAAGGAGGGCGCCTCATGACGGAGAACCAGTCGGCCGAGGCCGTGGCGGCCCCGGAGCAGAGCACGGACACCGGTGACGCGGCGCTGGCCGAGGAGATCGCCGAGGCGCTCAAGGACGTCATTGACCCCGAACTGGGTGTCAACGTCGTCGACCTCGGGCTGCTCTACGGCGTCAACGTCGACAAGGAGGCCATTACCCTCGACATGACGCTGACCAGCGCGGCCTGCCCGCTGACCGACGTCATCGAGGACCAGGCCACCAGCGCGCTGGACGAGTTCGAGCGTGAGGTCAAGATCAACTGGGTCTGGATGCCGCCGTGGGGTCCGGACAAGATCACCGAGGACGGCCGCGACCAGCTGCGCATGCTGGGATTCAACGTCTGACCTCTCCCGGCCAGGGCGGTCGGAGCAAGCGATAGCCGTAAGGGGCGAGCGCGTTCGCGCTCGCCCCTTACGCGTCTATCACGGTGACGTGCGGTGGTTCGGCCCGTCCGCACACCCCGTACCGAAGATCCACCGGCCTTCCACGGTCGGAAGGCCGACTAGTTCACGGCGTACAGGCCCGGCCCCAGCTCGCTGACGATGTCGTCGTCGCCGCGCTTGGCGAGCCGCTCCAGCAGGGCCTGCGGCTCGGCCGGAACCTCGTCGCCCTCCGGGCTGATCCGGTGCGCGATGATCTTCATCGCATCCTCGGTCGTGGCCGGGGCCGTGTAGCCGATCAGGTGCAGCGCCCGGCTCGTGGGGGTGTGGTCGCTGAGATCGGCGGCCGGGAGCCGCCGGGCGTCCAGCCGGTCGCCGTTGACGGTCATGAAGACCCGGTCACCGGGCTGGGCCGACAGGCGGCGCAGCAGCGGGCGCAGCGAGTCGAACGCGGGCTGGTCGCGCCACACAAGCACGAGCAGGTCCGCACCGGGCGCGGTCAGGCACAGCAGGCGTCCCGGCCGCAGGCCGAGGTGGGTGGCGTAGCCGGGCGGTACCGTTACCGGCGCACCGTTGAGGTGGTCGCCGGTGACGTCGACCCGGTGCCACCATCGGCCGTCGGGCGCGCGGAAGCAGCGCGGCGAGGTCTCGACACCGGGCAGCGGCTCCGCCTCGGCCGCGGGGCGCTCCTCGGCGTGCGGCTGTCCCGGGCGGCGCCGGATCGGCAGCCCATTGGTGGTCGTCGACCCGTCGCCCGCCTGGTGCATCCCCGCGTGGCCGCCCGCGGCCTGCGGCGGCGGCTCCATCGGCGTGGCGGGGTCCACCAGGACCTGGCCGTCGCGGATGGTCACACCGGGCGTGCTGAGCAGCCACGCGCGCAGCGACTGCTGCCGGATGCCCAGGCGGCCGAGCCGGATGCCGGCCTCGGTCAGGCTGGGGGCGTCGCCCAGCATCTCCCGCGTCTGCCAGCGCAGCCGCTGCGGGTCCTCGGTGACCAACCAGCCGTTGTGCAGGCGACGGTCGGTGAACAGGGTGATGACGACCCGCCACAGTGGCGTGCGCAGTGTGGGGACCTCCGCCGGGTGGTCCGGGTGCGCGCTGATCAGGTGGTCGATGGTGGTGGCGGTGCCGAGCTTCTCCGACAGGTCGCGCAGGTGCTTGGTGACGGGAGCCCCCGCCGGGGAGCCCAGCCACTGCAGCAGCCGCTCCTCGACGCTGCGCTGGGCGTTGCGGATCTCGGCGATCTCGACACGGACCTGGTCGGCCAGCAGCCGGATGCTGACCGGGTCGGCGGCGAACAGGCGCTCGGCGGCGACCGTACGCTCCAGGTCGCCCCAGCCGCGGAAGAGGTCTTCCAGCAGGTCGACCAGGGGGTGCGTGCCGAGTTCCGGGGTGCCGTGGCCGCTGTCCGGGCCCGTCTCGCACGCTTCCTTGGGCGGGTTGAGGGTGGGGCGGCGCGAACCGTCGCGCCCCAGCAGAGCGTTGCGGCGCTTGGCGAGCTTTCCGGACAGGGACGCCGCGGTCTGGGCGGGCTGCTCGGCGACGCTCTTCTTGGACTCCTCCTCGCTGCGTTGGGCGCGCAGCGCCCGCAGCGTGCGGATCGCGCGCGAGGCGGGGCTCTGCGGCGCGTCGTGGTCCGGTGCGGCGGCGGGATCGCCCGCGCAGTCGGCCCCGGTGGCCAGCGCGAGGTAGGAGAGGGCGTTGTGCACGTGCTCGGGCGCCGCGGCGGGCATCCAGTTGCTGATGGCGCGTACGGCCTCGATCACCAGCGCGGGCGACGGGGCCGGGGTGCGGGCGGCGCCGTCGGTGAATGGCTGCAGGGCCTGCCAGGAGACGGTACTGACGACGTCGACGATGCCGCAGTCGCCGTGCGGGAACCACCCGGCCATGGTCTCCGGCGTGGACGACACCAGTTGGTCCCAGCTGCCGGCAGTGGCCAGGACGGCGCCGCGCACGGGCTCGGCGATGTCGTCGATATCGAGGGGGCACTCCCGCAGGGTCGGCAGGAAGTCGCCGAGCTCCAGGTAGGCCCACTGTTCGGTGGCGAGCCTGGCCAGGCAGTGCGACAGCCAGGTGGGGCCGGCGATGTCCAGGACACGGGGGAGGGGAAGGGACCGCCACCATCCGTCGACCAGCCGGGCATGTCGCAGCACAGGGGAGACGTCCGCGGGGTTGCTCCAGCGCAGGGCGGGCGCGAGGTCGGTGAGGCAGATCGGGGAGATGGCGTTCATCTGCGGAAGACCTCGACCTCCAGGCTGTCGGCTCGTGAACATGAAGGGGACCGCACGGGCATTCGGCTAGTGCTCCACATTACGCGCCCTCGGCCGGGGTGGCGGACAGAGTCGCCTCAGTCCCCCCAATGGTTGCCCGAAGCGACGACGGCGTCGCAGTGCGCACTTCCCGGTGATCGTACGTGGGTCGATGTCTCCTGGGTAGTCCCCAGTGCCGGATTGGCGCCCCTGGGGAGGTCGCATGCGGCTGCGCGGTGTGCGCTCCACGGGTGGGCGGCGCCGAACTGGCACTTCCGACTCGTCCGAATTGTAATATAGATCACACTGTGTGGCCGGGGGTGGCCAGGACTCCGTCTGGCGGGGGTGACGCCTCATGTGATATCCGGCCGGTGCGGTGCCGCGGACCGGCCCGCTCGGCGTCGCGCGAGGTCGCAGAGCGGGTCGTCCACCGGCGCGTGATGGGAGGCGGCGGTATGCTGGTCGCGCACGCCGCCCTATCCCCAGTGGCGTCCGCTCGCGGTCGGTGCGAAGAGGGCTCCCGCAGGCCACGTCCACGATGTATCCGTGCGCGTCCATGCGGCCCGGCGTGCCGCACGCACGGGGTCGAGCCGCACGATTGGTTGTACGTGACTGACCTGGAGATGAATCCCCATCGAGGCTCTCTGCCGGAGAGCCCGTCGGCTATTCGCTCATATGTGGCGATCGGGGACAGCCTGACCGAAGGTCTCGACGACCCCGGCCCCGACGGCGAGTACCGCGGATTCGCGGACCGGCTCGCCGCCCACCTCGCCGACGGCGCCCCCGACTTCCGCTATGCCAACCTCGCGGTGCGCGGGCGCCGCATGCGGCACATCTTCGGTGAGCAGCTCGACCAGACCCTGGCCGGCGCCCCCGACCTGGTGACCGTGCACGCGGGCGGCAACGACGTCCTGCGTCCCGGCACCGACCTGGACGAGCTCGCCGCGGAGTTCGAGCGCGGCATCCGCAAGATGCACGCGGCCGGGATCCGCACCGTCATCCTCTCCGGCCACGACACCGGCTGGATCCCCGTGCTGCGCGCCTACCGCGGCCGGATCGCGGTGTTCAGCATGCACCTTCGGGCCATCGCCGAGCGGACCGGCAGCGACATCGTCGACCTGTGGTCCATGGAGTCGCTCAACGACCCGCGCGCCTGGAGCGTGGACCGACTGCACTTCAACGCCGCCGGCCACCGGATCGTCGCCGCACGCATCGCCGACATCCTCGGCGCCCCCATGGGGCCGCGGGAGATCTGGGAGCGCCCGTGGGACACCCCGCCGCCGCAGCTGCCCCGCATCCTCCGCCGCCGGGAGACGCTGCGGTGGACCCGCGAACACCTGGTCCCCTGGCTCAGCCGCCGCGCCCTGGGCCGCTCGTCGGGCGACGGCCGCCTGCCCAAGCGCCCCGAGCTCACCGAACTGAACGGTGACGTGGTCGACGACCACGGGCACCTGTCCTAGGCCGTGTTCTTCGCATCATTCCGGGCTCGCGGCCGTCCGGAACGACGTTCGCTGTGCCGCTCCACTCGTAAAGCCGACCTGGGTTGACTTCGTGAAGCGGTGTGCGAGAGCTGCCCAGGACGGCCGCTCGCTTGCCCGAAAGCAGTCAAGAAACAAAGCATGCAAGAAACACGGCCTCAGGGACGGGCGACACGGCACCTGGCTGGTCCGCTGTTCGCCAACGGGCACGGGAGGGCTCGTCCGACAAACCGGGCGGACTCCGCGGACTCCCCGCGATCACCGGTGACAGGGCACCATCCCCCTCCAACACAAAGGGCCGCACCCGCGTGAGCGGGTGCGGCCCTTACCGAGCCGTACCGGGCGTCCTCCGATATCCCTCTCCAACACCGGATGACGGCCTCCGGCGGCCTCGGCCTGGGGGGCTGTAGTGGGATCTACAGCGGAATGTTGCCGTGTGCGCCGCGGGCGGCGGGGGCGGTGAAGATGGCCTGGGCCAGGGCGGAGCGGGTGCGTGCGGGGTCGATCACCTCGTCGACCACCCCGAGGTCCTGGGCCCGATCCAGGCCGCCGGCCTTCTTCTCCTGCTCTGCGGCGAGCTGCTGCTCCAGCGCCGGGCGCTCCTCCTCCGGGACGGCGGCGAGCTGCTTGCGGTGCAGGATGCGCACCGCGGCCACCGGGCCCATGACCGCGATCTCCGCGGTCGGCCAGGCCAGCACCCGGGTGGCACCCAGCGAGCGGGAGTTCATCGCGATGTAGGCGCCGCCGTAGGACTTGCGCGTCACGAGGGTCACCCGCGGCACGGTGGCCTCGGCGAAGGCGTGCAGCAGCTTGGCGCCGCGGCGGACCACGCCGTCCCACTCCTGGCCGACGCCGGGCAGGTAGCCGGGCACGTCCACCAGGACCACCAGCGGAACGCCGAACGCGTCGCACATCCGGACGAAGCGCGCCGCCTTCTCCGCCGACTTGGAGTCCAGGCACCCGCCGAGCCGCAGGGGGTTGTTGGCGATCACACCGACCGTGCGGTCGCCGAGGCGGCCCAGCGCCGTGACGATGTTCGGCGCCCACTTGGCCTGCAGCTCGATCGAGCCCTCGCCGATCGGCGCGTCCAGGACGCGGTTCACCAGCGGCTTGACGTCGTAGGCGCGGCGCGGCGACTCCGGCAGAACGTCGCTCAGGTCGGCGTCGGCGATGTCGTCGGGGCGCATCTGGCCCTGATGGCCCAGCAGCAGCGCCAGCTCGCGGCCCTTGACCATGGCGGCGGTGTCGTCCGGCGCGGTCAGGTGCACCACGCCGCTGCGCCGCCCGTGCGCGTCGGGGCCGCCCAGCTCCTCGGCGGTGATCTCCTCGCCCGTCACGCTGCGCACCACGTCGGGTCCGGTCACGAACACCTTGCCGCGCTCGGACATGACCACGATGTCGGTCAGCGCCGGACCGTAGGCGGCGCCGCCCGCGGCCGCGCCGAGCACCACCGAGATCTGCGGGACCACGCCCGAGGCCCTGGTCATCGCCGCGAACACGCGGCCCACGGCGTGCAGGCTCTCCACGCCTTCGGCGAGCCGCGCGCCGCCGGAGTGCCACAGCCCGATGACGGGCATCCGCTCGCGCACCGCGTGCTCGTAGGCGACCTCGATCGCGGCGCATCCGGCGGTGCCCATGGCCCCGCCCTGGATGCGGGCGTCGTTGGCGAAGGCGACGGCGGGCATGCCGTTGATCCGTCCGAGGGCGGCGAGCGCGGCGCTGTCGTCCTCGGCGGTGAGCAGCCGCAGCGACCCCTCGTCGAAGAACGCGGCGAGCCGCAGCCGCGGCGTGCGCGGGTCCTCGGATTCGGTGGGTGCGGTGGTCGCTGCTGGCGCCCCCGCCACTCTGTTGTCGGTCACGGTCATGAGGGCCGACTCCTTCTCGTGGAAGCGGTCGATGGTGGATCGGTTCTGAGCCGCCGGTGCCCGTCCGCGGATGTGGGTCCCCCGCGCGGTCGGTCGCCGTCGGCGGATGTCGGCGCGGCTCTGACGTAGCGGTCCGCCTCCCGGTGGCCGGTGCGGTCCCCGGCATCGGCCACCGGGAGGGGACGGATCAGGGGCGGCGGAAGACGGTGCAGATGTTGTGGCCGCCGAAGCCGAAGGACTCGTTGATCGCGGCGAGCGGTCCGGCCGGCAGGTCGCGCGGCTTGTCCCGGACGATGTCCACCTGCACTCCGGGGTCGAGTTCCTCGATGTTGGTGGTCGCGGGGATCACGCCCTCGTGCAGGGCCAGGATGGTGGCGATGGCCTCGACGGCGCCCGCGCCGCCGAGCAGGTGTCCGGTCATGGACTTGGTGGAGGTGACCGCCACCTGGTCCGCGGCGTCGCCGAGGGCGGCGCGGATGGCGATGGTCTCGCCGACGTCGCCCATCGGTGTGGAGGTGGCGTGCGCGTTGATGTGCGCGATGTCGCTGGGCTTGAGGTCGGCGTCGGCCAGCGCCTGGGTGATGGCGCGCGCCTGCCCGACGCCCTCCGGGTCCGGCTGGACGATGTCGTGGGCGTCGTCGGTGTACCCGGCACCCGCGGCCACGGCGTAGACGTGGGCGCCGCGCGCGGCGGCGTGCTCGGCCGACTCCAGCACGATGATCCCGGAGCCCTCGCCCAGGACGAACCCGTCGCGGTTGACGTCCCAGGGGCGCGAGGCGTGCTGCGGGTCCTCGTTGCGGGTCGACAGTGCCCGCATGGATGCGAACGACGCGATGTTCAGGGGGTGGAGCGCGGCCTCGGTGCCACCGGCGATGACCACGTCGGCGCGGCCGTCGCGGATCATTCTGATGGCGTCCCCGATGGCTTCGGAGCTGGAGGCGCAGGCGCTCACCGGAGCGTGCGCGCCGGCCCGTGCGGAGAACTCCAGGGCGACGGCGCCCGCCGGGCTGTTGGGCATGAGCATCGGCACCGTGAACGGCGAGACGCGCTTCCAGCCGCGCTCGCGGAAGGTGTCGTACTGCTCCAGGATGGTGAGGATGCCGCCGATGCCGCTGGAGACGACGACGCCCAGGCGGACGGGGTCCACCTCGGGGGCGCCCGCGTGCTGCCACGCCTCCTGCGCGGCGATCAGCGCGAACTGCTGCGTGCGGTCGAGCTTGCGCAGCCGCTGGCGGGGCAGCTTCTCCGCGGGCTCCACGACGGCCTGACCGGCGAAGTGGACCGGGAGCTGCTCTTTCCACTCCTCGGGAAGTTCGGTGATGCCCGACCGACCTTCGAGGAGGGCGGACCAGGTCGTGGGGACGTCACCCCCCAGCGGGGTGGTGGCGCCCAGGCCAGTGACGACGACTTCGGTGGTACTCATCGGCCTATCGCCCTCTCGTCTCGTAGGTCGATCCCCGGCGGGGTCGCGGCGGGGAATGGTGTCGGGTGGGTGGCGGCGTCCGGGTGCGGACGCGGGGCGAGGCGGGACGGGGCCCGCCGGCGGGGGGTGGACCGGCGGGCGCGGGGCACCAACGTCGTGACGTCGGCCCCGACATCTCTCCTGCGCTACTTCTGGATGAAGTTGATGACGTCCTGGACCGTCTTGAGGTCCTTGAGCTGGTCGTCCGGGATCTCGACCCCGAACTTGTCCTGCGCGGCGACGGCGATTTCGACCATCGACAGGGAGTCGATGTCGAGGTCGTCGACGAAGCTCTTCTCGGCGGTGACCTCAGCCGCGGGGACGCCCGCGATCTCGTCGATGATCTCGCCGAGGCCGGCCAGGATGTCCTGCTCGGTGTGAGCCATTGGGGTCGCTCCTTTGTGAGTACTACTGCGATGCGATGAAACGTTCGCCGTGGGGGCCGGGCGCGCACGCCGAAGGCCGGTGTCCACGGAGGATCAGGGAATCTCCAGCACCTGTGCCGCGTAGGTCAGGCCGGCGCCGTATCCCAGGGTCAGCACCGTGCTGCCGGATGGCAGTTCTCCGCGCTCGAGCATGCGCGACAGCGCCAGCGGGATAGAGGCGGAGGAGGTGTTGCCCGCAGTGACGATATCGCGAGCGATGATCGCCTGCGGAGCTCCGAGCTTGCGGGCGATCGACTCCACGATGCGGAGATTCGCCTGGTGCGGGACGAAGGCGGTGAGCTCGCCCGGGTCCACCCCGGCGCGCTCCATCGCCGTGAGCGCCACGTCGTGGAGCTCGGTCGTGGTCCACCGGAAGACCGCCTGGCCCTCCTGGTAGAGGTACTTGTTGTCGCGCAGGTAGATCTTGTCGGCCCGCTCGCCGGAGCTGCCCCACACCACCGGGCCGATGCCCGGGGCGTCGGAGGCGCTGACCACGGCCGCGCCCGCGCCGTCGGCGAAGATGACGCAGGTGGAGCGGTCGGTCCAGTCGACCCAGTCGGACAGCTTCTCCGAGCCGATGACCAGCGCGTTGCGGGCCGACCCGGCGCGCACCTGGTCGGCGGCCACCCCCAGCGCGTAGCAGAACCCCGCGCAGGCGGCGTTGACGTCGAAAGCGCCGGGAGCGCTGATCCCCAGCCGCGCGGCGACGGTGGCGGCGGCGTTGGGGATCTGGTCGGTCTGGGTGCAGGTCGCGACGATCACCAGGTCGATGTCGTCGGGGGCGATCCCGCTGGCGGCGATCGCCTTGCCGCCGGCGACGGCCGCCATGCTCTCGACGGTGTCCTCGGGGCCGGCGATGCGGCGCTCGCTAATGCCGACGCGGCTGCGGATCCACTCATCGGAGGTGTCGACCCGCCGGGCGAGGTCGTCGTTGGTGAGGATGTTGCTGGGCTGGTACTCGCCCAAGCCGAGGATCCGCGCCCCGGGGGCCATGGGCGACTGCTTCATCATCAGGGACCTTCCGGGTCGGAGGCCGGTCGTCCGGCGTGGTCCGCGATCAGCTGCCGGGCGGCGTCGAGGTCGTCGGGCGTCTTCATGGCGAGGCGTTCGACGCCGCGCATCGACCGCTTGGCCAGGCCGGTCAGCGTGCCCGCGGGGGGCAGCTCGATCAGGGCGGTGACACCGAGCTCGATGAGGGTCTCGGTGCAGGCGTCCCAGCGCACCGGCGAGCTGATCTGCGCGACCAGGCGGTCGAGGTAGTCCTGGCCGTCGCCGACCACCGCGCCGTCGCGGTTGGACAGCAGGCGGGTGCGGGCGTCGACGGGTCTCATCCCGTCGGCGGTCGTGCGGACACGCTGCATGGCCGGGGCCATGTGGCCGGTGTGGAACGCACCGGCGACCGACAGCGAGCGCAGCCGCGCCCGGGCGGGCGGCTCCTCCGCGAAGGCGGCGAGCTGTTCCGTGGTGCCGGCGGCGACGATCTGGCCGGAGCCGTTGTCGTTGGCGGGCGTGAGCCCGGCGGCGTCGATGGCGGCCAGGACCTCGTCGCGGTCGCCGCCGAGGACGGCGGTCATACCGGTGGTGGTGGCCGCCGCGGCTTCGGCCATGCCCCGGCCGCGCTCGGCGACCAGCGCCAGGGCGTCGGTGGAGCTCAGCACACCGGCGATACCGGCGGCGGTGAACTCACCGACGCTGTGCCCGGCGACGGCGTCGATGGCGTCGGGGGCCTTGGCGAGGTCGCCGAACAGCGCGATGGCGGCCGCCAGGCCCGCGCTGACCAGCAGCGGCTGGGCGACGGCGGTGTCGCGGATCTCGTCCGCGTCCGCAGTGGTGCCGTAGCGCGCCAGGTCGATCTTGGCGACCTCGGACCACTGCTCGAAACGCTCGGACATGCCGGGGAGTTCGAGCCAGGGAGTGAGGAAGCCGGGGACCTGGGCGCCTTGGCCGGGAGCAACGATTACAAGCACGACATCCACACTGCCCTGTGGAAGATCACCAGAATGATGGCGGGAGCCACGAAGTTTCCAAGATGCCTTTTGTGGGATCCCTACAATGAGACGCGCGGGTGGGGCGAATGTGGTGGAACGCGTCACGTTGTGACCGCTCGGTAGGGGTGGGAGGCCCCGCAGGGGCACGCGAGAACCGGCGCACCACGCCCGTCCGCGCGGGCCGTACCCGGCACTCGTGGATGCGGTGTCCCTCGCCGCACCGGGCTGATGACACTCTAGGAAATGTGACCACCGAACCCACTGAACACAACGAACCGGCCGGTCAGGCGCGTCCCTCCGGCGATGACCCCCAGGTGCGGGCCGAGACCGCGCGGCGGCTGGAGCGTGCCATGGGCACGCTCGGCACCGCCGCCGTGGCCCGGATGGAGAGCCGACTGTCCTGGTTCCGCCAGATGTCGGCCGAGGACCGGTCCTGGGTGGGCCTGGTGGCGCAGTCGGGTGTGGCGGCGTTCGTCGAGTGGTTCAAGAAGTCGGGCAAGGGGCGCCCCGCCATCACGGTCGAGGTGTTCGGCACGGCCCCGCGCGAACTCACCCGGTCGGTGACGCTGCAGCAGACCGTGGACATGCTGCGGGTCGTCATCGACGTGGTCGAGAACCAGGTCGACGAGCTCGCCGCGCCCGGAGGCGAGCAGCAGCTGCGCGAGGCGGTGCTGCGCTACACCCGCGAGGTCGCGTTCAGCTCGGCCAAGATCTACGCCCGCGCGGCCGAGGCGCGCGGAGCGTGGGACGCGCGGCTGGAGGCGCTCATCGTCGACGCCCTGCTGCACGGCGACCGCGAGGAGGGGCTGCAGACCTGGGCGGCGGCCCTGGGGTGGTCGCGCACGCCCGTGTTCGCCGTCGCCGGCGGACTCGGCGACCAGGAGGACGCGAGCCTGCTGGAAGATCTGCGGTCGGTCGCCCGCCGGGCCGGGCACGATGTGCTCGCCGGGGTCCAGGGGCAGCGCGTCATCGTGGTGATCGGCGTCAACGAGAGGTACGCCGGGGACTCCGACCCGATGGCGGCCGTGGAGCCGCTCACCGGGATGTTCGGCCCGGGCCGGTGGTCGTCGGCCCGGCCGTCGCCGACCTGCGCGCGGCCGGGAGTCGGCGGCCGCCGCCGTCAACGGGCTGCGGGCCGCCGTGGCCTGGCCGGACGCCCCGCGCCCGGTGCTCGCCGAGGACCTGCTGCCCGAACGGGCGCTGGAGGGGACGAGGCGGCCCGGCGCCAGCTCGTGGAGGAGATCTACCTGCCGCTGCGCAACGCCGGTTCGCCCCTTCTGGACACGCTTTCGGTCTACCTCGAGTACGCCTCCTCACTGGAGTCCACCGCGCGGATGCTGTTCGTCCACCCCAACACGGTGCGTTACCGGCTCAGCCGGATCGCCGAACTCACCGGGCATGTCCCCGCCGACGGCCGGGGCTCCTTCGTGCTGCGGATCGCGGTGACGCTCGGGCGCCTCTCGGAGGGCGCGGCCTCCGGGGCGTAGCCGCTGGTCGCGGCCGTGCGGACCGCGACCGAGGGTCGGCGAGAAGCGGCGGCGGGACGGGCGGTGCGGCGGGGAGCTCCGAGCGCTTGACATGCCGGATCGTGACGGGGCGAAAATCCGCGAAATCGGACGCCGTAACTGGGAACCGCGCGTGGAGACGGGACGTTGCCACCGAAGCGGATGTCTTCGTCCTGACAGGATGGAACATCGCAGGTAGATGCCGATGTGAGCGAACCTCCGCGAATCGTGCGAGGCCGGTGTCAACCGGGAGCGAAGCACAGGCGTCTACATTCGGCGGGGGAATATCGGGCGATGGTGAATAGAGGGCCGAAAAGCGGATAACGTGACCCGTGAGTGGGTGTTCACGGGCTGAAGCGAAATTCGGCTTTCCTCTCCAGTCGGTGTGGATAGACGCCGACCGCCGCGTCGGCTCGGGGGATCCCCTGCGTAGGAGGTATCGGCGCATGAGGTTTGGGGGTGCCATGGCAGATTTCGGCGAGGGCGTGGAGAAGCTGTACAGCAGATGGCTGGAAATGGTCCGAGAACCGACAGAATCGGGACAGCTGACCCGCCAGGTCATCTTTTTCCTTCCGGTTCCCCTACCCGTGCTCGCCCTGGTCGCGATCTTTGTGGGCGGTAGCTTGTCGGCGTCGGGCTGGATGATCCTCCTCTCGGGGTCCGTCGCGGTCGCCGCACTGCTGCTGGCCATCGTCGTGCAACCGACTCCGCTGCCCGAAGGACTGTCGGCCGAGGCGTCGGTGCGCCGTTCACTGCACCGCTTCCGGCAGATCACCTCGCTGCGCATCGCGTTGGCGCTCACCCCCGTCGCGGTCGGCGCGGGTGCGTCCATCGCCGGCGGAGGCATGCTCCCGCTCCTGGTCGCACTGGCGATGGCCTGGCCGCAGCTGGTGCTCGCCTCCCCGCTCTTCTTCACCATCACCCGGGCACGGCGCGCCATGGAGGCGTGGGGCACCAAGGCCTACCTGTGGGCGGCGCTCGCCCAGCCGGCGCCGGTGGAGTGGCCCATCGCCACCGAGCTGGAGGCCCGCTACCGCGTGTGGGAGGCGCTGCGCGCCGCTGCCGAGGGGCGACAGGAGCAGCCCGCGGCGGCGTCGGCCGAGGGCGGGGCCGGCGACGACCCGGCGGACCATGCCGCAGCGACCACGGACGCAGACGTCCCCACCACATCAGCCAACAGCTCCGGCATCGAGCCCGGCGCCGATCTTCCCGAGCGGCTGGCCGTTACCAGTAGCGAGCCCAAGCCGGAGCCGGGCCAGCTGATCCCCGGCTTCGAGCTCCCGGCCGTGTCGGTGACGGCCCGGCGTGTCCTGCGCAGCGGTGGTGCGCTGCGCCGCAAGGCCCGCCAGGGGCGCGGCGGCAATCGGCGGCCCAAGACCCGGAGGTAACGAGCGGGAGCTGACACGGGCCGACCCGGTCCGTGCGGCCGTGACCACTCCGTGGGGGGACCGGGGCGCACGCCCCGGTCCCCCCACGGCTTTCACGACATCTCCCGTCGCCCCCATCACCGTTCACCGCGATCACCCCTGCCTCACGCGCACGGCCCTTCGCCCTGAGGCGTACACGGCGCGTCGCCCGGGAACACCGTGACGCAGAGGAGTCGGGTGGAAAGGGGAGCGGTGTGCCCGCACGAGGCTGGCGGTTCTGGGTGGACCGCGGCGGCACGTTCACCGACATCGTCGCCCAGCGGCCGGACGGACAGCTGGTCACGCACAAGCTTCTGTCGCAGAGTCCCGCACACGACCGCGACGCCGCCGTCGCCGGGATCCGCGTCCTGCTCGGGCTCGGTCCGGACGCGCCGATCCCCGGCACCGACGCGGCGCCTGCGCCCCGGGACGGTTCCCCCGAACCGGCGGACGCCGACGGCGATCATCTCGCCGTCGAATCCGTCCGGATGGGCACCACCGTCGCCACCAACGCGCTCCTCGAACGCAAGGGCGAGCGGACCGCCCTGGTGATCACCCGCGGGTTCGCCGACGCGCTGAGTATCGGGTACCAGGACCGCCCGCGCATCTTCGACCGGCACATCGTGCTGCCGGAGCCGCTCCACGAGCGCGTGATCGAGACCGAGGAGCGCGTCACCGCCGACGGCACCGTCCTGCGCGCCCCCGACCTCGATCACCTCGCCGCCGAACTGGAGCGCGCCTACGCCGATGGCATCCGCGCGGTGGCCATCGTGTGCATGCACAGCCACCTCTACCCCGCCCACGAGCGCGCGATCGGCGCGCTGGCCGAGCGCATCGGCTTCCCCCAGGTCTCGCTGTCCAGCGAGACCAGCCCCCTGATGAAGCTGGTGTCGCGAGGGGACACCACGACACTGGACGCCTACCTCTCGCCCGTGCTGCGCCGCTACGTCCGCCAGGTGGACGCACAGATGCGCGGGGTGCGGCTGATGTTCATGCAGTCCAACGGCGGACTCACCGAGGCCGGGCACTTCCGCGGCAAGGACGCCATCCTCTCCGGCCCGGCCGGAGGCATCGTCGGCATGGTGCGGGTGTCGCGGATGGCGGGGTTCTCCAGGATCATCGGCTTCGACATGGGCGGTACGTCCACCGACGTGTCGCACTGGGCCGGGGCCTATGAGCGGGTGCTCGACACGCGGGTGGCCGGGGTGCGACTGCGCGCGCCCATGCTCGACATCCACACCGTGGCGGCGGGCGGAGGGTCCATCCTGCACTTCGACGGCAGCCGCTACCGCGTCGGCCCCGACTCGGCCGGGGCCGATCCCGGCCCCGCCTGCTACCGCGCTGGAGGGCCGCTGACCGTGACCGACGCCAACGTGATGCTCGGTCGCATCCAGCCGACGCACTTTCCCCGCGTGTTCGGTCCCGGCGGCGACCAGCCCATCGACGCCGAGACGGTGCGGCGGCGCTTCGCCGACCTGTCCGCCGAGATCACGCGCGCGACCGGTGACGAGCGCCCGCCCGAGCAGGTCGCCGAGGGGTACCTGCACATCGCCGTGGCCAACATGGCCAACGCTGTCAAGCGCATCTCCGTCCAGAAGGGCCACGACGTCACCGGTTACGCGCTCACCACGTTCGGCGGCGCGGGCGGACAGCACGCCTGCGCGGTGGCCGACTCCCTGGGCATCTCCACCGTGCTCGTGCCTCCGATGGCCGGTGTTCTGTCCGCACTCGGGATCGGCCTGGCCGACACCACCGCGATGCGCGAGCAGTCGGTGGAGGCGCCGCTGCGGAAGGAGGAGCTGCCGACGATCGGTGCGCTCGCCGATCGGCTCGCGGAGCAGGCCGCCGCGGAGCTGATGGACGAGGACGTGCCCGAGGAGCGCATCCGGGTGGAGCGCAGGGCGCGGCTGCGCTACGACGGCACCGATACCGCGGTCGAGGTCGACCTGGCCGACACCAAGGCGATGATCGCGGACTTCGAGGCCGAGCACCGCCGCACCTACTCGTTCCTCATGGACCGCCCGCTCATCGTCGAGGCCGTCACGGTAGAGGCGGTCGGGCGCACCGACGAGCCCGACCTGCGCCACCTGGGCCACACCACTGACGCGCACCCACCCGGGGCACCCACGACGTCGCCCGACCCCGCGACGGTCCGGCTGTATGCGAACGGCGCGTGGCGCGACGCCCCGCTCTATCAGCGGTCGCACCTGCGCTCGGGACAGCAGGTGACCGGCCCGGCGATCATCGCCGAGGCCGACGCCACCACGGTCGTCGATGACGGCTGGCGGGCGACCGCGACGGAGACCGGACACCTGCTCGTCGAACGGGTCCGGGCACGCGCCGAGGCCGGGGTGGGCACGCGGGCCGACCCGGTGATGCTGGAGATCTTCAACAACCTCTTCATGTCCATCGCCGAGCAGATGGGCGCGCGGCTGGAGTCCACCGCCCAGTCGGTCAACATCAAGCAGCGCCTCGACTTCTCCTGCGCGCTCTTCGACCCCGAGGGCAACCTGATCGCCAACGCCCCGCACATGCCGGTGCACCTGGGGTCGATGGGCACCACCATCCAGGAGGTGATCCGCCGCAACGCCGGAGACATGCGGCCCGGCGACGTCTACGCGGTCAACGACCCCTACCACGGGGGCACCCACCTGCCCGACATCACCGTGGTGACACCGGTGTTCGACACCGCCGGGACGGAACCGGCGGGGCGGGTCGGGCCGGACAGCGGCGACGTCCTGTTCTTCGTCGCCTCCCGCGGCCACCACGCGGAGATCGGCGGAATCACCCCCGGCTCGATGCCCGCGACCAGCCGCGAGGTCCACGAGGAGGGCGTCCTCTTCGACAACCACCTGCTCGTGCGCGGCGGCGAGTTCCGCGAGGACGCGACCCGGCGCCTGCTCACCGAGGCGCCCTACCCCTCGCGCGCACCGGAGACCAACCTCGCCGACCTGCGCGCGCAGATCGCCGCCAACGCCAAGGGCGTCGAGGAGGTCGGCAAGATGATCGACCACTTCGGCCTGGACGTCGTGCAGGCCTACATGCGACACGTCCAGGACAACGCCGAGGAAGCGGTCCGCCGCGTCGTCGACGCCCTCGACGACGGCCACTTCCGCTACGAGATGGACTCCGGCGCGGTGATCGAGGTGTGTGTGTCGGTGGACCGCGAGGGGCGCGGCGCGACGATCGACTTCACCGGGACGTCGGCACAGCTCGACACCAATTTCAACGCACCGTCGTCGGTGGCGACCGCGGCCGTGCTCTACGTCTTCCGCACGCTCGTGGCCGACGACATTCCCCTGAACGACGGTTGCCTGAAGCCGCTGCGCCTCATCATCCCCCGGGGATCGATGCTCTCCCCGGTCTACCCGGCCGCGGTCGTCGCCGGAAACGTCGAAACCTCCCAGGCCATCACCGGCGCCCTGTATGCGGCCCTGGGCGTCCAGGCCGAGGGCTCCGGCACGATGAACAACGTGACCTTCGGCAACGAGCGGTACCAGTACTACGAGACCGTCTCCTCGGGCTCGGGCGCCGGAGAGGGCTTCGACGGCGCCCCGGTGGTGCAGACCCACATGACGAACTCCCGCCTGACCGACCCCGAGGTCCTGGAGTGGCGCTTCCCCGTACTGCTCGAAGAGTTCCGGATCCGACGCGGCAGCGGCGGAGCCGGCAGATGGCACGGGGGCGACGGCGCCATCCGCCGCATGCGCTTCCTCGAACCGATGACCGTCAGCACCCTCACCGGGCACCGCCGCCGTCCGCCCTACGGCCTTGCCGGAGGCGCACCGGGCGCCCTGGGCCGCAACAGCGTGCAACGCGCCGACGGCACGGTCGACTTCTTCGACGGCTGCGACTCCGTCGACATGCGCCCAGGCGACATCCTGGTCATCGAAACCCCCGGCGGGGGCGGCTACGGCCGACCACCCTCCGACGCCTGACCGGCAGCGGCACCGACGCCGACGGAGGCTGGGAGCGAGCCACAGGTTCCCCTACCGAGGGGCGGCCGCAGGTCCGCTGGGTCGGCCCGTTCCACCCCTCCGGCGTCCTGGGGCGAAAAGCGGCACCGAGGCCAGGGGGGGTGGCGCGCCCCTGCTGGCCGGCAGGCGGGAGTGGGCGGCCCCGGGGACGGGAAAGCGCCCTCCCACGGCCTGGACTGGCATCGGGTGTGGATCCGGACAGCTGCGGGTGCCCAGATCGGTACTGTTCGACCGGCCGGACCGCTGTCTTTTCGTTTCGCGTGAGGGGCCTTCCGCCATTCGATAGGCGTCGGCTCATTTGCCGATGATCACGGCAAGAGTCCGCGATTCTTTCAGTGGTGCCCTAACAACTGCTGTGAGCATCGCGGGCAGAGCCCGGGGTCCGCTGGGTCGGCGCCGTGCCCGCTCCGATGTTCTTGGGTGAAAACCAGCACCAAGGGTGGTGGGGCCGGGCCCCGCCGGTCGTCCAGCGGGTGGGCGCGGGGTGCCCCCCGGGGCGGGAAAGCGCTCTCCGGGTCCTGGGGGCGCGGGGCCGCGGATCCGGTCGGGTCGATCAGCACCCCAGCCCTGACCGAAACGCTGCTCTTCCGCTGCACGTGAGAGCACTTCCGCCATACGGGAGTTCGGGGCCATCTCGCTGATGATCACGGGGATTCGGTCGATTTCCAGCCGATTTTCGACAGATTTTCCATGATCATCGCCAGGCGGGGCGTGCGGTAGGGCGGCAAGGCGAGAAGGGAGGGGCACTGCCCCGAGATCAACTGAGGTGCGGACAAAACCGGCACACACAGAGCGCTCTCCCGCCCCGGACCCCGCCGAATCCTGTAGCCGGCAGGGGCGCCTCCCCGGCCCCCACACCCTCGTCGCCGCTGCTCGCCGCCCTATCTGGGAGCTGCCTGAGGCGAGGGCCGCCTGCTCTAGTCCTGCTGTGTGGCATCGGCGCACGAGGAGCCGGCTCAGGCGGGCTGTTCGAGTTCGGCGAAGGCGTTGACGAGCTGGCGTTCGGCGACGTCGAAGTAGTCGGCCAGCCGGTCGGCGGCCTCGTGGGCGGCCCCGTCGCTCAGCAGGCGGTAGATCTCGCGGTTCTGCTCAAGGTAGGGGACGTGGAACTCGCGGGGCGCGGCCATGATGTGGAAGACGAGCCGCAGTTCGGCGAGGAGCCGGTGGACGATCTCGTCGGTGCGCGGGCTGTGGGCCAGTCCGGCGATGGCCTGGTGGAAATGCATGTTGGCCGTGCCTACACCCCACCAGTCTCCGTCGTTCAGGGCGGCGGTGCCTTCGTCGACGGCGGCGCCCACGCGGGCGATCGCCTCGGCGTCGGTGCCGGTGGCACCGCGTAGGGCCGACAGTTCCAGGGCGCGTCGGACGTGGAACAGGTCGGCGACGTCCTCGGCGGTCGGCTTGGCGACGAAGACGCCGCGGTTGAACTCGTGGACCAGCAGGCGCTCGTGGCTCAGCAGGCGGAAGGCTTCGCGCAAGGTGTTGCGGGAGACGCCGAGCGCGGAGCCGATGGCCTCCTCGGACAGTCGGGTGCCCGGGGCCATGGCGCCGTCGACGATCTGGGCGCGCAGTGCGTCGGCGACGCGTTCCGCGGTGCTCGATCGCTCCAGCATGCCGCGGAAGCGGGAGAGCCCTTCGAATTCGTCGCCGGTCACCGTCGCGTTCACTCCTTCGGCGTTGTGGTGGGGATGGCTTCATTCTCGCCGATTCCACCGCGGCCCGCGGCCGGTCGCGGGGACGCCCGGGGCGGCGGGCGGTGCGGCGGCCAGGCGGGACCACGGGGATGTGTCGTGCGGCATAAGGGGGTGTGTCGCAATCGGCGCTGGACATGTACTATGGCGTTCCTCACGCGATTGAAGGATTGTTCAACAATCCTCAGGGAACCTCTGTGCGGAGGATCCCGCATCGGACCAACCCGCCGATCCGACAGAAACGAGGGTCGTCATGGGCGAAACGCAATCCCCCGCCCCAGCCCCCACCGTCCGCGCCGCGGCCGCGCGCGGCACCCTCCTCGGCGCGATGTTCCTGATGGCCACCAGCGCCATCGGCCCCGGGTTCATCACCCAGACCACGAAGTTCACCGCCGAGCTCGGCGCCGCGTTCGCCTTCGCGATCCTGGTGTCGATCCTCATCGACATCGCCGTACAGCTCAATATCTGGCGGGTCATCGGCGTCGCCGGAGAGCGCGCTCAGGACCTCGCCAACAAGGTCGTGCCGGGGGCGGGATACCTTCTCGCCGCGCTCGTCGTCTTCGGCGGACTCGTATTCAACGTCGGCAACATCGGCGGGACCGCCCTCGGCCTCGACGCGCTGGCCGGAGTCGACGTCAGGATCGGCGGCGCCGCCTCCGCCATGATCGCCATCGCCATCTTCCTCAGCAAGCGCGCCGGGCTCGCCATGGACCGCATCATCGTGGTCCTGGGCGTGCTGATGATCATGCTGACCCTCTACGTCGCGTTCGTCTCCGCGCCGCCCGTGGGCGAGGCGGTGCGCAGCGCCGTGCTGCCCGGCGCGATCGGGTCGGACGGCTTCGTCGCGATCGTGACCATCGTCGGCGGCACCGTCGGCGGATACATCACCTACGCCGGGGCACACCGGCTCGTTGACGCAGGGATCAGCGGCCCGGGAAACATCCGCGCCATCACCCGCTCGTCGGTCATCGGCGTCATCGTCACCGGCGTGATGCGTGTCGTGCTCTTCCTCGCCGTGCTCGGTGTGGTCACCGGCGGCGCCTCGCTCGTCGGCGTCGACAACGCCCCGGCCGAGGCGTTCTCGCACGCCGCCGGTGAGGTCGGGCTGCGCCTGTTCGGCGTGATCATGTGGGCCGCGGCGATCAGCTCCGTCATCGGGGCCTCCTACACCTCCGTGTCCTTCATCACCACGTTCTCCCCGAAGCTGGAGCGCCGCCGCACCTGGTGGGTCGCCGGGTTCATCGCGGTCTCCGCGATCGCCTACCTGCTCCTCGGCAAGGCCCCGGCCACTCTGCTCATCCTCGCCGGTGCCCTCAACGGGCTCATCCTCCCGGTCGGCATGGGGATCATGCTCTGGGTCGCCACCCGGCGCTCCGCCGACCTGCTGCACGGCTACCGCTACCCCGCCTGGCTGCTCGCCATCGGCTGGATCGCCTGGCTGATCACGGTCTACATCGCCTGGATGGCGCTCTCGGGCATCGGCGACCTGTGGGCCTGACGCTCCAGGCCGCCGCCCCGCCCCTGGCCCACCCCGCTCACCACGACACTACGCGAGACAAGGAGACCCGCTGACGTGCGTATCGACCTCAACTCCGACCTCGGGGAGAGCTTCGGCCGCTGGGAGCTCGGCGACGACGCGGCCCTGCTGTCCATCGTGACCAGCGCCAACGTCGCCTGCGGCTTCCACGCGGGGGACCCGACGGTGCTGCGGACGACCTGCGAACAGGCCGTCGAGCGCGGCGTGACCATCGGTGCGCAGGTCGGCTACCGCGATCTCGCCGGGTTCGGGCGGCGCTTCATCGACGTGCCGCCCGCGGACCTGACCAACGACGTCCTTTACCAGATCGGTGCGCTGGACGCGATGGCCCGCGTGTCCGGGGACCGGGTCCGCTACGTCAAGCCGCACGGGGCGCTGTACAACGCGATCGTGCGCCATGAGGAGCAGGCCGCCGCGGTGGTCGAGGCGGTCCTCGCCTATGACCCGGCCCTTCCCGTCATGGGCCTGCCCGGGTCGGCGTGGCTGCGCCTCGCCGAGGAGGCCGGGCTGAGCACGATCCAGGAGGCGTTCGCCGACCGCGCCTATACGCCCGAGGGCACCCTGGTTCCGCGCGGCGCGTCGGGGGCGGTCCTCCACGACGCCGCCGAGATCGCGGAGCGATGCCTGCGCATCGTCCGACGGCAACCCGTCACCGCCGTCGACGGCACCCCGGTGCTGATCGAGGCCGACTCGCTGTGTGTCCACGGCGACAGCCCCGGAGCGGTGCACATCGCCCGGACCGTCGCCGACCGGCTCGGCTCGGCGGGCGTGGCCATCGCCCCGTTCGCCGCCGTCCCGGCATCGTGACCGTGCCGATCCCACGGATCCCACCGATGGCGCCGATCCCGCGTCCCCGTTCCAGGAGGCCAACATGCGCGTGCTGAGCTGCGCTGACGCCGGTGTCCTCATCGAGGTGGCCGACCTCGACGAGGTTCTGGCCCTGCACGGTGCCCTGTCCGAGGACCCGCCGCCAGGGGTGGCCGAGGTCGTTCCGGCCGCCCGCACGGTGATGGTGCGCCTGGCAGAGGACGGTGACGCCGCGGCCGTGGCCGCCGCGGTACGGCGGCTGCGCCCGCGCGCCGTGCGACCGGACAGCGTGGACGAGGCGGAGATCGAGGTCGACTACAGCGGGGCCGATCTCGCCGACATCTCCGCGCACACCGGGATAAGCGAGCGCGACGTCGTCGCCGCGCACACCGGCGCCGTCTGGACCGTCGCGTTCTGCGGCTTCGCGCCCGGGTTCGGCTATCTGGTCGGCGGTGACCCCCGGCTCGACGTCCCGCGCCGGGCCGAGGCGCGCACCCGTGTCCCGGCCGGGGCCGTGGCGCTGGCCGGGCGGTTCACCGGCGTCTACCCGCGCAGCTCGCCCGGCGGATGGCAGCTGCTGGGGCACACCGACGCCGTGATCTGGGACCTGGAGCGCGACCCGCCGGGTCTGCTGCGTCCGGGGATGCGGCTGCGCTTCCGGGAGGCCTGACCGGATCCCCGGCACGAGGCCGGGGCTGATGCACGGGCACGGGCGCACGCCGGTGGCACAACGAGCGGTCCGGGGGCGGGCCGGGAGAGACGACGAGGGGAACACGAGGGGGATGGCCGGCGACATGGCGGGCATGACGGATACGGCCTGCGCGGCGGGGCTGGAAGTGCTGCGCACCGGACCGCTGACCACGGTGCAGGACAGCGGTCGGATCGGGCACGCGTCACTCGGTATCGGCCGCTCGGGGGCGGCCGACGGCGTCTCCTACGCACTGGCCAACCGCCTGCTGGCCAACCCGCCCGGCGCGGCCGCCCTGGAGGTGACCCTCGGTGGTCTCGCCGTGCGCACGCGCGGCGCGGTCACCGTCGCGATCACCGGCGCCCCCGGGCCGATCACCGTCGACGGGCGCGGCGCCGCGATGCACGCCGCGATGAACACGGTGCTGCACCTGCCCGACGGTGCGCAGCTGCGCTTGGGCACGCCGACCCGCGGACTGCGCGCCTATGTGGCCGTGCGCGGCGGGATCGACGTTCCTCCGGTGCTCGGCTCGCGCAGCACCGACACGCTCGCCGGGCTCGGCCCCGACCTCCCCGCCCCCGGCGACGTCCTCCCCGTGGGCGCGCCACCGGCGGAGTTTCCGGTGCTCGACCACGCTCCGGTGCCCGCCGTCCCCGGCGACGAGATCGACCTGCGCGTCGCTCCCGGCCCGCGCGATGACTGGTTCCACCCCGGTGCGCTGGAGGCGCTCTTCGGCCACGCTTTCGAGGTGACTGGCCGCAGTGACCGGGTCGGCGCGCGGCTCGCCGGCCCTGAGCTGCGCCGGGCCAAGCACGAGGAGCTGCCCAGCGAGGGCATGGTGCCCGGTTCGCTGCAAATCCCACCTGCTGGGGACCCCGTTCTGTTCCTCGCCGACCACCCGGTCACCGGCGGGTATCCGGTCATCGCGGTGGTGGTCGCCGCCGATCTTCCGCGCGCGGCCCAGGCTCGTCCGGGCACGCGTCTGAGATTTCGGCCATGGCGCGCGCCCGGCGCTCGGCCGCGGTGAAGGTGGTGCCGGGTGGGAGGGATGGCCGGGGGTACCTCACCACTGAGGAACGCGGTTTCGGCTGGCCGAATCCGCGTCCGCTGCCGCCGACGTCTGGCCGGCACTCCCCATTGGCGGCACGACACCCCGACAGCCCGAAACCGCAGCGGCTCTTCGGACAGCGGACAGCACCGTCGACCCCGAGGGGATGACGATGGAGACGAATGACCGTATCGACGCGAACACGGAGCAGCCCCATGACCGCTGACGACTCCGACGCCGGCACCGGCGCCGGCCGCGGCCTCGGATCCGGCGCCTCCACACCTCCCGCTGAGCTGCGCCCAGAGCAGGCGAGGGCGCTGTTCCGCCGGGGCACGCGGATGACCACCTCCGGGTACTGCGCTGGATACGCCCAGGCCAACCTGATCGCCGTACCGCGCGACCTGGCCTACGAGGTCCTGCTCTTCACCCAGCGCAACGCCAAGGCTTGCCCGGTGCTCGACGTCACCGAACCGGGCGACACGCGCGCCTCGATCTTCGCCGGGGATCTGCGCACCGACCTGCCCGCCTACCGTGTCTACGCCAACGGCGTACTGGTCGCCGAGCCCGACGACGTCCGCGACGTCTGGCGCCGCGACCTGGTGTCGTTCCTCATCGGGTGCAGCTTCACCTTTGAGGTCCCGATGCTGAGGGCCGGGATCCCGCTCCGGCATCTGGAGACCGGCGGCAACGTCGCGATGTACCGCACCGACCGGCGGTGCCGCCCCGCTGGGCGCCTGCGCGGCCCCCTGGTGGTCTCGATGCGGCCGATCCCCGCCGACCGGGTCGCCGACGCCGTCCGTATCAGCTCCCGCTACCCGGCGGTGCACGGTGCGCCGGTACACGTGGGCGACCCGGCCGCCCTCGGTATCGCCGACCTCGACCGCCCCGACTTCGGCGAGCCCGTGGAGGTTCGCGCGGGCGAGATTCCCGTATTCTGGGCCTGCGGGGTCACCCCGCAGGCCGCCATCATGGCGTCGGCTCCGGAGTTCGCGATTTCGCACGCCCCGGGCCATATGGCGATCACCGACGCGCGCGACACCGACTACCAGGTGCCGTGAGGGCGAGGGAAAAGCACGGGCGATCGCGGCGGACCGGCCGACGCACCGCGGCTCGTAGGGCGTGGCGATGGTTATCCGGACAGTGTCCGGCGCATCAGCTCGGCGACCGGCGGGCGGGGCGGCCTCCCATCCGGATCGTTCCGGACCGCGGCCGAGGCGTGCGGAACGTGCTCCCAGCACACCTCGGCCCGGCGCCCGTCCAGGACCAGAGTGGCCAGCGCGTTCTGGTATTTCGGACCCTCCGCCAGCCGCCAGCTCAGCGGCGGTCGGCGGACCCCGGCGAGGCGCGACAGCACGGCCCCCACCCCACCCGCGAGGCGCAGTGTCGACAGCGAAGTGAGGCGGCGCATCAGCGGGGGCAGGCGGTTGCACGTCGGTGAGCACACGAGCTGGGTGATCCGTGTGGCCGACGGGCGTGCCGCACCGCTGCGGGGACGCGCCTGAGCGAGGTAGGAGAAGTGCACGTCCCCGCCGAGGAACAGCACGGTGGCCGGCGGGGCGCCGCGCTCGCCCGCCGCGATACCGAGCACCGTGTCCGCGAGGGCGTGGAACGAGCGCTGGAAGGCCGCCCAGTGCTCCAGGTCGACTTCGCGGCGGAGCCGCTCGCCGAAGCCGCGGAGCGCCCGCCCCCACCGTCCGGCGCACACGGCCTCGTTCCACGCCTCCAGATGGTGCACGGCGGTGGGCAGCAGGAAGGGCAGGGTGCTGGCCACGATGAGGTGATCGACATCGCCGGTCAGCTGTGCGTCGAGCCACGCGGCGTCCGTACGGTCGAGCATGGAACGGCGCGCGTCGTCGTCGACGTCGCGCCCGCAGCGCGTGTCCACCATGAGGACCCGGGTGCGTCCGATGTCGAACCGGTAGGACCAGCTGTAGGTCGTGGGCTCCTCATGCGCCCGCCAGGCGAACGCGTCGACGACCTCGGCGGCGTCCCGGTGCCCCGGCTCAGGCTCTCCGCCGCCGTCCCGCCCCGGGCCCGTCTCCGTCCGCACGTCGGCGAACACGGGGTCGGCGGCGCGTTGGTCGGGACGGAGATTGCCCAGGTGCTGGTAGATCCAGTAGGCGCCGAGCCCGGAGGTGATGCGCCGTGCCCACCAGGGGGTGCGGGCGATGTCGCGCCGCCAGGAGCCGGACGTGTTCCAGTCGTCCCGGATGTCGTGGTCGTCGAAGAGCATCAGGGTGGGGACGGTGGACAGCAGCCAGCGCAGATCGGGGTCGGACCACGCCTGCCGGTAGAGCTCGGCGTATTCGTCGAAGAAGACGACCTCGTCGTCGGGGGGACGGGTGGCGTGCGTGCGGTCCGAGCGGTCGGTGCGGACACGGGCGTCGGCGGGGTCGTCGGCCTCCGTGCCCTCCGGGCGGTCCGCACCCGCGCCGCGCCGGGCGGGGTCGGCAGCGGGGCTGGTGGCCGCCCCCACACCTCCCGCGCGGCTTGCCCGCAGGAACTCCCGCATTCGCGGCTGCAGCTCGTCGGCATAGACCTGGTCGCCGATGAGGAGCAGCACCGTCGGCTCGGCGCCCTCGCCCGCCCGGCGCCGCTCCGCGAGGCGCAGAGCGTAGGCACGGAGCATGTCCGGGCCGTAGCGCTCAACGGCGGCGGGGACGTGGTCGGTGGGTGTGTGGCAGGAGCCGAAAAGGATCCGGGTCGGCTCCGCGTGGTTCAAGGTGCGTACGAAACTCGGCGGGTGGGGCGCGTCCGGTTGTGGCCACACCACGGCGTCGTCGAGGCGCACCTCGTAGGAGAGCGTCGCACCGGGCGGGAGTCCGGACAGGTCGCACAGGGCGTAGTGGTGGCCGTGCACGGTGAACGTCCGCGCGTGCGCCGTGAAGGCGCCGGCATGCGCGACCTCGCCCACACTGGCGTCCTCCCGTGCGGAGACCGTCACCCGGCACGGTGCGTCGGTCTCCAGCCAGATGGTCGCCGTTGTGTCGGTCACGTTCCGAAGCATGGGACCGAGCCGCAACGCAGCGCCCACATCCACCCCTTGTGTCGTGCCTGCCGTACCGAACTGTGCCCGTCGTTGCGGGGGAACACGCCCGAATGATCGTCCGGGGACGGTTCCTGGCCCCGAGTATGGCGCGACCGGCGGGTGCGGGTGGACCCGGTCCGGGCGACACCGTGCGCGTGGTCATGGTTGCAAGTGGAGGCCGCGTGGGTAACCGTTGCCACATGCGGACAAAACTTCTCGACCTCCATACCGGAGGTTCGGAGAGCATCACCGACATCACCGGGGCGTGCCGCGACTTCGCCGCTGAGGCCGGGGGAGACGGCCTGTTGCACGTCTTCGTCCCGCATGCCACCGCCGGTGTGGCGCTCATCGAGCTGGGGGCCGGGTCCGACGACGACCTGCTGGCCGCGCTGGACGACCTGCTCCCCGCCGACGACCGGTGGAGGCACCGGCACGGTTCGCCGGGACACGGGCGTTCGCACGTCATGCCGGCGCTGATCACTCCCTACGCCACGATTCCTGTCATCGACGGGCGTGTGGAGCTGGGAACATGGCAATCGATCGCCATTGTGGACCTGAACGTGGACAACCCGAATCGGCACGTGCGGCTGTCGTTCTTGACGAGTGCGGCAGAGAGAGCAGGATGGTAGGTCAGACGGTAGGGAGCAGTGACGCGTTGACGGATCAGGCTCTCAGCGTGTGAACTTAACCAGCAACAGCGGGATCGACCCGGTAACGGGGCCGCGTACAGGGCCGAGCCCGTCCCAACGGATTGCGGGCCGGCAGGATGAATGAAGTGTGGAGGAGGACTTTCGTGAGCGCGACCGCGGGCCAGGCACAAAGTGAACGTGGCCTGGCCGATCGACTCGGGTTCAAGCCGGGTCAGGTGGTGCAGGAATTCGGGTTCGACGATGACGTCGACGAGCAGCTTCGCACGTCGATCGCCGAACGCACCGGTGAAGAGCTGGTCGATGAGGACTACGACGGCGTCGTCGATGCCGCCCTGCTGTGGTGGCGGAGCGACGAGGAGGACGACCTCACCGATGTTCTGGTCGATGTGCTCGGCGCGGTCGAAGGCGGGGGCATCATCCTGGTGCTGACCCCGAAGGCCGGGCGCGAGGGCCACGTGTCGCCGAGTGACGTCGCGGAGGCCGCGACCACGGCGGGCCTGTCGCAGACCAGTGCAGTGAGCGCCGGCTCGGACTGGGCGGGGACTCGACTCGTCACTCCCAAGATCCAGCGCTGAATCGATCCTGTCGTGCCCGGGGCGGCGGCCGGCGGCCGCCGCCCGCTCGGAGATGAGCCGCGCAGCGTACCGCCCGCCCGGTCAGGCGGGCGGTGCCAGTGCCGTGCCCGCAGACAGCGGGGCCGGACCACAGAAGTGGAGATGACCGAAATGTCCATCGAGGTCGGCCAGAGCGCGCCCGATTTCGAGCTGTCCGATCAGCACGGGCAGACCGTCCGGCTGTCGGATTTCACCGGCCGCAAGAACGTCCTGCTGGTGTTCTACCCGTTGGCGTTCTCCGGCGTGTGCCAGGGCGAGCTGCGCGAACTGCGGGACAACACCGCCGAGTTCTCGACCGACGACGTCCAAGTGCTCAGCGTCTCCGTCGACTCGATGTTCGCCCACCGCGCCTGGGCCGACGCCGAAGACCTCGAATACCCGCTGCTCTCGGACTTCTGGCCACACGGCGAGGTGGCCGACGCCTACGGCGTCTTCGACGAGACGCGCGGCGTCGCCCTACGCGGCACCTTCCTGATCGACACGGAGGGCGTCGTCCGCTGGAAGGTCGTCAATCCGATCTCCGAGTCCCGCAGCCTCGAGGACTACCGCAAGGCCCTCGCGGACCTCACCTGACCCCGGCCCGGCCTGCCCCAGCGCATCCGAACGCGCCCACATCCGGCCCTGCGTGGCGCGCCGAGCGCCCAGCCCGCCCTCCGCGACGGGCGCACCGCTGGCGCGGACCCGGTACTATTTCTTCCGTTGTCCGTCCCTCCGTGTGTGCGACGGAGGAGTGGACCAGCCACGTATCACCGGGGCGCGTAGCTCAGTTGGTCAGAGCCCCCGCCTTACAAGCGGGTGGTCGGAGGTTCGAGTCCTCTCGCGCCCACCCCACGTACCCCCGAGAATCGCCCCTTGACCTGCAGAGAGCGGTCAGGGGGCGGTGTTGTTCTCGGTGGGTGACGGTGGCGGGCGGTGGCTGTCAGCGAGGAACCGCGCCAAATACGCGCTGAAGGCTCAGCCTGCCTGGCGCGCGTCCTGGATCTGGCGCTTGGCGCGTTCCTCCTCGCCGACGATGCACTTGGCATAGATCTTCTTCAGCACGGCCACACTGTGCCCAGCCCAGCGTGTGCCGAGGGTTTCGGATACGCCCGCGTTGAGCCAGGTGGACACGCAGGTGTGCCGCAGCGAGCAGACCAGCCTGGCGAGCGGCGAATGGAACTCCTCGTCGGTCACCATCTCACCCGTTGCCGCGTGTCCACGGCCCTGAAGGCGCCGTCCATTTTGAAGGCGGTTGCTCTGCGGATCGCTCGCCGCGCGAGCATCCCCTGGAGGTCCACCCCCGCCTGGAGGGACCGCTACACCTGGTTTCCGGCCCTGCTCGTCATCCTGGATGGCGCCCCGGACGACGCCCTGCGCCGTCGCGTGGCCCACCTCGAGATGCGCACGCAGCAGCTCAGCCGTCACGACTCAGGCTTTCGGGTGGGCGTCACCACAATGCGGAGTCTGCAGGACAAAGGCCCGAGGGCAGAGATCTTCCAGGTGCTCCACGACGGCTATAACGGCCTGCTCGACGCCACGCTGGTCCACGAACCCCAACCCGAGCCCGCTCCTGAGCCGGAGCCCTCAGCCGAGCCAGCCCCGGAGCCTGTGCCCGAGATGGAACCCGATCCTGGGAACCGCTTGGCACCGCTGACCGGAGGCGGCGATGTCGGCCTGGATGAGGACTCCATGTCAGGCACCCCGAGCTGGACGTGGACTGGGACGACGAACTCCCGCCCTCCACGGCCCTCGCGATCGCCGTCCAGCTGGTGGAGGCCCGGTGGCCGTGGGGCGACGAAGGACCACCTGCGGCCAGGTTAAGCATCCGCTGGTCCGGTGGGTGGGGCGGTACAAGCACGAGCGGTTGCACTCCGCTCTGGGCCACTCGCCGCCAGTCGAGCGTGAGTGGAATCACCACCATCGATCAGCGGTCGCCAAAGCCGCGTGAAACAAGGAAAACCGGGTCAACAAAACCCGGTTCAGCTCAGATGCAGGGAGATATGAGGGTCTGGCCATCGGATGACTTTCATCGCTAGCGTGTCGGCGCCGCACGGTCGGTAACCGGACTATCACCGAAAAGGAGGGGTCCATGCAGCGCATCCTGCTCTACAACGCCAGTTGTGGCTTCTGCACGAGCGTGGCCGCAGGAGTCGAGGACGAAGCTGGCGGCTGGCTCACCGTGCGCGATATGGACGATCCCCAGATGCGTGAACTCACGAAGCGCGCCGCAGCAGGCTTTCGAGGCGAGGAGCCCCTTCTGCTGCTGGTTCGCGATGACCGGGTCACCGCCCTTCGTGGGATGTCGATGCGCCTGCACCTCCTCAAAGGGCTTGGGTCGAAGAGATCCTGGAATATCTGGAAGCGCATCGCCTCCTCCGCCGACTCAGCAGCAGGTGATTCTCGGGGCTTGACCCGGCGAGGTGTGCTCGGGCGGGCCGCCGCTGTGAGCGCGTCGGTTGCGGTGCTCGCAGGGGTGCGAACGGCCCCCGCGGCAGCCGCCTCCACGACGGATTCCGAGGACTGGCTGGCCCGACTCACACTCGGTGAAGCACGTGAGCTGACCGGTGAGGAGCTTCAGCAGACCTGGCGAAGCGCCCAGGGCTCGGCAAACCTCCGTGGCCTCATGGGTAGCGAGCTCCCCGACGGCCCGCTTTCCACCCAGGAAGCTCCCGGGGTGGCCCAGAGCGCGGAACTCAACGGCGTGACTCACCAGATCGCCGGAGGCGGCGAACTCACCGCACTGCTGCGACAGAGGGGCGATGAGTTCGCGGTGTTTTACGAGGCTCGCCAAGGACAGGACACGCGGCACCGCTCGATGATTCTGCAGCTCGACGAGGCCCACGACCGCCTCCATATCGTGGGCCGGGCCGAGCAAGATGAAGTTCTCGCCCCCACCAGCAACGTGACTCTGCGCAGCTCTTGCAGCAAGGCCAGCGATTGTCCCGGTGCCTGCTTCACCTGCCAATGCAGCGGCATCTCGTTGACATGCATGGCCCAGTGCTGCGGCTCCTGCTTGGCCGCCTGCGCCGGAGGCCCGCAGGCGTGCGTCGCTTGTGCCACCCTCTACTGCAGTCCCTGCATGTTCCTGAGCAAGTGCTGCAACGGCAAGGCGTGCTCGTATCGGCCCGCCTGCAATTAGACGTCCGCCATCAGGAAAGGGGCCATGTATGAATAGCCGCCTGAACCACGCACCGACCGCCGCCTCCGCCGGTGTTTCCACGGGGGCAGCGCTGGGGGGAGCCCTCCTTGCCGCCGTGGCCACGGCGGCACTGACCGTCTGGGCGTGGAACGCTCCACTGCCCGATCCCACGGCCCATCACGTCTTCCTCATCGTCTGGGCTCTGGGAGGGCTAACCCTGGCTGCTGAACTGTTTGCCCGAGGAGCCTCTCGCCTGCACACGCCGGTTCCCCGGGGCGTGCGCGTGCTCGTCCTGGGACTCCTGGCAGGGGCAGCGCTGGGCACCTTCCCGTGGAACGACGCGCAGGTGGTCTTCTGGTACCAGCTGTGGTGGGGAGGCCCTGTCGCCACCGCGCTCGCACTCACTCTGATCAGCAGGTCCGAGCGGTCGGCCTCGTCGGGGTGAAGGGCTGGCGTGTGGCGTTCACCAGGCTGGAATGAGGAGGCCAGGCCGTAGGCCGGATCGGTCTCGAACAGTCTGCTGGCGCTGTACCCGCCGTCTCGTCGACCGTTGGGAAGACGTATCCGTGTGCGTTCGGCCATGGCTCGCCACCGCTTGTCACTGCAGGCGTCCCTGAGTTTCATCACACCCTTGATGAGGGCGTCAACGGTGGTCACCTCCTCAGCTCGCCTACGGCGCCTTCCAAGCGCACGCCGACAGCCCCGACTTCGTCCGCGTGCTGTCACCCGGCCACATGGCCGCCTTACTGGACCGTTCCGGGACCGACTCGGCCCTCCGCGTCGCGGGGACCGGAGCGGCCCTGGTCGAACTGGCCCTGGGCCTCGGCGCGGTAGGGCTACTGCCCCCCGTGGTGGTGCTGGGCCTGGCCATACCGACGCACCTGGCCTTCCTCGCGGTCAGCCCGCGCAGGATCGTGCCCTTCTCCCTCGCGTCGGTCGGCCTCCTGCTGGTCGCGGTGCAGGCACCGCTGATCTCTCTGTTCGGCCCAATGGCGTGACCTGCCGACGCGAAGTTCCGGCTTGACTTTGACACGGCGTCGACGCCGAGCGCCGTGGTCGTGTCCCGGAAGTCCGGCCGCACACGTGAGGGTGAGGCGTGGTGGCCTGGCCGATCGCTGCGGTCAGTCGGACGTCGGGGGTGGCGTCGCGGAGGCTGCGGCACTATGACCGGATCGGCCTGGTGCCTCCCTGGCACGGGCCGTGGTGCCGCGGAGGACCAGGTGCGGGGGGATGACGATCTCCCGACGGCGGGCCGCTGGCGGGGTCCCCTCTGCTTCCCTGCTCTCCACGCGCAGGGCCGCGCGTTCCACGGCCTGGTCGGCGAGTCGCTGGGTGTCCTGGGCGACGGTGGTCAGGTCGACGTGGGACAGCCGGGCCAGATGACTGTCGTCGTAGCCGACCACCGAGATATCGGTCGGCACCCGGACACCCGCGCGGAGGAAGGCGTCGAGGACTCCGGTGGCGCAGCGGTCGTTGAATGCGAGGACCGCTGTGGGGTGGGGGTCGTCCGTGAGGAGGGTGCGGGCTCCGGCGGTGCCGTGATCTTCGGTCAGGCCGCCGGGAATGACCTGGACCTGGTCCGCCAGGCCGTGGTGGCGCATGGCGTCGCGGTAGCCGCGTCGGCGTTCGGCGGCTCCCGGTGCGCGGCCGCCGTCGATGTGGGCGATGGTGCGGTGGCCTAGTGCCACCAGGTGATCGACGGCCTGGCGGATGCCCTCGTCGTCGGCGGTTCGCACGACATCCACGGATGGGTCGCGCAGCCGTCGCGCGACCGAGACGACTGGGAGGCGGCCCACCAGGTCGGTGAGTCGGGCGGCGGGCGCCTGGGGGCCGAGCAGGATCAGTGCCTCGCAGCGGTCGGCGAGCAGCGCGTCGACGGCGCGCTGCTCGTTGCGGCTGGGGGCCACGGCGCTCAGCGCGATGTCGTATCCGGCGGATTCCGCCGCGGTGTAGATGCACTCGACGAGATTGGCATGGAACGGCTCCTGGAGGCCGAACTGCACGCCGAGCAGCCGGGAGCGGCTGCGGCGCAGCAGGCGTGCGCGGGCGTCGGGCCGGTAGCCGATCTCGCGTGCCGCCCGCAGTACGCGCTCACGCGTCTGCGCTCCGGCGCCCTTCGCGTCGCGCATGACGATGGAGACCAGAGCCGTGGACACGCCCGCGCGCTCGGCGACGTCGGCGAGTGTCGGCCGTTTCCCGCCGCGGCCTCCGGATTGCCGTGCCACGTGGCGCCTCCCCGTTCCCGCGCGGTTGTCGTTGCCCTCACCGATTGTCCCCGTCGCCTCCGACGGCTCAGACGGCGTTGTGTCCCGAAGGGGCCGGAGGCGCGGGAGCCGGGCTCCGGCTGCTGATTATAGAACGTTCTAGTTTTTCTCGCGCTCGGATCTTGACGTGACGGCCAGGGGAGTGGCGTACTTGAACTCGATACTAGAACGTTCTAGTTCACCCGGAGGAGTGGATCATGTATGACCTGGCGGTCTGCGCCGAGATGGTGTTCACGGAACAACCGATCGACGGGCGCGTCCGACGTATCCACGACCTCGGTTTCCAGGTCGAGATATGGGACTGGACCCGGCACGACATCGACGCGCTCGCCCGGACCGGCGCCCGGCTCTCATCGATGACCGGATACATCCGCGGCACCCTCACCGACGCCGACGGCGCTGCAGAGTTGGTACGCACCGCTGAGGAGTCGGTGCGTGTCGCCGAACGCCTCGGCTGCCCCCGGCTGAACCTGCACGGCACCGGCCTCGACCCCCAAGGCCTGCCGCTGCGGCCGGTCTCCACGACCACCGGCCCGATGTGGCTCGCCGCCCACCGCACCCTGACCCGCATCGCCGAGCTGGGCGAGCGCGCCGGGGTCACCTTCACCCTGGAGAACCTCAATACCGCCGTCGATCACCCCGGCGTCCCCTTCGCCCGCGCCGAGGACACGCTCGCCCTCGTCGCGGCCGTCGACAGCCCCGGGCTGCGGATGAACCTGGACCTCTACCACGCGCAGATCGGCGAGGGAAACCTCATCCAGCTGCTGCGCCGCGCCCACCACAGCGGCCTCATCGGCGAGATCCAGGTCGCCGACGTCCCCGGACGCCGGGAACCCGGCACCGGTGAGATCAACTACCCGGCGATCGCCCGCGCCCTCGCCGACCTGGGCTATGCGGGGGTCGTCGCGATGGAGGCCTGGCCCTCCGGCGACGACGTCCGCGCCCTGCAGCGGTTCCGCTCCGCCTTCGCGCCGCGACCGACAGGCTGACCTCGACCACTCAGGAGACGTTCATGACTGCTGCCACCGCGGAGGACCGCCTCGCCGTCGGCCTCATCGGCGCCGGTCGCATGGGGGCCTTCCACGCCGAAAGCCTCGCCCGCCGCATACCGGGAGCCCGGCTCGCCGCCATCGCCGACCCCGCCCCCGGCGCCGCCGGGCGGCTGGCCGATCGGCTGGGCGGCCCGAAGCCGCTGACCGACATCGGCGCGCTGTTGGCCGCCCCCGAGGTCGAGGCGGTCGTGATCGCCACCCCGGCACGGACCCACACTGACCTCGTCGTCGCGGCGGCGGAGGCGGGCAAAGCCGTCTACTGCGAGAAGCCGATGGCCCGCACCCTCGCCGAGGCCGACCGCGCCATCGACGCCGCGCGCCGCGCCGGCGTCCCCCTCCAGATCGGCTTCAACCGCCGCTACGACCGGGGCTTCCGCGCCGGCCACGACCTCATCGCCTCGGGCGGTATCGGAACCCCGCAGCTCATGCGCTCGCTCACCCGCGACCCGAAACTGGCCGACCCGGCCCGCGTCCCGCCGTGGACGATCTTCCGGGAGACCCTCATCCACGACTTCGACGCCCTCCGCTGGCTCAACCCGAAAGCCGCACCCGTCGAGGTGTTCGCGATGGCCGACGCCCTCGTCCGCCCCGACTTCAAAGAAGAAGGCCTCCTCGATACCGCCGTCGTCACCATCCGCTTCGACAACGGCGCGATGGCCACGGCCGAGGCCAACTTCCAGGCGGTCTACGGCTACGACGTGCGCGCCGAGGTCTTCGGGTCGGCCGGGATGATCACCCTGGGCGAGATCCGCCGGACGCACATGACCGCCTACGGCCCCGAGGGGGCCGCCGCCGCGTGCGTCAC
This sequence comes from Nocardiopsis gilva YIM 90087, assembly GCF_002263495.1. Taxonomy (NCBI): domain Bacteria; kingdom Bacillati; phylum Actinomycetota; class Actinomycetes; order Streptosporangiales; family Nocardiopsidaceae; genus Nocardiopsis; species Nocardiopsis gilva. Next base: position 4,094,857 of record NZ_CP022753.1, on the reverse strand, counting down.
CTACGACCAGGACCTCTTCCATGACGCCTACGTCGCCGAACTAGCCGACTTCACCGACTGCGTCCGCACCGGCCGCACCCCCGCGACCACCGGCACGGACGCCAGGGCCGCCCTGACCATGGCGCTGGCCGCCATCCGGTCGGTCACGGCGGGCCGAGCCGTGCGGATCGATGAGGTGGCCTAGCGACGCGGGGCGGAATCGACGGTGGCCGCGGGTAGGTTCCCGGTATGTGCCGTAACATCCGCCGCCTGCACAACTACGACCCGTCCGCGACCGACGCCGAGATCCGCGACGCCGCGCTCCAGTACGTCCGCAAGATCAGCGGATCCACCCGGCCCTCCGCCGCCAACCAGGAGGCCTTCGACCGCGCGGTCGACGCCGTCGCGCTGGCCACCGCTGACCTGCTCGACTCCCTGGTGACGACCGCGCCGCCGCGCTCCCGCGAGGAGGACGCCGCCCGCGCACGCGAACGATCCCAACGCCGGTTCGAGACGCCCGCGTCCACCCTGCCCGGGCCGGAAACGGCCATCGGGCCGACGGGCGCGCAGGGGAGCACGGAGGCGGTCTAGGATCGCGATGTCGGCGGAGAGAATCCCGATCCCATCCGGCTGTTGAGCGGAGAAGGAGGACGCGGTTGTCCGGGGCGCAGCACAACGAAACGCGGGATGTCTCGGGCGCCGTCGCCCAGTCCGAGACCATGCGGGACTTCATCGTCAACATGCCGCCTCCTGAACCACCACCTGTCCCGCGACAGTTTCCGCCAACGGACCGCAGGTACACGAACCGCCTCACGGAACTACGCGGCGTGGACCGGGTAGTGGAGGACGTCGTCAGGCGCGGGCGAGGCGCGTGCTACCTGCTGATGGGTCCGGAGGGCATCGGAAAGACCGCGCTCATGGCCGAGATCGGGGCACGCAGCCGGGCCGAGTTCGACGAGTCCCTCCACCTCGACCTCGCCGAAGTCCGCGACCGCGAGGGCAACGCCGACTACGCCGAAGCGCTGCGCCGTCTCCTTGCCTCACTCCACGACCTCACAGCCAAGGGCATGACGGACGTGGACGCGCTGGGACGGCGGTTCCGGGACATCACCGGGGGTCGGCGCCTCCTGCTGTTCCTCGACGACGTCGCCGACCGCGAGGACGTCGCCATCTTCACGCCCGGCGAAGGCCCCCACCTGATGGTGGCCGCCTGCCGACCAGGTTTTGTAGGCGCGGCCGCGGAGCAGCGCGACGGTGCCGAGGTGATCGAACTCGGGAGACTCCGCGATCGCGACGGCCTGCGGCTGCTGCGCGAGTACTCCGCTGTCGACGCCCTGATGCGCGACCCGAACGAAGGCGACAGCGCCGAGCAGCTGGTCGACCTCTGCGGCGGCCTCCCCCTGGCCCTACGAATGGCGGCAACGCACCTCGACCGCCGCCCGGAACTCACCATCGGCTCCCTCGTCGACGCCGTGCGCGCACGCGTCTTCGCCGAGCCCGGAATCCCCTCGGCACAGGCGGTCATCGACCTCGGGCTGTCCGGGCTGAGCGCACGGGAAGCCGAGCTCATCGCCAAGGCCGCCGAGCACCCGGGCCGCTTCTTCCCCGCGGAACTCGGCACCGCGCTCATGGGCCCGGACGGTCCCGACCTCGTCGCCGGTCTGCTCGAGGCGGGCGTGCTGCGACCGACCGGCGCGTCCGGCTACAGCATCGCCGAGCTCGCGCGCCCGCAGGTACGCAACGGTCCGACGCGAGATCCGGACAGCGTCGCGGTCGATCGCGCCGTCATCCTGCGTTTCTTCACGGTCGGCCACGGGCTCGCGGACCTGTACGGCAACGGTGAGCGGTTCCGGCTCGCCGACGCGATGGACGTCGGCGAGTTCGCGGTCGCCCCGGCCGATTACCCGCAGCCGTTCACGACGCCCGTCGAGGCGGCCGACTGGCAGGACCGGAACCTCGGCCACACCCCCGGCCTGATGCGGTTGGCCGTGGACATCGACCGCCCCGACGCCGCGCTGCTGCTCGCCGACCACACCTGGCCCGCCTGCTACAACCGGCACCGGTTGGCCATCGGCACCGCCATCTTCGGCTACGCGGTCCGACTCGCGCGGGCCCTTGGCCACCTGCACGGGCTGGTCCGGTGCCTGACCTATTTGGCCCGCCTCCACCTCGAACTCGAGGACTGGGACCGTACCGCTGAACTGCTGAAGGAGGCCGAAGCCGCGGCGGACGCGTCGGGCGAACCGCTCAACCGCGCCGTCGTCCTCGAGGCACGCGGGCTGCTGTACGGGCACGAACGCAGCCCCGCCCCCGACGGGGAAGCGGCGCGCCAGGCGCTCGCGGCGTCGCGTGCGATCCACCGCGAGCGCGGCCGTCCGCGCGGCGACGTTCTGCAGACCTACCAGCTTGCCGAGGGGCACCGAAAGGACGGTGAGCTCGACCGCGCCCTGGACGAACTGCGTGACGCCGAGTCCCGGACCGACCGCCGTCTTGCCGAACTCGACCGCGCGGAGGACCCCCGGCGGTCCGAGTACCTCGTGCACGACTGGAAGCTCATCCAGGGCCGGGTGTGGCTCGCCCTCGCCCGCACTCTGGACGCTCAGGGCCGGGAGGCCGAGGCCGAACAGCGGGCGGAGGCGGCGCGCCGCGTGTTCTCCGACGCGGGACAGCCCATCAGGGAGGCGCGGGCGCTGCGCCTCCTCGCCGAGATCGCCGAACGGCGCGGGGACAGCGAGTGCTGCCGCGCCCTGCGCATCCGGACGCAGCGGCTGTACTCCCACTACCACGTGGACGATGAGGCCGCCGAGATCCACCGGCGGATTCCGCCCCCGTCTCCGCCGGGAGCGAGTGGCTGAGGTCGGCTCCGGCGGCTACCCCACGCCTACCCGTCGGCCCCAGAAAACGGAAATCGTCCGGGGGGGGGGGGACGTTTGCAGCCGCATCTCGGTATCGCCCACGGCGACCCGCACGCCGCGTCGCCACGGATGCCACGCCCAGCCGGTCCGGGCCCAGCCGGCCGCGGCCGCGGCCAGCACGGCGGCGTCGAGCGGCCCCGACCGCGAGCGGGCGCGGAATCCGCGCCCCTCCCGGTCGATCAGCAGGGCCTGCCCGTCACCCGTCGCGGCCGCGGCGAGGCGGGACTTCGGGTACTCCGCGAGCTTGGTTCCGAGCCATCGCACCGCCTCGTGCTCGGACAACGGGCGCCGTCGCGACCAGGCGTGGGCGGACTGCCAACGCGGCATGACCGTGTCCTCCGCGTCGACCACGAGCAGGCGGTCCGGGTCGGGTGCGGCGGGTGACGGCGCACCTGCCGGGAAGCGGCGGAGCAGGACATCGGTGGAGACGGCGGCATCGGCGTCCACGCCGCTGGCCGTGGCTCCGGTAGGGCGTCCCCTGCGGCCACCCGCGGGAGCGCTGAACTCCACCTGCCATGCCGTGACGTCCTCGCCCTTGACCTCGAGATCCGGGAGCGTCAGGTAGCGCGCCGCCGTTCGCGGCTCGGAAAGGTCGAGCAGCCCGTACAGCAGGGCCCGCATCCGCTCCGCCGATCCGCCGTGGTGCTCGATCAGCAGGTCGGCGACGGACGGGGGACGGCTCTGCGTCGCCCGGAGGACCTGCTCTTCCAGATCGGCGCCCGGATCGATCCGTCGGGCGCCGCGCCCGAACGTCAGCAGTGGCGAGGCCGGATCCAGCTCGGTGTCGCCGAACGCGGCCACGAGGACCGGACGCCCGATAGCGGCCGCGTAGAAGGTCACCGACCCGTGGTCGCCGATGACCACGTCGGCTGCGACGAGGGCGACCCGCCAGCCCTCGTACGGGGGAATGAGAACAAGCCCCGCCTCGATCTCGTCGGCGAACCACAGCTCCAGCATCGCCCGGCCGTGCCGGTACCAGACGTTGGGATGGGCGATCAAGCCGACGCGGTAGTGGTCGACGGGCAGCGCGGCGAGCAGCTCGCGGATGAGATCGCGCTCCGCTCCCAGCAGTGAGTCGCGATTCCAGGTCGACGACAGCACCACGAATCGCCGATCGGTTCCGTCGCCGGCTCCGGCCTCGAATCCGGCGCCTCCGGGACCGTCGCCTCCCCCGACGCCGAGGGCTGTCCGGTAGCGGTCGCGGCGCCCCGCATGCGCGAGCATCCGGTCGAAGGTCGGATCGCCCACGACGACGCCGTGCCGTGCCGCGGGCGGGCAGGTCCGGCTCAGGCGGGCGAGCTGCTCCGCATGCGACAGGGCGAGGCGGTCCGCAACGACCCGGCCGTCGTGCAGGAGCTGCGACGGGTCGAGTCCCGACGCGGAGGTGAGCGACCCGGGTGCCTCCCCGACGCGCCGGTTGTGGCCGACCCCGTGCGGCATCAGCACCAGTGGGGGATCCAGCTCGTGCAGGGGTCCCTTGGGGCTCGCGGCGAGTGCGAGGGCGAATCGCCCCTGATCGGTGAGGACCTGCTGCCACGACTCGACCCGGATGACCCCTGCCCCGTGGAGGAGTCCCCGGACGCCCGGCTCCGAGACCGAGCCCGGGTCCACGACGAAGGTCACCTGGATTCGGTCGTCCCCGCCGAAGAGTCCGATGACGTCGAGGAGCCGGTTGGTCGAGGGGACGCTGCGGGCGATGGCCAGGACCTCGCGCTCGGTGGCGATCGTCCCCCAAGGGTCGTCTTCTCTGTCCACCAGGAGCGTTGGTCTTTCTAGTTCTGCCGACGTGCACGTCCTGCGGTGGACGGACGCGACGCCGGATCGCGAGGGCAGTGGTGGTCGTGGCGGCAGTCGAGGTGACAGGTGGTCGTATCAGCCGACCAGGATAGAGGATCGGTGCGGCCAGGGCCGGTGCTGCTCGTGCGGGGGCGCGCTCGCCGGGGGCGCGTCCGGCGGGCCGTGCGGGTGGCCTCGTCGCTCGAGTCGACGCGTTTCGCCACTCTGGGTGATAGCTCGGGTGTACCGTGCTACCTGGCGGGCGATCGCGCGGAGGCGGGGGTGCTCTTGTGCGAGCCGTCGAGTGCGGGGCCTGGGCGAGGGAACGCTGAGCAGGAAGAGTGAGGAGAGCGAGGGGGACGACGGCGAACGCAGCGGCGCGGACACCGGCGGCGCGCGGACGGTGTTCCCGGAGGCGTGGCATCCGCTCGACGTCGATCGCACCAGCGGCCTGACCTATGCGCCCGGCGACGTGTGGAGCGCGTCGGCCGTACTCGAGGTCGACCTGGGGGCATCCTGCTGACGGTAGATGGGCGCGTCAACGGCGGCTGCGACGGCCTTGCCCTGGCGCGCACGTTCCGCACCCTGTTCGTTCGGCTCTGATCGGCCGTTCCGCCCAGGAGTCGATGTCATGTTCGCTTGTCGTGGCGCCGCGCTGCCCGGCGGTGGTTCCCGTGGGGTCCGCATTCGGTGACCCCTGTCGAAATCTACATTGTAAAGAAGGGGGTTTCGATCAAGACGACACGGGCTACTCCACGTCGGTCCGATAGCGGGGACGCAGTGCCCGTGCACGCAAAGCGGCAAGCGCGGTGATCTCGCCGCCTTCGGTCAGCACCGGCGGCTCGTCCGCCAGGCAGTCGTCGTCGAGCATGCCCAACGCCCACATCCGGTACCGGAAGCGGTGGGTCTCCCTCCGGATCGGCCCGCCGAGGTCACCCCCGTCGCGGAACGCCCAGCCCTCCTCCGCGAGCATCGAGGTGAGCCGCCGCGTCAGCTCGTCGGCGGTGCGCGGCGTGGAGGTGAGCAGAACCAGAAGAGCCGCCTCCCGCACGGCGACACCGAAGTCGGGCTCGCCGTCCTCGCGACCGATGACAGCGGCGGTGGCGGTCCGCCAGAACACGTCCTGGTCCTCCAGCATGCGGACGCCCGTCTTGGTGAGGACGAGGGAGGTGCCGGCACGGCGGATCGCGCGCATCTCGCGCTGTGCGAGCGTGCGCAGCGTGTGCAGAGGGAGGACATCGAGTTCCCGGTTGAGCGGGCCGGTGAGCCACTCGCGCCAGCCGAACAGGTCGACGGCCTCGGAGACGAGCGTCGGGGCGATGTAGTGCCGTGCGGTGAGCGGCAGCCGGTCGCGGCTGTGCCCCAGCAGCCAACCGAGCGCGCGCAGCACCCCGTCCGGGGCCGGATCGGGGGCCTTGCAGGGCATGGCCAGCAGCCGCGGAGCCAGTTCCCCCGCGAGGGTGGAGCGCTCCCCGTGGCGCTCCACGACCCACGTCTCCAACCTCTCGGAGTGGATGCGCTCCAGCCAGCAGGCGCCATCGAGTTCGGGCCGCTCCTGGGTGAGCCAACGTGTGAGCAACGCCTCGCGCGCCTTCTTCCACCCGCGCCCGCCCACCCGCAGCTCGCCCGACGCCAGGGCCAGATCCAGCGCCGCCGCGCAGTCACCGAACGCCGCGTTCTCCTCGGGGCCCATCAGCGTCCCCCAGGTGTGCAGCGGGGTGGCGGTGGGCACCGAGCCACTCCTGGTGGTGGCCTCGGTGTACGCGGCCACCCCGGCGTCGTGGCCCTCCTCCTCATAGATCCGCAGGATCTGCTCGGTGAGCTTGGACTCGCAGACCGCCGCGTAGCGTTCCAGGCCGTTCAGGTTGAGCAGGCGACCGAGCGCATGGGCCACCTGCACACGTTTCTCCGTGCTGATCATCCATTTGACCGGCAGGGCGTACCAGAGGAAGTCCTGCATGCGCAGCAGATCGATGCCCTCCAGGCCACCGCTGGACAGCCAGCCCATGGCGGCGGCCGCGTCTTCGGCGTGCTCGGGATTCTCCCGGCGCAGTACCGTCAGCGCCTCTCGTTCGCTCAGCATGGCGCCAGTCTGCCGTGTCGTGTGCGTCGAAGTACACCAGCAGGTGGAGGTGTTCGCGGTTCTGTCGAAGTGGTGCCAGCGCCCCGCACGTGGGGGAGGGGTGCGGATGGCGGCCGCGGCCCGATCATGTGGACAAAGGATGGCCAGGGGAGCGGGTAGTGTGACGAGCGTGACAGGATCCGATGGCCCGGGCGTGGTGCACACCAGTGCGGAGGAGAAGTCCTAAGGGGGTGCCAGCACCCCCTGACAAGGGCGTGCCCGAGCCATGGCGGCTGTCCCGTCGTGCTCCGTAGGTTGGTGGTGTTGGTTCCGGCGGCGCGCTCGGGCGCACACGGTGCCGATCTCCGTATTGCCTGGGAGGGAGCACGTGCCATCGACGCGGTGACCGGTCGGCCGACTCCGCTCGCATCGCAACGTACGACCCCGCGGGTTCCTATGACCGCGTCATAGGGCCTGCTGGCTGACCCCACCCGCCCACCCCCACGACCCAGCGTTTCGCACCAGGCGCTGCCCCCCATCTTTCTGTGTCTCCCAGTTCGCGACCGTGCCGGACGCGGGAGCCCCCTTGCCGAGGAGGAACGACCTTGCCCGCCACCGGAGTGAACAGCAGCCCGATCGAGCCCGATGCCCGGACACGACGCCGCTCACCGTCGGGACGGGGGAGCGACTTCGCCCGACTGTCGCAGCGCGTCGGCGCCGCCGGCCTGCTCGATCGCGCGCCCTTCCACTACTACGCCCTGCGGCTGAGCAGCATCGGCCTTCTCTTCGCCGCGGGCTGGGCGGCCGTGTTCGTCCTCGGCGACTCCTGGTGGCAGATGCTGGCGGCGGTCTTCCTCGCCGCCATGTTCGGCCAGGTCGCACTGGTCGCCCACGACCTGGCCCACCGCCAGGTGTTCCGCACCCGCGTCCCCAGTGAGGTGTGCGGCCGCCTCGTCGGCAACCTCGGCATCGGCATGAGCTACGGGTGGTGGCAGGACAAGCACACCCGGCACCACGCCAACCCGAACCACGAGGACCTCGACCCCGACGTCAACCCCGACGTCCTCGTCTGGTCCACCGACCAGGCCGGCGAAGCCAAGGGCCTGCCCCGCTTTATCGGCCGCTTCCAGGCCTTCCTCTTCTACCCGCTGCTCACTCTGGAGGGCCTGAACCTGCACGCGCAGAGCGTGCGGGCCCTGTTCCAGCCCTACATGAAGCAGCGCTGGCTGGAGGGCGCCCTCCTCTTCGGTCACTTCGCGATCTACCTGGCCATCGTGTTCTCCGTGATGTCGCCCGGCAAGGCCGTCCTGTTCATCGCGATCAACCAGGCCCTGTTCGGCGTCTACCTCGGCAACGTCTTCGCCCCCAACCACAAGGGCATGCCCACCCTGAAGAAGGGCGAGAAGCTCGACTTCCTCCGCAAGCAGGTACTGACCTCGCGCAACGTCAGGGGCGGCTGGCTCATCGACAACGCCATGGGCGGCCTCAACTACCAGATCGAGCACCACCTGTTCCCGAACATGCCCACCCCGCACCTGCGCCGCGCGCAGCCGATCGTGCGGGAGTACTGCGCCGAGATCGGGATCCCGTATCACGAGACCGGGTTCATCCGCTCGCACGTCGAGGCCATGCGCCACCTGCACAGCGTCGGTACGCCGATCCGCGATGCGGCCCAGGCGGCCTGATTCGTCGCAACCGGCGCCCCTGGTGGCCGGAACCGGCCGCGCGATCTGAGTACCCGTACTCAGGCGGCCCCGCCCGTGTGCGCGGTGAGATGGAGATCGCGAGGGTAGGTGTCCAGCGACAGCCGTAAGCGGTCCGTGCCCGATCACCGGGCGCGGACCGCTGCGGCGTTCGAGAATGAGGACGGCGAAGATGACCAGTGATGCGCGGGCCCGTGACTCCGAGGCGCGGGAGGAGGTCCTGCGCCGGCTGGTGGCCGAGGGCGTGATCTCGGCCGAGCAGGCGGCCGCGGTGGGAGCGGCGCTCCGTCGTGCCGGGGTGGGAGGCGGAGGTGGTCGGACGCTCGTCCGCTGGGCCGAGATCGCCGGGTACGCCGGTGGCGGCCTGGTGCTGACCGGTGTTTTCGCGCTCCTTGCCACGGCCTGGCAGGACTTGGACGGCACGATGCGTGTGCTGCTGCTCGTCGCCATTGCCGTGGTCGCCGCGGTTTCCGGGCTGGTCATGTCCGGTGGCCCGAGCGTGGCGCTCGGACCGGACTCGCTGGCCGGGCGGCTTCGGGGGCTCTCGGCGGGTCCGGCGGTTCCCACTGTGCGCCGCCGCGTCACCGGCGTGCTGTTCTCCTTGGCCGCGGTGACCACGGCGGGCGCCATGAGCGTCGGGCTCGAGGACGCGGAGGGGCTGGAGTGGGTCGCCCCGCTGGTCGGGTTGGGGGTCGCCCTCTCCGGATACGCGGTGCTGCCCTCTGCCGCGGTGCTGGTGGTCAGCTGGTGGATGAGCGGGGCGCTCGTCCTAGTGACGTTCAACGCGCTCTTGACGGAGACCACCGACGTCACGCTTGCCACAGGGCTGACTTTGGTCGTGTTGGGTGCGGCATGGGCCGCTCTGTCCGCATGGGGAGCGTTGGTCGAACGCAGGCTCGGCATCGGCCTGGGAGTGGGGATGAGCCTCTTCGGCGCGCAGTTCCTGCTCGCCCAGGAGGACACGTCGATGCTGGGCTACGTGCTGACGCTGGCTACGGCGGCGCTGTGCCTTGGCTTCTACTGGTGGGAACGGGCGGCGGTGCTGCTCGTGTTCGGGATCCTCGGGATCACCGTGGGCGTGACGGAGGTCGTCTGGGACCTCACCGGTGGAGCGATCGGCGCGGCGCCGATCCTGCTGACGGCCGGGGTCGTCCTCCTCGCCGCCTGCTGGGTCGGCATCAAGCTGCACAGGGGCGGTGCCGCGGTACCCCCGCGGGAACCTGGGCCGGCCGAGGCCGCGCCAGCGGACACCGGTCCGGCACCCGAGGGGCCGACGCCGAACGGTCCGGCGCCGACAGCCGGGACCGACCGGCCCGTGTGAGGTCGCCCGCGGCCGCGAGGCGGTCCAGCGTCTGGCGAGCTCGTCCGGGCCGATGCCGTGCCGGGCGGTGGGCGCCGAACGACGAAGCGGCCGTGCGCCCCCGCCCGTGAGGGAGGGGCGCACGGCCCTGTCCGGTTCCGGTGACCTCAGGCCGCGGTCCGGTCGCCCGCGGCCCGGCCCGCGCTGACGCGGACGGTGGCACCTGCCTCGGCGCGTCTGCTCAGCTCAGGCCCTTGTCGAGTCCGGCGCGGCGCAGCGCGTCGGCCATCGCGCCTCCCGAAGCGGCGTCCTGCCGTCCACCGCGCTCCCGGTTCGATCGGCCGCCGCGGCCGCCCTGGCCGCCTTTGCCGCGCCCTCCGCCGGAGGAGCCGCGCTCCCGCTGGCCGCCGCCTTCGGCGCCGCTACGGCCGCTCTTGCCGTCGCGGCCGTCGCTCCCGGCGGAGGCAGCGTCAGCGTCAGCGTCTGCGTTGTCGTCCAGCCGCATGGTGAGCGAGATGCGCTTGCGTGCGATGTCGACGTCGAGCACCTTCACCTTCACGATGTCTCCGGACTTCACCACGTCACGCGGGTCGTTGACGAAGTTCTTCGACATCGCCGAGATGTGCACCAGGCCGTCCTGGTGCACCCCGACGTCCACGAACGCGCCGAACGCGGCGACGTTGGTGACGGTGCCCTCGAGCAGCATGCCGCGCTCCAGGTCGTCGAGGGTCTCCACGCCCTCCTTGAACGACGCGGTGGTGAACGCCGGGCGCGGGTCGCGGCCCGGCTTCTCCAGTTCGCTGAGGATGTCGGTGACGGTCGGCAGGCCGAACGTGTCGTCCACGAACTCCCGCGGCTTGAGCGTGCGCAGGAGTGACCCGTTGCCGACCAGCGACCCGATCTGCACGCCCGCACGCTCCAGGATGCGGCGGACCACCGGGTAGGCCTCGGGGTGGACGGCGGACGCGTCGAGCGGGTCGTCTCCCCCGGGGATGCGGAGGAACCCGGCGCACTGCTCGAACGCCTTCGGGCCGAGCCGCGGGACCTCCTTGATGGCCGTGCGGGAGCGGAACGGTCCGTTGGCGTCGCGGTGCGCGACGATGTTCTCCGCGATCGTGGAGTTGATGCCGGACACGCGTGTCAGCAGCGGCGCCGAGGCCGTGTTCACGTCGACGCCGACGCCGTTCACACAGTCCTCGACCACCGCGTCCAGCGACCGGGAGAGCTTCACCTCGGACACGTCGTGCTGGTACTGGCCGACGCCGATCGACTTCGGGTCGATCTTGACCAGCTCGGCCAGCGGGTCCTGCAGGCGGCGGGCGATCGAGACGGCGCCGCGCAGGGACACGTCGAGGTCCGGCAGCTCCTTGGACGCGAACGCCGAGGCCGAGTACACCGAGGCGCCCGCCTCCGACACCGTCACCCGCGTGAGGCCGAGCTCGGGGCGGAGCTTCATCAGTTCGGCGGCGAGCTTGTCGGTCTCCCGCGACCCCGTGCCGTTGCCGATCGCGACCAGCTCGACGCCGTGCTCCTCGGCGAGGCGGCCGAGGGTGTCCAGCGACTCGTCCCAGCGCCGCTGCGGCGCCAGCGGGTAGATCGTGGTCGTGGCGACCACCTTGCCGGTGCCGTCGACCACCGCGACCTTCACACCCGTGCGGATGCCCGGGTCCAGGCCCATGGTCGGCCGGGTTCCGGCCGGTGCCGCGAGCAGCAGGTCGCGCAGGTTGGTGGCGAACACGCGCACCCCGTCGTCCTCCGCCGCCTGCCACAGGCGCATCCGCAGGTCGATGTCGAGGCGGACGAAGACGCGGGTGCGCCAGGCCCACCGCACGGTGTCGAGCAGCCACTTGTCGGACGGCCGTCCACGGTCGGCGATGCCGAAGTGCGCGGCGATGGTGGTCTCATACGTGCTCGGGGCACGGCGCTCGGTTACGGGTTCGGCGGGTTCCTCCGGCTCCAGGGTGAGGCTGAGTACCTCCTCCTTCTCGCCGCGGAACATCGCCAGGATCCGGTGCGAGGGCAGCGCGATGAGCGGCTGGGCGAAGTCGAAGTAGTCGGCGAACTTCGCGCCGTCGGTCTCCTTGCCCTCGCGCACCTTGGCCACCAGGCGGCCGCGCTCCCACACGCGTTCGCGCAGGGTTCCCACGAGGTCGGCGTCCTCGGTGAAGCGTTCGACGAGAATGGCGCGGGCGCCGTCGAGCGCGGCGGTGGCGTCGGCGACGCCCTTGTCGGCGTCGACGTAGGCGGTGGCGCTGGCCTGGGGGTCCTGTCCGGGGTCGGTGAGGAGCAGGTCGGCGAGCGGTTCGAGCCCGGCCTCGCGGGCGATCTGGGCCTTGGTGCGGCGCTTGGGCTTGTAGGGGAGGTAGATGTCCTCCAGCCGGGCCTTGGAATCGGCCTGCCTGATCCGCTCTTCGAGCGCGTCGTCCAGCTTGCCCTGGGCGCGGATCGATTCCAGCACGGTCGTCCGGCGTTCCTCCAGTTCGCGCAGGTAGCGCAGCCGCTCTTCGAGGGTGCGCAGCTGGGCGTCGTCGAGGGTGCCGGTCACTTCCTTGCGGTAGCGGGCGATGAACGGCACGGTGGCGCCGTCGTCGAGCAGCCCGATGGCCGCCGTCACCTGCTGCTCCCGAACGCCGAGTTCGTCGGCGATCCGCTGATCGATGGAGGTCGTCACGTTGGCTTGTTCACCTTCTTACTCAGGGACACCGATGCATTGTCCTGGTGGCGGAACGGGTTGTCACGCCGGGGCCGTGGATCGGGGCGACAGTGTGACGCGGTCGGCGGCGGGCGGGTGGGCCGTGGCGCCGCGGACCCTTCTGGACGCCATGCCGGAATGATGCAAACGTATGTAGTGTTCCCGGGGGGATGGCCGGTGGACATCGGCCGTGCCGAAGGAGAGGCGAGAGTCCATGCCCGCAGTCACCGTCGACGACCTCCTGGTCCTGCCCCGCGTTCCCGAGCCGGACCCGACCGCGATCAGCCGACCTGTCACGTCCGTCACGACAGCTCCGTCCGGATTCGAGGGCGAGGGCTTCCCGGTCCGGCGCGCCTTCGCCGGGCTCAGCCCGAGCACACTCGACCCCTTCATCCACATGGACCAGATGGGCGAGGTGGACTACGCACCCGGTGAGCCCAAGGGGACCGCCTGGCATCCGCACCGCGGATTCGAGACGGTCACCTACCTTATCGACGGCGAACTGCGCCACCAGGACTCCAACGGCGGCGGTGGGATCATCGCCGATGGCGACACCCAGTGGATGACCGCGGGCGGCGGGGTGCTGCACATCGAGGCGCCACCCGAGGAGGTCGTCATGTCCGGCGGGCTGTTCCACGGCATCCAGCTGTGGGTCAACCTCCCCTCCCGCCTCAAGATGACCGAGCCGCGATACCAGGACATCGGGCGCGGCAAGGTGAAGCTGCTCAGCTCCGCCGACGGCGGCGCCCTGCTCCGGCTGATCGCCGGGAACGTGGCCGGACACCGCGGACCCGGCATCACGCACACACCGATCGCCCTCGTCCACGCCACCCTGGCGCCGGGCGCGCGGCTGCGCCTGCCGTGGCGGCCCGACTTCAACGCGCTCGTCTACACCCTCGCGGGCGCGGGCATGGCGGGGGAGTCGCGCCGCCCGCTGGAGATGGGGCAGCTCGCCGTCTATGGGGCGGGGGACGCCATCACCGTGGAGGCAGGCACCGTCCAGGACAGCCGCTCCGCGGGGATGGAGGTGCTCATCCTGGGCGGGCGGCCGATCCGCGAGCCGGTCGCCGCCTACGGGCCGTTCGTGATGAACACGCGCGAGGAACTCGTCCGCGCCGTTGAGGACGTCCGCGCCGGTCGGTTCGGCACGATCCCGGCCGCGCCGCACCCCGGCCACGACGTGTCCTGAGGACCGAAATTCCCGAGGCCATGGGGGCCTCATTGCGTTCCCTTGGTCTGACTCTGGCCCGTCACTCACCGAGCATTGATAACGTCCCTGTTCTCCTGTTAGGGAGGGAAGCATCACCTCTTCCGGTCCGCCGGATGGGGCACATCGACGAGGGGCGGTATGACCGTGATCCTTGATCAGACGTCGCTGCGCGATCTGGCGACGATGTCGGACGACAGTGGAGTGCTCTCGGTCTACGCGACGGCCGATCCACGAGACCGAACAGCCTCACCCACCTGGCGGCGGACCGTCGCCAACGCGATTACCCGTCTACGCAACAAGGTCGCCTCCAACGGCGACAAGAAGCACGCCGCAGCCGTGCTCACCCGGCTGGAGGCGTTGGAACCGGAACTCGACGGGATCCTCGGCGCCACCGAGCCGGGCCTGGGGCGGGCGCTGTTCGCCCCGGTGAGCAGCGATGAGGTACGCACCGTCGTGGTGCAGGTCCCGCTCGACGACTGCGCTGTCCTGGAACCCAAGCCCTATCTGCGGCCGCTGGCCGCCGCCTTCGCCACGGGAGCTCCCGCGGGTGTCCTGGCGGTGGCACAGGACGGGGTGCGAGTCGTCGACATGCGGTTCGGGATCGCCCGCGACCTCACGCGCTTCACCTTCGCGGCGGACACCGGGGAGTGGCGCGAGATGCGCGGTCCGGGATCGGCGGGCCGCCCGGGCATCGCCGACCGCTCCGCGAGCCAGACCGACCGCTTCGACCGGCGAATGGAGGAGCAGCTCCTGCGCTACCTGCACTCGGTGCGTCCGAGGATCACCGAGCTGGCCGACGAGCAGGGGTGGCGGTCCATCGTCATCACCGGTGACTCCCGGCTGATCGACGTCGTCCGCAAGGGCCTCCCGGCCAACGGCCCGCGCGACATCGTTCTGCTGGACCGCGTTGTCGAGACCCTGTCCGCCTCCGACATCGCCGCGCGGGTGCGCCCGGAGCTGGAGGCCGCGCGCGTCCGCCGCTGCCGCACACAGGCCGAGCAGGCGCGCGACGCCGCACTCTCCGGTGGGCAGGGGACCGTCGGGCTCAGCGACACCCTCGGTGCCTTCCGCGAAGGCCGGGTGGCCCACCTCTTCCTCGACGGATCCCGGGAGATGCGCGGCCACCGCGCCGCGAACGGCTGGTACTACGCTCAGGGCGAGACCCCGCCGGGGGAGTCCGCCACCGACATGACGTCCGAACGGGACCTGGGCGAGCGGATGATCGAGCTCGGCCTCGTCGGCGGCTCCGAGGTGACGGTGCTGCCCGAAGGGGCGGCGGACGTGCTCGCCGAGGACGACGGCGTCGCCGCGCTGCTGCGCTGGTGACACGGCGATAGCCGGGCGCCCCGTACCCGCGGGGCGCCCGGCGCTGCCCGCGTCGGCCCGAGCACCCGGAGCCCCGGCACCGGGTCGGGAATTCCGCGGACAACACTGAGAAACGGCCGGGAGGGCGCACGCTGTGGCGATGGCCGGGATCGACGCGCGGGGGTTCCAGCTGGTGCTGCTGCGGCGCATGGCGGACTTCCAGCCGGACCGTGTCGAGGACGCCATGCGCGCACTGGGCGCCTCGCGTACCGAGATGCGGGAGGCCAACCGCCGCTGGCAGGCCATGGTCCGTTCCAGGCGCGGTCCCACGGGGGCACGGCGCTACTCCGCCGTCCTCGGCCCCGCGGAAACGGTCCGCGACCAGCCCATCGGCGACCTGACCTGTCGCGCGCACCGCTGGCCCCTGGACCTCTGGCCCGACCTGCGCTTCGAGGTCGTCGCCCTGCCCAGCGGCGAGGTCGTGCAGGAATGGCTGGTCCGCGACACCGACGCGCCCGCGCCCACCCTGCGCGATGTCAGCGACCTGAAACCGTGGTCCTGCGTCATCGACGACGTCGCCCGGGCCTTCGCCCCCGCCACGCCGCTGGAGGGGACCGCGCCGTCGCGCTGGCGGCTGATGTTCGGCGCCCCGGACGCCGAGGGGCGGGACGGACGCTTCATCGCCGACTTCACCTGGGGGCTGCTGCAGCGGGTGACTCGGGCGGACCACGACGCCGCGGAGGCGTCGCACACGCCGTGCTGACCGGGAAGCCGAGGCCGGGGTCAGCACGTCGAGAGCGGGTCAGGAGCGGACCGGGATCGGCAGGCGATGCCGCTGTCCGGTGGAGGGCCGGTCAGCCCCGCAGGGAGATCTCCCGCATCGGTGAGCAGCCCAGCGAGGGGGACTGCAGCAGGCTGACGCTGACCGTGATCTCCTTCTCGCCGGGGCGGTCGGCGACGCCCAGTTCGCACACGCCACCGCGGCCGGTCAGCGGATACCAGAACCAGGGTCCGTCCACCGGGGCCCGGTCCACGACCTTCCAGCCGTGCGTTTCCATGCGGTAGGCGACGACCTCGACCGTCGCGTCATACGTTCCGACGCGGGTCGCGGTCAGTGTGGTTCTCAGATCCGTGCCGAACTGGCTCGTCGCCAGCCGGTGGGTCTCGTGGGCGTCCGCCGAGGCAGCGGGTGCCGGGGCGGAGGACGGGGACGCGGACGCGCTCACCGCGGTCAGCACGAGCGGCGCGGCAGCCGCGGCGATGACGGCGCGTCGTAGACGCGAAGCGGACAACAGCAACATAGAGCACCCTCGTGAGGCGTGATGGTGGGATGGTGACGCACACCACCCTGTCGTGTCATCCGTTAGACGCCGTGCTGACCGGTTGCGTTGTCGGCCGGGTATGGCCACGGCACAGCCTCAGGGCCACGCCGCCGCCATGGCGCATCGCCGTGCGCCCGGACGGTGACGCGCTCAGCGGCGGAAGCTGTGCTGCGAGTGGTGGCGCATCAGCAGCGTGACCGTCGCGAAGATCGTCGGGATCCCGACGGCGAGTAAGGCGATGATCACGAGCTCGGCGGTTTGCAGTCCCATGAGGATGATGTACCCGTCCCACCTGGCGAATCACGACCCACCGGGCGGTGGGTCGACGCCTGCTCTCGCCGCGACCGGCGCGGGGAGTGCCGGAGCGCCTCAGCCGTCGTCGTTGAGCAGGTCAGGGGCGTAGTACTCGTCCAGCGGAACCGGGCCCCGGTACCCCTGGCACATGCACTGGCGGTAGGTTCCCCCGGTCTGCCCGGTCCAGCGTCCGGGGATGACGACCTGGGCCTGGCACATCTTGGTCTTCTGGTCGTGGAAGACGAGGTGGTGACCGCAGCCGCAGATGGGCTGGGGTGTGCGTTGGGAGGAGGAGAGGGCCTGCTGATGGTGCTGCTGCTGGTGCAGCTGGAGGGCCTGCCGGTCGGCGCGCCTGGGAAGCATTCGGCCGACGAGGACGCCGCCGAATGCGATGGCCGCTCCGAGCACCAGACTCACCGGATCCATGGTGTGCACCGCCCTCCGTTACGCGTCGCTTTCATTGTGGCCCAACTCCCCGAGCCACTGTCCCCGGGGGAAGCGGGAATCCCCGGACACTACCTACCCGATTCTGGAGGGAGGCCGGAATGGTTGATCCGGCCCACCCGCGGGCCTGAATCCGGACGGCCTCCTGGGCGGTTTTCCGGTGTCCGCAGCGGGGCCGGAGGGCACGCGGGTGGCCCGGTTGCGCGCCGGTTCGGCCCGCCGGACGGGGACCGCGTTCGCGGGCGTGGTGTTTCTTTCTGACAAACGGCCAGGTCGCGTCGGTGGAACAGCGATACGGCCGATGCGGTCGGGGACGCCGAATCCCGAAGATCTCCTTTGTGTTTCTGGTGCTGTGTCGTGAGCGTTCGAGCACGTCGCGGTGGGTAACCCCTGCAACAGACCGTCCTGTGCGGACGGGACACGTCCAAGATCGATCCTGGGAGGGTCCGTGGAGATCACCGGCATTATCAGCGCACTGGTCGTCGGCCTGATCATCGGCGCGCTCGGCCGTCTCGTCGTTCCCGGCAAGCAGGCGATTCCGATCTGGCTCACCTTGATCCTAGGAATCATCGCGGCGTTCGTCGGCGGCGCCATCGCCGCCGTGTTCACCACCTTCTGGCTGCTCGTGCTGATCGTCCAGGTCCTCGTGGCGGCCGCCGCGGTGGTCCTCGCCGAGAAGCTGTACACGCGGGGCGCGTGACCACGCCCGCGTGGCCATGACCGGGGGACCCACCGCGGCACCCGGTGTCCGCCCGTTGCGGTACTAGCCCTCGCGCAGTTTCTTCAGCGTCCGCACGTCCGTCGCGTGCGGGCCTTCCGGCCCGGGGGTCTCCAGTGTGATGGGCACTCCGGCGCTCACCGGGTGGCGGAACAGCTCGCCGAACGGGTCGGCACCGATGTGGCCCGCGCCGATGTTCTCGTGCCGGTCCTTGTTGCTGCCGCACGGTTCCTTGGAGTCGTTGGCGTGGATCAGCCGCAGGCGGTCGGCTCCGACGACCTCGCCGAACCGGTCCAGCATGTCCCGCATGCCCTCGCGCGTCGCGATGTCGTGCCCCGCGGCGAACACGTGCGCGGTGTCCAGGCACACGGCCGCCTGGGGATGCCAGTCCAGCGCGTCGAGGTACCCGACAAGGTCGTCCACGGTCGCGCAGAGCACCTGGCCCTGCCCGGCCATCGGCTCCAGCAGCACCGGCGGGACGTCGTCCCCGAGCCGCTCCAGCATGGGCAGCAGCCGGGACCGCATCCGTTCCAGTCCGTCGGTGCGCGTGCCCTTGACCGCCGATCCGGTGTGCACGACCACGCCCCGAGCCCCGATCTCCGCACCGCGCCGCAGCGCGTGCTCCAGCGACGCCGTCGACCTGTCCGCCACCTTGGCGTCCGGCGCCCCCAGGTTGATCAGGTAGGGGGCGTGGATGAAGACGGGCAGGTCGTCGCGTTCGCGGAGCCGCGCGTCCTCATCCGGGTCACCGGCGGCGGTGGCCCAGCCGCGCGGGTTGGTGACGAACACCTGGATGGTCTCGGCGCCGATCTCGGCGGTGTAGGCGAGGCCGCGTTTGGCCAGCCCGCCGGATACGGGTACGTGCGCCCCGATGGGCGTGAAAGGAAGTTCAGACATGGCAGGTCACCACGTTAGCCGCCGGACCGGGCCGACTCGACCGGGACACTCGCCCCACGGAGGGGACCCGGGCCCGCGGGGGCCTGCACGCCGGGCTACTCCTCGGCGCTCCGCCCGCTCAGCGCCTCCACGCACACGGCCACGCTGATCACCAGGGCCGGATCGCCGCCGAGGTCGCCGCGGAAGGTGTTGACGTCGACCGCGTAGGTGTCGCGGAGCCGGAACCACTTCCGGGAGATCTGCGCGACCGGCCCCTCGGAGTCGTTGATGGCGTACTCCTTGTCGAGGAAGCTGCCGGTGATCTCCCAGCTCCCGCCGTCCGCCAGCTCGACGTCGAGCCGGTCCCTCAGCAGGCTGAACATGCGTTTGCGCACCGTGGCGACGGTCTGCCCGTCCCGCTCGATCTCCATGGCGCCGCGCAGGCTGAGCAGCTTCTTGCGGATCACGAACAGGATCTGCCCGTCGGGTGTCTTCAACTCGAAGGTCTGGCGCAGCCGCAGGGCCTTGCCGTCGACCCAGAACGCCCGCTGCCCCTGCTCGTCCTCCACCCAGAAGTCGTCACCGATGTCGAAAATGCGCTCCCGTACCAGGAACTTCATGGCTCAGCCTCTCTCGATTCCCCCGTGTGGCCGGGCACGGCACTCCCTCGCGTGGAGGATGCCCTGGCGATCAACGCTACGGGACACCGCGCGGTGGAACCCGACCGCGGCCACCGGACGGCGCGGTGCGGCTCGGGAGCGACGGTCCGGCTCACCGCGGCTCGCTACGGCTCGGTACGTGCCCGCGCGAACCGCTAATCTGCGGTCCGTGACCACAACGCCTGCACCCGTGACCCTGCACGATGTCACCCGCGCCTTCGAGGAGATCTATCCCCCGGCCTGGGCCGCCGACTGGGACGCCGTCGGCCTGGTGTGCGGCGACCCCGCGCAGCAGGTGCGACGGATCCTGTTCGCGGTCGATCCCGTCGCCGCCGTCGTCGACGAGGCCGCCGCGTGGGGCGCCGACCTGATCATCACGCACCACCCCCTGCTGCTGCGCGGGGTGACCAGCGTCGCCGCGACCACGCCCAAGGGGCGCCTCGTCCACCGGCTGATCTCGTCGGGCATCGCCCTGTACACGGCCCACACCAACGCCGACACCGCCGCCCCGGGCGTCTCCGATGCCCTGGCCGCCGCGGTCGGACTGGACGGCGACCTGCGCCCGCTCGACCCCGACCCCACCGATGCCGAGGGGCGCCGCGGCATCGGGCGCATCGGGACCCTTCCCCGGCCGATGGCCCTGCGCGAGTTCGCCGCGCAGGCCGCCGCCGGGCTTCCGGGGACCGCCGTTGGCATCCGCGTCTCCGGCGACCTCGACCGCCAGGTACGCACGGTGGCGGTGTCCGGCGGGGCCGGTGACTCCCTCCTCGGCGCGGCCCGCGCCGCCGGGGTCGACGTCTACCTCACCTCCGACCTGCGCCACCACCCCGCCTCGGAGTTCGCCGAGCACGACGACACCGCCCTCATCGACACCGCGCACTTCGCCAGCGAATGGCCGTGGCTGGCCGATGGCGCCGCCCGGCTGCGCAGCGCGCTGGGCGGCGAACGGGCTAACGTGGAGACCCGCGTATCGACGACCGTCACCGACGCCTGGTCCCAGACCTTCTGAGCCCGTCCCCCGCCCCGGTCAGCCCGTCGAAGCGCCCCACCCCGCCCGGCGCGGCCGGTCGGGACCACCGCCGCACAAAGGAGTCTGAGAGCACCCGTGAAAGCAGAACCCGCCGAACAGCAGCGACTGCTGGACCTGCAGGAGGTCGACAGCCTCCTGCGTCAGTTGACGCATCGCCTCCGCACCCTGCCGGAGGCCGCCGAGATCCAGCGGCTGGAGGGCCGGGTACGCGAGCTCCGCGACCAGAAGGCCGTCGCCGCGACCAAGCTGACCGACCTCGACCGCGAGCAGCGCAAGGCCGAGTCCGACGTCGAGCAGGTGCGCGCCCGCGCCGAGCGGGACACCCAGCGGCTCAACGCCGGGCAGGTCTCCTCGCCCAAGGAGCTGGAGCGGCTGCAGTCCGAGATCGACTCGCTGCAGCGCCGCCAGACCGAGCTCGAGGAGGTCGTGCTGGAGGTCATGGAGCGGCGCGAGGCGACCGACGCGGAGCACGCGCGGCTGCAGAAGGAGATCGAGGCGGTCGAGGCCGAACTGGAGACGCTGGAGGAGCGGCGCTCCTCGGCGGTCGTGGACCTGGAGGCGGACCGCGCCTCGGCCAACGACCGCCGCCAGCGGGTCGCCGCGGAGATCCCCGAGGACCTGCTCGCCCTCTACACCAAGCTGCGCGACCAGCACGACGGTGTGGGTGCCGCGATGCTGCGCTACGGCCGCTGCGAGGGCTGCAAGCTGGCGCTGAGCACCGCCGAACTCGGCGAGATCCGCCAGGCCCCCGCCGACGAGGTGCTGCGCTGCGAGGACTGCCGCCGCATCCTCATCCGTACGACCGAGTCCGGCCTGTGAGGGCCGACAGCCGACACAGCGCGGCGAGAGGGGGTCGCCGGTGACACGACGCCTGGTGGTGGAGGCCGATGGGGGTTCCCGGGGCAACCCGGGGCCCGCGGGGTTCGGCGCGCTGGTCCGCGACCCCCACAGCGGGGAGGTGCTGGCCGAGATCGCCGAGCCGATCGGTGTGGCGACCAACAACGTCGCCGAGTACCGGGGCCTGATCGCCGGTCTGCGCGCGGCGGCGGAGATCGACCCCGGGGCACGCGTCGAGGCGCGGGTCGACTCCAAGCTCGTCGTGGAGCAGATGTCGGGGCGCTGGAAGATCAAGCACCCTGATATCCGCCCGCTGGCCGAGCAGGCCCGCGAGATCGCGGCGGGCCTGGCCGGCGTGGCCTATACCTGGGTGCCGCGCGCGGAGAACGCGCACGCCGACCGGCTGGCCAACGAGGCGATGGACGGGGTGCCGGTGCATCGCGGGCCGGCGCGTCCGGGGGGAGAACACGGCGCCGAGACGAGCCGGGACGCCGTCGGGGACACGGTAGGAGGCACGGGCCCGGGCGGCGCGTCGGGCCCGGGACACGCCTCCGGTCCGAGCGCTGCCGCATCCGGTCGCACCGGCTGGTCCGCCCCCGACACCACGCCCACCCGGCTGATCCTGCTGCGGCACGGCCAGACACCGATGTCGGTGGAGCGGCGCTTCGCGGGCGTCAGCGACGTCGAGCTGACCGAGACCGGCCACGCGCAGGCGCGGGCGGCGGCCCGGCGGCTCGCCGAGCGCGGCGACATCGACGTCATCCTGTCCTCGCCGCTGCGCCGCACCCACGACACCGCTGAGCATGTCGCGCGGGAGCTGTCGCTGCCCGTGGAAGCCTGGCCGGGGTTCGCCGAGACGGATTTCGGCGCGTGGGACGGGATGACCTTCGCCGAGGTCCGCGAACGCTGGCCGGACGAGATCGCCCGGTGGCTGGCCGACCCCTCCGTTGCCCCGCCCGGCGGGGAGAGCTTCGCGTCGGTGGCCGAGCGCGTCGGCGCGGCGCGCGACAAGGCCCTGGCCGACTACGCGGGCCGGACGGTGCTGGTCGTCAGCCATGTGACGCCGATCAAGGTGTGCCTGCAGCAGGCGCTGCTGGCCCCGCCCGAGGCGCTCTTCCGGATGCATCTGGACGTGGCGTGCCTGTCGGAGATCGACTGCTACAGCGACGGCCCGGCGGTGGTGCGCTCGTTCAACGACACCGCGCACCTGGCCTGAGGAGGTCGGGTCGGCCCGGCCCACGCCCCCGGGCCGGGCCCCGGACGGCCGCAGGACCCCCGAAAGCGCCGTAGAATAGGCAGAACAGGGGAGAGTCGACCAGACGGTCGCGGCACCGCTCGCGGTGTCGAGGAAAGTCCGGACTCCACAGGGCAGGGTGGTCGGTAACGCCGACCCGGGGTGACCCGCGGGACAGTGCCACAGAGAACAGTCCGCCACCGCGTGCGGTGGTAAGGGTGAAACGGTGGTGTAAGAGACCACCAGCGGCCGGAGTGATCCGGTCGGCTAGGTAAACCCCACCCGGAGCAAGGTCGAGAAGGGGGAGGTCATCCCCCGCGCGGATGTCCGAGGGCGGCCCGCCCGAGTCCGCGGGTTGACCGCACCGAGGCTGTCGGCAACGGCAGTCCCAGATGGATGGCCGTCCGGTCCCACCGGGACCGACAGAATCCGGCTTATCGGTCGGCTCTCTCCTTCGCGGTTCTCCGGTGCGTCGCGCGGGAGCGTGGTCCGCTCGCTCTTGGAGCCGGTGCGGCGGGACTCCAGGCCGACACCGGCGCGCCGGTGTCCCGGCGGAGTCGGGAAGCGGTGCGTGGGAGCTTCGGGATCACCGCTAGATTGGGGAACGTCTGCCCCCATCGAGCCGGCGTGCGGGGTTGGAACCGCGTTTCGGTCGGCTCGCTCGCGAATCAGGTGTCGGTACATGCTGGACTCTCCCGTGATCTGGGTGATCATGTTCGGTCTCCCCATCGTCGCGATCATCGCGATCGTCTCGTTCGCCTACTACCACACCACCGAAGTACGGGATGACGGCCGCGACGACGAGCCGAGTGAACCGACCGAGGGGTGACCACCGGTTCTCCACATCCCCATGGCGACGGCATGCGGCCGGGCGGCCCGGGTACCCGGGCCGCCCGGCCTTGGGAGCGCGGAGCGGGGCCGCTCTGGCCGCCTGATCAGGCGGGGGAGTGCTCCTCCGCTCTGTCGCGCGGTGCCGTGCGCGGACCGGGGATCCGGTCCGGCGGAACAGGGACGAATTCGCCGAGCTGGTCGTCCAACACATGCACCTGCGCCGTCTCCAGGTCGTAGTACAACCCGGTGAGCTCCAGCCGCCCCTCCTCTAGCTGGTGGCGAACCGCGGGGTAGGTCAGCAGGTTCTCCAGCTGCCGGACCACGTTGGTC
Organism: Nocardiopsis gilva YIM 90087; assembly: GCF_002263495.1. Classification (NCBI taxonomy): domain Bacteria; kingdom Bacillati; phylum Actinomycetota; class Actinomycetes; order Streptosporangiales; family Nocardiopsidaceae; genus Nocardiopsis; species Nocardiopsis gilva. The sequence continues at coordinate 4,071,340 of NZ_CP022753.1, read as the reverse complement.
TGGGAGAGCACCCGCACCGCCGCGGGAGACGGTGTCTCCGGGGCCTCGCCATCGCTCCGGGCGAGTTCGGCCGCCCCCGTGCCCAGCCACTGCTGGAGCTGGGTCAGCCGCGCGTCCCCGGGAGCCTCGTGGGCGCCGTCCAGCAGCGCCTGCATCGCCCCGCAGTGCGAGTGCCCGCAGACCACGATGGACGGCACCTCCAGGACCGTGACCGCATACTCGATCGCGGCCCCCACCGAGTCGTCCCCGCTGCCCTTCGGCGGCACCAGGTTGCCGATGTTCCGCAGCGTGAACAGGTCCCCGGGCCCACTGGCGGTGATGAGGTTGGGCACGACCCGCGAGTCGGCGCAGGCGATGAACAGGGCGCGCGGATGCTGGGCGAGCGCCAGGCGGCTCATCAGCGAGCGCATCCGTCCGGCCGTGCTCGCGTGGTACTCGCGCGCGCCGGTCATCAGCAGCCCGGAGGCGGAGTCGGCGTGGTCGTAGCCGCGCAGGCCCCACGGCGCCCACCAGCGCGCCAGGCCGTCGGGTGACGTCTTGCCGGACGGGGGCGCGTGCATGGACCGCCGCTCGTACCAGTTCTCGTGCACCTCGTCGATGTCGACGGTGCCGCCGGTGCGCTCGTGGTCGAGCCGCCAGGCGTGGATCGACTCGAACGCGGCGTGGTCCATGAAGTCCACGTGCAGGTCGAGGTCGACCTGGGCGCCGGGCGGGACGTTGCGCAGCACCTGGGTCACCCGGGGCACGCCCAGGAACGTCAGGGAGCCCCGCACGACCACGTGATGGCGGTCATCGCGCTCCTCGGTCAGAACCGTCACCCGGGTCAGGCGGTGCAGGGAGACCGCCATGGCCAGGCCGAAGCCGATGAGCACGCCCTCCAGCAGGCCCAGGAGCACGACGCTGGCCAGGGTCACCAGGTAGATGCTCGACTCGTGGTGCCGACGCAGGTCGCGCACGTGGGTGAGGTTGACCATCTGGATCCCGATGAAGACCAGCAGCCCGGCCAGCGCGGCCATCGGGATCAGCTCCACGAACTCGGCGAACAGCGCCACGAAGACGAGGATCCACACGCCGTGCAGGATCGCCGACAGCGGGGTGCGCGCACCGGCGCGGACGTTGGCGGTGCTGCGCACGATGACCCCGGCCACTGGAAGTCCGCCGAGGGCACCGCTGACGGTGTTGGCGGCGCCCTGGCCGATCAGCTCGCGGTCGAGGCGCGCGCGGCGGCCGTCGTGCATCCCGTCCACCGCGATCGCGCACAGGAGGGACTCCACGCTCGCCACCATCGCGACCGCCGCCACGGCGACCACGACCCCGTGGATCTGGTCGGGTGCGGGCAGCGCGGGACCGGACCAGGCGTCGGCCAGCGAATCGGGCAGTTGGACGCGCTCCAGGTTCCAGCCGCCCGCGGTCGCGGCGGCCGTCGCGGCCACCACCGCCACCAGCGCGGCGGGGACGCGGCTGAGGCGCAGGCGGCCGATGCCGGGCAGCCGCCCCCACAGGAACATGATGGCGATCGTGATGAGGCCGACGGCGACGGCGGCGGTGTGGTTGTCCGCGATCTGGCCGGGCAGCTCGGCGATGTTGTCCAGGGCCGAGCTCTGCGGCGCGCCGCCCAGGATCACGTGCAGCTGGGCGAGGGCGATGGTCAGCCCCACCCCGGCCAGCATCCCGTGGATGACGGCGGGGGAGATCGCCAGGGCCGCCCGGGCGATGCGGAAAGCGCCCAGCGCCAGCTGGACCACTCCGGCCAGCAGGGTGATGAAGCAGGTGACGCGCCAGCCGTAGGTGAGAACGAGGTCGGCGACGATGATCGTGAGTCCGGCGGCGGGGCCGCTCACCTGGACCGCCGAGCCGCCGACGGCGCCGGCGACGATGCCGCCCACCACCGCGGCGATGATGCCGGCGATGAGGGGCGCCCCCGAGGCGACGGCGATGCCGAGCGACAGGGGGACGGCGACGAGGAACACCACCAGGGAGGCGGTGGCATCGGACAGCGTGGCCTTCGGTAACGGGACGGAGCGGATGCCGGAGAGCGGTCGGGCCGCCGTCTCCTTCGGGTCGAGATCTGGTCCCTGGGCGTCGTGACGCATGCTTACCCCCGAGTGGGTGAACGAAATGGCGCTCTGGGACAGCCGCTGGTCGGAGGAGCCCCGACACCGGATCCGGACAGGCGGATATGCCCCGCTTCTCCAGGGATCCGACGATTCGGTTACTCAACGAATGCTGTCGAGAACTAAAGGTAGTTGCTCAGGGGCCGTTGTGCGCTCTGAGGCGTGGGAGATTGATCACCAGTTTTCCTATGGGAAACACCGGGTCCGCCGCGCGCGGGCGCGGCGCGCTGAGGCGACGTCGCGCCCGGGGTGGAACGGCGAAGGGCGGGGTGCCTGCGGCACCCCGCCCTTCGCGTGTCGAACGCTGTGGACTCAGCGGAACCGGTCGTCGCCGTACCCGTATCCGTAGCCGCCCTGGTCATAGGGGGGCGCCGCGCCGTCGGCGGGATCGCGGCGGCCGGGGTACACGTCGCGGTAGGACGGCCACTCGCCGGTGGGGGACTCGTAGTTGAGGCCCGGGTAGGCACCGGTCTGATCGGGCGTGCCCCGGCTGTAGTCGCCGAGAACGTCGGAGTAGCCCGGGTAGGGCTGCTGCGGCTCAGGGTAGCCCGGGCCGCCCGGCGCGCCGGGCATGCCCTCGGGCGCCCCGGCGTGGGGGAAGGAGCCGGTGGTGTAGGACCCGCGGCTGTAGGACCCGGTGTCGTGGGGCACCGGTGGCTCGAACCCTGTCTGCGGCGCCAGCGACGGCTGCTCACCGGTGGCACCGCCCCAGCCGGTCGGGTCCCACGGCGTGGGCGGGGTCCCGTTGTCGTAGCCGTAGCCCGCAGGCGGCGGGTAGGCCCCGGGACCGGAGGGGTTCTGCGCCGGTGGCGGCGCGGGAACGTCTCCGCCGGGGCGTGTGTAGGGGCCGGTGTCGTAGGCGGACCGGTTGAAGCCCCCCGTGGTGTAGGACGGCGGCGTCTCGCCCGGCAGGGGCGCCGGTGTTCCGCCCTGGGCCGGAGGGAAGGAGGGCGGGGCGGGCGGCTGCGCTGGCGTCGGGCCCGGGCGCGCGTGCGTGCCGGTGTCCATGCTCGACCAGATGGGGGAGGGGGGTTCGGTACCCGGCCGCGCCGGCGGCGAGAACGGGTCGGTCAGCGGGTCGCCGCTCGGCGCGCCGCCTGCGGGGGGCCCGGCGTCGTAGGAGGAACCGCTGTAGGCGGAGCGGCTGTGGGAGCCGGTCTCATACGAGCTGGGGCTGTGCGCGGTGGGGTCGTAGGCCGAGCCCGGTGTGAAGGACGACCCCCGCGCGTGCGGGCCGGTGTCGAACGACGAGGGCGGCTGCGCGCCCGTGCCGTACGCGGAGCGGCTGTGCGAGCCGGTCTCATAGGACGAGCCGCGCGTGTGGGATCCGGTGTCGAACGACGATGACCCGCTGCCCCACGCTGCGCTCTGCGGAGTGGGGGTTCCGGCGTCCAAGGAGGAGCCGTTGTAGCCCGATCCGCGGACGTGGGAGCCGGTGTCGTACGACGAGCCGGGCGTGTAGGACGCCCCCCGCGTATAGGACCCCGTGTCGTAGGAGGACGGTGTCGGCCCGCCGGAGGCCGGGCCGCTGGACGCGGTGGGCGCGCCGCGGGGGTCGCGGGAGAACGAGCCGGAATCCCACGCGGCGCTCCGGTCGGACTCGCCTCTGGCGGGTGCGGCCGAGGGGGACCAGGGGTGACCCGGCGTCAGCGGTGCGGAGGAGGGGGTCGAGGGAGCGGTCGGCGTGGGGCCGGTGTCGCGGGTGCGCGGCAGGGGACCGCTCAGCGGGTCGTCGTCCACCGCGGGCGCCGACGCAGCCGCAGCCGCCGACGCAGCCCGTCCGGTGGCAGGGGCCGCCGGAAGCTCGGCGGGGTCCGAGGGGGCCGCCGGTGTGGTGCCCTGGCCGAGGCTCGCCAGGACAGCGATGTCGGGGTTGGCGAAGTCGCCGGTGTCCTTGGACGACGGGGCGGACGGTGCCGGTGCGGGGGCGGCGTCGCGGTCGGAGCGGGACCGGCGGCCGCGGGCCCGCGGGGTCGGCGTGGCCTCGTCGTCCTCATCGTCGTCATCGTCCGCGACGGCTGCCATCGCCTGGGTGGACTCGTTGCGGGTGTCGCGCCGCCCGCTGCGGTCCGGTCGTGCCGGGCGCTCGGGCGGTTCCTCGGCCGGGGCCTCGTCGGCCAGGCTGGACCAGAAGTCGTTGTCGGACAGGTCGTCGGAGTCATCCGCCCAGTCGTCGTCGCGGCTCCGGCGCTGCCGGGGGCGGCGTGACGCCCGGGGGGCGGCGTCCTTCTCGACGCGGGGGCGTCGACCGCGGGCGCGCGGCGCGGGTGCGTCCGCGCCGTCGCGGTCGTCCTCCGGGTCGTCGTCGTAGGCGTAGCCGTCGTCATAGCCGTCGTCGTACTCGTCACGGGCGCTGCCGACGCTGAGCGCCCGCATGCCGAGGAGGATCAGCACGAGCACGATGAGAACGACGATGATCGCGATGATCGAAACGATCGCGACGGTCATGGTGAAAGCACCACCCTTGGGCCCGTGGCCGTTACGAGGACAGAGGTGCCACCGGCGGGGGTGACGTGGCCGGAGCGGGTGGAGCCGCGCGAGTCGGGCCACTGACGGTGGGGTATCTGCGGATCCGATGCGCGCCGCCCGCGGCGTCGGTCACGTGGATCCGCCAGTGCGAGGGTGCGGATCCCGTGGCGGCCGCAGCGGTATGCCGGGCCGCTGAGGAGGGGCGACCCGTGATCGGTGCCCGCCGGGGAGGGGGCGGGGCGGCGCGCTGCGGCATGCTGCATGGAATCGGTCATTACAGAATCGACGGGGGGCACGGCCCCACTTTATGCATAGTTGCGCTGTCAGTGCAGTGGGCGACCGGGGACGACTCCCGTGATTCGGGAGAAGTCAGTAGCGAAATGCGGACAATCCACCGATTCCGGGGGGTGATGCGATGGTTGCGCATTCCACTACTCGCCAGTAGCCGTAAGCGTACCCCGCGCGATCGTGCGTTGCGCGATGGCCTCCAGCGAGTCCTGGAGCGGCGCGTCGTCGCCCAGGTCGATCTCACCGTTGAGCGCGTACACGGTGAAGCGGACGGCGTGGCCGTGGGACTCGCGGGGGCAGGGGGGCGCGTACTCCGCCGCGCCCTCGCTGTTGCGGCCCGTGCGCCCCGGTTGCGGAACGCTGTTCTGCCGGATCTCCGCGAGCTGCGGATCCAGCCCGTAGAGCACCCAGTGCACGGTCGTGCTGCTCGGGTCGTCGACCACCACCGCCAGGGACTCGGCGTCCTCCGGCAGGCCCGACCACTGCAGGGGCGGCGACACCCCCTCGCCCTCGCAGGTGTAGGTCTCGGGCAGCGGCTCGCCCTCCTTGACCATCGTGCTGGTCACGTTGATGTCGGCGCTGACCTCGCCGTTGGTCCCGGGGATGAGCCCACCGCATCCGGTCGCCGCCGTCAGCAGAGCGGCCGCCCCGCCCACCGCGGCGGACAGCCGTGCGGCGCGCGCGCGAGCCGGGAACATGCGGGGTGATCGGTGAGGTGCGACCGTGAACATGGGGCTCCAGCGATGGGTGATCGGCAACGGGGATGGTCGGTGGTTCCGGTGGGACTCACCCGCTGGGCGGTGGGCGTCCTGCGCGGCGAGTTCCCCTGCGAACCATACTGCGGTCCGTGCGAACGCGGGCCGCTCATTCGCGGACTGTACATATGTACCCGCCAGATGTCCCTGACCGGCGCATCCGCGCCTGTTCGCGTCGGGCGGACATTCGGCGGACGTCAGCCGCCCTCGATTATCAGGGATCATGGGACCGTGCGGTTCTCGATTCTGGGCCCAGCGACGGTCCGCGACGACGCGGGCGAACCCATCACCATCGGCGGGGCACGGCTGCGTCGCCTGCTGGTGCTGCTCCTGCTCAGCCCCGGCCGCACCGTCGGCACGGATCGCCTCATCGACGGCATCTGGGGCGGCGAGGCACCCGCCAGCGCGGGCAACGCCCTGCAGGCGCTGGTCTCCCGGCTGCGCCGGGTCCTGGGCGACGACGCGCCGCTGCACGGCGACGCCACCGGATACCGATTGGACGTCCCCGCCGACTGCGTCGACCTGTATGAGTTCGACGCGCTCGTGGAGCGCGGCCGCCGCGCCCGGGAGGAGGGCGACCCCGGCACCGCGCGGCGGCTGCTCGGCGAGGCGCTCGACCTGTGGCGCGGCCCCGCCCTGGCCGACCTCAGCGGCCCCGACGGGCCGAGGACGTCATCGTCCGGGCGGACGGGCTGCGCCGCGCCGCGGTCGCCGAGCGCCTGGCCGTCGCCCTCGACCTGGGCGCCTACGCCGAGACCCTGCCCGAGATCGAGGCGCTGGTCGCCCGCGAACCCCTGCGCGAGCAGCCGGTGGAGCTCCTCATCCGCGCGCTCGCCGGGAGCGGCCGCCAAGCCGACGCGCTGGCCGCCTACGAGCGGCTCCGCCGCGGGCTCGCCGACGAACTGGGCATCGACCCCTCCGAACACATGCGGGAGCTGCACCTGCGGCTGCTGCGCGGCGAACTGGAACCGCAGGCGCCCCAGCGGTCGGCCGGCGCCGACCACGCCGCGCCACCCCCGGCCGCGCCCGCCGCCACCGAGGCCCCCGCGCCGCGCCCGGCCATCACCCGGCTGCCGCACATCCTCACCAGCTTCATCGCCCGGGACGAGGAGGTCCGCGACACCGTCGGACAGCTGTGCAGCGAACGCCTGGTCACGCTCATCGGCCCCGGCGGCGCGGGCAAGACCCGGCTGTCCATCGAGTCCGCAGCCCGCTTCGCCGAGGAGCACGCCGACCTGGCCCCCGACGGCGTGTGGTTCGTCGAGTTCGCCCCGGTCAGCGAGGGCGCCAACCTCACCTACGCCGTCCTCAACGCCCTCGGCCTGCGCGAACTGTGGTCGCGGACACTGAGCGCCGCGCCCGCCTCCGCCGGCGCCGACGACCCCGTGGAGCGGATCATCGAGGTCCTGGCCGAGCAGAAGCTGCTGGTCATCCTGGACAACTGCGAGCACGTCATCGTCGACGCGGCCGGGCTCATCGAGCGGCTCCTGGCCGCCTGCCCGGGCTTGCGCATCCTGACCACCAGCCGGGAACCCCTGGCACTGGCCGGAGAGCGGCTGATGCCGGTGCCCTCACTCGCCCTGCCGCCGGAGCACACCCCCGCCGCGCGCGCCGGGACCTACGCGTCGGTGCGCCTCTTCGTCGAACGCGCCGCCGCGGTCTCTCCCGGGTTCGCCCTCGACGCGGGCAACGTCGAGCACGTCGTGCGCATCTGCCGCGAACTCGACGGCATGCCACTGGCGCTGGAGCTGGCAGCGGCCCGCGTGCGTGTCATGCCCGTCGCCCAGCTGGCCGCGCGGCTGTCCGACCGCTTCCGGCTGCTCACCAGCGGCAGCCGGTTCGCACTGCCCCGTCATCAGACCCTGCAGGCCGTCGTCGACTGGAGCTGGGAGCTGCTCGACGAGCCGGAGCGCACGCTTATGCGCCGCCTGTCGGTGTTCTCCGGCGGGGCGACCCTGGAGGCCGTCGCGCGCGTCTGCGCCGACGGACCCGGCGACACGATCGGCGGCCGGGACGTCTGGTCGGTGCTGTTCGCGCTCGTCGACAAGTCCCTCGTGGTCTCCGACGGATCCTCCGACGACGGCGCCGAGCCCCGTTACCGGCAGCTGGAGACCGTGCGCGCCTACGGGGCGCAGCGGCTCGCCGAGAGCGGGGAGGAGGACGCCGTCCGCCGCGCGCACGCCGACCACATGCTGCACGTGTGGGCCGAGGCCGACCCGCACCTGCGCAGCGCTGAGCAGCTGACCTGGCTGTCCCGGGTCCGCGCCGAGCACGACAACTTCTCCGCCGCGCTGCGCTGGGCCATCGACCGGCGCGACCTCGACCTCGCCCTCGACCTCAGCCACGTCGCCCAGTGGTACTGGCAGATGGCCGACGACTGGGCCGAGCCGGGCCGCTGGTCGGCGGAGATCCTGCGGCTGACTGGGGACACGCCGCCTGAGGGCCGGGCGGTCGCCTACGCCGAGTGCCTCTTCATGGTCTCGGTCGACAATAAGAACGCCGACGAGGACCTGCTGCTGCGGACCATGGAGGTCCTGGAAGCGGCGGGGGAGAGGGCCGAAGACCACCGGTCCCTGGTGTTCGTCCCCATCGTGCTGGCCATGTTCGGGCACGACCTCGAAGGGACGATCCGGCGGCTGGACGAGGGAGCCGAACGTCAGGAGCCGTGGCTGCGCGCCACCACGCGCGCGTTCGTCGGCATCGTCGCGATGTCGCTGGGACGGGCGCGCATGGCCAAGGAACGGCTGAGCACCGCGCTGGAGGAGTTCCGCCGGATCGGCGACCGGTGGGGGATGTCGCAGAGCATCGTCATGCTCTCCGAGCTCGTCCGCCTCGGCGACCTCGACGCGGAGGTGGCGTTGCTCGACGAGGCCGTCACCCTCGCCGAGGAGGTGGAGCTCACCGCCATGGTCCGGGCCCTCAAGGCCCGGCAGGCCGCCAGCTGGGCGCGGATGGGACGGGTCGACGAGGCCCGCCGCGTGCTGGCGGACGTCCGGGAGCGCGTGGGTATCTCGCGGGAGAGCCGGGCCATGCTCCAGCTCAGCGAGGCCGACGTGGAACGCTCGGCGGGGAACCCGGCCCGGTGCCGGGACCTGCTGCTCGACCTCGCCGACGAGATCGCGGACTTCGCGGCCATTTTCCGCGCCCACGTGGAGCCGATGTGGCGCGCCATGATCGCGCAGTGCTGCGCCGACCTGGGCGACACCGAAGCGGCCTGGCGCCACGCGCGCGAGGCCTGGTGGGCGCTCCAGCCGTCGTGCATCTCCTCCCAGGTCGGCTACGTGCTGGAGGGTCTGGCCGACCTGACGGCCGACCAGGACCCGGAGCGCGGCGCGACCTTCCTCGGCTACGCGGAGGCGAGCCGCGGCCTGCCGAACGTGGCCGACCCCGTGGTCGAGAGGACCCGGCAGCGGATACGCCAACGCCTGGGCGACGCGGGGTACGCCCAGTCGTATGACGCCGGTGCCGCCGCGGAACCGGAGAAGGTCACCGAGGTCGTCGGGGCGTGGCTGGAGGCGGCGGGATCCAGCTGAGCGGACGGCGCCGCCCCCGTCCCGAGGTCCCGCGCTAGGAGCGCCGCCGGTAGGCGCGGGTCGCCAGCGGGAAGAACACCGCGATGAGCAGGACGGCCCACACGGCGGTCCACATCAGGGGTCCGGCCACATCCCCGCCCTCCATGAAGGCGCGCATCGCGTCGGTGACGTGGGTGACCGGATTGATCTTGGCGAACGCGGCCATCCAGCCCGGCATCAGCTCCGGGTCGACAAAGGTCGAACTGGCGAACGTCAGCGGGAACATCCACAGCGTGCCGAAGATGTTGACCGCCATGGGCGTGCGCATTAGCAGCCCGACGAACGCGGAGAGCCAGCACAGGGCGAAGGCGAACACCATGACCACGGCGAACGCGCCCAGGACGCCGAGGAACCCGCCGTCGGGCCGGTACCCGATGGCCACACCGACCAGCAGCACGATCAGCACGGTGATCGCGTAGCGGACCAGGTCGCCGAGGATCGCCCCGGTCAGTGGGGCCGACCGGGCCACGGGCAGCGACCGGAACCGGTCGAAGATGCCCTTCTCGATGTCGGTGTTGAGCGAGACACCGGTGCCGATGGTCGCGAAGATGACCGACTGCGCGGTGATACCGGGGATGATGAAGTCCCGGTAGGCCTGCCAGTCGCCCATCATCGCCTGGCCGAAGACGAAGACGAACAGCGCGACGAACATGATCGGCATGAACGTCAGGCCGAGGACCTCTTCGGGGTTGCGCTTGATCTTGAGCAGGCTGCGCCAGGTCAGCAGCGCGCCGTGCTGGAGTGCGGAGACGGGGGTGATCCGCTCCGCCACGCGCGGTCCGGGCTGCGGGGCCGACCGCTCCTGGGTAGTCACGGCGCTCATCGGGATACCGGGGCGTGGGCCGCGGCCGGTGGCCGCGGGCTGCGCGCCCCTCCCTCCTTTCGGGTGGTCGGGTCGAGTGCGGGGATCGGGGTGACGGCGGCCGGCATCAGGCTCCGGTCCGCTCGGGCGCCGGGGTCGCCGAGCTGTCGGGGATGTCGTCGGCGGGGTGGCCGGTCAGCGCCAGGAAGACCTCGTCCAGGCTCGGCTTGCGCAGGGTCAGCTCGGCCACCGCGATCTTGTCGTCATCCAGGCGGCGCACCACCTCGGGCAGCACGGCGGGGTCGGTCACCGAGGCGCTGACGACGGTGTCGGAGGAACGGACCTCCGAGCCCGTCACCGCCTCCACGATCCGTGCGGCCCGCGGCAGCAGCCCGTGGTCGGTCGGCTGCACCTGCAGTACCTGCGTGCCGGCCTGCGCCTTGAGCTCGTCGGGGGTGCCCCGGCTGATGACCCGGCCGTGGTCCAGCACGGCGATGTCGTCGGCCAGCTGGTCGGCCTCCTCCAGGTACTGGGTGGTCAGCAGCACGGTGACACCGTCGTCGGTGAGGCCGCGCACCACGTCCCACAGCTCGTTGCGGCTGTGCGGGTCCAGACCGGTGGTGGGTTCGTCGAGAAAGAGCAGACTGGGCCGTCCCACCAGGCTCGCCGCCAGGTCGAGGCGGCGCCGCATACCGCCGGAGTAGGTCTTGGCGGCGCGGTCGCCGGCGTCCGACAGCGCGAAGCGCTCCAGCAGCTCGGCGGCGCGGGCGCGCGCCTGCGGGCGGGAGTAGCCGAGCAGCCGGGCGATCAGCACCAGGTTCTGGGTGCCGGTGAGGTCCTGGTCCACCGCCGCGTACTGGCCGGTCAGGCCGATCAGACTGCGGACCTTGTGCGGCTGGGAGACCACGTCGAACCCGCCGACGGTGGCCCGCCCGCCGTCGGGGCGCAGCAGCGTCGACAGGATGCGCACGGTGGTCGTCTTGCCGGAGCCGTTGGGACCGAGGACACCCAGCACGGCTCCCGTGCGTGCCACGAGGTCGACCCCGCCCAGGGCGATCTGCCCTTTGAACTCCTTGACCAGCCCTTCCGTCCGGATGGCGTCAGTCATTCGTCCTCCAATTGGCGTGTATGGGGCCCAGTCTCTCCAGCGCCACTGACAAACCACTGATACCGGTTCTAAGTGACCTGACACCCGGCTGTCACGAGGTTTTCCGGCGGCATCCGACATGATCGGGCACGGCTTCGCCGGCCTGGCACCGACCGCTCTGCGGTAACACCGGATGGTTGATCCACGTTCCCCGCGATACCGGGGTTTTACCGCCGTTTTGCGAACCGGGAATCGGGCTCCGGGAGCCGTAGACTCGGCCTTGTGACAATCTCTCCATTGCGTCCTCCGGCGCACCGTGTCTCGCCTCGCGCCGTTCCGATGTGGACCCTGTCTATCGCCGTCGGCGCGGTGGTGGCCGTTGCCGTGCTGGGCGCGGCGGCCTGGGGGATCACCGCGGCCGACTGGAACTGGATCCCCGCGTGGGTCACCGAGTACGTCTGGTGGGTTCCGGGCCTCTACGCGCTCTACGCCGTGGCCAAGACCGCCATCGCTCCGCGCTGGCGCTACCGGGTCCACCGCTGGGAGATCACCGCCGACATGATGTACACCCGGACCGGGTGGATCAGCCGCGCTTGGCAGCTGGTACCGGTGAGCCGGATCCAGACCGTCGACCACACGCAGGGCTGGATGGAACGGATGTTCCGGGTCGCCACGCTGGAAGTGCAGACCGCCTCGCACGCCGGATCCTCGACCATCGAGGGCCTCGACGCCGACGAGGCAAGGCGCATCTCCGAGGACCTGGCGGTGCGCGCGAGCGAGCTTCGGGATGATGCGACGTGAGCGGTGCGGAGCGGCCCTCGCACGAGCAGGAGGGCGCCGAGGAGCGGCGCACCGCGCCGCCGACCGCGGCGACGTCGGCCGCCGGAGGGCCCGCACAGGAGCAGGCGGCCGGGTCCGCACCCGCGCGCGCCGATGACCAGGGCGCCGACGCCGCCGTACCGGAGGACGCGCCCCAGCCCGCACCCGAGGAGGAGAACGGCCCCGAGCCCGAGCGGCGGCTCAGTCCGCTGACCCTGCTCACCGCCCCCGTGGGCTACCTGAAAAACCTCGGCGTCCCGCTGATCGTCGCGCTCGTGGCCGGTACCTTCAACCCCTGGGTCCTGGGCAGCACTCTGGTGGCGATCCTCGCGACGCTGGCCGCCGGTGTCGTCACCTACAAGACGTTCCGCTACCAGGTGGGCGCGGACCGGCTGAAGATCCGCAAGGGCCTGATCAGCCGGTCCCGGCGCAGTATCCCGCTGGAGCGCATCCGCGGCGTGGACGTCACCTCCCAGCTCCTGCACCGGATGCTCGGCCTCGCTGTGGTCAAGATCGAGGCGGCCTCCGGAGGCGGGGAGAGCGAGGAGGGCAAGCTCGACGCCGTGACGATCGCCGAGGCCGAACGCCTGCGCACCGTTCTGCTCCACCGGCGCGCCGTGCTCCGCGGCGACGCGGCGGAGGGCGAGGCGGCTCCGCACGGCATCCCCGGCGGGGCGACCGCCACCGGCACCCCAGCGGGCGCGCCCGCCGCGCCCCCCGGAACGCCGTCGGCCGTCTTCTTCGTGATGCCGCCCAGGTGGTACTTTTACGCGGTCCTGAGCCTGGGCTACCTGCTGACGCCGTTCGTGGCGATCGCCGCGCTGTTCGGCTTCGCCGGGCAGACCATCGAAGTCGCGCCGGGAACGGACGGCGGCGACGCGGCGCACCTCACCTACATGTGGCTGCGCGACCTCGGCTGGACCATGGTGGTCGCGCTGTCCGCGGCGGTCGCGGTGCTGCTGGTCCTGATGATGCCGGTGGCCGCCGTCATCTCCTACGCCGTCACCTACTGGCGCTTCACCCTGCTCCGCCGCGACTCCTCACTGGTCACCGAGCGGGGGCTGTTCACCCGGCAGAGCGTGACCCTGGAGCACCGCCGGATCCGCGGGTACGAGCTGCTGGACAACCCGCTGCAGCGCCTGCGCGACGCGGTGAAGCTGCGCGCGATCGTGACCGGCCTGGGTGAGACCACGACGCGCGCGGTGCTGCTGCCCATCGGTGATCGCCGGCGGGTACTGGAGGTCGTCGAGCGTGCCCTGCGCCCGTTCCGCGGCACGCTGATCGGGCACCCCCGCGAGGCGCTGGGCCGGCGTATGTTCCGCGCGGTGGCGCCGTTCGCCCTCGTCACGGCGATCGCCGCGGCACTCGACATGTGGTGGGTCGCGGGCCTGTTCGCGGTACTGGCGCTGGCGGGCATCCCGCTAGCCGTCGACCGCTACCGGTCCCTGGGGCACGGCTACGACGGTGAGCTGGTCAGCGTGCGGTCGGGATCGATCAGCCGCGAGCAGGCCGCCGTCGAGCGCGCCGCCATCATCGGCTGGACCTGGCGCCAGACCCTGTTCCAGCGGCGCTCGGGTCTGGCCCATCTCGACCTCGCGGTGGGGGCGGGGGACGGCGCCTACACCGCCCTCGACGCGGGGTTCGACGAATCGGTGCTCTTCGCGGCGGGCGTGACACCCGAGATGGTGCGGCCGTTCCTGCGGGAAGGGGCGAGAACCGGTGCCGCGGGCGCGGCGTCCGAGTCCGCCGGCGGCACGGAGTCCCCGCGGGACGGCGCGGCGCCAGACGGTTCGTCCACAGGAAGGGCGTAAACGTGGGCGGCGCCCGAGGCGTTGCCCCGGGCGCCGAAGATCAGGCGGGTGGGATCAGTCCGTCTTCTTGGAGCCGAACATTATCTCGTCCCAGGACGGGACAGAGGCGCGACGGCCACGGCTCTTGCGTCTAGGGGGCTGGGACCCGGCGGTCGCCGCACCGGCCGCTGCGGCGGGCAGCGGCGGCTCCTTCCGGCGGCGCGGTTCCGGCCGCTCCGGGCGCTCCGCGGCGGCGGGGCGCTGGACGGCCGGTGCTTCGAGGGGGTCGATGGTCGGCCGGGCCCGCGTCGGGCGGCTGATCTCGGGGCGCTCCGGACGGGCCGGGGGCTCTGGTGCCTCGCGCGGGTCCTCGTGGTCGACATGGACCGCCGCGCTCTCCTCGGCGGCGGGGGCGGGACGGACGTGGTCGGCGGTGATCGGGACCCGTCCGGACGCCGTGGGGCGCTCCGGCAGCGCGGAGGGGAGCGGACCGTCGTCGGGCTCCGACACGGGTTCCGGCGCCGCCTCCTGGCGGCGCGGCACGAACGGGGTCACGTTCGCGCTCGCCGGACCCAGGTCGAGCGGTTCGTCGGCTTCGGGGTCGAGGAAGCGCAGCGCCTCCTCGTCGGCCGGGGTCACGCAGCGGCGGCGCGGCTCATAGACCCAGTGCGCCACGCGCTCCTCACCGGCCAGGAGGAAGGCCAGCTTGATCTGCCAGGTGTTGTCCTCGCGCTTCCAGGAGTCCCAGACGGCGTCGCCGGTCTCCAGCTGGTGGGGGCCGACGCGCTCGGTCACGAGGTCGCCGAGGGCCGGACCGGGAGCGGATTCTCCCGGGCGGCGCACGGAGGCCCGCTGGGCCTGCTGCGCCATGTACTCGCGTTCCTGGAGGACGGGCCCTTCGAACCAGCGCACGCGTTCGATGGGGATCCCCGCGTGATCGGCGATCGCCTCCGCTGTCTCACCGGAGCGTATCCGGGCCTGGATTTCCTTGGGGCGCAACGGATTCTCCACTTCGATCTCGTACTGGCCGAGTCGGGAGAACTGGCCGCGAACGGCGGCGCGGAGACGGTCGTCGACGGGCAGCATGAAACGGGTTCCACGGCCGGCGCTCGCCAGTACCAGGTAGGTGCCGTCCTCACTCACGGCAACGAGGCGAAGCTCCTGCATCGCCCTCCCTTTCGCGTCCCGTCGAGGGTAGGTCCTCGGCCATCCCCCATGTTCTCAGTCTCATCAACAACCGGTTGTTCGGCCAGTACCGCGCCCGGCATGTCCGAACTGTGGGCGACCCTCCGGGCGTGTGTGCCGCCGCCGCGAGCGTCGTGGTGCTCCTATCGTGCCATCTTGACACGGGAGTGGACCGGCGGCCGAGGGGCGGGACCAGGGTTTCGGTCGGGCCTGTGCCCCACCGGGCGCATCAGGCGCCGATCCGCCGACCGCGGCCGAGTCCGGCGCGGACCCCGGGCGTGACGGGCGCCACCATCCGAGTGGGGCGGCGCAACTCGACACGCCGATCGAGATCACAGGGTGATTGATCCAATCTCTGACGTTTATCAGAACATTAGCGATCTTCGCGTATGTTGTCCGCTTATGCGTGGGATGGAGAAGGTCGGCTTCGCGACATCGTGTTGCGGCCGGGCCGAAACCACCCACGGTTCGACGAGAATCCCGACGGGCGTCAGGGGGCGCCGGAAGGGGGAGGATTGAGCGAGGTCGAGGAAAAGAAGCGGATCGACCTGAACATGTCCCAGGTCGTCGGGGGTGGCATCGCCACGCTCGGCGCCGCGTCGGCGGCCTCGTACCTGGGGGTCTGGGGCACCATCGGGGGTGCCGCGGCCATGAGTGTCATGAGCACGGTCGGCGGCGCGGTGATCCAGCACTTCGTCAAGCAGAGCGGAGACAAGGCCAAGAAACTAGCCGAGCGCACCCAGGTGGCCCCCGCTGGCAGGCAGCGCGTGACCAGCGCGCGGGCGGCCGACGGCGGCACCGCTGTGGCGGGGGATGCGCCGGTGTCTTACGGTGCGGACGCCACGCAGGCGATGCTCGCGGCGGGTGCGGGGACGCGACCGCCGCGATTCCGATGCCCGGCATGGCCGACACCGAGGCGACCCGGGCGATGCCCGTTGTCGAGGACGCCGCCTCCCGGGGGAGAGGCCAGATCGGGACGCCGCGGAGGACGCCGAGGACGTCGTGGACGAGCGGACCTGGTGGCAGCGGTGGCGTGCCGTCGTCCTCCCGCCGCCGTCGTGTTCGTCCTCGTCATGGGGTGATCCTGGCGATCGAGCTGATGACCGGGCGCACCCTGAGCGACAACCTCCAGGGCAACGACGTCCAGTCGGGCCCCTCCATCCTGGGCGGGCAGAGCCAGACCCCTGCCACCGACACCCCCGACCCGGGCACGACCCCCGACACCGGGCGCCAGGACGGCGGGACCACCCAGCAGAACGAGCCGACCCCCACCCCGGACACCGGCGCCACGGCCGACCCGAACGGCGGCACGGACAGCGGGACCGACCAGGGCACCGGCGGTGACACCGACGACTCCACCGACGGCGACTCCGGCGGAACGGGTGGCGACACCGGTGGCGACACGGGCGGTGACACCGGTGGTGACACGGGAAGCGACGACGGAGGCTCCGACGGCACCTCCGGTGGCAGCGGGAACACCGGGCAACAGGACGGCGGTACTGGTGGAACGGGCGGCGGCTCGGACCAGCGGGCCCCGAACACGGCCCCCTCCGCGGGCGCCGGGGGATGACGCCGGGCGCGTCCCGACGCAGGCGGCACCGCCCGGTCACGGGTGGTGCCGCCGCTCCTGCGGACTGGCCAGGGGGCGCGGTCAGCGCCCCAGGACGCCGTCGAGGTAGGTGTTGGCGAACCGGCGCTTCGGGTCGACCCGGTCGCGGACGGCCATGGCGTCGCCGAGACGCGGGTAGACGGACTCCAGGTAGGCGCGGTCGCGGGTGTGCATCTTCCCCCAGTGCGGCCGTCCGCCCACCGAGGTGAAGACGGCCTCCAGGTCGGCGAAGTACCGCTCGTAGGGCGCGCCCTGGTAGACGTGCGCGGCCACGTAGGCGGTGGCCCGGCCATAGGCCGTGGACAGCCAGACGTCGTCGGCCGGGGCGAAGCGCACCTCGATCGGGAAGCTGATCCGGTGGTTGCGGCGGTCGATGATCGAGCGGATCTCGCGGAGCACGTCGGTGAGGTTCTCGACGGGGATGGCGTACTCCATCTCGACGAACTTCACCCGCCGGGTGCTGGCGAACACCTTGTAGGAGGTGTCGGTGTAGGTGCGCGGCGACAGGGCGCGCGCCGAGATCTGGTTGATCGCGGGGATCGCCGCGGGGGAGCGCCGCCCGGTCCGGTTGGCCAGGCCGAAGACGGTGCTCGCGAGGAACTCGTCGTCGAGCCAGGCGCGGAACGGACCGACCGGGTGGGCGGGTCCCTCCACCCGGTTGTTGCGCTTGGTGTAGGTGCGCCCGGTGTGCGGGAACCAGAAGAACTCGAAGTGCTCGTTGTCCGCGCGCAGCCGCGCGCAGCTCTCCAGCACCTCCTCCAGCGGCATCGGGATCTCCTGGGCGCGCAGCAGGAAGGACGGGCGCACCGCCAGGGTCAGCGCGGTGACGATCCCGAACGCCCCCAGGCCGACCCGCGCGGCGTGGAAGAGGTCGGTGTTCTCCTCGGCCGAGCAGGTCACCACGCTGCCGTCGGCGGGCACCAGTTCCATGCCCACGACCTGCGAGGCCAGGCCGCCGACGTCGCGGCCGGTGCCGTGGGTCCCGGTCTGGATCGCACCGGCCATCGTCTGCACGGCGACGTCGCCCATGTTGGCCAGGGCCAGGCCGTGCGTGTGCAGCGCCTCGTTGGCATCGCATATCGGCAGCCCGGCCTCGACCGTGGCGGTTCCGGCCGCGGGGTCCACATCGCGCACCCGGGTCAGCGACGTGGGGGAGAGCAGGGTGCCGTCGGTGATCGCGACGTCGGTGAAGGAGTGGCCGGTGCCCACCATCCGCACCCGGTTGCCCTCCTCAGCCGCCGCGCGGACAGCCGAGACGACGTCGCTGGAGTCGTTGGGGGATTCCATCCGGCGCGGCCGAGCCCGATGTGTCCCAGGCCATGTGGTCCACAACACGTTCGTCATGCCTTGGCACGCTACCGACACTTCCGCGCGCGGGTGAAGGTGGGCCGACCATTCGGTGACGATCGTTACGCGCCACCGCGCCCGGACCGGGACGGGGCGGCCTCCGTGGCCTGGTTTCATGGAATCTATGAGGCCCTACGACGCGTTTCTGCTGATCTCCTTCGGCGGCCCGGAGGCCGTCGACGACGTCATCCCGTTCCTGGAGAACGTCACTCGCGGACGCGGGATCCCCCGCGAGCGACTGGCGGAGGTCGGTGAGCACTACTACCTGTTCGACGGTGTGAGCCCGATCAACCAGCAGTGCCGCGACCTGATCGAGGCGATCCGCGCCGACTTCGCCGCCAACGGGGTGGACCTGCCCGTCTACTGGGGCAACCGCTTCTGGGAGCCGATGCTCACCGACACCGTCGCGCAGATGGCCAAGGACGGCGTCCGCCGCGTCGTCGCGCTGGCCACCTCGGCCTACAGCAACTACTCCAGCCACCGCGCCTACCTCAACGACATCGAGGCGGCGCGTGCGGCCGTCGGCCCCGACGCACCGGAGATCGAGCTCATCCGCCCGTTCTTCGACCACCCCGGCTTCATCGAGCCGCTGGTCGAGAACGCCCGCGCCGCGCTCGACCGGCTGCCCGAGAGTGAGCGGTCCGGGGCGCGGCTGCTGTTCTCCGCCCACTCCATTCCCACCGCCATGGCCGCCGCCAGCGGCGCCCCCGAGCAGGGGTACGGGCCGGGCGGGGCGTACGTCGCGCAGCTGGAGGAGGTGGCGCGGCTGGTCACCGAGCGCCTGGGCGGCGGGCACGACTACGAGCTCGTGTACCAGAGCCGCAGCGGCCCGCCGAGCCAGCCCTGGCTGGAGCCCGACATCAACGACCGGCTGGAGGAGCTCGCCGCTGAGGGCGTGTCGGCGGTCGTCACCGTCCCGCACGGGTTCGTCTCCGACCACATGGAGGTCAAGTACGACCTCGACCACGAGGCGGTGGAGACCGCGCGCCGCCTGGGGATCGCCTTCGAGCGCGCGCTGTGCCCCGGCGCCCACCCGAAGTTCGTGGCGATGGCGCGCGAGCTCATCACCGAGCGGGCGACAGGCGCCGAGCGCGTCGGGCTGAGCACGCTCCCCGGCTGCCCCGAGGGCTCGCCCACCTGCTGCGCACCCCGGTGACCGGCACCGGCGCGCTGTGATCATCATCACCCGCACCCTCGCGGTGGGGCCGTGACCTCGCGGATGGCCGCATGGGCGGCCGACCCGCCGTCGCCGCGGCCCAAGGTCACAACCGCACGGCCCGCCGCCGTCCTGGGACGACGGCTACGATGCATCGCGTGAGAGCCTGGCTGACGCGTGCTCGTTCACGCGCGACCATCCCGGTCGCCCTCCTGGCCCTGGCCGTCGTCGCCGGGGCCATCGCCGCGACCGGTCCGGGGGACGACGACGGCGGGGCCTATCGGGTGGTCGACCAGGTCGTCGACGTCCCGGAGGAACCCGGCGGCGACACCCACATCGGGCTCGACACCAGCCTCTTCCTCCCGGACGGCGTCGAGGGCCGCGTTCCGGCGGTCCTCGTCGCGCACGGCTTCGCCGGCAGCAAGGAGACCAGCCGGGAGGAGGCGGCCGCCCTGGCCGAGGCCGGATACGCCGTGCTGACCTGGACGGCCCGGGGGTTCGGCGCGTCCGGCGGGGAGATCGGGCTCAACGACCCCGACTACGAGGTCGCCGACGTTTCCCGCCTCCTCGACTGGCTGGCCCAGCGCCCAGAGATCCAGCTCGACGGCGAGGGCGACCCGCGCGTCGGTATGACCGGGGGCTCCTACGGCGGCGCCGTCACCCTGCTGGCGGCCGGGACCGACGACCGGATCGACGCGATTGCCCCGCGCTCCACCTACAACGACCTGGCCGACGCGCTCTTCCCCGACGCCTCCGGCAACGGGCCGCGCAACGGCGTCTACAAGCAGATGTGGGCCGGACTCCTGTTCACCGCGGGCAGCGTCGGCACCCAGGACCCCGGCGGACTCGGCGGACTCGGCGGTGCGGGCGGGCCCGGGGCACCCGGCGGCGCCAACGCCCCGACGACGCCCCCGCCTCGGACCCCGCACGGGCGCCCAGCGGCCCCGCCGCAGGGGACGCGACAGCGGACGACCCCGGCTCGGCGCGCTGCGGGCGCTTCCGCCCCGAAGTGTGCGACCTGTATGTCGACGCCGCCGAGCACGGCCGCCCCTCGCAGAAGATGCTCGACCTGCTGCGCCGCAACAGCCCCGCCTCGGTGGTCGACGACATCACCGCCCCCACCCTGCTCGTCCAGGGCATGCAGGACTCGCTGTTCCCCCTCGACCAGGCCGACGCCACCGCACGGGCACTGGAGGACAACGACGTCCCCCTGGACGTCATGTGGACCGAGGGCGGCCACGACGCCGCCTCCCCCGAGGGCCAGGACACCACCGAGGCCATTCGCGACTGGTTCGACGCCTGGCTCACGGGCGACGGCGCGGCCGACGCCGAGACCGGGTTCTCGGTGACCCGCCCCCAGCACGTCAGCAACGGCGGCCGCTCGACCCGCCAGGGCACGATCCCCCGCGCCGCCCGCACGTCGGCCTACCCGGGCCTGGACGGGACGGACGCGGAGTCCGTCCCGCTCAACGGAGGGGCGGGAGACGACAACGGAGTCCAGGAGATCGTGGCCCCGCCGGGCGGCTCGCCCGCCGGGTTTTCCGCGGTTCCCGGCCTCGGCGCCCTCGGCGGCCTCGGCGGCGACCTGCCCGGCGGCGCCGGGTTCTCCCTGGACATCCCCGGGCAGGCCGCGACGTTCGAGTCCGCTCCCCTCGACTCCGACCTCACCGTGACCGGCGCACCGACGATCACCGTCCGCGTCACCGACGCCGGGGACACGGCAGCGGCCGACAGGGACGACCAGAGGGACGACGTAGAGGCCGCCCCCACCGAGGCCGTCCTCTTCGCCAAGGTCTACGACGTCAGCGCCGACGGCACGGCCGCGCTGCCGCGCCAGCTGGTCGCCCCCGTGCGCGTGCCCCTCACGGCGGACGGCACCGACGTGGAGATCCGCCTCCCGGCGATCGACCACACCTTCGCCGAGGGACACACCCTCCGTTTCGCGGTGAGCACCACCGACATGGCCTACGACCGGCCCAGCACCGCCGCGACCTACGGCATCGGCCTGCCCGACCCCCAGGCCGGCCTCACCCTGCCCACCCAGCCCGAGCTGGTCACTCCCCGGCACGTGTTGCCCGTGTGGACCTGGGCGCTTCCGCTGTCCGCGCTGATCGTGGCCGCCGGGCTGCTGCTCGTCGGTCGGCGCAGGACCGCACCGGCGCCGGTCGACGCGGACCTCGCCGACGTGCCGCTGCGTATCGAGGGCCTGACCAAGCGCTTCCCCAACGGTTACCTCGCGGTCGACCACCTCTCCCTGCGGGTGGAGCGCGGCCAGGTACTCGGCCTGCTCGGCCCCAACGGGGCGGGCAAGACCACGACCCTGCGCATGCTCATGGGCCTGGTGCGCCCCGACGCGGGCGACATCCGCGTCTTCGGCCACAAGGTCGTCCCCGGTACCCCCGCCCTGGCCCGCCTGGGCTCCTTCGTCGAGGGCCCCGGCCACCTGCCGCACCTGTCCGGCCGGGCCAACCTGGAACTGTACTGGCGCGCCACCGGTCGCCCGATGGCCGAGTCCGGCATCGACGAGGCCGTGCGTATCGCCGCCCTCGGCGCGGCGCTGGAGCGCCCGGTGCGCACCTACTCCCAGGGCATGCGGCAGCGGCTGTCCATCGCCCAGGCGATGCTCGGCCTGCCCGACCTGCTCGTCCTGGACGAACCCACCAATGGGCTCGACCCGCCCCAGATCCGCGAGATGCGCGATGTCCTGGTGGACTACGCGTCCACCGGCCGTACCGTGATCATCTCCAGCCACCTGCTCGCCGAGGTGGAGCAGACCTGCACCCACGTCGTGGTGATGGACCGCGGGCGGCACGTCGCCGCCGGTCCGGTCGCCGACATCGTGGGCGAAGGGGACTCCGTCCTCGTCGGTGTGCCGGACCCCGCCGCCGTGGCCGACCGCGTCCGCGCCATCGACGGCGTCGCCGAGGCCGAGCCCGCCGAGGACGGACTGGTCGTCCGGTTGCGGGAGGGGACCGTCGCCCAGCTCGTAACGGCGCTCGTCGCAGCGGACATCCCGGTTGAGCGCGTCGTGCCGCGGCGGCGCCTGGAGGACGCGTTCCTGTCGCTGATCGGCAGCGCCGAGCGGCGAGCGGAGTCGTCGTTGCCGGGTGCCGAAGGCCGTATCGCTTCGGCGGCGGAGACGAGCGAGGAGACGAGCGCGAGCAAAGACACAGAGGCGGGGGAGCGGCCGTGAGCGGAGCACAGCCCGACGTGTCGGGCGGCGGGGTGAGCCAGCGAGGAGGAGCGATCAGCGAGTCGAGCCGACCCGACCGCCATGTACGGCACACACTTCCGCTGCGCGTGGAGCTCAGCCGCCAGCTGCGCCGTCGGCGCACCCTGCTGACGTTCGGCTTCCTGCTGCTGATTCCCTGGCTGCTGGTGATCGCCTTCGCGGTGGACAGCGGGGACTCCGACGGCGGCGGACCCAGCTGGAACCTGCTGGACCTGGCCACCACCGGCGCGTTCAACTTCACCGTGTTCACGCTGTACGTGGCCGCGGGCTTCCTGCTCGTCGTCGTGGTCGCGCTGTTCTGCGGCGACACCGTGGCCAGCGAGGCGGGCTGGTCCAGCCTGCGCTACCTGCTGGCCGCGCCGGTCCCGCGCATGCGGCTGCTGCGGCAGAAGCTGCTCATCGCGCTCGCGCTCAGCGCGGCCGGTGTCCTCACGCTGGCGCTGATGGCGCTGATCGCGGGCGGCCTCGCCTACGGCTGGCAGCCCATCGAGCTGCCCGCGGTCGGCCCCGCGCCGAGCCTGGCCGACTCCTTCCTGCGGATCGGCATCGTGGTGGGCTACCTGATGGTGGCGCTGCTCGTGGTCGCCGGAACCGCGTTCGCGCTGACCGTGGCCACCGACTCCCCGCTGGGGGCCGTCGGCGGTGCCGTCGCGCTGATCATCATGTCCAACATCCTGGAGGCGGTCGAGGCGCTCGGCGCCATCCGCGAGTTCCTCCCCGCCTACTGGATGTTCGCCTGGACCGACGCGCTGCGCCCGGAACTGCCCTGGGACGGGATGGCGCGCGGGGCGGCCGTGTCGTTCTCGTACGCGACCGTGCTCATCGCCTGGGCGTTCCGGCACTTCCGGGACAAGGACGTGGTGTCCTGACACGCCCCGCGCCCGCGCGGCGCCGGGGGGCGACCGCCCGCCCACCCCGCACACGCCCTCGGTAGGGTCGCCCCCAGGCCGAAAAGTCGACAACGCGGGAGGTTCGCTGTGGTCCGTTCCTGGTATGAGCTGCCCGACTACGTCAGGTTGCGCCGCGTCAACGGGTTGCGGCTTTCCCCGACGGGACCCGGCTCGTCGCGCCCGTGAGCGAGCTCAACCCGACGGCACGTCGTTTGGGACGGCTCTGTGGGAGATCGACCCGGCGGGCGAACACGAGCCGCGCCGCCTCACCCGCTCCAGCGCCGGGGAGTCGGCCCGGCCTTCCTCCCCGACGGGTCGGTGCTGTTCACCTCCACCCGCGCCGACGCCGAGGCCGCGTCGAACGGGTCCGCCGACGCGCGCACCCCCGCGCTGTGGCTGCTGCCCGCGCAGGGCGGGGAGGCGCGCCAGGTGGCCGCCCCGGCGGGCGGCGTCAAGGCCTTCTCCGTGGCCCGTGACCGCGGCACCGTCACCTACACCGCCGCGACCCGGCCCGACGCCGAGTGCGCCCAGGCCGACGCGGAGTGGCGCACCGCCCGCATGGACAGCGGGGTGACGGCGATCCTGCACGAGTCCAGTCCCGTCCGCTACTGGGACCACGATGTCGGCCCCGACCTCCCGCGGATGTACGCGGCCGCGCCCCCGGCCGACGCCGCGTCGCCACTGGGGGAGGCGCGTGACCTCACCCCCGACGCGGGCAAGGCACTGATCGAGCAGACCGGGGAGGTCACCCCCGACGGCGGCACGGTCGTCACCGGCTGGCAGGTGCACGCGGGCAGGGGCGTGTGGCGCAGCGAGGTCGTCACCGTCGACGTGGGCACCGGGGAGCGCGCCGTGCTGGCCACCAGCACGACGTTCGAGTTCGAGCACCCCCGCGTCTCCCCCGACGGGCGGTACGCGGTGATGCTCCGCACCTTCGACGGCGACTACGACGGCGAACCCCGCGACTGCACGCTCTGGCTCGTGGACCTCACCACCGGCGAGGGGCGCGACCTGCTGCCCGACGCCGAGCTGTGGCCGCGCGAGTACACCTGGGCCGCCGACTCCTCGGCCGTCTTCTTCGTCGCCGACCACCACGGCCGCCGCCCGGTGTTCCGCGTCGACCTCGCCACCACCTCGCTGACCCGGGTGACCGGCGACGACGGTGCCTACAGCTGCCTCAACCCGGCCCCGGACGCCCACACGCTCTATGCCCTGCGCGACGCCTGGGACGCCGCGCCCGCGCCCGTGCGCCTGGACGGCGCGGCGACCGAGGGGCGGCCGACGTCGCTCACGGCCCCGCAGGCGCCCCTCGACGTCCCCGGCACGCTCACCGAGGTCAAGACGGTGGCCGAGGACGGCACCCCGCTGCGGTCCTGGCTGGTGCTGCCCGGCGACGCTGCGGCCGACTCCCCGGCTCCGCTGGTGGTGTGGGTGCACGGCGGCCCCTACCTGAGCTTCAACGGCTGGACCTGGAGGTGGAACCCGTGGCTGCTGGCGGCCCGGGGGTACGCCGTACTGCTGCCCGACCCGGCGCCGTCGACCGGGTACGGCCAGGACATGCTCCGCCGCGCCTGGGGCCGCTGGGGGCCGTGCACGTTCGCCGACGTCATGGCGATCACCGACGCCGCCGTCGCCCGCGCCGACATCGACGCCGAGCGCACCGCCATGATGGGCGGGTCCTTCGGCGGCTACATGGCCAACTGGATCGCCGGGCACACCGACCGCTTCAAGGCGATCGTCGCGCACGCCTCGCTCTGGGGCCTGGACGCCTTCGGCGGCTCCACCGACGCCCCGTGGGTGTGGGCGCGCGAGTTCGGCGACCCCCGGAGCCAGCCGGAGCGCTACGAGCTCAACAGCCCGCATCGGCACGTGTCCCGGATCACGACGCCCATGCTGGTCATCCACGGGGACAAGGACTACCGGGTGCCGATCGGGGAAGGCCTGCGGCTGTGGTGGGATCTGGTCAGCCACGAGGTGGACGCCAAGTTCCTGTACTTCCCGGACGAGAGCCACTGGGTGCTCACCCCGGGCAACATCAGGGTCTGGTACGAGACGGTGTTCGCCTTCCTCGACCACCATGTGCTCGGCAAGGAATGGTGCCGCCCGGAACTGCTGTGACAGCGGCCGTGCGGCCGCTGTGACCACCGTCGCGGTTCCGTCCGCGGCGACTCCGGGCACAACGCGTGCGTAACCACACACCAGGGGGATTTTCCATGTCCGTTGCGGACCCGGCCGAGCTCCTCGCGCTCGCCCTCGACACCGCCCGGGAGGCCGGGCGGCTCGCGGCCGAGGGCCAGGAGGGCATCGGCGTCCTCGAAACCAAGTCAACACCCACCGACGTCGTGACCGCCATGGACCGCGCGTCGGAGGAGCTGATCCGCAAGCGCCTGCTCAGCGCCCGGCCCGGCGACGCGGTCCTCGGTGAGGAGGGCGGCGCCGCGACCGGCTCCAGCGGGGTCCGCTGGATCGTCGACCCGATCGACGGGACGGTGAACTACCTCTACGGCCGCGCGGACTGGGCCGTGTCGATCGCGGCCGAGCTCGACGGGGAGGTCGTGGCCGGGGCCGTGGTGGCGCCGGTGCGCGGCGACGAGTACACGGCGACGCGGGGCGGCGGGGCGTTCTGCAACGGTGCGCCGATGCGGGTGCGCCCCGCTGTGCCGCTGGAGATGGCGCTGGTGGCCACCGGTTTCGGTTACAGCACCGAGCGCCGCGCCCGTCAGGCGGAGGTGCTGCGCACGCTGCTGCCGCGGGTGCGCGACATCCGGCGCGCCGGATCGGCCGCGCTGGACCTGTGCGCGCTGGCGCGGGGGCACCACGACGCCTACTACGAGCGGGGGCTCAACGCGTGGGACTGGGCGGCGGCCACCCTCATCGCCCAGGAGGCCGGTGCGCGCGTCGGAGGGCTGCGTGGGAGGCCCGCCAACCCGGACCTGGTGATCGCGGCTCCCCCTGGCCTGTTCGAGGAGCTGCACGACCTTCTGGAGCCGCTGAAGGCGGATGCGGACACTGACGAGGTCGAGCCCCCGGCGTAACGCGGCGGCGGCCGCCCCGGGAGGGCGGGCCGCCCGGCCGCGGAGGACGTCAGGTTGAGGCGCGGCCGAAACACCGTTTCGGCCGCGCCTCACAACGGGTGTGTGCACGGAAAAGGGCCGGTCGGATCTTCTCGATCCGGCCGGCCCTCGGTGTACGACGAGGTCAGGCGCTTTCGGGGTCGATCCCGTTGCGAGCCGCGATGCGGTGCAGGTCCTCAAGTTCCGACAAGTGCGTGTCGGCGAGGAAGTCGTCTCCGGCGGACTGGGCCGCTTGGAGCGACATGGAGGTCTCTCTGATGCGGCACTTGATCTCCGCGAGGAACTCGCCCATTTCACCTCACTCTATGTTCAAGCAGGAACTACGATGCGTCACGCCAGTGTGACAGGAATAGCAGCTCGGACCGTGCGTACCCACCCCACCGGTCCGGGTAAACCTCGCTTCGGCGGCGTTTGGCGGTCCGCGATCGGGTCGCTCCGGACGGTGCGGCGTGAGCACATCATGCCAGTCGATGTGATGCGTGTCCCATCAGGGGCGGCGATTGGGTGGCCCGAACGGCGGTCCCGCGTGTCCGGATTGGGCGGCAGAGGTGCGGATTCGGGCCGATGGGCAGCTATTTCGGGTGATCGACGCCGCTCGGGCGTGGCGCGGGACACAACGGATGATTCGTGCGAGTGCTTACTTGTTTCTTATCCTGGATGTGTCAGATTCGAGATGTGCGGGGTGATGCCGCTGCCGGCGGTTGGGGGATACGTCGGCAGCGGCTCCTCGCATTCGGGGGAATATCGGTGCGCCGATCCCGGCCCTGGGGTCGGTCGCCGATACTCGAGCTCCCGGCGCCTGTCGAGGTTGCCGCGCTCCGGGTACCGCTCTACGTTGAGCGGTACCGGATGAAGACCGGGCCGCGTTATCGTGGCCTCGCAGCAGAACTGAACCGGCTGCGACGGTTTACTTCATCCTTATTCGGGGTGTGGGAGAACGATGGACGCGGCCGGGGTATAGACGCCGCTGCCGGTGTGTTGGGGGATGCGCCGGCAGCGGCCCACCGGTCTCTGCGGGAAACGAAGGACACAGTGCGCGTACTTGTGGTCGAAGACGAGCGAGTGCTCGCCGACGCCGTCGCCGTCGGACTGCGGCGGGAATCGATGGCCGTGGACGTCGTCTATGACGGCGACAGTGCCCTGGAGCACGCCGGAGTCAACGAGTACGACGTCATCGTCCTGGACCGGGACCTTCCCGGGGTGCACGGCGACGACGTCGCGCGGTCACTGGTCGAGCAGAGCTACACCGGGCGGATCCTGATGCTCACGGCCTCCCGCGAGCTGGAGGACAAGGTCGAGGGGCTCACCCTCGGCGCCGACGACTACATGGCCAAGCCGTTCGCCTTCGCCGAACTCATCGCCCGCGTTCGCGCCCTGGGCCGCCGCGCGGTCCCGCCGCTGCCGCCGGTGCTGCGCCGCAGCGGCATCGCCCTCGACCCCGCCAACCACACCGTGGAGCGCGACGGCCGCGACGTGGCGCTCACCCCCAAGGAGTTCGCCGTCCTGGAGGTGCTGATGCGCGCCAACGGCACGGTGGTCAGCGCCGAGGGGCTGCTGGAGAAGGCCTGGGACGAGAACGCCGACCCCTTCACCAACGTCGTGCGCGTCACCGTGATGACCCTGCGCAAGAAGCTGGGTGAGCCCCCCGTCATCCAGACCGTCCCCGGTGCGGGATACCGGATTTGAGTACGGGCGACGGCGAACCCGAGGTCCCACCGGGAGAGGTGGCGCCGACCCCGCCCGGTGAGACCGGGACCTGGCGGCGCCTGGCCACCCCCGCCGCGCCCTCGGCCAAGCCGCAGAGCGTGGTCTCCCACCAGGTGCACCGGCTGGCCGACAACATCAGCCTGCGCGCCCGGCTCACCCTCATCTACGGCATGCTGTTCTTCGCCGCCGGCTCCCTGCTGGTGCTGCTGAACTACGTCATCGTCGCGGCCGTCCTGAACACCCTGCAGTTCGTTCCCAACCCCGAGGCCGGCTACCCAGATCCCACGCCCGAGCAGATGGCGTACTACAAGCGCCAACTGATCGAGAGTCTCCTGGCACAGGTCACCCGGTTCTCGGTGCTGGCGCTGGTCATCGTGGGGCTGCTCGCGGTGGCGCTCGGCTACGTGATCGCCGGACGGGCCCTGTCCCCGCTGCAGAAGATCACCCGCACCGCGCGCCGCCTGTCCGAACGCTCCCTGCACGAGCGCATCGCGCTCGGCGGCCCCGAGGACGAGATCCGTGAACTCGCCGACACCTTCGACGGCATGCTGGAGCGCCTCGACCGCGCGTTCGACGGGCAGCGCCGGTTCGTCGCCAACGCCTCGCACGAGCTGCGCACGCCCCTGGCCATCAACCGGACGCTGCTGGAGGTCACGCTGAGCGACCCCGACGCCTCGGCCGATCTGAAATCGGTCGGGCGCACCCTGCTGGAGACCAACGCCCGGCACGAGCGGCTCATCGACGGACTGCTGCTGCTCGCCAAGAGCGACAAGGAGCTCGACACCCGCGTCCACATCGACCTGGGCGAGGTCGCCGAGACCGTCCTCAGCCAGCTGTCGGCCGACATCGATGAGTCCGGCCTGACGCTGCGCTCCGACCTGCGCGCCGCCCACGTCACCGGCGACCCGGTGCTCCTGGAACGGCTAGTGGGCAATCTCGTGGAGAACGCGCTGCGGTACAACGTCGCCGAGGGCGAGATCACCATCCGCACGGGCATATACGACGGCAGGCCCGCCGTCCAGGTGGAGAACTCCGGGCCGGTGATCCCCGGCTACGAGGTCGAGGGCCTGTTCGAGCCCTTCCGGCGCGCCTCGGGCGACCGCCTGCGCTCCGCCAAGAGCGCCGGCCTGGGGCTGTCCATCGTGCGCTCGGTGGTGCGCGCCCACGGCGGCACGGTGCAGGCCTGGCCGCGCGCGGGCGGCGGGCTCGTGGTGACCGTCTGCCTGCCGGAGCGACGCGCCGAAGGCCCGTCCGGCACGGGCCGCTGAGCCCTTCGGCGACCGAGCTGCGCCGAGGATCTCGTCCGTGATATCTATACGTGTCGCACGACACGGCCACCCTGGGTCCGAGCACCCACCAACGGTAGGTATGCTCTCCCGGGCGTGAATACGGAGGGAAATGCTCCCGACGTAAGCGTGTCAGTTCTGACCTTGCCACTCGGGGAGTACCCGCGCTCGGCCGGTGCGAGGAAAGACGAAGAAATAGGTCGCAATCCTTCGGGCGTTGGGTAGCACATGAGAACGAACCGGTCCGCGTCGTGTAGGGACATGACCGGACCCGGCCGTTCCGTGCCGCCAGCAGGTGGAACGTTACCCGGGAGGGGGAACACTCCACTCGCGCCCATGGAGAAATTTGGCCGAAACGGGCACAAGAGGCGTCTCTCAAGCGTTACATCCGCGCGACGAGGCATAGAACGAGGGGGATGGAGTTAGCGCAATGGCCACCGATTACGACAGCCCGCGCAAGACCGACGAGGACATCAACGAGGACAGCCTGCAGGAACTGCAGGCGCGTCGGGTCGACAAGGGCACCGGCACCATCGACGTCGACCCGGACGAGGTTGCCGAGGGCCTGGAGCTGCCGGGCGCGGACCTCTCCGGTGAGGAACTGGCGGTCCGGGTGCTGCCGCGGCAGGCGGACGAGTTCACCTGCTCGCGCTGCTTCCTGGTGCACCACCGCAGCCAGCTCGCCGAGGAGCGCAACGGGGCGCTGGTCTGCAAGGAGTGTGTCTGAGACAGGAGGGCCTCCCTCCCTTGAGTCGCCTCGTAGGCCGTGCGCCCTGGCATGCTGATGCGCCCCCGTTACCGGGGGCGCATCGCCATGTCCGCCCCGTGCCCGGGCGTCCAGGGCCGCTCCCCCGCCCCGCCCGTGGCGTCCCGCCCGCGTCTGGTTTGATGGAGGGGACGCCGAGAGGAAGGTGAGCACGGTGCCCAGCGCCAGTGCGGAGGACGGCGGCACGGCGGCGGAAGCGCCCCCCGTCCCCACTGAGAACGACGATGTCGGCGCGCTCGTCGGGCGGATCATCACCGACGACGGCACCGACCCCCAGCGGAGGGCCGGACTCCTCGGGCGCCTCACCCGCGCCCTGGCCGACGGTGCGCGGACCGCGGGGGTCAAGGGCACGGCCACCGGCCGCTGGATCACCGAGGTGTTCACCGACGACATCGCGCCGCGCATCCCCGTGCGCGACCGCGCGACCCTCGTCCGCCACCACAACGGCCTCGACGGCGAGGAGCTCGCCGACGCCCTGGTGCGCAGCGCCGCCCACGCCACCACCACGGTCGGTGCCGCCGGCGGCGCGCTGGCGGCCGTCCAGTTCACCGCGCCGCCCCTGCTGCTGACCGTGCCTGCCCAGATCGTGGCCGAGACGCTCGTGGTCGCGGCCATCGAGGTCAAGCTCATCGCCGAGCTGCACGAGGTGTACGCGACACCGGTGCCGGACTCCGGATTGCGGCGTGCCTCGGGTTACCTGTCGGCCTGGGCCCGAAAGCGCGGCATCGACCCCCTCCAGGTCCCCGAATCGGTCGCGGTCGCGCTGGGGACCGCCGCCAAGGCCGCCCTGCGCAAGCGCCTGATGCGGCTGATGGGCCGCCATCTCACCACGCTCGGCCCCTACCTCACCGGCGCGGTGGCCGGTGGCACCCTCAACCGCATGGCCACCTTCGCCCTGGGCAAGGCCGTGCGCGCCGACCTGCGCGGCCAGGCGCCCGCACCGGCCCCGCCGCTGCCCACCGGGGCGGGGCGGCAGGCGCTCACCGCACCCTCCGCCCCAGACGCAGGTACCGCCCTGGGGGCCTGATCGGACGGGCCGGGCCGCATCCACCCGGCCCCCGCCGCTGGTGACGGCTCAGCGGCCGTCCAACTCCCGGTGCCGCTGCGGCCCCAGGCGCTTGTAGGCGGCGCGCACCGCCAGGACCCGCGCGACCTCCATGCCGACGCCGGTCACCACGGCCCAGCCCAGCGCCTCGCCCAGGCCGATCTCCAGCGACTCGGGGTCGTTCGGCGGCTCCTTGCCGGTCACCTGGGTCCACGCGAAGGTCAGGACCTTGCGGGCCGCGAACCCGGCCGCGAGGGCGGCCACGCCGCCCACGATCTGCGCGGCGAGCTCACCTTCCTGCTTTGCCATGTGATTCGATCACTTCCGTTGTCGTTGCCAACATGCGGGGGTCTGCCGACGATACTGTCATGTCCCAGGCCGCGCGGCACGGCGTCCCACCGGTGTCGGCCCGGCGGCCGGGTGCGCTGTCCAGGTGAGGCACACGCCACGATCACCCCCAGGGCCCCGCAAACCAGGAGCGATCATGGTCGGGAGAGCAATACCATTGCCCCATGACCAACCGCTCTCGTTCCTTCCGCGTGCCCGACAAGCCTTCGCTCGACGGTATCGAGGCGAAATGGGTCGACGTATGGGATGAGTCCGGCGTCTACCATTTCGACCGCGCCAAGAGCCGCGACGAGATCTTCTCGATCGACACCCCGCCGCCCACGGT
The DNA here is from genome assembly GCF_002263495.1 of Nocardiopsis gilva YIM 90087. Taxonomy (NCBI): domain Bacteria; kingdom Bacillati; phylum Actinomycetota; class Actinomycetes; order Streptosporangiales; family Nocardiopsidaceae; genus Nocardiopsis; species Nocardiopsis gilva. The sequence continues at coordinate 4,039,674 of NZ_CP022753.1, read as the reverse complement.
CTCGGGGTCCCTGCACATCGGGCATGCCTTCTCCTACACCCACACCGACACCGTCGCCCGCTTCCACCGCATGCGCGGCAAGTCGGTCTTCTACCCGATGGGCTGGGACGACAACGGCCTGCCCACCGAACGCCGGGTGCAGAACTACTACGGCGTCCGCTGCGACCCGTCGATCCCCTACGACCCGGACTTCTCCCCGCCCGCCAAGCCCGACCCCAAGCGGCAGGTGTCGATCTCCCGCCGCAACTTCATCGAGCTGTGCGACCGGCTCACCGCCGAGGACGAGAAGGTCTTCGAGAACGTCTGGCGCCGCCTGGGGCTGAGCGTCGACTGGCGCTACACGTATGCCACCATCGACGACAACTCCCGCGCCGCCGCCCAGCGGGCGTTTCTGCGCAACCTCGCGCGCGGCGAGGCCTACATGTCGGAGGCGCCCACGCTGTGGGACGTCACCTTCCGCACCGCCGTCGCCCAGGCCGAGCTGGAGGACCGGGAGCGCCCCAGCGCCTTCCACAAGCTGGCCTTCCACCGCGCCGACGGCGGCCAGGTCCAGATCGAGACCACCCGCCCGGAGCTGCTGGCCGCCTGCGTCGCGCTGGTCGCCCATCCCGACGACGAGCGCTACCAGGAGCTGTTCGGGCAGACCGTGCGCACGCCGCTCTTCGGCGTCGAGGTCCCGGTCAAGGCGCACCGTCTGGCCGACCCGGAGAAGGGCTCCGGGATCGCCATGATCTGTACCTTCGGCGACACCACCGACGTCACCTGGTGGCGTGAGCTGCAGCTGGAGACCCGCGCGATCATCGGCTGGGACGGCCGCGTCGTGGCCGAGCCGCCCGCGGCGATCACCTCCGAGGACGGCCGCCTGGCCTACGGCCGCCTCGCCGGCGCCACCGTGCACACCGCGCGCGAGCGCGTCGTCGAGATGCTGCGCGAAACCGGCGAGCTGATCGGCGAGCCCGCGCCGATCACCCACCCGGTCAAGTTCTACGAGAGGGGCGACAAGCCCCTCGAAATCGTCACCACCCGCCAGTGGTACATCCGCAACGGCGGCCGCGACGCCGACATCCGCGACGCGCTGCTGTCCCGCGGCCGGGAGCTCACCTGGTACCCGGGCCACATGCGGTCCCGCTACGAGCACTGGGTCGAGGGGCTCAACGGCGACTGGCTGATCAGCCGCCAGCGCTTCTTCGGCGTCCCCTTCCCGGTCTGGTATCCGTTGGACGACGAGGGCAACCCGCGCTACGAGGCGCCGATCGTGCCGGACGAGGCGGCGCTGCCGGTCGACCCCGGCTCCGAGGCCCCCGCCGGCTACACCGAGGACCAGCGCGGCCGCCCCGGCGGGTTCATGGGCGACCCCGACATCATGGACACCTGGGCCACCTCGTCACTGACGCCGCAGATCGCGGGTGGCTGGGAACGCGACAACGACCTGTTCGAGCGCGTGTTCCCGATGGACCTGCGCCCGCAGGGCCAGGACATCATCCGCACCTGGCTGTTCGCCACGGTCGTCCGGTCGCACTTCGAGCACGGCACCGTCCCGTGGAAGGGCACCGGCATCTCCGGCTGGATCCTGGACCCCGACCGCAAGAAGATGTCGAAGTCCAGGGGCAACGTCGTCACGCCCATCGACCTGCTGGAGCGCTACAGCTCCGACGCGGTCCGGTACTGGGCGGCCAGCGGGCGCCTGGGCACCGACACCGCGCTCGACGAGGGCCAGATGAAGGTCGGCCGCCGCCTGTCCATCAAGATCCTCAACGCCAGCAAGTTCGTGCTGTCGGTCGCCGGGGAGAACGCCTCCGACGACCCGTCCGCCGTCGCCGAGCCGCTGGACCGCGCCATGCTCGCGGCGCTGTCCGAGGTCGTCGAGGACGCCACCGCGGCCTTCGAGGCCTACGACCACACCCGTGCCCTGGAGCACACCGAGCGGTTCTTCTGGGAGTTCTGCGACGACTACCTGGAGCTGGTGAAGGCCCGCGCCTACGACGACGACGCGAACACAGCAACGGGCGCCTCGGCGCGCGCGGCGCTGCTCATCGCCCTGTCGGCGCTGCAGCGGCTGTTCGCCCCGTTCCTGCCGTTCGTCGCCGACGAGGTCTGGTCCTGGTGGAACGAGGGCTCGGTGCACGCCGCGTCCTGGCCGGACGCCGCGGAGATGCGCGCCGCCGCCCAGGGCGGCGACCCCGCGGTCCTCGCCGCGACCTCCGAGGTGCTGCGGGCGGTCCGCAAGGCCAAGTCCGAGGCGAAGCTGTCGATGCGCGCCGAGGTCGAGCGGGTCGTCGTCCGCGGCAAGAACGTGCGCAACGCGCAGGTCGCCCACGGCGACCTCGCCGCCGCCGGACGCGCCGCCGAGCTCGACTTCGAGGTCACCGGCGACAGTGAGCTCACGGTCGACGTGGTGCTGCCGGCGCCCGCGTCCGACGCCTAACGGCCCGACGGGTGGGGCAGCCGCCCCACACGACGCGACGTCGCAGGGGCTCCCGTGCCCGCGGGAGCCCCTGGCCGCCCACTCGTCACCGGCTCCACTGAGCATGGCGGCCACCGACCCGCGATAGGCTCGCCAAGTGTGAGTAGTGCTTTCGACAACAGCCCGGTGGAGATCCTCTTCCACCGCCTGGACCCCGGGGTTCCCATCCCCACCTACGCCCACGCCGGGGACGCCGGCGCCGACCTCGTCACCACCGAGGACGTCGTCCTGGATCCCGGGCAGCGCGCGACCATGGGCACAGGGACCGCCATCGCGCTACCCGACGGGTACGCCGCGTTCGTGCACCCCCGCTCCGGACTCGCCGCCCGCTGCGGTCTGACGATCGTGAACGCGCCCGGCACCGTCGACGCCGGGTACCGCGGCGAAATCCGGGTCACCCTGATCAACACCGACGCGGCGACCCCGGTCAAGCTGGCGCGGGGCGACCGGATCGCCCAGCTGGTCGTCCAGCGGGTCGAGCGGGCCGCTTTCCGCGAGGTGGACGGTCTCCCGGACGACACGACGCGTGGGGAGGGCGGCTTCGGTTCCACCGGCGGCCACGCGGCACGGAGATGACGACCATCACCCCGGCGAGCCGGGGACGTGAAGTAGTAGCGGGAGAGGTGTGAGGCGTGTTCGGACGCCGACGCAAGAAGAGCGAGAAGGGCGGCGCTGCCGACACCCCTGAGGTCGTCCCAGAGTCGACCCCGGTGGAGGAGCCGGACAAGCCCGAGGACCAGTACCGGGCCGAGGGGCCGTGGGACGCCTCGGAGAAGGTGCCCGAGGTCGCCCGCATCGACCTGGGCGCCATCCGCGTGCCGGTGGAGCAGGGCCTGGAGGTGCAGGTCAACGTCGCGCAGCGGACCAACCAGATCATCGGTGTCACGCTGATCCACGGCAACTCCGCACTCCAGGTCCAGCCCTTCGCCGCGCCCAAGTCCAGCGGACTGTGGGGGGAGATGCGCGACGAACTGCGCGAGCAGGTCGTCTCGCAGGGCGGCAAGGTCGAGGACTTCGACGGCCCGTTCGGCCAGGAGCTGCGGGCGATCGTCCCGGTCGAGGGCAAGACCAACGAGGACGGCCACCAGCTGGGCCAGCGGGTCCGGTTCATCGGCGTGGACGGTCCGCGCTGGGTGCTGCGCGGCGTGATCCGCGGTGAGGCCGCCGCCAAGCCCGAGGCGATGGCGGCGGTCGAAGCGATCTTCCAGCAGATCGTGGTCGTCCGCGGCGATCACCCCGTCCCGCCGCGCGAACTGTTGGAGATCACGGTCCCGCCGGAGATCAAGCAGTCCATGGAACAGCAGCAGCGCGCGGCGCAGGCCCAGCAGAACGGTCAGGCGGGGCAGCCCGACCAGGACTGACCCCGACCACCCCCGCCACCCGCCGTTCGTCCCTCGGACCACCCCCGCGCCGCACCGTGCTCAGGGCGGCATACCCTGCCCGCCTGCCGCCCTGAGCCGCTGTCGGCCGTACGCTGATCCCCATGACGATCACAAGTGCCCCCGCAGCGCTGCCCGAGGACTGGAACCGTGCCCTCACCGTCGTCGCCCACCCCGACGACCTGGAATTCGGCGCCTCGTCCGCCATCGCCCGGTGGTCGGCGCAGGGCAAGGAGATCACCGAACTGCTGGTCACCCGGGGCGAGGCGGGGATCGACTCGCTGCCGCCGCACGAGAGCGGCCCGCTGCGCGTCGAAGAGCAGCTCGCCTCCGCCCGCGCCGTGGGCGTCGAATCCGTCGAGTTCCTCGACTTCCCCGACGGCACCCTGGAGTACGGCCTGCCCCTGCGGCGCGCCCTGGCCTGGGCGATCCGCCGCTACCGGCCGGAGATCATCGTCTCGCTCAACTTCCGCGACCACTTCCCGGGCTCATCCGCCTACAACCACGCCGACCACCGCGTGCTGGGCCCCGCCCTGCTCGACGCCGTCCGCGACGCCGCCAACCGGTGGGTCTTCACCGACCTGATCGACGAGGGGCTGGCACCCTGGTCGAACGTGCGTCAGGTGGCGTTCTCCAATTCGCCCACCGTCACCCACTTCGTCGAACTCACCGAGGAGCACCTGGCCGCGGGGATCGCCTCCCTGGATGCGCACGAGGTCTACCTGGCCAACATCGAGGGCTTCGACCAGAAGTCCTTCCTGCGCACCAACGCCGAGCGCGCCGGCGCCTCCTGCGGAGTGGGGCTGGCGACCACCTTCGAGGTCGTTCCCGCCTAAGGCCGGTCGTCCCGCCGGCGCCCGTGCCGCGAAAAACCGGTTGACCTGCGACGGGGACGCTAGCCAGGATGTCTGGGTGCTGATCCGACGGGAGAACCCCCGTGACGCGCCCGCGATCCGGGCCGTCACCGCCGCCGCTTTCGCAGCCGCTGCCAACAGCGCCCCGCCCGTCGAACCCGGGGGAGACCCGGGCGAGGCCACGCTGGTGGAGTGGCTGCGCGGCGATGAGGGGTGGCTGCCCCAGCTCTCCCTCGTCGCGGTCGACGACGCGGACAACGGCGGCGGCGCCATCATCGGGCACGTGGTATGCAGCCGCGGCGGGGTGGACGGGCGGCCGGCCCTCGGCCTGGGCCCGCTGAGCGTGTCCCCGGAGCGCCAGCGGTGCGGGGTGGGATCGGCATTGATGCACGCCGTCCTCGGCGCCGCCGACGCGCTGGGCGAGCCGCTGGTGGCCCTCCTCGGCGCGCCCGCCTACTACGCCCGGTTCGGTTTTCGCCCGGCCACCCGTTACGGCGTCGCCGCGCCGGACCCGGCCCGGGGCGACTCCTTCCAGGTGCGTCCCCTGAGCGCCTACGACCCGTCCATGACGGGCACCTTCACCTACGCCAGGCCGTTCGACCGCATCTGAGACCGTCGTCTCCTCCGCGTGCCCACGTGGGGTGAACCGCGAGCGGTCCCGCCGCCGTGACTATGCGGGACCGGGATCCTTCGGATCGGCCACCACCCCCAGGAACAGGATGGCCGAGCGGCGGCGCAGCACCACGGTGAACGGACGGTCCGCCGTGAACACCACGGGGCGGCTGGGGATCGCCGCCGCCAGGGCCACCATGACCGCCGTGGCGGCGGCGCCTTCGGCGCCCTTCTCATCCACGCGCAGCACCGCCTGGTGGATCACCTGGTCGATGCGGAGCGGCCGGTCGCAGATCCCGCTCAGGTCGCCGTCGTCGGAGAACACCGTCCGCACCCCGGCGGCCTTCAGGGTGCCGTTCAGCTCGGTGCGGTGCGTCAGCTCGAAGCGCGGCAGGGACAGGTCCACGGTGGTCGGGGTGGCCTTGCGGTAGAGCTGGGTGAGCGCCTTCGGGGTCAGCGCGGCATCGGCGCGCTCCGGCAGCAGCACGTCCAGCGCGAGCTCGTGGTCACCGGCGAGGGTGACCATGCGCCACCCGGCCGCCTGCGCGTAGGGGATGCGGCCCTCGCTGCGCATCATCGGGACCTCGCGGGTGCCGCCGGGCGCGTGGAACCTCCGCGGGATGGTGGCGGCGGGGTCGAACGGCGCGCACCACCGCAGCCGCACCCACAGCGCGTTGAGCAGGACGGCCTGGGTGTCGCTGCTGACCGTGCCGGGCGTGAGCAGCTCGTCGATCATTCCCCGGGTCACCTTGGCGACCTCGCTGTTGACGGCCTTGCGGACGCCTTCGGGATCGCCGGGGAAGTCGGCGGTGTGCACGGCGGACTCGGGGCGGCCGCGCAGCGCGGCCTCGAACTCCGGCCTGATCGACAGGTCGTCGCGCACCCACAGTCCGGTGGTGGTGGCGAGCTCGGGGCCCTCGGAGACGGCCTCGTCCAGCGCGGCCAAGTGGTCGGCCAGATCGCGGCCGAGCAGGTCGGTCAGTTCCGTGCGCGTCGCTCCACGCGCACCGGTCGCCACCAGGCCCATCGCGCTGGCCACCGAGTAGGGGGACCAGACGAACCCCGCGGGGTCGGCGGAGGAGGTCAGTTCCGCGTGCAGCCGCAGCGCGAAGTCGAGGTGATCGGGGCGCAGGGACACGGATGCAGACACAGCACTCTCCTCGTGAGAACCACGCACACTCAGGTCTGCCGTCAGCCTATGCACCGCGGAGTCGGGGGTCCACGCACATCCGCCCGGCCGACCGTCCGGGACCTGGCGGGATGCCGCCGTGTCCGGGTTCGGCCCCGCCAACACTCGGGCGATGGGGGAACACCGGCCACAGGGCGACGCGTTGACCTAGGGTGGACTGCATAACAGCCGATGGCGGTTGCCCGTCGGACGCAGTGCCACCGATTCCCACTGGAGCAGCATGACCGACCAGCAGCGGGCCGTAGAGACGTCCCGCCCGTCACCCCCGACCACCCCGAACGGTGGCGCCGAGCGCCGTGCGTCGTCCGACGACGCCAGGAACCAGGCTGCGGACACCGCTCCCGACGGCGTGACGGAGACGGAGGCCTCCGACCGCCCCGAGGTCTCCGAGCAGACCGTCGAGGCGGTCGTGCGCGCGCAGCTGTCCAAGGCGCTGGGCGGGAAGCGGGGCATGGTGGAGGCGGCGGTCCCCACCATCGCGTTCACGGTCAGCTACATCATCACCCAGAACCTCCAGCTGGGGCTCGGCCTGGGGATCGGCGCGGCGGTCGTACTGGCGGTCGCACGGCTCGTGCAGCGCTCCTCGATCCAGTACGTGTTCAACAGCCTCTTCGGCATCGGCATCGCGGCGATCTTCGCACTGCGGAGCGGCGACGCCGAGGACGCGTTCCTGCCCGGGATCATCTACAACGCGGTCTACGCGGTGGTCCTGACCCTGACGATCCTCATCCGCTGGCCCGCCATGGGGCTGCTCATCGGCTCGGTCACCGGCGACCCCACCGGATGGCGGAACAACCCCGCCGTGGTCAAGCTCAGTTCCCGGTTGACCTGGCTGCTGGTGGCGCCCTGCGTCATCCGGGTCGCGGTGCAGTGGCCGTTGTGGGCCGCGGCGAGCTACGGCGTCGCCGACACCTTCGCCCTGCTGGGCTTCTCCAAGATCGCCATGGGGTGGCCGCTGCAGGTCGCCGGGCTGGCCGCCATGGTGTGGCTGCTGGCCCGCGGGCGCACCTCGATGGAGGGCACGAACCTCGCGCCACCGCGTGAACCCGACGCCACCTGACGCGCGCCTCCACCGTTGATCTCGGGGATATCGACCGAATGTCGGCGATTATTAGGTCGATATCCCCGAGATCAACAGCAGAGCAGGGAATCAGGGCGCGAGCAGCACCCCGAGCTCGTCGACGGAGTCGGCACTGCTCAGAAAGACCAGGTCGTCGCCTGCGGCCAGGACTGTCTCCGGCACGGGCGGCCGCACCCGTCCCTCGCGCACGAGCGCGACCAGGACGATGTCCTCGGGCAGGGCCGGGGTCAGCTCGCCCACCGGGCGACCCGCGTGCGGCGTGTCCGGCGGCAGCGTGAACTCCAGCAGGTCGGTCTCGGGCAGCGACAGCAGCGCCATTGCGTCCCCGGCCTCGTTGACCTCCGCGACGTCGTCCACCAGCGAGGCGATGAGCCGGGGCGGCGACACCGCCACGTCGACCCCCCAGGAGTCGGTGAACAGCCACTCGTTGCCCGGATCATTGATCCGGGCGATGGTGCGGTTCACCCCGAACTCATTCTTCGCCAGCAGGCACACGACGAGGTTCACCTTGTCGTCGCTGCTCGCGGCGACGACCGTGTCGAAGTCGGCCAGCCGCGCGTCCTCCAGCGTGGACAGCTCGCAGGCGTCGGCCAGCATCCACTCCGCGCGCGGCAGCTCGTCCACGCCGATGGCGCGGGTGTCCCGGTCGATGAGCAGCACCTCGTGCCCGCTCTCGCTCAGTTCGGCGGCGATGGAACGGCCGACGCTTCCGGCTCCGGCGATTGCGACCCGCATCGGCTAAACCCCCTGGTCCTGGCTCTCGTGCGCGCCCAGTCGCGCTTGGAGACCGTCGATGTCGGCGGCACGGGCGAGGACGTGCAGGACGTCCCCGGCCCGGAGCGTCTCATCGCCGCGCGGCAGGAGGATCTCGCCGCCCCGCGACAGGTAGGCCACGCGCAGCGGGAGCGCGGCCTCCAACTGCTCCACGCGCTGCCCCACCCAGGTGGTGCTGAGTGGCGCCTCGGTCATCAGCAGGGTGCCCGACGGATCGCGCCACAGCGGGCCGACGTCCAGCCCCGCCGATCCCGGAATGAGCCGCCGCAGGACGGTGTCGGCGGTCCACCGCACCGTGCCCACGGTCGGGATGCCGAGCCGCTGGTAGACCTCGGCGCGCCGCGGGTCGTAGATGCGCGCGACCACGTGCTCCACCCCGAACACCTCGCGGGCTACCCGCGCGGCGATGATGTTGGAGTTGTCACCGCTGCTCACAGCGGCGAACGCGTCGGCCCCGGCGATCCCCGCCGTGATGAGGACGTCGCGGTCGTGGCCGATGCCGTGGACCGCCGTTTTCGCGGTTGAGGAACGCAGCCGACGGAAGGCCTCGGGGTCCCTGTCGATCACCGCGACCGTGTGCCCCATGTCCTCCAGCGTGTGCGCGAGGGTGGAGCCCACCCGGCCGCAGCCCAGTATGACGATGTGCACAGGTCATCCGCTCCCGGTCTCGGCGTTCGGACGTACACCCGCTCGGCAGGTGAGAATGCCGCTGATGATGCGGCCCCGGCAACGGTATACCCAACCGGAGCGGGGTGCCCGCTCGGCTAGAGTTACCGCAGATGGGCGGTGGCTGTACGCGGGAGTCACCTGCGACATGCCCGAGGAAGTCCCGTCGTGCCGGAGGTCATTTTTTCATGAGCCGTGTCGGAACCCACCTGGAGTTGCGCATCGATGGTGTCGCGCACGGCGGGTGGTGCGTGGGACGCCACGACGAGCAGGTCGTCTTCGTCCGGCACGCGCTGCCCGGGGAACGGGTCCGGGTGCGGATCACCGAGGAGACCAAGCGCTTCCTGCGCGGCGACGCCGTGGAGGTCCTGGAGGCGTCCGCCGACCGGGTGGAGGCCCCGTGCAAGTTCGCCGGTCCGGGCAAGTGCGGCGGCTGCGACTGGCAGCACGCCTCGCTGGAGGCGCAGCGCCGGATCAAGGCACAGGTGGTCACCGAGCAGCTGCGGCGCATCGCCGGGATCGAGCGCGAGGTGCACGTCGAGGAGCTGCCCGGCACGCCTGACGGCCTGGGCTGGCGTACCCGCGTGCGGTTCGCCGTCGATGCCGACGGCACGGCCGGACTGCGCAAGCACCGCTCGCACGCCCTGCAGCCCATCGACGAGTGCCTGATCGCCCACCCCGAGGTCAACCGGCTGGGCGTTCCCGAACTGCAGTGGCCGGGTGTCAGCGAGGTCGAGGCCGTCTCCTCGGCCTCCTGCGCCGACACCGCGGTCATCGTCACTCCGCGCGGAGCCAAGCTGCCGCTCCTTCCCACCCCCAAGGCCTCGGCCGCCGTCCTGCGGCGGTTCAAGGGCGGGCGCACCCAGTCGGTTCGCGGGCGCCGCGGGATCCGGGAGACCGTCGGCGGGCGCGATTACCGCGTCAGCGCCGGAGGGTTCTGGCAGGTGCATCCGGCCGCCGCGCAGACCCTCAGCGACGCCGTCATCGCCGCCCTGGAACCGAAGCCGGGGGAGACCGCCCTCGACCTGTACTGCGGCGCCGGACTGTTCGCCGGAGCCCTGGCGGACGCCGTCGGCCCCGAGGGGCGCGTCCTGGGCGTGGAGGGCAACGCCGAGGCCGTCCGCGACGCCCAGCACAACCTGCGCGACCTGCCCTGGGTCCGCGTGGAGCGCGCCGATGTCGCCTCGCAGCTGCGCGAGTGGGTCGACATGCGCGTGGACATCGCGGTCATCGACCCGCCCCGCGCGGGTGCCGGACGGGTGGTCGCCGAACAGCTCGCCGAGCTGCGCAACCGCCGCGTCGCCTACGTCTCCTGCGACCCGGCGACCCTGGCCCGCGACCTGGCGGCGTTCCTGGAGTGCGGCTACGAACTGACGGATCTTCGGGCGTTCGACAGCTTCCCCATGACCCACCACGTGGAGTGCGTGGCGACTCTCGTGCGCAACGACGTCTAAGCCCTGCGACGGGGCTGTCCCCTGTCCGGGGAGCACCCCGCGCCGGTGGCGCGGCCGGCCCGGGTCAGCGGCACGGAGGCGGCGCCTCGTCGCCGCCCCCATCGGCGGGCACGGGGTCGACCTGCGGGAACTCTTCGGCGTCGATCGTGTACTGGGGTGGCCTGCCGCCGCGCCACTGCGTGATGAGCTCGGTCGCGTGCTTGCGGTGAGAGGCGGTGACGCGCAGGCCGAGCAGCCGTGCCGCCTCGGCGGCGCGGGTGTCGGGGGAGATCAGCCGCTCCCAGTGCTCGTCGAGGCCGCGCACGATCCGGTCTTCGGGCGCCTCCAGCATCGCCATCGCGACGGCGACCGCCGTGGTGTCAGCGCGGGTGAGATCGTGTTCGTAGAGGGGGTCGATCGCTGGGGCGGGAGCCGCACTGTCCCGGACGACGAGCCAGAGGTAGACCGGAAGCCGGGCCTGCCCCCGGATACTGCACGCGAACTCGCGGTACCCGACCAGGCCCAGTGCGGGCAGGGCCATCTGCTCGGCCAGGTCCCGACGCGGGTACTCCTCGCCAGGCGTCCACACGTCGTTGGGGACGGCGATGCCCTGCCGGAGTGGGTTGTCGGAATCGTCGAACCAGTAGGCACGGTCGAAGGTCTGCTGGACCACGCGCGGGAGGTGCCGGCGTGCGTGCTCGGGTAGCGCCGCGGCCACCGGCGCCGCCGCCTGTTCCCAGTAGGGGATCCACTGCTTGAAGTTGTCATAGGCGCAGTAGGTGATGCCGCCGCGGGTGGTGCAGGAGCGCTTGGGTTTCGGGCCCGCCCACCCCGGGAACGCGCCCTCGTCCATCCTGGTCTGCTCGGCCCGGCGCCCGTCCTCGTGGCGCTGCCAGTAGGCCGTGGCGGACCCGGCCAGCAGCACCAGGGCCAGCGCGGCAGTGATCGCTCGGCGTCGCCGCCCGGGCTGGAGACGCAGGAGGGCGAGGGCGGCCACCGTGAGCAGGGCGAGTCCGAGATAGGCGAGGTGGGCCGGGGCGAGCCACCAGAAGCCGGGGCCATACCCGCCGCCCGGGATCACCAGCGCTTCGGCGAGGCTGCCGATCCGGAACGACCCGGGGACCACGGTTGCGTCGATGACGCCGACCTCGGTGATCAGCAGCTGGTTGGCGACCACGGTCAGCAGCAGTGCGGGAGCCGCCAGCCATGAACGCGTCCAGACGCCGAACATGACCCCGGTGACGCCGCCGAGCGCCGACACCATCAGGGGGAGCACGAACGCGACGGGGGTGATGGACCCCGCGATCGGTGCGGGTTCCGACGCCCAGATCAGAACCGCGTAGGGGATCAGGAAGCTGGCCGCCCCGGCGATAGCTGAGCTGATCAGCAGCGATGCCACTCGCGTCCGCTGGGCGACCGGCAGCGCGGCCCCGGCGTTGTAGCGCGCCTCGCGCACCGTCGCCACGAGGGCGGCCACGAATATCGCGGTGCCGGTGACCGCCGCGCTGGTCAGTACGGTGTTGAACACGCCGCCCCAGTACGTCAGGTACGCGTTGTCGAAAAGGCTGTACGACACGTACGCGACCGCGAGCCACGGTGCGGGGTTGCGCGCCAGGCGTTTGAGCTCGAACCAGACCAGTCGCGTCGGGGACACGGCCGCACGCACGCCGCCGAAGAACGCGTCAACGGCAGGGCGCGAGAGGGGGGTCAGCGGTCTCATCGGCGGAGGTTTCCTGATCGAGTAGGGAGAATCCGTCGGCGTCAGGGTGGCCGCTGGCGATCGCGTCGAGTTCTCGCTCGGCGCTTGCACGGTGGGTGTCGGTCACCTCGATGTCCAGCAGCCGCGCGGCCTCGGCGGACGTGGTCTCGGGTGCGGTCACCCGCTCCCAGGATCGGTTCAATGCGCGGATGACCTTCTCATCGGGGGCTCCATGCATGGCAACAGCGAGTGCGATGTCGTCGACCGAGCCGCCAGAGGCGTCCCCACCCCACACCGTCGACGGCCGTTCGCGGGGGTCGTGGGCCACCGGTCGGTACAGGAGCCACAAGTACACCGGAAGGCGTGCCTGGCCGCGGAGGGTGCACTCGCCGTAGTGCCACTTCTTGGGGAGCTTCAGCACGATCTGGGCGACCTGGGCGGTCAGGTCCTGCTGTGTCCACGGATTGCTGAGGCTCCACCTGTCGAAAGGAACGGCGACGCCGTCCATCACCGTCTGCTGCGGGACCTCGAACGTCTGCAGGGCGACGGTGGGCAGGTCCCCGCGGGCGCGCTTCGGCACGGCCTCCGTCACCGGGGCTACGGCCTTCCGCCACTCGGGGATTGAGGACTCGTAGGTCGCGTAGCTGCAGTAGGTGACGCCGTCATAGCTGCGGCACACGCGTTTGGGGACGGAGACCCAGTCGGGCATCGCGGTGACTTCCGTGTCCCCGGCCCCTGGCTCCACCCGCTGGGTCGTGTGTGCCACGGCCACCCCGCCCAGGAGCAGGACGGTGAGTCCAGCGGCGATGATCCGGTGCCGCCTGCCGGAGGAGGTCCGCAGCACCGTGGCGGCGCAGCCGGCGGCGATGAGGAGCAGCAGCTGGGCCGCGTGCAGCGGCGGGATGCCCCACAGGGGCGAGATGGAGTCGGTCGATGGGCGCAGGAGCGTGTCGGCCGTGTAGTACAGCGCGCCCGCGCCCGCCGCTGGCGCGTTCATGATCACCGATTCGACTCCGAAGAGCCCACCTGCGAACAGGTACATGGGGAGGGCCAACGTGGGTACCAGGCCCGGCACCCATGATTTAGTCCATGTGCCCGTGAGGACTCCGGCTACGCCTCCGCTGGCGGCGATGAGGGGCGGTGTGGCGAGCGCGACCGGGCTCAGCGAGCCCGCGACCTCCTCGGATCCCAGGAGGACGATCACCACTCCCCAGGCCAGGGCTCCCAGAGCGACCCCGCACAGGGAGACGGCGGTCAGCAGCGCGACGGAACGCTCCCGCTGTCCGACGGGGGAGGTGATGGCATCGCCGTACCGGGAGTTCCTGGCGGCGGGGAAAAGCCCGGCGAGGAACATAGCCACCGCGGCACCCTCACCGACGAGGATCGTGCTGTCGGTGATGACTCCCCAGCTGGGCAGCTCGCCGGAGGTACCGGGCACGGTGCGTTGGCCTTGGAGGGCCACGATGCCCAGGACACCGAGCCACACGAAGGGGCCGCGCAGCAGCCGCTTGAGTTCGAACCACGACAGCCGCGTGATGGAGATCGTCATGCGGAGCCCGATACCGCCGTTCCGTCGGCGGCGCCGGTCAGCAGCAGGTAGCCGTCCTCCAGGGTGGGATCGACCGGTTCGGCGGACTCCCCATATCCCTCGGGCGGGCGCGTCGCGTACGGCGTGAGCACGCGGTAGCGGCCGTCGGGCCGCCGCCACGTCGTGGTGCCCGCGGACGGGCGCTCCGGAAGCGCCCATACGTGGCCGCGCGCCTGGCCGATGAGTTCGGCGGGGGTCCCGGTGAACACCAGCCGCCCCTCGTCGAGCACGATGACGCCGTTGCACAGCGCCTCGACGTCCTCGATCTGGTGCGTGGACAGCACGACGGTGCGCGTGGTTGCGAACTCCGAGACCAGGTCGCGGAAGCGGATCCGCTGCTCGGGATCGAGGCCGATGGTCGGCTCGTCGAGGAGTAGCAGCTGCGGCTCGCCGAGGAGCGCCCCGGCCAGCGCGAGCCGCTGCTTCATGCCGCCCGACAGTCGGCGCACCCGGGTGAACCGGCGGTCGTACAGCCCGACCAGGCTCAGCACTCGCCGTACCTCGTCGTGCCGCCGCCTGCGACCGCCCAGCTCCTTGAGCACGGCGATGTAGTCGAGCAGCCCGAACGCGGTGAAGTGGGGGTACAGGGTCGGGTTCTGGGGCAGGTGGCCGAGGCGGCGGCGGATCTCCGTCCGCTCGCCGGAGCGTTCCGGGTTGCGGCCCAGGATCTCCAATCGGCCGCTGCTGGGGTCCAGGTCGGTCGACAGGCAGCGCATCAACGTGGTCTTGCCTGCGCCGTTACGGCCCAGCAGGCCAGTGACCCCGCGGCCGATCTCCAGGGAGACATCGTTCAGTGCGGTCCGCAGGCCATACCTACGCGTCACCGCCTGCGCCACCACACCGCCCAGGGCAGTGCACGTGGAAACCTCGGGCGCGGTCATTCGGCCCACCCGCGGCGCGCCTTCAGAGCGACGACGGCTCCCACGATCAGCACGAAGGCCGCGGCCCACAGCACCTGGGCGTGCGCGGCGAACAGCTGCTCGGGCTTGAGGTGCTTGGCCGTCGCGGTCAGTGCCAATGCGGCCAGCCAGCCACCCGCCAGCAGCGCACTCGCCAGGGTGAGGTTCACCCACCGCGACAGCATCAGCGACGCGGCGACCAGCGTCAGGGCGGGGAGCAACCACGCCACGGGCGCCCAGTCCGGGCCGCCGACTCCGGGCAGTAGCAGGGCCGCCCCCGTGCACAACGTCAGGGCCGGAACGAGTACCGCCATCGCGCGCAGGAACAGCAGCCGCTGTCCGGCCATCGGCGTCACCGAGGTGAACTCATGTGCCGGATCGACACCGCGCCCGTAGGCCAGCGCCACGCCCACCAGCGGCAGCACCGGGGCCAGGAAGTAGAACATCAGCGAGCCGCGGGGCACCGTGTGGGCGGCGATCAGCGCCGTGCCCAGCACGACCACCATGGCGATCAGCCAGGCGCGGTAGAGCGTGGGTGTGGCGACGAGCAGCCGCGCCGTGGACTCCTTGAGCCCGCTGGCCTCCAGCGCGCGCTCCAGCAGACCGCGCCGCGGGCGGTCGACGATGTCGCGCAGCTGCGCCCAGCTCGTCTCCAGCCATTCCTCGTCGGTCGGTAGCGCCTGGCGGCAGGTCGCACAGTGCATCAGGTGAGCCTCCGCGGACATCGCCATGGCGATGTCCGCACGTCCGGTGGCGTAGTCCGTGAGTTGCCGGGATGTGAGATGCCAGGTCATGTCAGCTGCTCCCGGAGTTGGGCCTTGGCCCGCATGACACGGGTCTTGACGGTGCCTTCGGGGACTTGGAGCATCAGCGCGGCCTCACGCACGGTCAGTCCGTCCAGGATGGTGGCCTGGATGGCCAGGCGCAGCTCCGGGGAGAGGTTGTTCAGCGCAGCGCCGAGCGGGCCGTGTTCGATCCGGAGCAGCACCAGGTCCTCGGCGGACGCCTCGCCCACCGGTTCGTAGGGTTCCGGATCGGTGTCCCCGAGCCACCGGTTTCCCCGCCTGCGCAGTTGCGAGATGAGTTGGCGGATCGCGATCGTCCAGATCCACGCTCCGGCGTCGCCATCGGCACCGCGGGCAGTGAAGGTCTTGGCGTTCTTCCAGACCGCGAGAAAGGTCTCCTGCAGCGCGGCGTCCACCACGTCGGGGTCGCCGCACCGGTAGCGCAGGCGCGCACGCAGCCAGGGGGCGTGCCTGCGGTGCAGGATCTCCAAAGCGCGGGAGTCACCGCAGGCGACCGCGCCGAGCAGCTCGGCGTCCGAGCCGTCGGGGTCGTAGTCGGGCGTGCGCTTGGCACGTCGGAACAGCTTCACGTCGGTACTATCGCGCCTTCGGTCGGGTCCGGTTCACGGGGTGTTTCGAGCGGTGCCCGAACATCGACGTTATCTGCTCCGTCCCCCACGGTGAGCCCGTGACCTGGGGTGAAGCCGCGGGGAGTAGAGGGATGTGCGGACCGTGCCGACTGCTCCGCGAGGTCGCTCTGCGCACGATGGTGAACACTGAGAGTGTTCTGGTTTCACGTTCTGCGCTTAGGTAGAACAATGGGACGCATGCGCTTGAGGATTTTCACTGAGCCGCAGCAGGGTGCGACCTACGACACCCAGCTGACGGTGGCGAAGACGGCCGAGGATCTCGGCTACGACGCCTTCTTCCGTTCCGACCACTACCTGAAGATGGGGGACGTCGACGGTTTCCCCGGCCCCACCGACGCCTGGATCACCCTGGCGGGGCTTGCCCGCGAGACCTCGCGCATTCGCCTGGGCACGTTGATGACGGCGGCGACATTCCGTCATCCCGGTCCGCTCGCGATCTCTGTCGCCCAGGTCGACCGTATGAGCGGGGGACGGGTCGAGTTCGGCTTCGGCGCGGGCTGGTACGAGGAGGAGCACCAGGCCTACGGGATTCCCTTCCCGGCGTCGGCCCGTGAGCGCTTCGACCGCTACGAGGAGCAGCTGGACATCATCACCGGCCTGTGGTCGACCCCGGTTGGCGACTCGTTCCGGTATGAAGGCCGCCACTACCGCCTCGCCGAAGGGCCCGCGCTGCCCAAGCCCGAACAGGCACCGCGCCCGCCGGTACTGATCGGCGGCACCGGGGTGAAGCGCACGCCGCGCCTGGCGGCGGCCCACGCCGATGAGTACAACGTGCCGTTCAACAGCATCGACGACACCTTCGCGGCCTTCGAGCGCACCCGCGCCGCGGTCAAGGCCTCCGGCCGGACCGAGCCGATGGTGTACTCGGCGGCCCAGGTCCTGTGCTGCGGCCGCAACGACGCCGAGGTCGCCCGCCGCGCCGAGGCGATCGGGCGGGAGGTAGACGAGCTCAAGGAGAACGGCCTGGCAGGGACCCCGGCTGAGATCGTCGACAAGATCGGCCGCTTCGCCGAGCTCGGCAGCGAGCGGATGTACCTGCAGATGCTCGACCTGTCCGACCTCGACCACCTGGAACTGGTCGCCAGTCAGGTCGCCCCCCAGGTGCGCTGACCGTCTCGGCGCGGTCGGGTGCGGGGAGCGAGGCGCCCTACATATGGACGGTGCTGGACCGCGAGCGTGGTCCAGCACCGTCTGCTATGAGTGCGTCCCCGCCTGCGCGGGGCCCACCGTTCGTGAACTGGGATGACGTGGCGCGTTATGTTTCTGTGGCCAGTCATCGGGTTGGCAGTGTGTTGGCGAGGGCCTACTGGCAGTCAATCGTATTTCGGTCTCCGCGCCTCGGTGTGCACAGTCCGATTTGGGTAGGGATGGGATTGACCGGTAGGTGTGCCTGCTGTCGCGTGCGTACCGCTCGCCCGGCGGTTCCCACGGGTGGTGGTGTGGCCTAACGGCTTTTCCTCGCATGTCCTGACGCTGTGCTCAACGGGGGCGACACGGCATGCGGTCGCGGCGGATCCGGTTCCCCGTGGGCACTCAGGGAGATAACTTGATATCGAGATATACGTTCGGTAGCTTGATGTCGAGATAAAACGACAGTTGATCACTGGGTGTGTGAGGTTTGCCGCTGCCACCAGGGGCAGCCGTTCGGATGGAAACCGTGCGGTCGGTGCGCGCGGCGGCGCAGGCGGCGACATCACCCCTGGTAGAACAGTTACTTTGGCGTGCTGTGAGGCGGGTCGGCCTCGGCCCACGCGTCATCTCATAAGGGCAGCCTCAGTGATTTCCCGGCGTCGCCGTTGGTGCAGGATGCTGGGAGAAAGTGGCGAGATCAGGAGGCAAGCATCGTGTCCGCGAACAGCTTCGGCAGCCGTGACACGCTCCGCGTTGGCGACGAGTCGTATGAGATCTTCCGTTTGGACGCCGTCGAGGGCTCCAAGCGACTTCCCTACAGCCTGAAGGTGCTGCTGGAGAACCTCCTGCGCACCGAGGACGGCACGAACGTCACCGCCGAGCACATCCGGGCCCTCGGCAACTGGGACCCCAAGGCCCAGCCGAACCAGGAGATTCAGTTCACCCCCGCGCGGGTGATCATGCAGGACTTCACCGGTGTCCCCTGTGTGGTGGACCTCGCGACCATGCGTGAGGCCGTCAAGGAACTGGGTGGCGACGCCGACAAGATCAACCCGCTGGCCCCCGCCGAGCTGGTGATCGACCACTCCGTCATCGTCGACATCTTCGGGCGCCCCGACGCGTTCGAGCGCAACGTCGAGATCGAGTACGAGCGTAACCACGAACGCTACAAGTTCCTGCGCTGGGGCCAGACCGCCTTCAACGAGTTCAAGGTCGTCCCACCCGGCACGGGAATCGTGCACCAGGCCAACATCGAGCACCTCGCCCGCGTGGCCATGGTCCGCAACGGCCAGGTCTACCCCGACACCTGTGTGGGCACCGACTCCCACACCACCATGCAGAACGGCCTGGGCATCCTGGGCTGGGGCGTCGGCGGTATCGAGGCCGAGGCCGCCATGCTCGGCCAGCCGATCTCGATGCTCATCCCGCGCGTCGTCGGCTTCAAGCTCACCGGCAAGCTCAACCCCGGCACCACCGCCACCGACCTGGTGCTGACCATCACCGAGATGCTGCGCAAGCACGGCGTGGTCGGCAAGTTCGTCGAGTTCTACGGCGACGGCGTCGCCTCGGTGCCGCTGGCCAACCGCGCCACCATCGGCAACATGAGCCCGGAGTTCGGGTCTACCGCCGCGATCTTCCCGATCGACGACGAGACCATCCGCTACATGAAGCTGACCGGCCGCAGCGAGAAGCAGACCACTCTCGTCGAGACCTACGCCAAGGAGAACGGCCTCTGGCACGACCCGTCCGTCGAGCCTGCCTTCTCCGAGTACCTGGAGCTGGATCTCGGCGACGTCGTCCCGTCCATCGCCGGCCCGAAGCGCCCGCAGGACCGCATCGCGCTCTCGGCCGCCAAGCCGACCTGGCGCCACGACGTGCAGAACTACGTCAGCGACCCGGTCGACGAGTCCAGCGACGAGTCCTTCCCGGCCTCCGACGCCCCGGCGCAGGCCGCCAACGGCAGTCGTCCGAAGAAGCCGGTCAAGGTCACCATGGCCGACGGCACCGAGACCGAGATCGACCACGGTGCGGTCGTGATCGCCGCGATCACGTCCTGCACCAACACCTCCAACCCGTCGGTCATGCTGGGTGCCGCCCTGCTGGCCAAGAAGGCGGTGGACAAGGGCCTGACCCGCAAGCCATGGGTGAAGACCTCGCTGGCGCCGGGCTCCAAGGTCGTCACCGACTACTACGAGCGCTCCGGGCTCACGCCGTACCTGGACAAGCTCGGCTTCAACCTGGTCGGCTACGGCTGCACCACCTGCATCGGCAACTCCGGGCCGCTGCCGGAGGAGATCTCCAAGGCCGTGCAGGACCACGACCTTGCGGTCACCTCGGTCCTGTCGGGCAACCGGAACTTCGAGGGCCGGATCAACCCCGACGTCAAGATGAACTACCTGGCCTCGCCGCCGCTCGTGGTGGCCTACGCCCTGGCCGGGTCCATGGACATCGACATCACCACCGAGCCGCTGGGCATCGGCTCCGACGGCAAGCCGGTCTACCTGGCCGACGTCTGGCCGTCGCCGGAGGAGATCCAGGAGGTCATCGACTCCGCGATCGCCTCCGACATGTACGAGTCGGCCTACTCCGACGTGTTCGCCGGTGACGACCGCTGGCGCTCGCTGCCGACGCCGACCGGCAACACCTTCGAGTGGGCGGACGAGTCCACCTACGTGCGTAAGCCCCCGTACTTCGAGGGCATGGCCACCACCCCGGACCCGGTCAGCGACATCACCGCCGCCCGCGTGCTGGCCAAGCTCGGCGACTCGGTCACCACCGACCACATCTCGCCCGCCGGTGCCATTAAGCCGGGCACCCCGGCCGCCGACTACCTGAAGGCCAACGGAGTGGAGCGCAAGGACTTCAACTCCTACGGCTCGCGGCGCGGTAACCACGAGGTGATGATCCGCGGCACGTTCGCCAACATCCGCCTGCGCAACCAGATCGCGCCGGGCACCGAGGGCGGCTACACCCGCGACTTCACCCAGCCCGACGCCCCGGTGTCGTTCATCTACGACGCCGCGCAGAACTACGCCAAGCAGGGCACCCCGCTGGTCGTCCTGGGCGGCAAGGAGTACGGCTCCGGTTCGTCCCGCGACTGGGCCGCCAAGGGCACCCGCCTGCTGGGGGTTCGCGCGGTCATCGCCCAGTCCTACGAGCGCATCCACCGCTCCAACCTGATCGGCATGGGCGTCCTGCCGCTGCAGTTCCCGGAGGGCCAGTCCGCCGACTCCCTCGGCCTGACTGGTGAGGAGACCTTCGCCATCGTCGGCATTACCGAGCTGAACGAGGGTCGCGTCCCGTCCACGGTCAAGGTCACCACGAACACCGGTGTCCAGTTCGACGCCGTGGTGCGTATCGACACTCCGGGTGAGGCCGACTACTACCGCAACGGCGGCATCCTGCAGTACGTCCTGCGCCAGCTGATCGCCAAGTAACAGCAGGCCCAGCAAGAACGGGCCGCCACCCTCTTACAAGACGGTGGCGGCCCGTTCGCCTGTGCAGTGTGCTCGGTAGGTCGCCTCAGTCGTTCCCGACGAGATTGCGCACCACCCGTTTCACGTGGTCATGCCGGTC
Source organism: Nocardiopsis gilva YIM 90087 (assembly GCF_002263495.1). NCBI lineage: Bacteria > Bacillati > Actinomycetota > Actinomycetes > Streptosporangiales > Nocardiopsidaceae > Nocardiopsis > Nocardiopsis gilva. Next base: position 4,018,894 of record NZ_CP022753.1, on the reverse strand, counting down.
TGGGTGAAGGTCACCGACATGCTCCCGTAGCCAAGTCTGCGGAAACCAGACAACACGATCGAGGAGCGCAACACCGAGGTTGGATATAGGTTCGCTGATCTCGGGATCAGTGAGCTGGTGGCGGTTCACCTCACACAAGATCACCCCGAGACCTGACTCGTTGTAGAGGTCACCGCTGACAACCAGGTGCGGTACAGGAGGCGGGATGTCGTCATCGTCCCCTTGACCGATCGTCCAGACGTCGCCGAATCACGGCGTCACTGCGCCTTTCCCGAGCGGCGTGTTTCGCAGTGGACCGCAGCACGTCGGCGGGCATACGCAGCAAGGTGGTCGTGGCCGAATAGGCCAGCGCTCTCCCTCTCAGCGCGGGCGCGAGTAAAAGCGGCTCGCGTGGCCTCACGGTGGGCGGCGCGTTCCACCCATTCCGACAGGCTGATTCCCGCACGTTCGGCCTCAGTTCGGATCTTAGTGGCGATATCTTCGTTCACACTCACCGTAAGACGTTCTTTCATACACCTACTCTCGGCGGATGATGCGAGGCGCGGCTGCGGAACCGTGAAATCCTCTTGGCGACTGCTCGCCATTGACCTGTTGGACGACCTGTACCGGCCCCCGGCTGCCTAGCCCTCGCACGACGATGCGATCATCAGCAGCAGGAACAGGATCGCCACCACCGGGATGCAGCCGAGGCAGCCGTGAGAGTCGCGCTTTTCTGCGTTGAATTCGACCATGCCGCCGGGGATGAGTTGGGGGTGGTGGTCGGCGTAGTGGGCGACTGCGCGGTCTTCGGCTTCTGATTCAGTGATCCACCCGGTCTTGAAAGTGCATTCGCCGCATCGGTAGCGGTATGCCATACCGAGCCTCCTGGATGTGGCTGTCGGATGAAGGAGATGAGAGCCGGGCCTCGGCGCGGTCCTGCGTGCATCGGCAGAGCCGTCCCTTGCGTCCAGCCCGGACTGCGGGGGCTGAGCAAGCACTGCCGTGTACGTGTTCCCCGGCCGATGGATTGGCCCGGCTCACCATGACGATGGCGTTTGGTCTGCTCAGTGAACAGGTCAGGGGACCGGCCATCCATGACCGGTCGTCGTGTCGACGCGCTCGCACGTGGTCCGCTGTGGTGCGTCGGTGCCGATCCGGGCCGCTGAGCCCTGCGAGGGCTTCCGCCACCTCTATCGGCGTCAGCCTCACCTCATCTGTGAACTCGTCCACGCCCGCCACAACCGGTTACACGCTCATTCAGGAAACCGGATCGCTCCGGCTCGGTAGGTGTGTCGAGCAGCTCGCCAGGGGTGCCTTGCCGAGCTGGGGTGCCGCGTGATCACCCTGGGAGACGAGAAACCGGCCGGCTCCCCGTAGGCGCGCGAACGCCCCGCGAAGCACACGTACTTCGCGGGGCGTCCGCTGTCTTATGGGGGACTGGCGATGGTTCAGGAGCGCGCTGTCTGGTCCTCACACAAGGCCGTGTCCATGAGGTTGAGCATCTGGGTGCCCGGGCTGTTGAGCTGGAACAGCACGTTGGTCACGACGGACGCGTGGCGGCCGTCTTCGGTGACCAGGGTGTACGTCTGGTAGCCCGGTACCCCGCCGCCGTGGCCCCATGCCACGCCGTCGCAGGACAGGTTGTGCCGCATGAGGCCAAGGCCGTAGCCGACTCCGGAGTCGCCCACGTCCCGCACCTTCTGCATCTCGGCCAGACCTGCGGGAGAGATGACCTTGCCGGAGCTCAGTGCCTGGTAGAACGCTGTCAGGTCCTCCAGGGTCGAGATCATCGCTCCGGCGCTGCTGTACAGGGACGGGTCGTACGTGAGGGCCGAGACCCAGAAGAAGAAGCCACCGAGTCGGACACCGTGGTAGCCGTTGACGGCCGGGGTGGGCAGCGCGCGGTCACCCGGAGCGGGGAAGGCGGTCCGGGTCAGGCCGAGCGGGTCGATGATGCGGCCCGTGATGGACTCGTGCACCGGCATGCCCGTCACCTTCTCGATGAGCATGCCGAGGATCAGATAGTTGGTGTTGGAGTACGTGAAGTCCGCGCCGGGCGCGGAGACAGGGGCGCGGCTAAGTCCCTCCCGTACCGATGCGGCCAGGTCGTATGTGCCGTCCGGATTGGGCTTGGGGGTCTGAGCGCCCGGATACGGGTTATACGGCGCGATTCCGCTGGTGTGCTGGAGCAGGTGGCGCACCGTGATGCGCGTGCCGTCGTAGCCGTTGCCGGTGACGACGCCGGGGAGGTACTCGTCGATGGGCGCCTCCAGTGAGACCTTGCCCTCGTCGGCGAGTTGTAGCACCACCGCCGCGGTGAAGGTCTTGGTCTGGCTGCCGATGCGGAAGTGCTCGTCCGACTTGATGGGTCGGTTGGCGTTGACGGTTCCCGTGCCGACGGACAGGGTCCAGGCGTCGCTGCCGTCTCCGGCGTGGATGGCTGCGCCTGGTCCGGCCTTCGCCTGGAAGGCCTTCAGTGCCGCGAGCGTGGCGGCGTGGTCGTCCGCGGTCGTCTGGGCGTGCGCCGCCGGACTCGGCAGCGTCAGCATCGTCGCGCACGCCGCGCCTATGACGACGGAGAGCCGTTTCCTGCTCCATTTCATTGCCATGGTGCGTGCTCCTCGAGGTAGGTCACTTCGTCGCCCCGGCCGCGAACGCGGCCTCTAGGCGGGGGATGTAGTCCGCGAGTGCGGGGGACCAGCAGCCGTAGTTGTGGCCGCCGTTGCAGGTCGGGGAGAGTGATGACCCGTCGCCGTAGTTGACGGCACGGCTGGCGATGCCGAGCTTGTCCAGGCGGGATGTGACGACGTCGACGCCGTCCGCGGTGTGGTTCTCGACCAGATCGTTGTCGCCGGTGTAGAGCGTGATCCCGGTGTCGGCGAGCTTGGCTAGGTTGTCGGAGGCCGCGGGGTTGACCGACCTCCAGATGTGGTCGGCGTTGAAGACGGGATAGGGGGAGCCGAAGATCGCGTCGCTGTCGACAACGGGGCCGTAGTCGGCGCATCCGCGCGAGCTGGAGACGGCGCACCAGGCGGTCGTGAGGTTGAGTTCCGTTGCCACCACGGTGCCGCGGACGGCGTAGTTTCCGAAGTCGAGAGCGCCGGACAGCGAGGCGACATGGCCGAACAGGTCGGGGCGGGCCTGGGCGTAGTGCATGGAGCCGAAGCCGCCCATGGATAGCCCTAGGACGGCGCGATGGTCGCGGTCGGGGATGGTGCGCAGGTTGGCGTCTATGAAGGGGACGACCTGTTCGAGGTGGAAGGTTTCCCAGTTGGCCGCGCCTTCGGCGGTGTCCTGCATGAGCCAGTCGGCGTACCAGCCCTTCCGGCCGCCGTCCGGTGCGACGGTGATCATCTGGTCCGAGCGCAGCGCATCGACCGCGTCGGCGTCGTCCGGGCTGCCGGGGCCGCCGTGGAGGAAGTACGCCACCGGCCACCGTTTGCCGGGCTCGGACGCGTAGTCGCTGGGCAGGAAGATGCGGATCTTCTGCTGGTCGGCCACCTCCGGGGTGGTCACCGTGATCGAAAAGTCGGTGCTGGAGTGCACCTCCCTGTCATCCGTGACCTGGGTCAGTCCGAATCCATCATCGAACTCCGGGACGGCAGGCGTGTCGGCGTGGGCGACCTGTCCGGTAAGTGCAGCCCATGCAATGGCCGCGGTGGCCGCGGCGATGGCCCTGGTGGCGCGGAACCTGCGTGACTGGAGGGATCTCATCAGGATCGTGTCCTCTGTGAGCAGTAACAGGTGGAGGCGGGACCGCTGCGGCGGCCCCGCCCGTTGTTCGGGTGGACGAGGGCGGCTCTGCCGGGGTCTGGCACAGAGTGCTGAACACGACCACCCGCAATGACCATGAGGTTTGCGCTGCTCACGGAACAGGCCAGGGAACCGGCCATATGTGACCGGTCGTCACGCTAAGCTCTCAACGCCCGTATTCGTGCGAAGGGTGGCCGATGTGACGGACCATTCAGGAACTCCGCTGCGTCGGCTGCGGAAGCAGGCGGGCCTCACACAGGAGGAGCTTGCGGAACGCGCCGTGGTGAGCGTCCGCACCATCCGCAGACTGGAGTCTGGTAAGTCGGCCGACCACCGGCTGGCGACCATCAATCTGCTGGCGGACGCCCTGGATGCCAGTCCCGAAGACCGACGCCACCTGACAGGCCTGCCGAGCAACGGACAACCTGAGCCGGACAGCCCGCAGTCTGCTTCGGGGTCCCCGCCGCCCCCGCCGCTTCCCGGGCCAGCTTCCGGGCTGTCGTCGGCAGGCGGCGCGCTGGCCGAGGCTGCCGAAGCACTGGCCAGAGAAGTCAGACGCCGTTGGAAACGGGAGGAGGAGCACCGCCGGGTTCACGATCCGTTCCCGCTTCCGGTGCGGTGGCAGCAGGCTCCCGCGGGACTGACGGACCATCCGGAGAACATTCAGTGCCTTCCCCCGGGAGCGGCCTCGCAGGAGGTGGACCTCAGCGGTGATGCGCGGAGCGTGGCCGAGACCTACCGGCGCATCTCCTCGGGGCGACTGGTGATCCTCGGCAGGGCGGGCTCAGGCAAGTCGATTCTGGCGATCAGGTTCGCCCTTGACCTGCTCTCGGCCCCGGATTCTCCCGACCGGGTGCCGGTGATCTTCAGCCTCGGATCCTGGGACCCGACAACCACTTCGTTGCGGGACCTGCTGGTCGACGGGCTCCTGCGGGACCATCCGCACTTGAGCGGCAGGGTCCCCGGCGGGGCGACGCTGGCCGCCGCGCTGGTCGACGAAGACCTGATCCTGCCGGTTCTGGACGGGTTCGACGAGATCGCCGAGGGCCTGAGAGGCGAGGCGCTTCACACGCTCAACGCCACGTCGCTGCCGCTCGTCCTGACCAGCCGACGTGACGAGTACGAGCAAGCTGTCCGCGGAGGAGAGTCACCACTGGTCTTGGCGGCCGGCATCGAACTCACCGACCTGACCCTCGATGACCTCGCGGACTATCTGCCCCGCACCGCCCGGTCCGTCACCGGTGGCAACGGCTCTGGCGAAGACTCGGGCACATGGGATGGCGTCCTGAAGGAGCTGCATGCCGGGCAGGATCCGGGGAGCGTGAACCTTGCCAGGGTCCTGCGCACCCCGCTGATGGTCAACCTGGCACGAACGACGTACAGCGAAACGCTCGGAAGAGGCCCGGACGAGCTGCTCGACACAGAACGCTTCCCCACCGGAAGCCACCTTGAAGAGCATCTACTGGCGGGATTCCTACCGGCGGTGTACCGGCACCGCGCCCCCGAGCGGGCCGGGGACGGCCACCGGCGGAGGCACTGGGACGCGGACCGCGCCCAGCACTGGCTCGGCTACCTTGCCGGGCTGGATCGCGGCCGACAGGACATCGCCTGGTGGCGGATCGCGGGCTCAGTACGGCTCTCGACGCGCATCCTGAGCGTCGTGCTGGCATCCACACTGTGCGTTTCCATGTCCGCGTGGATGGTCGGCATAGTCTTCTCCCTCTGGGTCGTCGGAGAGCCGGTGGGCCTCGGCTGGGTTCTGGTGCAGGGTGCCCTGGTCGGGCCGTCCGCTGGTGCCGCGTTCGGAACCGCCTACTGCGTCATGTCCGTGTTCCACCGAGGTGCCGTCCAGCCATCCCATGTACGGCTGCGGCTGCGTTCTAGAAGCCGTGGCGTCGGCCGCAGGCCGGTCCGCGCGTTCACCGCCCGCTTCAAAGTCGTGCTGCTAGGCGGATTCGTGTTGGGCACCGGCTATGCGTGCGCTCTCGCCATACTGCGGCTGCTGTTCCAAGGGGTCTCGCTCACGGCCTGGAGCGTGCTCCAGGACACGCTCATCAACATGCTGATCTTCGGACTGATCTTCGGATCGGTTGGCGGGCTGATCTTCGGACTCCTCGCCGCGCTCGAAGCCCCCATGGACACCACTGCCGCGGCCACCCCCGTCAGATTGCTGTCCTCCAACCGTGCGACCGTGGGACGGCAGTTCCTCGTGCTCGTCCCGATGCTCACCCTCGGCATCTCCCTGTCCGGGCACGTGATCGTCGAGTTGCTTCAGGACATCCTCGGTCCATTGGTCTGGGGTCCGGACGGTTTCCTCATCGGGGCAGTCGGAGGGCTCGGAGGCGCGGCCTCCTACGTGCTCGCCTTCACCGCCTGGGGCCAATGGCTGACGCTGTCCCGCATCTGGCTCCCGCTCACCGGCAAGCTCCCCTGGGACACGGTCGCCTTCCTCGACGACGCATATCGCCGTGGCGTGCTGCGCCAGACGGGCGCCGTCTACCAGTTCCGCCACATCCGGCTACAACAGCACCTCGACCGCACATTCCGCCACCAGCAGCCTGACCGCGGACCCGCCCAAGCCACGACCCCCTAGTCCATCCCTGCCGCTCCTTCCCACCGGCAGACCCTGCTGGGACAGGGCGGCGGTCCGGCATGGCTGTGACCAAATGGGCCGCCACCGTCTACAAGACGGCGGCGGCCCATTCGTTCGTGCTGTGCATTGCGTCGGCGGTCTCGGACATCGACCCTACAGTCATGGGTTAGCGTCTGCCGAGGAAGCTTTGATCTCCTCCCTCAACCAGACCAACCAGTCGTGCCAACGTTGCGGAGTTTTCTGTGGGACGATGTTGCCGCTGAAGTCCCGTTGTACGGTTTTCTTCAGCCGCTTCTCTGATCTTTGTTCGCGAAGAAGTTCATCTATCTCCAGGAGGACGCGCTGGATAAACTCGGAGTCGCTCGTCGAAAGAAAATATCTGATTGCTGATTCTTGGTCTGGGAAATCAAGGCTCCAATCCTGATGGTAGACTCCTCCAATGAACTCGTGGAGATTTTCGTAGTTCATCACTTATCCGGAAATGCGGTATGAACTCGATATCCTGTGGATGAGTTTTTATCCTTCCTGAGGATTATTGTAACTCTTCTTCCGTCTTTCGACGATCCATCCCGCCTGACGACTGGTCCAACGTTTTCGCCGACTGGCTTCTTCTCAAGCTTGAGCTGTCCTCCAGTGTCGGAATCGATCCACTTGTCGATAGCACCCTGGTTGTCAGAAAGTGCCTTTGAAATGGCCCTTTCTGCCGTGGATAGATCCTTGAAGCTTGAAGCCTGTGTCATATCCGGGTCGTTCTTGAGTCGGCGGCGGAGCCACTTCTCGGATTTGGCTACATGGCGCTCAATGGTGTGTCCGCCGAGCTCTTCATGCTTCCGAAGGCCTCCGCCGGGGACACACCCGCTCTTGTTGTGAACAAGGACGCTGGCCCCAATCGTCCCAACATAGTAAGTGTGCAAGCCCCCAACAGTGAGGTTGTGGACCTGCGCGTTGGCAGCGGTGTGAACCTTGGTCGCTGTGACCTGTACCCATGTGCCGCTGGATGTGCGCAGCCAGGTTCCTGGCTCCAAGTCGATCGCGTCGACCCACTCAGCCACATCGGGGACCCAGAACGGGTGTTCGTCGGTGGCAGTGACCGATCCCGTATCGCCCTCGTCATCGACGGTGGTGATCTCGACGAGGGTTTTCTCGCCCGACCCGGTGATGGTGGCGGTGACTGGGCGTGGGCCTTCCTCGCCGGTCAGCGGATCGAAGGCCCAGACCTCGTTGCCGACGGCTACGTTCTCGATGGGCGCAGTGGTACCGTCCGCGAGAAGTACAGGGGTGCCGGGGAGGAAGCTGTTTCCCGGTGGACACCCGGCAGCGTTGTTGTCCTCGTCCTTCTTCTCGCCGTCTGCGGAATCCTCCTTATCGGGATTCTGTCCGCTGTCCTTGTCAGGATCGCTTCCCTTCGGAGGTTTCTCGCCACTGCCTTGAGGCAATTTACCAAAGGCCTTGCCGCCCTTCAGGAGTATGCCGACGCCCCCGACGAGGGTTGTACCGATGTCCCACAGGCCATAGCCAAAGGCCGCTGGCCAGTCGCCGTTCTTCCAGGCCTCCCGGAACTCCTTGCTGAGGATCAGTCCGACGGGATCCTCGACGATGGCGTCCCAAGCTTCGCCAACGGTTCCCACCGGGTCGGTCAGGAGTGACCCGGCGCCTTCGAGGGCTCCCACTACATCGTTGCCGGCGGCGTCGGTCAGCGCGTCGAGAAACCGTTCCAGGGGCGGGTCGTCTTCATTCGAGCGCTCCGACGAACACGACCCGCACCCGCGTGAGCGAGTAACAACAGTGCCCCGGCGCGTACCGCGTCGGGGCCCGTCATTGACAGCGGTCAGACGTCAACGCACACGCCCCGTCCGTTGGCGAGTTCCACGAGCGGGGTTCGGTGCCGAATCAGCGCTCGGCGCCCTTCAGCGAGCCGGTGGTCCCCTTGGGGTCGATGACGATGCAGGTGACCTGGCGGTCGTCCCACGTGTTCCACGATTCCTCGGTCGGGTGCAGCGAGGTGAAGTCCAGTTCGGAATCGTCGAAGCCGATGCCCACGAACGACTCGAACTCCTCGCGGCAGCGGGTGTCGACCATCTTCCCGATCTTCTCAAGGCCGGGGAATTCTCCGTCGTCCAGCGTGACGTTCGCGTAGACCTCTCCCTCGTGGGACTCCGCGCAGTCGATGGTCTCGACGTCGAAGACCTCCCCGTCCTTAGGGACGGACGCCAGGCATTCGCCGACCTCGATGTCGAAGGCATTGCCCATGAGGAGACCGCAACCCGACAGTGACACGCTCGCCATGACAACGGCGGCCACGGCGACACCGCGACCCGCGCGGCTTCGGGGGATGACAGCAGGCATGAAAGCTCCGTGTTGATCCAGGGGAATGTTGAGAATCAACATAGCGGCCATCAGGTGCATAAAGGTGCGTAATGGGTCATTAACGACAAACGTCACAGAGGCGTAGTCTGCGGCGACAGGCGTACGCGGTGCAGTCGTCATTAATGAATGAGACGGGATCTCCCTTGCCGCGTGAGCGTGGCCGTTGGCGTGGCACGCCCGCCCGTAGTGTCGAGGCGAATTAGGATCACGATCGCCAGTGTGCCGTTCGGATTGAGATCCGAACTGGTCAGAGCGCTATTTGCGGGAGGTCAGGGGAGCCAATGGTCCGTACCTGGACGCTCGGCATCTTCCTCGTCTCGGTCGCGCTGCTGCAGTTCGGGTATCCCCTGACGCTGCACGGGTCGCTGTGGACCGCTGTCTACATGCTCCTCTACACCGGCATGATCGTGTTCGGCATCATGCTCGTCCGCGAGGAGTCGTTGCGGACGGTGCCGATCTTCGTCGTCGCCGTGGTGTTCCTGATCTTCGGCCTGTGGGTCGCCGTCGACCAGGAGAGCGAAGCCGCCCACCTCGGCATGTTCATCTCGGTGGCGGTCTTCCAGAGCTGCCTCATGGTCTCGCTGCTGAGGTTCATCTTCCGGCGCAGCCAGGCGCACGGACCGGACCTGATTCTCGCCGCTGTCTGCGTCTACCTGCTCCTCGGCGGCCTGTTCGCCGCGACGTTCGGCGCGGTCGAGATCGTCTGGCCGGGCAGCTTCGAGGACTCCGCGGCGCCCGAGGAACCCGTCACTTGGCAGCAGCTCATGTACTTCTCGTACGTCACCATGGCCACCCTCGGCTATGGCGACGTGCTCCCTCTCACTCCGTGGGTGCGCTCGCTGGCCGTCGTCGAGACGGTCTCGGGCACGCTCTTCCTCACCACGGTCATCGCGCGGCTGGTTGGCGCCTACATCGCTCCGGCCGACGCCGCCGGTGCTGGCGGGGATCGAGGAGATGTCGAGAGCCCGCACCCTGGGCGTTAGGCGGGAAAGGGGCGGGAGGGGCTATAGTCGCGTCCCGTACCCCCACCCACATCCCCCGCAGGGCCCGTGCCGCACGCCATCGGGCCGCCGGGGCGTCGTCGGAGCCGGCGGCTGCCCGGTTCCTGGAAAGCCGGCAATGACCGAACATCCCGAGACGGCGGCCGATGACCGGACGATCGGAAAGTACCGGCTGGTTCGACGGCTTGGCCGGGGCGGATTCGGCGAGGTGTTCCTGGGCGAGGACCCCGACGGCCGCCGTGTGGCGCTCAAGCTGCTGCACGACAGCTGGGCCTCCGACCCCGACGCCCGGCGCAGATTCGCCCAGGAAGTGACCCAGGCGCGCCGGGTCAGCGGATTCTGCACCGCCGACATCCTCGACGCCGATCCCGACGCGGCGACCCCCTGGATCGCCTCGGAGTACATCGACGGCCCCACCCTTCTGGAATCCGTACGCGCCGACGGGCCGCGCCACGGTGCCGACCTCCACCGGCTGGCCGTGTCCACCGCCACGGCGCTGACGGCGATCCACGCGGCGGGCGTCGTCCACCGCGACCTTAAGCCGGAGAACATCATGCTCGCGGCCGACGGCCCGCGCGTCATCGACTTCGGCATCGCCCGGGCCGTGGAGACGACCTCCGTCACCGCCAGCGGCGTGGTCGGGACCATCGGCTACATGGCGCCCGAGCAGCTGGAGGGATCACGGCTGACAGCCGCCGTGGACATCTTCGCCTGGGGTGCGGTCATGGTGTACGCCGCCACAGGACAGGAGGCGTTCGCCGCTCCGACGCAGGCGGCCCGTATCGCCCGGATCCTGGCGGGCGAGCCCGACACCGGGGACCTCGGTGGCCCGCTGCTGCCCATTGTTCTGGCCTGCCTGGAGAAGGCGCCCGACGCCCGCCCCAGCGCCCGGACTCTCATGGACTGGCTGGTCACCGGACCGCCGACGCGGGACACGGGCGGCGGTGCCCCGGCCGAGGACGGTGCGGCGACGGCGGATCCCTCGCACGTCCCCACCTCTGTGGTGCCACCGACCCCGCCGACTACCGTCGAGTCCCCCGTCGCACCCACAACCGTGGAGTCCCCGCTGTCCCCGACGGCCGTCGCGCCCGCGACCCCGCCCACCCGCGTCGACCCGGGCGCCTCAGCACCCGGAATCGCGGAGGGTGGGACCCTGGCCTACACCCACGCGACCCCGCCCGCCGGGACCGCCGGAATCAATGAGGCGTCGCACCACCCGCAGCTTCCGGCCGATCCTGACCGCGGCACCGTCGTGGCTCCGCCTGGCGGTGGAGAGGGTGAGGGATCCCAGGTCGCCTCGACACTGCGGCCGGGAACGGGAAGCATCCCGCCCTACTGGTTCGCGGGCGAGAAGTACATCGACGCACGCGAACTCGCCGCCGCCATGCAGCTCAACTGGGGCGAAGCCGTCCGCGTCTTCGCCAACGAGGCCGAGCGCGACATGCTGGGCTCCTGGATGGTCGACGACGCTGGCGACACCACGGTCGACCGATCCGTCTTCCGCCGCAAACCCGAGGATGTCAACCAGACCGTCGCCTGGTTCGTCGCCCAACTGCGCCCCGACCTCCCGCCCGTCTTCCGCGGCCAGGACGCCTCCGTCGACGGCCTCCGTGAACTCTTCGCTGACGTGCGCCCGCTGTTCACCGGCGCCCCTCCGGCCAACGAAATGCTGCTCCTGGCCAGACCGGCTGTGCTGCGCACCATGGCCCTATACCACGGCCCGGACAGCGACCTGCGGCGGCAGCTGGGCGACGATCTGAAGATAGCCGAATCGGCGGGCGTCTCCTTCCTGGAGCAGCTCCGCGAACAGCTCTCGGGGTGGCGGCAGTCCCGACCGGTCTACGTCGACCCCGGACTGATCGTGGCCTACCTGCTACGCCCCGGCCAGATCGAGCCCCCGGACAGCAACGGTGATGACGAGACGCGGAAGTTGTTCCACGCGCTCTGGCAGCGCGTGGAGCGCGCCCAGGGTCCCGAGCGCGCGGGGTACGCCGCCGCCGTGCATGCCGCCGCGAGTACGGTCCGGACGATGGCCGCGTATCGGCGCTCCTGGCACAGCGAGCTTGAGCAGGCCCACGTCGACTTGGACCAGGCCCGTACCCGGTGGATCGTGCAGAGGGTGCTGCACGTGCTGAAGATCCTGCTCTTTGTTGGGGGGTGCGTGCTCGCACCGATCGCTCTCTTCACGCCGTTCCGCTACATATCGACCGAGCCTGAGAGTGCCCAGAGCGTCCTCTTCTCACTGGTCTTCTATGACGCCGTGCTTTTTGGCGGGGCGTTCCTTATCTCGATGACCACCGGCGCCACCAACGGGTATAGGACGCGCCGCCATTTCGCCCGGGCCTGGAAGGACCACGCCTCCGCTCGCGTCGAACAGCTCAAGGCTGGGATCGACGAAGGCGACCGCGAACTCGAACGCACTCGCGAGATCTGTTCCGGGTAGCCGGACCTTTCTGGTGGTGTGCGGAGGTGCGGGCCCTCACCGCCGCTCACACCTCGACCTTCATCGGCTCCTCGCTGGGTTCGGGCATGCCGGAGGCCGGTTCGAGGGTGATGCCGATCTGGCGGGCCGAGCCGAGGTCCTTGGCCATGCCCGACAGCATCCCGTCGGCCGTCTGCTCCAGCATCCCGGCCGAGCGCATGTCGCCGTCGTCCACCAGCCACATCTGGTAACCCATGCCTTCGGGCGGCGGGGCCAGGCCGTCGACCATGATCATGGCGCTGTCCATCTCCTCGGAGGTGACGACGGTCGCGCGGGCGGTGGTGTGCGAGACCTCCGACTCCCGCATTCGGGCATCGGACGCCGCCAGCAGAGCCTCGACCTGGGCGGTGTGCGCCTGCATATCGTCCATCCGCTGCTGCATCGACATCACGACCCCACCCAGGATGAGCGTGATGACCAGGCACGCGGCCGCGACGAGCCACGGCAGCACCGTGCGGCGCCGCAGCGGGACGACGGGTGCGGGTACGCCGGACGCGCCGGACGTCGACTCATCGGACGCAGCGGGCGCCGATGTCTCAGGCGCTGTGGACTCCTGCCCGTGCTCGGCTGTCAGGGGCGGGAGCTGCCGGATGTGCGGGACGGTGGTGCGCAGCCGTTCCCAGACCCGCTGGTGGGGTGCTTCCGCCTCGCCGTAGGCCAGACGTACCGTCGTCGCCCGAAATTCCTGCAGGTCGCGGCGGCAGTCGGCGCACTCGGCCAGATGCCGTTCGGCCCGCTCACGTTCCTCACCGGTCAGCGCGTCGACCGCGTACGCGGCGGTCAGGCCGTGCACCTCGTTGTCGGTTGTGCCGTGGTCCGGCGTGCTCATTCGGCCACCCCCAGGCAGTCGCGCAGCTTGATCAGTCCATCGCGCAGGCGGCCCTTCACCGTGGTCAGTGGGACCCGGAGCAGCTCGGCCGCCTCGCGCTGCGTGTAGCCGGTGTAGTAGGTCAGCCGCACCGTCTCGCGCTGGACCTCGGTCAGGCGGCGCAGGCAGCGTCGCACCTTCTCCCGCTCCAACCGGTGCTCGACCTGGTCAGGGACGTCGTCAGCAGGGGAGGAGTCCGGTTCCAGCCGCCCGACCTGCTCCAGGCGGGTCGCGGCCGCCTGCTCGGAGCGGACCCGGTCGACCGCGCGCCGGTGCGCGATGGTCAGCACCCAGGAGCGCACACCGCCGCGTTCGGCGTCGAAGCGGGCGGCGGTCCGCCACATCTCTGTGAACACCTCCTGGGTCACCTCCTCGGCCTGGGCGCGGTCCCGGAGAACCCGCTGCACCAGCCCGAAGACCGGACCGGAGAGGTCCCGGTACACCGCCTCGAACGCGATGAGGTCGCCGCGGGCCGTGCGGCGCAGCAGGTCGCCCAGGTCATCCGGTGGGTGCACCTCCGTGCCGCCGCCGTCCGGCGGAGGACCCACCGGTATCGCCTGCTCCACCCCGGCCACCGCCCTTCCCCTGGTGCTGTCGCGTCGTCACCCTCCACTCTGGCATTCGGAGCAGGGAGGCGGAGGGAGACGCCGCCCCACCCCGCTCGACCGTATTTATCCTTTCGTTACCGCAGTCTCCGTCGCCCCGCCACGTGCCGGTCCGAAGGAGGGGCGTGTCGGATCAACGCAACGATTCATCCACGCCCCAAGGGCCCGGCGACGTGGCCCCCGCAGTGCGTCCCGCCATCGGGGCGCTCTGCGGGCTGATCGCCGCGGGCGCCGGCCTGGCGGCGGCCGAGGTCGTCGGCGCCATAACGCGGCCCGAGGCCACCCCGCTGCTCGTCGTCGGCGCGGCGGTCATCGATCTCGTCCCGCGTCCGCTCAAGGAGTTCGCCGTCGCGACCTTCGGGACCGCTGACAAGGCCGTACTGCTGGGCGGGATGGCCGTCACCCTGGCCGCCCTTGCCGCCCTGGTCGGTAGCGCGGCCCGACGTCGGCCCGCGATCGGCGACGCCGGGATCGTGCTGGCCGGTCTGATCAGCCTCGTCGCGGCGCTGACCCGGCCGGACGGCGGGCTGCTGGACGGGCTGCCCTCGCTTCTCGGCGCGGCCGTCGCGATCGCGCTGCTCCGTCTCCTGATCGCCCGTGCTCCGCGGGAAGCGCCCCGACAGGAGGCGGACGACCTCGCTCCGGCCTCGTCGCCGAACAGCGCGAAAGCGGCGGAGGCGCCCGACGCGACACCCGAGGACACTGGCGGGTTCGACCGGCGCCGGTTTGTCCTGGTCGCCGGTGCCGCCGCAGCGGTGTCGGCCGGTGCCGGGGCGTGCGCGCGCTGGTACGCGGCGTCGAAAGCCGAGAGCGTCGCCGCCGCTCGGAAGATCACGCTTCCCGCGCCGGCCTCGCCCGCGCCACCCTTCCCGGACGGCGCGGACCTGGAGCTGGAAGGGCTGGCCCCCTTCCTCACCCCGTCCACCGCCTTCTTCCGCATCGACACCGCGCTGTCGGTGCCGCGCATCGACGCCACCACCTGGACCCTGCGTATCCACGGCCGGGGCGTCACCGAGCGCCAGTACTCCTTCGACGACCTGTTGAACCGCTCCGACCTGATGGAACGCGACATCACGCTGGCCTGCGTCTCCAACCCCGTGGGCGGCTCCTACATCGGCAACGCCCGGTGGATCGGGGTGCCGCTGGCGACGCTGTTGAAGGAAGCGGGTGTCCGCCCGCCGACCGAGGGCGGCCCGGCCGATCAGCTCGTGTCGCGCTCCTCCGACGGCATGACGATCGGCACCCCCGTGGCCGACGTGCTCGACGGCCGCGACGCGATGCTCGCCCTCGGCATGAACGGCCGTCCCCTGCTGCCTGAGCACGGCTTCCCGGTGCGCATGCTCGTCCCCGGCCTGTACGGATACGTCTCGGCATGCAAGTGGATCGTCGAGATCGAGCTGACGACGTTCGACGCCTTCGACGCCTACTGGGTCCCCCGCGGATGGTCGGACCGGGCACCGATCAAGACCCAGTCGCGCATCGATACGCCCACGTCAGGAGCGCGAATCGACGCCGGACGGGTGGCGGTGGCAGGTGCCGCCTGGGCCCAGCGCGTCGGCGTGGACGCCGTCGAGGTCCGGGTGGACGATGGCCCGTGGCGCCCCGCCCGCCTCGCGGAGGAGGACACCACCGACACCTGGCGGCAGTGGGTGCTGGAGTGGGAGGCGGAACCGGGCGAGCACCGGCTCAGCGTCCGCGCCACCGATCGGAACGGGACGGTCCAGACCGAGGACGAGGCCCCGCCCGCACCCGACGGCGCCACCGGGTGGCACACGATCGACGTCACTGTGGAATGACCGACGTATGGGTGGAGGGGTGGACGGCGCCGTAGGACCCACGCGATTACCCCGATCGACACCCCCATGACTCCGTGCGGTCACCGCGACCGGTCACGGTAACGACGGGAGCGCCTGCGCTCCCGTCAGGAATCGCAATGCCCCCTGATGACAAGGAAACCGAGATGTCCATTCGCTCGATGAACCGACTTCGCTCCCTCGCCGCCGCCGGGGGTATCGCCCTCGCGATTGCGCTCCCGCTGACCGCCTGCAACAACACCGAGGAACCCGGCGACGAGGTCTCGAACGAGCAGGAGTCCGACCAGGGCTCCAACGACGAGGAGATGCAGGACCAGGAGGGCCAGGAAGGCCAGGAGAACATGGACGACGAGTCCATGGACGACGGCGGCGACATGGACGGCCAGGAGCAGGGTGAGGACATGGAGGACGACAGCTAGTCCTGCCCCTCCTCCGTCCTCTTCCGCTTCGCCCCACCCTCAGCGGAGGCACTGGGCCGGGCGGCCGTCGACCGAACCGCCAGGGACCCGGCGGCGGGCGGGGCGCTACAGTCGGCCCGCCGCCGGGTTGTGGATGATGAGGTCGGCGTGCTCGCGGGGGCGGTGGTCGGCGTAGAAGGCGTCTTCCTGCCGCGTCCACATCTCCCGGTAGGGCGCGTACAGGTCGGCGTCCCAGCGCCGCCCCAGCCGCTGTTTGCGCACCGAAGCCGGGGCCTCGACCCAGGCCAGGACCGACAGGTACGGGCGCAGCTCCGTGGCGCCCGTCCCACAGCCCTCGACCAGCAGCGTGTCGCCGACCGCCGTCTCGCTCCAGGCGGTCGCGTGGTGCCCCTGATCCCAGTCGAACGGGCGCCACCGCGGGTTTTCGCCGTGCAGCAGCGGCTCGATCACCCACGCCCGCACCAGCGGGACCGACCCCGCCAGTCCGTCCCACCCCGGGTACAGGTCGTCCATGTGCAGGACCGGGCCGTCCAGCTCGGCCGCGACGCGGTCGGCCACTGCTGTCTTGCCCGCGCCGGACGGCCCCTCCAGCGCCATCACGCGGCAGCGCCCCGCGCGGGGCGGCGCAGCACGCACCAGTCGCGCCGCGGCATCGGCCCAGTCGGGAGCGGAAGTGGAAAGGAGAGGCACGCGACGGGAGTCTAGCCCGGGCGCACCGCTCCGGCCGCGGCGTGCCGCCCTGCTCCACCCCGCCCGCATCCCCCGCCGGGGCGTCCGCCCACGGCAGAGGGGGAGCCGCCCTGAGCGTTGGCCGAGGATCGCGGCTAAGCTCCCTCTCACCGAGAGCCCGGCCGTCCAGACTGGGCCCAACCCGTGAACTCAGGAGCGACAAGGGGAACCCGTTGTGACCGAGACCGAGGTGGCACCGGGAAGCCAGGCGGAACTGCGTCGGGCCAACCAGCGTCGGGTGGTCGACGCGCTGCGCGTCGGCGGCACGCTCACCCAGGCGGAGATCGCCCGTGCCACCGGGCTGTCTCCGGCCAGCGTCTCCAACATGGTGCGCGACCTCCGTGCCGCCGGGACGGTCTCGGTGCGCGAGACGTCCTCGAACGGACGGCGGGCGCGCGCGATCACCCTGCTGCGTCCGCCCGGCGCCGTGGTCGCCATCGACTTCACCCCGGCCGGACTCACCGTCGCGCTCGGCGACAGCCAGGGGGCGACGCTGGCCCGGGAGTCGGTCGCCTACGACGTCGCCGCGGACCCCGTCCGGGGTGTGCGGCGTGCGGTGTGGCTGGTCGAGACGGTGCTGGCCGGTGCGCGGGTGGACCACGCCACGGTGACCTCCGTCGTCGCGTCGATCCCGGGCCCCATCGACCTGGCCACCGGCGCGGTCGGTGACATCAGCTGCCTGCCCCGCTGGGCGGGCTTCCGCCCGGCCGACGCCCTGACCGAGAAGCTCGGGGTGCGGGTGGTGGCCGAGAACGACGCCAACCTGTGCGCCCTGGCCGAGACGGCCTCCGGCGCCGGGCGCGGCCTGGACCACGTCATCCACGTCCAGCTCTCCGAGGGCGTGGGTGCGGGGATCGTCATCAACGGTCGGCTGCTGCGCGGTGCGCGCGGCAACGCGGGCGAGATCGGGCACATCGGGTTGGACGAGCGCGGGCTGGTGTGCCGCTGCGGAAATCGGGGGTGCCTGGAGACTCTGACCGGAGCGCCCTACCTGCTCGGCATGTTGCCGGGGCCTCAGGGGCAGGGCAACGGCGACGCACCCGCCACGGTCCCGGAGGTCGTGGCGGCGGCCGAATCCGGTGATCCGGGATGCCGCCGTGTCATCGCCGAAGCCGGGACCGCGCTGGGCCGGGGCATCGCGATCCTGGTGAACACCTTCAACCCGGACCTGGTGACAGTCGGCGGCGAGCTGGCCGCGGCCGGGGAGCTGCTGCTGGAGCCGATGCGCCGCGAGGTGGAGCTGGGCGCGCTGGGCAGCGCGGTGCGCGACCTGCGCGTCGCGCGGGCCGAGTTCAGCACCGACTCGGCGCTCCGGGGTGCGATGCGGCTGGCTGTGGCCGCGGCGGAGTGACACGATTCGGTAAACGCGGCCGTCGGGCACAGATCTTCACATGTCACACATGCCCGGCATGGTCTGGCCTTTCGGTGTATTCACACATTGAAGGCAACTCGCGTGACGTTTCGGTTATGTGTTCACACCTTGACGACAAGTTTGCCGGGGGTTTGACTTCCCGCCATGACCTCATCGGGCGCCACCCCATCCCCTGCCCGGTGTGAGCCCAGGAGGAGGACACCCCGTTGCAGAAGCGAACTGGATTCGTGAGCCGCGCCGCGGTCGGCACCGCAGCCGCGTTGGCGCTGCTGGCCGCAGGATGTGGGACCACCACCGGCGGGGACGGCGAGGGCGGGACCGCCAGCGTCGAGGACGGCTTCAAGGTCGGCCTGCTCCTGCCGGAGTCCAAGACCGCGCGCTACGAGAAGTTCGACAAGCCCTATTTCGAGGAAGCTCTGACCGAGCTGTGCAAGAAGTGTGAACTCTCGTACCAGAACGCCGACCAGGAGACCGCCAAGCAGCAGGCGCAGGCCGAGGCCATGCTGACCGAGGGCGTCGACGTCCTGGTCCTTGACGCGGTCGACGCCGAGTCCGCCGCGAAGATCGTCAAGGACGCCAAGGGCCAGGGCGTGCCCGTCGTCGCCTATGACCGGTTGGCCTATGGCGGCGTCGACTACTACGTCTCCTTCGACAACCGCAAGGTCGGCGAGGTGCAGGGCAAGGCGCTGATCGAGGCGCTGGAGAAGGAGGAGACGGCCGGAAAGGGCGAGATCGTCATGATCAACGGCTCGCCGACCGACCCCAACGCCGCGGACTTCAAGGCCGGCGCCCACTCGATCCTCGACAACGAGGCCGAAATCGGGGCGGAGTACGACACCCCCGACTGGTCGCCGGACCGAGCGCAGACCGAAATGGAGCAGGCGATCACCTCGATCGGCGCCGACGACATCGTCGGCGTCTACGCCGCCAACGATGGCATGGCCCAGGGTGTCGTGGCCGCGCTGAAGAGCGCGGGGGTGGACGAGCTGCCGCCGATCACCGGCCAGGACGCCGAGATCCACGGCATCCAGCGGATCATCGCCGGTGAGCAGTACATGACCGTCTACAAGGCCATCCGCCCCGAGGCCGAGACCGCCGCCAAGATGGCGGTCGCCGCGGCCACCGGCGAGGAGTACGAGGGCGGCGAGATCGGCCTCACCGAGGTCGAGAGCGGCGACGGCGAGAAGGTCCAGGCGGTGCTGCTCGACCCGATCCCGGTCACCGAGGAGAACGTCGAGGAGACGGTCGTCTCCGACGGCTTCTACACCATCGAGGAGATCTGCACCGACGCCTACGCCAAGACCGACTTCTGCGAGGCGGCCAACGACAGCAAGTAGCCCGGCGCGGCCTCCGACCCCGCCGACACGGCGGTGGGAGCCGACCACGAACCAACGGACACGGCCACCGATGGCCCCCGGGAAACGGGAACGTCCATCGGCCCCGGCGGCGGGCGGTCGGTGGCGGGAGCGGACACGGGCTCCCGCCACCGACCGGGGCCACGCGCCACCGGGCTGGGCCGCGCAGGACCGGGTAGGAACGGCGAACCCCCGCGGGCCGCACCCTGAGGGGCCATCCGCCCATCCACCGGAAGTCCGGCCGAAGCACCATCCGAAACCCGCGGTACGCGGAGTCTGAGGGAACACGACATTGAGCACACCAGTCCTGGAGCTGTCCGGGATTTCCAAGAGATTCGGCGCCGTCCAGGCGCTCAGCGAAGTCGACCTCCGGGTCGGAGCCGGTGAGGTCGTCGCCCTGCTGGGCGACAACGGTGCCGGAAAGTCCACCCTGGTCAAGACGATCGCCGGGGTGAACCCGGCCGACAGCGGCTCCATCCTCTGGGAGGGCAAGCCGGTCTCCATCGGCAAGCCGAACGACGCGCAGCGGCTCGGCATCGCGACGATCTACCAGGACCTCGCACTCTGCGACAACCTGGACATCGTCGCCAACCTCTTCCTCGGCTCCGAGCACACCGGGCTTGGCCTGCTGGACGAGGTGGAGATGGAGCGGCGCGCCCAGAAGCTGCTCGACTCCCTGTCGGTGAGCATCCCGAGCCTGCGGGTTCCCGTGGCCTCGCTCTCCGGTGGGCAGCGGCAGATCATCGCGATCGCCCGCTCCCTGCTCGGCGACCCCAAGGTCGTCATGCTCGACGAGCCCACCGCGGCGCTGGGCGTGGCCCAGACCGCGCAGGTGCTCGATCTCATCGAGCGTCTCCGGGACAACGGGCTCGGGGTCATTCTCATCAGCCACAACATGGCCGATGTGCGCGCGGTCGCCGACCGTGCCGCCGTACTGCGGCTGGGCCGCAACGCGGGTGACTTCCGGGTCGAGGACACCAGCTACGAGGAGATCGTCGCGGCCATCACCGGCGCCGCGGACAACCCTGTCGCACGTCGGTCCGGGCGGGTCTCGGTGTCCGGAACGGAGGAAGCCTGATGGCACAGCAGACATCCGTGTCCGCCGACACCCAAGCGCCCAGGACGCCCGAGCGCGACCCGCGGCTGGTCGTCACCACCGCCCACTCGCCCGCCGACATCCTCCGGGCGCTCATGGAGCGCGTGCGCGGCGGCGAACTGGGGCCGCTGCCGGTGCTCACCGGCCTGATCGTCATCTCGATCGTCTTCCAGGCCCTGCATGAGCGGTTCCTGTCCCCGCAGAACCTCTCCAACCTCACCGTGCAGATCGCCGCCGTGGGCCTGATGACCACCGGCGTCATCATGGTGCTGCTGCTCGGTGAGATCGACCTGTCGATCGGGTCGGTTGCCGGAGTGTCGGCGGCCGTGCTCGCCGTCCTCACCGTCAAGCAGGGCGTCCCCGAATGGGCCGCCATCGCGGCGGCCGTCGGCGTCGGCCTGGTCATCGGCATCATCCACGGCACGATCTTCGCGAAAGTGGGGGTACCCGCGTTCGTCGTCACCCTCGCCGGACTCCTGGGCTGGCAGGGCGCGCAGATCTACCTGCTCGGCGACGACGGCACGATGAACATCAGCGACGGCGGCGCGATCGCCTACCTCACCCAGACGTACTTCGTCCCGGCGGTCGGCTGGGGGATCGCGGCGGTCGTGGTGGCGGTGTACGCGGCCACCACCATCTACGGTGAGCGGCGCCGCGTGCGCGCGGGCCTGACCCCGCGTACGCCCCTGGAGACCGCGTTCCGCGCGCTGCTGCTGGTGCTCCTGGCCGTTCTCCTCTTCGGTGCTGTGGCGGTGCTGAACCAGTTCAAGGGTGTGCCGCTGGCCTTCCTGATCTTCGTCGGGTTCGTGGTCGCCTTCGACCTGATGCTGCGCAAGACGCGCTACGGACGGATGGTGTTCGCGGTCGGCGGCAGCGCCGAGGCGGCCCGCCGCGCCGGGATCAACGTCGACCTGATCCGGATCTCGGTGTTCGCGCTGTCCTCCATGCTGTCCGCGATCGGCGGCGTGATGATGGTGTCCCGCTCGTACTCCGCGAGCCTCGACACGGCGGGCGGGGACGAGCTGATGCTCGCGATCGCCGCGGCGGTCATCGGCGGCACCAGCCTCTTCGGCGGCCGGGGCAACGCCTACTCGGCGCTGCTGGGCGGCCTGGTGCTCGGGGCGATCACGTCCGGGCTGTACCTGCTCCAGATGGACGCGTCGGTCCGGTACATGATCACGGCGCTGGTGCTGCTGATCGCGGTCATCCTGGACGCCATGTCCCGCCGGAGCCGCAAGACGCACGCCCGAGGATGACCCCGCGCGTCCGCCCGCTCCATCGCGGCGGAGCGGACGCGCCCGGTCTCAACCGGACGGACCAGAGGCCACCGGCCGCGCCCCCACTCCCACTCCCGGCGGGCGCGGCCGGTCTCCGCACGGACGCGTAGGACACCGACGGGCCATCCGACCGGGCATGCGCGAGGGAACGGAAGCCGCCGCGCCCGCGCCGACCGCCCACGCGGCCCCGGCTGATCTCGTTTCCGGTAGGACCGGTGACGGAAAACGGTCGGGAGATCCTACCTCTGTATTCAGGTCAGGAATGGGGGGAATTAGCCTCGCCAGACGATGCCCGACATGACCTTCCTCCTCGTCGCCGGGATCGCGGTGATGCTCGGAGCCGTGGTGCAGAGCAGCGTCGGCCTTGGGCTCGGCCTGGTCGCGGCGCCCGTCGTCTCCTTCCTCGACCCGACGCTGATGCCCGGTGCCATGCTCATCGCGACCGCCGTGCTGCCCGTGCTGACCCTGGCCACCGAGTGGCGCCACATCGACTGGCGCGGACTCGGCTGGGCGGTGCCCGGGCGCGTCCCCGGCGCGATCCTGGGAGTGTGGGTGGTGTCGACTCTCGACCCCACGATGATGCGGGTGGCCGTGGGCTCCATGGTGCTCGTCGCGGTCGTGCTGTCGATCCGATCGGTTCGCGTCCGGGTCACCCCGTCCTCCCTGTTCTGCGCCGGAGCGCTGTCCGGCCTCACGGGCACGGCCACATCCATCGGCGGCCCGCCCATGGCCCTGCTCTACCAGCACGAGGAGGCCGCGAAGGTCCGCGGAACCCTGGCCGGGTTCTTCCTCATAGGCGTCGTGATCTCGCTGACCCTGCTCGCGGCGGGCGGGCAGCTGGACGCCCACGAGATCCGCGGAGGCGCGGCGCTGATCCCCTTCCTCGGCGCCGGGTTCCTCGCCGGGCGCCCGCTGCGCCGCGTCGTGGACGCCGGGCTCATGCGCGCCGCCCTGCTGGTGGTCGTTACGGCCTCCGGCCTGACGCTGATCGGCACCTCGCTCCTCTCCTAGCGGTCCCGGAGCGGGCGCCGCGGAAACGCCGGAGAGAAGGTAGGCTCCACACCCCATGAAGGCGACACCCAAGGCGAGGCCGACCAAGGCCGAGCTCGCGGCCGCGCACGGCGCCACGATCCCCGATGTCATCGCGCCCGATCTCGACGTGCTGTTCTGCGGTATCAACCCGGGGCTGTACTCGGGGTACACCGGCCACCACTTCGCGCGCCCGGGCAACCGGTTCTGGCCCGCGCTGCACCGATCCGGCTGGACACCGCGGCAGCTGCGCCCCGATGAGCAGCACCTTCTCCCGGAATGGGGAATGGGCATCACCAATATCGTGGCCCGTGCCACCGCTCGCGCCGATGAGTTGACGGCCGAGGAGCTCCGCGCGGGCGGCGATGCGCTGCACGAACGACTGGAGCGCTACCGTCCCCGCATGCTCGCCGTCCTCGGCGTCACCGCCTACCGGTCGGCATTCGGCCGTCCGAAAGCGCAGATCGGATCGCAGACGGACAGGATCGGGCATACACCTGTTTGGGTGCTGCCCAACCCGAGTGGGCTGAACGCCTCATGGCCCGTGGACGCCATCGCCGAGGAGCTGATCCGTGTGCGCCGCCGATGCAGGGGCGACGCGTGATGTGCGGGCGCGGCCCGTGGGGTGTGGGAGCGGTGGGGCGGCCGCAGTAGGAGGGCGACCTCGCCGTCGGGCTCGAACGGATAGAGATAGGTTCAGGTAAAGGTCACTTCACGTGGCCCATAAACTCGATGGGACGTGCGTGGTCGGTGTGCAGTGCGCAACCCGCACTCACGCCGAACGTACGCTGGACGAGGGGACTGAGGAGAGTTGGCGCTGCTCGAGTCGATCGGCAATCCGGACGACCTGAAGAAGGTCAGCGAGAACAAGATTCCGCAGCTGACACAGGAGATCCGTGACTTCCTTGTCTCCGAGGTGTCGCGCACGGGCGGACACCTGGGGCCGAACCTGGGAGTCGTGGAGCTGACGGTCGCGCTGCACCGCGTGTTCGACTCGCCGCGGGAGCCGATCCTCTTCGACACGGGGCACCAGTCCTACGTGCACAAGATGCTCACCGGGCGGCAGGACTTCTCCAAGCTGCGCAAGGCCGGCGGCCTGTCCGGCTACCCGTCGCGCGCGGAATCCGAGCACGACTTCATCGAGAACTCGCACGCCTCCACCGTCCTGTCCTACGCCGACGGTCTGGCCAAGGCCAACGAGGTGCGGGGCCGCTCCGACCGCACCGTCGTCGCGGTCATCGGCGACGGCGCCCTGACCGGCGGCATGGCCTGGGAGGCGCTCAACAACATCGCCGAGGGCAGGGACCGGCGGGTCGTCATCGTCGTCAACGACAACGGGCGCTCCTACTCGCCGACCATGGGCGGGCTGGCCGACCACCTCGCCACCCTGCGCATGGCGCCCGGCTACGAGCAGGCCCTCGACCTCGCCAAGGTCGCGCTGAACCGCGCGCCCGTGGTGGGGCCGCCGCTGTACGAGGCGCTGCACGGCCTGAAGAAGGGCCTCAAGGATGCAATCCAGCCGCAGATGATGTTCGAGGACCTGGGGCTGAAATACCTCGGGCCGATCAACGGCCACGACGAGCAGATGGTCGAGAAGGCGCTGCGCCGCGCCCGCGACTTCGGCGGGCCGGTCATCGTCCACTGCATCACGCAGAAGGGCAAGGGCTACGCCCCGGCCGAGAACCACGACGAGGACCAGTTCCACTCCATCGGCGCCATCGACGCCGAGACCGGTGAGGTGAAGTCCACGCCGGGTGTCGTGAAGTGGACCAAGGTCTTCAGCGAAGAGTTGGTCAAGCTCGGCGCCGAGCGCGAGGACATCGTCGCGATGACCGCGGCCATGCTGCACCCCACCGGCCTGGCGGCGTTCGCCGAGGCCTACCCCGAGCGGATCTACGACGTCGGCATCGCCGAGCAGCACGCCGCGACGTCGGCCACCGGACTGGCCATGGGCGGCCTGCACCCAGTGGTGGCGCTGTACGCGACCTTCCTCAACCGCTGCTTCGACCAGGTGCTGATGGACGCCGCTCTGCACAAGCAGGGGGTCACCTTCTGCCTGGACCGCGCGGGCATCACCGGCGACGACGGCGCCAGCCACAACGGCATGTGGGACCTGTCCATCATGAACGTCGTCCCGGAGCTGCGCCTGGCCGTTCCGCGCGACGCCACCCGACTCCGCGAGGAGCTGCGCGAGGCGGTCGCCGTCGACGACGCCCCCACCGTGGTGCGCTACCCCAAGGGCGAGGTCAGCCCGGACATCCCGGCCGTCGGCACACTCGGGTCGATGGACGTGCTGCGGCGCGCCACGGACGGCGGCCATTCCGAGGACCTGCTGCTCGTCGCCGTCGGCCCCATGGCCGAGACCTGCTGCGAGGTCGCCGACCGCATGGCCGACCAGGGCATCGGCGTCACCGTCGTCGACCCCCGCTGGGTCAAGCCGCTGGACGATGCCCTCGTCGGCGAGGCCGCCAAGTACAGCGTGGTCGCCGTGGTCGAGGACAACGGCCGTGTGGGGGCTGTCGGCGACGCGGTGGCCCGCGCCCTCCGCGATGCCGACCTCGACATCCCGGTGCGCACGTTCGGCATCGACCAGAAGTTCCTGGACCACGCCAAGCGCGCGGCCATCCTCGCCGACATGGGTCTCACCCCCCAGGAACTCGCCCGCAAGCTCACCGAGACGGTCTCCCGGCACACCGAGAAGCCCCTCGAAGACGAACCGGCCCAAAGCTAGGGGACTGAGCGGGGAGTGGTAGCTCCCCTCACCGGCAACGTGCCCGCGGATCTCCGGATCTGCGGGCACGCATTTTTCTGGCGAAGTGATCTCATTCCATTGACTCTCCGAGATGGTGAATTCCCGAACTTCTCAGCTGACACGGAGGTTGGCTAGGTCAGCGACGCCAGATGATGTGTGCGGTGTCGCTGTCGCACCTCCCCGAGACGCAGATGCGGACGGTGACGTGTTCGCCACGCGTGCCGTGGAGAAATCGCGTCGTCTCGGACCTGGGCCTGACGAAGCCCCGCGTGTTGCTGTGGTGCACCCTGACGCTGTAACGCGCGAACCTGTGCGTGTCGTTGTCGACCTTCACCACGGCTCCCCGGATCCAGGGCAGTTCCTGGAATCGGATGCTCGCGCACTCCCTGTGGCGGAAGTGGGTACAGACCCGTGCGTGCGCCGCGCGCAGGCGTTCATGGTCAGCGGACCCCTGGCCGGCGGTGGTCCTCGCGGGCGATTGTGCTTCACCGGCGAGCGCGGGCGAAGCGTGGACGGAGAAGGCACCAAGCGCGACCATGGCCACGGCGGCTGCCTTCAGGCCAGTTCTCATCATGCGCTTGCCCATGATGACTCCTCGATCTTGTTACTCAGGTTCCCTCGTGAGATCCCAGTTACCAGCATTGACAGGAGGGGAAGATGAGGTCAATGCCTTTCGATCGAGTTCAAATGGCTTCGCGACGGCTAGGGCTCATCACGATGGAGACCCGACCTGCGCCGCAATCGTGCTCGCCTGACCTGGTCACCCGGTTCGTAAAAGCAGGTCCGCTCCTCAGCCGCCAGCCATCCGGGCGCGGAAGCCGTCGATGATGAGGCGGAGGCCGTAGTCGAAGTCCGCGCCGCCGTCCCTCCACGGATGGCGCGGGTCTTCGTCGGTGCCCCACCTGGCGGGTACGGCACCGACGACGAGGGTCCTAGGCGGAACGCGGTTGGCGGGCGTCCTCTAGCTCGAGGTCGTGACCTCGAACTCCACCCGTGCACGTTCCATCGCTTCGGTGACGCAGTCGCCCTCCGTAGGCTGGAAGCTGCCAGCCCCATCGAGGCCATTGCTGATCGTCACTGCGCCGCCGACGACTTCGAAGTCGAAGCTTGTCGTGTGGGACTTCTGTTGACCGTCGATGGTCGTGACGGTGATCTTTGACGTCCCGTCACCGGTGATGCCCTCGGTGAGAGACCCGCAATTGATCGGGTTGTCCGAGTCGGCGTTGACCCCCCAGCTTCCCGCGCTGGTCGTGTCGATGCTCTGGCCGTCGATGGTCCCGCTACAGGCGGCCGTGCCGTCCTTGCCGTTGAACGAGGCCGGACGCTTCTCGCCCGAGGTAACTGGCTGGATGGGCGGGCTGAGGGCGCCTTCGGCGATCAGGGAGCAGGTCATGTCGGCCGTGGGCGCTGTCTGCTCAGTGGCCTGGGCGTGGATGGCGGGGGCCGTCGCCAGGCCGAGCGCGGCGATGGCGATGGACACGGGGATGACGCGTCGACATGAGAGACGTAGCACGGGGGATCTCCTTTTTCGTTGCGGCGCCGCCCGGATTGAAGTCACGGAGCCATACATGAGAGGAGGGATGCGGAGCTGCCCATGCGGGGGCGGCTCCGTGTGTGTTCGCATTCGGTAATTTCCGCATCACTCAGTGATATTGAGTGGAAATTACTATTGGCGAACAGCGCGCGTCGCCATAGCGTTTCTGAGCGACGATCGCGGGGCCAACGGCTGGCGGTCGGTTGTGGTTCTTCCTCCATTCCAGTGCTCTTACGGGGCCACTCCGATCGGCCAGATCCCGTGTCGTTCCACGTCACAGGGTCGCCCGTGTGGGATCTGGGCCGCTCCTCGGTCATACGCCAGGCGCGTCGCGAACGCAATGGCGTCCTTTTTCAAATGGCGATGACATTTCTACGGAACGTAGTGGGCGATGCGGTCGGGCCTATCCTGCTAATGGCGGCACTGCTTTTTCAGTGGGGAGGGGGTGGCTGCCTATCGACCGTGAAATACCAGGCCAATGCCGGTGATCTTGACGCCGTTCGCCGCCCAGTGGCCCCTTCGTCGCGCGTCCGCCCGGGAGAGTGGTGTGCCACTGGCGTGCGGTTCGTCACGCATCGTGAGAAGTTGACCCGACGGGTGATATCACTGTGCTCGCCTGACCTGGTGACCCGGTTCGGTGGTCCCCGCAGGCCGTCATTGTGCGGCCATCCGGGCGCGGAAGCCCTCGATGATCAGGCGAAGGCCGTAGTCGAAGTCGGCGTCCCCGTCCGCCGCGCGCAGGACGTCGGCCGCCTCCGCCAGCAGCGGGGTCCGCGCGAGAGCCTCGTCGGGGAAGAGCCCACCGGTGTTCCTCTCGGTGGCGTCTTGGGCTAGGGCCTGCTCCTCGGTGACCCAGCCCATGGTGTACCGGTCCACCGCAAGACACAGCCGGAGGGCGTCGCGTGGATCAAACCCCGCCTGGCGGAGGGCGCGCAGCTGGGCCTCGACGGCCGGGAGCTCGTCGGCGGTGGGCAGCGTCCCCGCGTGCACGCGCGCGCCGTCGCGATGGGCCAGCAGCGCGCGCCGCTTGGCGTGGGCGTCCGCGACCAGCCACTCCGCCCAGTTCTCGGGCGATGGCTCCCGGCCGTGCGGCAGCGCGTCGGCCAGCATCGCCTCGGCCATGAGGTCGAGCAGTTCCCGCTTGTTCCTGAAGTGCCAGTACAGCGCGGGCTGGCGCACGCCCAGTTCGGTGGCGAGGCGCCGTGTGCTCAGCCCGTCGATGCCGACCTCGTCCAGCAGGCGCAGAGCCGTCCGCACCACGGTGTCGCGCTCCAGTGCCATCCCGTTCGCCTTGTCTCGCCTGTCGACTGTTTGAAAACCCGATCGCACCCCGACCTTATCGGTGATAGAGTCCCTGCGTCATATCGCTTATCACTGATAAGGAGAGATTCACGTTTGAGGACACCGAGCGCCGTCAGCGGCGCTACATGATCGACACCGCCCCACTCCGCGACTCGCGCGACTTCCGCCTGGTCTGGACGTCGGGGGTGGTCACGCTCATCGGGTCGATGTTCACGATGCTGGCCCTGCCCCTGCAGATCGCCCACACCACCGGCTCGCCCTGGGCGGTCGGCCTGATCGGGGCGGTCGAGCTGGTCCCGATGGTCGTTTTCGGGCTCTACGGCGGTGTGCTCGCCGACCGGTTCGACCGGCGGGTCATGGCACTGGCCACCGAGCTCGCCCTCGGTGTGCTGAGCCTCGCCCTCCTGGCCAACACCCTGCTCGACGCGCCGCTCCTGTGGCCGCTGTACGCCGCAGCGGGCTGCGCTGCGGCTCTCCAGGGGCTCCAGCAGCCGTCGCTGGAGGCGATGGTCCCGCGGCTGGTTCCCCACGAGCAGCTCACCGCCGCCGGGGCGCTCACCTCCCTGCGGTGGAGCGTCGGGGGAGTGGTGGGACCCGCGCTCGCAGGGCTGGTCGTCACCGCCTTCGGGTTCACCGCCGCCTACGCGCTGGACGTGGCCACCTTCGTCGTCTCCCTCCTGCTGCTGTGGCGGCTGCGCCCCGTCCCCACCACAGAGGGCGCGGCGTCGGCACCAGCCCTGAGGGAGATCGCCGAAGGGGTCGCCTACGCCTGGAGCCGTCCCGACCTCCTGGGTACCTACCTCGCCGACATGGCCGCCACCGTCCTGGCACTGCCCACGGCACTGTTTCCCTTCCTGGCATCGGAACTGGACGCCCCCTGGGCGCTGGGCCTGCTGTACGCGGCGAGCGGCGCCGGTGCCCTGGTGGCCGCCGCCACCGGTGGCTGGACCGGGCAGGTGCACCACCACGGCCGCATGGTCCTGGTCGCGGGCGCCGCAGTGGGGGCCGCGACAGCGGGAGCGGCGGTCGTCGGCGGCGTCTGGGCGGTCGTCGTCCTTCTGGCGGTAGCCGGTGCCGCGGGATGGGTCGGCGACGTGTACCGGACGACCATGTGGAACGCCTCCGTCCCCGACCGCCTCCGGGGCCGCCTGGCCGGGGTCGAACTCCTCATCGGCGCGGCCGGTCCCGCCGTGGGCGACCTCCGCGCGGGCGGCACCGCGGCGCGGTTCGGCCTCCGGGCGGCGATGTGGACCGGTGGCCTGGCCTGCCTGGGCTCGGTCACCGTCCTCACCGCGGCGCTTCCGGCCCTCTGGCGCTACGACGACCGCACCGACCCGCACGTCGCCGCCGTCCGAGCGGAGAGCCGAGAAGCGGAGTGAGGCCTAGTGTCCAACGGGGATGGTTTCGCCGGACACTAGGCCTCAACAGGTCCGGTCCTCCGCTGCCTCGCGTTCCGCGATGGCGCATGCGTCCCGCTCGGGCCCCAAGGTGACGTGTCGAAGGGTCGGCCTCTCCGGCCGGGCGTCGGGCGCCGGACGGAGCCGGACCCGGGTCAGGATCTCTGGGAGTACGGCGCCCATCTCCAGCAGGGCGAACTGTGCCCCTAGGCACTGGCGGCGTCCGCCGCCGAACGGGATCCAGGCATGTGGGCTGATCTCGTCGTTGAGAAACCGCTCGGGGCGGAACGTGTCGGGGTCGGGGCCGAACAGGTCGGGTGAGCCGTGCAGGAGCAAAGTGGCGGGTGTGACCCACCAGTCCGCGGGAACGCGGTAGCCACCGAGCTCCATCGGCTCGGTCAGTACGCGGGGCATGTCGGCGATGACGGGGCGGTTCCGCAGTGTCTCCTTGGCCACGGCCTCCAGGTAGTCCCCGTGGTCTCCCCCATGGTTCTCGGTCCCGTTGCCGTCCCCGCCGTTCGAGGAGGTGTTGTCGCGGGCGGCGGTGCGTGCCCGCTCGTAGATCTCGGGGTGGCGGATCAAACGTTCGAAGCACCACGCCAAGGCGGTGGCCGTCGTCTCGTGACCGGCCAGCAGCAGCGTCATCAGTGTGTCGCGCAGTTCGGCGTCGGTCAGGCGGCGCCCGTCGGTGTCCCTGGCGGCGAGCAGGACCGAGAGGATGTCGGTCCGTCCGGCGGTATCGGCCGCCCGGCGTCGTTGTGCGATCTCGTCGTAGAGCAGTGCGTCGGATGCTTCGAGCAGAGCGACGAACCGGGCGTTGGGTGTCCCCGGAACCCTGGACAGGAGGGGATCGAGCCTGCTCCACACCGGGGGAGGGAGCAGGAACATCAGCTTGTCGAGCGACTCGGTGGCGGTGAGGAGCCGCGGTAGCAGTCGCATGAGGTGTCGGACGCGCGCGGTGTCGGCGACCCCGAACACGACGCGCAGGATCACCTCCAGCGTGATGGCCTGGAAGCGTGGACGCAGGGGGATCGGCCGTCCCAGGGGCCAGTGCTGGACCCGTTCTGCGGCGATGGCCGCGATCTGCTCTCGATACCGCTTGATGTGCTTGCCGTGGAACGCGGGTCCGAGCATCCGGCGTTGGCGTGTCCACGTGTCGCCGTCGAGGGTCAGGAGTGAGTTCGCCCCGGTGAGTGGCTCAAGGAACGCCTTGCGTGCCGCACCGGCCCGGCCGATGTCGCGGTCGGTGGCGAAGACACGGTGCGCGAGGTCGGGGTCGGCGACGAAGACGCAGCCGGGTGTCCCGAGAAGCTTGATGGTGAACACGGGTCCGTAGAGCTGTTCGCATCGGCGCATGAACCCGACCGGATCGCGCATGAAAGCCGCCATCTGAAGCGGCTGCGGTGCACGCGGCCCGGGAGGCAATCGGCTGGTCATTCCGCCTCCAAGCGCTCGTTTTTAACGATCGTTATTAACGAATGTTATAAACAGCCTAGACTCATGTCCATGGATCAACGGGACAGGCTCATCGAAGCGGCGATTCGCTGTCTTCAGGAGCGCGGCTACGCGCACACCACGACCCGCGACATCGTCGCGGCGGCGGGCGCCCACCTGCCGGCGGTGAACTACTACTTCGGCTCCAAGGAAGAGCTGCTCAAGGCCGCGATCACCAGGGCGCTGCGCACCTGGACGGAGTCGGTGATGGCCGTCACGGAGGACGCGATCACCACCGCGAATCCTCAGGACAGGCTGCGCGGCGCGATGGGGGCTTTCCTGGGGTCATTGGAGGAGAACAGGGGCTTCGCCATCGCGGCGGTGGAGGCGTTCGCCCAGGCATCACGGGGGGATGGGTTGAGGGAGCACCTGGCCGACGAATACCAGCTCGCCAGGGACGCCATCGCCGAGCGCATCACCGCCGTCGCGGGGAAGGCTGCGGACGGGCAAGCGCCGCCGGCAGACGACGACGTGCAGAGCCTCGCGTCGGTTCTCCTGGCGCTTTTCGACGGGCTGACCGTGCAATGGCTCATGGCACCCGGCCGGATCCCCGACGCCGATCAGATCGTCCGAGCACTCGCCCTCGTCTCCGCCGCTCCCGACACATCCATCAGGGGCGAGGATGAGCAGTGCTGAGAAGACCGGTCAGCCCAGCGAGCGGCGGACACGGACGTCGGGTTCATGGACGGGATACGTCCACCGGCTCGGACGTTGGTGCGCGGCCGGGGGTCGACGGACCCGACGACGGCGCGTGTGCGGTGGGCATACCCGGCCGTGGGGGTGATCGGCTCGTGCTGTTCGGCGGTGGGTCGGCCCCGGGCGACGGCCTCGCGCAGTCGGACGACTGCCGATCCGGATGGTTTCAGGCGGTGAGCAGCGAGGCGACCGCCAGGGCGACCGCCGCCGCGGCCAGGATGATCAGCGCACGGTTGACCTCCGACGTCAGCGGCGCGCCGCGGCTCTGCGTGAAGCTCCAGAGCAGCAGCACGCCGGCCGTCAGGAGTGTGACCACCATCAAGCCGAAGAACAGCTGGGACATGCCGCCTCGTTCCTGGTCGGGAGCCGGTCTTCCTAGCATCGTTCCCCGTGGGGGCGGGTGGGGCGACGGGAGGGCTCTACAGGCGGCGGAACCCGGGTGAGATAGGGGAGAATGGAGTAATGAGCTCTCCCGACTCCCTGCGCGTCGCCGTCATCGGTTCCGGCCCCGCCGGAATCTATACCGCTGACGCCCTCACCAGGCAGAGCCGCGAGACCGTGGCCGTCGATGTCATCGACCGCCTGCCCACCCCCTATGGGCTGGTGCGCTACGGTGTCGCCCCCGACCACACGAAGATCAAGGGTGTGGCCCGCACCCTGCGTGAAGTCCTGGAGCACCCCGACGTGCGCTTCATCGGGGGTGTGCGGTTCGGCCGGGACGTCACCGTTGACGACCTCGACCGTGTCTACGACGCCGTCGTCTATGCCACCGGCGCGAGCGTCGACCGCAAACTGGGCATTCCCGGCGAGGATCTGCCGGGCAGCGTGGCCGCCACCGACTTCGTCAACTGGTACTGCGGACACCCTGACACCGACACGCAGCGGTTCCTCCTCGACGCGGAGGAGATCGCCGTCGTCGGCGCGGGCAACGTCGCCCTCGACGTCGTCCGCATTCTCGCCAAGTCGGCCGACGAACTGCGCCACACCGACATCCCGCAGCCCGTCCTGGACGTCTTCGCCGCCAGCAAGGTGCGGCGCGTCCATCTGCTGGCCCGCCGCGGTCCCCTGCAGGCCAAGTTCACCGCTCCCGAGCTCCGTGACCTCGGTGAACTGGCCAACGCCGATATCACCGTCCGCCCCGAGCAGGTCGATATCGATCCCGCCGACGAGGCGATGCTGAGCGCCGCCCGCGCCGCTCGCACCAACCTCAAGATCCTGAAGTCCTGGGCGCAGCAGGAGCCCGCGGGCCGGCCGCGCCACGTCGACCTGCGGTTCTGGGTCCGACCTATCGAGATCCTGGGTCAGGAGAGCGTCGCCGGACTGCGCGTCGAGCGCACCGAGCTCGGCCCTGACGGGCGCCTGACCGGCACCGGCGAGGAGGAGGTGCTCGACGTCGGCATGGTGTTCCGCTCCATCGGCTACATGGGCGTTCCGCTGCCCGATGTGCCCTTTGACGACTCCACCCGCACCGTGCCGCACGCCGAGGGCCGTGTGCTCGGCCCCGACGGCGCCGTGCTGCCCGGACAGTACGTGGCCGGGTGGATCAAGCGCGGGGCCACCGGCGTGATCGGGACGAACAAGTCCGATGCGGCGGCGACCGTGCGCGGGCTGCTCGATGACGCCCCGGCGCTGCGCGAACGGCGCGGTCCGGGCGCGGACGACAACTCGATCGATCGCCTGCTGGGCGAGCGCGGGGTGACCTTCACCGACTACGGCGACTGGCTGACCATCGACGCCGCCGAGGCCGAGCGCGCCGCCGACCTCGGCCGCGGCGAACGTGTGAAACTGCACCGCTGGGACGAGCTGTACGGCGCGCTCGGCCATTCGTGAGCCCGGACTCGCCGGGTTCCGGCACGGGTACCTCCGTTGACCTCGGCGAAGTGCGCCGAATCCCGGTGGGTGGTTTCTGGCGCACCCTGCCGAGATCAACGGAGGATTGCGTGAGGGCTCAACGAGCTGCGCGGCTCCGGCGGCGAATGCGGCCGAACGGCTTCACCGTCGACAGCAGCGTCACGATGACGATCACGCAGAAGGAGACCGCCAGGGCGCCGACCGTCCGCGTCTGGTCGAGCGGCGTGACCGCCGTCGCGCCTTCCATCGCGACGGCGGTGGCCACCGCGCGGACCTCCGCTCCGATGGAGAAGTTGGAACCGAGGAACAGAAGGGTCGTCAGCGCCAGCTTCGCGGCCACCCAGTAGTACCGGAACAGTCCCCAGGGTGTGCCGATGGCCAGGACCAGTCCGCTCACGAGCGCCATCGCGCTGAGCGGAAGGACCAGCATGGAGGACAGGGCCCCGGCCGCGGTGTAGGCGGCGGGGATGAACTCCGGGGCCGCCAGCGTCGACGCGGTGAGAGCGAGCATGCTGCCGTGGACGCCCAGCCATCCCACCGACGCGATGACGTGGATGCTCACCGCGGTCGTGCGCCAGGGGCGGGACAGCCGCCATGGGGTCCTACGGCCTTCCTGCTGCTGTGTCGGAGTGCGGGATGCGGTGTTCATGCGATCAAGGCTCGCGTGCGCGCACTACGCCCGTCATCGGCCTGCTTGCGTCTCCGCGCCTACGCGCGCGGCGGTACACGGTCTACGTCGCGTGGAGTGCGGGCGGGGCGGAAGGCGGCGGGAATGCGACGGGCGGGGGTGTGGTGCCGCGGCACCACACCCCCGCCCGTGCGACCTGACCGTGGTCGGGTGCTGAGATCTCCGCCCGGGGTCAGCGGACTTTCGACGCCGGAGCGCCGAAGGTGTTGCACGACTCCAGGGTGTCCCCGGCCGCGCCTGCCTGGTACCACTGGCGGCGGTTGATCGACTTGCCGTGTGTGGGCAGGTCGCCTCCGGTGTTGAGGAGCTCGTTGACCTCGTCGATCTGGGTGTCGTCGAACTGGCCCAGGCCGCGCATGGCGACGCCGGAGAAGCATTCGGCCTGCAGCTCGGTGCGGCGCAGCAGCTCCAGCTGGTCCGACTGGGAGTCGGCCTCGGACTCCGCCTCGACGGACTTGGCGAGGACCGCGGTTACGTTCTGGACATGGTGACCGTACTCATGGCCGAGCAGCGCGGACCAGACGCCCTCCTGCTGGCCATCGGGGATGAACTCCGCCATTTCCTTGACGTTGGGCAGCACCACGGTGATGGTGCGTTCCTCCGGCTTGTAGAAGGCGAGGGTCGACCCCTCCTGCGCGAGGTCCTGCTGGGGCTTCTTGCTGGAGACACCGAACTCCGGCCCCGGCGTGCGGATTCCGAGCTCCTCGAAGCGCGGCTTCCACATCTCGTTCAGGCAGCCGCCCACCGTCGTGCTGAAGTCCTCCCACGACGAGTCGGACGTGGTGTCGAGCTTCGGCAGGTTGCAGTCGACGGGCTCGGGCATCGCCACGTTGTAGACGGGGTGCTCGTCGTTCTGGAAGTCCAGGTCGCCAGGTCGGTCGTCCAGCTTCCGCGAGAAGAACGAGGACAGATCCTTGTCGCTCGCCGCTTGCTGTTGGGACTCCGACGCCGTGGAGTCCGGTCCCTGGGACATCAGGGTGATGAGGACCGTCAGGGCGACGACAGCGGCGAGTGCGGAGCCGCCCGCGCTCACCACGACAGCGGTGGACGCGCGCCGACGCGGCCGGGGCGGTGGTGCGACCGGGGGGTAGGCGCCGAATTGTCCCGGCATCCCCTGTGCGGGGATTCCCCGAGGGGGCACGCCCTGGGGAACGGGGGCGCCGTACGGCCCGTAAGGGCCCTGTGGGCCCTGGGGGCCGGGGCGACCGTAGGGGTGTGGCTGGCCCGGCTGGTGTGATGGACCCGGTTGTCCCGGCTGCCCGTGCGGGCCGTAGGGCGGGCGCGGCGCCTGTGGGGGAGGCGGAGGAGGGAACGCGGGGCGCGGTCCCGGTCCGGGGTGCGGCGGGGGTTGCCGGCCGTGGGGCGGGGGCATCGGGGGACGCTGCGGTGCCGCGTTCACGGGGGTCGGGCCCTGGGGCTCACGCGCCGGTTGCGACCGCGGTCCCGGTCCGCTCGGGGCGGCGGTCGGTGGCCCTTCGGCTGGGGGCGGGCCCGCGGCCTGCGGCGGGTGGCCGGGAGGTTCCCGCGGAGAGTCCCGCGGGTCGGTGGGCCGACCCGTGTCGGGCGTTGGGCCGGACGCGCCCGCGGACTCGGGCGGGACGTCGCTCACGGGCATGGGCTCACCATCGGGGGAGGTGTCCACTAGGTTGATCCTTCTGTTCTGCTGCGCGCGGGCAAGCGTGACGATCAACCTTATTCGGACAAGCGACAGGGCCGGTAGTTCGGCGGCCCGTCCCGCCTGGCCGGGAGTGGCCGATGTTTCCGCCGCAACCGTCGACCGTTGTCGTGATCGGTGCGAAACGGGTGATCGGACCAGGTCGAACGCCTGCCCATCCTGGCTGCCCGCTCTGTCGGCTTCGGTCGAAGCCGACAGAGCGGGCCGGGTCGAAGAGAGGGCGGGGAGGTCAGGGGGCGCGGTAGGTGACGCCCACCGTGCGCAGGATGTCGGGCAGCTCGGCTTCGAAGAGCGGCTCCATGTCGGCCATGACGAAGGACAGGTGCTGGAAGACCTCCATGCACACCAGGCCGTAGAGCCGCACCCAACAGGAGGTGAGCACGCGCAGCGCGCCGAGGGAGACGTTCTCCGTCGTGAATCCGGTCTGCTCGGCGAAGGCCTCCAACTGGCGGCACAGCACGGGCGACAGATCCGCGTCCTCGGGCACCTCGAAGCGCCGCTCCTGCAGCAGGCGGTCGAAGAGGGCGAAGAAGATCGCGGCGAAGCGCTGCCCGGCCTCCAACGCGCCGCCTTCGTGTCTGCGGTGGTGCGGCCCGGGCGGGCCGAACATCAGGGCGAACTCCGCGCGGTTGGCCAGGGCCCACGTGCGGAACGCCCGAAGGGAGGCGAGGATGCGGCCGTCGACGTCGTCTTCGGGCAGGGACTGATCAGCCGCTTGGACGGCCTCGGTAAGCTCGGTGAAGAAGTCGGCTGTCAGCGAGGACAGCAGATCGTCGAGACTGTTGAAGTACCGGTACAGGCCGGGTGCGGTCATGCCCATCTCGCGCGCGATGGCGCGTAGCGATACCCCCGGGGGCCCCTGTTCGACGAGGTGGCGGCGCGCGATCTGCTTGATCTCCTGCGCTGTGGCCTCCCGAACCCGTTCGCGCCGTGACAGCGCCGTTGCTGTCGGCTTCTCCTCCTCGACGTGCACTGGTGTCGCCTTTCTGGCCGCGCTCGGTCTTGCGGGCAGCGCGGGTCGGGATGTCATAGGTCACATTGACATCGGTGAATGACGCAAGTTCTAGTGAACACTGTAAGCAAACAGCGTTCACCGTGCTCCGTATCTCACGTTAACAGTCACGCCGGAGGACCGATTCATGTTCGCAGGCCTTGGGCGGTTCACCTACCGACGACGGATCTGGGTGCTCGCCGCCACGGCGCTGTTCATCGCCTTCGCCCTCAGCTGGGGGACGGGCCTGTTCAGTGCGGTCAGCCACGGCGGGTTCGAAGACCCCGGCTCCGAGTCCACCCGGGCCGGCGAGCTCCTCGAGG
Source organism: Nocardiopsis gilva YIM 90087 (assembly GCF_002263495.1). Lineage (NCBI taxonomy): Bacteria > Bacillati > Actinomycetota > Actinomycetes > Streptosporangiales > Nocardiopsidaceae > Nocardiopsis > Nocardiopsis gilva. The sequence goes on along the minus strand of NZ_CP022753.1, from coordinate 3,981,452 downwards.
ACGAGTTCGGGCACGACGCCGTCGACGTCATCGCCGTCTACAGCAGCAGCGAGCTCAAGGTCGACAACCCGGTCTTCGTGGCCAACGTCCGCAAGACGGTCGAGGGACTTCCCAAGGACAAGGTCGCCTCCGCCACCAGCTACCTGGACAAGGGCCTCTCCGACCGCGAGCGCGGCGCCCTCATCTCCGAGGACAAGATGGCCACCTATGTGCCCATCACCCTCAAGGGCGAGACCAAGGACGACCGCATGGCCTCCTACAAGGCCATCGCCGACGACCTCGACGCCGGGCCCCTGGACACCTACGTCGGCGGCAATCTCGGCGTGGGCAAGGAGATCTCCGACCGGGCCGAGAGCGACGTCGTCACCGCCGAGATGATCTCGCTGCCCATGCTGCTCGTCCTCCTCGTGGTCATCTTCGGCGGGGTCGTCGCCGCGCTGATGCCCCTGGCCGTGGGCGGGCTGGCCATCCTCGGCTCCCTCACCATGCTGCGCGCGCTCACCTACCTGACCGAGGTGTCGGTCTTCGCCGTCAACGTCGCCACCCTGCTCGGCCTCGGCCTGGCCATCGACTACGGCCTGTTCATGGTCAACCGCTTCCGCGAGGAGTCCGCCCGCGACGGCGCCGACACCCGGGAGGCGATCGCCCGCACCCTGGCCACCGCGGGCCGCACCGTCGCGTTCTCCGGAGTCACGGTGATGATCGCTTTCGCCGGGCTGCTCTTCTTCCCGCAGCCGATCCTCAGGTCGATCGGCCTGGGCGGCATCGCCGTCGTGCTCTTCGACATGCTGGCGGCCCTCGTGGTGCTGCCCGCGCTCCTCGCGGTCGTCGGCCACAGGATCGACGCCCTCCAGCTGCGCCTGTTCCGCCCCCGGGCCGCCGCCACCGCCGCCCCCGTCGCGACCGGCACCGGTGCCTGGGCCCGCCTGGCGCACAGCGTCATGCGCAGGCCGTCGCTCTACCTGGCGTCCGTCGGCGGCGTCCTGCTCGCCTTCGCCTCCGCGCTGGTCTTCACCCACGTCGGCTCCACCGACCAGCGCTACCTGCCGGAGGACTCCAACAGCCGGATCGCCACCGACACCCTGCGCAACGATTTTCCCGCCGGTGGCGTCGGCCAGATCGACGTCGTCCTCACCGGCGACATGGCCAAGAAGGGCCTGGAGGACTACGCCGACCGCCTCAATGACCTCCCCGGCGCCGTCAACGCCGAGGTGTCCCGTACCGACGACGACGCCGCCCACGTGACCGTCGCCTACAAGGGCGAGACCGACGATCCGGAGACCGCGGACCTGGTGGACGACGTGCGCGCCGAAACCCCGCCGGAGGGCGCCGACCAGGTCCTGGTGGGCGGGGCGGCAGCGGTCCAGAACGACAACATCGACGCGATCGTCAACGCGGTGCCGTGGACGCTGGTCTTCGTCATGGCGATCACCATCGTGCTGCTCTTCCTAGCCTTCGGGTCGGTGGTGCTGCCGATCAAGGCCATCGTGATGGGCTTCCTGTCCCTGGGCGCGTCGCTGGGCGTGGTCATCTGGGGCTTCCAGGACGGCCACCTGGCCGGGCTGCTCGGCTTCGACGCCGTGGGCACCATCGACCCCACCTACCTCGTCCTCATCCTCATCGTGGCCTTCGGACTGGCGATGGACTACGAGCTGTTCCTGCTCAGCCGGGTCCGCGAGGAGTACCTGCGCACCGGGGACAACACCCACTCGGTCGCCGTCGGCCTGCAGCGCACCGGCGGGATCATCACCAGCGCGGCCATGCTGCTCGTCGTGGTCATGGTCGCGATGGGGTCCTCGGCCCTGCTGTCCCTCAAGATCATCGGCATCGGCCTCGCTGTCGCGGTGATCGTCGACGCGACTCTCGTGCGCGCCCTGCTGGTCCCCGCCGGGATGCGCCTGCTCGGCCGCGCCAACTGGTGGCTCCCGCGCCCGCTGCGGTGGCTGCACGACCGCATCGGAATCAGCGAGGGGGAGGAGTCGGATCCGCGCCCCCAGACCGCACCGGTCGTATCGCGGGCCGACAGTGCCGATAACCGGACGATAAGGCGCTGATAAATCAGGCCCGTAGCGTTCCTCTCGCTTTCACAGAGCGATTCGTGGGATCAGAGGAACGGAGACAGGGCATGAGAACGGCGCGCAGGTTTCTGAGCGTCCTGGCGGTCGCGGGACTCGCCACCTTCGGCGTCCCCGCTGCCGCCATGGCTGAGGTCGGCACGCAGGACACCGGTATGCGGCTGCAGGCGGCCGCGGCGTCCGCGTGGCAGGGGAAGTGCGCCAAGGGCGACGTCTGCGTGTGGAGCGGCCGGAACGGGACCGGCACCAGGTGCGCCTGGAACGGCAACGACCCGGACTGGCAGGGCGGCGCCGTCCAGTGTCGGCCGCACGGCTTCAAGGTCCAGTCCGTCTGGAACAACGGCTACCAGGGCAAGTACGACACGGTCTGGTTCTACCAGAAAGCCAACTACCGGCAGGGCATCTACGACCCCCTTCCGCCGTCGTCGAGTGGGCACAACATCAAGCCCACGACGATGCGTTCCCACCAGTGGAAGTGACGCGGCGCGGCTGATTCCGGAGCGGGAGGACGGTTCCGGGTCCATGCGCCATGCCGCGGGCCGTCCTCTGCCATCGATGCGACCGAGCGCGACTGAGGACTTTGGAGTTGGAGCAGATGAAGAGGACGCGTATCGCCCTGGGAGCGCTGGCGGCAGCGGCCGCGGCCGTGATCGGCGTGCCGAGCACCGCCGCGGCCGCCCCGGTCGCTCCCGCGATCGCGGGGTGGCACGGCTCGTGTGCCAAGGGCGACTTCTGCGTATGGAGCGGTAAGAACGGGACCGGCACCAGGTGCGCCTGGAACGGCAACGACCCCGACTGGTGGGGCGGGGCCGTCCAGTGCAACCCCCACTTCCTCGTGTCGTCGTACTGGAACAACGGGTACAAGGGCAACCTCGACCACGTCCAGGTGTACATCGACACGAACTACAAGACGAAGCTGGGGAAGAAGATCTCGCCGGGTGCGAAGAGGACCCTGTGGGAGGGGGCGCCGATGCGATCCCACAAGTGGGTGAACTAGCCGCACCCGCACCTGCCCGGTGGCGCTCGGCGCCCGGAGCACCGGAGGCGTGTCGGCGGGGCGTGCGGCCCGGAAGACAGCGGGCCGCACGCGTGGGGGCCGACCGCTTCCGGGGCGGCGAGTGCCCGACCGCGCGGGTAAGCCGCAACCGTGGCGCGGTCGGGCCGCCGCGTGAGGCCCCGGCGGGCGGTCGCACCTCTTTCGCTCGGCACGCGACCGCCCGCCGGCAGGGTTCGGGACACCGGGATCGACGCCGGTGGGCCGTCGGGGTCGTGCGGCGTCGACTCGTCCGCACCGGGGCACCCGTGCCGCCGCGGGGCTCAGCGTCCGCGACGGCGGGTCGTCATCCGCATCCGCACGCCTCCAGTGCCTCCACCGACGCCTCATGCCGAGGGGCCGGGAGCCCGTCGCCGGCGGGGCGCGGCCTGGCCGCCAGCCGCGCCGCCGCGGTGCGCAGGGCGAGGGGGAGGCGGCCGCAGTGCTCGGCGAGGTGGTCGATCTCGGCCGGGGAGGCGGATGCCAGGGCGTCTCCCGCCACCCGGCGCAGCAGTTCCGAGGCGGCGTCGCGGCTTAGTGGGGCCAGGGGGAGCGGCCGGGCGCCCGCGTGGGCGATCAGCTCCTCCAGAGGTGCACGGGAGGTGACGACGACGCAGCACGCATGCGAGCCCGGCAGCAGTGGGCGCACTTGGGCGGCCGAATCGGCGTCGTCGAGGACCACCAGCATGCGCCGCCCCTGCAGGAGGCTGCGGTACATCGCGGCCTGCTCCTCCGGATCGTCGGGGATGTCCGCCGTGGCTACGCCCAGCGCGCGCAGGAACCGCTGGAGTACGACGTTTGCTGACGCCGGCCCGTCACCCCCAGCCTCACCCCGCGAGCCTCGCAGGTCCGCGTAGAGCTGGCCGTCGGGGAACTGCGTGGCGGCCCGGTGCGCCCAGTGCAGTGCCAGCCCGGTCTTGCCCACCCCTGCCACTCCGGTGATGGCGCAGATGGCCAGGTGGCGGTCGCTCCCCCGATCCCGGTCCGGCGGCAGTGAGTCGAGGGCGTCCATCTCTGCCCGTCGGCCGGTGAAGGAGGCCACCGCCTGCGGCAGTTGAGCGGGCCGGATACCGGGGGCGGGCCGTGCCGGGCCGTCCGGTCCACCCACGGCGGGATCGTCCCGCAGGATGGCCGCGTGCAGCTCCCGCAGCGCCCGTCCGGGCTCCAGCCCCAGCTCCTCGTCGAGAACGCGCCGCCCGTCCCGGTAGACGGCGAGGGCGTCGGCCTGGCGTCCCGCGCGTGCCAGCGCCGTCATCAGCAGGGCCCGCACACGCTCGTTGTAGGGGGCCTCGGCCACGAGCGAGGTCAGGTCTCCGATCTGCTCATGGTGGTGGCCGAGGGCCAGTTCGGCCTCGGCGAGTTCCTCGGCCATCCGCCAGCGCAGCTCCTCCCAGCGGCGGATGGGCGCCGCGAACCCCGGGACGTCCAGCCCGCCCAGAACGGGTCCCCGCCACAGTGCGAGCGCCGCGCGCAGGCCGCGCGCCGCCTCAACCGTCCGTCCCTCCCGCATGGCACGGCGCGCCTCGGTCACGCGCCGTTCTGCGGTCAGTGTGTCGATGCGCACTCGCTCGGACCGCAGCCGGTATCCGGCGTCCCGAGTCTCGATGATCTCGCTCTCACTCCCCGCAGCGCGGAACGTCCGCCGCAGTCCGGACATGACGATGGACACCTGAGTTCGGGCTGAGGCGGGCGGCCAGTCCTCCCACAGCACCGCCATCAGCTGGTCGACCGGCACGACACGGCCGGGGCGCAGCAGCAGCGCCGCCATGGCCAGCTGTGCGCGTCGCCCGCCGATCGACAGCCGACGCCCCTCGGCCCTGGCCTCCAGCGTCCCCAGAATCCCGAAGTCCACCGTTCTGTACCTTTCTGCACCCGGATGATCGATGGCTTACGCTTCTGCATCGGCGGCGCGGGCGGGGGACGTTTTCCCTGTCGCGACAACGTGTGGCCGAAATGGGACACAGCGGACGTTGCCGGACGCATCCCCGGTGGCGTCGGAGGGACATGAGACTGCGGATCCACTTCACCCCGGACGACCTGCTGCGTATCCGGATGGCCGACGCTCCGGATCCGATGTGGGAGATCGTCAACAGCCTGCACCTACTCCAGAACACCCAGGGCAGGCTGGTGTTCGGGGAATGGCGGCGCGGCAGCACCCGGTACTTGGACGGCGACGGCACCACGCGCTGGGCCTGGCGCATGCTGACCGCGCTGTCGCCGTGCGCGTCCTACTTCCCGGACTTCCTCACCCCCGCCGACGGGCACAGGGACCTGGAATCCGGCGTCGAGGCCGTCCTGGGCACACCGATCGCCCGGTTGCGGGACGAGATGGACCTGCTGGCGTCCACCAGCCGGCCCCAGCCCTGGTTCGGTGCGCTGGCCCGCGGCGACCAGCCGTTCCTGCGCGTGGTGGGCGACGCGCTGCGCCACTACTACCGCAGCGCGATCGAACCGCACTGGCAGGCCATCCAGTCCACGGTCCGGGCCGACCTCGCCACCCGCACCCGCGCGCTCATGCACGGCGGCGGCGAGGCGCTGCTGGACTCACTGGCCCCGTTCGCACGCTGGCAAACCCCGGTCCTGGAGATGAACTACCCCGTCGACCAGGACCTCCACCTCGACGGGCGCGGTCTGCGCCTGGTCCCCTCCTTCTTCTGCTGGCGCCACCCGGTGAGCTTCGCCGACCCCGGCCTGCCGCCGGTGATCGTCTACCCCGTCGGCCCCGAACCCGGGTGGGACACCCCCGACGACCAGGACAGCGCCGCCCGCGCCCTCGCCGCGCTGGTCGGCCCCACGCGCGCCTGGATCCTCGAACTCCTCGCCGAACGGTCCGCCACCACCACCGACCTCGCCCGCGCCGCCGGGGTCTCACCCGCGACGGTCAGCAAGCACGCCGCCGTCCTGCGCGACGCTGCGTTGATCTCCAGCCGCTCCGAGGGCCGCCACGTGCTGCACACCGCGACCATGCTCGGACTGACCCTCCTGCGCCAGAGCTGAGCCGTCGCCGCGGACGCATCCCGGGCGCCGCATCAGCCCCCGGGCCGCCCCGGCGGGGCCGTACTCTCCCGTTCCACGACCGTGCCGGCGACCGGGACGGTGGTCGGCTCGTCGGTGTCCCCGTCTTCACGCAGTGCCAGGCACGCTGCCTCCCGCCCCATCCATTCCAGAGGAAGGCGCACCGTCGTGAGGCCGGGGGTGAGGTCGCGCAGCGCGGGGATGTCGTCGAACCCGGCGACGGACAGGTCCGCGGGTACCCGCAGTCCCGTGTCGCGGACAGCGGCCATGGCGCCGGTCGCCATCACGTCGTTGACGGCGAAGAGGCAGGTCGCGTCGGTCCTGGCCGCGAGCAGCCGCCGGGCGGACTCATACCCGCCATCGCGGGTGAACCCCCCGTGCACCACGTTGCTGGGGGCCAGCGCGATACCCGCGCCGGCGAGAGCCGAGCGGAAGCCGTCCAGGCGGTCGAGTGCGGTGCGCAGCTCCGTCGGCCCCGCCAGGACGGCGAAGCGGCGGTGGCCCTGGGCGATGAGGTGACGGGCCAGGTCGGCGGCGCCGCCCCGGTTGTCGGGGACCACGGTGTGCGCGGGCAGCCCCTCCTGGGTCACAGAGGCCACACTGCCGCCCTGCTTGACCAGCGCGCTGATCTCCTCGCCCAGCCGGACGAGATCAGCCGGGTCGGTCGTGCGGCTGCCGATCAGCACCGCCGCGCGGGCGCGGTGGGCGCGCAGCGTGGACATGAGGGTGACCTCGCGCGCGGGTACGCGTCCGGTGGTGCCCAGGACGACGACGAGACCCTCACCCTCGGCCACCCGGGCGACCCCTGCCGCGATGCTGGAGGAGTAGGGGTCGGCGATGTCGTGCACGACCAGTCCCACCAGGCAGCTGGTGTTGCGCGCCAGGGTCTGCGCTGAGGGGTTGGCGAGGTAGCCGAGCTCCTTGGCGCTGGCGCTGACCCGTTCGGCCAGCTTCCGGCCGACCTGCCGGGTGCTGCCGTTGAGCACCCGTGACGCGGTGGCGAGCGATACTCCGGCGTGCTGGGCGACCTGTTCCAGAGTCACGTATCCGCCACCCAAGGCGTCCTCCCGCTCCCCATTCTGTCGGCCTGGCCAGGCTTTTCACGAGTTTTCCCAATCGTAGAGCAACCATCGCGACACTCTTGGTCGATTGGCGCAGGGGAGGGGCCCGGGATCGTGCGCGGTTCGCGGGGCGTCGGCCACGCTGTCCGCCGAGCCGTCAGTCGATGCGCTCCCGGCACATGCCCGGCGGGCGGCGGTCGTCGAACGCCAGCCCCGGACGGTGTCGGCGGGCCGCGGCCACCACCTCGTCCACGGTGTGGTTCCAGGTGCGGCGGACGCGCACGGCGCGGTTGGGCTCCCATGGCGCTGGCGGGTGGAACGGCTGGTCGGCCTCAGCGTGCGGAACGAAGACGAGATACCACTGGCGGACCGCGCCGCGCTGGTAGGGGATGTCCTGGGAGCACACCCGGATGAGCGCGATGTCGTCCCAGGCCAGCCACAGGTCATCGGACGACGAGCGCGGCCAGCGCGCGACGACGCGCACGCCCTCGGAGTCCAGGGCCAGCGTCGGCCGCCGGGACAGCACACGGGAGGCCGCCAGCAGCCCGCCGCCGCCGAACATCACCACGGCCAGCAGGCCGATGACGATATCGGCCATACCGCCGCGCGCCACCAGGGCGGCCCCCATCCCGGCGAAGATCAGGCATCCCGCCGCCAGCCCGGCTCCGTCCCACGTAACGCGGAACGTGTCACGGACGGTGAACTGATCCGTTGGACCGGTCATCTCCCAAGGATAGAACGGCAACGGCCCTCGGACCGGAAGGTTCGAGGGCCGTTGTGGGATTCCGACTGATATTCGAGGACTTGCCGCGCTCTGTCGGGATTCCAGGAGCGCGATGCGCCCCAGGTTTAGGACAGAGCGGAGAGGCCGTCCGGGTGGAACTGCTCGCCGTTGACCTTCTCCGACACACCCGACCGGTCCAGGTACGGCGTGATGCCGCCCAGGTGGAACGGCCACCCGGCGCCGGTGATCAGGCACAGGTCGATGTCGGCCGGCTTGGCGACCACGCCCTCGTCCAGCATGATCTTGATCTCGCGGGCCAGCGCACTGATGGCGCGGTCCAGGATCTGCTCCTCGGAGGAGGGGCTGCCGCCGCCGGTGAACAGCTTCTTGACCTCGGGGTCGATGGCGAAGTCCGGGCCGTAGATGGCCGTCTTGCCCGCGCCCACCAGGGTGCGCAGCTGCTCGGAGACGCCGAAGCGCTCCGGGAAGGCGGCGTTCAGCGTCTCGGAGACGTGCAGCGCCACGGCCGGACCGACCAGCTGCAGCAGGAGCAGCGGTGACATCGGCAGGCCCAGCGGAGCGACAGCGCGGTCGGCGACCTCGGGCTCGGTGCCCTCCTCGACGGCGGCCAGCACCTCGCCCATGAACAGGGTGAGCAGCCGGTTCACCACGAACGCCGGGGCGTCCTTGCACAGCACCGCCGACTTCTTCAGTGTCTTGGCGGTGGCGAAGGCCGTGGCCAGCGTGGCGTCGTCGGTCTTCTCGCCCCGGATGATCTCCAGCAGCGGGAGAACGGCGACGGGGTTGAAGAAGTGGAAGCCCACCACGCGCTCGGGGTGCTTGAGCTTGCTGGCCATCTCGGTGATGGACAGCGAGGAGGTGTTGGTCGCCAGCACGGTCTCGGCCGGGACGACCGCCTCGACCTCGGCGAAGACCTGCTGCTTCACCTCCATCTTCTCGAAGACGGCCTCGATGACGAAGTCGGCGTCGGAGAAGGCGTCCTTGGTCAGCGAACCGGTGACCAGGCTCTTGAGCCGGGAGGCCTTGTCCGCGTTCACGCGGCCCTTGGCCAGCAGCTTGTCGACCTCGCCGTGCACGTAGTCGACGCCCTTGTCCAGGCGCTCCTGGTCGAGGTCGGTCATGACCACCGGCACGCCGAGGCGGCGCGCGAACAGCAGGGCGAGCTGCCCGGCCATGAGGCCCGCGCCCACCACGCCGACCTTGGTGACCTTGCGCGCCAGCTGCTTGTCCGGGGCTCCGGCGGGGCGCTTGGCGCGCTTCTGCACCAGGTCGAAGGCGTACAGCCCGGACTTGAGCGTGTCGCTCATCATGAGGTCGGCGAGCGCGTCGTCTTCGGCGGCGAAGCCCTCGTCGCGCGTGCGGTCCTTGGCCGCGGCGACCAGGTCCAGCGCGCGCACCGGCGCCGGGGCGGCCCCGTGCAGCTTGCCCTCCACCATGAAGCGGGCGTTGTTGATCGCCTGGTCCCAGGCCTCGCCCTTGTCCACCTCGGGGCGCTCGACGGTGACGTCGCCCTTGATGACCTTGGCCGCCCAGCGCAGCGACTCCTCGACGAAGTCGGCCGGTTCGAAGATCGCGTCGGCGATCCCCATCTCGTGCACCTGCGGGCCCTTGATCATCTTGTTCTGGTTCATCGGGTTGTCGATGATGATCTTGAGGGCCTTCTCCGCACCGATGAGGTTGGGGAGCAGGTAGGTGCCGCCCCAGCCGGGCACGAGGCCGAGGAAGGTCTCGGGCAGCGCGAACGCCGGGACACCGGCGGAGACGGTGCGGTAGGTGCAGTGCAGCGCCACCTCGACGCCGCCGCCCATGGCCGCGCCGTTGATCAGCGCGAACGTCGGCACGTCGAGTTCACCGAGCTTGCGGAACACGTCGTGGCCGAGCTTGCCGATGGCGTGGGCCTGCTCGTGGTTCTCGACCTTGGGCACACCGGTGAGGTCGGCGCCGACGGCGAAGATGAACGGCTTGCCGGTGACGGCCACCGCGACGATGTCGGTGCGGGCCTTGGCGGCCTCGATGGCGGCGTCCAGCTCCAGCAGCCCGCCGGGGCCGAAGGTGTTCGGCTTGGTGTGGTCGTGGCCGTTGTCCAGGGTGATCAGGACGGCTTTGCCCGCGCCGTAGGGGAGTTCGATGTCGCGCGCGAAGGCCTTGGTGACGACCTCGTCGCTGAACAGCTCCCGTGCTTGTTCGATCGGGGTGCTCACTTGGCGTTCCCTTCCCAGTTCGTGTTCTCCCAGAGCACGGTTCCGCCCATGCCCATGCCCACACACATCGTGGTGAGGCCGTAGCGGACGTCGGTCCGCTCGGCGAAGAGCCGGGAGAGCTGGAGCATCAGCCGTACGCCCGAGGAGGCGAGCGGGTGGCCCAGGGCGATGGCGCCGCCCCACGGGTTGACGCGGGCGTCGTCGTCGGCGAGGCCGAAGTGTTCCAGGAAGGCCAGCACCTGGACGGCGAACGCCTCGTTGATCTCGATGAGGCCGATGTCGTCCATGCTCAGGCCCTGGCGGGCGAGCAGCTTCTCGGTGGCCGGGACCGGGCCGACACCCATGACCTCCGGCTCGACACCGGCGAACGAGAAGTCGACCAGGCGCATCTTGGCGTCCAGGCCCAGTTCGGTGGCGACGTCCTCGGCGGCGATCACGGCACCGGTGGCGCCGTCGTTCAGACCCGCGGCGTTGCCCGGGGTCACGTTGCCGTGCGGACGGAACGGCGTCTTGAGCCCCGCGAGGCTCTCCAGGGTGGTGCCGGGCCGCGGCGGCTCGTCGTCGGTGGCCAGGCCGTAGCCCTGCTCGGCGGAGCGGACCAGCACCTCGACCAGGTCCTGCTGGATCTTGCCGTCGGCGTAGGCCTTGGCGACCTTCTCCTGGCTGCGCACCGCGTAGGCGTCGGAGCGCTCCTTGGTGATGGACGGGTAGCGGTCGTGCAGGTTCTCCGCCGTGTTGCCCATGACCAGGGCGGAGGGGTCGACCAGCTTCTCGGAGAGGAAGCGCGGGTTGGGGTCGACGCCCTCACCCATGGGGTGGCGGCCCATGTGCTCGACACCGCCGGCGATGGCGATGTCGTAGGCGCCGAACGAGATGCCGGCACCGGTGGTGGTGACGGCGGTCATCGCACCGGCGCACATGCGGTCGATGGCGTAGCCGGGGACGCTGCGGGGCAGCCCGGCCAGGAGGGCGGCGCTGCGGCCGATCGTCAGCCCCTGGTCGCCGATCTGGGTGGTGGCGGCGATGGCGACCTCGTCGATGCGCTCCGGCGGCAGACCGGGGTTGCGGCGCAGCAGCTCTCGGATGACCCGGACCACGAGGTCATCGGCGCGCGTCTCAGCATAGAGGCCCTTGCCGGCCTTGCCGAACGGAGTCCGAGCCCCGTCGACAAACACGACATCGCGGGCAGTTCGCGGCACGATTGCCCCTCCTTCTCAAGCAGGTGGGTGACTTGTGCCCCTCATGCTACTCGCGAGTAACTAGTGGCGCGAGCCGCGGGGGTCCGCAAACCGAATCGAGTTTGGAATATTGCCGCCAATTGGCCCGAGCGCGCCATCGGAGGAGGTGGCGCGGGCCGTGTGCGTGGGCGTGGCGACGGTGTCAGCCGTCTGTAAGCGGAAGGGGGCATGCTGCCTTCGTGAGCAATGCCGGTGCCATCCGGAAATCCGGTTGATGTCGGCTCGTCCTTCGCCCAAGGATGAGTGCTCGCTGTCCGTGGACGAGAACGAATGGGGGACGAGATGGTCGTGTCGGAGCGGCGACAGCGGGGCCCGCACGCGGAGGAGTTGCGCGAGGCCCCCAAGGCATCGCCGCGCCGCATCTGGGAGTACGCGCGGCCGCACTGGAAGGTCCTGCTCGCCGGGGGCCTGCTGACCTTCCTCGGCGGCCTGACCGGCCTCGTCCAGCCGCTCGTCGCCAAGGTCGTCATCGACGCGCTGGGTGCGGGGGAGTCGCTCGCCCGGCCCCTGCTCCTCCTCACCGCTGCTGTCATCGGCGGCGCGGTCATCAGCGCGATGGGGACGTTCGTGCTGGAGCGCACCGGGCAGAGTGTCGTGCTGGCGGTCCGCCAACAACTCGTCTCCCGGCTCATCCGGCTCCGCGTCGCCGAGGTGGACCGGCTCAAGCCCGGCGACCTCGTCTCCCGGCTCACCGCCGACACCACACTGCTGCGCACCGTCGCCACCAGTGGCATCAGCAACGCCTTCACCAGCTCGGTGCTCCTGGTGGCGGGGATCGTCCTCATGGCCTGGATGGACCCGGTGCTGTTCGGGGTGACGGCCGTGGTGATCGTCCTCGCCGCTGTCACCATGGTCGTGGTCCTGCCCCGGATCGGCCGGGCCACCGAGGCCTCGCAGGCAGCACTCGGCGAGATGGGATCCAAGCTGGAGCGGATCTTCGGGGCGTTCCGCACCATAAAGGCGTCCTCGGCCGAGACCGCCGAGATCCGTCATCTCGACGCGGCGGCGCAGCGCGCCTGGCGCAAGGGCGTGGCCGAGGCCGGCTGGAGCGCGGTCGCCGGTGTGACGGCCTGGCTGTCGACCAACATCGCGTTCCTGGCGGTGCTGGGGGTAGGCGGCGCCCGGGTCGCCTCCGGCTCGCTGGAGGTCTCCTCGCTCATCGCCTTCCTGCTGCTGCTCTTCTACCTCATGGAGCCGATCAGCACGCTGGTGAACGCCGCCACCGAACTGCAGAGCGGGTTGGCCGCCGTCCGGCGCATCGACGAGGTCGGCAACCTGGAGCGGGAGGACACCGACGCCCACCGCCCGGAACCGGCGGAAGACGCGGACGCGAGCGACGCCATCGCCGACCCCGGGAGGAGCGACACCGACACCGCGCACAACGGATTCCCCCGCTCGCCGGTCCCCGGGACACGGCGGCCCGCCCGGGTCGCCCTCACCGATGTGCTCTTCCGCTACGCCGACGGCCTGCCGCTGGTCCACCACGGCGTCACGTTCGAGGCGGCCGGAGCCGGGCTCACCGCCCTGGTCGGCCCCTCCGGGGCGGGCAAGACCACCGTCTTCTCGCTGCTGGAGCGGTTCTACGACGCCACGGGCGGCACCGTCGCCGTCGACGGCGTGGACGTGCGCGACTGGCCGCTGGCCGGGCTGCGCGGCGCCATCGGGTACGTGGAGCAGGACGCGCCGGTGCTGGACGGGACACTGCAGGAGAACCTGGTGCTGGCGGCCCCCGACGCCACCGCGGACGAGATCGCCGAGGTTGTGCGGCGGGCGCGCCTGTCGGAGCTGGTCGGCCGCCTGCCCGACGGCATCGACAGTGCCGTCGGGCACCGGGGCACCACCCTCTCCGGCGGCGAGCGCCAACGCGTGGCCATCGCGCGGGCACTGCTGCGCCGCCCGCGCCTGCTCCTGCTGGACGAGGCCACATCGCAGCTGGACGCCGCCAACGAGGCAGCGCTCAAGGAGGTCATGCTGGACGCCGCGCGCGACACCAACGTCATGGTCGTCGCGCACCGGCTGTCCACGGTGACCAGCGCCGACCGCATCGTTGTGCTCGACGCCGGGATAGTCCGCGCGGTGGGCACCCACGCGGAGCTGGTCGACTCCGACGACCTCTACCGGGACCTGGCCGCTTCTCAGCTGCTCACCGCCTCCTGACCGCTCGCGTTGATCTCGGGGATAGTGGGGTCTCACGGGCGATTTTGGCCCCGATATCCCCGAGATCAGCGGAGGGACTGCGCCGACGGCGGTGAAACGTCGGTGGTCAGCACGGCACCACCTGCACCTCGACCCCCGCGTCGCGAATGCGGCGCAGCTCGTCGCGGGGGAGTCCGTCGTCCACGATGACCAGGTCGAAGCGGGTCAGCGGCGCCAGGGCGTAGAGCCCCTGTCGGGTGAACTTGCTGTGGTCGACCAGCAGCACCCGGCGTTCCGCCGCCTCCATCAGCGCCCGCTTGACGTGCACGGTCTCCTGGGACTGGTGGTAGCAGGTGCCGTGGGTGATGGCGGTGGTCGACATGAACAGCACGTCGGCCCGGAACGAGCCCACGGCGTCGGCGGTGTGCAGTCCCAGGAAGGCGTCGTAGGCGGGATAGTAGGCGCCGCCCAGCGCCACCACGTCGATTCCGGGTACCCCGGCGAGCGCCTTGAGGGCGGTCAGGAAGTTGGTGATGACGGTCAGCGGCGCGCGCTGCGGCAGCCGCCTGGCCACGTACAGGGCCGTGGTGCTCTCGTCCAGCATCACCGAGTGCCCGGGGGAGACGAGCTTGAGCGCGGCGGCGCTGAGCCGGTTCTTCACCTCGGGCATCGCGGCCGTGCGCTCTTCGAGGTCTCCGTGGAACACCGCCGAGGTCTGGGTCGTGGCACCGCCGCGGACCTTGCGCAGCCAACCTTGCGACTGCAGGGCGTCGAGATCGCGGTGGATCGTCATCGGGCTGACGTCGAACTCCTCGGCCAGCGCCTCCACGCGCGCGAACCCGGCGTCGGCGACCCGTTGGCGGATACCCAGCTGCCGGGCGTGCCGGTCGGCTCCCCGCGCCGCGGTGTCCCGGTCGGTCGATGGTCGGTGCGGCATGGGCCCCTTTTCCTCGCGGCTGCGATGCTGTGTGAGATCTAACAATATTTAACAACAGGGAAACGCGCCAGACTCCCGCTATGAAGAGGGAGGAGATCACGAGAGTCACATTCGACGCCCACGGATGTGTGATGCGTCCGTGGAAAAGTCTTGTGGCCCATAACACTCTGCCTCTTTCATGGACCTCGTAGGCGGTACCGCACCAGGTCCAACGGCCGGATCCGCGACGACCGGCCCCGAAGAGAGAGGTGACCTCGGTGTCCAGCACACACATCGATCCGCGGTCTGAGGCGGCGCCCGCGCGCCGCCACTGGACCGAGCGGATCGGCATCCCCCGTCCGCTGGCATGGGGTTTCATCGGCCTGCTCATCTTTATGATCGGCGACGGCGTTGAATTCGGATACCTGTCCCCGTACCTGCAGGACCACGGCATCGGCGCACAGCGTGCGGCCTTCATCTTCACCGTGTACGGGACAACGGCCGCCATCGCCGCCTGGCTCTCCGGCGCGCTCTCCGACATGTGGGGACCCCGCCGCGTGATGTGGACCGGCTTGGGGGTCTGGGTCGTCTGCCACGCCCTCTTCCTCACCATTGCCCTGACCACGGTCGACTACCGGCTCATCCTGCTCACCTACGGCCTGCGCGGATTCGGCTACCCGCTCTTCGCCTACGGGTTCCTGGTGTGGGTCGCCGCGGCCACCCCGCAGCAGCGCCTGGGCACCGCCGTGGGCTGGTTCTGGTTCGCCTTCACCGGCGGGCTGCCCACCCTGGGATCGCTGGTGGCCAGCGGACTGGTGCCGTGGATCGGCTCCTACGCGACCCTTTGGGTCGCCCTCGGGCTCATCGTCGTCGGCGGCCTGATCGCCCTGCTGCTGGTCCACGAACCCACCGGCCACCGACGCCTGGCACCGGAGGGCGAACGTCCGCTCGTCACGCTGCTCGGCAGCCTGACCATCCTCTGGCGACGCCCGCGCATCGGTGTCGGTGCGATCGTGCGCACCATCAACACCGCGCCGCAGTTCGGGTTCATGGTGTTCCTCCCGATCTTCTTCACCGAGACCGTGGGCTTCACCCTGGAGGAGTGGCTGCGGCTGCTCACCGTCATGTTCACCACGAACATCGGGTTCAACCTGGTCTTCGGCGTCATCGGCGACCGGATGGGGTGGCGCCGGACGGTTGCCCTGTGCGGCGGCGTCGGCTCGGCCATCAGCATCCTGGCGCTCTACTACGTGCCCGCCGCCGCGGGTCCGCAGTACGCCCTCGCCATCCTGGTCGCGGCGTTCTACGGCGCGACGCTGGCGGGGTACGTGCCGCTGTCGGCGCTGATGCCGTCGCTGGCCCCCGAGCACAAGGGCCAGGCCATGGCCGCCCTGAACCTCGGCGCCGGCGCCAGCGTCGTCGCCGGACCGGCCATCGTCGCGGTGTTCCTCGGCCCGCTGGGCGTGGTCGGCGTGATGTGGATCTTCGCCGTCCTCTACCTGGCGAGCGCCGCCATGACCGCCTTCCTCAAGCTGCCCGACGAGCAGGGCGACGGCAGCGCGCACAGCGACGCGCATGAGGAAGTCGGCGAGCGGCAGACTGCTGTCTCCGCCCCACAGGGGGAATGACCAGCGGTAACAGGTGGCCTTTCCCGCCACCCGTTCCCCCAACCCCTCGATGAGAATCCCAGCCGCCGCCCCCGGGCGGCGGCCCCACCACCGACAGGAGGACACTGATGGCGGTCATCGCCGTCGATGTCGGCACCTCGATCGTCAAGGCCGTCGTCTTCGACGACGGCGGGAGCGAGGTCGCCGTCGCCCGCCGCGCCACGGAGGTGCGCCGCCCCCGGCCCGGCTGGGCCGAGCAGGACATGGACGATGTCTGGCACACGGTGGCCGCCGCCATCCGCGAGGTTCGCGAACAGGTCCGCGAACCGATCGGCTTCCTGGCCGTCACCGCCCAGGGTGACGGCTGCTGGCCGGTGGACGCCGCGGGGCGGCCCACCGGACCGGCCATCCTCTGGTCGGACGGCCGCACGGCGGCCATCGTCGAGGAGTGGCGCGCCGACGGCGTCCTGGACGCCGCCTTCCGCCGCAACGGCTCGCTCACCTTCGCCGGGCTGCCCAACGCGCTGCTCACCTGGCTGTCCCGCAACGACCCCGACCGCCTGCGCCGCACCGCCTCCGTTCTCACCTGTGGCGGCTGGGTGTTCCACCGGCTCACCGGCGCGATCGCGGTGGACGAATCCGA
Organism: Nocardiopsis gilva YIM 90087; assembly: GCF_002263495.1. NCBI lineage: Bacteria > Bacillati > Actinomycetota > Actinomycetes > Streptosporangiales > Nocardiopsidaceae > Nocardiopsis > Nocardiopsis gilva. The sequence goes on along the minus strand of NZ_CP022753.1, from coordinate 3,964,782 downwards.
CGCCTCCGCTCCCTTCCTCGACCTGCGCACCCGCCGCTACGACCCCGCCGGCCTCGCCCTGTTCGACCTGGAATGGGCGGCCGAGCTGCTGCCCGAGGTGCGCGGCGACGACCGGCGCACCGGCGGGCTCACCCCCGCCGCCGCGGCCGACCTCGGGCTGCCCGCCGACCTCCCGGTCGTCATGGCGCCCTACGACATCGCCGCCACCGCAATGGGCACCGGCGCCGTCGCCGACGGCCAGGCCTGCAGCATCCTGGGCACCACCCTGTGCACTGAGATCGTCACCACCACTCCCGACACCACCGGGGACCCCAGCGGCCTGACGATCGCGTTCGACTCGACCGGCCACCTGCTGCGCGCGTTCCCCACCCTCGCCGGGACCGAGATCCTCACCTGGGCGGCCACCCTCCTCGGCGCGGGGAGCCCGGCCGAGCTGGGCCGGCTCGCCCTGGGCGCGGGCCCCGAACCCGGCGGTCCCCTGTTCCTCCCCTACCTGTCACCCGCCGGGGAGCGGGCGCCGTTCCTCGACCCGCACGCGCGCGGCACCTGGTGGGGGCTGTCCCTGGAGCACGACCGGGCGCGCGTGGCGCGTTCGGTGTTCGAGGGGCTGACCCTCGTCCTGAAAGACTGCCTGGCGGCATCGCGCATGCCCATCACCGAGCTGCGGCTCAGCGGCGGAGGAGCCAACAGCGACCAGTGGTGCGGCCTCATCGCCGATGTCACCGGCGTCCCCGTCATCCGCTCCACGGACACCGAGGTCGGCGCCAAGGGCGCTTTCCTCAGCGGACTCGTCGCCACCGGGCGCGCCCCCGACCTCGCCACGGCCGCCCAGAACCACGTCCGGCTGCGCGCCGTCCGGGAACCCGACGCCCACCTGGCCAAGCTGTACGCCCACACCTACGAGCGGTTCGTCGAACTGCGCGACCTGACTCGGCCCGGCTGGCGACGGATGGCCGACACTCTCTCGGACGCCCCCACCGGAGAGGAGGACGAACGTGCGTGACACCGGACAGGACGCCGTCTGGGTCGGCATCGACCTCGGTACCCAGAGCGCGCGGGTGCTCGCCGTCGACTCCACCGGGGCCGTCCTCGGCGAAGCCCGCGAACCCCTGCACGGCTACCGCGAGGGCGACCGCCACGAACAGGACCCCGGCCAGTGGTGGGCCGCCGTCGGCACAGCGTGCCGCTCGGCGCTGCGCACCGTCCCGCCGCACTGGCTCAAAGGCGTGGCCGTGGACGCCACCTCCGGCACCATCCTGCTCGCCGACGCCCGCGGCACACCGCTCACCCCCGGCCTCATGTACGACGACCGTCGCGCCACCGTCCAGGCACGGCGCGCCGATGAGGTCGGCGCCCACGTCTGGGCCGAGTTGGGCTATGGCCGCATGCAGGCGCCCTGGGCGCTGCCGAAACTGCTCTGGCTGCTGGAGCACGAGCCGCGCGCCCGGTCCGGCACCGCGCTGCTGCTGCACCAGTCCGACCTGATCACCTGGCGGCTGACCGGGCGCCGCACCGCCACTGATGCCAGCCACGCCCTGAAGACCGGCTACCACCTCATCGAGGAGCGCTGGCCGCGGGAGGTCATGGCCGAGCTCGGTGTCCCCGCGTCGCTGCTCCCCGACGTCGTACGGCCCGGCACCGTCCTGGGGGAGGTGTGCGCCGCCGCGTCCGAGCACACCGGCCTGCCGCGGGGCATACCGGTGATCGCGGGCATGACCGACGGCTGCGCCGCGCAGTTGGGCGCCGGAGCCCTGGCGCCCGGCGCGTGGAACTCCGTCCTCGGCACCACCCTCGTGCTCAAGGGCGTGACCCCGCGGCTCTTGCGCGACTCGGGCGGCGTCGTCTACTCCCACCGCTCGCCCACCGGGGACTGGCTGCCCGGCGGCGCTTCCAGCACCGGTGCCGGGGCGCTCACCCACGCCCTGTCCGGCCGCGACCTGGACGACCTGTCCGCGCGTGCCGCCGAACGCGGCGTCACCGCTACCGGTGCCTACCCCCTGGTCGGGCGCGGCGAGCGGTTCCCGTTTAGCGCACCCGACGCCGAGGGGTTTCTGCTCGACCAACCCGCCGACGAGGTCGACCACTACGCGGCCCTGCTGCAAGGGGTCGGCTACATCGAACGGCTCTGCTTCGACTACCTCGACCTCCTCGGCGCCCCCACCGACGGCCCGCTGAGCCTCACCGGCGGAGGCGTGCGCAGCCGCTACTGGTGCCAACTGCGCGCCGACATCCTCGGCCGCCAGGTGCTGATCCCCGCCAACGCCGAGCCCGCACTGGGCATGGCAGTGCTCGCCGCCGCCCATCACCGGGATCCCACCGAGGTGGCCGCCGACATGGTGCGGGTCCGGGCCGCCATCGACCCCCGCGACGACCCCGGGGAGACCGCCCGCCTGCGCGACGGCTATCTGCGGCTCATCGACGAGCTGCGGGACCGCGGCTGGCTCGCGTCCGAGGTCGCCAAGCACGCGCACGAGCGGAGTGAGTCATGAAGGGGGGTGAGCGGCTCGTGCCACGGAGTGGGTAGCACCGAGAAAACGGCACTGACCAGTGAAAAGGCGCGGCCGAGGCAGCGCGACGAACGACCCGGCGGGCGTGTGGCCCGCTCGGGCGACGAGAAGGAGTGCACAGTGACCGACCTTGTACTGGCGCGGCACGGCGAGACGACCTGGCACGCGAACAACCGCTACGCGGGCTCCAGTGATGTCCCGCTGACAGCGCGCGGATACGACCAGGCCGAAACGCTGGCGACCTGGGCCGGCGGCGCCGGACTGGACGCGGTCTGGTGCTCCACGCTCTCCCGCGCCCGCGAGACCGCCCTGCCCAGTGCCGAGGCCATCGGGGGCGAGCCCCGTGCCGACGAGCGACTGTGCGAAGTGGACTTCGGCGAGGGGGAGGGCAAGAGCGTCGCCGAGATGGAGCGGCTCTTCCCCGAGCGCCGCGCCGCGTTCGTCACCGACCCGGTGGCGCACCACCTCCCGGGCGGCGAGGACCCGCGCCTGGCCGTCAAACGCGCCCTGGCCTGCTTCGACGACATCATCGACGCCCACCCCGACGGCCGCGTCCTGGTCGTCGGGCACGGCACGCTGATGCGCTTGGTCCTGTGCCGCCTGCTCGGCCTTCCGCTGCGGGAGTACCGCCGCGTCTTCCCGGTCGTGCGCAACACCGCCCTGACGACGCTGCGGATGAGCGGAGGGCGCGCGGCGCTGATCGAGTACAACGTCCCGCCCGAGATCGCGGCCGCGCACCACCTCGGGCTGAGCATTTCCTGACCCGCCCTCTCCCTACGTTGATCTCGGGGATATCGACCGAATAGCGGCCGACATTCGGTCGATATCCCCGAGATCAACGCAGGAAGCAAGGAGCACCCCGACATTGCGCGGGAAAACTCGGTAGCCGCCAGCGGCACCCTCGATCGAGCTGTCGCCCACCACCATCGACATCACCCGAAGGAATCCCCATGACCACCACCGTCCTCGCGGCAGGAGACCGCTTCGTGCTGCCGCGGCTGCTGTCCGACGCCGTCCGCGTCCAGGCGGGTGCCGACATCGACGTGCGGGAGCTGGAGCTGCCGTGGCCCCACGTGCCCTTCGGGCCCGTCGCCGAGGTCCAGGAGGCGTCGGGCACCGAGGAGGAACTCATCGAAGCGCTGCGCGGCGCGCGCGTCTGCGTCACGCAGATGGCGCCGCTCACCGAGCGCGTGCTGGCGGCCTGCCCGGAGCTCGAACTCTTCTGTGTCAGCCGGGGCGGGCCGGTCAACGTCAACGTCGAGGCGGCGACCCGGCACGGCGTCGCCGTGTGCTACGCCCCCGGGCGCAACGCCGCCGCGACGGCCGAGCACACCCTCGGCCTCATTCTTTCCGCCGCCCGCCGCATCCCCGACCTCCACGCCGACCTGCGCCACGGGCGCTGGCGCGGCGACTTCTACGACTACGACAACTGCGGTGTGGAGATCGAGGGCGCCACCGTCGGGCTCGTCGGTTATGGAGCCATCGGCCGCAGGGTCGCCGCCGCGCTCGCGGCGCTCGGGGCGCGTGTCCTGGTGCACGACCCGTATGTGACCGGTGATGCTCTGGCGGGCACCGCCACCAAGGTCGCCCTCGACCACCTGCTGGCCGAGGCGCACATCGTGTCCCTGCACGCCCGTCTGACACCGGAGACCACGGGACTTCTCGGCCCGTCCGAGATCGCCGCGATGCGCCCGGGCGCCGTTCTGGTGAACTGTGCGCGCGGCGGGCTGGTCGACTACGACGCGGTCTGCGACGCCCTGGAGCGCGGCCATCTGCACGCGGCGGCGTTCGACGTGTACGCCGAGGAACCGGTCCCTGCCGACTCCCGCCTCCTCTCGGCCCCCAACGTCGTGCTCACCCCGCACGTCGCCGGGGCCAGCCGCCAGGTCGCGCACAAGGCGGCCGACATCGTGGCGGCCGAGGTCGGCCGTTTCCTGACCGGTCGGCCGCTCGCCCACTGCGCCAACACCGCCGTTCTCACCCCCGAGGGCGTGTATCGGGGGCGGTGACGACGGGGCGCCCGACACGCGGACGGCGGGGCTGCAGACCTCTGCCTCCCCGCCGTCCGGCGATGGCTGTCGTCCGAGGACGCCGCGGTGTCAGAACAGCGAGGCGGCCTCGCGGTGGCGGCCGGAGGCGCTGAGGGCACCGGCGAGGTCGCGGCGCATCTTCATGGTGAGCATCCGGATCTCCGGGTCGCCCGCCTCGGCGAGGGCGCTGCGGTAGGCGGCCTGGAGGGTTTCGACGGCTTCGGCGCTGCGTCCGGCCTGGGTGTAGGCGCGGCCGAGGCGGTGGTGGATCACCAGGGTGTCGAGATGGCGGTTGCCGAGCCTGCGCCGCCGCTGGGCGAGCACCATGCGCAGCTGCTGGATGGTGTCGTCGAAGCGGCCCACCCCGCTGTAGGCGAGGCTGAGCCCGAGACGCAGGTTCTCTCGTTCCTCCGGAAGGGCGGAGTCCTCGATCGCGCGCTCGAAGTGGGCGATCGACGCGTCGTGGCGGCCACTGCGGCGATAGGAGACCGCCAGGCGGGCGCGCGCGGCGACGGTGTCGGCGGCGACCGGCCCCAGGTTCTCCTGGCGGTGCTTGAGAAGCGCCTCCCACTGCTCGGCCGCGTCGGAATGCCGCCCCACATCCCCATAGGACCAGGCGAGGTTCTCCCGGATGACGTCGGTCTGCGCGTGGTCCTCACCGAGGACCCGAACCGCCTCCTCCAGGGCCAGCTCGAATTGGGCGACCGCCGCCTCGCGGCGACCGATCTGGGCGTACTTGCTGGCCAGGTTGTTGCGCGCCGTAATACTGCGCGGGTCCTCGGTGCCCAGCTCCTCGTGGTGGTCGTTGAGGGTGCGCTCCAGGGATGCCGCGCGTAGCGCCGGCGTCTCACCCGGATCGACCGCGGGAATACGGACGGTAACGGGGTTCTCGTTCGCCGGGGTGCCTGTGGAGACGAATCCGGTCTTGCGCAACAGACTGCGCCACATCGACACGCGGCTCACCACCCCTGCATGACTCGAATCCTTATCGCCACGGACCTTGCTACCCCGCATCAGCAACAGCACGATTCCATAACTTAATCCGCAAATCCGAGCAGCGGAAGCATCTTGAGCGTATCTGTGCGTGAGTTGTCTCACTTATCGGATTTTTAACGCGATGAGTGGTTTAAACGTACGCGGAGCGGCTCAGCCGCGAGCGCGCGGGGCCTCCGGACATGCCACGGGCCCCGTCTCGGCCTCGGTGCTGAGAAAGGCACCGGAGCCGGGAAAGGGCCCGTTCGCATGCGCTCCCCCGGGGGCCGACGACAAGCCGGCGGCGCGGGGTCCGACCGCGTCGTGTCTACTCGTTCGCCCGCTTCAACGCTGCCGCCAGCTCCTCGGCGGTCAGCGAGAGCTGCCATGCGCGCGCACCGTTGGAGCGCAGGTGCTCGGCGACCGAATCGGCGTCGATGGACTCGGGGGGCGTCCAGGACAGCCGCCGGACGAGGTCGGGCTGGAGCAGGTTCTCCGTGGGCATGACGACGCGCTCGGCGATCTCGCTGACCGTCGACCGCGCCGCCTCCAGGCGGCGGGCCGCGGCCGGATCGCGGTCGGCCCAGCGGTTGGTGGGGGGCGGACCATCGCCCGGTGCCCCGGGCTGGGGCAGCTCGGCCTGGGCCATGTCGCGTACCCGGTTGATCGCCTTGATCCAGGTCGTGACGTACCGGCGGCCCAGCCGCACGCTGAACGGCTTGATCGCCCCCAGCTCCTGCGCCGTGCGCGGCATCACCGTCGCGGCCTCGACGATCCCGGAGTCGGGCAGCACCCGGCCCGGCGACATGTCGCGCTCCTGTGCGATACGGTCGCGCTCCAGCCACAGCTCCCGGACGACACCCAGTCCCCGCTGGTTGCGGACCTTGTGGATGCCCGACGTGCGCCGCCACGGGTCCGGCCGCGGCTCCTTGGGCGGCGTGGCCAGCACGGCGGCGAACTCCTCCAGCGCCCAGTCCAGCTTCCCGGCCTTCTCCAGCTCCGCGTGCAGAGCGTCGCGAAGGTCCACCAGGACCTCGACATCCAGGGCGGCGTAGGTCAGCCAGTCCTTCGGCAGCGGTCGGATCGACCAGTCCACCGCAGAGTGCTCCTTGGCCAGCCGCATGCCCAGCACCCGTTCGACCATGGACCCCAGGCCCACGCGCTGGTACCCGAGTAGTCGTCCGGCCAGCTCGGTGTCGAACAGCCGACTCGGCCGCAGGCTCACCTCACCCAGGCACGGCAGGTCCTGGTGGGCGGCGTGCAGCACCATCTCCGTGTCGTCGAGAGCGGCGTCGAGGCCGCTCAGATCCGGGCACGCGATCGGGTCGATCAGCGCCGACCCCGCCCCCTCCCGGCGCAGCTGGACCAAGTAGGCGCGCTGGCCGTACCGGTAGCCCGAGGCGCGCTCGGCGTCGACGGCGACGGGCCCGCTTCCCGCCGCGAACGCCTCGACAGCGCGGGCGAGACGCGCCGCGTCGGAGATGACGGGCGGGAGCCCCTCCCGTGGCTCACTCAGCAGAGGGGCCTGCGGGCCGTCCTGTTCGCCGGGATTCTCCGGATCCGGGGTATCTGTCTTGGGGTTCAGCACATTCGCCACAGCACTACGGTATGTGCTTTCGTCCCCTTACATGCGCCACCGGGGTATCCCGGCGGCATAGCGGACCGGCGGAATCCCGCCGTGGCGGGCGTGATCATCCGCCGGACGGCGGTCGGCGCTGGGCGATGGCCGCGACATCGGCGGGGGGCAGCCCGGCGGCCGCCGCCAGCAGGTCCAGCCAGGCCGCCATGTCGCCGGACAGGTCGTCGGAGGTGGGGGACCACGACGCCCGCAGTTCCAGCTCGGTGGAGGTGGGCTGGTCCGCCTTGGCGGCGAAGCCCTCGGTGGTCGCGCGGGTGACCGTCCCGCTGAGGGTGTGGTGGTCGGCGCCGTGCGACTCCAGCGCCTCCGTCAGCCAGCTCCAGGCCACCTGCCCGAGCAGGGGGTCCGCGGCGAGCTCGGCTTCGACATCGGCACTGGCGTAGGCGACGACGCGGAAGGGGCCGGGCCAGTCGCGGGTCCCCTCCGGGTCATAGAGGACGATCAGCCGTCCCAGCGCGACATCGTCGTCATCGACGCGCACGGTCGCCGACTTGGCGACGGCGTGGGGGGCGAGGCGCTGGGGAGCGGGGATGTCTTCGACCGTGACCTCGGGTCGGACCACAGCTGTACGCAGGCTCTCGACTGCGCGCCGGAATGCGGGAGGCGCCTCATCGACTCTGCCGAGAGGGGGCATGGTGGAAACGTCAGCCTTAATCTTGTGAATCGCTAAATCCTGTGCAACAACACCGCGCGCCAAGGGTCTTGGACGTCCGGGTCCGCGGGTAGCGGGCATGGGGTGACCACGACCCCACCGCCATGGAGAACCGCTCCGAGGTGCGACGGAGCGTGACAGTGGGCACCGTACGACGGTGGCACGAGTCACCGCGTAGATCGCGGAGTTCTCCCGGCGTGTCGGGGTTTTGTGATGATCTCGGAATCCCTCCTGAGATGCCGCCGTTACGAACCACTTCGGGCGACCGTGGCCGGGGTCGGCCATCGACCGGTCGGGGCGGCTCGGGGGAGTCGGGGCACGGGGGCGCTCGGAGCATGGCACGATCGATGTGTGACGCTGCAAGACTCTCCTTTCCTCCGCGCCTGCCGGCGCCTCCCGGTGGAACATACGCCGGTGTGGTTCATGCGCCAGGCTGGGCGCTCACTGCCCGAATACCGCAGGGTGCGCGCCGATGTCCCCATGTTGGAGGCATGCGCGCGGCCCGACATGATCGTCGAGATCACCATGCAGCCGGTGCGCCGGTACGACGTGGACGCCGCCATCTACTTCAGCGACATCGTCGTGCCGCTGAAGGCGATCGGCCTCGACCTGGACATCAAGCCCGGGGTCGGCCCCGTCGTTGCCGAGCCGATCCGCGACGCCGAGGGCGTCAAGCGGCTGCGCGACCTCGACCCCGGTGACGTTCCCTACGTGACCGAGGCCGTCGGCGAGCTCGTCGGCGAGCTGGGTGACCGACCGCTCATCGGCTTCGCCGGCGGGCCGTTCACCCTCGCCTCCTACCTGATCGAAGGGGGGCCGTCGAAGAACCACGAGCACACCAAGGCTCTCATGTACGGCGCCCCGGACCTCTGGGCCGATCTGATGCGCCGCCTGTCGGCCATCACGCTGGAGTTCCTCAAGGTGCAGATCGCGGCCGGGGCCAGCGCCGTGCAGCTGTTCGACTCCTGGGTGGGCGCGCTCAGCGCCGAGGACTACCGCGCGTCGGTGCTGCCGCACACCTCCTGGATCTTCGAGGAGCTCGGCCGGTTCGACGTGCCGCGCATCCACTTCGGCGTGGGCACGGGCGAACTGCTCAGCCTGCTCAGCGAGGCCGGTGCCGACGTCGTCGGCGTGGACTGGCGGGTCCCGCTGGACAAGGCCGCCCAGCGCGTGCAGCCCGCGACGGCCCTGCAGGGCAACCTCGACCCGGCCACGCTGTTCGCGCCGTGGGAGGCCGTGGCCGAGCGCACCCGCGACGTCCTCTCCCGCGGCCGCGCCGCCGAGGGCCACATCTTCAACCTCGGCCACGGCGTGCTGCCCACGACCGACCCGGACGTCCTCACCCGCCTGACGGAGTTCGTCCACCAGGAGACCGCCCGCTAGGTCTCCGGTCGTCGCCACTGCCACAGCCAGGCGACAGCATCAGGGGCGGCGCGCACGATGTGCGCGCCGCCCCTGATGCGTGCGGGGACCACGGTGCCCGGAGCTTGTGCTCCCCACCCGGAGCTGTCAGCTGCGGTCCTCGCCAGGGGTGTCCGGGTCGCCCGTGTATGCCGTTTCAGAGGTGGTGCCAGGAGTCGGTCCGTCCGATGCCGTGCCCTCGTCCTCCCGGTGCGGCACGGTCGGAACGGGCTGGGCCTGGGGTGCCGAAGCGCTGTTGGCTCGACGGGCCCGGCGACGGCGCCACCACAGCACGGCGGGCGAGGCGAGAACGAGCAGGGTGACCAGGAACGGGAGCGCCCAGCCCACGCCCGCCGCGAGGCCTTCGAGTAGGGCGGTGAACGCCGTCCACCCCTCCTTCAGTCCGCCGAGGAAGCCCAGCGATCCGGTGTCGTCCTTCTCGACCTTCCCGGGCGGCGGTGTCAGCTCCAGGTTGACCGTTCCCAGCGACGTCTGGTCGGCCAGTGCGGCCTGGCGCGCCTGCAGCGACTCCAACTCCGCCTGGCGGCTGTCGATCTCCCGCTCGACGTCGAGGATGTCCTTGACGTCCTCGGCCTCGTCGAGCAGCGCCCGCAGCCGCTTGAGCGAGGCCTTCGCCGACTTGACCCGGCTGTCGACGTCGGCGACCTCCTCGGTGACGTCGACGGCCTCGCGGTCCAGGCTTTCGCGCTTGCCCAGTTCGGCCAGGTCCTCCAGGGTGTCCTCGTAGTGGTCCTGGGGGACCCGCAGCCGGAGCGAGGCCCGAGGCGCGTCTCCGGCCCCGGTCCCGATGTTCTCCGAGCCGACGTGGCCGCCGACGTCGGTCACCAGGTCCTTGGCGGCGGACACCGCCTCCTGTACATGGGGGACCTCGACTTCGAGATCGGCGGTGTAGACCACCGCGCGCTTCTGATTCTCGATTGCGAGGTTGGTCACGTCGGAACCGCCCTCGGAGGCGCCGCCCTCATCGGCGGGGGCGCCCGCCTCCGCCCGGCCGTCGGCGTTCTCGCCGCCCGGTGCCTGCGGAGCCGCGTCGCGTGCCGCAGTGTCCTCTGTTTCGGTGCTGTACTCGTTGGTCGCCTCCGAGCACCCCGCGAGCAGGGCGATCGCGAGCGATGCGGTGATGGTGGCCGCTGCCGCGCGGCCCCTGCCAGGTTTGACCACTGCAGCCTTCATGCCCCTTCGACGTGACGCGTTCCACGGCCGTTGCGGGGTTCCCATAACGCGTGGGTCACGGATGCGGGGCGCGGTTCCCGACACACCGTCAGCACCCCGCTTCCCGCGGCGCCGCGTGTCCCGGGGGCGGGTCACAGTGGCGGTGACGATCTGAAAAGCTGGGTTTCATGCAGAGGAAACCGCACGTCGTCGTGGTCGGTGGCGGAATCTCCGGGCTGACCGCCGCCTACCGGCTCACCCGTGCCGGGACCAGCGTCACTGTGCTGGAGTCCACCCCACGTATGGGCGGAAAGCTCGCCGCCTCGCCGGTGGCCGGGGTCCCGGTGGACGCGGGCGCGGAGTCGGTGCTGCGCCGACGCCCCGAGGCGCTCGCGCTCATCTCGGACCTGGGCTTGGACGACCGGGTGACCTCACCCGCCCCCGCTCCCGCGAGCATCTACTCCCGCGGGCGGCTGCGGGCCTTCCCCGAGGGCCAGATGATGGGGGTCCCCGGTGACCTCGCCGCACTCGCCCGCAGCGGCGTGCTGTCGTGGCCGGGGACGCTGCGGGTGGCAGCCGACCTCCTCCTTCCGGGCACGTCGGTGGACGACGACGTTTCGGTCGCTTCCTACATCGGGCGCCGCATGGGCAGGGAGGTCGTCGACCGCCTGGTGGAGCCCCTCCTCGGCGGTGTGTACGCGGGCCGCGCCGATCAGCTCTCGCTGCGGGCGACCCTCCCGCAGATCGAGCAGCTCGCCCACGGTGAGCGCTCCCTCGCCCGCGCCGTGCGCGCCGCCAAGGCCAAGCAGACGGCCGCGCCGGGCGGCTCCGGGCCGGTGTTCGCCACCCTGCGCGGCGGCCTGGCCACCCTCATCGACGCGCTCGTCGAGCAGAGCGGGGCCGAGACCATCACCGCGTGCCCCGTGCGCGGACTGCGCCGCGACGGCGCCGGCTGGACGGTCACCGCAGGCTCCGAGCAGGCGCCTCGCGAGTTCGCGGCCGACGGCGTCGTGCTCGCCTGCCCCGCCCCGGCCGCCGCCCGCATTCTCGACCCCCTGGCGCCGAGCGCCGCGCGCGAACTGGCCGCCGTCGACTATGCGAGCATGGCCATCGTCACCCTGGCCTACCCCGCCTCCGCCTTCCCCCGGCCGCCCGAGGGCAGCGGATTCCTTGTCCCGGGCCGGGAGGGGCGCACGATCAAGGCCGCGACGTTCAGCAGCGTCAAGTGGCCGTGGCTGGGCGAGGCCCTGCGCGCCGCCCACCCCGACACCGAGACGGTGCTGCTGCGCGCCTCGATCGGGCGCTTTGGCGAGGAGGAGGCGCTGCGGCGTGACGACGCGGAGCTGACCGCGCTGGCCACCGCCGACCTCGCCGACATCTGCGGCGTCAGCGGCGCCCCCGTCGACCAGCGGGTGACCCGCTGGGAGGCCGGGCTGCCCCAGTACGTCACGGGCCACCTCGACCGCGTCGAGCGCGCACGCGCCGTACTGTCGGACCATACGGGGCTGGTGCTCTGCGGGGCCGCCTACGACGGCGTGGGCATCCCTGCCTGCGTCGGCGGGGCCGAGTCGGCGGCGCGGGCGCTCGCCGCGCAGCTGGCCGACGACCATCGCTCACCCCAGCCAGCGGAGTAGACCGAAAGAACCCGAACAACCCGGCAACCGGCGCGCCTGGTGCCACCGAGTCAGCCGAGCAGACCGCATGGCCGGTCCAGTGCACGACTGGACCCGTCCACCGACGCCAACCGATCGACCGAGTACGTACAAGGGAGTGCACGTGACCACGGGCCAGCCCGCCACCCCAGAGGCGGCAGAGGAACTCAACAAGCTCATCCGCTACACCATGTGGTCGGTGTTCAAGACCGGCGACCTGGCCGGCATCGACCGCGTCGCCGCCACCGAGGAGCTGAACGCGCTGATCGACAGCGCGGCCGAGAAGGGCGTCACCACCCGCGGGGCCTACGACGTCCAGGGCTTCCGCGCCGACGCCGACATCATGTTCTGGTGGATCGCCGACACACCCGAGGCGGTCCAGGAGATGTACTCGGCGTTCCGCCGCACCCGGCTGGGCCGCGTCAGCGAGCCGGTGTGGTCGGTCGTCGGCATCCACCGCCCGGCCGAGTTCAACCGCGCCCACATCCCGGCGTTCCTCGCGGGGGAGGAGCCGCACGACTACATCTGCGTCTACCCCTTCGTCCGCTCCTACGAGTGGTACCTGCTGCCCGATGAGGAGCGCCGCGCGATGCTCGCCGAGCACGGCCGGATGGCCGCGGGCTACAAGGACGTGCGCGCCAACACCGTCTCGACCTTCGCCCTCAGCGACTATGAGTGGATGCTCGCGTTCGAGGCCGACGAGCTGCACCGCATCGTCGACCTGATGCGCCACCTGCGCGGCGCGGAGGCCCGTCGGCACACGCGGCTGGAGGTCCCGTTCTACACCGGCCGCCGCAAGAGCGTCGCCGAGCTGGTCGAGGCACTGGCCTGAGACCGGCCCGACACCGGCCTGAACACGGCACCCCTCCCCGACGTCTGGACCTGCCCTGACCGGCCGTGGGAGGGCCATGAGACCGCGAAGGGGTCCATCCCGGACGGGATGGACCCCTTCGATGTTCTCTGCCCTCAGCGGCCGCCTCAGCCTTCCCGGGGGGTGGGCGGCATGGGCGTCGGCAGCGCGTCGGCGGTGTCGTCGTCACTGCCGCCGCGACGCGTCATGACCACGTAGAACGGGATCGCCAGCATCAGCAGCAGGACCAGGCTGGAGCCGGAGTACAGGAGGGTCTCTCCGGCGGGGGCGTCGACGGCCCACGCCGCCAGGCAGGCCACGCTGCCCAGCATCCAGGCCAGCACGGCGTAGGCGAGGCGCCCGCGCGGCTTGGGGTATTCGATGCGGCTGACCATCAGCCACGCCACCGCGAGGACTGCCACGGTGCCCACGAGCACGGGCGGGTCGAGCAGCACGATGGTGACGACGGCCATCGCGCCGAAGGGGCCGGGCAGCCCGCTGAAACTCGTGGCGCCGGGCGACTGGCAGGAGAACCGGGCCAGCCGGACCACGACCGCCAGCAGCACGGCCGCCGCCGCGGCGACGGGCGCGAGACCGCCGTTGCCGCCGAGCGTGCCCCAGGCGACCACGAAGAACGCCGGGGCGAATCCGAAGCTGATCACGTCGGCGAGGTTGTCCAGCTCGGCGCCCATGCCGCTGCCGCCGAACCGGCGCGCGACGCGCCCGTCGAACAGGTCGAAGGCGGCGGCCGCGAGCAGCAGGATGACGGCCGTGGCGATGGCGTCGCGCTGCAGTGGCACCGAGGCCGCGGCCGCGTAGTGGGCGGCCGCGGCGAGCTGCCACACCGCCATGAATCCGCACAGCGCGTTGCCGAGCGTGAAGTAGTCGGCCATCGCCAGGCGGAGGCTCGGAACAGTGTCCTCCGATCCCATGGTCGCGGTGCCGGGGGCGAGATGGCCCTTAGTCGTGATCAAGACGCGTTTCACCCGCCCGGACCTTTTGCCCGATCGCGACCGATGGGGATATACCGGCCGGGAGGTAGACGTCGACCCGGGAACCGAACCGGATGAGGCCGATCCTCTCGCCCTGTTCGACCTTCTGGCCCTCAGTGAAATACGGGACGATACGCCGGACCATCGCGCCGGCGATTTGGACGACCGTGATCTCACCGATCTCGGTTTCGAAGGTCCAGATGAGGCGTTCATTGCGCTCGCTGTCCTTGTCGAATGCGGGACGGAAGCCCCCGGGGCGGTGCTCCACGCGCTTGATCACGCCCGCCAGCGGCGCACGGTTGACATGCACGTTGAGCGGGTTCATGAAGACCGCGATCCGGGTCCGGCCGTCCGGCTGGGGATCGATGCTCTGGACGACCCCGTCGGCTGAGGAGAGGACTCGCCCGTTGGCCGGACTGCGGTCCGGGTCACGGAAGAACCACGCCATCCCGGCCGCCAGGCCTACCGCGGGGACCGCCAGCGCCCGGCCGAGCCGTGTTCTGCGGCCGGCCAGAACGGTGGCACCGGCGATCGCGCATGCGGGCACGAGCCAGGGTGCGGAGCCTTTGGCCATCCGGATACCCGGCCTGGCAGGAACATCGGGATGTGAGTCGTGGGTCATCGAGAGCTTTCGTCGGAGTGTTGTTGGTGGATCCCCAGTGCCCGGTGGGGACCGTTGCGATCCACGGCGGGGTCCGGAGTGAGCCGGGACGGCTCCGGAACTGGGGGATTTCGGTCGGCGGAACCCGCTGAATGAGGATGCTATTGCACCGAGTCGTCCGCCTCTAGTGTGAGAGCGACCGAGTTGATGCAGTAGCGGTCATCGGTGGGGGTGGTGTAGCCCTCACCGTGGAACACGTGACCGAGGTGGGAATCACAGCGTGAGCAACGGACCTCGGTACGTATCATGCCAAGGCTCCGATCCTCGTGCAGCGTTACCGCGGAGCTGTCCGAAGGATCATAGAAACTCGGCCACCCGCAGTGCGACTCGAACTTCGTGGTGGAGCGGAAGAGCTCGGCACCACAGGCCCGGCACCGGTAGACGCCGGCCGTCGTCGTTCCGACGTATTCGCCGCTCCACGGCCGCTCCGTCGCCCCTTCGCGCAGTACGGCATAGGCCTCGGGGGCCAACCGCTGGCGCCATTGCTCCTCGTCCTGGGGGATCGGAGCCGTCGATTCGTCCATGGTAGAGACGCTACCTCCCCTGCCGCGACCCCGCCCGTCTCCCGCGACCACCACTCTCAGTGGACGAGTCCCGGGCCACCCGCCGCTCGCCTTTTCGGTCGTCACTCTAAGTAGTCGCAAGCGGACGCCCATCGCGTGACGCAGCGTGCCTCCTCCACGACGGTCACGGCCAGTCAACCGTTCGCATTGGATAAATGTCGGTTTCTTCACGCCTGGTGAGTTCGCGAAAAATCTTACCGGGTAGGCATTTGACAGGGTCTCATGGGTAGCCGGGAGAACTGACCATGCTCGTTTCGTATCGACAACCGTTGGGAGTGGGATACCGGCAACAGCCTTTGCACGTGGGCTGGACGCGCTACCTCCGCCTCTGGTTGGACCACCACACAGATCACCTTCGAGAGGAAATGCGGCCGGGTTGGTCGACGCTGACCGCCGCCGCAGCCGAAATTCGCTGGGTCACCGTACTGACCGTCACGGACGCGGCGGCCCGTATAGAACGGGTCCGACCGGACCCGTGGCCGGACAGCAAACTCCTCACCGCGCTGACAGTGACCGCCTTTAGCGCGGTTTCGCTGGCCACCGTTCTGGGATTTTCCCTGTCGGAATGGTGGGCGGACACCTCGAACGACGTCCTGCCCGCTGCGGCCGGCGCGCTGGTCGTCGGACTGGCGCTGTTCGCGCTGAGCTTCCTGGTCTTCGCCTCGGGGCGGCGCGGCCGAGCCGAGGAGCGTTGACACCGGAATTCGGGGGGGGGGGGGGGGGAGGGGGACACATCGGCCCTGGACTCGCATCAGCGGGCCGGGGCCGTCCTCCCCGGCCCGCCGTTAGCGGCCCCTAACTCGCGGTGCCGGAGAGCCTTCGATCGGGGCCCGGGAGGGTTCTCTAGAGAACCCGCACTCCTATCACGACACGGAACCTCCCGCGCGTCAACCGCTTTCCCGTCGAATGTCTGGGTTCCGTTGCAATTTCATGGGAGCAATGGCCTGTGCAGGAGAACGGAGTGGCGTCGCCCGCAGCGGAACGCGGCCTCATTTCCGCACGTCAAGCGTCGAAGTCGTACTGCAGCACGTAGGCGGACCCGTCCAGGGTCATTTCGTTGAGCTCGACGGCGCGGTGGTCCTCCGTCAGCGCGGTGCGCAGCACCTCCAGGACGGGGGTTCCGGCCGTCAGTTGCAGATCGCGGGCTTCGACGGGGGTCGGCATCCGCACGCGGATCTCCTCGGTGAAGTGGGCGGGGGCGTGGCCGAGTTCGGCCAGCCTCGCGTAGATGCCGCCCGGACCGGTGTCGACCTGTGTGATCGCCGTGCCCGCCACCAGCTCGACCGGCAGGTAGGACGTGGCGAGCTGCATGGGCCGGCCGTCCAGCCGGTAGCGGCGTCGGCGCCGGACGACGCGCGCGCCCTCGGCGAGGCCGAGGGCGCGGATCACGTGGTCCGGGGCGGGATCCTCGGTCACTTCGATGTTGTCGGTCTCGAACCCCCGATCGGCGGCGTCGGCCTGCCAGATGGACCGGCCGCCGCCCCACAGTTCCCGGGACAGGCGGCGCGGTCCGTGGCGGCGCAGTGGGCGGAATGTTCGCACGTAGATGCCCGATCCGCGGACCGGGACCACCAAACCCTCATTGATGAGCACCGCCAGGGCCTGGCGTGCGGTGGCCCGGGCGACGCCGTACTGCTTCATCAGTTCGTTCTCGCCGGGGACGCGGTCGCCGTCGGAGAGGTGGCCGGAGGCGATGGCGGACCGCAACGCCGCGGCGATTTCCCGATAGACCGGCGGGGAGTCGTTTTCGGACGTCGGCACTGAGTTCATCCTCTCGCCCGGAATGCGTGGTCATGCCGTTCGAGTCGTCCTCGTGGTCCTTATAGTCCTCATGGTCCTCGTTCGGCAGTCTCCGGGCGGCACTTTGCTCAGAGAGGGGCGCATACCGGTTTGTTCCATGTTTATACCCCCTCCCCATTCACCCGGATCGCCGTCGAAGCTACACAGCCGGTATGTCCCGTTGCGGAAGGGTTTATGCGTGTACTGGGGGTATCCGGAACCGGCCACCCCCAGGGGAAACCGTCGCCCCGGTGTGCGCCGGTCAGACCGCGGTGTAGCGGGCGAACAGCGCGCCCTCCGACTCCAGGAGGGATTCCAGGCGCAGATCGTGCGGGTGCGAGGGGGCCTCTCCGGCGACGATGCGTGACGACGCGGGACCGAGCAGGTGCGGGCTCAGCGTCAGGCACAGCTCGTCCAGGAGCCCTTCGGCGGTGAATTCGGCCAGCAGGTGCGGCCCGCCCTCGGTCAGGACGCGGAACAGCCCGCGCTCGGCCAGGGCCGCCAGGACCTGTTGTGGTCGGACCGAATCCTCGCCCGCCACCACAACGTCGGCCATGGCGGCCGCGGCGCGGCGCCGCTCCTCAGGGGCGGACTCGGTCGTGAAGACGATCGTGCGCGCGTCGTCGGGCGCCTCCGACAGCAGGTCGGGGTGGAGGTCCAGGGTGCGGGTGACCACCGCGACCGACGGAGTGCCGGGACGGCCGGCGCGCAGTTCCTTCCACACCTCGCGCGGCCGGACTGGGCGATACCCCTCGATACGGGCGGTCGCGGCCCCGGCGAGCACCACGTCGGCCAGGCCGCGCAGCACGCCCATCACCGCGCGGTCGGCTCGCGAGGACAGGTCCCGGGTCCGCCCCGAGGGACCCCACGCCCCGCCGTCGGCACTGGAGACCATGTTGGCGCGCAGCCACGGCCGCTCCAGCACGGCGGGGTAGGCGTAGGCGGAGACGAGGTCGATGTCGAACTCGGGGTGCGGGAAAAGCGCCCGGAACAGGGGCGCGGCATCGGCGTGAACGGAACCCATGGTGTCCGAGCGTAGACGGTGCACGCGGCGGCGCGGCGCATGAGCGGCGCGCGTCAGGCCTCGGACGGAGCCGATCGGGACGGCGGCAGCGGCACGGGTCGTCCGGAGGTCAGCCACCCCTTCCGTTGACGGTCCCGGAGGCACCGCGGTGGGAGACGCGGCGCAACAGCACCAGCGCCCGCTCGATGACCAGCACCGTCCCGGAGGCGGCCACGAGCGGGCGGTCGTTGACGTCGGGCTCGGCGGTATCGAGCGTGGTCTCCCACGCGATGGCGTACTCGGGGCCGGGGACGGTGAACTCCACCGGCTCGGGGCTGCCGTTGAGCAGCAGCAAAAAGGAACTGTCGGTTACCGGCCGCCCGCGCGGATCGGGCTCGGTGATGGCGTCGCCGTTGAGGAAGACGCCCAGCACCCGCCCGCCCGCGCGCCAGTCGTCCTCGGACATCAAACCGCCGTCCGGCCGTAGCCAGGCGATGTCGTGCAGATCGCCGTCGCGCGAGGGCGGCCCCTTGAAGAACCGGCGGCGGCGGAAGACCGGGTGCTCACGGCGAAGTCGGGCGAGGCGGCGGACGTAGTCGAGCAGGTCGTCCTCGTCCTCCGCACCCTTCCAGTCCACCCACGCGAGCTCGTTGTCCTGGCAGTAGGCGTTGTTGTTGCCGCCCTGGGTGCGTCCGACCTCGTCGCCGTGGGAGAGCATCACCACGCCCTGGGAGAGGAAGAGTGTGGCCAGGAAGTTGCGCACCTGGCGGCGGCGCAGGGTGACGATGGCGGGGTCCTCCGAGGGCCCCTCCACCCCGTGGTTCCACGACCGGTTGTCGTCGGTGCCGTCGCGGTTGTCCTCCCCGTTGAGCTCGTTGTGTTTGCGGTCATAGGAGACGAGGTCGGCGAGGGTGAACCCGTCGTGGCAGGTGACGAAGTTGATCGAGGCGACGGGGCGGCGGCCGTCGTTCTGGTAGAGGTCGCTGGACCCGGCCAGCCGGGAGGCGAACTCGGGTACCACCGCCTGGCCGCGCCAGAAGTCGCGCACGGTGTCGCGGTACTTGCCGTTCCACTCGGTCCACAGCGGCGGGAAGTTGCCGACCTGGTAGCCGCCGGGGCCCACGTCCCACGGCTCGGCGATGAGCTTGACCTGGGAGATCACCGGGTCCTGCTGCACGATGTCGAAGAACGTGCTCAGCCGGTCGACGTCGTGGAACTCCCGTGCCAGCGCCGAGGCGAGGTCGAAGCGGAAGCCGTCGACGTGCATCTCGGTGGACCAGTAGCGCAGGGAGTCCATGATGAGCTGCAGCGAGTGCGGGTGGCGCATGTTGAGGCTGTTGCCGCAGCCGGTGTAGTCGAGGTAGTAGCGCTGGTCGTCGTCGCGGACGCGGTAGTAGCTGAGGTTGTCGATGCCGCGCAGGGACAGGGTGGGCCCCATGTGGTCGGCCTCGGCGGTGTGGTTGTAGACGACGTCGAGTAGCACCTCGATGCCGGCCCCGTGTAGCGACTTGACCATGGCCTTGAACTCCTGCACCTGCTGGCCGCGCGAGCCGTTGGCGGCGTAGCCGCTGTGCGGGGCGAGGAAGGCCAGGGTGTTGTAGCCCCAGTAGTTGGTCAGGCCGCGGGCGACGAGCGCGTGTTCGGGCAGGAAGTGGTGGACCGGCATGAGCTCGACGGCCGTCACCCCGAGGGAGGAGAGGTAGTCGACCATCGCCGGGTGGGCGAGACCGGCGTATGTGCCGCGCTGGTGCTCGGGATCTCGGGTGGAGCATCGTCAGCCCGCGCACGTGCGTCTCGTAGATGACGGTCTCGTGGTACGGGACGCGGGGGCGGCACTCGTTGCCCCAGTCGAAGAACGGGCTCACCACCACGCACTTGGGCACGTAGGGGGCGCTGTCGCGGGTGTTTTGCTTTGACGGGGCGTCGAAGTGGTAGCTGAACAGCGACTCGTGCCAGGTGACCGATCCGTCGATGGCCTTGGCGTAGGGATCGGTCAGTAGCTTGGCGGGGTTGCAGCGCAGACCGTGCTCGGGAGCATAGGGGCCGTGCACGCGGTAGCCGTAGCGCTGCCCCGGGCCGATACCGGGCAGGTAGCCGTGCCAGACGAAGCCGTCGTACTCGGTGAGCGGGATGCGGGTCTCGTCGTCGGCGTCGTCGAACAGACAGAGCTCGACGTGGTCGGCGACCTCGGAGAAGAGGGAAAAGTTGGTCCCCGTGCCGTCGTAGGTCGCCCCCAGAGGGTAGGTGCTCCCCGGCCAGATCTCCATCATGGCCTCACAGGCCTCACACTCGGGCTCATCCCCACGCGCGTGGGGCTCGGAATCCGGCCGGGATCCCGGGGCCGGACATCACACCGTTGGACACCCCCATTGTGCACACTTCTACGGTCGTGGCCAGGGACCTGGCACGCCGAGGCGGCGGGGGCGGCGCCCCCGCCGCGCCCCGCCCCCGCCGCTGCCTGCGGCGATGGCCGTCAACCCAGGGTGCGCGGCCGATTCCGGTCGATGAGGGTGCGGGTGTCGGTGCCCCGGGGGAGGGTCCCGAAGACGTGGCCCCACTCGCCGCCCAGGCGGGAACCGACGAACGCGTCGGCGACCGGCGTCGGCGCGTATCGGAGTAGCAGGGACGCCTGCAAGGTGAGCGCCATCAGCTCCACGACCCCGCGGGCCCGGAATTCCGCCTCCTCCAAATCACTGAGTTCACTCAGCAGCCGCTTGACGGCAGCGTCGAATCGGGCATCGGCGCCCTGCGCGCGGCCGACCTCGGCCAGGAACGCTTCCACGGACTGAGGCTGCTTCGCCATGGCACGGAGCACGTCCAGTGCGGCGACGTTGCCCGAGCCCTCCCAGATGGAGTTGAGGGGCGACTCGCGGAAGAGGCGCGGCATCCCGGACTCCTCCACGTACCCGTTCCCGCCCAGGCACTCCAGGGTTTCCGCGGCGTGGGCGGGGAGGCGCTTGGTGACGTAGAACTTGCCGACGGCCACTGCGAGGCGCCGGAAGGCGGCCTCGGCCTCGTCACCCCGGATGGCGCGGTCGGCGGCCCCGGCTAGCCGCATCATCAGCGTTGTCGCGGCCTCGGACTCCAAAGCCAGATCGGCCACGACGTTCCGCATCAGAGGCTGCTCAATCAGAAGCTTCCCGAACGTCTTGCGCTCAGAGGCATGGTGAACCGCCTGCAGCAGCCCCGCGCGCATCCCGGCGGCCGACCCGATCACGCAGTCGAGCCGGGTGCCGTTGACCATCTCAATGATCGTGCGCACGCCGCGGCCGAGCTCACCGACGGGCCAAGCGAGGGCGCCGTCGTACTCCAGCTCCGCGGAGGCATTGGACCGGTTGCCGAGCTTGTCCTTGAGCCGCTGGATGTGCAGGGGGTTGCGCGTGCCGTCCTCCAAGACGCGCGGCACCAGAAAACAGGTCAGCCCCTCGGGAACTTGCGCAAGCGTCAGGAACAGGTCGCCCATGGGCGCGGACGTGAACCACTTGTGCCCGGTCAACCGGTAGGCGCCGTCATTAGAGGGAACAGCCCGCGTCGTATTGGCCCGGACATCGGACCCACCCTGCTTCTCGGTCATCGACATCCCGGCGAGCAGCCCCTGCTTGCTCAGCGGCGGGCGCACCCCAAAGTCATAGGTGCGCGCAGTCAAGAGGGGCTCGTACCGAGCCGCGAGCTCAGGCGAGTGCCTCAGCGCAGGAACGGCGGCGTACGTCATGGAAATAGGACACCCATGGCCACCCTCCACCTGCGACCACGCATAGAACTTGGCGGCCCGCGCCACATGCGCCCCGGCCCGCTCGTCGGCCCAGGGCGCGGCATGCAGGCCATGGGAGACCGCCGTATCCATCAGGACGTGCCACGAGGGATGGAAATCGACCTCGTCGATCCGGTGTCCGTAACGATCATGCGTCCGCAACCGCGGCTCATTGACATTCGCCTGCTCGCCCCAGGCACGGGCGCGCGCGGTCCCGGCCAGCCGCCCAACCTCGTGCAGCTCGTCGGCCGCCCACGCGGCGTCCTCACGCTCCAGCCCTTCGGTCAACGCGGCATCAGCGGCGACGTCGAAGTCCTCCAGGGGAGAGGCCTGGTTGAACACCTCGTGAGTGGGTGGCATGGGCGACGCCATCCTTTCCGAACGTGATTCGGTCGAGCGCTAGGTTCAGCGTAGCGTGTCGCTCTAGCGAAACCCGAACGCGGTTCTAGAAAAAGTTGATCACAGTCGCCGTTCGCACCCATCGACTACGCCTTCCGCCCCACCGCGCAGTACTGCAGCACCTTGACGCTGTCGGCGTCGGTCCGCCACTGCGAGCAAGACACGATGCCCGGCTCCAATATGTCCAAGCCGTTCATAAAGGTGGCCAGTGCCTCCGGCGATCGGAGCTTCTGCGGGGTAGCGCTGGTCTCGTTCAGCTGTCGGATGGCCTCCTCGGTCTTGGGGCCACCGACCTCAGCCGTCGGGTGGGCGAGCACCAGATAACTTCCACCCGGGACGGCGCCCAACAGCCGATCGACGACCGCGTGCGCCTCCTCGTCATCCAAGATGAAGTTAAGAATCCCCAGCATCATGACGGCGACGGGCTGCTCGAAATCAATCGTGTCAGCCGCTTTCGCGAGGATTCGGTCGACATCGCGGGCATCGGCGTCGATGTACTCGGTCGAGCCCTCCTCGGTGCCGACGAGCAGCGCCTGGGCGTGCAGGAGCACGATGGGATCGTTGTCGACATAGACGATCCGCGACTCGGGAGCTATCCCCTGAGCGACCGTGTGAGTGTGATCCACTGTCGGCAAGCCGGTACCGATATCAAGAAACTGTCGGATACCCGCTTCTCCGGCAAGAATTCTCACCGCCCGAGACAAAAACGCCCGGTCAGCCCGTGCGACCTCCCTCAGGTCCGGCTGCAACTGCAAGGCCTGCTCCACAGCCTCCCGGTCGGCGGCGAAGTTGTCCTTCCCACCCAGCAGACAGTCCCAGAACCGCGCCGAGTGCGGCACGCTGGTGTCGATCTGGGGAGGCAGGTCGGGGGTGTCGCTCATCTACAACGCTCCCTTGCGTATCGATGGATTCTCCGCGTGGGCATCACGTCCAGCCGGACATTGGAGGGAATCCTATGACCATCCCAGGCACACCGGAAAAATGGCACGACACCATCCGTAACCGCCTGTTAAAGTCCATCGGTCACAGGCGCCACACCTGGCTCGGCGTCAACGGAACAAGAAGAACCCGGAGTCACTTTTGGCCTCAGACCTCCAGCTACGTGAACTGGAGATGGGAATCTACGGAACACGTGCCGACCTGCACTGGTACCTGGAGGAGATCCGCGCGCACCTCGACCACCCGCTCGAGCTCAGCTCTCCGGGTGCAGCCTACGAACTTCACTACCTCGAAAGCGACGAACTGGTTTCGCCTGAAGACTCGGAGGAGGACCGGATGACCGTCGCCGAGTTCTGCTCTGAGCTGCCCGAACAGTGGCGTGATGAGCACCCCGGCGAAGACCCCGGCGACCGCACCGTGTTTTATGTCTGCGTGGGCCTGCTGAGCTCGCGGGAGGAATTCGACTACTTCGCCGAACGCCTCCCCACCCTGATCTGCCCCGAGCCATTCCATAAGGGCCCATGCCGTATGCCCTGGTTCAGTGGTTCACTACCCCCAAGCGACGATGAAGAACGCGCCCGCCTGGAGGCCCGTTACAGCCACCTGCGCCCCTGACACACCTGGGGTGCCGCCGGAGGCACCCCAGGCGCGCGTGGGGCAGCACCAAATCAGCACGCCGCCGCGCCTGTCAGCAAACAGCTCGGGGTCCTGGAAAGAGTAGAAGTCCCTGCCGACCAGGGGCTGCGCAATGCCACCACCGTTCCGGGAGGTCACCCCCTAGTAGGTGTGCACGAAATCCTCGGTTTCTTCGTGCCGGGACACCAGAACTGCGCGCACACGGGGATGGGCCTGTGGAGCAAGTGCAGGCGTGGATTAAGGTCGGCTGCTCCCCGGTCGCCCCTATGCCGTGGCCACAGGGCCCATGAGCCGTATGCGGAGAGCGCCCTGCCTGATCTCATGGCGGACCGCTGGCCCTAGGCGTGACCAGCGGTTGGCACATCCAGAATCAAGTGCTGCCTTTCGCGCTCCAGGGAGAGCAAACGCCTTTGGGTGAGCTGGAGGTACACACCTTGACCCGGACCCAGTTGTCCTCGGTGAACTCCAGGTCATGCGTGCCGTTTGTGAAGATTGCGGTCCCGCTGCCCTGGGCCTGGAGGTAACCGATGGTCGACCGGTCGTTGTCGAAGTGATCTATGACATCGAATTTGTCGACGTTTTCCCGGTAGTTGGCGGAGACGTAGACGCTCTCGCTCTTCCAGCACTTGGCTCCCGTATTGTGCTCGCCTGCCCACGTCCTGCACTTCCAACCAGGCGCTTCCTGGGTCGATTCGGCGGGCTTCGCAGTGGATGCGCTGGCCGCAGCCGAGAACACGGCAGGCAGCACGACCACACCCGTCGAGACGACGGCAGCGTTCTTCAGGACTGCTCGAATGCGTTGCGTGTCCATTGTCTGTCCTTGGTGAGTCTCGTTCCTCAATATCGATAATTCAATGGTCTGAGGCCGCGCGATCCATGGGCAATGCGATTCGATTGCAGTCGAAATGTTTCCGAGGAAAGGACGTATCAGGGCTTGGCTATGTTCATGGGGTACACCCGCGAACAAAGCCAATTTCACCCTGATCAAAGGCCAAATGTACGGAACCCTGCTGGTGGATGCCCAGACCCCACGCCCGCTGGACCTATTGTCCGAGGGGGTCGGCGCAGTCCCTGAAGGAGTGGCTCCGCCAGCGCCCAGGAGTAGCGGTGGTGTGCCGGGTCACATCCCGGTGGTGCCGTCAATGCGCTCGCGTAATAGGTCTGCATGGCCGTTGTGCCGTGCGTACTCAGCGATCATGTCCACCATGATCCTTCGCAGTGAGATCGGCTCGCCGGTCCTCTTGCGGATTCCTGTTTCATCCAGTGATGCTGCAGCATTGGTGATCTGTCTGGAGCGCTCGCATTCCGCTCGCCAGATGGCGAAGTCCTCGTCGACGTCACCGTCCAGGCTGTCGAAGTCCTGGTCGGGGTCATCGTCGGAGTAGTAGAGCAGCGGAACGTCTTCGCCTGCGAACTGTATGCGGAACCACCAGCGCTCGACGCCGGCCAGATGCCGGACCAGGCCGTGCAGGGACAGGGCAGAGGGCGGCACCACCCGTTGGGACAGCTGCTTCGGTGACAGGTCGGCGCATTTGAGGTCGAAGGTCGCCCGATGCCAGTCAAGGACCGCGTTCAGGGTCTCCCGTTCGCCGCCGACGGCAGGCGGGGTGGGGCGGGTGTCGTTGTTCCACCGGGGTGCATAACTCTTGGGAACGGGGGTGCCGGTCATCGTCTGCCTTCCGGGTCGGGGGAGGGCCGAGTCTGACAGGCCCCACTGACATTGGGCCTGTCAACTGGGGGGTGTTGCTTGACGTCGAAGATGGGCAGCAGCGTGGCGGTGGGGCGTCCCATGCTGGACTCTGATGCGCTTGCCTGGGCTCTGGCGCTCGGCTTTCCTGGCGCAGCGCAGGCAGAGGTCACAGGGCGCCGGTGAGTCCTCCCGCGTCTACGGTCAGAGCGGTCCCGCTGATGGACTGGGACCGGTCGGACAGTAGGAACACCACCGCGTCCGCTACCTCCTCCGGCATGCCGATCCGTGCCGCCGGGTTCTTCCGGCGCAGGTCGGTCAGTAGCTCGTCCCGCATGCCGCCGAGCATGTCGGTGTCGATGACGCCCGGACACACGGCGTTCAGGCGGATGCCGTGGGGTGCGTACTCTACAGCGAGAGCACGTGTCATGCCGACGACGGCGTGCTTGCTGGCCGTGTACGACGCGGACATGCTGTCCGCGGAACGCAGACCGGCGACCGAGGAGCAGGTGACGATTGAGCCGGACCCCTGAGGGGCCATGATCGCAAGCTCGCCGCGGAGGCATCGCCACATTCCCCTGACATTTACGTCCAGGACGCGATCGAAGTTCTCGGCCGAAGACTTGTGGAAGGGAGCACCGCGCAGGACGCTGTCCTTCCCCACGATTCCAGCGGCGTTGAAGGCCCCGTGGAGTTCTCCGAACGCGTCCCGAACCCGATCGAACAGAGCGGCGACGTCCGACTCCTCCGTGATGTCGGCGCGGACCATCTCAACATTCCCGTGTCGCCCGCGGTTGAGCGAGCGCATCAGCTTCTCGCCCGCATCCCGCCTTCTGCCGCAGAATAGGACGTTGGCGTGCTCGGACATGACGAGCCGCTTGACAACCGCGGCCCCGATGCCGGACGTTCCCCCGACCACCAGGTAGTTCATGCGGTCACCCAGCTTTCTATGACGAATCCTCGTGGGCGCGCAGAAGGACGTCCGCGACGTGGGCCGCCAACCGCATTAGGTCATCACTGTCATGGTCGGCCGTCACGGACGTCCTTATCGCGTTCACTGTCCTCGACCACGGATATGCGATGGGTATCGCGTACACACCGGCATCGAGCATCGCGCTGTGGCGGCGGTCGACCTCCTCCGCGCTCCCACACATGATCGGTACGATCGCGGCCTGCGAACCGCCCGTCGAGAGCCCGGCATCGTTCAGACCGGAACGCCACGTTTCGGCGTTTGACCGCAGTCGGCTCACCAGCGCCTCACCGTTGTCGAGGAGCTCGCGTGCCGAACGGTGTGCCATGAAGGCATGGACGGGAGAGAGGCCCGTAGAGAAGACCGCTCCCCCGACAGAGCGGATCGCGTCGACCAGCTCCCGGCTGCCGGTGGCATAGCCGCCACTGGAGCCCAGGGCCTTTGCCAGGCTGCCGACGCGGAGATCGACGGCGGAGCGCAGTCCGAAGTGCTCCTCCACACCGTGCCCACTGCGCCCGATCTGGCCGAGAGAGGACGCCTCATCAACCATCAGCAGGCAATCGTGCGCACGCGCGACCTCGCTCAAAGCCGGGAGGTCCGCGACATCGCCCTCCACGCTGAAGACGCCCTCGGTGATGATGACCTTGCGCCCGGCCGAGCCCTCAAGATTCCCGACCAGCGAGGCGAGGTGTCCCACGTCGTTGTGCCGGAACACGTGGATCGTGGCACCACTCAGCAGACAGCCGTCCGAGATGGACGCGTGGGAGCTCTCATCGACGAGGACATGGTCGCCCGGCCCGGCCACCCCCGGAATGACAGCGGTATTGGCCAGATAGGCGGAGCTGAACAGGAGTGATGATTCCGTCCCGTAGAGCTCGCACAACAGCCCGGCCAATTGCTCGTGCCACGCCGTGTGGGAATTCACCGCCGGAGAGCCGTGGGAGTGCAGCGGTAGGCCGGACGCGAACAACTCCTCCAGCGCTTCGGGATCTCCAGTGCGCGTACCGAGGCCCAGATAATCGTTGGAGCAAGCGTGGGCCAGGGTGCGAGTGCCGAAGGTGATCTCGGTGCTGGAGACCCGTGTGACGGGCTCGTTGTGCCTGACCGCACCGGTCGTTACCGCCGATCGCTGGCGCGGCACGGACAGCGGCACGGACACAGGAGCCTGCGGCGGCTCCCCTGTGAGCGCCTGCCGTATCTCGCCGATCGTCATGGAGTTGCGAAGCCGGTAGCGGCCGCGCGCTGCGGCGTCCGGGATGAGTCCGCTGACCAGGGAGGAGAAGCGTAGCGAGTCGATCCCAAGGCTTCCCAGCGGCGTGTCCTGCGGAGGACGGTCCATGCCGGTGTGCCGCCGGACGAAATCCGTGATGACGTCGGTGCCGTCGCCTGCGTGTCGGGCTTCGGCCTCCCGCTTCAGGGTGTCGATGTCCACCTTCCGGTTGATGGTCAGCGGCACGCTGTCGCGCGTGATGATGTGCTGCGGAACCGCGTAGTGGGGGAGAGTGCGGGCAAGGAACGCCCTGAACCCCTGCACGGAGAACTGCAACGTCTCGTCCGACGGGACCAGAAAGGTGGTCAGCGACGGCACGCCGTCGATGTCCCGCACAATGGTGACGGCCTCGCTGACCTGGGGATGGGCGTGGCAGGCGGCGTTCACCTCGGCCAGTTCGACGCGGTAGCCGTTGATCTTCACTTGGTCGTCCGACCTGCCCACGGAGATCACTCCCATGCCCGGTGCGTAGTAGCCCAGGTCACCCGTCATGTACGTCGGTGTCGTGAACGATGCCCCGCTCGATGAGCCGTCCGGCGGAGCCGGTGGGCCGGGTCTGAACCTCTCGCTGGTGAGTTCGGGGCTGTTCAGGTAGCCGAGACCAATCTGGCTGCTGCGCATCGCGATCTCGCCGATCTCGAAGGGAACGCACGGCGATGTGTCGCGGAGGGACACGACTTCGAGTCGGGCGTCCTTCATCCCCTCTCCCAACGGGATGGTGGCCGGGAGGGCGGCGATCTCTTCGGGCTGTCGCGGGACTTCGAAGTATCCGACGGCCCGGTGTGTCTCCGTGGAGCCGTAGAGATTCAGAATCCGGGCATCCGGCGCGAGGCGACGCAGGCGGAGAGCGTGGCCGCGCGTCAGCGCGGCACCGACCGATAGGAAGAGCCGCAGGTCGGGCAGGCCGGGACCCTCGTGGTCGAGGGACGTGATGAGGACGGGGTTCAGGCAGACGGCCTCGATGTGCTCGTCTCTCAGCCATTGCCCGAGTTCGGTTGGCTGGTCGAGGATGTCGTCCTGGGGCACGACGATGCTGCCGCCGAGGTAGAGCGGCGTCATGATGTCCCGTTGTATCGGATCGTGGCCGATGCTGGAGCACATGCCGAACCTGGCGCCGTGCAGGGGTCCGAATCGTGCGTCCATCCAGTCGTAGAAGTAGCTGAGCGAGCTATAGCGGCCGGCCACGGCCTTGGGTATCCCGGTCGTCCCCGAGGTGAAGGTAATGATCGCGCAGTCGTCCGGCTGGAATGCCTTCTCTGCCGGCTGGAGATCCTGTCCCGCTGTTGGCCCGGGCGCGTGGCCGCATCCTGATCCTGTTCTCCGGACGTCGTCCTCGCGGAGGACGGGACGTCCGGCCCAGGGGCCGCTGCGGTCGGAGAGGTCGACGATGAGCTCTGGTTCGAGGACACCGACACACGCCGCGATGTACTCGTCGGGATGCCGCGGATCGACGACCGACACGGCGGATCCGACGCGGAACGCCGCCAGCATGGTCGTGACCAGGCTGATTCCGCGGCTGGGCAGGATCAGTATCCGGGACCCTCTGCCCACACCGCGCTGTGCCAGCTTGATGGCCAGGGCTGCGGCTTCGCGCGACAACTCCCCGTACGTCAGCTTCTCGTCGCTCGTCCGCAGGGCGGTACGGGCGGGGTCCTCGTTCGCCAGCCGTTCGAATCGGGAGAGGAAGTCCTCGGGGAGAGGTTCCTCGGGGGCTCGGGCGGGGGCGGCCCGGTCAAGGCCTCCCGTATCGCGGCTTCTCGGCGCTCGGCGTCGTGGACGCGCGGGCGGGGCAGTCGCGCGACCGCGCGGACGGCCGTCTCGATGACCGGGCCGAGCCCCATGAGGAGCCGCTCATCGTCGGGGACCGTCACCGTGACGGCAGTGTCGCCGCCATTTGCCGCCAGTGTCACCACTGTCGTCGGATGCAGACCGCTGACCTCCGGAACGGCGGTCTTCAGGTCGGTGATCACGTGTCGTGGCGCGACATCACCGCTGTCTGATGCTGCAGGGAACGCCGAAAGGGAGGCCTTCGGCCGGGGCGGTTCCGTCCTGTCGTCGGCTCGTGCGGGGGAGGGGTGAAGGGGACGCACGGTCGGGTGCCTTGTGCCGTCGCATCGCACAAGAAGCGTTTCTCCAGTGAAAACGCCGTTGAGTAAGAAGTGGAGATCCTCCACAACGGTCAGCGTTTCATCCTTCGGGAGGTCGACCGTGAAGTGGTGGAGTGTGTGGCGGTTGAGCACGTTACTCCCATGCCTCAGGAAAACCTGTGAAAAATATGCGGTTCGGCCTTGTGAGACGTGCGGAGGTGCATGGTGGCGGGACGGGCGTACGCTCGCTGCCACCAACCGTGAATGGCCGTGGTAGACCGGCAGGTCCCGGACACCGACGCTCCAGAACTCGCACCTACGACAGCAGTGGACGGCACGATTGTGCACTCGTTGTTCCTGGGGGCGAGGCCATGGGGCCTTCTTTCGATCGCAAGGAGTCGCACGATTCGCTTCCTTGTCGGATCTCTTCAGGGACAATTGAGAAACTAACCGGACTTTCGAGGTAAGGGCAGGAACCTGAGGGGGTGATGTATGTCACAATGGGGCTGATGCTTGGTCAATGGTTTGACTGGCGAAAATCCTGGATATTCCTGACGTGCGGAGGGCAATGTTCTACTTGTGGTCCGGGTGCTCATGTTGACGCACATTCGTCCGCCATACGCATCGGGAGTGGGATTCTTTGCGTACAACCGGATTTTCCGGCCACCCCGGGATCTGTCCCCTATGACGCTCGTGAGCCGTGAGGCCGAGGCCCCAGGTGCCGCCGAGATCACCTCGGCTCTGGCGTCTGTGAGGCGCCGATGACGAACACGAGTGGTGCGACCGCGCTGGACCACCATCGGGACCTCAACACCGACAGGGACGCCGTGGACGCGATCCGCAGCCGGATCGCCGAATCCGGTGTCGAGTACGTGTACTACCAGGCGGTGACGCTCACCGGTCGGGTGATCGGCAAGATGGCCCCCGCCCGTCGTCTGGTTCGCAACATCGAAAACGGTATCCAGCAGTACCGCGCCCTCCTGGCCGACCTCCGCACCGCGGCCGGCGGAACACTCCTCGGCGGTGGCTACGAAGCGACCGAGTACACGGCCATGCCCGACCTTGACACCTTCGCCGTACTGCCATGGGATCGCCGCACCGGCCGGTTCTTCTGCCGTCTCTATGAGCCCGCGCACGCGCCCGGAGGAAGGGACGGTCAGCCGCTGGCACTGGACGTGCGGGGCCATCTCCGCCGGGAGCTGGCGGCCTTCACCCTCCGCACCGGGCTTGAACTGCGTAGCGGCTGTGAACCCGAAACCTCCTGGAGCGCGAGCGGGAACGGAACCCGTCCGCACGTCGGCCCCCGCCCTGGGGAGTCTCCCGCCCACCACGTGGACAGCCTGGAGTCCCACCGCCCCGTCTGCCAGAGGATCATGGCCTACGGGCATGAACTCGACCTGGAGATGATCGAGGGAAACCACGAGGGCGACCCCGGACAGTTGGAACTGAACTGGGAGTACGACCACGCCGCCCGCACGGCCGACCGGATGATCGTGCATCGGCAGATCTGCCGCCAGGTCGCCCGCGAACTCGGCCTCACGGTGAGTTTCATGCCCAAGCCCGCGGACGACCGGACGGGCAACAGCTGCCATCACAACCTCAGCCTGTGGCGTGGCGAGACGAACGTCCTGGTCGATCCGACCGTGCGTCGGCTGCACCTGACCGAGATCGGCCGCCACGCTGTCGGAGGCATCCTCAGCCATGCCGGAGCCGCTTCGGCGGTCATGGGGCCGACAGTCAATTCCTACAAGCGGTATGCGCAGGCCAACCCGGTCACCCCGACGCGCGCTGACTGGGGTCTGGACAACAAGACCTGCACGGTGCGCCTCCCCGTCAACGGGCGGCTCGAAGTTCGTTCTCCCGATGCGTTGGTCAACCCCTACCTGTCGCACGCCGTCCTCCTCGCCGCCATCGAGGACGGAATCAAGAACGAGATCGACCCCGGGCCGCCCAAGGAGGGGGCCTACGGTGACGGGACGGCGCTGTTCCCCGATCTGCCACTGACCCTGGGCGAAGCCCTGGACAGGTTTGACGCTGACCCAGTGGTCACCAGTGCGCTCGGCGCCGAGACCGCTGAGCTCTACCGGGCGGTCAAGGCTGCGGAGTGGATGGGGTTCTGCGGCGCTGTCACCGACTGGGAGCAGCGTATGTATGCCGACGCGGGTTGCTGACACGGCGGCGCAGTCGGCGGAGGTCGCCATGTCACGCGCCGTCCAGGTCGCCCTCGCCCGAGTTCCGCACGCGCGAGGACGGGCCGAGTCGCCCCTGCTATGACGGAGGGGCATACTGTCTCACTGGGAAAGTCGGGACACCACACGTCGGGAGCGAGGTGCGAGCCCAGTGAGCCGAAGTGGCGCGCGTTCGCGCCGTGCTCGAGTCTGGCGGTTCGCGTACGCGGCCATACTGCTCACGGTCGTCGCCTTCATCGCCCATCACGGAATGGTGCGCGGGGACGTGACTGCATCAGCGGCGTCCTATCAGCACGCCGTCACGTTCACGGCCTCCTTCGGCGAGGACCCGTCGTCGCAGGCCGATGAGAACTTGGGTCGCGCGTCCGAACGGCCATCTCACTGGGCGGAGGCGGGCCACACGGCGACGCCCGCGTCGCATCAGGCCGAATGCGAGCCGGCGACGCACATGTGTCTGAGCGCTAAGACAGCGCTGGACCTGTCGGCGCCGGGGCCGGTTCGTCTCGTCATCCCGGTGCCGCCCCCGAGTGCTCCAGTCGCGACGCAGTTTGTCGCGCATGCTGCTCCGCCCTCAACGCCGGACCTGGCTGAACTGTCGATTCTGCGGATCTAATACCGGTCGTTCCACGACCATCTATTCCATCCGTACTTCTATGCCATGCGAAGGACAGTTTCGTCATGCCCAACATCAGCCGCCGCACTTTCATCGGCGGCGGAACCGCGCTTTCCGGTCTCGGCCTGCTCTCTGCCTGTGGGCGGGGAGATGCGTCGCCGACGCTCGTCAAGCCCACCGACGACATCGTCGGCGCCGTTGAGAAGAAGCGCCCCAGCACGGGGCGAGAGCGTAAGTTCAGCCTGAGCGCCGTCGAATCCGATCTGGACATCGGTGGGCGATCGGTACGCACGTGGAGTCTCGGCGACGCGCTTCCCGGTGAGGAGCTCCGGCTCACGGCCGGGGACACTCTGAACGCCACGCTGGACAACCGGCTCCCAGAAGCGACCTCCATCCACTGGCACGGCCTGGCCGTGCGCAATGACATGGACGGCGTCCCTCATGTCACCCAGGCCGCGGTGCCCGCCGGTGAACAGTTCACCTACCGGTTCACCGCGGACACGCCGGGGACCTACTGGTTTCATCCGCACGTCGGTACCCAGCTCGACCGGGGACTCTATGCACCGCTGATCGTGGACGATCCCCGCGAGCCCCTCTCCTACGACGAGGAGTGGGTCGTCATGCTCGACGACTGGCTGGACGGCATCGACACCACCCCCGACAAGGTGCTCGCCCAAGCGCGCAAAGGCATGGGGCACGACGAGGGGCACGGCGGGGGCGAAGGCGGCTCCGGCCCCATGCGCATGGGACCCATGCTGATGGGTGCGTCCAGTGACCTGCTGGGCGGTGACGCCGGCGACGTCTTCTATCCGATGCATCTCGTCAACGGGCGCCCCGCCAACGACCCGCACACGTTCAGCGCCAAGCCGGGCACGCGGCTGCGGATCCGCCTGATCAACGCCGGAGGCGACACCGCCTACCGCGTCGCCCTGGGCGGGCACCGGATGACGATCACCCATACCGACGGCTTCCCCGTCGAGCATCGCGAGGTCGACGCGGTCCTGCTGGGCATGGGTGAGCGCTACGACGTGCTCGTGACCGTGAAGGACGGCGTGTTCCCGCTCGTCGCGCTGGCCGAAGGCAAGAGCGCCACGGCGCTCGCGCTGCTGCGCTCCGGCTCAGGGGAGGCCCCGGGCCCGGACGTGCGGCCCGACAGCCTCGACGGTGAGATCGTGAACGCCACCGACCTGGTGGCGGATGCGAGCGTGCGCCTCGACGACCGCGATCCTGACGTCCGCCACACGATCAAGCTGACCGGCGGTATGGCCGACTATGACTGGGCGATCAACGGGCGCGCGTTCGACCGTGACGCGCCCACCAAGAACGCCTTCGAGATCCGCCAGGGACAACGGGTCCGCGTCGCCTTCACCAACTCGACCGACATGTGGCACCCACTGCACCTGCACGGGCACACCTTCCAGGTGGGTCCGGACGGCCCCCGCAAGGACACCCTCATCGTGCTGCCCGGGCAGTCCTTGGAATGCGACTTCGACTCGGCCAACCCTGGCCGGTGGCTCGTGCACTGCCACAACGTCTACCACGGCGAGGTCGGCATGATGGGGTTGTTCGCCTACACAGCCTGACGAGCCCTGGATGGACATGGGTACGGACTGACGCAGGAGAAGCGAACAGGGGGTTCCCGCGCGCGGGAACCCCCTGTGGTCGGATGATGGGAAAGGTACTGGCCCTGGGCTCAGCCGGTGGTGATGCCCGACAGGGGCACCCTGTGTTTGGCTGATTCGTAGCGGCCGAGGATCACCCGGGCCAGCTGAGGGGCGTCGCCCAGAGCCGGGGCTACGGCTGCGGCGCCGTTGGCGAAGGACTGGTCGGCGACACGGTCGGAGAAGAAGCCCGGGGCCAGTAGGTAGCCCGCCACGGCGACCTTATGCGCGCCCGAGGCGCGCAGGTGGGCGACTGCCTCTGCCGGGGTCGGGGAAGCGGCCGAGGCGTAGGCCGGGGTGACCTGGCGCCAGGGGCCGCGGGCGGCGAGGGCGGATGCCATCTGTTCGATGACGTGGTTGGCCCCCGCGTCGCTCGAACCGGCCGAGGCCAGCACGAGTGAGGTGTCCGGTGCTGCTACGGCTCCTGCTTCCTCAAGGCGTTGTTCGACGGCGTCGAGCAGCAGCGGGTGCGGGCCCAGCGTGTTGGCGTAGTGGATGTGCAGCCACGGGCAGGACTCGCGGATCCGCTCCAGCACGGCGGGGAGGTCGATCTTGCTGTGGTAGGCGGCGGTGAGCAGGGCGGGGAGGACGACGACCTCGCCCGCTCCCTCCGCTGCCACCGCCGTGATGGCCTCTTCCGCGCTGGGGGAGACGTGGTCGAGGTAGGCGACGCGCACGTCCAGGTCCGGGCGGAGGCGTCGCACGCGGGCGAAGATCTGCTCGACCGTGTGCGACGACCGCTCGTCCTCGCTGCCGTGGGCCACGGCGACCAGGGGGATGGGTGCGTTCCCGTCCCCCCGCGCCGTGGCGATTCCGCGTGCCATTAGAGGTGGATTCCGCATTCGGTCTTGCCCATCCCGGCCCAGCGGCCGCTGCGTGGGTCCTCTCCCTCAGCCACCGGGCGGGTGCACGGGGCGCAGCCGATGGACGGGTAGCCGTCGTACTGGAGGGGGTTGACGATGACGCCGTTCTCCTCCATGTAGGCGTCCACGTCGTCCTGGGTCCACCGCGCGATGGGGTTGACCTTGACCATCTTCTTGCGGGGGTCCCACTGCACCACGCCCACGTTGCGCCGCGTCACCGACTCGTCCCGGCGCAGGCCGCTGATCCAGGCATCGTAGGGTTCGAGTGCCCTCTGCAGGGGTTCCACCTTGCGCAGGTAGCAGCAGATGTTGGGGTTGCGCCCGTGCAGCCTCGGCCCGAGGTCGCGGTCCTGCTCATCCACTGTGCGCAACGGCTTCACGTTGATCAGGTTGATCGGGTACACCTGCGCCACAGCGTCACGCGTGCCGATCGTCTCCGCGAAGTGGTAGCCGGTGTCCAGGAAGATCACGTCGACGCCCGGCTTGACGCCCGACACCAGGTCCACCATGAGAGCGTCGGCCATCGAGGAGGTCAGGCACAGCCGGTCGCCGAAGGTCTCGGCGGCCCACTGGATGATCTCCTGCGTGCTCGCCTCCTCCAGCTCCTCCGAGGCCCGCTCCGCCAGGGCCTGGCTGTCCTCCAGTGCGACGTTCATGCGTTCTCCACCGTCCCGTCCGTATGTCTCTCCACGCTGGCCACGGCGGCCGCGCGGAGTCCGACGAACTTCACTCGAAACACCCGTGCGCACGACATGCAGTCCCAGGCGTATCCCGCGCCCTTTTCCGCATCGCCCTCGTGCGGCATCAGGTCCTCGTCTCCGCAGTAGGGGCAGTAGTGCGGTGCCGCCCGTTCACTCACGTGTCTCACTCACTTGAGGTCGCTGTCTTCGGCCCGGCCGACCCACGTCGCGAACGCCTCGCCGTCTTCCTTGGTCTCCAGGAAGCGGCGCAGCACCCGCTCGACGTAGTCGGGCAGATCCTCGGCCGTCGTCTTCAGCCCGCGCACCTTGCGGCCGAACCCGGCGGTGAGCCCCAGGCCCCCGCCCAGGTGCACCTGGTATCCCTCCACCTGCTCGCCGTCGGCGTTGGTGACCAGCTGGCCCTTGAGCCCGATGTCGGCCACCTGGATGCGCGCGCAGGAGTTGGGGCACCCGTTGAGGTTGATCGTGATCGGCTCCGGGAAGTCCGGCAGCCGCCGCTCCAGCTCCTCGACGAGCGACGCGCCCCGCCCCTTGGTCTCGACGATGGCGAGCTTGCAGAACTCGATACCGGTGCAGGCCATGGTCTGGCGCCGGAACACGCTCGGCCGCACCTCCAGGTCCTCGGCCTCGAGCGCCGCGACGATCGAGTCGACCTGGTCGTCCTCGATGTCGAGGATGACCAGCTTCTGGTCGGCCGTCGTGCGGATCCGGTCCGAGCCGTGCGCCTCGGCGATGTCGGCCACGCGCGCCAGCTTGGTCCCGGAGACCCGGCCCACCTTGGGGGCGAAGCCGACGTAGTTGCGCCCGTCGCGCTGCCGGCGCACGCCGACGTGGTCCCGGCGCATCCCCTGCTGGAGCTCGGGCTCGGGGCCGTCGGGCAGGGCGTAGCCCAGGTACTCCTTCTCCAGCACCTCACGGAACTTCTCCGCGCCCCAGTCCTTGATCAGGAACTTGATCCGCGCGCGGTGCCGCAGCCGCCGGTAGCCGTAGTCGCGGAAGATCGAGCAGACCGCCGCCCACACCTCGCTGACCTGCTCCGGGCGGACGAACGTCCCCAGCCGCTTGGCGAACATCGGGTTGGTGGACAGCCCGCCCCCGACGAACAGGTCGAAGCCCGGCGTGCCGTCCGGCCCGACCACACCCGCGAACGCGACGTCGTTGATCTCGTGGTTGGTGCAGTAGGAGGAGCACCCGGAGATCGAGCTCTTGAACTTGCGCGGCAGGTTGGAGAACAGCGGGCTGCCGATGTGGTCGTCGTAGATCTGGTGGATCTGGTCGGTGGCGTCGACGATCTCGTCGTCGGCGATCCCGGCGAGCGGGCAGCCCAGGATGACGCGCGGGGTGTCGCCGCAGGCCTCCGTCGTGCTCAGCCCCACGGCCTCCAGCTTCTCCCAGATGGTGGGCACATCCTCGATGCGCACCCAGTGCAGCTGGACGTTCTGCCGGTCGGTGATGTCGGCGGTGTCGCGGCCGTAGGCCGTGGAGATCTCGGCGACGGTGCGCAGCTGCGCGGCGCTGAGCTGGCCGCCGTCGATGCGGATCCGCAGCATGAAGTAGCGGTCGTCGAGCTCCTCGGGCTCCAGGACGGCGGTCTTGCCGCCGTCGATGCCCGGCGCGCGCTGCGTGTACAACCCGAACCAGCGGAAACGGCCGCGCAGGTCAGCGGGGTCGATGGAGTCGAATCCGGCCTTGGAGTAGATGTCGATGATCCGTTGCCGGACGTTGAGCCCGTCGTCGTTCTTCTTGTTCTCCTCGTTCTTGTTCAGCGGTTCCCGATAGCCGAGGGCCCATTGGCCCTCGCCGCGGCGCGGCCGAGGCTTGCCGACGCGGTCGGTGGGGGCGGCGGGTGCGGAGCCGGCCGGTGCGGATGTGGGAGGCATCGCGGAGTCCTCCGAAGAGTGCGCGGGGGGCGGGGAGCGGCCGCCGCGCGCATCACCGCCGGGCTCCGTGTCCGGCACGTCGTTGTGCTCTGGTCACGTAGCTCGTCTACGGGTGATGGGTATACGTCGGCGCCGCTCACGCCCCAGGAATACGGGCGGAATCGATCACACGGTGGTGGCGGGGTCTAGCCGACGTTGCGACAGATAGCGCTGCTGACCCGCAGAAAGTCCACGTGGCGGCGCACGCGGAGCATCGGGTCCAGAACAGCGGTCATGCCCTTGACGATGACATGGCGCGGGTTGGTTTGTCCAGGGATCGACCGTGGCTGTGCGCCGTGAAGCACGTCAC
The DNA here is from genome assembly GCF_002263495.1 of Nocardiopsis gilva YIM 90087. NCBI lineage: Bacteria > Bacillati > Actinomycetota > Actinomycetes > Streptosporangiales > Nocardiopsidaceae > Nocardiopsis > Nocardiopsis gilva. The sequence continues at coordinate 3,926,913 of NZ_CP022753.1, read as the reverse complement.
GTCCGGAGGTTCGGCGGTGTGTCCGGGCGGGTGCGGGGCGTGGCCCCTTCCTGCAGCTCTTGCCTGGCGCTGGTCACGATCGTCCATCGAATGCGTATGGATGTGCGCGGATGGGCCATCGGCAGCGGTGCTGGCTGTGCGGCGACACCTACCTTGGACCGCGTGTGGGGTTTGTGGGAACGAATCTGGCGCGGTGTCGACGAGGCACGCGCCCGGCATCCACGTCTGGGCAGCCTCGTCCTCCTCATCGTGCGCACCGGCCGCTCGGCCGGGCGAACCCGCCTCATCGGCCTCTCCGCCGAATCGGCGTTCTTCGCCCTGCTGTCGCTCCCCGCGCTGCTGCTGGGCCTGGTGGGCACCCTCGGCCACCTCAGAGCCGTGCTGGGGGCGCAGACCGTTCTGGAGATTCGCGAATGGATCCTCGACCTGGCGACGAAGGCGGTGACCGCCGAGGTCGTGAGCACGGTCGTCGTCCCCCTGATCGATGACTTCCTGCGCGGCGCCCAGGCCAACGTCCTCTCCCTCACCTTCCTCGTGTCGCTGTGGTGGGGCTCGCGCGCGATGAACGTCTTCATCGAGGCCATCACCATCGCCTACGGGCTGGAAGGGCTGCGCGGCTACTTCCGTCAGCGGGTCCTGGCGTTCGTCGCCTACCTCGGCGGCCTGCTGTTCGCCCTCGTCGTGCTGCCGGTTCTGGTGGCAGGGCCGGATCTGGTGCAGGAACTGCTCCCGGTCACCGTGGGGCGGCTGAACGTCGCCTATTGGCCGGTCGTCGGTGGTGTCTCGGTGACCGCCGTGGCCATGCTCTACGCGCTGGTCGTCCCGGTGCGCATGCCCCTGCGCCGCCACCTGCCGGGCGCCGTGCTGGCGACGCTCATCCTGATGTTGGGATCGGCACTCCTGCGCGTCTACCTGGGCCGCTCCTTCGGTGAGGTCACCATCTACGGATCGCTCGCGGCGCCGATCGCGATCCTGGCGTGGTTCTGGGTGGTGGCGATGGCGGTCCTCGCGGGCTCCCTGCTCAACGCCGAGATCGACTCGATGTGGCCGACCTCCCGCACCGCCGCCGCCCGGGCCGAGATCGCTGCCCGCCGCCATGCCCGCGCGACCCGGCTGGTGGAGCGGCGCGAGCAGGCGGTGCGCCGGGTCGCCGAGCGTGGTTCCGAGGACGCGGATGAGGAGGGTGACGAGCGCCGGGAGGAGGACGCGGAGGGCAACGGGGACGACGAGGCCCGGGGGTGTCCCGAGTCGGGAGCGGATGCGACGGTCGGCGCGCGGCCGGAACAGGCCGAATCGACCGCCCCCGAGGCCGCCTCCCCGAGGACGTCGTGAACACGGTGGAGGACACAGCGTCCGAGGAGGCTCCTGGGGATCAGGAGAGCCGCTCACCCGGCGAGGACGGCGCGAATGAGAGCAGCGGCACGCCGTCGGAGGGGAGACGGGATCGCGCGATCCGGCATGATCATGTCTGGCCGGTTTCCTCCCGGATTTTCCGGCGGTCTGGCCCCTCCTATCTCCCTCCCTCTGACGTGCACGCAGGAGAACCGAATGAACCGTCCCTCCCCCCGTGCGTCCGGCGCGCTCACCAAGAGACGGCTGACCGGGCTGTTCGCCTCTGTGGTCGTACTGCTCGTGCTCGCCGCCCTCATCTCCGCACTGACGGGTAAGAACTTCTTCGAGACGGCGGGCGACCTCCTGGGACGAGGCGGGGGTTCCGGTTCTTCCTCCTCGGTCGGCTCTGACCCGGGGGCCTCGTCCTCCGGCTCGTCCGACGACCGCTGGAACCCAACCGGCCAGGAGGTCGCCGAGGCGCGGCAACATCTGAAGGAGATCAAGGTCGCCGAGCCGCAGCCCCGCGGCGACTACGAACGCAAGGAGTTCGGCTCCCCCTGGATCGACACCGACAAGAACGGATGCTCCACCCGCAACGACATCCTCGCCCGCGATCTGGAGGGCGCCCGCGTCAACGCCGACTGCAAGGTGCTGGAGGGAACGCTGGAGGACCCCTACACCGGCGAGATGATCGAGTTCAGCGCCGACAAGCCGCAGGCGGTCCAGGTCGACCACCTGGTCCCGCTGTCGCTCGCGTGGCGGATGGGCGCCAGCGAGTGGGACCGCGACAAGCGTGTGCAGTTCGCCAACGATCCGGACAACCTCTTTGCCTCGGACGGTCCGGCCAATATGCAGAAGGGTGACGCGGGGCCGGGGGAGTGGCAGCCGTACGAGGGCTTCCAGTGCAGCTATGCGGTGTCCTACGTCGACGTCACCCTCAACTACGACCTTCCAATCGCCAAGGAGGACAGGACCGGCCTTGAGGAGATGCTGGGCACCTGCTGACCGCTGACCGGCCGCCGTCGGCCGGGCGCCGGTCAGCTGCGGAGTGTGAGGCGGGGGTGTCGCTTGCTCCTCCACGGCCGGATGTGGTCATTTTCGGCAGAACTTTTCGGTCGAAAACGGTGATCCTAAACCGGGTCAGCCGCGTCTCCGTTGCCGTCCCTCTGGCTCCCATCTGAGTATTACCGCAGGTGAGCGGATATTTCGGCGAGGTGGGAGTCGTGCGCGGCGCTCCCGGTACGGCGCAGCGCCCCTTCTCCAGTAGGCGCCACCGAGGACCTGGGCGTTATCCGAGGTCAGTATCATCTCGTTGGCCCGCCATCACCCCTGGCCCAATGGCGGCCCACTCTCTCTTTTTCCGCCGACCCCCGGATGTCCCGTACCCCCGTGCTGGGCGCCCCCGTTGGTGCCCCACTCTCGATGACGAACAGGTTCACCATCATCATGAGCGCCGCGTTTCCGCCGCGACGAGGACTGCGTCCCTGTCCCATCGGATCCGCCGCAGGCCGCCCCTCGGCGTGCCCGGACAACGGACCGCACCCGCGTGCCGACCGGCAGGTGATCGCGTGAGCAGCGGCAGGGAACCGGGACGCCAGCGGGGCTCGGTCGTCATCGTCATCTCGCGCGACGAGCACAGCGCCGAAGTCACCATCGAGGGCCGCACCCAGGTGGTCACCGGTTCCATTCCCAAGGAGACCCGCCGCGCCGCGCTCGACGTCGCCACCGGGTACGCCGCCCATCTCAGCCGTTCCGTCCTGGTCAACGCCAGGGACGCCAATGGCTCCTGGCAGCTCATCATCAGCCCGACGGGCGTGGTGCGGGCGGCAGGAGGCAGCGAGGCCGAACTCGTGGCGCGTCCCTCCGCCAAGCGTCAGGGGAAGGGCAAGAAGGTCGCCCTCGCCCTGTCCGGTGGCGCGCTGGCGGTGGTCGCCGCCGTCGGTGTCGGCGTCGTTTGGGTGTGGGGTCCCGACCTCATCGGAACCGAGGTCAACGGCGGCAGCGCCGAGGAGTCCGGTGTCATCCTGGAGACCCGGGCCGCCCCGCCGGGATTCTCGCGGGAAGCGGCGTGGCGGCTTCCGACACGGACCGGGACCCGTCCGGCCCTCGCTCCCGATGGGAGCCTGGCCGCCTTCATCAACCCCAATGACGAGCTCGTCGTCGTCGACCCCAAGGGTGAGCAGAAGTGGTCGGCCCAGCTCCCCCTGTCCTCCTCGGACATCGCGGGGGCGCCGGTCTTCGTGGCCACGGGTGACGGTTACGGGGTTGCGATCACTGACAACGAGACGCTCTGGCAGTGGCCTGCCGGCGGAGGCGACCCCGAGGCCATCGACCTGCCCGACAACGCCCGCGTGACCTTCGCCGGGACGAGCCCCCTCGTCCTTGAAGACGACCGCGCCTATATCCCGGACGGCGAGAAGCTCAAGGAAGTGAAGGTCCCCTCCGGCTTCGGCGCGATGCTCGCTGACACCGACCGTGTCCTCATGGGCGTCAGGACCGGCAGGTGGACCTGGGTGGACGCCGGAGCCGCGAAGGACAAGGAGAAGGAGATCGTGCCGAAGGCTCCCTCCGGAGCGGACCGGCCGATCGAGCTGCTCACCGCCGGCGCCGACTACGTCGTTGTGCTGTGGAAGGCTGATGGCGGCGGCGATGACCTGGTCGCGCTGCACGACGCCGAGGACGGTTCCGCGATCGCCGCCGCCGAGGTCGACGCCGACGATGTCGCGGACGTGCGATGGGTGCGAGGCGGCTCTCTCGCCGCCTATGGCCCGGTGATCTTCGACCTCGCCGCCGGTGAGGGGCGGACACTGAACGGCTTCACCCCCGCCAGCGTGGCCGGTGACCTGGTCTATGGCGACGCCGGGGGCGCCCCGGTGGCGATCCCGGCCGACGGCGACCCCATCGACATGGACCGGGACGCCGTCCGGCCCTGGGGACTTCTCGACGACCGCGCCCTCGTCATCGCCGATGGCGACCTCTATGCCCTCTCCCCTGAATAGAAATATCCCCCGATAAAAGAAAGGAGCAGGATGTCCTTTACAGCACGCGCGGTCACCGTGACCGCTGCGGGTCTGATGGCCGCCGGGTTCCACGCGGTCCCGGCGTTCGCGGACACTGTCGCGGAGACGGCCCCCGAGGCTGTCGACGCGCCTGCGACTGCTGCTGAGGTTCCTCAGGAGGCTCCGGCCGCTACGACGCCGCTCGCTGCGTCCAAGGAGACGGCTCCGGCAAGCATCATCGTGCCGCCCTTGGACGACCTGGTCCCCGGTGACCCGGACCCGGGAATCCCCGGCGATCCTGGTGACCCCGGTGACCCGGGTGATCCTGGTGACCCCGGTGATCCCGGTGACCCGGGTGATCCTGGCGACCCGGGTGATCCTGGTGATCCTGGCGACCCGGGTGATCCCGGTGACCCGGGTGATCCTGGTGACCCGGGTGATCCTGGTGACCCGGGTGATCCCGGTGACCCGGGTGATCCCGGTGACCCCGGTGACCCCGGTGATCCCGGTGATCCCGGTGATCCCGGTGATCCCGGTGACCCGGGCGACCCCGGTGACGACGGCGACGACCAGAACCCGGGTACCCCCGGTGAGCCTGGTGAGCCCGGCACGCCGGGTGAGCCTGGCACCCCTGGTGAACCGGGCACGCCCGGTAAGCCCGGCCCCGAGGGGCCGCAGGGTCCGCAAGGCCCCCAGGGTCCGCAGGGTGAGCAGGGCGCGACCGGTCCGGCCGCGACCGACGCCGACGGCCAGAGCGCTCCGCAGCAGGGCACGTCCTCCGACAACGGTGGCACCACCAAGGCCGGCCAGCAGCTGCCGGTCACCGGTGTCGACCTGACGGGCTTCGTGCTCGGCGGTGCGGTCATCGCCGGTATCGGCGCCATGACCGTGTTCGCCTCCCGGGGCCGCGCTCCGCAGCTGCGCTAGGACAGGCGGCGATCACCGCGCGGGCGACCGAGTGACGTGAGACGTCGATGCTGCAGGGCCGTGGGCCCCGACAGCAACGGCGGCGAGCTGAACGAGGAGCCCGAGCGCGCGGACATCCCCAATCCCGTCCCGGGCCACCACTGTGGCCTGGGACGGCCTATGTTCGGGTGATCTGACCAGGCGCTAGGCGCGCGGGCGCAGCGTCGCGGCGAGTAGCACCGCGCACAGCGAGCCCACCGGAACCAGCCACAGCGCCGTCCCCAGCGACGAAGCGTCGGCCACCATCCCGACCAGCGGTGGAAGCGTCAGGGACCCCAAGCGTCCCAGCCACCCGACGATCACCACCCCGTCTCCGCTGCGCACACCGGGAATCTCCCCCGCTGCCGCCAGCGTGAGCGGGAAGAGCGTCGCCACACCCAGGCCGACCAGGCCGAACCCCGCGATCGTCGGCGCGGTCTGCGGCCACAGCAGCGCCCCCGCCATCCCCGCTGCCGCCAGCAGCATGCCGCCGCGAGCCACCGCCACCGCGCCGAAACGGTCGGTCAGCCGGTCGCCGGTCAGCCGCCCCACGGTCATCATCGACTGGCAGGCGATGAACGGCAGGCTGGCGAGCATCAGCGGTGCACCGAGCTCGCCGTGCGTGTAGACCGCGCCCCACGACGCCGCCGCGTCCTCGATCGCTCCCGCCAGCATCAGCAGCAGACTGAGCGCCAGGAGCGCGCCGACCGCGGGACGCGCACGCCGCAGCAGCTCCCGCGGCCCCTGTGTGGATCCGCCGCCGATGCCGCGTTCGGCGTGCTCCGGACCCGGAAGCAGGAACGGGGACGCCGCCAGCACCGCGGCGACCAGGAGAACCGCGACCACGCCCAAGTGGACCGGCAGGGGGACACCCAGCTGCGCCATGCTCGCTCCGACCAGACCCCCGCTGACCGCCGCGATGCTCCACAGCGCGTGGAACAGGTTGATGATGGACCGGCCGTAGCGGAGCTGCACCCGCAGCGCGTGCGCGTTCATCGCCGGGTCCATCCAGGCGTCGGCGCATCCCAGCGCGAACAGCGCCGCCGCCAGCGTCCCCCAGCCCGGTGCCGCTGCCACCAGCGGCAGCACACCGGCGCCCAGCACACCGGACGCCACCGCGACACGGCCGCTGCCGAACCGGCCGATCAGCGGACCGGCCAGCATGCCGGTCAGCAGCGCCCCGAACGGCATCGCCGCGATCGCCGTCCCCAGGGCGGCGTTGGACAGGCCCAGACCGTCCTTGATCGCCGGAAGCCACGGCACCACGTTGGTGTAGGTAAAGCCGTTGACGAAGAAGAGGGCCGCCACCGCGACCCGCGCGCGCCCTGCCTCCCGCCCCGGTGCCCGCGCTTGACGACTCGTCGTCAATGAGCCTCCCCGTTGCCCACGCGGCGTCCGGAGACGCTGTGCGTCCGCCCATCGTAGGGGTTGCGTTCGAGCGCGAGTGCCCTATACGTATGATCTTCTGGCAGATTCGCCCACGCATGACGATCTCCACACCCCCAGCCGGATCCCCGCTCATCCGGCCGAAGACGACCGGAGCCCCTCAACGATGATCGACCTGAGCGCGCTGCGTGAAAAACCCACTCTGTCGGGTGAGCACGTCCGCCTGGTGCCGGTACGCGAGGAGCACGCCGACGACTTCTATGCCTCGATGCGGGACGAGGAGGTGCGCCGCCTGACCGGGACACATCAGCGGTTCACCTACACCGAGATCCGCCGATGGTGCGCCACCAGGGACGAGCAGACCGACCGGGTGGACCTGGCCATCATCGAGCAGTCGTCGGGGCGCTTCCTCGGCGAGCTGGCCCTGAGCGACATCGATCCCGACAACGAGAGCGCCGCCTACCGCATCGCGCTGTCGGCCATCGAGTTCACCGGGCAGGGCATCGGCAAGGAGGCCACCCGCCTGGTCCTGGAGTACGCCTTCGACCGTCTGGGGCTGCACCGCGTCTGGCTCGACGTCTACGCCTTCAACATGCGGGCGATCGCCGTCTACCGCGCCTGCGGGTTCGGCGTCGAGGGCCGCCTGCGCGACGCGCTGCTGTGGGAGGGGCGCCGCCACGACGCCCTGATCATGGCGGTGCTGGAGAACGACTACCGCAAGGCCCTGGGCTGAGCCCGCACCGGGGGCCGCGGCCGATTCCCGGGGCAGGGGCCAGCGACGGCCCAGCACGCCGGCGGGTGCAGATTTGCCCGCCGAGGATGTTGTCCGATGTGGCGAAACGGGTATCCCGGTAGCACTTTCTCCACCGCACCTCGGGAGGGGAGCGGCGTCGCCACCGCCGCACCGGCGGGCGGAGACGCCGGACGATCATGAATCCGCTACCCGTATCGCTGCCGTTTACCGATCGCTCGGAGGCCGGGCGTCGGCTCGCCGAGCGTGTGCGCACGTTGGAGCTCCGCAATGACCCCATCGTGCTGGCCCTTCCCCGCGGCGGGGTGCCGGTCGCCGCCGAACTGGCCCGCCGACTGCGGGTCCCCATGGACGTCCTGATGGTCCGCAAGATCGGCCTGCCCGGCCACGCCGAGCTGGGCGTGGGCGCGATCGCCGAGGACGGACAGGTCGCCTTCGACGACGTCGCCCTCGCGCGCCTGCATGTGCCCCGGGACGCGCTGATGGCCACCGTCGACCAGGAGCGCGCCGAGCTGGACCGCCGCCTGCGCACCTACCGCGGGTCGCGCGAGGCGCCGCGCCTGGCCGACCGGGATGTGATCGTCGTGGACGACGGTGTCGCCACCGGCGGCACCGCCCGCTCGGCGCTGCGCATGGTCCGCCGCGCCCATCCGGCACGCCTCGTGCTGGCGGTCCCCGTCGGTTCGCAGTCGGCGATGGAGGCGCTGCGCTCCGAGGTCGACGACCTGGTGGTGCTGACCGCGCCGGAGAACTTCCACGCCGTGGGGGAGTGGTACCGCGACTTCGCCCAGCTCACCGACTCCGACGTGACGGCGCTCCTGACAGAGCTGCGTGAGATGGAGATCGGTGCCGAGGCGGAGCGCGCGGTGCGGATCCGCGCGGGCGACGTCTACCTCGACGGCGATCTCGCGACCCCGGCCGACGTGCGGGGGGCCGTGGTCGTCGCGCTCGGCCACGGGAGGCATGAGCCGCGGCACCGGTCGGTCGCCGCGCGGATGCGCCGGTCGGGACTGGCCACTCTGCTGATCGATCTGCTCACCTCGGAGGAGTGGAACCGCGTCAATGGCGGCGGCGAGGAGGTCACCGCCATGACGCTGGGCGAGCGGTTGGAAGACGTGGTGGGCTGGCTGCGCCGGGCCACCGAGCTGGGTGACGCCCGCGTCGGACTGTTCGGCTCGGGGGCCGGGGCGCCGGCGGCACTGGTGGCCGCCGCGGGGCGCCCCGACGACATCGCGGCGGTCGCGGCCCACGGCGGCCGGATCGACCTGGCCGAGGAGCGCCTGCCCGGGGTGCGGGCGCCGACCCTCGTGCTGGTCCAGGGCGGTGACTCCTTCCTCCGCGAACTCACCGAATGGGCGCTGAGCCGCATGGGGGCACCCCACGAACTTGGTGTGGTCCCCGGGGTCGAGCAGCTGCTCGGCGAGTCCGGCGGGTGGCAGGAGGTCGACGTCGCGGTGGCCGAGTGGTTCGACCGGCACCTCTGACCCCGCATCGAGAGTGGGGGAACGCGTGGCGCGCCGTGGTGCCGCGGAAGATGGCGGGAAAAGGCGTCAGAAAACCCGTGGCGCCCTCGACGTGTGCTACGTCGGGGCGCCACGGGTGAATATTGAGGCCGGGGCCGCAAAGGGAACTGGGATCATCCCCGCGAGGGGACACCTGGTGTCATGCCTCCGCCCACTGTCAGGGGCGGAGCCCGGGGAGAGAAGTCGGGTCAGGCGGCGTTGGCGCGGCGCATGCGGCGCCGGCGCTCCGAGGCCCGCTCGTCTTCGTTGAGGCCGCCCCAGGTGCCGTACTTCTCAGGCCGCGAGATCGCGTAGTCGAGACATTCGGTGCGGACCGGGCAGGCACCACAGATTTCCTTTGCCTTGCGCTCGCGAATCTCCCGCTCCGGCTGGCGCTCGCCATCGGGGCCGAAGAAGAGCACGAGGTCTTCGCCCCGGCACGCGGCGGCATCCTGCCACCCCCAGCTCGGGCGGGGGCGCAGCGCGGCCTGCCGACGTACCTGAGACATGGTTGAACCACCTCTACTGAATTCGCTAGTAAGCTGTTGAACAGCTAGGGTCAGAACAAAACGTTGGTCATACGGCGTGAGGCACCCCGCACGACGCAACGCCGTGCGATGCTTCGGTGTTCCCGGTGTGGTGGAGACCACTGCGGCGCAGATCCGCCGAAGACGGCGGGCGCTCACGCAAACGGCCGGGGAGGCGATCCCGCACTCCCTGCGAGCCGGTACGTAATCATGCCATCCCCACTCCCGATTGCGCACGGGGGGTGGGGAAATTACTCGCTCAACCGTTACCTAAACCGTCCGATCCGCGACCGATCTTTGCGGATCTGTCCGGTTTTGGTCGTGAATCACGAGAACCAGCCTGTTTCAGCCGGACCTCAGACATCGTATGGGGGATTTCGGTCCGTGCCTAGGGGTGAACCCTGATGCACGCATCACATTCCGGTCTAGACCAAGAGGGGGCGGCGCGGAGCCGCCCCCGCCGCCGGCGCGGCTAGAGGTCGCGCTGCTGGCCCGGCAGCAGCCGCGTGTAGTCCACGTCGGCCACCGTCATCCCGAGTACGCGGGCATAGACGTCCGCTCCATCCTCGCTGAGCAGGCCGTCGTGGATCGCGAGCGCCGAGCGCGGCGCGGCCTCGCGGAGGTAGTCGATCACCTCGCTCACCTTCGACCACGGTGCCTGCACGGGAACCAGGAGCGTGTCCACCGGGTCCTCGGGCACGGTCAGCGCGTCCCCCGGGTGGAAGACGCCGCCCGTCGATGTGTCGATCCGGAAACCGATGTTGGTTATGACCGGAATGTCGGGGTGGATCACCGCGTGGCGCTCCCCGTACACGTGCGCGTCGAACCCGGCGATCCGGGGCGTGTCGCCGTGGGACACCGCGTGCACCCGCGCGCCCAGCTCGCGCAGCTCGTCCAGTTGCTCGGCGATCCCCGCATGCGTGTAGATCTCCACGCCCGGGCGGGCCCGCACCGCCGCCCGCAGCCGGTCCAGGTCGAAGTGGTCCGGATGCTCGTGGGTGATCGCGATGGCGTCGGCCCCCACCGCCGCGTCGGGTTCGCTGAACCCTCCCGGGTCGATGACCAGAGTGGCGCCGTCCCGCTCCAGGCGCACGCAGGCGTGCCCGTGTTTGGTCGTCCGCGTCGTGCCGGTGTGCACGTCAAAGGTCCTTCCGTCGTGTCCAAGCCGCCGAGCCGGGGGGAAGAGGTCCCGGGCGCGGCCGTGCCCGGGACGGCCGCGAAACGTGGGACCGACCCTATCGGCGACCCTGCTCGCGGGGCCGGGGACGAATCGCCCTGCCGCCTCCCCTTAGGGGAAAGGTGCGGGACACAGCGGGGAACGGACAGCGCCGCCACGTCGTCCGATGAAGGTAAACATGAACCGGGGCGCCGTCATCCTCAGGCCTCCGGGGAAACCGCATACCGACGTAGAAACGAGGAATCGTGGCTCTGCTGCGGCTCATTCTCAACATCATCTGGCTGATCGTCGCCGGGTTCTGGCTGGCCCTCGGCTACGTGGTCGCCGGCATCATCTGCTGCGTCCTCATCGTCACGATCCCCTTCGGCGTCGCCTCGTTCCGCATGGCGAACTACGCGCTGTGGCCGTTCGGCCGGGAAATGGCGCGCCAGCCGGGGGCGGGCAGCGGCAGTACACTGCTCAACGTCATCTGGCTCATCGTGGCCGGTTGGTGGCTGACCATCGGCCACATCGCGACGGCGCTCGGCCTGGCCGTGACCATCATCGGCCTGCCCTTGGCCTGGGCCTCGCTGAAGATGATCCCGGTGGCGTTGGCCCCGTTCGGCAACGAGATCGTGCACAGTGGTCGTGTCCGGGAACCGTGGCAGTTCTGAGGCGGTTCACGAGGTCCGTGCCGGCGTCTCGGCACCGCGGGGCCGAGACGTGGGTGAGCTTCGCTCGGGCACGGGGGGTGAGGCGGGCCCGGTGACCGGGTGCGGCAGGGCAACAGCGAAGGGGCCGATGTGTGGATGAACCGACCGGGGACGTGGTCGTTCCTGGAGTCGTTCTTGAAGAGGCGGAAGACGGCGCGGGCCGTGGTGGCCGAGCAGCCCGACCCCGAACCGGAGACGAACGCGCAGGACGCCACCACCCCCGACGATGAGGACCTGCTGCTCAGAATGAGCACCGCCGCCTGGCGGATCCTCGTCATCGGGCTGTTCATCGCGGTCATCATCTACCTGCTGGTGCAGGTCCGGCTCGCGGTCATCCCGGTGATCCTGGCCGTCTTCGTCACCGCCCTGCTCATGCCGCCGACCAACTGGCTGCGCCGCCACGGCCTGGGGCGGGGCTCGTCCACGACCATCGCCATGATCGGCGCTCTGGTCGTGCTCAGCGGTGTCATCACGATGATCGTGCAGCCCGCCATCGACGGCTTCAGCGGACTGGTCCAGAGCGTTCAGGAGGCCATTGAAGGCCTCCCCAAACTGGCCGAGGCGATGGGGCAGGACCCCCAGGCCGTCGACCAGCTCATCAAGAACATCACCGAGCAGGCGCAAGGGGCGCTGCAGGAGGACTGGGCCACCTGGGTCAGCCAGGCCTGGGCCGCCGGGTCCAGCGTGGCCGAGCTCCTGGTGGGCCTGATCCTGGTCCTGGTGCTGACCATCTACTTCGTGCACTCCGGCGACCGGCTGGTCACCTGGCTCCTCAGCCTGTTCCCGGCTCAGACGCGGCGCTCCCTGGGTGCCGCCGGGGAGATCGCCTACGGGGTGATGGGCCGCTACGTGCGCGGCGTGGCCCTGGTCGGCCTCATCGACGCGGTCGGCATCGGTGTCTTCCTGATCTTCCTGATCGACCCCAGCCTGGCGATCCCGCTGATCGTGCTGACCTTCATCGGCGCGTTCCTGCCGGTCATCGGCGCCTTCGTCACCGGCCTGCTGGCCGCGCTCGTCGCGCTGGTCACCGAGGACTGGGTCATCGCGCTCATCGTCGTCGCCGTCGTCATCATCGTCCAGCAGCTGGAGAGCCACGTCTTCGCCCCGCGCGTCTACGGCAAGGCGCTGGAGCTGCCCTCCGCCGTGGTGCTGCTGGCGATCACCATCGGCGGTCTGGTCGCCAGCATCGCGGGGATGTTCCTGGCCACCCCCACGGTCGCGGTGCTCGCGGCGCTGCTGCGCAACCGGCCCTCCACGCCGTCCGCGGCGGAGCAGGCCGAGGAGGGGGACGAGGACGCGGGCGGCGCGCCCCCGCCGCGCCGGCCGCCCCGGCCGCCCGGCCGCTCCCACCATCCCGGAGCGGTCCGAGCAGGACAACACCGAGCAGTAGGCGCCCGGCGGGGCCGCACCGGCGACGGTCCGGTGCGGCCCCGCCGCTGTCGGCGCGCCGACAGGACGGCAGGACGGAGGGCGGTGAAAATCACGCGCGTCGGAGGAGCGTTGCGGATACTGTTGAGCCCGTGCGCGTGATTCCGGATTGATCCCCGTTCCGTCCCCTTCGGCCCCGGCCATGACCGAGTGCGCCCGACGACGCCGCCGCACACCCTCGTTAGAGAGAAAGTTCCTCTACTCCCATGCTGAACGCTTCTGATCTGGAAATGCGTGTGGGCTCCCGGCTGCTGCTGGAGTCCGCTTCCTTTCGCGTCGGCGCCGGTGACCGTATCGGGCTGGTCGGCCGCAACGGCGCCGGTAAGACGACGCTGACCAAGGTCCTGGCCGGCGAGGGGCTGCCCTCCGCCGGTCGGGTGACCTCCTCGGGCACCATCGGCTACCTGCCGCAGGACCCCCGCACGGCGGACCCCGACGAGATCGCCCGCGACCGCATCCTCTCGGCGCGCGGGATCGACGACGCGCTGCGCGAGATGCGCGTCGCCGAGGAGAAGATGGGCAGCGACGACCACAGGACCCGGGACAAGGGCGTGCGCGCCTACGCGCGGGCCGAGGAGCGCCTGCACATCCTCGGCGGATACACGGCCGAGTCGGAGGCCGCCTCCATCGCCAACAGCCTCGGCCTGGAGCAGCGGGTCCTCGGCCAGCCGCTCGGCACGCTCTCCGGCGGCCAGCGCCGCCGGATCGAGCTGGCGCGCATCCTGTTCAGCGGGGCCGACACCCTGCTGCTGGACGAACCGACCAACCACCTCGACGGCGACTCGATCATCTGGCTGCGCGACTTCCTCAAGTCCCACCAGGGCGGCCTGATCGTCATCAGCCACGACGTCGAGCTGGTCGACGAAGTCGTCAACAAGGTCTTCTACCTCGACGCCAACCGCTGCGTCATCGACATCTACAACATGGGCTGGAAGGCCTACCAGACCCAGCGCGAGGCCGACGAGCGGCGCCGCAAGCGCGAGCAGGCCAACGCGGAGAAGCAGGCCGGCGCTCTGCAGAAGCAGGCCGACAAGTTCCGCGCCAAGGCCACCAAGGCGAGAGCCGCCCACCAGATGGAGAACCGCGCGGAGAAGATCCTCAACTCGGTGCAGGGGCAGCGCAAGGCCGACCGCGTCGCCAAGCTCCGCTTCCCCGACCCCGCCCCCAGCGGGCGCACCCCGCTCATGGCCGAGGGACTGTCCAAGTCCTACGGGTCGCTGGAGATCTTCTCCGGGGTGGACCTCGCCATCGACCGCGGCAGCCGGGTGGTCATCCTCGGCCTCAACGGCGCGGGCAAGACCACGCTGCTGCGGCTGCTGGCCGGGGTCGAGAAGCCCGACACCGGCAGGGTCATCGATGGCCACGGGCTGCGCCTGGGGTACTACGCGCAGGAGCACGAGACGCTCGACCCCGACCGCTCGGTGCTGGAGAACATGATGAGCGCCGCCCCGGACCTGCCCGAGGTGGAGGCCCGGCGCACGCTCGGCTCGTTCCTGTTCACCGGCGACGACGTCGACAAGCCCGCAGCCGTGCTCTCGGGTGGCGAGAAGACCCGGCTGGCGCTGGCCACGCTGGTCGTCTCCAGCGCCAACGTGCTGCTGCTCGACGAGCCCACCAACAACCTCGACCCGGCCAGCCGCGAGGAGATCCTCGCCGCGCTGCGCAACTACAAGGGCGCCATCGTGCTGGTCACGCACGACGAGGGCGCGGTCGACGCGCTGCAGCCGGAACGGGTGATCCTGCTGCCCGACGGTGTCGAAGACATCTGGAACGCCGAGTTCGCCGACCTCATCGCCCTGGCCTGAGCCGCACCGGCCCGGGGTCCTTCCCCGGGCCCGGCGGCCGTCCGGGATACACGGACGTTCTTATAGGCCTTCGGGTTGACACCCTTCCGGTTTCGGCCCGGGTTATCTGCGGTCCGAAACCCGCCACGTCGCTCGACACACCTGTGTGCCGCTCCCGATGGGTAGCCAGTCGCGTCGCCATGGCTGATCATGGTCTGCAATGTCGCTACACGATCACTGAGAGCACACAGGAGGAACTCGTGGCCGAGACCTTGAGAAAAGGCACCCGCGTGACGGGCACCGAGCGCTCTGCGCTCGCGGATGACCTCAAGAGACGTTATGAGGACGGCGAGAGCATCCGTTCCCTGGCCGCCTCGACGGGGCGGTCCTATGGGTTCGTGCACCGTCTTCTCACGGAAGCCGGCGTGACTTTGCGTGGTCGTGGCGGTGCTACCCGTCGCGCCTGATCACGCGGTGATCGATCCTGGTTGGGGCGGCCCCCATCGGAGTTCGCCGGTGTCGGCGGACTAGGGTGGGCGACCGTCGAAGGTGAACCGAAGGCGTGCCCGGTCGGCCGGGCGCAGCGGATATGCGGAGGCAGGACATGGTGGAGACGGCACTCCCCTCGAAGGACGATCTGGCCGCGGCCGGGCTGCGGCTGGAGATCGAGGACGCGGTCGCGACGATCACCCTGTCCCGTCCCGAGCGCCGCAACGCCATGACAGGACGAACCTGGACGACTCTGGCCCATGTCGGCCACACGCTGCCCCCATCTGTCCGTATTGTTGTGATTGATGGTGAAGGATCAACCTTCTCCTCGGGCATCGACCTCGCCATGTTCTCCCCGGAGGGTGTCGAAGGAGAGACATCCGCCCTGACGAACATCGGGGACGACGCCGAGAGCCGGTCGGCTCTGGACGCGACGATCGCCGCGTACCAGGAGGGCTTCCTCTGGCTGCGCCGACCCGACATCGTGTCGATCGCGGCGGTGCGCGGCCACGCGATCGGTGCCGGGTTCCAGCTCGCCCTCTCCTGCGACCTGCGGGTGCTGGCCGACGACGCGCAGCTGTGCATGAAGGAGCCCGCGCTCGGGCTCGTCCCCGACCTCACCGGCACCAAGCCGCTGGTGGACATCGTCGGGGTGAGCCGCGCCATCGAGCTCTGCCTCACCGCGCGCAAGGTGGGCGCGGCCGAGGCGCGCGAGCTCCGGCTCGCCGAACTCGTGGTCGACGGCTCGGAACTGGAGTCGGCCGTGCAGGACCTGGTGGCGGCGCTGCTCGCCACCTCGCCCGAGGCCGCCGCCGCGACCAAGGAGCTGCTGCTCCAGGCCCCCCACAACAGCCTGGACGAGCAGATCGTGGCCGAGCGGCGGGCGCAGGCCGATCGGCTCAACGCTCTCGCCCGACAGCTCGGAGTCTGACACGGCGGGGCTGTGGCCGGGGCAGCCCCGGCCACAGCCCCGCCGGGCAGGGCGGGGAGGCGTGGATCACCCGGGAATTCGCCGGGCCGCGCCCCTGTTATGGGATGAGTTCTAGTACGCTGCATCAGGCGGTCACTTCATGCTGCGCGCATCCGGCGCGCCGGGCCGCTCGGCGCCGGGGGAGCTTTCCATCACCCCCGAGTCGCGTTTCCGGCGCGTTTGTGTGATTTCTTCGCTGTGCCCGTAGGGTTGCGGAGCCTTCCTCGAAACGCCGCCGATTGATGAGGAAGGTTTACGTCACTTGACGGACAATGAAGCATGCCCGCTTTTCGCTGACCTCGGCTTGCCCGAGGAAATCGTCGAGAAGCTGGCGCAGAACGGCGTGACCCAGCCGTTCCCGATCCAGGCCGCGACGATCCCCGACGCGCTCGCCGGACGCGACGTCCTCGGTTGCGGCCGCACCGGATCTGGCAAGACCCTGGCCTTCGGCCTCCCCCTGCTGGCACGCGCCGCCGAGAAGCGCGCCGCCCCGCGCCGCCCCCGCGGCCTCGTGCTGGTCCCCACCCGTGAGCTCGCGCACCAGGTGCGCGACGCCCTGCGTCTCTACGCCCAGGTGCTGGGTGCCCGCGTCGGCGACGTCGTGGGCGGCAGCTCCTACACCCGGCAGATCAACGAGCTGCGGCGCGGCGTCGACGTCCTTGTCGCCACGCCGGGCCGACTCAGCGACCTGATCGATCAGGGCGCCGTCGAGCTCGACGCCGTGGAGCTGTCCGTGCTCGACGAGGCCGACCAGATGTGCGACATGGGCTTCATGCCGCAGGTCAGCGAACTGCTCGACCAGGTGCAGGCCGGTAGCCAGACGCTGCTGTTCTCCGCGACGCTCGACGGCGACGTCGACAAGCTCGTGCGCCGCTACATGAACGAGCCCCGCACCCACTCCGTCGACCCGCCGGTTTCGCAGGTCACCACCATGGAGCACCACCTGCTCAAGGTGCTGCCCCGCGACAAGAACAAGATCACCACCCTGATCGCCGCCCGCGAGGGCCGCACCATCCTGTTCGTGCGCAGCAAGCACCGCGCCGACACCATCAGCGAGCAGCTGGTCAACGCGGGTGTCCCCGCAGCATCCCTGCACGGCGGCAAGACGCAGAGCGTGCGCACCAAGACGCTGGCCAAGTTCCGCGAGGGACGCATCCAGGCGCTCGTCGCCACCGACGTCGCGGCGCGCGGCATCCACGTCGACGGCATCGACATGGTGGTCAACGTCGACCTGCCCACCGGGCACAAGGACTACCTGCACCGCGGCGGCCGCACGGCGCGCGCCGGGGAGTCCGGCCTTGTCGTCTCCCTGGTCGCGCCGAACCAGCGCCGCCTGGCGCGCCGACTCCTCGGCGACGCCGGGGTGGACGCCCAGCAGCACATGGTCAACCCCGGCGACGAGCTGCTGTCCGAGATCACCGGGGCGCGCGAGCCCTCCTGGGAGCCGTGGATCGAGCCGCCGGAGCCCGAGCGCCCGCGCCGCGGCCGCGGCGGCCCGCGCGGCCGTCGCAACGGCTACGGTGGCCCGCGCGGCGACCGCCGCCGTCCGTCCGGTGACCGCGGGGGCCGCGACTTCGGTCGCGACCAGCGCGGCGACAACCGCGGCGGTGGCCGCCGTTTCGACGGTGAGCGCAGCCCGTCCGGTGACCGCGGGGCCGCGACTTCGGTCGCGACCGGCGCGATGACAACCGCGGCGGACGCCGGGGCGATGACCGGCGCGGTGGTGGGCGTTCCTCCTACCGCGGCGACCGCGACCGCAGGGACTTCAGCGCCCCGCGCGGCTGATCGCGTCTGATCACACCGCGATGGCCGCCTCTCCCCCGGGGGAGAGGCGGCCATCGTCGTTCGCGCTTCCGCAGCTGGAAATTGCGTGGGCGGCGGAGGAGTCCTGGGGTCACGGCGGCGGCCTGCTGTCCATGCAGTGTCCGGACCGGGCCTCGTCGGCGCGGGGCGGCACTGAGGGCGGTGGGGGCTGGGGGCGCCGGTCGTCCGGCGGGTGGGCGCACGGTGCCCCGGGGCGGGAAAACGCTCTCTGCGCCTTGGGAGGCGTGGGAGCGCGGATCCGGCCGAGCCGGTTGCCGCCCCCAGGACCAGCCGGAATGCCACCGTTCCGCTCCGCGTGAGGGCACTTCCGCTATGCGGGAGCTACCGGGCCTCTGCGCGATGATCATGGGAATTCTTCCGGAAAACGGCCGGAAATCGGAAGAATTCCCGTGATCATCGGCGAGAGGACGCCTCGGCTCCCGTATGGCGGAAGTGCTCTCACGTCCAGCGGAACAGCGGAATTCCGGTCCGACCGCCAGGCGCCCCGTCCCGCCCGCAAGCCAACAGGGGCGCCCCACCCCTGCTGTCGTCGGCGCCGCCCCACATCACGGGCCCCGGACGTTCCAGTGGTGAATGCCCCCAACGCCCGCCCGGCCCCGCCCCACTCGCCAGGGGGCCGGCGCCCCCAGCCCCCACCGCCGTCGGTGCTGCTTTTCACCACCGAACATCGGATCAGCCACACGCCGACAAGGCCGCCCAGCAGACCCCCGTCTCCGATCTGGGGGATATCCGTGGCGTCCCGTACGGCACGCCCGTGGCACGGACGGACACGAATGCGTATCAGCTACGCATCAGTAGCCCCCGCCAATGCGGACGAACGGGATATAGCGCGCAGATAGGTGTTATTGTCGTCATTCTGCGGGGCCACCGTGTCCTCACGCGTGTCGATATGGGGCAAAGCCACCCGTCGGCGCGAAGATGGACGCAACGGGGCCGGGATACCACCGGGCCGCCGATCCGTCGGCCGCCTCCTTGGCACAGGACCCACCGCAGACCGCCCGCATCGCGTTCACCCCGTCCGTGGGTGGAGTTCGCCGTGCCCTCTCGAAGGAGAAAGTCACCGCGTGGACGCACTGAACGACGGCATTGTCACGCTCAACGATGCCTTCTGGACCTTTCTGCTCATCCCGCTGTTGCTGGTGCTCGCGGTGTACTTCACCGTCCGCTCCGGCGTGGTGCAGCTCCGGCTGCTGCCCGAGATGTTCCGGGTCATCCGCAGCCAGCCCGGGATCGCCCCGGACGGCAAGAAGGAGATCTCCTCCTTCCAGGCCTTCGCCATCTCCGCGGCCGCGCGCGTCGGGACCGGGAACATCGTGGGCGTCGCCGTCGCCATCACGCTCGGCGGACCGGGCGCGGTCTTCTGGATGTGGCTGATGGCCATGGTCGTCGGCGCGGCCTCGTTCGTCGAGTCCACCCTGGCCCAGCTGTACAAGGTCCCCGTGTCGACCGGGTTCCGCGGCGGCCCCGCCTACTACATGCTGCACGGCCTCAAGCAGCGTTGGATGGGCGTCCTGTTCGCCGTCGTCATCACCGTGACCTTCGCCTTCGTCTTCAACTCGGTGCAGGCCAACAGCATCGCCGACTCCATCGTCGGCTCCGCCGACTCCCTCGGATTCACCACCGGGCACGGGCTGGAGATCGCCATCGGTGCCGCCCTCACCCTCGTCACCGGCCTGGTCATCTTCGGCGGCGTCCGGCGCATCGCGCACGTCGCCCAGACGCTCGTGCCGTTCATGGCCATCATCTACATCCTCCTCGGCCTGGTCGTCGTCGGGATGAACATCGAGCAGGTGCCGGCCATCCTCTCCGACATCGTCGCCAGCGCCTTCGGCCTCAAGGAGTTCGTGACCGGTGGCCTCGTCGCCGCGATCATGAACGGCATGCGCCGCGGCATGTTCTCCAACGAGGCGGGTATGGGATCGGCCCCCAACGCGGGCGCGACCGCCTCCGTCACCCACCCGGTCAAGCAGGGCCTGGTCCAGACGCTCGGCGTCTACTTCGACACGCTGCTCGTCTGCTCCGT
This sequence comes from Nocardiopsis gilva YIM 90087, assembly GCF_002263495.1. NCBI lineage: Bacteria > Bacillati > Actinomycetota > Actinomycetes > Streptosporangiales > Nocardiopsidaceae > Nocardiopsis > Nocardiopsis gilva. The sequence continues at coordinate 3,907,084 of NZ_CP022753.1, read as the reverse complement.
CACCGCCTTCATCGTGCTGATGTCCGACCCGACCTACGGCGAAGACGCCGGAATCGCCGTGACGCAGGGAGCCCTGGCCGCCAACCTCGGCAGCTGGTCCGTGCACGCCCTGACGATCATCATGTTCCTGCTGTCCTTCACCTCCGTGCTGGGCAACTACTACTACGGCGAGTCCAACCTGGCCTTCCTGTCGGCCAAGCCCGGGGTCATGACCGGCTACCGGGTCCTGGTCCTGGTCATGGTCTTCTTCGGCTCGTTCGCGCCGCTGCAGCTGGTGTGGAACATGGCCGACGTGTCCATGGGCGTCATGGCGACGATCAACCTGATCGCCCTCGCGCCATTGTGCGGGATCGCGTTCATCCTGCTCAGGGACTACACCGACCAGCGCCGCCGGGGGATCGACCCCGTGTTCAGCCGCGACAACTACCCGCAGCTCACCGGCGTCCAGTGCTGGGGCAGCGAATCGGACGAGTACGGAAGCCCGGCCACGCGCTCCTGACAGCGTCGCCGCAACCGATGAGCGAGGGGGAGCGGGGCTCCCCCTCGTGTCGTGTGCGCGCGTCGTGTCACAAATGAAAACGATTTCCGGTATGGTGCCTCGCGAGCGATCCGACGACTGACGGAGTATCACCGTGCCCGAAAGGCCGCCGGGAAGCGCATCCGCTACCCCCTCCTCTCTCGGCGACTCCCTGGTCAGTGGCTGGGACACACACGACGACGTCCTCCCGCCCTCTGACTGGGGGCGCCCCAAGGGCCCACGGCGTACGGCGACCGTGTGGATGTTCGCCGTATTCATCTCGGCGCTGACCCTGGGCAACGCCTGGCTCTCCGACCGGCTCACCAGCGAGGCGTTCCTCGCCTGGGCCACCATCTTCACCGCGATCAGCCTGCAGGCGCTGCCGTTCCTGGTGTTCGGTGTCGCGCTGTCCGCAGCGCTGACCGCCTTCGTGCCGCCGTCCTTCTACCAGCGCGTCATGCCCCGCAGTCCGGCGGCGGGGGTTCCCGCCGCCGGACTGGCCGGTGGGCTGCTGCCCGGCTGTGAGTGCGCGTCGGTGCCGATCGCCGGAAGCCTCATCAGGCGTGGTATCGCGCCCGCTGTCGCGCTGACCTTTCTTCTGGCGGCCCCCGCGATCAACCCCGTTGTCATGGTGGCGACCGCCGTCGCGTTCGCCGGGCAGCCGGAGATGGTGGCGGCACGGTTCGTCGCCTCCCTGGGCGCGGCCGTCGTCGTCGGCTGGTTCTGGGTCCGTTTCGGCAAGGCCGACTGGTTGCGCCTGCCGCAGCGGAACCACGATCCGTCCGTCTCCAAGTGGGTGGTGTTCCGCGACTCGATGGTCCACGACCTTATGCACGCGGGCGGCTACCTGGTGGTGGGCGGTATCGCGGCGGCCAGCCTGAACGTGCTTGTGCCGCGTGAGTGGCTGCTGACCGTCGCCGGGATGCCGGTGGTGTCGGTACTCGTCCTGGCGCTGCTGGCGATCCTGCTGTCCATCTGCTCGGAGGCCGACGCGTTCGTCGCGGTCAGCCTCACCGACTTCTCTCCCACGGCCAAGCTCGCCTTCATGGTCGTCGGCCCGATGGTCGACCTGAAGCTCATCGCGATGCAGGCCGGTACGTTCGGCTGGGGGTTCGTGGCGCGCTTCGTGCCGCTGTGCCTGGTCGTGGCGCTCGCCCTCAGCTTCCTGATCGGAGGACTGCTGTAGTGAACCGGATCGCACAGGGACTCGTGCTGGTGCTGCTGGGTGCAGCCGCCCTGAGCAGCACCGTCGTTTCCGACCTCTACCTCAACTACGTCCAGGCCTACTTCAGGTTCTTCCTCATCGGGGCCGGTGTGATGCTGGTCCTGCTCGGCGCCTGGCTTGTCATCGCCGAGGTTCGCACCGCCGCCGCGCAGGACGATGCGGGCGCAGACCACGAGCCGGCCTCGGCCTGCGCCGGGGGAGGTGACGGGGACTGCCATGACCACTCCCGCGCTCCGGGGGTGGCCTGGCTGCTCCTGTTGCCGGTGATCTCGGTGTTCGTCATCGCCCCGCCCGCGCTGGGGTCCTACACCGCCAGCCAGTCGTCGTCCGCGGCGCCCACGTCCGCGACGACCGAGGCCGAAGAGGGCCGCTACGACGACGCCCTGGCGGAGACCGACCCCTCGGAGCCCGCGAAGCTCAAGCTGCAGGAATTCGTCCTGCGCGCCTGGACCGACGAGGAACGCGCGATGGCCGGACGCCCCATCGAGCTGACCGGGTTCGTCGTCCCCCATCCGGAGGGCGAGGGCTGGTACCTGGCCCGGCTCCAGATCTCGTGCTGCGCGGCCGACGCGGTCGTGAACCGGGTGCTGATCACCGACGTCGATGAGACACCGGAGAAGGACAGCTGGTGGACAGTGCGCGGCACCTGGGTGGAACCCGAAGGTGAGCTGCAGTCCGTCCGCGACCACCGCTTCTCGGTGGACAACATGACCGAGGTCGACAACCCGCCCGACCCCTACGAGTAGTCCGGATTTGAGCGCGGGAACGGCGCGGCGCCGCCCTCCAAGCGGGAGAGGGCGGCGCCGGCCCTGGTGGGAGCGGGATCAGAAGTTGAAGACGCCGGCGGCCTCGACCCCCACGAGGCAGGGGTTGCCGAACGTCCGCGCGTGGTGCACGGCCTCGCCCTCCCATACGCCGAAGACCTCCATGGGCACCGGCCGGTACTCCAGCGTGCACGTCCCCTTCCGCGGCGGGATGTCCTCGAGTCGGCCGGAGGCCTCGCGGATGGCCTTGCAGGCCTCCTTGGCGTCGGGGTGGTCGCCGCCGGCGGGGCCGCAGGTCAGGCGTCCCACGTAGTCGCGTGCGACGGAGGCCTTGCCCATGAGGGCCGCCTGCCCGTCGCCGCGGAAGAAGTGCAGGACCGCGGTTGGGCGCTTGGGGATGTTGTCCGGCGCTCCGGCGGTAGCGGGGGCGGCGGAGGCCGGTACGAGGCCCCCGGCGAGGGCGAACGCCGCGAGGGCGCTCGCAAGGGAGCGCTTGCGCATGGTCTGTCTCCTGAGGTGAACCAGTCGATGGTGTAGTCACTAAAAGTAATTGAGTAACAACTTTAAGTGCTCAGTCTGTGATGTCGCTGGATTCCCCGGGGAGTGTCGGCCGTGCAGGTCGCCGGGTGGGGCTGTGCGCGGGGCGCTGGCATCGTTGTAAGATAACGATAATCATTTTCAATACCGAAAGTCGAGGTGCCCCAGATGCCCCAGGCCCTGCCTGCCCGGGTGGTCCTTGTGGCCGGGCTGCACGGCGCGGCCCGGTCCGCCGCCGTCGACCAGCTGCTCCACGCCGACCCCCGGGCGATCGCCATCCACCACGACCTCAGCCGCATCGCCGACGGCGAGGTGCAGCGCGTGACACGCGACCGCTGGGGCGAGGTCGACCGGACCCGGGTCGACCTGGTCCACGCCTGTGTGTCCTGCACACTGCGCGAGGACCTGATCCCCCTGCTGTGCGAACTGGCCGAGCGCGGCGAGCACTCCACCTACATCGTCGAGGCCTGGGACGGCGTCGAGCCCCGCCCCATCGCCGAGGCGCTGACGGGGACCGTCGTCAACCGCCGCCCGGTGGCCCACTGGCTGCGCCTCTCCTCGGTCATCACCGTCGTCGCCGCCGACCGGCTGATCGCCGACCTGTCCACCACGGAGGACATGGTCGACCGCGGTCTCGCCGTCGCGGAGGAGGACGACCGGACCGTCGCCGAAGTGCTCGCCGAGCAGATCGAGTACCCGACCGCCCTCGCCCTGCACGGCGGCGACCGCGACCCCGAGGTACGCGAGCAGTGCACCGCCGTGCTCGTCCAGCTCAACCCGGCCGCCGCCGTCGTCCCCACCGAGCGGGCCACGCTGCACGCGCTCACCAACGGCGGCTTCGACCCCCTGGCGGCGGCCGCGCGCACCGACCCGACCGCCGCCCAGCCACCGGAGCGCTGCGAGATGGGCAGCGTCCGCACCGTCACCTGGCGGCGCTCCCGCCCCATGCACCCCGGGCGACTGCACGCCGCGCTGGACGACGTCGTCGCGGTCTCACTGCGCAGCCGCGGCCGGTTCTGGCTGGCCAGTCACCCCGACACCATGCTGGTCTGGGACGCCGCCGGGGCGTCGCTGGCCATGCAGCCCGCCGGTCCGTGGCTGGCCGCGCTGCCCGACGCCGCCTGGGAGCTCGTCCCCGATCACCGCAAGGCCGCCGCCACCCTCGACTGGGTCCCCGAATGCGGCGACCGGTGCCAGTGCATCTCCTTCACCGGGGTCGGTCTCGACACCGACCGCCTGGTCGAGGTCCTCGACTCCTGCCTGCTCACCGAGGAGGAGATCGCCGACACCTCGCTCACCTTCGACCGCGCCGACGACCCGTTCGCCGAGCTGCTGGACGCGACGTCCTGACGGGCTGACCGCGTCGCCGCCGACCTGACGACCCCACCCGCAACACACAGGAAGGACACCCCCGTATGCCGTCCCCACGCCGCAGGCCGCAGCCCTCGCGCAGGTTCGCCAACCCGCTGCACAACGTCGACTACATCGACTACAAGGACGTCGATCTGCTCCGCAAGTTCATCTCCGACAAGGGCAAGATCCGCAGCCGCCGCGTCACCCGCGTCACCGCCCGCCAGCAGCGCCTGATCGCCGCCGCCATCAAGAACGCCCGCGAGATGGCGCTGCTGCCCTATCCCAACGGCGACCGGCCCGACAGCGCGCGGAGCTGACACGGTGCGCGCCTCGCACGGGCGGCCGGGAGGGGGAGAAGCCCATCCGGCCGCCCGACGCCCAGCCGGGGCACCCCTGGTCCTCGGGGCCTGGACCGCGCCCGGTCACTCGCGCCGTGCCGAGGGCCGCAGGCGAGGGGCGCCCGGCGTGGCGCTCGCTGGTTGCCAGCGTGTGGGCACACGGCGGGTAACGTCGTTATCAGACGTTGACTGGGCGATCGGGAAATCTTTTCTCTCACGCTGAGTTCGCCACGTTCGCCTCTTCCGCGGGTCGGTGGGGCGGCATCGGGACGACCCGAACCAGGGGAGGGGCTGCCAGTGCAGGGAGGCGACTCCGCCATGCCCAGGGACGTCTCCGGCGGCCACGATCGCGGCTCCCGCTCGATCCGGTCGCGCGTGACCGCCGCGGCGGTCGTCGTGATCGGAGCCGTCCTCGTCCTGGCCATCACGGCGGCGTCGCTGCTCACCCGGGACGCCATTCAGCGCGACCTGTCCGACCACACCGCCGCGGCGGCGCGTCATGTCGTGGAACTCTCCATGCAGCGGCGTTTCGACGGCCCTATCCCGGCCCAGGGCGGTGTCACGCGCCTGCAGATCGTCGACGAGGACGGCCGCGTGGTCGCGGCGAGCGCGACGGTGCAGGGCTACGCTCCGCTGACCCGTGTCCGGCCGGAGCACGGCGACTTCCGGATCGACACCACGGTGTGCCGGACCGGCGCTGCCGTCGCCGGGTGCCTGACGGTGGTCGGCTTCCGCGAGCAGAACAGTAGCTACGGCGATGTGATGGTCTACGCGGCGGCACGGCAACCCGCGCTGCTGTCGGGGCTCATGCTGGAGCTCATCCTGGTGGTGCTCGGGCTGGTCATCCTGGCCGTGGTCGGGTGGGTGACCTGGTGGGGCGTCGGCCGGACGCTGCGCCCCGTGGAGACCATCCGGGCCGACCTGGAGCGGCTCACCGCCTCAGAGCTCGGCCACCGCCTGTCCGTGCCCGACACGGGCGACGAGATCGCCGGCCTGGCGCGCACCGCCAACGCGACGCTCGACCGGTTGGAGACGGCGATGAAGCGTCAGGCCCGCTTCGTCTCCGACGCCTCACACGAACTGCGCAACCCGATCGCCGGACTGCGCGTTCGCCTGGAGCTCCAGCTCTCCGAGCCCGAGTGCGGAGAGGCGGCCGAGACGCTGCGCGGCGCGCTCGTGGACGTCGAGCGGTTGGAGGGGATCGTGAACGACCTGCTCGAACTGGCCCGTCTGGACGCCGATGTCAGCTGCGCTCGGGAATCGATCGACCTGGCCGAACTCGCGGCGGGGGAGGTGCGCGGCAGGGTGACGGCCAAGGAGGTGACGACGGCGCTCGCCCCCGACGTCGTCGTCGCGGGCAACCGGCTGCGGCTGGCCCGCCTCCTGGTCAACCTGCTCGCCAACGCCGAGCGGCACGCCCAGAACCGCATCCTCGTCACGGTGGGCGCCGAGGGCGATGACGCCGTCGTGCGGGTCCACGATGACGGGCACGGCATCGCCCCCGGGGACCGCGAGCAGATCTTCGAGCGCTTTTCCCGCCTCGCCGAATCCCGCCGCCGCGATCCGGGCGGCAGCGGCCTGGGTCTGGCGATCGCCCGCGAGGTCGCCGTCGCGCACGGCGGCCACATCGACGCGGGCGAGAGCCCGGAGCTGGGCGGTGCGGTGTTCACTCTGCGGTTGCCGCGCGCCTGACCTGCGGCGCCATGCGGGGGCTGGGACCCGGTGAGAATGGGCGGGGCGGGGTTTGTCGCGGATGTCGGAATGGGGAATGTACAGGGCAAAGGTGTCAGGGTGTCAGTCGAGGGGGGAAGGATGCCCGACGACAGAACCGATGACCTGGGAAACGACCTGCAGGAATCGGAGATCAACCTCTACCAGAGGTACATCGACGACCCGCCTGAAGAGGAATTGGTCATCGAGGAGGCCGAGATCGGCCACGAGCTCGGGATCTCTGAGGAGGTCGCCGAGGAGGTGCCGCCGTCGGCGGCCGACGAGGAAGAAGAGGACGAGGAGCTTCCGGCACCGCGGGAGTCGACAGAAAGCGGCGCCCTGCACGTCGAATCATGACGGGAGGAGCGCGCCACGACCCCACGTCCACGCTTCCCATGCCCCCAGGGGGTGGCGCACCACCGGGCGAGCGGTGGTGCGCCGGAGCCACGGATCAGGCCGACCCCGTCCACGAGTTCCCCACAGGGTTCCTCAACCGAGGAGGCCCCGGGCGATGACGTCCTCGCGCAGGGTGCGCGCGATGTCCTCGGTGTCGCCGAGGTGCCCGGCGTGCTCGGTGCGGCGGCGGACCTCGAGGCGGACCGCCTCGATGACGGCGTCGGACAGCAGGGCATCGGCCAGCTGCTCGGCCACGAGCGCCTCGCGCCACCGGCGCAGGTCATCCAGTCGGCCGTCCTCGACGGCCTCGCGGGTCAGGTGGAACAGCAGGTCGAGGGTCTCCTGCGCGTCCTCGGCATCGAGCAGGTCCACGTCGAGGACGAGTCCGCTGCCACGCGTCTCCGCGGTTCCGACGTGGTGCACCTGCCACCTGCGGCCGTTGGTCAGCAGCACCCATTCCACGCCGTCCTCGCCGGCCTGCGACTTCGCCGGGCGCAGACTCCGGTGGTCGAGCTCCTGGCCGCAGTGCTTCACTTCGACGAACGCGAACACCCGGTCGTCGAGCAGGATTCCATAATCGATGGACTCCCCGGAGGTGCGGTATTCCGTCGTCAGCTCGCCGTACTTGCTGTAATTGAGCCCTTCGCTGAGGAAATCCGCGACCAACATCCGCGTATCGCCCTCGTTGGCATCCCGCGCGATCAGGTCGGACAGGGGGCCGGAGAAACGGTGTACGCCCGCGGCGAGCCGCGCCCGGACCTCCGCTTCCCACTGCGGTGTGGAGGCTCCTTCGAAAGTGAATTCCCCGGTCCTGGTCATTACCTGGGTCGAGTCCGCATCCATTATGCTATTAATTTCCGTTCCATCAGATACCGCCCGCTGCGGCACTCAGCCGAAAAGCCACGCCGAATCAAAAAGATAACTCTCACCGGGGGTGCCTGGCAAAACGATCGACGGTGCCCGCGCACACACGTGGCCGGAATTGGCCGCGGACGCGTCCGGCCCGGACTCCAGGACGGGGCGGAGTCCGGGCCGGGGCGGCGTGCCGCGGGGGAGGCCCGGCGGCATGAGGAGGAAGCGGAGCGGCGGTTACCAGCTCGCCTTGCGGATGCCGGGAAGCTCGCCCCGGTGGGCCATCTCGCGGAACCGGATACGAGAGACCCCCGCCTTGCGGAGGTAACCGCGGGGGCGGCCGTCGACGGAGTCGCGGTTGCGCAGCCGCGTCCGGCTGGCGTCGCGCGGCTGCCGGTTCAGCTCGAGGACCGCCTCGGCGCGCGTCCGAGGGTCGGTGTCGGGGTGCTTGATGATCCGCTTGAGCTCGGCGCGGCGCTGGGCGTACTTGGCGACGACCAGGGCGCGCTGTTCGTTGCGGGCGGTCTTGCTCTTCTTCGCCATGGCTCAGGCCCGCTTCCCGCGCGCGCGGATGTCGGCGACGACGCGCTCGATTCCGCGCTTGTCGATCACCTTCATCCCCTTGGCGCTCACCCGAAGCCTGACGTAGCGCTGCTCGCTGGGCAGCCAGTAGCGCTTGCTCTGGATATTGGGGTCGAAGCGGCGCTTGGTGCGCTGATGGGAGTGCGAGACGTTGTTGCCGGAGGCCGGGTGCTTGCCCGTGACCTGGCAGACGCGCGACATGACTGACTGTCTCCTCGGTCGGTGTCGTGATGAGGAGAGCAGCTTACACGAAATGAAAACCGTTTTCATTCTGGGTGGGGGGAGGCGAAGCGCGTCACCGCGTCACGGTCGCTCGTTCACCACCACGGCGTGCGGAAGTCGGCCTTGCAGGGCTTGGCGGTGTCCTTGAGGACGCAGGCCTGGAACGCCCGGTCCTTCGACTTCGCCGTGGGGTACCCGGGGGTGTACTGGCGGTCGCCGAGGCGCACGTAGCGGGCGTCGTCCCACCGCCGATCGCCGTCGAGGTCGACATCCAGAGTGAGATGGTGGTCGGGGTCGGCCGGATCCTCCACCCACGCCCACGCGTACTCGATACCGAGATAGGTGCCGTAGGCCATGTGGATGGTCCCGGACTCGGTCTTCTTGGTGGAGGCGACCTTGCCGTCCTTGATGAGGGCCGGGTCGTACAGCCACGGGTCGTGCTTCGGTTTCTCGTCCTTCGGTTTCTCGTCCTTCGGCTTGTCGCTCTTCGGCTTGTCATCCTTCGGCTTCTCGTCCTGCGGGTCGTCGTTCTTTGGATCGTCGTTTTTCGGGTCTTTCGGGTCGTCGTTGTCGTCCCGATGCTCCGGTCCGCCGCGCACCTGCGGGCCGGCATCGGCCGCTGCGGCGCCGAGCAGCGTGAGCGCCATGACGGCCCCGGCCCCGGCCGCCGCGATCCGTCGGGCGAGAGCTCCGGTGGGTTGCATTCGTCGTCTTCCCCGTTCTCCGTGGGTGTGCGTCCGTCCGCACGTCGAGCCGAGCGCCGGAAAAGGGAATCTCCGAGCCAGCATGCCCGGTGAAGGTTTCCGACATCGATGAGATTACGCTGCGTATGCGGATGGCCCCGGGAGGGAGTGACGGGGTGTCGCGCGCCTCGGTCGGGTCGGCCGGGGCGTTGGCTAGCGTTGGTGCGCCGGTTCTCGTGATCAATGGAGGCGGACGTGGTCGACGGGCAGAGCGGGGCAGGGCACGGAGCCGCGAGCGGCGACGGGGGAGGGGACGGGCCCGAGCCGGAGCACGAGCCGCGCGGATCGGCTGCCTCGGAAGGAGAGCCGGGGCACGTCCCGGCAGACCGGCGGAGCGGGGAACCCTCAGGGCCTGACGCGTCCCACGATGCGCCGTCGGCCGACAGCGCCCCCGTCGACACGGGTCCGGGGCGCCTCAACTTCTTCATGCTCGGCTTCACCGGCGCGCTGGGTGTGTTCGCCGCGTGGCTGCTCTTCCAAGCGCTCGTCGGTGCCCGCGACATCGTCATCTACATCCTGGTGGCGCTGTTCATCGCCGTGGGGCTGAACCCGATCGTCGAATCGCTGCGAAAGCGGCGGATCCCGCGCTGGGGCGCCATCCTTATCATCTGCGTCGCCCTCATCGCGTTCGTCGCCGCCTTCATCTGGGCGATCGTGCCACCGCTGACGCAGCAGGTCGGGGACTTCATCTCGCGGGTGCCCCATTACGCGACCCAGCTCCAGGACAACCGGCTGATGGCCGACCTGGACGAGCGGTTCGGGCTGCTGGCGAGGTTCCAATCCTTCATCACCGACCCCAACTTCGGGCAGCAGGTGTTCGGCGGGGTGTTCGGCATCGGCCAGGCGGTGCTCAACTCGCTCATCGCCACGTTCACCGTGCTCGTCCTGACCCTGTTCTTCATGGCCTCGCTGCCCGGCATCGCCGAGGTCGGCTACCGGTTGGTGCCGCGCTCGCGCCGCGCCGGCGTGCGTGAACTGGGTGACGAGATCATCGAGCGCATCGGGTCCTACATCGGCGGTCAGCTGCTCATCGCACTGATCAGCGGGATCGTGGCCCTGGTGTTCCTGGTGATCATCGGCTCCGACTACGCCCTCACCCTCGCGCTGATCGTCGCGGTCACCGCGCTCATCCCGCTCATCGGCACCACGCTGGGGGCGCTCGCCGCGACGATCGCGGTGGGGGTCGGCGATCCCGTCCTCGGCCTGGTGACGCTGGTGTTCTTCCTCGTGTACCAGCAGATCGAGAGCTATGTGATCTCCCCGCGCATCATGCGGCACGCGGTCGACGTAGCGCCAACGGCGACGATCACCGCCGCTCTGCTCGGCGGCGCCGTCCTGGGGCTCGTCGGCGCGCTCATCGCCATTCCGGTGGCCGCCGCCGTGACGCTGGTGCTGAAGAAGGTCGTCTTCCCGCGGCTCGAGGAGAGGTAGCGCCATCGGGCGGCGATGCGAGCCCCGAGCGGCCGGTCGCCGGGGTCGTGTCGGCGTGTCCAGGAGGAGTGGACCGTGTCGGAGCGAGGGCCGGAATCCGGCCAATGAGGGGTTTGTCGCGTTTCTGTGGGTTGACACCACATGTATCGGGAGCGAAGACTGTCGAGCGGCTGGTTAGGTAAGCGTAACCTTAGTAAGGTTTGCTTGGCCTTTGTCGCCCGAAAGGACCCCAGTGACCTCCATGCAGCAGCCCGTGTCCACCGATGCCCGGATCGGCGTCGGCCATGGACCATCCGACGGTGCGGTGCACGCCGCCGAGTACGTCGACGCCATCGACCCCCGGACAACCCGCGTCCGATGACCGTCACCGTGACCGAGGCGTGCCCGACCGACGATGACGATGAGGCGTCGATTCTGGCGTTCGGCGTGGACGCCGCCACCCACCGGGCCATCCGCCGGGCCGCAGAGGACCACGGCGTCAGCCCGTCCGTGTTCCTGCGGACCGCCATCGCCATCCTGCTGCACCGCATGGACGCGACCGCGGATCGCCCCACCACCTTGCCGCGGCCGTACCGCGTCGACCTCTCCGGCGATCCCACCTCGCGCGAAGCCCTGGCGCGGGCCCGTGCCGCCGATCTCGCCGGGCGCCTCAGCGCAGAGACGACCCCACCGCTCTCCCTCCGCCGCCTGCTGCGCCCCCTGGGGCAGGGGGAGGGCCCCGGCCCGGCGGAACGGCTCAAGCAGGTTCTGGTCCCCATGCTCGTCGCACCCGACCTGCCGATCAGCGAGATCGAGGTGCTGACCGACGCCGAGTGCCAACGCCGACGCCAACGCCAACACAGTCCCGACGCCGCAGCGGACCGACCCGCGGCCCCGAATCCCGATGCGCCGACCCCCGCCCCCGGTCCAACGGTCACCCTGCACGAGGCCGGGTGGGGACGCAGGGAACCGGCCCGGGACCAGCGCATCCCTCTCTCGACGGAGCAGCGCGGTGTGTGGGCGCTCGGACGGATGCGCGGCCAGCGGGAGCCCGACAACGGATGGTGGGTGGTACGGCTCCGCGGCGCCCTCGACATCGACGCCCTGCGCTCGGCCGCGCGCGACGTGGTCGGCCTGCACGAGCCCCTGCGCACCCGCTACCCGGAGCGGGACGGGGAGCCCTGCCAGGAGGTCCTGGACGCGGATGCCGTCCGCGATCCTCTCGACGTCGTCGATGCCGTCGACCGCGATGTGGAGGCGCTTCTGGCCGACGCCGTCCGCCGCCCCTTCGACCTCCAGGCGGAGCCGCCGTTCCGGATGGTCCTGTTCACGGTCGCCCCCGGCGAGTACGTGCTTCTCCACCTCTTCCACCGCATCGCCGTCGACCCGGCGTCCCAGGGGCCGTTCCTGTGGGACCTGCAGGCCGCCTACACCGCCCGGCGCGCGGGCACGGCACCGACCTGGCCGCCACTGCCCCTGCGGTACGCGGACCACGCGGTGCGGCAGCGCGCGCTGCTCGGCGCGGACGACCCCCGCGGCAGGGCCGCTCGACGCCGCGCGTTCTGGACACGGGAACTGGCCGACCTCCCCGAGACCATCGCCCTGCCCACGATCCCCTCCACCGTCCCCGGCAGCGGCGGTCACCCGCAGGACACCGCACCCCCGGCCCGCTCCCCGGCCACACGCACCGACACAGTCGGCGTCGTTCGCACCGAAATCCCGACCGCCCTGGCCCGGAGCCTGCCCACCTTCGCCCGCGACCACGGCTCGACACCGGCGACGGTGATCCGCGCCGCCGTGGCCGTCCTGCTGCACCGGCTCGGCGCGGGAGAGGACATCCCCCTCACCGCGCTGATCACCGATCGCGCGGACGAGGCACTCGGCGACGCGGTGGGGATGTTCCAGCGGCCCGTCGTCCTGCGTGCCGGTCTCTCCGGCACGCCCTGCTTCGGCGATGTCGTGGACCGGGTCCAGACGGTCGCACGCACGGCCCGCGCCCACGCCGACCTTCCGCTCGACCAGGTGGCCGACGCGAGCGCCCCCACCCCGGCCGGTGCCCCGCACCGCGCGCCCCTGCTCCAAGTGACGGTGTCGCACGCGACCCGGCCGGAGCGTCCGCGCCGCCTCTTCGGCCTGGACACCGTCATCGACGATGACGGCAGCTCCGCCGCCCTCGGAGAACTGGAATTCGCGGTCGTCGACGAACCGGAGGAGGGCCGGTCGATTCTGACCCTGCGATACGCGGCGGACCGGTTCGACCGCTCCGCCGCCGACACGATCGTCGCGCGCCTGCTGCGGCTGCTGTCCCAGTGCATCGCCCACCCCCGCCGCCCGATCGGCGACCTGGAGGCCACGCCCGGCGAGAAACGCCAGGACAGCGGGCGTTCGGCCGTCATCCTCATCCTGCCCGAGCGATCGCCGTCGGTCGCGGGCGGCGCGTCCCGCCCCGCGCGCGTCGGCGGGGCCGCGCGCGACGCCGGCATCGCTGCCGTTCACCGTGGTACACCCCACCCCACCTGGAGGTTCACATGAACAGCGCTCCCTACCGGGAGGACACCCCAGGCACCGGGCTCGCCGTCCTCCCCTTCGCCGTGGACACCGAGCTCACGATCGCCGAGATCGACGAACGCGTCGAACAGCTGGAGCGCGACCTCACCGCGCACGGTGCCGGTCCGGGAACCGAGGTGGCGGTCGCCCTGCCGCGCTCGCCCGGCCTCGTCCTGGCCCTGGTCGCCGTGATGCGGACGGGCGCCGCTCACCTCGCCCTCGACCTGGAGCATCCGGACCGCATGGCCCGCGCGCTGGCCGATTCCGCCCCGGTGTGCGCGGTATGCGCCCCTGACGCGGCTGACCGGCTCACGTCCCTGGTTAGGGCCGGGAACCACGGGCGGAACAACAACGCTGTGTCCGGCGTTCGACCTGCCAGCAGGCAGTAGAACGGCACCCCGGTGGTGCGCCCACGGCGCGGTAGGGGCCATGATGGAGGAGTTCACGGGACCCTTCGGGGCCTGTAGTCCCTTGCATCACACAGCTGAGGATGAAGCACGTGCGTCGCACACTGTTCAACGGAAAGATCCACCGTGCCACGGTGACCCAGGCCGACCTGCACTACGTCGGCTCCATCACCATCGACGCCGACCTCCTGGAGGCGGCCGACATCGTCGAGGGCGAGCAGGTGCATGTGGTCGACATCGACAACGGCAACCGTCTCGTGACCTACACCATCAGCGGCGAGCGCGGCAGCGGCGTGATCGGGATCAACGGCGCGGCGGCGCACCTGGTCAACCCGGGCGACCTCGTGATCATCATGTCCTACGTCGAGGTCGACGAAGCGGAGCGCGCCCAGCACACCCCCAAGGTCGTCCACGTCGACGCCGACAACCGCATCGTCCGCCTCGGCGACGACCCCGCCGAACCGGTCCCCGGTTCCGGTCTCGTCTCCGGCGCCGCGACCACCGAACACCCGCGCGAGCGCGTCTGAACCCGCTGCGACCAGCGACAACACCACGGCGGTCGGCGCACCTCAGGCAAGGCGCCGGCCGCCACTGGTGCCAAGCGTCCGCCCGATGACCACATCCGGCCCGGTGGACAGGTGAGCACGCGGGTGGGCGTGCGGGTATGCACCCATCGCGATGAACGGTGAGGACTCAGACCAGCGGCAGGTCGCGGCGCACATCGAGTGGCAGAAGCAGGGCATGTGGCTGGTTCTGTGGGGGTATTACACCCGCCGTTACTGGGCCTACGCCCGCTGGCCGGTCCCGACCGGTGGGGTGGTTGTCTCGGCACCCGACCCCGATGGGCTGTACGCGGAGATGCGGCGTATGGAGCGTGAACACGACTTCCTCCGCTGGCGTTATGGGAACGGGTGATCTCCGCCGAAGTGTGCGACGTCCGCGTCATCCCCGGGTCAAGAGGTTCCTCTCGATCGCGAAAACACGCTTCCGCATACGGTGTGGTTGGTGCCCGTGGTGGTTATGGTGCGGGATGGGTACCCGCCGGGTCCCGAAGTGAACCGCTGGGGCGCGGGATCCGTCGGGTCGACGAGGGGTGTTCCGCATGACCCACCAACCGCCGCCCGGGGAACCTCCGGGCGGGAACCATCCTGGGCCGCCGCCTCCCGGCGGTCCATCCTCGGATGGTCCGCCCGACGGCTCGGGGCAGCCGCAGCAGCCCAGCCCGAGGCCGTGGGGCAGGATCCTCGGCCTCGGCTGCGTCGTGGCCGTCGTGCTCGCGCTCTTCGTGGCGGGCTGCGTCGTCGTCCTGATCAGCATCGGCGAGGACACCATCGAGCCGGGGATCGAGTACACCCCCGAGGGGCCGCTGCCGACCGGGGCGACTACCGGCGCCATCGGCGACCCCGTCGTCTCCGGGCACCTGCGGATGACGGTGACGGGTGTGCAGACCCGGGTGCTGAGCGTCGGTACGGACCCCCTGCGGAAGGACGCCGAGGGCCAGTACATCATCGTGAACGTCACCGTGAAGAACCTCGGGGATACGCCGACCAGGTTCGAGGGTCCCGGGCAGGTGCTGATCGGGAGCGACGGCGAGCGCTACGCCAACGACCCCCAGGCCGAGATCTACCTCGGTAACCAGGAGAAGTTCTTCCAGCGGATCCAACCGGACGACTCCGTGAGCGGACGGCTGGTCTACGACATCCCCAAGGATGTGAAGCCGGAGCAGCTGGAGATGAAGGACCTGCTCTCTCCGGACCCGCCGGTGATGGTCGACTTGACCCGCTGACGCCCGCGGTGCGGTGCGCTAGGGCGCCAGCGCCGGGTTGCGGATCCACTCCTGCAGCTCGACGCGGCGGTCGGCGTCGCACTTGAGCGGGCAGGTGGTGCAGAACCCGTGCTCGGGGTCGTCCTTGTAATCGAAGCAGCAGGTCCCGCGCACGGCCCAGGTGCCGCGCGGGTGGTTGTCCCAGAACGGGAAGAGCCGGGGCCGGGCGCGCGTCACTGCGCCCGCCTCGATCAGGGCATCGCCGAGCCGAGCCGCGCGCTGCCAGGCCTCCTCGGCATCCTGACCCAGGAACCGGGCGGGGTTGAGCATGTAGAAGTGCACGATGTCGAGGACCCAGCCCCACAGCGTGCGAAGACCGACGCGGGTGTGGGCGTGGACGGCGTCGATGATCGGGGTGAAGGTCCGGACCAGGTGCTCTGCGGCCAGCCGCTCCAGCTCGGCCTCGTCCTGGACGACGACGGTGTCGGGGTGTCCCACGGCGGGGTCGTCGGGGGTGATGGCGACCCGCGGGCTGGTGATGGTGGGCGTGCCGAAGGTCCCGCTGGAGGACCAGGGGAACCAGAGGTGCTCGGCGTCCAGCAGTGCGGCGCGGCCGGTGAGGTAGAAGCCGGCGGAGACCAGGAAGATCGGTTCGCGCAGCAGCGCACGCAGGAAGTGGGTGGCGGCGGGCAGCTTGTGGCCTGGGCCGTGGTGAGCGATGAGCTGGTCGAACAGCGGTCCGACCGCGCCGTCGGCGACCATCAGGTCCGTGCGGTACCAGTGCTCGTTCCCCGGGTGCTCCCGCACGGAGGAGATCCGCTCGGTCCGGATGTCGGGCAGCGGCGCGAACTTCAGCGGCGCACAGGCATCGACCACCGCCTGGAGTGGCGCTTGCGTCATGGTCATACGGATGCGTCGACCTTTCTGCGCGGATGCCCTGCGGAAGGCACTGCAGTCCTGCGGGAAGACTCCGGAACGTCCCAGAGGCGGGGAAGAGGACGGGAACAACATGCCGACCGACCCCCGTGCTGAGGTCGACACCCGTCGTGTATTAGATGAGGCTACCCTAAGGTCGATCGCTGGGGCAATGGGCGCGCGGATTCCGCGAAACCGACGTTCGCCGTGGTCAGCACGGGTGCGCCGAGCTCCATGGCGCCCTACTCGAACTCCGTTCGGTAAATCGGACAGAAAGTTGTATATTTCTCAAACGAGTTCGTAGTTCCCCTGCGAGGCCACCGCGTCTCGCGAGGTCGCCCTGCACGGAAGGCGTCCCCGGGGCTGCGTTCCGACACCCCCGCACCACAGGGTTCGTCTGGCGTGGCCGAATGCTGTCGCATGCCGTGCTATACGCGCGTACCCGTGGGTCGGGTCCAGCCACACGCGACCACAGGGGAAGGAAGGCGTAACCCGTTGCGCACACACCCCAGAGGGCTGCTCACCCTCGCCGGCACCGAACTCAATGAGCGCATCTCCTTCTACGGAATGCGCGCCATCCTCGTCCTCTTCCTGGGGGCGGCCATCGCCGATGGCGGCATGGGCCTGGGAACCGGCACCGCCACCGCCATCGTCGGCCTGTACCTGGCGCTGAGCTACTTCACCACACTGCCCGGCGGATGGATCGCCGACCGCGTCCTCGGTGAGCGCCGCACCGTCCTGGTGGGCGGGATCATCATCATGCTCGGCCACATCTCCCTGGCCATCCAGATCAGCGACCTGTTTGTGTGGGGCGGGCTGATGCTGGTCTGCCTGGGCACCGGCTTCCTCAAGCCGAACGTCACCTCCATGGTCGGCAGGCTCTACGTCGACGACACCGACGCCCGCCGCGACGCCGGTTACTCGCTCTACTACATGGCCATCAACATCGGCTCGGCCATCGGCCTCTTCGCCGTCGGCTACATCGGCGAGAAGGTCTCCTGGCACATCGGCTTCGGCGTCGCCGCCCTCGGCATGGCCCTCGGCCTGATCTCCTACGTCCTGGGGCAAAAGAGCCTGGGCGACGCGGGCAAGGTGCCGGGACAGCCGCTGTCCGCCGCCGAGCGGAACAAGATGATCACGTGGGTGGCCATCGGCATCGTGGTGGTGGTCGCCGCCGCCACGGCGTCCGTGGCTACCGGCACCTTCAGCATCGACAGGGTCACCTACGTGCTGACGGCGCTCGCGGTCATCGTCCCGATCCTCTACTTCATCAACATGTTCGTGTTCAAGCGCGACCAGATCGTGGGCGAGGAGCGCACCAAGCTCACGGCCTTCCTGTGGCTCTTCATCGCCTCGGCCGTGTTCTGGATGATCTTCGACCAGGCGGCCGGTCCGCTCACGCTGTTCGCCAAGCACGACGTCGACCTGAACCTGCTCGGATTCCAGGTCCCGGCCGGATGGACGCAGGCGGCCAACCCGGTCATGGTCATCCTGTTCTCCGGTGTCTTCGCGCTCGTGTGGACGAAGCTCGGCAACCGCGTCAGCACCGCCGCGAAGTTCAGCTTCGCGCTGGTCGTGGCCGGTCTCTCCTTCGTCCTCATGTCGGCCGCCAGCGCCGCCACCGACGGCGGCACCGTCAAGGTCAGCCTGTTCTGGCTGCTCGGGGTCTACCTCCTGATGACCATCGCCGAGCTCTGCCTCAGCCCGGTCGGCCTGTCGATGACCTCCAAGCTCGCACCCAAGG
This sequence comes from Nocardiopsis gilva YIM 90087, assembly GCF_002263495.1. NCBI lineage: Bacteria > Bacillati > Actinomycetota > Actinomycetes > Streptosporangiales > Nocardiopsidaceae > Nocardiopsis > Nocardiopsis gilva. The sequence continues at coordinate 3,889,057 of NZ_CP022753.1, read as the reverse complement.
CCTTCGCCGGGCAGATGATGGGGATGTTCTTCCTGTCCATCTCGGCGGGCGACGCTGTCGGCGCCCAGGTCAGCCGGTTGGAGCCGGTCCTGGGCGGCACCTACTACCTGGTGCTCGGCCTGCTTGCCGTGGTCTGCGGCATCGCCCTGAGCCTGTTCGTCGGCAAGCTGCGCGTGCTCATGGGCGAGCACAAGACCGACGCGGGCGCGCCCGAGCACCAGCCCAGCGCTTAGTTCGGCGGTCCCGCGCGAGCATGGCGCGGGCCCGACAGAACGAAGCCCGGGACCGGCGGACAACCGGCCCCGGGCTTCCGGTGTCTGACGGGCAGCAGGCGTCGGGAAACAGCGTGTTCCCGTCAGTGGGCCACCACAACCCAGGGTCGCGGTGCACCGGCGAGGTAGTCGTGGATGAGTGCGCTGTAGGGGAGCTCCATCAAGCCCTCCTGAGGGGATCACCGGCTTTAGCCGGTGGGAGAATCAGGTGCCCCGCGTAGCGGGACAAGGAAAGCCGTCTTGTCGCTAGGCGAGACGGCGTTTGTCGCACCGACCCGCTAACTTGTCGGACGTCGGAACACCCCGGGTCGAAGAAGAAGGAGGCAGACGCATGAACCGCGCCTACAAGTTCCTTCTTCGGCCTACGAAGCGGCAGCAAGCGGTATTGACTCAGATGCTGCGTGACCACTGCTCGCTGTATAACGGCGCCTTGCAGGAACGCCGCGACGCCTACGCCCACGCCTCGAAAACCAAGATCAAGTACGGCAATCAGTCTGCGCAGCTCAAAGATATTCGGGCGTTCGACCCCGAACGGCAGGGGCGCTGGTCGTTCTCCTCCCAGCAAGCCACGCTGCGCAGGCTGGACGAGGCGTTCCAAGCGTTCTTCCGACGCGTGAAAGCCGGTCAGAAGCCGGGATACCCGAGATTCAAGGGTGCCGGGCACTTCGACACCGTGGTTTTCCCCAAGGACGGCGACGGGTGCCGGTGGGACTCCACACCCAACGACCCGGTGACCCGCGTGCGCCTTCAGGGTGTCGGTCACGTCCGGGTTCACCAGCATCGGTCGGTCAAGGGCCATGTGAAGACGATCAGCGTCAAGCGTGAGGGTGCGCGCTGGTACGTGGTGCTGGCGTGCGACCGGGTTCCCGTCGAACAGTTGGAGCCCACGGGGCGTGTGGCCGGTGTCGACATGGGGGTGGCGTCGTTCCTGACCACCTCCGAGGGCGAACACGTCGACAACCCGAGGTTCCTCACCTCCTGCGCTGAGAAGCTGGCCGCCGCGCAACGCGACCTCGACAAGTTTCCGAAACGGGTCAAGGCGAGGAACCGTACCCGCAAGCACCGCAAGGCGCAGGAACGGGTGTCGAAGCTGTATGCGAAGGTTCGCAGGCAGCGCCTTGATCATCACCACAAGACCGCGTTGGACCTGGTTCGCAGGTTCGACGCGATCGCACACGAACGCCTGAACATCGCGGGCATGACCAAGAGCCCGGCGCCCAAACCCGACGGCGAGGGTGGGCACCTGCCCAACGGTGCCGCCGCGAAGGCCGGGCTGAACCGAAGCGTCTTGGATGCGGGTTGGGGGGTGTTCTTGGAAATTCTCGCGTACAAGGCTGGAAGCGCCGGTCGTGAGTTGATCCCGGTGGACGCCCGCAACACATCGCGCACCTGCCCGCGCGAAGCATGCGGGCACACCAGTGCGGACAACCGCAAGACACAGGAAAAGTTTCGCTGCATGCGGTGCGGCTACACAGAGCACGCCGACCGCGTGGGCGCGTTGAACGTTGGTATCAGGGCCGGGCTGGTCCTTCCTGTCGCCTGAGATGAGACAGGAGAAGCCCGCCGCTTTAGCGGTGGGAGGAGTCACTCTCTCCACGACCTGTCACCGGCCTCGACCACCCGGTCGGCCCGTCGCCGGAACGATGCCACCGCCGCGGCCTACGCCAGGCCCGTGCTCAGCATTATCCGTCGTGCGCCGACGGATGAACCCCGTGGCCTCAGACGCATCGCACGGATCGGACCAAGGTGTGATGATCTCATAGGTGGGCCGGGTTCGGGTGTCGGCCTGCGAGGCGAACCGGTGATCTGCGACCCCCGGCTGGCATGGTCCGGTCCCACGTTCTTCCCAGGCTCCGATGACGACCTCCGCCGGGCAGTTCCGCGCGGCCGTGATCGGTGCTTCTATGCCCCGGGTCAGCTTCCCTCCCCGGGATGCTCGTCGACATCCGCGGTGATCGCCGACCGCAGCTGGGCCTCGCTCAGGCCCCGCACCGTGGACAGGTCGACGCCCCACAGGTCGGCGTCCTTGAGATCGGCGCCCACCAGGTTGGCGTGGTCGAGGGTGGCGCCTACCAGATCCGCGCGCTGGAGATGGGCGCCCACCAGATCGGCCCGGTCCAGGTGGGCGTCGACCATGTTCGCGTGTTCGAGGTGGGCGCCGACGAGGTAGGCGTCCTCCAGGTGGGCGCCGCCGAGGTTCCCCCGTTCGAGGTGCGCCCCCCGCAGATTGGCGTGTTCCATGTGCGCGCCCAGTTGGTTGGCGTCCTCCAGGTGGGCGTCGACCAGGTAGGAGTGCTCCAGGTGCGTGTCCACCAGATTGGCGTGGGAGAGGTGGGCGCGGCGCAGATTGGCGTGTTCCAGGTGGGTCCCCACCAGGTACGCGCGTTCGAGGTGGGCGCCCAGCAGGCGGGCGTGCTCCAGGTGTGCGCCCACCAGGTTGCTGTCTTCGAGGTGCGCCCCCCACAAGTCCGCGCGGCGGAGTTGCGCACCCCCCAGGTAGGCGTCCTCCAGGCGGGCGCCCCACAGGTCGGCATGTTCCAGGTGGGCGCGTCTCAGGTTGGCGTGCTGGAGATGCGCCCGTCTCAGGTTCGCGTCCTCCAGGTGCGCACCCCGCAGGTCGGCGTGCTCGAGGTGGGCACCGCGCAGATCCACCTGTTCGAGGTGGGCGCCGCGCAGGTCCGCACCGCGCAGGTTGGTCGTGCCCAGATCGACCCGGTTCCGCTCCGGGCGCCGGGGTCTCCGGGCGATCACGGTCAGCGCCGTCTGGATATCGGTTGCCGGGCGCTTGCGCGCCTGCGCTTCGTCGGGAGGATCCACGGTGCCGGCGGGAGGGTGCATCCACCGCCCCAGATCCCGCACCGGCGGAGCCTCCTCCTCGTCTTCAGCGGGGGCGTTCTCCCGGATGAAGGCCGACAGGACCTCGACGACCGTCGAGTGGTCCCGCTCCGACTCCCGCATGATGTGCTCCAGCGCGTACATCCCCCCGATGCGTTCGGCGAGCTTGTCCGACGCCAGGTTGCCGATCGCCGAGGTGTAGCGCTCGGTGATCTGCCCCCGCCGGTTCAGCCGATAGTTGACCACCGCGAACGCCAGCGCCGAGAGCGCCGCGGTGCCGCCCACCGACTGCAGCACGGTCCTGCGCACATGGTTGAGCGCCACCGCCTGCTGCTCGTCGGGCAACCGGTGCACGACCGGGCCGGCTACCCAGTGCGTCACCGGCCCGAGAAGTATCGCCAGCACCACACCGACGAGCGCCGCACAGATCGGGGCCGCCAACCAGACCCCGTACCGCATGGTCCACGCCACCTCTGCATCGCCCCGCCCCACAGTCCTCCCCATGCTGTAATTCCAGCACTACGGACGGTGCACCGTCTGTGAAACGGCCGCCAACGTCGGGGCTGCCACGCGCCGGGCCGGAACGCGCGCCACCGGCCGTAACGGCGCCGGGTGCCCTGGCTCCGAGAACGCGCGCTGACCAGGCCGCGCCCCCTCCCTGTCTGCCATTCGCAGCGACCGGAAACCGTGGGATTCGGCCTTCGTCAATCGGGTGAGTTGCGGATGGGAGGCGTGGGCGTGACCGGCGTTCCGGAACGCGGCGGCGGTGCTGACGGCGGCATGTGAGGAGCGCGGACGGCGCCTCTCGGCGGATCGGCGGTCGTGACGTGTTGCGGTAGCCGCCGTCTTGTCGCTGCATGTTATTGCTTGAGTTCGTTGAGTGAGTATTGCTGCGGAGATTCAGGGGGGTCCGATGGTGGTGTGGCGGCATACGGGATGGATCCGACGGCGCCGTGCGGGGCGTCTGAGCGCGGTGATCGCAGCGGTAGCGGGCCTGGCGGCGCTGGTCACTGTGGTGGGAACGGGCGCCGCCACATCGGAGGCGGAGCGACGCGAGACCCGGGAGATCACCTTCACCACCGATCTGCTGGACCTGGATGTGCCCGAGCCCATCGGCGCGGGTAGCTCGATCACCGCCCATTCGCCGCTGCGTGACGAGAGCGGCGAGCGCATCGGGGAGGGACACGGACAGGCGCTGGTCACACAGATCAGCGCCGAGGCCCCCACGGAGTCCACCGTGTTAGGCCGGTCCGTCTACGCGATCGACGGATCCGGCCAGATCCACACCTCGTGGCTCACCGACCTGAAGGGGCTCCAGTTCCAGGAGACGGAGGCGGTCGTCGTCGGTGGCACCGGCGATTTCCAGGAAGCCGAAGGCTCGGCACGCTTAGTCCCGCTCGATCCGCCGACGGATCCGACGCCCACCAGGTACCGATGGGAGTTCACCCTGGACCTTGACTCCGACGTTCGGTGACGCCGAGCCGGTCAGCGCAGCAGCACCAGCTGGTGGCGGACCAGCGCCCGTAGGACTTCCGCGGTGATCGGCATCGGTGTCTCCGAGCGTTCGGCCAGTTCGCCGGCTGTGAGCTCGCGCTCCCGGGCCAGTTCCGCCAGCACCGGTTCCGCTACGGACGGCAAGCGGTAGCGCCGCCCCGATACCGTCACGACCACGTCGGCCCCGTCGCGTTCCACCGGCGGCGTGAGCAGCGGGACGAACTCCACTCGCGTGTCGGGACCGGGCACGTTCCCCTCCACCGCCCAGGCGAGGGAGAAGGACCGGCGGCGCGGGAAGCGCGCGTCGCGCGCGTCCAGGAACGCGTCGACATCGAACTCCTCGGCCGCGTCGGCGAGGCGTCGGAGGAGCTCGTCGTGGTGCTTGGCGCGCTCATCGGATGCGGCGAACCGCGGCAGGTCACGGCGCATGAACTCGACGTCCTGCAGGCGTTCGAGCAGTGCCCGCGCCCAGTCGATCCCGGTGGCGCGCGTGAATCCGAAGGTCAGGTGCATGCTCACCCCGCCGGTGCCCCGCACCGTGTGCCACCAGCCGCGCGGCACGTGCAGTACCTGGCCGGGGCGCAGCACCCCTTCCCACACCACGTCCTCGGGCGGGGTGTGGGTGTGGTCGGTGTCGACCTTCATCGGGTAGGCGCGGCTGCCGTGGCCGTGCACCTGCCAGGACTTGTCCCCGGCCAGCTGCACGACGAACGTGTCGTGGTCGTCCCAGTGGGTGTCGAAGCCGTGCGAGTCGCCCCAGATCAGATACAGGTTGGCCTGTGCGCGTTCGCGGACCAGCCGCATCAGGTCGTCGGTGGCGGCGCGGACGGGCGGGTGCAGCCGGTCGATCCCGTCCATGACCAGGCTGGCGCCCTCGCGCAGCTGCCGGTAGAAGTCCTCGGGCCGGATGACCGAGCGCGCGGTGCCCGACGCCTCACCGGCCTCTGTGTAGCGCGCGGTGGGGACCGGCTTCCCGCGCTTGTGCAGGCGGACGCGCGGTGGTTCGAGCTCGCGGGTACGCAGGATCTCGTCGAGGTCGTCGAAGGTCAGCAGCGAGCGCACGGCGTCGGTCCCGAGGTCGGTGAATATGACGTCCGACGACAGTCGGGCGGAGAGCAGGTCGTCGCCGACGGCGGCGCGCAGCGTTTCGGTGAACAGGCGGTCGGTCACGGTCGGCCCTTCCTCCGCGGAGACGGTGGGCCGCCAGGGAGCAGGGTCTCCCCGGCGGCCGGTTGCCGATGGGTCACTCAGAGCACCGAATCGCATGTCCGATGGGACATGGGCTCAGGCTCAGATGAAGTCGGAACTGGAGTCCGTACCGTCGCTGTCGCCGCCCGCGGTGATGTCCCGCGAGGTGACCTGGGTCAGCTCCTCGACCTCGACCTCAATCGGGTCCATGTGCGTTCACCTCTCTTCCTGTGGGGGGAGTAGGCCGTCCTACGCGGACCGGGTCCGCGGGGACAGCCCCGTTCGCGCGGCCGCGAACGCGTGCGCGTCGGCCGCGAGTTCGATGGCCCTCGTCACGGCGCGCGCCCCGTGCCCGGCGTCGCGTTCGTACCGGAGCAGGACAGGACGGTCCGGCGAGGTGGAGGCGCTCAGTGCCGCGCACATCTTGCGCGGGTGTGCGGCGTCGATGCGGGTGTCGCCGTGGCAGGCGGTGAGCAGTACGGCCGGGTAGCGGTGGTCCTGGCCGTCCAACGCCCGGTGGTAGGGGGAGTAGGACATCAGTGCGGCGAAGTCGACGGGGTCGGACGCGGTGCCGAACTCCCGCGCCCACATCCGCCCGGGACCCAGCTGTTCGAACCGCGCCATGTCGGCCAGTGGGGCCGAGGCGATGACGGCCGAGCACAGGTCGGGGCGCATGGTGGCCGCCGCGAGCACGAGCAGCCCGCCGACCGAGCCGCCCGACAGGCACAGGTGGTCGCGCGCGCAGTACCCGCCGGAGACGAGGGCGTCGGCCGCGGCGATGAGGTCCTGGACCGAACGGATCTTGTTGCGGCGGGCGCCGCGCAGGTGCCACTCCTTTCCGGCGTCGCCGCCGCCGCGGACGTGTGCGACCGCGTAGCGGCCGCCGGCCAGCAGCCAGGCCAGCACGGTCGCGCTGAACCCGAACTGCCGGGGACGGCCGAAACCGCCGTAGGCGTGCAGGATCGTGGGGCCCGGCCCGTCGACGGGCCGGGCGGAGAACACGGTGATGGGCACGCTCGTGCCGTCGGTCGAGCTGCACCACAGGGTGCGGCGGCGGGGGCGTCGGCCGGGCTCCGCGTCCGGGGGACCCGCCGTGCCGGAGGCGGCAGCGCTTCGAGCGTCCGCTGGCGCGTGGAGGGGCCATCTGTGGGGCAGCGCTGACCGTGGTCGAGCACCAGCACCGTCTGTTGCGTGGCGACGTCGGCGTAGCAGAAGGAGGCCGAACCGTCGGTCACCGTCTCCAGCCGGGTCACCATGCCCTCGCCGGGGAGCTCGATGCGGCGCAGGCGGTGGGCCTCGCGCGTGTCGTAGGCGGCCAGCTCACTGATGCCCAGGCGGTTCCGGCTCACGAGGAGCTCGATGTCGGCCGACGTATCGGCGTCGGCGGTGGTGACGTGGCGCGGGGATCGGTGGGCGGTGCTGGTGACGGCGAACCCGTCGAGCGTCGCCTCGGGGTCTTCGGGGACGACCTCGCGCCACAGGGCGGGGGCCGGGTGGGCGGGGTCGGCGACGCAGATGCGGCGGCGCGGCGCGTCCAGGGTGGTCCGCAGGTAGAGGAGGCCGTCCGGGCCGACTTCGGCCTCGGACTCGATCTCCTCCCCGGTGTGCACCTCCCGCAGCCGCGGCGCGTGTGCGCGCCCGCCGGAGAGGTCGGCGATCCAGAGGTCGTTGCGGTGCCCGGTCCCGTGGTTCTCGGAGATCAGCAGCCATCGGCCGCGCAGCAGGCGTACACCCGGGACGGTGCACGGCCCGCCGCAGGAGTGCACCAGGATGTCGGGGAGGCGCGGCACGGCGAGGACGCGGTGCAGCCACACTCCGGGGCGCCCCTCGGTGTCGTCGCGGCGGACGTAGTAGAAGGCGGTGTCGCGGGAACCGGGCAGCCACGCCACATGGGAGTAGCGCACGCCGCGGATGGGTTCCTCGACGGGAAGTCCGCTCTCGGTGGACAGGACGCGCAACGCGCCGCGTTCGGCTCCGCGCGTTGAGGTCTGAACCGCGACCAGGCGCCCGTCAGGGCTGGGTTCCCAGGCATTGAGGGTGGTGCGGCCGCTGGGGTCGTACACGGCCGGGTCGAAGACCACGCGCTCGTGGCCGCCGCGGATGGTGACGAGGCGCGGGTGGTCGGCCCCGGCGTCCCGGCGGGTGGTGAAGGCGAGGCCGCCTCGCCGTACCGGAGGAGACCACAGGTCGGTTGCGATGAGGCGACGGATCTGGGCGGCCAGGCGGTCGCGCATCGGCCAGCTGGGGGCGGCCTGCGCGAACTGCCGTTCCCGGTCGGCGAGCCAGGTGCGGGTGGCGGGGGAGTCGGGGTCCTCCAGCCACCGGTAGGGATCGGCGATGGCCCGTCCGTGCAGGGTGTCCACCACCGACACGAGGTCGCCGCGCCCTGGCGACCGGGCGGCGCTTTGACGAGCGGGCGCCGTGCTCACCGCGGGAGGATCGGTCGATGGACGAGGGCGCGGGACAAGCGACGGTGTCGGTTACGCACGCCCACATCCTTTAAGCGTCCCGTGACGGCGGTCAAGTAGTAGCTGACTGGCTGTAGGTAACATAAAGCTGCCCTGCGGGTAAGGGAAATATGCGGAAATACCCCATGTGAACTGCGGGAATGTGTCGCCGAAGCGGTGCGCGAAGGACGCCCGATTGCGACTTCCACGATGGAATATCCTCACCCTTCGGAGTCATTTCCGTGGACGCCGCGCCCTCCACCTCCGACTGTGTCCAGGCGTAACCGAACGCGTCTGCGTCGTTCCTCATCGCGCAAGGGATTCCGTTATTCGACATACTCTCGGAATTTACCGAAGTACTATTTTTCGGGAATTTCGCAACCTTTGTCGGGAGTTCGGCGTCCCACGCATGAACACACGAGAACGCGTCGACGCGTGCACCTATGGGACACCTGGGAATGGGGATCATGGCCAAGCTGGCGCGCAGAGGGGTGCTCACCGCGCTGGCAGCGACGGCGGTGCTCGGGGCCACGATGGCGGCGTCGGGGGCCGTGGACCCGGGCGAGCGGAAAGGGAGTTCTCCGCGTGGGAATCCCGGTCTTGGGACACCTTCGGAAGATGATCGGCGAGCCGGGGGTCTGCTGGGCGGCCTTGTCGGCGATCCTCCTTTCCGGTGTTCGGTGGTGAAAAGCGGCGCCGACGGCGGTGGGGGTTGGGGCGCCGGTCACCTCTCGGGTCGAGCGGTGAGGGGCGGCGCCGGGGAGTGAGGGTCGGGCGCCCCTGACCGGTTCCCGGCGAGCCATGCGGGCGGCCCGAAAGCCGGATTGCGGGCCACTGGGCGCCCGGTATGCCACAAGTTCCCCGCGATGATCATGGAAATTATTTCGAAAATCGGCCGGAAATCGAGAGAATTCCCGTGATCATCGCCAGAAGCGGCCTGAAGTGGGGAATCAAGGCAGGAAGGGGTGGGCGCTTTGTCTCGTTTGTCGTGGTCAGTGGGCGGTGGATCCGTTGATCTCGGGAAAGTGCGCCAAATTCCGGCGGTTTTTTGGCGCACTTTCCCGAGATCAACGGGGTGGCGGACATAACGGGCACGCAGAGAGCGCTTTCCCGCCCCGGGCCTGGGCCCCGCCCCACCCGGGAGCCAACAGCAGGGCCCCAACCCCCACCGGCCGTCGCTGCCGCTTTCCCCGACCTGCCCCACCGGGAGTATGCATGACCAGCGGGCCACCGCCGCGAACCGAGCCGCGCCGCACCCGGGGAGACCGGCGCCCCCAACCCCACCCGCCACTGGTGCCGCTTTTCACCACCGAACACCGGAAAGGAGGATCGCCGACAAGGCCGCCCAGCAGACCCCCGGCTCTCCCTCTGAGTGCTGATCACGGCAACGGGAGCAGAACGTCGGCCCCTGGTCTGGCCGAAGTCGGCCACCGCTCCACCGACGACAGCCGAACGTCGGGATCCGCCCTGACTTCGGTCTATCGCGCGGTGGGCGCGCGAAGCGGCCCGATAGCTGGGGGTAGCGTCGTTCACCATGAGGGGCTCTGAGGACCGACCCGCGCATCGGCGGAGTCTGCGTGACTGGATCGTCGACTCCGCCCTGTTCATCTGCGCGGTACTGTTCGGGCTCCTGATGGTGATGGACCGCGTCGAGACCGGTGTCCATATCCCCCAGGGGCTGCTGATCGCCGACTACGCGACGGCGGTCCTGGGCTGCTCCGCACTCTGGCTGCGGCGCCGGTGGCCGGTCGGACTGGCCGTGGTTCTCGTGGCCGTGATGACCTACTCCGACCTGGTCGCCGGGGCCACCCTGGTGGCGCTGTTCACCGTCGCGGTGCACCGCCCCTGGCGGACCACGGGCTACGTCACCGGTCTGGCCCTGCTCGTATCGCTCGTCGGCGCCATCCTCAGCCCCGAACCCGGCGCCCCGCGGTACCTCGCGGAACTGCTCGGCGTCAGCCTCATGCTCGGCATCATCGGCTGGGGCCTGTTCATCCGCCACCGACGCCAGCTCGTCCTGTCCCTGCGCGACCGGGCCGAGCGCGCCGAGACCGAGGCCCGCCTCCGCGCCGAGCAGGCCCAGCTGCTCGCCCGCGAGCAGATCGCACGCGAGATGCACGACGTGCTCGGGCACCGGCTCTCCCTGCTGAGCGTGCACGCGGGCGCACTGGAATACCGCCCCGACGCGCCAGCCGAGGACATCGCCCGCACGGCCGGGGTGATCCGCGAGAGCGCCCACCAGGCCCTCCAGGACCTGCGCGAGGTCATCGGCGTGCTGCGCGCACCAACGGGGGAGCTGCCCCAACCCACCATCGCCGACGTGCGCGAACTCGTCGGCGAGTCGATCCAGGCCGGGACCCGGGTGGACCTCGACGAGAACGTCACCGGGACCGTCCCCGACACCATCGGCCGCACCGCCTACCGGATCGTGCAGGAAGGACTGACCAACGCCCGCAAGCACGCGCCGGGCGGGGGTGCGCGTCGCCCTGTCGGGCAAACCGGGGGAGGGGCTCACCGTCGACGTCCGCAACCCCCTGCTCGACTCCGGGGCCGGAACCGGCGGTTCGCCACCGAGCGACGCCGGTTCCGGACGCGCCCCCCGTGTGGGCCACGGTCTGCCCGGCCTGTCCGAACGCGCCGCCATCGTCGGCGGGCACCTGCACCACGGAGTCACCCCAACCGGAGACTTCCGGGTCTCCGCCTGGCTACCCTGGCCCGCATGACCTCACCCGAGCCCCAGGGCATTCGCGTGCTCATCGTCGACGACGACCCGCTCCTTCGTGCCGGCCTCAAGATGATGCTGGGCGGAGCCCCCGACATCGAGGTCGTCGCCGAGGCGAGTGACGGCACGGAGGTCCTGCCGCTGGTGGACCGGCACGCGCCGGACGTCGTCCTCATGGACATCCGGATGCCCGCGATGGACGGGCTGACCGCCACCGAGACCCTGCGCGCCCGCACCCGCGCACCCGAGGTCATCATCCTCACCACGTTCGACGCCGACGCCCACGTCCTGCGCGCCCTGCGCGCCGGGGCCGCGGGGTTCGTCCTCAAGGACACCCCGCCCGCCGAGATCGTGGCCTCCGTGCAGCGCGTCGCGCGCGGCGAGCCGGTGCTATCCCCGGCCGTGACCCGTCGCCTCATCGACCAGGTCACCGGATCCGACCACGACCTGCGCCGACTGCGGGCCAAGGAACGCCTCGCGCTGCTCAACGAGCGCGAACGCGAGGTCGCCGTCGCCATCGGCGACGGCCGGTCGAACGCCGAGATCGGCGCGGCCCTCTACATGAGCGTCCCGACGGTCAAAGCGCACGTGTCGCGCATCCTCACCAAGCTCGACCTCAACAACCGCGTCCAGATCGCCCTCCTCGCCCACGACGCCGGGCTGCTCAACGACGTCGAGTGATCTGGGCCGTCCTTCGCCGCGCGGCACGACCGCGGCCGGGGCCGCGGGGAGCGCCGACGGGGACGGGCCTGACCCTCGGACAACCACGGCTGCCGCGTGATCGACTTCGGTCGCGGCGGCCCATCCCAACGGATGATGCGCAAGGTCGTGACACCCCGTAGCGTCGGGTCGTGCCCACTGCCGTCGGACGAAGCGAAACCCGGCGGCCTACGTCGATGAGGGAACGAAGAGCCTGCACCATGGAATCACCGATGAGCCAGAGAGAGAACGCCACCGTCGTCAGTGAACGGGTGTGGTGGATCGGATTTCCACTGATCGGCGCCGGGCTCGGATGGCTGCTCAAGTCCCTGGCGGGGTGGGTCGCCTCCCTGGAGTGGGCGCCGTTCCAGGGGCCGTTCCGGCTCGTCGCGTCCCTGCCTGAGCCGGTCGCCACCATCGGCGCTTTCGTGCTCGGCGCGGCGGCCGGGCTGGTCCTGGCCTTCCTCTGGTGGCTCGGGAGCCTGTCGGTCACCGTCACCGACGACGGCGTCGTGCTGAAGCGCGGCGACAACGTCCAGGAGATCCAGCGACCGTCGGTCAACGCGGTTTTCCTCGACGGCAAGGATCTCGTGCTGCTCGGCGGCGGTACGCGTGAGCTGGCCAGGGAGAAGAACGACCTGGATGCCACCGTGCTGGAGCAGGCCTTCAGCGCCCACGGCTATACCTGGCTGGCTGAAGGGGACCCCTACCGCGACGAGTTCCGCCGCTGGGTGCCGGACATGCCCGAGCTTTCGCAGGGAGCCCACGCCCTGTTCAAGGCCCGCCAGCGGGCGCTGGAGAAGGACGACGGGGACGACGCCGCGGAGCTCCGCCACGAGCTGGCCAAGCTGGGCATCGTCGTCCGCGACGAGAAGAAGCGCCAGTACTGGCGCGCCATGGACACAGGCGACCGCCCATGAGGCATCCGCTGCCGCGGGGCGGCGTCGGCGGACGGCGGTGGGTGGCGCGGCCATCGGCGCTTTTCATCCAACTCTCAGGCCCGGTCGGCAGCATCAGGCGGCATGGCAGAAGAACCGACCGATATCCCCGAGTTCTCCACCCCGACCCCGCGACGCCCGTCGCCCCGCACGGCGCGATGGGTGACCGGGATCGCCGCCTGTGTCGGCGTCGCCGTGGCCGTACCGGTGGCCGTCGCCGCCGCACAACCCCCACCGTCACCGGTCCGGGTCGAGGACGGCGCGGTCATCGTCCCCATCGACGGCGGCGATGCCGTGGTCGACCCGGCCTCGCTCGCGGTCACCGCCCGGCCCGACGACGGCGGGGACGATGTTGCCCTGTCCGACGCCGCCGAGCAGGACCTGGGCGACCCCGACGAGGTCACCATCGGCACCGAGGGCGCCAGCTGGTCCTACCCCGACAGCGGGCTCGAAGCGACCGCCACGGTCGATCAGGGCCGCCTCTCCGTCGAGCTGCGTTCCACCGCCACTGGAGACGACGCTTCCGACTCCACCGTCACCTGGCCCGTCACCGGCACCGACCCGGCCGCCTCCGCCGTGCGGTTCCCGCGCGGGGAAGGCCTGTCGGTCCCGCTCGACGACGGCTTCTGGAACTCCGAGGACGCCGGTCTCGCAGGAACGGACATCGACATGTCCTCCGGGCTGACCCTGCCGTTCTGGGGCACCGCCCTGGGCGACCTCGGCGCGAGCTACGCCGTTGACGACGACGGCATCGGGACCCTGCTGCGCTTCGTCTCCGAGAACGGGCGGCTGTCCAACCAGGCCGAGCACACCTTCTCCGAGCGGTCCGGGACGCTCGACTACACCGTCACCTTCGCCCTCACCGGACCCGAGCCCACCGCCGCGGCGGCCGATTACCGCTCCCTGCTCAAGGAGCGCGGGCAGCTCGGGTCACTGAAGAAGAAGATCCAGGACAACCCCGAGGTGGGCAAGCTCGTCGGCGCCTTCCACGCCTACACCTGGGGCGGCGACCGCCGTAGCGCCACCGTTCAGAAGCTGCGCGAGCTGGGCATCGACCGCATGTGGCTCGGCGACTCCGACGACACGCCCATGACCGCCGACACCGTGCGCGCCGCCAACGACGCCGGATACCTCGTCGGCCCCTACGACTCCTGGGCCAATGCGCAGGACCCCGATGAGTCCGACTCGCCCACCTCGGTGTGGCCCGAGGGCGTCTATCCGAAGGACTGCGTGATCGAGGCCGACGGCGAGCCCAAGTCGGGGTTCGGTGACCGCGGCTGCTACCTCAGCTCCCAGGCCATCGCGGACAACAAGGACACCCAGGCCTACATCGCCGACCGTGTGAAGGAGATGACCGCCAACGGCGCCACGAGCTACTTCCTGGACGTCGACGCGGCGGGTGAGCTCTTCGACGACTACAGCCCCGACCACCCGATGACCCAGGCCCAGGACCGGGACAACCGCATCGAGCGCATGCGCCGCGTCTCCGAAGACGACGGGCTCGTGCTCGGCTCGGAGTCGGCCGTCGGCTGGGCCAACGAGGTCATCGCGTTCAGCCACGGCTCCTCGACCCCCGTCGCCGACGGCCTCTGGGCGCTCGAACGGGACAAGGAGCAGTGGGGCGGCTGGGCCCCGGTGACCGGCCCGAAATTCTTCTTCCAGCCCGCCACTCTGTCCGACGCTCTTGCCAAGGCCATGTTCGACCCTGCCTACCGGGTGCCGCTGTACCAGACGGTCCTGCACGACTCACTGATCAGTACCGACCGCTGGGAGATGCCGCTCTACAAGCTGCCGGAGCAGAAGCGGGACCGCGTCCTGCTCGCGATGCTCTACAACACGCCGATCAACCTCGTCCTCAACGAGGATGCGGTCGATGAGCACGGCGAGGAGATCGCCCAGCTGCAGAAGTTCTTCCAGCCACTGCACGAGGCGGCGGCCACCGAGCCGATGACCGGGTTCGAGTACCTGTCCGACGACAACCTGGTCCAGCGCAGCGAGTTCGGCGACGGTGCTCTCACCGTCACCGCCAACTTCGGCGACGCGACCGACCCCGACTCCGGTCTCCCCGGAGGCTGCGTCGAGGCGAGCGTGAACGGCGGTCAGGACCAGCGCCTTTGCCCGAGCAGCTAGGCGGTGCCCACAAGGTCGGCCGCACGCGTTCGCCTTGCGTGTGCGGCCGTCCTTATGTGTACGCGGGCGGTAGCGCTAGCCGACAAGGCCGTTGAGTAGTTGGAGTGCCAGTGCGGCCTGCTCGGCCGTCTCCGGGCTCACGGCGCCACCTTCGTTCTTTGCCACCACCCCTAGGACCGTGCCGACACCCTCCAGAAAGTCTCCAGTGCGGTCCCCGCCCATGTGGTGATTGATCTCGTTGTACGCGTCTGGTCCAGGAATATCAGTCATGCGTCACCATGTATCACAAGATGATCGCTTAGAGTGGCGACACGCTGGGAGGATGCGGGCGGCGTGCGCGGCGCAACGACCTCCCCATTTCGTCTGTCGGCCGCTGACCGTGCCGGGAGCGCGGCACCCGCGTTGTGATTGCCTTGGGCCGACACCGCCGACAGACACGGGGAGTACGCATGCGCTGGGTCGTCCGCTCTGAGAAGCCGCTCTACACCGATCCGTGGTTGGACATCCGGGCCGCGGACGTGGAGGTCTCCGGCGGGCGGCACCTGGAGCACCGGATCATCCGTACCGGGCCAGGGGCGGGCGCGGTGATCATGAACGACCGCGACGAGGTGCTGCTGGAGTGGCGGCACCGCTTCATCACCGACACGTGGGGCTACGAGATTCCCATGGGCGGCGTCCACGACGGCGAGGCCCCGATCGCGGCGGCAGCACGCGAGGTGGAGGAAGAAACCGGGTGGCGGCCAGGACCGCTGCGCCCCCTGATCCACGTCCACCCCACGCCGGGAGTCAGCGACAGCGAGCACCACATCTTCGTCGCCGAGTCAGCCGAGCACATCGGCGATCCCGCGGACGATTGGGAGTCCGAACGCATCGAGTGGGTGCCGCTCGCCGACGTGCCGAAGCTGGTCGGCGAGGGCAAGGTCATCGGTGGCACTTCCGTGAGTGCGCTGCTGTACCTGCACGCGACGGAGCGCCCGACACCGTGAGCACCGCGCCGACCGTCGGCGCGCTACACCCAGCCCGCGTCGTGGGCGAGGATGGCCGCCTGCACGCGGTTGGTCATGGCGAGTTTGGACAGGATGCGGCTGACGTGGGCCTTGACGGTGGCTTCGCGCATGCCCAGTTCGCGGCCGACCTCGGCGTTGGACATGCCGCGGGCGATCGCGATGAGGACGTCCCGCTCGCGGTCGCTGAGCACCTCCAGCCGCTTGGCGGCGACCGGGGCCTCGTCGGAGGCCGGTGCGGCGAAGCGCTCCAGCATGCGCTTGGTGACGCTGGGGGCGAGCATGGCGTTGCCCTCGTCGATGGTGCGCACGGCCGTGATGAGGTCGCGCGGCGGGGTGTCCTTGAGAAGGAAGCCCACGGCCCCGGCGCGAAGCGCCCGGTGCACGTACTCGTCCAGATCGAAGGTGGTGAGGAGGACGACCTTGGGCGGGTTGGGCAGGGCCGCCAGTTCCGTGGCGGCGGTCAGGCCGTCGACGCCGGGCATGCGGATGTCGAGCAGCACGACGTCGGGCTGGAGTCCGCGGGCCAGCCGAACCGCCTCGGCGCCGTCGGATCCCTCCCCGACGACCTCGATGTCGTCGGCCGAGTCCAGGATCATCTTCAGGCCCGAGCGGACCAGCTGCTCGTCATCGATCAGTATCGTGCGGATCACCCGCGTCGTCCCCCGTCTCTTCAGGCACATGCGCCCCCACAGGCAAGATAGCGCGTACCTGCCACCCGCCGTCCGGATACGGGCCCGCTGACAGGCTGCCACCGGCCAGCGCGACGCGCTCGCGCAGCCCCGCGAGACCATAGCCGCTGCTGGGCGGGGGTTCCGGTCGCGGTCCGGTGACGGGGCCGGGGGGTTCGTTCGTGACCGCGATCTCCAGATCGTCGTCACCGTAGTCCATGCGGACCACCACCGCGCCGCCCGGCGCGTGCTTGCCCGCGTTCGTCAGTGCCTCCTGCACCGTCCGGAAGGCGGTGCGCTCCAGCTGGGCGGGGAGGGCGCGCGGGGAGCCGGTCGTGCGCCAGTCGATCGCCATTCCGGCGGCCCGCCAATCGGAGATCAGCCGGGCGAGGTCGGAGAGGACGGGCTGCGGGGCGGTGGGGGCCTCGGAGGCGGGGTCGTCGCGCAGGACGCCGAGGATCTCGCGGAGTTCCGACAGGGCCTCGCGGCCGGTGCTGCGGATCAGCCCGGCGGTCTCGATGGTCCTGTCGTCGGTGGCAGACACCTCCAGGCCACCGGCGTGCAAGACCATCAGGCTGACCCGGTGGGCCACGACGTCGTGCATCTCGCGGGCGATGCGGGTGCGCTCGGCCGAGATGGCGCGGTCGGCCATGAGGTGCTGTTCGCGCTCCAGCCGCTCGGCCCGTTCCTTCAGGTTTTCGATGAGCTGGCGGCGGGTGCCCACCCACAGCCCGGCGGTGAGGGGGAGCGCGATGAACACGATCCACACACTCACCGTCATGAACACGGTTCCGGTGGTGAACGAGTAGGCCACCGGCGGACCGATCACCATGACCAGGGTCCAGCTGGCAAGCTTCTTCCGGTCGGAGAACCAGGCGGCATAGGAGTAGAGCGCGATCGCGATCGGAATCGGGTTGCCGAACAGGAAGATCATGATCGCCGCGGCCGTCAGCAGCCAGTGGGGGCGTGTTCGGCGGAACAGGATCGTGCCCGCGGTCGCGGTGGGGAAGACGAAGCCCGCCAGGCCCAGGGCCACCACCTGGAGCGGCCATGCCGCGGATCCGTCGAGCAGTCCCGTCAAGGGGGCGGTCAGCCCTACGAGCCCCACGTCCGGGGCAAGGGTGAACACGATGATCCACGGCCAGAGGGCGATCGCGTAGAACCAGTCGGCGAACCGGTAGCGGCGTCTCCACCACCAGCCCCAGATCCGCACCGGCCGCTCCCCGAAGGCGACCCGCAGCTTCTCTTCCTCTCCATGGAACATGTGCCGGAGTCTATGGCGCGCTCAGCAGCGGTTCTTCGCCAGGTCAGCGGCGTTTTCCACCCGGTGGGCGAAAGTCGGTTTCCGGGTGTTCGCGCAGCTCAGGTGGGTTGAGACGGGTGTGCTCGGTCCGGTCGCGGGCGGGGCGGCACCGACGAAAGTCGGTACGCGGCACCCGACGAAGGCGTCGTCGGCGTCCGCACGCCGTACTTTCGGCCATCGGAAAGATCGGCTCTCCGGCCGAGGAATCGGCCACCTGCGCGGACCTAGCGTTATCAGCGTTGCCGCGAGCCGTGCACCCGCTCGCGGTAGTCATCCGATCCCACCGAGTTTCAGGAGAACCGACCGTGAGCGAGAGCGCCGCATTGGCCACGCCGCACCAAGAACACCCCCAGGCCCCACCGGTGGTGATCGCCCGAGGCCTGTCGAAGGTGTATGGGAGTGGGGACTCGGCGGTCAGGGCCCTGGACAACGTCACCGTGGAGTTCACCCGCGGCGCCTTCACCGCGATCATGGGCCCCTCCGGCTCGGGCAAATCCACCCTCATGCACGCCCTAGCCGGCCTGGACACCGTCACGTCGGGCACCGTCCACCTCGGCCGCACCGACCTCACCCAACTCAAAGACAAACAACTCACCCTGCTCCGACGCGACCGCATCGGCTTCATCTTCCAGTCCTTCAACCTGCTGCCCATGCTCACCGCCCAGCAGAACATCCTCCTACCCGCCCAGATCGCCAAACGCGACACCGACCAGGCCCGCCTGGACCACATCATCAACGTCGTCGGCCTCCAGGACCGCCTGGACCACCTGCCCTCCAAACTCTCCGGCGGCCAGCAGCAGCGCGTGGCCGTGGCCCGCGCCCTGCTCGGCGCCCCCGAGGTCGTCTACGCCGACGAGCCCACCGGCAACCTCGACTCCCGCTCCGGCGCCGAAGTCCTGGCCTTCCTGCGCGACTCGGCCCGCGAGCTGAACCAGACCATCGTGATGGTCACCCACGACCCGGTGGCCGCCTCCTACGCCGACCGGGTCGTCTTCCTGCGCGACGGGCGCCTGGTCGACGAGGTCCACTCCCCCAGCGCCGAGGCCGTGCTGGACCGGCTCGTGAAGCTGGAGGCCTGAACCCGCCATGCTGCGCACCACCCTGGCCGGCCTGCGCCTGCACAAGGCCCGCCTGATCACCACCGCCCTAGCCATCATCCTCGGCGTCATGTTCGTCTCCGGCACCCTCGTCTTCACGGGGACCCTCAAGGAGGGCTTCAGCACCCAGGTCATGGGGTCTGCTGACAAGTTCTCCGCGATCGTGGAACCGGAGGACACCGGCGCCGCCCCCGACTCCGACCCCAAGCTGCTGCCGAGCTCGACCCTGGACGACATTCGGGACTTGCCCGAGGTCGCCAAGGCCGACGGCATCATCAAGGCCGACGCCCCGCTGCTCGACAAGGACGGTCGCGCCGTCGGCTCCTTCCCGACACTGGGCATGTCGGTGAGCGACGCGACCCGCTACTCGGCCACCGAGGGCCGCCTGCCCAAGGCCGCCGACGAGGTCGCGCTGGCCACCAACACGGCCTCCGAGACCGGCTACGAGGTCGGCGACAAGGTCACGGTGCTCGACCCGGACGGGAAGAAGCACACCTTCACCGTGACCGGCCTGATCGACTTCGGGATCGACCAGGAGCTGGCCTTCATGGGCGTCGTCGCGTTCGTGCCGACGACCGCGGCGGAGATGACCGGTGTCTCGGACTTCACCGAGATCGACGTCGTCGGCGCCGAAGGCACCGCGGACACCGCCGTCGCCTCCGCCGTCGAGAAGGTCGCGGGCAGCGACTCCGAGGTCATGACCGGGCAGAAGAAGGGCGAGGAGCTGGCCGAGAGTGCCGGTGCCCAGGCCGACGTCATGGCGACCGCCCTTATGCTCTTCGCGCTGATCTCGGTGTTCGTGGCCGGGATCGTCATCTACAACACCTTCGCCATCCTCATCGCCCAGCGCCAGCGTGAAATGGCCCTGCTGCGCTGCGTCGGCGCCCAGCGCGGGCAGGTGTTCCGCAGCGTGCTGACCGAAGCGCTGATCGTCGGCCTGGTGGCCTCCGCCCTGGGGGTGGGCGCCGGTATTGGCGCGGGATACGGCGCCTACCTGCTGGGCGGCCAGGCCCTCGGCGTCGAGGGCGCTTCGGCGTCGCTCGTGGTCAGCCCGACCGCGGTGATCGTCGGCATGCTCGTCGGGACTCTGATGACACTGTTCGCGGCGCTGGTGCCCGCGCTGCGCGCCACCCGCGTCCCGCCGCTGGCGGCCCTGCGCACCAGCGCGGTGGCGCACGGCCTGGACAAGGGCGTCGGGTGGAAGCGCATCGCCGGTGCCGCGGTGTTCTTCCTGGCCTCCGCCGGACTGGTCACCATGGCGCTGCGCGGTGCCCAGGGCCAGACCGGCCTGGTCCTGACCGCGGTGGCGGGGATCCTCGCCTTCATCGGCGTCGTGATCATCGGCCCGCTGCTGGTCCGCGCCATCGTGAGCGTCGTGGGGATCCCGATGCGCAAGGTCGGGGTGCCCAGCATGCTGGCCGCCGACAACGCCCGGCGCAGCCCCAAGCGCGCCTCCACCGCCATGATCGCGCTCACTGTCGGAGCGACGCTCATCACCGGCTACTCCGTCGTCAGCGCGTCGGTCTCCAAGACGATGACCGAGATGATGGAGAAGCAGTTCCCGGTGGACTACCAGATCTCCCGGCAGCTCAGCATGGACGCGGAGGAGGGCAAGGGCGTTCCGGACTCCGTCGCCGATCGCCTGGAGGAGTCCTCGAAGATCGAGTCGGTCATCGCCGAGCGCTCCACGTTCCAGGAGAACGGGGGCGAGTCCACCCGGGTCGCCGCCTACTTCGGTGGCAAGGTCGGCAGCGACGTCACCGCCGACGTGAAGTCCGGAGACCTGGCCGACCTGGGGCCCGGCAAGGCCGCGCTGTCGGCGGACATGGTGTCCGGCGGCCTCGGCGTGGGCGACACCTACACGCTGGAGACCGAGAAGGGCGAGCGCTCCTTCGAGATCGTCGCGGTCACCGAGGATTCGGCCCAGATGTGGGGCGTGATCCTCGACGGGAAGGACTTCGCCGCGGACTTCCCCGGGATCACGGACTACCGGCAGGTCTCGGTGAAGGGCGTCGACGGCGCCGAAGCGGACGAGGTGCGCGACGCGGTCTACTCCGTGGTTGATGACGACCCGACGCTTCAGGTCACGTCGCTGTCCCAGATGAAGAAGCAGTTCGACGACATGCTCGACATGGCGTTCCTCGCCATCGCGGCCATGCTCGGCCTCGCGATCCTGATCGCGGTGTTCGGCATCGCCAACACCATGGCGCTGTCGGTGCTGGAGCGCACCCGCGAGTCGGCGCTGCTGCGGGCGCTGGGGCTGTCCCGGGGACAGCTGCGCAGGATGCTCAGCCTGGAGGCGGTCCTGCTCTGCCTGATCGGCGCGGGTGTGGGCATCGGGCTCGGTGTGCTCTTCGGCTGGGCCGCGGGCGCGTCCGCCATGCGGGGGATGCTCTTCGCCCTTCCCGCCGGGCAGATCGCGGTGTTCATCGCTGTCGCGGTGGTCGCCGGGCTGCTCGCCTCGGTGCTGCCGGGCCGCAAGGCCGCGCAGACGTCGATCACCGGGGCGCTCGCCAGCGAGTAGCCCCGACCGGTGACGCGGGGCCGTTTCACCGGGCGGCCCACGCGACACACCGGAGGCGCGGACGGTTCCCTACCTCGGGGGCCGTCCGCGCCGTAGTGTTTCCGGCGGGGGTGAGCCGCATGGGCGGAGTGGGGCCAGGTCGGGTCGCCGCCGGGGAGGTCGCCTGGGGCACACCGGCGGGACGGTGGATCCTGGCCGCGACCGTCCTGGGCTCGGGGATGGCGTTCCTCGACTCCACGGTCGTCAACGTCGCGCTCCCGGACATCGGCGCCGACCTGGACACGGGCGTGTCGGGCCTGCAGTGGATCGCCAACGGCTACATGATCACGCTCTCGGCGCTGATCCTGCTCAGCGGGTCGCTGAGCGACCGGTTCGGCCGGGTCCGGCTGTTCTCCCTCGGTGTGGCCTGGTTCGCCGTGGCCTCCGCGCTGTGCACGGTCGCACCCGACCTGTCCTGGCTGATCGCGGGGCGCGTGCTGCAGGGGGTGGGCGGCGCCATGCTGACGCCCGGCAGCCTCGCCATCATCCAGGCGGGGTTCCGCCGCGAGGACCGGGCGCGGGCGATCGGCGCGTGGTCGGGGCTGACCGGTGTGGCCGCGGCGGCCGGACCGTTCGTCGGCGGCTGGCTGGTGGACACCGGCTCGTGGCGGCTGATCTTCCTGATCAACCTGCCGCTGGCCGTGGTGGTGCTGCTGATCGCCTGGCGCTTTCTGCCCGAGTCGCGCGATGAAGCGGCGTCGGACCGGCTGGACTTTCCCGGCGCGGTGCTGGGCGTGGTGGGCTTGGCCGGGATCACCTACGCGCTGATCGAATCGGGGGCGGCGCGGGCGCCGGTGGCGGCGGTCGCGGCCAGCGCCCTGGTCGGTGTCGCGGCACTGGCGGCCTTCCTCGTGGCCGAGCTGCGCGGTGCCCATCCGATGCTGCCGCTGGACATCTTCTCCTCAGTACGGTTCAGCGTGACCAACGCGGTGACGGTGGTGGTCTACGGCGCGCTGGGGCCGTTGTTGTTCCTCCTGGTCATCTACCTGCAGGAGGTGCGCGGATACTCGGCGGTCGCGGCGGGCGCCTCGGCGCTGCCGATCACTGTGCTGATGCTCCTGCTCTCCGGCCGCTCCGGGAAACTGGCCGAGCGCATCGGGCCGCGCCCGCAGCTGACCGTCGGCCCGCTGTTGGTGGCCGCCGGGATGCTCCTGCTGGCACGGCTGGGCGAACCGGAGCCTGAAAGCGCGGCGTCGCTGGCCGACTATGCCACGGGCGTGCTGCCTGGGGTGCTGCTGATCGGGCTGGGGCTGTCCACGGCGGTGGCGCCGCTGACGGCGACGGTGCTGGCCGCGGCCCCCGAACGACATGCCGGGGTGGCGTCGGGCGTCAACAACACGCTGGCGCGCGGCGCCCAGCTGATGGGTGTCGCGGCCGTCCCCGTGCTGGCCGGAGTCACCGGCGCGGGCGGCATCGCGTCCGGGTTCGGCCCGGCGATGCTGATCCTGGCCGCGCTGAGTGCGCTCGGGGCGCTGCTCGCCCTCGTGCTGCTCCGTGAGCCGTCGGCTCCGGCACTCGAACGCAGCTTCTGCGACGTGTCCGGGCCGCCGATGAGCCGCTGCCCGGGGTCGACCGCGGGCGGGAGGTCACAGGGGCGCGGCTGATCACCGACGCCCAGGGAGTCGTCGTTTACCCGTGAAACCTCGCTGAGGGAAGGGGGCGGCCCTATCCGGAACGGGAGGATGGCACCCTCAACGTATGGGAGTGGGACACCGCACTGTTGCCGCCGACCCGGTCATCGCCTTCGCGGGCGGGGGACCCAGCGCCGCTCTGGCGGTGATCGCGCTGCTGCGCGCCACCACGTGGCTGCGCCTGGGCTACGAGGTCGTGCTCCTAGACGAACACGGCCGCCACGCGCGCGGGGCCTCCTGCTCGGCGGTCGACGGCCGGCGGCTCGACGCACCGGTCCGCGCCCTGTCCGCCTTCCCCGACCGCCCGGCCCACCTGCTGGAATGGGCCCGAGAAACCGGGGTGCGATGTGGCCCCGACACCCACCTGCCCTGCCGGGTCTACGGCGACTACCTTGCCGCGACCCTCGCGCGGACCGCCGACTGGGCTTGGCCGCACGCCGCGGTCCACCAGCGCACGGCCCGGGTCGCGACAGTCGAGGCCGAGCCGGAGGGGGCGGTGCTGCACCTCGTCGGTAGTCGGCGGCCGCCCGCCGGAGCCGATCCGGGGTCCGCCGACCGAGAGCGGCTGCGCGTGGCCGCCGCCGTGGTGGCCACCGGTGACCCGCGGGTCGACGCACCGCCGCCGATCAGCGGCGTGCCCGCGCCGTCGACCGAGCCGGGACTGGTCAGCTGCCCGCGCGGCGCCCTGATCACCGCCTCGGGCGGCCCGTCCCGGTGCATGTTCGTGCTCGGCCCGGCCCGGCGAGGAGACCGGGCCGATTCCCTGCCGCACATTCGCGATCAGGCGGAACGTCTCGCTGACCTGATCACGGACACGGTCTTGCGGGGGCGCCGCGCCCGTGTGCGGGGCTCGGCGAGGGACGGCGGGTAGCGCACGGGCGGGGTCAGTCCTCCTGGTGGAGGGCGATGAGGTTGCCGCAGGTGTCGTCGAACACGGTGTAGGTCACCGGACCCTCCCTGGTCGGCTCCATGATGAACTGCACGCCCAGGTCGCGCATGCGCTCGTACTCGGCGTGCAGGTCGTCCGTGGCGAACGACTGCACGGGGATCCCGGCGTCCAGCATCGCGTGCTGGTACTCCCGGGCGATCTTGCTGCCCCCGGGCTCCAGGACCAGTTGCACACCATCGGGCTCGGCAGGCGAGACGACGGTCAGCCACCGGGCATCGCCGTAGGGGACGTCGAACTTCTTCCTGAAGCGCAGCACGTTGGTGTAGAAGTCCAGCGCCCTGTCTTGGTCGGTGACATAGATGCCGGTCAAATTGATCTTGATCATGGGTGGCGTCCTGCGGGAGTGGGTGTGGACTCAACGACTGAGGCTGAGTCTGACACCTCCCGGTGACATGACCGGCGGACGGACACGCACCGGGGCCCGGATCGCCCTGCACAGCCCGAGCTGCGATCGACCGACACGCACCGGGATCGTGCGAGCCGCTACTTCCCTCGGGCGTCGCGCTCGTACCTGCGCAGCCGGAAGGGGCGCAGCGCGGACTCGACCTGGACGGCCAAGTCCATCTTGCTGGACCCCTCCTGCCGGTCCTCGAAGTGGATCGGGATCTCCACCATCTTCTGCCCGCGCCGGTAGGCGCGGAAGTGCATCTCCACCTGGAAGCTGTAGCCGCTGCTGTGGATGCTCGGCAGGTCCAGCGCCTCCAACGCCTCGCGGCGCCAGAGCTTGAACCCGGCCGTGACGTCGCGGATGGGCATCGCCAGGATCGTCTTGACGTAGGCGTTGGCCCACCCGCTGAGCAGGCGGCGGCGCAGGTCCCAGTGCTCGGAGAGACTCCCGCCGGGAACATAGCGGCTGCCGATCACCACCCCGGCACCGGTGGACAGCAGGGTGCCCAGCAGCTGCGGGAGGTAGCCCGGCGGATGGCTCAGATCGGCGTCCATCTGGGCGACGAAGTCGGCGCCGTCCTCCAGCGCCCTGGTCATCCCGGCGACGTACGCGCGCCCGAGGCCGTCCTTGGCGGTGCGGTGCACGACCGAGATGCGCGGCGCGCCCCCGCTCAGCTGCCCGTGGTCGGCGGCCAGCTTGTCGGCGATCTCCCCGGTGCCGTCGGGGGAGTTGTCGTCCACGATCACCAGCCGCAGCTCCGGCAGGTCGAGCGCGAAGACCCGCTCGACCAGGACGGGGAGGTTGTCGGCCTCGTTGTAGGTCGGGACGACAACCGTCACCCGCGCCTGTGACCACGGCTCGGGGAGTGTCACGGGAATCGGCATACAGCGTGCTCCAGGGGATGACGATCGGACAGGCCGGCGCGGGGAGCAGCCCACACGCGGGTAGCCGGTAGCGTACGCCCTCATGCGGCCGCGGCGCTGCCCGTGCCCACCCTCACTGTCCAGTATCGGCCTTTCGGCCCCGGGCCGCCAGCGACCTGGGATCATGCCCGGCGAGCGCCTCGGTCTCCGGGGCCGGGATCCGTCGGCCCCGCAGGAGCGTCCGGAACCCTGGGGCCGCTACTCGCCCCGGTCGACCTCCAACACCGCGACGTGCACCAGGGTGCCCATGTCCTCCAGCGTCATCAGGACTTCGGGGTCGGCGTGGTTGTCGGTGATGAGGTGAGCGATGTTCTCCGGCGGCACCGTCTGGACCATGGTGTCGGCGCCGACCTTGGTGTGGTCGGCCAGCACGATGACCTCCTCCGCGCAGGCCACCAGCGCCCGGTCGGTGCTGCCCACGGCCGGGTTGGGGGTGCTCAGCCCCCGCTCGGCGGTGACGCCGTTGCCGGAGACGAACGCACGGTGCACCCGCAGCCCGGCCAGCGACTGCTCGGCGGCGGTACCCACGAGCGCGAGCGTCTTGGCGCGCAGGCTCCCGCCGGTCATCACCACCTCCACCCCGGGTGCGCCGGCCAGGACCTCGGCGACAGGCAGCGAGTTGGTCACCACCGTCAGGTTCCGCCGCCCGACGATCTCGCGGGCCAGCGCCTCTGTCGTGCTCCCAGGGCCGAGCACGATCGCGTCGTCGTCCTGTACCAGCCGCGCGGCGGCCGACGCGATGGCGAGCTTCTCCGGGGCGGACGTGCCCGACCGCTGCGTGTAGCTCGGCTCGTGGCCGAGCCGTCCGGGCAGCGCGGCCCCACCGCGCCGCCGGTCGATCAGGCCCTCGGCCTCCAGCACGCGGATGTCGCGGCGCACGGTGACCTCGGAGGCGCGGACCTGGGAGGCGATGTCACGCAAGGCCATCGTCCCGTTGGCGCGCACCAGCTCCAGGATCCGCTCCCGGCGCTCCGCCGCGAACGCGGGCTTGGTCTCGTCGGTCATCCGTGTGCCCCCCTGATCGCGCCGGTCCATCGGCTCGATCATAGAGCGGGATCAGCAGCGGCGCCGTCAGCCGATGTGCACCCCGTGGGCGTCGAACGACCGGTTGATCTCCTCGTCATCGGCTTGGTCGTCATCGCTCACGTCGCCCGAACCGGCCAACAGCGCCGTCATGAACAGGCCGACGAGGAGAGCGAACATGGCGAGAGACCCGATTCCGAACATCAGCATGATGGACACGGGGCCTCCTAAGGGGGACGGACCGGCGCCCCGACTCCCGGTGACGTGAGGCGCATCACCGTGCGCCAGGGTCTGGGAAACGGATTCCCAGCCCGGATCGGAATTACACATCCCCACCCTGGCCGCATCCGGCGTTCGGACCTCACCGCCCTCCGCGCAGCGCACCGGCCACTGCGGCCACGAGCAAAGCGAGGAGTGCGGGCACCGCCAGTGCGACGGCGAGACCGGAAAAGTGGGCGATGGCGCCGATCAGTACCGGTCCGCTGAGCAGGCCGACGTATCCCGCCGCGGCGACCATGCCCAGGTTGCGCCCGGCGCGCAGCGGGTCGAGCGCGGCCGCCGCGGTGAAGACCTGCGGGACGATGCCCGACAGCCCCGCTCCCATCAGTCCGAATCCGGTCACGGCCAGCCACGGCACGGGAACGAGCAGGGCCACCCCCAGCCCGGCCGCGGCCAGCATCCCACCGCCGCGCACCACGGCCACGGGGCCGAACCTGCCGCTCAGGCGGTCGCTGACCAGCCGCCCGGCGGCCATCGTCGCCGAGAAGACGGCGAACCCGACCGCCGCGACCGCCGGGGAGGCGCCGCGCGTGTCGTGCAGGTACACGCTGGACCAGTCAAGAGCGGAGCCCTCGGCGAGGAAGGCGCCGAAGGCGACGACACCGAACACCAGGACCCGCGGTGCGAGCCGGGCCCGTCGGTCGGGTCCCGGCACCGCGGTCCCCCCGCCGCCCGCCGCCGATGGCCTGGCGTCGTGTGGGGTGGTGCTGGCGGCGTCGCGCCCGGGAAGCAGTCCCCGGCGCACGGCCACGGACAGCGCGACCGTGGTCAGCGCGACAGCCCAGAAGTGGGCCGTGGCCCCGACCTCCGCCCGGGCCGCCAGAGCGCCGAGACCGGCTCCGGCGAATCCGCCGAAGGAGAAGGCCGCGTGAAAAGAGGCCATGATGGGACGACCGTAACGACGCTCGACCCGGGCGGCGTGCACATTCATCGGGACGTCGATCATGCCGTGCCCGGCGCCCACTGCGAACAGCGCACCAAAGAGGACCGGGAGCGAGTCGGCGTAGCCCGGAACGACCAGCGCGAGGCCGCCGCCAACCGCGGCCGGGAGCACGATGGCCGCGCTGCCGAAGCGGTCGGTCATGCGACCGGCGACCTGCATGGCGGCCAGCGCACCGATGGCCAGACCGAGCAGGCCGACACTGAGCCGGCCGTCGTCCAGTCCGGTCTGCGCCTTGACCGCGGGGACGCGGGCCGCCCACGACGCGATGATGACTCCGGCGACGAAGAAGTAGACCGCCACGGCACGGCGGGCGCGGCGCACCCGCGGGTCAGGGCGCCCCGGCCGGTGAGGAGGCTCGGTCGTGCCCCGCAGGGTGAGGGAGGATCGGTCGGGCCCTGTGGTGTCGGGGGAGGGCGTGCTAGGCATGGATGACCGTCACTCCCGCTGCCCGGATCTCGGCCACGATGTCGTCGGGGGCGTCGGTATCGGTGACCAGGGTGTCGATGGCGGTCACCGGGCCGACGTGGCCCATGGTCACCTGGCCGAGCTTGGTGGAGTCGGCCGCCATGACGGTGCGCTGGGCCGAGCGCATGGCGGCGCGTTTGACCGCGACATCGCCCAGGTCGTGGGCGGTGATCCCGTCGGTGACGGTGAGGCCGCAGCAGCCCAGCACGGTGACGTCGAAGCGCACCGCGTCCAGGGATGCCTCGGTCAGTGGGCCGTGCAGGTTGAGTTCATCGGGGCGGACCTCGCCTCCGGCCAGCAGCACCTTGGTCTCCCGGCTCGCGCTGAGCACCTGGGCGGCCTGCAGGCCCAGCGGCATGGCGGTGATCGGCCGTCCGGCCAGGACACGGGCGACCTCGGTGGCGGTGGTGCCGCCGTCGATGGCGACCGCGTTGCCGGGGCCGATCAGCTCGCCGACGGCGGCGGCGATGCGCTTCTTGGCCGCGGCCGCCTGGCGCTCGCGCAGGGTGTAGGGGGGTTCCTGGCCGCGCGGGACCAGGCTGACGGCGCCGCCCCGCACTCGCCGCAGCACGCCCTGGGCGGCGAGCTGGTCGAGGTCGCGGCGGATGGTCATCTCGGAGTGCTCGGTGAGCTCGGCGAGTTCCACCACGCTCACCTCGCCCGCGTCCCGTAGGCGGGCGACGATCAGGTCGGTTCTGTCGGCACTGTCCATGGTGGTAATTCAAACACAGTTGGTGTTTGTTTTTCCATGTTTCAAGCACGATCCATGTTCGAACAGACAGCACACCCGCGTGTGTTGCGTGACGGGAGACCCGACAGAATGGGGAGGTGACTCAGCTGACGTGTGAGGTGTGGTGGGCGGACCCGGCCCAGGCACACGCCGGACTCCTCGACCTGCTCGACGACCAGGAACGCGCCCGGCACGCGCGGTTCCGGCTGGCGGCCGACCGCGACCGCTTCGTCGTGGCCCACGCCTTGGCGCGACTCGTCTGCGCGCAGCGGGCCGGGTGCGCGCCGGAGGACGTGCGGTTCACCCTGCACTGCAGGAACTGCGAGCTGCGCCGCGAACCCCGCACCGATCCGCACGGCAAGCCGCGCCCCGCCGGGCCGGCGCTCGGTCTGGAGATCTCGATCAGCCACTCCGGCGACCGCGTCGTGCTCGCCGTGGCCGACGGCATCGAGCTGGGCGTCGACGTCGAGGCGGTCGCGGAGGGCCGCGACATCGACGGCCTGGCCTCCTACACGCTCACCGGCGACGAACTCGCGGTGTGGCGCGCACTGCCGGCAGCGCAGCGGACCCCCGGCTTCTTCCGCTACTGGGCGCGCAAGGAGGCCCTGCTCAAGGCGACCGGGGACGGGCTCTCCGGGGGCCTGGGCACGGTCGGTGTCACCGGGCCGGACGATGCGGCGCGGCTGGTCGCCTGGGACGCGCCCGACGCCCCCACCGACGTCTGGCTGACCGACCTCGACGCCGGAACGGACTACCGCGCCGCCCTCGCGGCGCTGGCCCCCGGTCCCATCGGCGTCACCACCCGCGAGGCCGGTCCGCTGTTGCGTTCCCGCTAGGGACGGCGCGCTGGCCGGATGTGGTCAGGCGGCCAGCGCCAGTGCGACACCGAAGGCGGTGAGGGCGACGCCGCTGCCCAGTTCGATGCCCTGGCGGACCCGGCGGCGGCGCAGGAACGCGCTCAGCCGCGTGATCGACGTGATGTAGATGAGCCACCAGAGGACCGTCATCCCCACGACGATGGAGCCGAGCACCGCCGTCTGCGCGGTGGCGTTGGCCTGGGAGTCGATGAACTGCGGCAGCGCGGTGAGGAAGAACGCGAGCGGCTTCGGGTTCAGCACGTTGTTGAGCAGGCCCTGCCAGAACGGCGCGCCGCCCTGGCCCGCCGCCGCGCCGTCGCCTGTCTCGGTCGGGTCGCCCGCGGCCTCGGCCAGCGTTCCCGAGCGCCAGGCCCGCCAGAGCCGCACCAGCGCGCTGGTGCCCAGGTAGACGAGGTAGGCGGCGCCCGCGAGGCGGAGCACGAGCAGGATGGTCGGGTTCGACGCGACGAGCACGGTCAGCCCCGCTACGGCCAGCGCGGCCCAGGCCGCCATGCCCAGCGCGCTTCCCGCGGCCGTCGCGAATCCGGTGCGGCGCCCTCCGGCCAGGGTGTTGCGGGTGACCAGGACGAAGTCGGGCCCCGGAAGGACCACGATCAACACCGTGGTGAGCGTGAAGAGGAGCAGGTGCTCTGGCTGCGGCATATCGGATCCCTCCCATCGAGCGAGCTGCGTCACCGCCGTGGCCCGCAACACGACGAAACGACCGGGGTGAACCCGGTCGTTTCACGGAAACAACAGCTCAATTATGAAGACTCTTCGGGCATATTGGCAAACTGCCGTGATAAATTCGGTCCATGAACGAAAACATGCGACTTGATTCGACCGACCTGGAGATTCTGCGGGTCCTGCAGAACAATGCACGGATCACCAACCGCGAACTCGCCGCCACCGTGGGCATCGCTGCCTCCACCTGCCTCGACCGCGTCAACCGGATGCGCGAGAACGGCGTCATCCTCGGCTACCGACTCCAGGTCGCACCGGAGGCCCTCGGGCGGCCCATCCAGGCGTTCCTCACCATCCGCGCCCAGCACCGCCGGGAACTGCTCACCGCCCTGGCCGAGCACATCCGCTCACAGCCCGAGACCCGCGCCCTCTACCACCTGGCCGGGCGCGACGACTTCCTGGTCCTCGTGGCCGCCGAGAGCGTCGCCGACCTGCAGCGGCTCGTTATCGACGAGCTCACCGGGCGCCCCGAGATCAACCAGGTGCAGACGACCCTGGTGTTCCAGGAGTGGGAAGGCGGGCCGCTGCTCCCGCCCGACGGGCAGCGGTAGCAGGACGGCCGGGGTGGGTGATCGGCCTCACCCCCGCTCGGTCCGCCTCCAGGTCTATTGTGTGCACGTGGCCCCATCGGGGGCCGGTGGAAAGCGCGACCCGATCGGGTCAGACCGTCAAAGCAAGAGAGAGGCCGTGCCGTGGCCGTCCGAACCCGCGGAGGCAGTGGCAGCACAGCGAGATCCACGTCGTTATCGACCGAGACCCCTGCCGGTCGCACCGACGGCCGCACGGCCGATACCGAGACGGTGCCCCGGCGGCTGCTCACCGCGGCCACCCGGCTCTTCGCCGAGAAGGGCTTCGACCGCACCTCGGTGCAGGAGATCGTGGACGCCGCCGCCGTCACCAAGGGCGCGATGTACCACTACTTCGCCTCCAAGGACGACCTGCTCGCCGAGGTCTACGAGCGGATCCTGCGCATGCAGATGACCCGGCTGGAGGAGATCGCCGCCTCCGAGGGGCCGGTCGCCGACCGCCTCGGCCGGGCCGCGGCCGACGTCGTCGTCAGCACCATCGCCAACCTCGACGACGCCACCATCTTCTTCCGTTCGATGCACCAGCTCAGCGCCGCCAAGCAGCGCGAGGTCCGCGCCGATCGCCGCCGCTACCACGAGCTGTTCCGCTCCCTGATCACCGAGGGCCAGCGCGAGGGTGTCTTCGCCGCCCGGGTGCCCGCCGACCTCGTGGTGGACTTCTACTTCGGCTCGGTGCACCACCTCAGCACCTGGTACCGCGTCGACGGCGCCCTGACCCCCGACGAGATCGGCGCGCACTACGCCCGCCTCCTCCTCGACGCACTGCGCCCGGCCCCCGCGCACCCCTGACCCCGCCCGGGCCCGCCACCTGCGCCTCCGCACCGACCACTGCGAGAGACCCGCCCCGAAGACGCGGAAACCCCTGCCGCACCTAGGATTCGTGCGACGAGCACCGACGCTGAGCGCAGAAATCGGGGGACCGCATGACCGACCGTCCCGACTGGATGAAGCCCCGCTTCGACGCCCCGGCCGCACCGGCCGAGATCGACACCAGCACCGCCCACCCGGCCCGCATCTGGGACTACTGGCTGGGCGGCAAGGACAACTTCGCGGCCGACCGCGCGACCGGGGAACAGATCCTGCACGCGATGCCGCAGATGGCGGCCAACGCCCGCGCCGACCGCGCGTTCCTCGGGCGGGCCGTGCGCCACCTGGCCGGAGAGGTCGGCGTCCGACAGTTCCTCGACATCGGCACCGGCATCCCCACCGCCGACAACACCCACGAGGTCGCCCAATCGGTCGCTCCAGACAGCCGCGTCGTCTACGTGGACAACGACCCGATCGTGCTCGCGCACGCCCGCGCGCTGCTGGTCGGCGATGAGCGCGGGACCACCGACTACCTCCACGCCGACCTGCGCGACCCCGCCGCCATTCTGAAGGAGGCCGGGCGCACCCTGGACTTCGAGCGGCCGGTCGCGGTCATGCTGCTCGGCGTCCTGGAGTTCATCACCGACACCGACGAGGCCGCGTCCATCATCCGGACCCTGATGGGCGCCGTCCCCTCCGGCAGCCACCTGTGCGTGTCGGTGTCCACCACCGAGGTGGAGACCGAGGCCATGGAGGAGGCCGCACGGCTGTGGAACGCGGGCGGTTCCACGCCGCTCGTGCTGCGGACCAGGGACGAGCTCGCCGCCCTGTTCGACGGACTGGAGCTGGTGGATCCCGGCGTCGTCTCCTGCTCGGCCTGGCGCCCCGACCCCGGCGCCGACATGACCCCGGTCGCGCAGTTCTGTGCGGTCGGCCGCACGCCCTGAACACCGGTGCGGATGGCGGAACACGGCGACCGGGTGGGTCGATCGCTCTCGCGGGCCGCTCATGCGGTAGAACGTCGACATGACGGAAAGCATGAGTGACAGCGCGCCCGGATGGTTCTCGCCCGAGGAACTGGACGCCGTGCGCCGTCGGCTGCCCATCCTGTATGTCAACGCCGTTCCGGTGCGCGTCGACGAGTCCGGAACCGTGACCCACGTCGGCCTGCTGCTGCGGGCCGCCCCGGACGGCACCATCAGCCGCGCCCTGGTCTCCGGCCGGGTCCTCTACCACGAGCGCATCCGCGACGCGCTCGTCCGCCACCTGGAAAAGGACCTCGGCCCGATGGCGCTGCCGCACATCCCGGCCTCACCGCAGCCGTTCACCGTCGCCGAGTACTTTCCGATGCCCGGTGTCACGCCGTTCCACGACCCGCGCCAGCACGCGGTCTCGCTGGCCTACGTCGTCCCGGTCACCGGCGACTGCCAGCCCCGCCAGGACGCGCTCGACCTCGTCTGGTTCACCCCGGAGGAGGCCGCGGGCCAGGGCGTCCAACAGGAGATGAGCGGCGGCCAGGGGGTCCTGCTGCGTCAGGCGCTGGGCCACGTCGGCCGCCTGATCTGACCGCGTCGCGGTGGCGCAGTGGCGCGTCCGGAAAGAAACAAAAGAAAGAAAGGAGGGAGGAGTCGGTCTTCTGGTAGAGAAGATCCATGGCTCCCCCTTACCCTCAGTGCGCCCTGAGTGAGTGCACGTACTGCGCCGGACCGTTCGAGCCTTGCGCCCACTGCCGTGGGACCGGGGTCTGGAGCGCGGAGAAGCCCGCACGTGACGCGTCGGGAAGCATCGGGTGGGAACAGGTCGTCGAAGAGTGCCGCATGTGCGCCGCCACCGGCCGCCACCATGACCCGCCACGCCTCCTGTGAGCGCTCCTCCGGACGGGTGGGCACACGTGGCGGTGCCGCGGATCCGCCCGCCGGCGCTGTGGACCGCCACCACTCCCCGCTGGGATCACCGGGCCGGGGCGTGCTTCGTGAGGGGACACCCCAGGTCCTCCCACCGGTTGGGGCAGCAGACCACCGCGGTGAACACCTGCTCGCCGCCCCGGAGTTGGTAGTTCCAGCAGGCGTCCCGGCCGGCCCCCAGGGCCGCCGTGGTCGCCCCCCGCAGATCTCCGGTCGGCCGCCATGGCGACGGTTCGACCACCAGGTCGGCGATCCCGTCGTGGCACCGCACCATCCATGCCACCCCTGCCCTGGCCGTCTCCCAGGTGCCGCGGTGCAACGGGGGGTTCTTGCGCAGCCAATGGCAGGTCCTCATCGGAGGGACGTCGGATACCGCGAAGTTGGGGCCATCCGGGTGGGAATCGTCGATTTCCTTCTGCCGGCGCGCCCACAGGCCGCGCCAGTAGTACCCGTGGAAGTGCATGACCGGACTGTAGCCCAGCCAAGCCCTGAGTAACCAGGCCCGTACCACGTGCAACCGCCGATGGTCGGCCGCCGTTTGCCCCCGCGTCCGGCGGAGCCAGAGAGGTAGCGGGGTATTGTCGCCGTGGACACCCGCGCGTGCGCGTGTATCCGCACGGTCGCGGGCGTCAGCGACCACCGCGAACGCGAGGGGAGAGAGGCGCTGACCATGTCCACGACCGACGGCCGCCGGGCCAAGGGCGAACGGCGCCGGCGCGCGTTGATCGAGGCGACGCTGCGCGTGGTCGAGCGGGATGGGGCCTCCGGTGTCACGCACCGCACCGTCGCCCGCGAGGCGAATCTGCCCACCACAGCGACTACCTACTACTTCAGCGGCGTCGACGACATGCTGACCGCCGCGCTGGCGGTCTCCATGGAGGAGGACTGCGAGCGGCTCCGGCGGATCACCGCGCGGGGCGGGGACCTGCTCGACGTCCGGCGTGCGCTCGCCGAGCAGATGGCCGGGATCGTGGCCGCCCCCGGACGCGGCCATCTGCTCGCCGAGTTCGAACTGTGCCTGCTCGCCGCCCGCCGCCTGGACCTGCGCGAGTCCACCGAGCAGTGGAAGGAGGTCCTCGCGGCCTTCGCCCGCCGGTTCACCACGGACCCGGTCCGGATCCGCCTCTTCGTCGGCGCCTACGAGGGGCTGCTCCTGCGCGCGCTGCTCTGTGACCCTGCCCCGACGGCCGACGAATTCGACGTGCTGCTGCGCGAACTGCTCCCGTGCGCGGGCGGCCCCCCGGCCGCTGGCTGAGACTCCGGTGCGCGGCGGCGGCCGGGCGGTGCCCACCGCTCGGAGTGAGATACCGACCGGATGGTATGTTGGTCGCTCTTTATGGTGTCGAATGGCGGGAGGGCCGAGAGTGGGCACGGATGCGACGAATCCTCCGGGGCTGGACCCGGCACGGCTGCGCTCCTACCTCGACGCCGAGCGGCCCGGCCTGGTCCAAGGCGACCTGAGCGCGGCGCTGATCGCCGGAGGCCGCTCGAATCTCACCTATGACGTCAGCGACGGGCGCCGGCGCTGGGTGGTGCGCCGTCCTCCGCTGGGCCACGTGCTGCCGACCGCCCACGACATGGCCCGCGAGCACCGCGTGATCACGGCACTGGCCCCGACCCCGGTCCCGGTACCCGGCACCGTGCTGTACTGCGACGACCCCGAGGTGATCGGGGCACGCTTCTACGTCATGGACCACGTCGAGGGCACGCCCCACCGCGCGGCCCACCACCTCGCCCAGCTGGGGGCAGGGCGCACCCGCGCCATCGCCCTGGCGATGATCGACACCCTGGTCGACCTGCACGCCGTCGACCCCGCCGCGGTCGGTCTGGCCGACTTCGGCCGTCCGGACGGCTTCATCGAGCGCCAGCTGCGCCGGTGGGCCGCGCAGCTGGCCGCCTCACGGAGCCGCGACCTCCCCGGCATCGACGAGCTGCAGGACCGGCTCACGGCGGCGGTTCCCGCCTCGCCCGCGCCGACCGTCGTCCACGGCGACTTCCGGCTGGACAACCTCCTCGTCGACGCCTCCGACGGCATCACCGCCGTGCTCGACTGGGAGATGTCCACCCTCGGCGACCCCCTCACCGACCTGGCGCTGCTCATCGTCTACAGCGACGCCGACCTCCCCGACGTCCCTGGTGTCAGCGACGCGCACCGGGCCCCGGGCTACCCCGGCGGTGACGAGATCGTCGAGCGCTACGCCCGCCGCTCCGGGCGCGACGTCTCCCACCTCGACTGGTACGTCGGGTTCGCCTACTTCAAGGTCGCCGTCATCCTCGAAGGGATCCACTACCGCTTCGGCCAGGGGCAGACGGTGGGGGAGGACTTCGACCGGATCGGCGACGCCGTCCCCCACCTCATCGAGGTCGGCCTCACCCGCCTTGGCGCGGACTGACGATGTCGCCCGGGCGGATGAGCTGGGCGTGCGGGTCGCGTTCGCTCAGGTGTGCGCGGTCGTGCGGGGCACTGAAGTCCAGCAGCGGTCCGGCCGGGACGATCCGCCGAGGGTTGAGCTGGCTGTGCGTGACGTAGTAGTGCCGCTTGATGTGGTCGAAGTCGGTGGTCTCGCGGAACGCCGGCTCGGAGTAGAGGTCGCGCGTGTAGCCCCACAGGTGCGGGTAGTCGACCAGCCGCCGCACGTTGGTCTTGAAGTGCGTCACGTAGACGACGTCGAACCGCACCAGGGTCACCCACAGCCGCACGTCGGCCTCGGTGATGTGGTCGCCGAACAGGTAGCGGCGGCTGGACAGCCGCTCCTCCAGGTCGTCGAGGGTCGCGAACAGCTCGCTGACCGCGGTGTCGTAGGCGGCCTGGGTGGGCGCGAAGCCGCACCGGTAGACCCCGTTGTTGACGGTGGAGTAGATCCTGCGGTTGAGCGTGTCGATGTCCGACCGCATCCCGGGCGGGTACAGCTCGACGCGGTTGCGCGCCCAGGCGTTGAAGCAGGTGTTGAAGTCCATCGTGATGTCGGGGAAGTTGTTGCTCACGATGCGGCGGGTGAAGGTGTCCCACAGCACCGGGACCGACACGTGGCCGTCGTAGCCGGGCCGGGAGGACTCATAGACGTCGCGCAGCAGGGCGAAGTGGCCGACGGTGTCGGGCCCGTGCCCCGGACCCTCGCGAAACGCCCAGCCCCGGCCGTCCCGGATCGGGTCGACGATGCCGACCGAAATGACGTCCTCCAGGCCCTTGAGCTTGCGGACGATGAGCGCGCGCTGCGCCCAGGGGCAGGCGTAGGAGGCGTAGAGGTGGTACCGGTGGGCCTCGGCGGGGAAGCGGTTGGAACCGATCCGGCCCCGGAAGGTGTAGGGAGGGCGCTCGAAGGCCGCCGCCTTCGAGCTGGTCATGGACGTGCCGTAGTCGCCATAGGCGTCGAAGTCGACGGGTGATGCGGTGGTGATGGTCTTCATGGGTCCTCCCCATGCTGCGGGCGGCGGGTACCCGGGTGCGTCTGCCGTAGACCGGCACGTCTGCTCTGTACCCGCCCAACCGCCTCCTGACGCGATCGAAACCGATCTTGACCCGCGGTTTTGCCGAGGACAAAGTGCCTATCGGGGGCATCCGGGACGCGGTTTCGCCGCCTCGATTCCGCTACCGCCGGGTAGGTGGATACGCTGCTGTCCGTTCTGACATGGTTGTCACCGCGCTCATCAGCGCATTCGGAGGTAGTTCACGTTATGTCCCGCACGGCACTGGTCACCGGCGGCAGCCGGGGGATCGGCCTGGCCATCGCCCGTGAGCTCGCCACGGCCGGCGACGACGTCGCCGTCACCTACCGCTCGGGCGAGCCACCGGAGGGCCTGTTCGGCGTCCACTGCGACATCACCGACACCGCCGCGGTCGACGCCGCGTTCAAGCAGGTCGAGGACACATACGGCCCGGTCGAGGTCCTGGTGGCCAACGCGGGCGTCACCAAGGACCAGCTGCTCGCCCTGATGAGCGAGGAGGACTTCTCCTCGGTCCTGGACACCAACCTCACCGGGGCGTTCCGCGTCGCCAAGCGCGCCGTGCGCGGCATGATGCGCAAGCGCGGCGGCCGGATCATCCTCATCTCCTCCGTGGTGGGCCTCCTCGGCTCCGGCGGCCAGGCCAACTACGCGGCCTCCAAGGCCGGACTCGTCGGCTTCGGCCGCTCCCTCGCCCGCGAACTCGGGTCCCGCAACATCACCGTGAACGTCGTGGCCCCGGGCTTCATCGAGACCGACATGACCGCGGAGCTGCCCGAGGAGCGGCAGACCGAGATCAAGAAGAACGTGCCGCTGGCCCGGTACGGATCGGTCGAGGAGATCGCCAAGACGGTGCGCTTCCTCAGCAGCGAGGACGCCGCCTACATCACCGGCGCCGTCATCCCCGTCGACGGCGGCCTCGGCATGGGCCACTGACCCGACCGTCAGCTGACCCGACCAGCACCGGGCGGCGCCCTCGCGCCGCGGTCCCCCCGGTTACCCGCGCGAACGCAGAACAGGATTGAAGACTCCAATGGGAATTCTTGAGGGCAAGCGCATCCTCGTCACCGGGGTGATCACCGACTCCTCGATCGCCTTCCACGTCGCCCGCCTCTGCCAGGAGCAGGGCGCCACGGTCGTGCTCACCGGCTACGGCCGCCTGAGCCTCGTCGAGCGCATCGCGCAGCGGCTCCCCGAGGCCGCGCCCGTGCTCGAACTCGACGTCACCGACGAGGACCACCTCAACAGCCTCGCCGACCGGATCCGCAAGCACGTCGACGGCATCGACGGCATCGTCCACTCCATCGGCTTCACCCCCCAGGGCGCCCTGGGCGGCAACTTCCTCGACACCGCGTGGGAGGACGTCGCCACCGCGATGCACACCTCCACGTTCTCGCTGAAGTCGCTGACCACCGCGGTGCTGCCGCTGATGTCCGACGGCGGCTCCGTGGTCGCCATGGACTTCGACAACAGCGTCTCCTACCCCGTCTACGACTGGATGGGCGTCGCCAAGTCCGGGCTCACCTCCACCGCCCGCTACCTCGCCCGCTACCTCGGCGAGCAGAAGATCCGGGTCAACCTCGTCTCCGCCGGGCCGCTGCGCACCATGGCCGCGCGCAGCATCCCCGGCTTCGACGAGCTCGCCGGGCACTGGCCCGAGCGCGCCCCGCTCGGCTGGGACACCTCCGACCCCGAGCCGGCCGCGCGCGCCGTCGTGGCGCTGCTGTCCGACTGGTTCCCCGCCACGACCGGCGAGATCGTCCACGTCGACGGCGGGTTCCACTCCACAGGGGCGTAAGGTGAGAATCCCCCATTCGTGATCATCGCGGGCGTCCCCTGGATTCCAGGGGACGCCCGCGACCGCGTTGGGGGACGGGCCCCAGCCACACCAGAGAGGACACACCGGAATGGATCTCGGACTCCAGGGAGCCAGGGTCGTCGTCACCGGGGCGAGCCGGGGCATCGGCCGCGCCATCGCCCAGACCTTCGCCGACGAGGGGGCCGACCTCGCCATCTGCGCCCGGTCGGCCGAGCCCCTGAAACGCGCCGCCGAGGAGCTCCGGGGCACCGGCCGGACGGTCGTGGACCAGGCGGTCGACGTGGCCGACGAGGAGGCGCTGCGCGGCTTCATCGCCCAGGCGGCCGACCGGCTCGGCGGCATCGACGTGCTGGTGTCCAACGTCTCCGGCGGCAGCTCGGCCACCCCCGACCAGTGGGAGCGCGGGCTGACCACCGACATCCTGCCGTTCGTGCGGATGGCCGAGGAGGCCGAGCCGCACCTGGCCGCCTCCGAGCGCGGCGGGTCGGTGGTGCTCATCTCCACCACCTCGGCGCTCCACGCCAGCGCGCCCTCCGGGCCCAAGGCCTACGGGGCGGTCAAGGCGGCGCTCAACCACTACGCGTCCGCACTGGCCCGATCCCTGGCGGAAACGGGCGTGCGGGTGAACACCGTCTCGCCCGGCCCCATCGAGTTCCCGGGCGGCGGCTGGGACCGCCGCAAGCACAACGACCCGGACTTCTACGAGAGCATCCGCGCCCGGATCCCCTACGGGCGGCTGGGCCGCCCCGAGGAGGTCGCCCGCGCCGTCGCCTACCTGGGCAGTCCGGCGGCGAGCTTCATCACCGGCGCGAACCTCGTCGTCGACGGCGGCTTTCTCGACCGCGTGTAGCACGCGTGCGGCAGCGCGGCGCCGGTCCGTGGGGGGCAGAGCATCACGGGCCGACGCCACGCTGGTCTTCATCCACCCGCGGGCGCGCCGTCCCGCGGGGATGGGATCATCGGGCGGCCGCCACCAGCCCCAGCTCCTCGGCGGCCCGGGCCCGCATCTCCACCTTGCGGACCTTGCCGCTCACCGTCATCGGGAACGACTCCACCACCCGCACATAGCGCGGGATCTTGTAGTGCGCGAGCCGGTCGCGGCAGAATTCGGCGACCTCGTCGCGGGTGGGCGCGTCAGCGGGGTCGCGGGGGATGACGCAGGCCAGGATCTCCTCGCCGTACTTCTCGTCGGGGACCCCGACGACCTGGACGTCGGAGATCTGGGGGTGGGTGTAGAGGAACTCCTCGATCTCGCGGGGGTAGATGTTCTCCCCGCCCCGGATGATCATGTCCTTGATGCGGCCGACGATGGCCGCGTAGCCGTCCTCGCGCATCACCGCCAGGTCGCCGGTGTGCATCCAGCGCCCGGTGTCGACGGCCTCGGCGGTCCTCTCCGGTTCCTCCCAGTACCCCGTCATCACCGAGTACCCGCGTGTGCACAGCTCGCCGGGCTCGCCCCGGGGCACGGTGACCCCGGTGGCCGGGTCGACGACCTTGATCTCCACGTGCGGCATCACCCGGCCCACCGTCGCCGTCCGGCGCTCCAGGTCGTCGTTGACCCGGGTCATCGTAGACACCGGCGACGTCTCGGTCATCCCGTAGCAGATGGCGACCTCGGGCATGTGCATCTCCGACATGACCCGCTTCATGATCTCCTCGGGGCAGGGCGAGCCGGCCATGATGCCGGTGCGCAGGCTGGAGAGGTCGTAGTCGGCGAAGTCGGCCAGCCCCAGCTCGGCGATGAACATCGTCGGCACCCCGTACAGCGAGGTGGCTCGCTCGGTGGCGATCGCGTGCAGGGTGGCGGCCGGTTCGAAGGACGGCGCCGGGATGATCGCGCAGGCGCCGTGACTGGTGATCGCGAGGTTGCCCATGACCATGCCGAAGCAGTGGTACAAGGGCACTGGCAGGCAGACGCGGTCGTGCTCGGTGTAGCCCAGGAGCTCGCCCACGAAGTAGCCGTTGTTGAGGATGTTGTGGTGCGACAGCGTGGCGCCCTTGGGGAAACCGGTCGTCCCCGACGTGTACTGGATGTTGATCGGGTCGTCGCAGGACAGCCCGGCGGCGCGCTCGGCCAGCCGCTCCGGCTGCATACCGGCGCCCAGGTCCAGCAGCAGGTCCCAGCTCGGGTCGTCGAGGTAGACGACGTCGCGCAGCGCGGGGCAGCGCTCCCGGCTCTGCTCGGCCATCCGGCGGTAGTCGCTGGTCTTGTGCCGCTGGGCCGACACCAGGAGCCGCACCCCCGCGTGGTCGAGCACGTACTCCAGCTCGTGCGAGCGGTAGGCGGGGTTGATGTTCACCATGATCGCGCCGATCTTGGCGGTCGCGTACTGCACCAGCGACCACTCCGGCCGGTTGGGGGACCAGATCCCCACCCGGTCGCCGTGCTCGATCCCCATCGCGAGCAGGCCGAGCGCCACGTCGTCGACGGCCGCGGCGAACTGCGCGTAGGTCCACCGTCGGCCCGAGGGCAGGTCCACGAGCGCCTCTCTGCTCGGGAACGTCGCCACCGTCCGGTCCAGGTTCTCCCCGATGGTGTCGCCCAGCAGCGGCTGGGGGGAGGCGCCGCTGGCATACGACGCGAGATGCTGAGCCATGGTCGTCGTCCTTCGGTTGGATCACGTTCGCTCGGCGTCGGGGGGACGCAGTACGATCGTGGGCGATGTGACCCGCGTCTCCCCACCCCCGGATGGGGGTGGGGGCGCGACCGACCGCACCCGAACGGGGATCGGTATGCATGCCCTCGCATCCCACGGCGATGACCTCGCGGAGATCCGCGCGGCCCTGCCCCGCCTGCGCCGCGACAGCGGGTTGCCCGTGGTCTTCGGCGGTGCCGCGGCGTCCGGGGGACGCGTCCGCTACACCGAGTTGACCGGCACCGTCACCGACGCCATTCGCGGCCTGGTCGTCGAACCGGGGCGCGGGCTGGGCGGCAAGAGCCTCGCCACCCGCCGCCCGGCCTGGGTGCGCGACTACATCGCGGCCGCGGCGATCAGCCACGAGTACGACGCCGCCGTCCGCGCCGAGAAGCTCGGCGCGATCATCGCGGTCCCCGTGGTGGTGCGCGATCAGCCGCGCGGCCTCCTGCTCGGCGGACTGCGCCAGACCCTGCCGATCGGCGACCGCGCCATCGCGGCGGTCCACGCGGCCGCGCGCGGCGTCGAGCAGGAGATCGTGGTACGCGACGAGGCGCAGCGGCGCCTGCTCGACCTCCAGCGGGCACGGGCCGAACAGTCACGGGCCGCCGCCTCAGCCTCCCACTGGGAGGAGATCAGGGCGCTCAACGCGGAGCTGCGCTCACTGGCCGGACGCGTGGCCGACGCCGACCTCCAGGCACGGCTGCTGGACATCAGCTCGCGAATGGGCTGCGCCGCCGACGCGCGGGGCCCGCGGCGGGACGCGCCCGAGCTGTCCCCGCGCGAGCTGGACGTGCTGTCGTGTGCCGCGCTCGGCTGCACCAACGCCGGGATCGCCGAGCAGCTGGGGCTGCGGCCGGAGACGGTGAAGAGCTATCTGCGTTCGGCCATGCGCAGGCTGGGCGCGCACACGCGGCTGGAAGCGGTGAGTGCGGCGCGCCGCCAGGGGATGCTGCCCTGAACTTCTGCGTCCACCTTTCACCCGAATTGGCGCGAATTGTGTATTTCGCAATGGCCCTGATTTTGCGGGAATTGTCGTAGTCAATGGATTCTCTTTAGTGTCCGCGTGAATACGCGATTACCCTTCTGGGTATCCGTCCCTGAAGGCTTTGGACGAGGATTCCGGGGGTGGACGTAATGGTGGACGCGGCGGATTATCCGGTGCGGGTCGAGGGGCGGCTCGACGCGGTATCGCGATGGCTTTGGCTGTTCAAGTGGATCCTGGTCATCCCGCACCTCATCGTGCTGTTCTTCCTGTGGATCGCGTTCGCGATCCTGACGGTGATCGTGTTCTTCGCCATCCTCATTACCGCCCGCTATCCGGAGCCCATCTTCCGGTTCAACGTGGGCGTGATGCGGTGGAGCTGGCGCGTGCACTTCTACACCTATTCGGCACTGGGCACGGACCGGTATCCGCCGTTCACCCTCGCCACGGTCGACGACTACCCCGCACAATTCGATGTGGCCTACCCCGAGCGGCTTTCGCGCGGACTCGTCCTCGTCAAGTGGTGGCTGCTGGCCATCCCGCACTTCATCGTGCTGGGGTTCTTCACCGGCGCCGGGTCGTACGCGGTGCGCAAGGACGAGTTCTACGACACCTGGACGGGAAACTCCGGCGAGTACATCTTCGTCCCGGTCCTCCCGGGCCTGCTTTACGTCCTGGTCTTCTTCGTGGCCATCGTTCTGCTGTTCACCGGCGGCTACCCGCGGGGGATCTTCGACTTCGTCATGGGCATGAACCGGTGGTCCTGGC
Source organism: Nocardiopsis gilva YIM 90087 (assembly GCF_002263495.1). Taxonomy (NCBI): domain Bacteria; kingdom Bacillati; phylum Actinomycetota; class Actinomycetes; order Streptosporangiales; family Nocardiopsidaceae; genus Nocardiopsis; species Nocardiopsis gilva. Next base: position 3,845,812 of record NZ_CP022753.1, on the reverse strand, counting down.
GCGTGGGCGCCTACGTGTCTCTGATGACCGACCACTACCCGCCGTTCCGCATCGACCTGGGCGGTCGCGACCCGAACCAGCCGGCCCCGCCGCCCGCCCCACCGTCCAGCAGCGGCGACGACATGCCCGTGGCCGGAGGCGGGATCGCGTAGGAAGCCGCACGCGGCCGCCCCTCACCCCTCACGAAGGATCTGCACCAGGCGGGTGTGCCGGGGGATGGACGGGGTCTCCCGGACGGCCTGGGCGAGGGCGGGGCCGGCCGCGTGCACGATCGACAGGTGCCGAAGCGAGCGCGTGCCGGCCGTGTAGACCTGAGGACGCGACCCGCGGGTCTCCGGGCCGAACACCGCGATGACGGCGGGCCAGTGCCCGCCGTGCGCCGCCGCCACGGTGACGGCCCAGCCTGGGCGCAGGTGCGCGGCGTCGGCGACCGCGGCCGACGTGCCGTCCGGGAGCTCCACAGTGAGCCCGCCGTCCGCGCCCTCGCGCAGATAGCCGACATCGCCCGCGGCGTAGCCCGGACCGTCGGCCGCGAGCAGCACGCGGTCGCCCGGATCCACGCCGTTGTAGACCCCCGGTCCGGCGTTGAAGTGGGCTTTGCAGGCGGCGTTGAGCGCGTCCGTGCCCGCCTCGCCGCCGCGCGTGGCCGCGACGATCTGGGTCTCGGCGGCCGGGACGCTCAGGGCTCGCGGGATCGAATCAGTGATGAGCTGCAGCGCCCGGTGCGCCGCCTCCTCGCCGGAGCCCGCGGGGACGACCACGACCTCCCGCTCCGGAGCCGACACCTCGCCCAGCTCCCCGCCCGCGACGCGCGCGGCCAGCTCGTCGAGCGGTCCGGGCTTCGCCGCGGCCGGCAGTTCCGCCACGGCCACCGTGCGGGACGCGACCAGGTCGGCGGCCACCTGCCCCGGCCCGGCCGAGGGAGCCTCGGCGGGGTCGGCGAGCAGGACCAGGTGGGTTCCGTCGGCGCAGGCCTCGACCAGTGCCGCCGCATGCTCGACGTCGAGCGCCATGGCGTCGGTGACGACCACCAGTCCGGCGTCGATGGGTCGCTCGGCCCCGCGCCCGAACAGGCCCGGGCCGCGGCACTCCAGCAGCCGCCCAGCGGCACGACCTCGGCGGCCGCGTCCCCGCGCCCAGACCGGCCAGCTGGGTGGTGAACCCGGCGGCGGCCTGCGCGGTGGGCGCGGCGAGGGCGATGCCGACCTCGCTGTCGGCCGCGATGTCGGCGGCGCACGCCAGAACGTGCGCCACGACTCCGCTCGCGCGCGCCCCCGCGCCGTGCGGCAGTACGCACACACCGCGCAGCGCCACCGTGACCAGCGCGGCGGCGGTCTCCGGGGCGACCTCGATCCCCAGCCGCTCCGCCGTGGCCTCGACCGTTTCGGCGGCGGTCGCGGAGTCCATGATGGGTTCGCTGGTGCCCGAGAGCCGAGCCAGCCCCTCACCCAGGTCCTGCTCGGCCAGGCCGACCCGCGCCAGGCCGTAGTAGAGCTCGGGGTCGGGCATTTCCGCGACCTCCCCGCCCTCGCCGAAGGGGTCGCTGTCGTCCGGGAAGACCTCGAAGGCCATGACCTCGCCGTCGTCGAGGGCGGCCGTCATGGCGGGTTCGGGGGAGCGGATCCCCATCGATCGCACCGCCCGCGCCAGGCGCCGCTCCTCGATGGCGGTGTGCCCCTCGTGCGCGGCGCGGCGCAGCAGGTGAGCGACGACGGCCCGGCCGCGGCGCGGGTCGTCGGGTGAGACGGTGGTCTCCCCGAGCGCCCGGCGGGCGCAGTAGTCGGCCTGCTCCAGGGTGACCTGGGGGAGCGCCAGCAGCCGCCACGGGTCCGCGGCGAGCTCGGTGGGGGCGCCCGGCCCCAGAGCGGCCACCAGGGGCTCCGCCAGCGCTTCCGGCGCGCCCATGCGCGCCAGCACGGCCCGCGTGCGCTCTGCGGCGTCGCCGCCCTCGGATCCCGCCGCGATCGGCGCCTCGGACATCGGGGATGTTCCTCTCTGCGGAACGGTGGTCACTCGTCCCCTGGGAGCTTAGCGAGAACACCCCCAGGGTCCGGTCGCGGCGACGGGCGCTGTGGACAACCAGCCCCGACCCACCGGGGACACCCCGGGGACATCCGCCGGGCACGCCGACACGCGCCGAAATCCCCAGGCGATGACCGAATCCGTGCGGAACCCCCGATGGATCAAGACTCGGTGAACGGTTCCCGCGCCCCTGCATCGGGCGCGCCGCTATCGCAGTGGAGCCGAGGACGCGTCGTCGAGCGCCTCCCGGATCTCCCGGGGCAGCTCGACGTCTTCGGCGGCGAGCACGTCGTCGAGCTGGGCGGCGGTGCGCGGGCCGACGACGGCCGCGGTCACGCCCGGCCGGTCGCGCACCCAGCTCAGGGCCACGGCGAGGGGCGACACCCCGAGCCCGTCGGCCGCCGTGCACACGGACTCGACGATGCGGCGGCTGCGCTCGTCCAGGTACGGGTCGACGTACGCGGCCATGTGCGGCAGCGCCGCGCGCGACCCCTCCGGGACACCGTTGCGGTACTTCGCGCTCAGCACCCCGCGCCCCAGCGCCGACCAGGCGATCAGCCCCGCGCCGCGGTCGATCGCGGCGGGCAGCAGGTCATGCTCGGCCCCCCGGTTGAGCAGCGAGTACTCCGTCCCGGTGGTGACCACGGGGGCGCGGCCACCGCCGGGGGCGGCCTGCTGCCAGGTGGCATAGGTGGCGAACTGCCAGGCGGCCAGCCCGCCGACGCCGATGTAGCGCACCTTGCCCGAGGACACGGCGGTGTCCATCGCCGCGAGGGTCTCGGCCGGCGGCGTGTCGGGGTCGTGGACGTGCAGCTGCCACAGGTCGATGTAGTCGGTGCGCAGGCGGCGCAGGGAGGCGTCCAGTGACGCCAGCAGATGGCGCCGCGAGGTGTCGCACGGCCGGTAGCCCTCGGGTGTGTGCCCGGCCTTGGTGGCGATGATCACGTCATCGCGCCGGATGACCCCGGTGAGCAGCCGTCCGATGATGCGTTCGCTGTGCCCGCCGGTGTAGATATCGGCCGTGTCGACCAACGTCCCACCGGCATCCACAAAGGCGGTGAGCTGGTCGCCGGCCTCCTCCTCTGAGGTGTCTTTTCCCCAGGTCATAGTGCCCAGAGCAGTGCGTGACACCCAGAGCCCCGACCCGCCCGCCTGTCGCTGTTCCATGGCGCGGAGAGTACCGTCTCGCGTCCCGATCGGCTGTGATCCGCTCCGGGAAGGGCCGATGGTGGCCGCACGTCACAGCCCCTCGCGGGGCTCCCTCGCCCCTCACGCCCCCTCGTGGCCCGGTCCTACTGCGGTCCGTCGGCAGCCCGAATCCGGCGGGAGGGCCCTTCGGACCGACGTCGATCAGTGCGTCCGACCTTGAGTAAGCTGCCCACGTCTGCCCGCGCCGCGTCCAGTCGGCGCACCGCCCCTTCAGGTCCACGGGCCCTGCCCGAGCGGCGCCGTGGAGTCCGCATGTTGTTGGAGACGAGTCCGTCGTGAGCATTCTTGAGGCCATCATCCTTGGGCTGGTCCAGGGACTGACCGAATTCCTGCCGATCTCGTCCAGTGGCCACCTGCGGGTGGCCTCCGCGCTGTTCGGATGGCCCGATCCCGGCGCCGCCTTCACCGCCGTGAGTCAGCTGGGTACCGAGCTCGCGGTCCTCATCTACTTCCGGAAGCGCATCTGGACGATCCTCTCCACCTGGTTCCGCTCCCTGGTCAACAAGGACCTGCGACGCGACATCAACGCGCGCATGGGGTGGTACGTCATCATCGGCACGATCCCCATCGTCGTCCTGGGGCTCCTGCTCGAAGAGCAGATCGACAGCGTCTTCCGCGACCTGCGGCTCATCGCGCTGACCCTGATCATCTTCGGGGTGATCCTGGGTGTGACCGACCGCTACACCCGCAAGCACCGCGAGCTGACCGACCTCAACGCCCAGCGGGGCATCACCTACGGCCTCTTCCAGGCGCTCGCGCTCATCCCCGGCGTCTCGCGCTCGGGCGGCACCCTGACCGGCGGGATGCTGCTGGGCTTCAAGCGCAAGGACGCCGCCGAGTACTCCTTCCTGCTCGCCCTCCCGGCCGTGTTCGGCGCCGGCCTGTACAAGCTGACCGACATCGGCGGCGACGAGTACGCGGGCGTGCTGGCCACGATCGTCGGCACGGTCGTGGCGGGCGTGGTCGGCTTCGCCGTCATCGCCTGGCTGATGCGGTTCATCTCCACCCACAGCTTCATGCCCTTCGTCTACTACCGCGTGGGGCTGGGCATCCTCGTCCTCACGTTGGTCAGCTTCGGCGTGCTGGACCCGCATGGCGCCCCCACGGAGAACCCGAAGAAGGAGGTCATCGCCGAGGAGCAGACCTCCCATCCCGGCGCCGAGCCAACGCCGGAGCCCACTCCGTCGCCTTCGCCCTCGCCGTCGGCGTCCGTCGACCCGGAGACCGGCTGGCCCATCGACCCCGAGACCGGCCTGGCGCGCGACCCGGAGACCGGACAGCACAAGGACCCCGTCACCGGCGAGCTCGTGCAGATCGACCCGAACAGCGGCCTGCCCATCGACCCCTACACCGGCCAGCCCTACGACCCCAAGGTCGTCCACGGCCAGCAGGAAGGGCAGCAGGGCGCCCCGCAGGAGGGGCAGCCCGCGCCGACGGGGTGACCGCTCGGGCGGCGGCCGGCGGGCGAATCGGCGAGCGGGGCCCCTATGCTGACCCACCATGGGGAGCACTGCGCAGCCAACGCCGCCCGAATCCGTCGCCACCCTGCTGCTCGTCCGCCACGGCCTGACCGAGGTGACGGGCAGCCGCCTCGCGGGGCGCGCACCCGGCCTGCACCTCGACGAGCGGGGGCGCGCCCAGGCCAAGGATGTCGCCGACCGGCTCGCCCCGCTGCGGCTGGACGCCGTCGTCTCCAGCCCGCTGGAGCGCTGCCGTGAGACCGCGGAGGTGATCGCCGACACCGTGGGCACGCCGGTCACGCCGGACGACCGGTTCCTGGAGTGCGACTACGGGCAGTGGACCGGCCGCGAGTTCGACGACCTGGCCCGCGAGCCCCAGTGGCGGGTCGTGCAGAGCCACCCCAGCGCCGCCCGCTTCCCGGGTGGGGAGACCCTGGTCGGGATGGCGTCGCGGGCGGTCGCGGCGGTGCGTGACTGGAACGACCGGCTCACCGCGGCCCATCCCGCACCCGTCTACCTCGTGTGCACCCACGGCGACATCATCAAGGCGATCGTCGCCGACGCCCTCGGCCTCCACCTCGACCACTTCCAGCGCATCGTCCCCGACCCGTGCTCGCTGACCGCCATCCGCTACACCCCCACCCGGCCCTTCCTGGTGCGCCTGAACGACGTCGGAGGTTCGGTCGACGGCCTGGTGCCGCGCCCCTCGGACGCCTCCGGCGACGCGGCCGTCGGCGGCGGAGCGGGACCGGCCGGATCCGGCCGGTCCGATGACCCGAGTCGCGGATCACGCCGGTGACCCCCATCCTCTAGGGTTATTGACCATGCCCGTCTACTCTTACGATCCCCCCGAGCGCTTCGTGGCCGGAACCGTCGGCCGACCGGGGGAGCGCACCTTCTTTTTGCAGGCCACCGGCGGCGGCCGGATCACCAGCGTGGTGCTGGAGAAGGCTCAGGTATCGGCCCTGGCCGAACGCATCGAGGAGCTGCTCGAAGAGGTACGGCGGCGCTTCGGGGACCAGCCGGGCGACACCCCGCCCGCGCCCGAGGACATCGACGACGACCCGCTTGAGCAGCCCATCGAGGAGGACTTCCGGGTGGGGACGCTCGCCCTGGCCTGGGACGCCGACGCCGGCCGCGTCATCGTCGAGGCCCAGGAGGTCGAGGAGACGGAGGAGGGGGTGGAGGACCCCGTCGCCGAGCAGATCGAGGTCTTCGCGGAAGAGGCGCCCGCCACCCGCGACGTGCTGCGCGTCCACCTCACCCCGGCCGCGGCGCGGGCCTTCGCCGGACGGGCGATGCGCGTCGTGGCCGCGGGGCGGCCCAACTGCCCGCTGTGCGGCGGCCCGCTCGACCCGGGGGGCCACATCTGCCCGCGGCAGAACGGGTACAAGCCCTCCGGGCGCTGACGGGCGGGACGAGCACGTATGACCGCGTCGTTCCAGGGGCTGCCGGTGACCGACGCCCTGGATCTGCTGCGCTCGGGGGACCTGGTCGCCGAGGGGCGGCTCACCACCGCGTCCAACGCCACCCTCTACTGCACCATCACCGCGGGCGGGCGCAGCGCCCCCTGCGTCTACAAGCCCGTCGCCGGGGAGCGCCCACTGTGGGACTTCCCCGAGGGCACGCTCGCCGGGCGGGAGGTCGCCGCGTTCGCCGTCTCCGACGCCCTGGGCTGGGACATCGTCCCGCCCACCGTGCACCGCGACGGCCCGTTCGGCGAGGGCATGGTGCAGCTGTGGGTCGATGGCGACCCGGAGGTCGACCTGATCGACCTGGCCCGCGACGTGCGGCACCCGGGGCTGCGCCGGATGGCCGTGTTCGACGCGGTCATCAACAACTCCGACCGCAAGATCGGCCACCTGCTGCCCACGCGCGACGGTCACCTGTACGGCTGCGACCACGGGGTCTCGTTCGCCGAGGACTACAAGCTGCGCACGGTGCTGTGGCAGTGGCAGGGCGAGCCGCTGACCGCGGAGTCCCTGGCCGCCCTGGAGTCCCTGCACGCCCAGCTGACCGCGCCGGACAGCACCGTTTCGACCGAACTCGCGCGGCACCTCACCCGCCCAGAGGGATACGCGGTGCGCCGCCGCGTCGAGCTGCTGCGCGAGCACCGCATCCACCCCTACCCCTCGCCGGAGTGGCCCTCGGTCCCCTGGCCGCCGGTGTGACGCGGCGGTGCGGTCGGCGGTCGCTCAGACGCCCGCGCCCTGCCGCCGCGCGGCTCCACCGGCACGCGCGCGATCCTCTCGCTCCCGGTCGCGGCGGATGAACCGGTCGTCGACCACGCGCACGACCGTGATCAGGCCGGCCGCCACCGCCGCCACGGCCAGGGCGGTGACGATCTTGCCGGGGTCACTGATGTCCAGCGCGAAGAACTCCCGCCCATACGGTGTGGCCAGCACGCTGCACAGCAGCCCCACCATCGCGCCCACCAACACCACCTTCCACCACACATACGGCTTGGCCACCAGCAGCAGCACCCACAGCGTGGTCGCGCACAGGGTGATCACCACGGCCGTGCGGTCGGTCAGCTCGGGCATCGCGGCCCCGCGCAGCACGAGCAGGTAGGTGGTCACGGCCGCGAGCCCGCTGATGAGGCCAGCGGGGACGGCCAGCCGGAGCGTCCGCGCCACGAACCCGGGGCGGGCGCGCTCGGTGTTGGGCGCCAGGGCCAGGAAGAACGCCGGGATGCCGAAGGTCACCGCGTTGATCAGGGTGGCGTGCCGCGGGAAGAACGGGTAGGACACGGCGAGCAGGCCGACGATGGTGGCCATCGTCATCGAGTACACGGTCTTGGTGAGGAACAGGTTGGCGACGCGCTCGATGTTGCCGATGACCCGCCGCCCCTCGGCCACCACCGCCGGAAGGGTGGCGAACCGGTTGTCCAGCAGCACGATCTGCGCCACCGACCGCGAAGCCGGGCTGCCGGAGCCCATCGCCACGCCGATGTCGGCTTCCTTGAGCGCCAGGACGTCGTTGACGCCGTCGCCCGTCATCGCGACCGTGTGCTCGCGCTTGCGCAGCCCGCGCACCATGTCGCGCTTCTGCTCGGGCGTCACCCGCCCGAACACGGTGGTCCGTTCCACCGTGTCGTCGAACCCGCGGCGCTCGCCGGGCAGGTCACGGGCGTCGACGGGGTCGGCGGCGCCGGGGAGCTCCAGCTCCCGGGCGACGGCCCCGACGGAGGCGGCGTTGTCGCCGGAGACGACCTTGACCTCGACGTCCTGGTCGCCGAAGTACCGCAGGGTGGGCGCGGCGTCGTCGCGCACGCGCTGGTCGAGCACGACCAGCGCGACGGGCGTGAGGCGGCCGGGCGCCTCGGGGGCGTCGACCGGCACGCTGGAGCGGGCCAGGAGTAGCACCCGCATCCCCTGGGCGCCGATGCGCTCGGCCTCGGCGGCCTCCGGGCTGTTCGGGGCGGCGAGCACGTCGGGTGCGCCGAGGACCCAATGCCGCTGGCCGGCCGGGGCGGTGAAACTCGCGCCGCTCCACTTGCGTGCCGAGGAGAACGCGGCCGTGGCCGTGACCGGCCAGTCCGGTGCGTCGCCGCAGGCTTCGGCGATCGCCGCCAGGCTCGGGTTGGGGCGGGGGTCGGCCGCGGCCAGCGCCGCCAGCACCTCGCGCGGGGCGGTGCGCTCCCCGTCGAGCTCGCCGCCCAGGTCGCGCAGCTCCGCCAGGCGCATGCCGTTCTCGGTGAGCGTTCCGGTCTTGTCGGTGCACACGATGTCCACGCGGGCCAGGCCCTCGATCGCGGGCAGCTCCTGCACCAGGCAATGGCGGCGGCCGAGCCGGACGACGCCCACCGCGAAGGCGATGCTGATCAGCAGGACCAGGCCCTCGGGGACCATCGACACTAGGGCGGCCACCATGCCGCGCAGTGCCTCGGCCAGCGGACCGGAGACCTGGCCGTCGCCGATGCTCTTGCGGATGACGACCTCGCCGCCGAGGGCCAGCTGGCTGTAGATGAGCAGCCCGCCGATGGGGAACAGTGCCCAGGTGATGAACGTCAGGATGCGGTTGATGCCCGAGCGCAGCTCGGAGTGGACCAGGCTGAACCGGCTGGCCTCCTCGGCCAGCCGGGCCGCGTAGGCGTGGCGGCCGACCTTGGCGGCGCGGAACCGGCCGGTGCCCGCGACGACGAAACTGCCCGACATGACCGTGTCGCCGGGGGCCTTGAGCACCGGGTCGGCCTCGCCGGTCAGCAGCGACTCGTCGACCTCCAGCGCTGTGGCGGACACGACGTCGCCGTCCACCGGCACCTGGTCGCCCTGCCCCAGCTCGATCACGTCGTCGAGTACGACCTCTTGCGGGCGGATCTCGACGACCTGGCCGTCGCGCAGCACCCGGGGGTGGGCGGCGTTGACGATCGCCAGCCGGTCGAGGGTGCGCTTGGCCCGCAGTTCCTGAACGATGCCGATCAGCGTGTTGACGACGACGACCAGGGCGAACAGGCCGTCCTGTACCGGGCCGATCACCGCGATGATGGCGAAGAGGACGGCGATCATCGCGTTGATGCGGGTGAAGAGGTTGCCCCGGATGATCTGGCCCAGGGTGCGGCTGGCGCGTACCGGGACGTCGTTGGTCCGTCCCTGGGCGACGCGCTCGGCGACCTGGTCGGCGGAGAGCCCGCGCACCTCCTCGGCGGCGTCGGCGACCTGCTCCGTTCGTCCGCCTTGGGGGGCCATCCACGCTCCAGGAAGTCGCTGCGGTCACAATGAAGGGGGAATCGGGAAAACGGCCGACGAGGGACCACGCTTCGCGCCCGACCGACCAGAAGCCTATGCGAAGCCGTGAACCTCGGCGGTAGTGCCAGGACCCGTTCCGCCCGGTGTGCTGCCGCGTGTCCCTCTCTCCGGGCCGGAGCGGCGGTCGGCGGGCGCCAGGGCGCCATACAGCGCCGCCGAGCGAAGGGCGAGGAGAACGCGGATGTGCACGGCTATCGTCGGCTTCGATCCCGAAGCCGAGGTCCCGTTGCTGCTCGTGGCGATACGCGACGAGATGGTCGAACGCGGCTGGGAGGGGCCGGACCGGCACTGGCCCCGGTACCCCGACCTGCTCGGTGGCCGCGACCCCCGCGAGGGCGGGACCTGGCTGGCCGTGCGCACGAGTGAGGGCCACGGCAAGGGGCCGCGTGTCGGCGCCCTCCTCAACGGCTGGCCGCGGGGCGACCGCACGCCGAACCTGGAGCCTACCGTCCCGGCCGACGTCGACCGGCTCAGCCGGGGCCGCCTGCCGCTGCTCATGGCCGAGTACGGCACGCTCGGTCTCGGCACGGAGGACCTGCACCGCTACGAGCCCTTCCACCTGCTCGGCGCGGACGCCGAGTCGGCCGTGCTCTACAGCTGGGACGGCCGCGAACTCGCCGAACAGACCCTGCCGCCCGGCGTGAGCGTCCTGGTCAACACCGGTCTCGACCGTGATGAGCCACGCGCCAAGCGGCACACCCCGCTGTTCGAGGAGGCGCGTCCGCGCCCCGGCGCCGGCGTGCTGCGCACGGCGAGGGAGCCCGACGAGATCTGGGGCGCCTGGCGGCGCTTGGTCGACGAGGCGGCGCGCGGTCCCGCTCGCACCGGCGGGCTCGGTCCCGACCCCGACGACCCCTCCTCCCTGATCGCCCGGGCGGACCTCGGCCACGGCCGGGTGTGGGCATCGGGATCGGTATCCTTGGTCGCCTGTTCCGAGCAGGAGGCGCGCTACGCCTTCACCGGCGCGCCGGGCGACCCCAGCGCCTGGCGGGTACTCCGCTGACCTGGCGATCTTCCCGAGGCGGGGGCGTGGCCGGTAAACCTCGGCGCCACGTGTGGCGTCTCCTTACGGCGGGATCGGACCGCGATCGGATCCTGGCCGGATGGTGTCTCGCCACAATCGGCCCCAACCACGTCAACCCACCTACAGGCGCCCCGCGTCGTCGGGGAAGGTCCGGGATTGCGACATCACGTGATAGCTCGAAGAACCTGCAACGGGGGGCAGAGGGGTGAGGACGGTCGAATCGCCCGCCCCCGCCCGCCCGGTTACTATCTGGAATCGGCGGCTTACTGGCTGCTCTATGTGGTGTCCTTCGCCGCCGCGGTGATGCACTGGCGGCTGGGCAACGAGTTGCTCGCGGCGCTGTGCGTTGTCGCCGTACTGATCAGCGCCTGCAGCATCGCGCGCGTCTACTGGCAGAGCCGCACCTTGTGACACCGGGTCCGCGGTGACCTCCGCTCTCCGGAGCCGAACGCGGGCGGGCGCACGGGCAACCGGTGACTGGGCCGCCGCCACACGCGCGCTATTCCCTGCGGGGCTGGGAGGATCGCCTCTTTTCCGGGCGCCGAGTTCGGGCATTCCCGCCCACACCGGCGGATAGTCTCGAATGTATGCGTTCTTGGTCTGCGCCTGACATCGTCCGCCTGCCCGGCAACGGCGGGCCGCTCCGCGTCCACGACACCGTTACCGGCGCCCTGCGCACCACTGATCCGGGCCCAACCGCGCGGATGTATGTCTGTGGGATCACCCCCTACGACGCCGCCCACATCGGCCACGCCTTCACCTACCTGACCTTCGACCTGGTCGGCCGCGTCTGGCGGGACGCCGGACACGAGGTCGACTATGTGCAGAACACCACCGACGTGGACGACCCCCTGCTGGAGCGCGCCGAGACGAACGGGGAGGACTGGCGGGCGCTGGCCGAGCGCGAGATCGAGGTCTACCGCGAGGACATGTCGGCGCTGCGCATCCTGCCGCCGCGCGCCTACGTGGGGGTCGTGGAGTCCATCGACCTCATCGCGGAGTTCGTGGCCAAGATCCGCGAGCGCGGCGCCGCCTATGAACTCGACGGCGACATCTACTTCGCCGCCGAGTCCGCGCCGCACTTCGGCGAGGTGAGCGGCCTGGAGCGGGCGGAGATGCTGCGGCTGTTCGCCGAGCGCGGCGGCGACCCCGACCGCCCTGGCAAAAAGGACCCGCTGGACTGGCTGCTGTGGCGTGCCGAGCGCCCGGGCGAACCCGCCTGGGACACGCCGCTGGGCCGCGGCCGCCCCGGGTGGCACGTCGAGTGCAGCGCGATCTCCCTGCACGAGCTGGGCATGGGCTTCGACCTCAACGGCGGCGGCAGCGACCTGGTCTTCCCGCACCACGAGATGGGCGCCGCCGAGGCGCGATGTGCGACCGGCACCGGACCCCACGCGCACAACTACATGCACGTCGGCATGGTCGGCCTGAACGGCGAGAAGATGTCGAAGTCGCTGGGCAACCTCGTGTTCGTCTCCGGTCTGCGTGAGCAGGGCGCCGACCCGATGGCCGTCCGCCTGGCCATGCTCGCCCACCACTACCGCGGCACCTGGGAGTGGACGGACGCCGAGCTCACCCGGGCCACCGACCGCCTCGCCCGCTGGCGCGCCGCCACCGCCCGCCCCGACGGCCCCGACGCCACGCCCCTGCTGGCCCAGGTGCGCGAGGCCCTCGCCAACGACCTCGACACGGCCACGGCCCTCACCGCCATGGACACCTGGGCCGAGGCCGCCCTGGCGGGCCCGACCCAGGTCGACCCCGCCGCTCCCGCCCTGGCCGCGGACATCGCCGACACCCTCCTCGGCGTCGAGCTTCACTGACGTTCCACCGACGTCGTCGCCCCCTCCGTTGATCTCGGAGATACCGACCTCATATGCGCCATTATTCGGTCGATATGTCCGAGATCAACGGAGGGGGCGATTAGACCTTTCCGATGCGCGCAAAACGGACGGTCCGGATCAGGGGCGCACCCCCGATTCCCCGGCATTCCTGGTCGATCACGGCCTAATTCGGCCGAGATGGGCACGACCGGCTTCAGACCGACCCCGGCCGTGGTGAGATGGGGGCATGACGACCCCCATCCAGCTATCGACCGCAGCAGATCTCGTACGCTCCTTCGTTGTCACCGGCGACACCCTGGGTGACCGTGCGGACCTCGCGCGGTTCATGCGTGAGCATCGGCTGACGACCGACGGAGCCATTCCGATCACGCTCGCCGACTTCGACGAAGCCATGACCCTGCGCGACGGCATGTACGCCCAACTCCGCCGCGCCGCAGGCCACCCCGCCGACACCGAGGTGATCAACAAGGCGCAGCGCGTCCTCGACGGGCTGCGCGTGACCGTGCGCATCGAGCCGTCCGACGGGGCGGTGTCCGCTCTGGCGCCCGCCGTCGTCGACGAGGTGCGCCGTGGGCTCGCCCGCATCGCGGGCGCCTGGGCGACGATCCTGGCCACCGGGGAGTGGCGCAAGATCAAGGTCTGACCCTTTTTCTCCAGGGGGATCCATCCGGCGGGCGGCTGCGATGGGTCCCCGAAATGTGTCGGTGAATAACATCCCATGACATGGTGGTATGCCATTTTGCTGAAATCGGTCAGCATTAAATTGCCGCGTTGAGCAGCGCGTATTACACAGTGGCGCGGTGTGGCCACTCCTCGGGCGAACACAGCACGATCGGACGGCATCGGACATAGGTAGACGAACACCCCCGTCCCGAGGGAGAGGAATGGACCGGTGGAGGAAAGGAACGCGGTCTACGTCTACGCGGTCGCGCGGCCGTTTCCACAGCACAGACTGGGTGACGCGCGCGGTGTCGGCGGTTGTCCGGTGTATGTGGTGTCACAGCAGAATCTCGCGGCCGCTGTCAGCTCTATTCCCGTGAACTCCTATGACGAGCGGGGGTTCCGGGCGCACTTGGAGGACATCGAGTGGTTGGAGTCCGCAGCGCGCGCCCACCATCGGGTGGTCGACGAGATCTCCCAGAACAGCGCGGTGATCCCGCTGCGGATGGCGAGCGTGTACGACGGCGAGGAGCAGGTGCGCGCGCTGCTGCGCGACGAGCACGGGCGGTTCGAAGGGCTCCTCCGGCGGCTGAGCGGACGCGTCGAATGGGGCGTCAAGATCTCCACGTGCCCGCCGGCGCGGCCGGGCGGCGTCACCCAGGGCGCCCGTGGTGCGGCCGACCGAACCTACCGAGATGAGCGCCGTCGGCCCCCCGTAGGCGCCGAGGACCTCAGGCGTGACGCGGCGGCCCTGGCGCGTCGCGCCGACGACCTGGTCGGCGGACTCGCCGAGGCACGCGAGGACCACCACCCCCCGGACACCCGACGGTCGGGAACAGGAGGAGAAAGCGTCATGCACACCTCCTACCTCATCCCCGCCGACCGGACGCCCCAGATTCTGCGCATCGCCGAGCGGCTCCGCGCCAGTGTTCCCCGCGGCATCCGCATTACGGTCTCCGGGCCGTGGGCGCCCTACTCGTTCGCGACGATGGCCCTCGGTGCCGCGGACACCCGGCATATCTGCCCCGCGGTCAAGGCGCGGCTCTAGGCGCCGCCCGCACCGGCGCCCGACCCGCCCTGAACGCGCTGCCCGTCCCTGACCGCCGTCCCGGCGGTCAGGTGGCCCGCACCGGGGCCGTCCAGCGAACGGGCATGTGGGTGATGCCGTTGATGAAGTTCGAGGTCAGTCGGGTCACCGGTGCCTCCAGTTCCATGGGCGGGAGCCGGGTGAGCACCTCGGTGAAGAAGATCCGCATCTGCAGCCGGGCGAAGTGGGCTCCGATGCACAGGTGCGGCCCCTGACCGAAGGCGATGTGGGGGTTGGGGTCGCGGGTGATCGCGAAGCGCAGGGGATCGGGGAACACCCGCTCGTCGAAGTGGGCCGAGGCGTGGTAGACCACCACCTTGTCACCGGCGTGGATGGCCTGTCCGGCCAGCTCGGTGTCGCGGGCGGCGGTGCGGCGGAAGCTCAGGACCGGCGGATGCCAGCGCAGCATCTCCTCGATCGCCGTGGGCAGCAGCTCGAGGCGGTCCCGCAGCCTCCGGTACTCCTCCGGGTGGTCGATGAGGGCCAGGAGCCCTCCGGGCAGGGCGCTGCGCACCGTGTCGTTGCCCGCGATGACCACCAGGAAGAAGAACATCCGCAGCTCGGCGTCGGTGAGCCCGCGCCCGTCGACCTCGGCGTGGACCAGGGCCGTCATCAGGTCGTCGGCCGGATGCGCCCGCTTGGCAGCGGCCAGCTCCCCCGCATAGTCGAACATGTCCCCCAGCATCCGCGGCGAGCGCGGGTTGACCGGGCGGCCCTGGCCGTCGACGACCACCTCGGCGTGCTCGTCGTCCTGGTAGCCGATCACCCGGTTGGTCCACTCCAGCATCAGATGGCGGTCGGCGGCGGGAACCCCGATCAGATCGGCGAGGTTGCTCAACGGGAAGTCGTCGGTGACCTCGACCGGCAGGTCGCAGCGCCCCCGCTCGGCGACCGCGTCGATCAGGTGCCGCGCTCGCTCGGTGACGGCGTCGGTGAACCGCTCCAGGCGGCGCCGGGTGAACACCGAGGTGATCAGGCGGCGCAGCCGGACGTGCTCCGGCGGGTCCATGTTGAGGACCATCCGCCGGATGAACGGCAGGTCGTCGGGGTCGGGGTCGCGGATCTGGGTGGCGCCCAGCTGGGAGGAGAACACCTCGGGTGTGCGCAGCACGTGCTTGACGTCGGCGTGCCGGGTGACCGCCCAGAACCCGGGCCCGGCCGGCCAGCCCTCCACCTCGTGCTCCGCCTGCCAGCACACCGGCGCGGAGTCGCGCAGCGCGCGGAAAGCGGCGTGCGGAAGCCCGCGCGCGAAGACACGGGGGTCGAAGACATCGGGCGGCTCCGCCCGCTCGTGGGTCGTCGCCGCGGCGGTCACACCTCCACCAGGAACCGCTCGATGCTGGTGGCCAGCGCGATCGGCGTCTCGTCCACCGCGTAGTGGCCCGCGTTGGACAGCACGTCGATCTCGAGGTTGGGGTACCACTTCTCGAAGGTGGAGCGCAGCACGTCGGCGCTGATCGCCGGGTCGTGCTCGCCCACGATCGCCTTGATCGGCACCGTGCTCCCGGCGATCTCGGTGTGGAAGTCGGTGCGCGCCCAGGCGTCCAGGTAGGCGGAGAAGGCCGCCTTGTCGGAGTTGGACAGCGAGTACTCGACCATGGTGTCCAGCCATACCCCGGTCAGCCGGTTCCCGGTGGTGAGGTCGATGATCGCGCGCCTGTTCGCCGGCTCCTCGACCGCCCCGCGGAACAGCTGCCAGGACTGCTCGTCGAAGGGGATTCCGTTCGCCGGAACCGGAGAGATCCCCACCAGGCCGCGGACCCGCTCCGGGGCATCAGCGAGGATCCGCTGCATCACGCTGCCGCCCATGGAGTGCCCGATGACCGAGAAGCGGCTCCAGCCGAGGTCGTCGGCGAACTCCAGCGCGTCGCGCGCGGCCTCCGCCAGCGAGTACTCCCCGGCGATCCCTTTGCGCGCACCGTAGCCCCGGTAGTCCAGGCACACATAGGAGAAGGCCGTGGGGTCCAGGTGCGGCAGCAGAGGCCGCCACGCCTCCGCCGATCCGAACCAGCCGTTGAGCGCCAGCACCTTGTGGTCGCCGTGGCCGAAGGTGCGGTAGCCGTCCGTCATCGGTGTCTCCTCGTTCCATCGCGGCTGGTTCGACGAACGGCAGAGTGAAACAGATCACTACGAATGTCAATGGGCGACGCCGGGGTGGCGGAAGCCCGGAACCCGCGGCCGCGCCCGGCATTCCGCGACCGGAGCCGCTCGGTCGGCGGCCTGCTAGTCGCGGCGCCGGTAGATCGTGCCCGGTTCCAGCTCCGTGTCGCCGAACAGCTCGGTGACGGTGACGAAGTGGTAGCCCTGCTCGTGCAGAGTGCGCAGCACGGTGGGGATGGCGTCGATGGTGGGGGCGTGGATGTCGTGGAAGAGCACGATGCTGCCGGGGGTGGTCTCGGTGGTGGCGATCTTGGTGATCTTGCGGGTATCGCGGTTCATCCAGTCGAGGGTGTCGACGTCCCACATGATCACCGGGTAGTCGGTGTGCTTCAGCGAGGTGTCGTCGTAGGCGCCGTAGGGCGGGCGCATGGTGCGCGGCGGAGTTCCCGTGGCTTTCTCGATGGCCTTGGCTGTGCGGGCGAGGTCGGCGGCGACGCCCTTGCCGGACTTGCCGGTGAGGTCGTCGTGCTTCCAGGTGTGGTTGGCGATCTCGTGGCCCTCGCGCGCCGCACGGGCGACGACGTCGGGCGCCTCCTCCACCATGGTGCCCAGCACGTAGAAGGTGGCCTTCGCGGAGTAGTCGGCGAGGTCGTCCAGGAGCCGCCCGGTGTGCTTGCCGGGCCCGTCGTCGAACGTGAGGGCCACGCACGGCACCCGGGCGCAGTCGAGTGTGGGGGTGGGGCCGGCGGCGGAGGGCGCGTTGCCGAGGTCGACCTTCTCCTCCTTCTCCTCGCTGGTCGCGGCGGTCAGGGCGCGCTCACCGAACGCGGAGAGCAGCGGCCGGGTGAAGTCGGCGTCGAGCGCCACCGAACGCTCGCCCGCGCCCTCCTCCCCGGGCTCGCCGGGGAAGCTGACGATCAGGCCGCCGGTGGTGCCGAAGCCGACGTCCTCCAGCGGGGAACCGTCCAGCTTGGCCGCCAGCTTCCAGGCCTCCTCCGCCGCGACCTCGACCGGGTCGGACGGAGCGTCCTCGGCGGCGTTCGACGGTGCGGCGGAGATGGCGGACTGCCCCAGCCCCTCGGGCTGCTCGTCGAGTTCGACGCCCTCCTCCTCGTGCAGCACCCGGGCGACCTCCGCGGCCGTCGCCCGGATCGCGTCCTCGCCGCGGAACAGCGCGGTCCACGGCAGGACCTCGCCGGTGGAGGCGTCGTACCAGCGGGTGGTGGCCGACGCGGACGCCTCCGAGCCGCCGTTGGCGCGCCGCGTGGTGATGCGGGCGCCCAGCACGTCGTCCGACGCCGCCAGGAACTCGGCCTTCTGCTCCAGGCTCGCCTCGCCATCGCCCTCCCGCGCGGTCATGAACGCGGTCTGCTGCTCGGCCATGGTCGTGCGGATCTCGGTGCTGAAGGGGCGGGCGCCGGGGACCACCGGGTGGACGGTGCTGATCCGCAGGCCGTCCACGTCCATCGACCGCTTTTCGAGGCTGACTCCGTCGATCCGCTTCGGCTGCACCGTGAGCAGCCGGGGTGCGCCCTCGGCAGTGCCGAGGGCGCACCCGGAAACCGAGAGCAGGGT
Organism: Nocardiopsis gilva YIM 90087; assembly: GCF_002263495.1. NCBI lineage: Bacteria > Bacillati > Actinomycetota > Actinomycetes > Streptosporangiales > Nocardiopsidaceae > Nocardiopsis > Nocardiopsis gilva. The sequence continues at coordinate 3,828,086 of NZ_CP022753.1, read as the reverse complement.
CAGGACGACGCCCGCGCAGAGCAGGCGTGGGATACGGGTCGATAGGTGCACGGCCATGGTCCTGCCCAGGGATCGGGTGGCGGAATGGTGGGTGAAAGCGGCACGGGGGGAAGATACGGAATGTCACCGTAGGCCCCCGTACTGTGAAAATACGATGCGCGGCACGCGAGTGCAACGAAGCGGTGTCGACGCGCGTCGTCCCGCCATTCGTGGTCGGGGGACCCCTGTTCGCCCGGTAAGGTCGATCCGGCGAAATGTTGTCATTTGTGACAGCAGGCGATTAAAGCGAAGTTTGTTACGCGGCGTTCCAGTGCGACCGGGGTACAGCCACCGCCGATGCCGCGATCCGATCGCATTTCGCTCCGCACCAGGGGAACAGACCAGGGGAACCATGAGGAACATGCCGACCACGCGGCGCTATCCACCGTGGCTGCTGATCACGGCGGGATCGGCCATCATCATCACCACCTACCTCTTCCTGGTGGTGTGGCAGCCGGAGAGCCTCGTGGGTGGTGCCGGCGTCGGCCCGGCGGCACTCATCGCCCTCGCCGGATACCTGATCGGCTCGGGGCTCATCATCGCCGGGGCCATGGCGCGCATGCCCACGTCCACCGTGACGCTGCTGCCGATCGCCATCGCGATCAACATCGTGGCCGGCCAGATCAACAACATGGTCGGGCTGCCGCTCTACCTCGACTCCATCGGCACCGTCCTGGTGGGGCTCCTGGCGGGACCGGCGGCCGGTGCCGCCACCGGCGCGCTGAGCAACGTCATCTGGGGCATCAGCATCAGCCCGGCCTCGCTCCCGTACTCCACCACCCAGGTCGTCATCGGTCTGCTGGCCGGCGTGTTCGCCCGCTGGGGATGGACCCGCCGGGTGCCCACGGCCGTCGCGGCCGGTGTCGCCACGGGGGTCGTGGCCGCGTTCGTCTCCGGGCCCATCTCCGCCTTCATCTTCGGCGGGGCCAACGCCTCGGCCGGACGCTCGGCCATCGTCGCGGTCTTCCAGACCCTGGGGCTCGACACCCTCGGGGCGTCCATCGCCCAGGGCCTCACGGTCGACCCGCTGGACAAGTCGATCGCGTTCCTCGTCGCCGTGATCATCCTGCGCGCGCTGCCCAGCCGGTTCTCCCAGCGCTTCCCGTTCGCCCGCGAGCACTCGGTGTTCGCGCCGCGCAGCGCCTCCGTGCTGGCCAGGGCCCGCGATGTCGACGTGCTCGCCGGAGCGGACCGCGCCTCGGTCTCGGCGTCGATCGCCGCCACCGCCCCGGCCGCCACGTCAGCCGCCGCGAACGGCCAGGACGGCGACGGCAGCGGCGCGGCGCCGAGCGCCTCGGGCACCGACACCACCCAGGACGAGGAAGGAGGCCGGTTGTGAGCCAGACGCTCAACTTCTACCAGGACGGCGCGACCTGGATCCACCGGCTCAACCCGGTCACCAAGCTGGCGTTCGTCGCCGCCGTCACCATCGCCGCGTTCGGCGTGGAGAACCTGTGGTGGCCCGCCGTCCTCTTCCTCCTGCTGGAAATCCCCGCCGCCATCGCGGCCGGGGTGACCACGCGCTTCATCAAGCTCGTCCTGGGCTTCTTCGCACCGTTCCTGGTCATCCTCTTCCTGCTGCAGGGCCTGACCTACCCCGACCCCGGTACCGTGCTCGTCGAGCTGGGCCCGCTCGCCGTCAAGACCGAGGGCCTCGTCTTCGCCGGGACCACCGCGCTGCGACTGCTCGTCATGGTGAGCGCGTTCATCGTCCTGCTGCTCACCACGCATCCCGGCACCCTGATGTCGGCGATGCAGCAGGCCGGACTGCCGCCCAAGATCGCCTACGTGATCTCGGCGACCATGCAGATCATCCCGGCCTTCCAGGCGCGGGCCGGGGCCATCATGCAGGCCCAGCAGGCCCGCGGGCTCGACTTGGGCTCCGGCGGCGCGCTGACGCGCGCCCGCAGGCTCGTCCCCCTCATGGGCCCGCTCCTCCTCGGCGCGCTCACCGACGTGGAGAACCGCTCCATCGCCATGGAGTCGCGCGCCTTCGGGTCGCCGCGGCGCCCCACCGCCTTCACCATCGTCCCCGACAGTGTCGGGCAGCGCCTGGCGCGGTGGGCGATGATCCTGCTCGCGGTCCTCGCGATCGCCCTGCACACGTTGGGGGTCCTCTAAATGATCACCTTCCGCGACTTCACCTACGCCTACCCGACCAGCGAGGCCCCGGTCCTGCGGGACATCTCGCTGGACGTGCGCCCCGGCCGCTTCCACGGCCTCATCGGCGCCAGCGGGTCCGGCAAGTCCACCCTCGCCATGGCCGCGGCCGGGTTCATCCCGCACGCCCAGGGCGGCGAGCACACCGGCAGCGTCACCGTCGGCGATCTCGTGGTGGCCGACACCCCCCTGCCCGAGCTGGTCACCCGCGTCGGCCTGGTCCAGCAGGACCCCTTCAACCAGATCTCCGGCGCGCGGTTCAGCGTCCGCGAGGAGATCGCCTTCGGCTGCGAGAACCTCGGTATCGAGCGCGACGCGATGCGTGAGCGGGTCGAGGAGGTCATGGAGCGGCTGCGCATCGGCCACCTCGCCGACCGTTCGCCCTACGAGCTCTCCGGCGGCCAACAGCAGGTCGTCGCGGTCGCGTCGATGCTGGTGATGCGCCCCGACGTGCTCATCCTCGACGAGCCCACCTCCCAGCTCGACCCGGGCGGCTCCCGCATGGTCGTCGAGGCGCTGGCCGCGATCCGCGCCACCGGCATGACCGTGCTGCTGGTCGAGCACAAGCTGGAGCTGCTCGCCGAGCACGCCGACGAGCTGCACGTGGTGGCCGACGGCCGGATCGTCGCCGAGGGCGCGCCCGCCGACATCCTCACGGACCCGCGCATGGACGCGTGGGGCATCGGCCGCACCCGCTTCACCGTCGCCGCCACCGAGGCGCGGCGCGACGGGATGTGGTCGCAGGAGCGGGCGCTGCCCGTGACGCTGGACGGCGCCGCCGACGGGTTCCGCGCGGCGATCAAGGGGGAGCAGGAATGACCGCCATCAGCATCTCCGACCTCGTCTACACCTACCCCAGTGGCGTCACCGCGCTCAACGGGGTGAACCTGGAGATCGCGAGCGGCGAGCGCGTCGCGATCATCGGGCAGAACGGGGCGGGCAAGACCACGCTGTCCCGGCACCTCAACGGCATCTACACGCCCTCCAGCGGCACGATCCGCATCGGCGGCGAGGACACCGCCGGGCGCGGCATCGCCCAGCTCTCGGCGCACGTCGGCTATGTCTTCCAGAACCCGGCCGACCAGCTGTTCGCCAAGACCGTCCGTGCCGACGTCGAGTTCGGGCCGCGCAACCTCGGCAAGGGCGAGGAGGAGGTGCACCGGCTCGCGGACGCCGCCATGGCGGCCACCGGCATCGCCGAGCACGCCGAGCACCACCCCTACCACCTGTCTCCGGCCGAGCGGAAGCGCGTCGCCCTGGCGTCCGTACTGGCCATGGACACCCCGGTGATCGTGCTTGACGAGCCGACGACCGGCCAGGACCACGTCGCCGTCACCCAGATCGCGCGGATCATCGATGAGCTGCACGAGCGCGGCACGACCGTGCTCGCGGTCAGCCACGACATGGACTTCGTCGCGGAGAACTTCGACCGGGTCGTGGTCATGGCGCAGGGCCGGGTGATCGCCGACGGGACCGCCGACGTGGTGTTCACCCAGGCGGAGAAGCTCGCCGAGGCTCGGGTGGAGCCGCCGCAGATGCTGCGTCTGGGCGCCGAGCTCGGCTGGGATGCCCCGGTGACGACGGTCGACGGGTTCCTCGGCGAACTGCGCGAGCAGGTCCCCGGCGCCTGACGCCCCTGCACGCGCCGCGCGCTCCGATGCGACCGCGGCTGCCCCGGCTCGGATGAGCCGGGGCAGCCGCGTGTTGGCCGCGCCCCGGCGGAAAAGAACTTGCGCGACCGGCGCACCTCACCTAGCCTTCTCTTCGTGCGTTACTGACATCGAGACCACGCCCGCGATCGCGGCGGCTCGCCCGAATCCCAGAGTTCTCGGGCTGGAGCCAGTGCCCGGCGGGTGATCCGAAGATCCTTCGGTGTGGCCTCGGTGTCTTTTTTGCGTGTCGCGCTCCCGCGTGTCCCGACCGGGCCGCACCCTGCGCGTCCCCGCACCGAGGCCCACCTCCGTCGCGAACAGGAGGTGGTCGTACTTGCAGACCACGCAGACCCACCGGTCGACCCCCGCCGATGTCGGCCCCGCGCCGCTGCTGCGCGCCCGCGACCTTGCCAAGGCCTACGGCGCCGCGCCGGTGTTCGACGGCGTCTCCCTGGACGTCGCCCCCGGGCAGCGCCTCGGCCTCGTTGGTGAGAACGGCGTCGGCAAGTCCACGCTGCTGCGGCTGCTGGCCGGAATCGAGGACCCTGACGGCGGCGAGGTCACCCGCCCCTCCGACACCGGCTTCCTGCACCAGGAGCTGCCCTACCCCGGCCACATGTCACTGGCCGCGGTCGTGGAGGAGGCGCTGGCGCCCAGCCGTGCCGTGGAGGAGCGCCTGACCCGGCTGGCCGACACCATGAACGACCGTCCCGGCGACACGGACGTGTTCACCGCCTACGCCGAAGCACTGGAACAGGCCGAGGCCCACGAGGTCTGGGACGCCGACCGGCGGGCCGAGCTGGTCCTGGCCGGGCTGGGGCTGGACACGATCGAACCCGGGCGGCGGATCGACGCGATGTCCGGCGGGCAGCGCACCAGGCTCGGCCTGGCCGCCCTGCTCATCCGGCGGCCGCGTGCCCTGCTGCTGGACGAGCCGACCAACCACCTCGATGACGCGGCCGTGGAGTTCTTGGAGGCTCATCTGCGCGGGCTGCCCGGCGTCGTGGTGGTGACCAGCCACGACCGGATGTTCCTGGACGAGGTGTGTACCGGCATCCTCGACCTCGACCCCTCGCGCAGCGGCCCCACCTACTACGGCGACGCCTACACCAACTACCTGCGCGAGAAGCGCGTGGAGCGGGAGCGCTGGGACCAGCAGCACCGCGCGGAGCAGGAGGAACTGCGGTACCTGCGCCGATCCGTGCACACCACCGCGCGCCAGGTCGGGTACTCCCGCCCGATGAAGGACAAGAACAAGATGTGCTACGACGCGACGGGTAATTCCGTTCAGAAGCAGATCTCCCGGCGCGTCCGCAACGCCCAGCGGCGACTGGACGAGCTGGAGCGCGACCAGGTCGCCAAGCCGCCGGAGCCGCTCCGGTTCGACTCGGCTCTCACCGGCGACACCGTCGCCGACGGCAACGCGCTCATCGCCCGGGACATCGAGGTGCCGGGGCGGCTCGCCCTGGACCACCTGGACCTGCCCGCCGACGCGCGGCTCTTGGTGACCGGACCCAACGGCGCGGGCAAGTCGACCCTGCTCTACGTGCTCGCGCGCCGCATCGACCCGGGAGGGGGAACCGTCCAGTGGCGCCGCGGCGCGACGGTGGCCCTGCTCGAACAGGACGTGCGCTTCCAGCGGCCCGACCTGACGCCGCGCCGCTACTACGCGGCGATGACCGCCGACCGCGGCGGTGCCCCGGCCCTCACCGAGCTCGGCCTGGTCGCGCCGCGCGACATCGACCGCCCCGTCGGAGAGCTGAGCGTGGGACAGCGCCGCCGCCTGGCCCTGGCCCTTCTGGTCGGCAACGCCCCGCAGGTCCTGCTGCTGGATGAGCCCACCAACCACATCTCCCTCACTCTCGCCGAGGAGTTGGAGGAGGCGCTGGGCACCACGCCCGGCGCGGTCGTGGTGGCGACGCACGACCGCTGGCTGCGCCGCGGCTGGGACGGCCCGGAGCTGCGGCTCGACGGCGGGCGGGTGCGCGATCGGATCGCGGCGATGTGAACCGGGACGGCGCGACGCGGGACGCGTCGGCGCCGCGCAGAGCCACCATCACGCACGAAGAACCAACGACAAGGAGCTCCATGACCGCACCGAACCCGGCCAACCCCTTCCCGCTCGCCGAAGGTGAGCGCCGGTGCGTCTTCATCCGGCCGACCGTCACCTCCGAACTGCTGGACGTGGGGGAGTACACCTACTACGACGCCTCCGAAGACCCCGGAACTTTCGAGGAGGACCGGATGCTCTACGCGTTCGGCGCGGCACGGCTGGTCATCGGCCGGTTCTGCGCGATCGCCGCGGGCAGCCGCTTCCTGCTCGACGCCGACCACATGAGCAGCGGGCCCTCCGCCTTCCCGTTCAGCATCTTCCCGGGCGCGTGGCAGGACGCCAGCCTGGAGACGTTCCTGGCGAACCACCCGTCCAAGGGCGACACCGTGGTGGGCAACGACGTGTGGATCGGACGCGACGCGATGATCACGCCCGGCGTGACCATCGGCGACGGCGCGATCATCGCCGCCGGAGCCGTGGTGAGCCGCGACGTCCCGCCCTACACCGTCGCCGGCGGCAGCCCGGCCCGCGTGGTCAAGCGGCGCTACAGCGAACAGGACGCCGCACGGCTGGTGGAGGCGGCCTGGTGGAACTGGCCGATCGACGCCGTCACCGGCCACGCGGCCACGCTGATGGGCGGCACGGTGGACGAGATCGTCGCCATCGCGGAGAAGGTCCGTGCGGAAATGGACGAAAGCCGGGCATCCGCCTCCGCATGATGGTCGGTGGTCCTGCGCGTGCACCCGCGCTGCTCGTGGCGGGGTGAGCGGGATCGCTGCGGGTGTGAATCCTCAATGTCGTGATTCTCTGGGATACTCCAGAAGGCTTTGGGCCGCGTCGGAACCGAACTGACGCGGCCCAGTTCGTTCACAACCATCGACACGCGGTCGGTCGACTGAGGTAGCAACCGGAGGACAACGACGACCTATGGTCCCGGACAGGGTGGACCACCCCATGGCGGCTGGCAGCCGCCCCCGCCGCCACCTGGCGGGCCGGGGATGCCGCCGCCCCCGCCCGGCTACGGACCCGGCGGTCACCCCATGGGCGAGCCCCCGGCGAGTACCGGCTCCGCGGTGGGCGCCCTGATCGCCAACGTGGTCGGGATTCTCCTGTGCTGGCCGTTCGGGCTGATCGGGACCGTGGTCTCGATCATCGGTCTGGCGACCGCGAACAGCAACCCGCGCGCCTCGCGCGGCTGCACGCTGGCAGGGTGGATCCTGTTCGGCGTCGGCGTGCTGGCCCTAATCGCTGTGATCCTCTATTACGTATTCGTCGTTGGTGTGCTCGCCGCGTCCACTTCCTATGAATGATCGACCGGCTCCGGAGCGTCGGCTTACGAAGAGGCCAGGCCGATCTCGTGGACCGTCGGTCCTTTCGTTGGTTCGAAGCTGCCCGACGTGGTGGTGCCGTCCGCCGCTACACGCAATGTGTAACGGATATTGGCCAGAAATACCCTCTCCGCGTCCCTGAGCGCGCTCGCGTCGATCCGCATGCTCATCACCATCGATCGCTCGGCCAGGTTGGCACCGGTGTCAGGATCGGAGATCGCGGGATCGGCGTCCTCCAGGCTGTAGAGAACATCGGTGATCCGGTCTACGAACCGGTCGGACTCCTCGGCCGTCGCTGTACCGCGGTCGGTGCGAGGGGAGAACCGGAGCTCCATCCCCAAGGGGTAGAACATAGCGACTCCGTCCTGCGGATCTCGGACGTCCCGCGGTAGAGCGAGGCACGGGGCAACCTCAGCGAATCGGCACGAGACGCGGAGGTCGTGGTCACCTGGTTGTGCCTCGGCCGAACGGCCGAGGCACAACCAGCGCCGACGCCTCTAATCTGGCGCTATGCAAGGCACAGTGATGGGGGCGCTGCGGCGCGTGGTGCGCGGGGAGCAGTCGCGCGCGCTGGACGTCGTGCTGGTCGTCGGCGCGCTGGGGCTCTTGGGAGCGGCGTGGGTCGTCGGCCTCGGGATTGCCCTGGGGCAGCCCAGCGATCAGGCCGACTGGCTCGGGCCGCCGCCCTCGTACCGGGACTATCTGCCCATCGTCTCGGGCGGGGTGATGAGCCTCATCGCGGTGAGCGCCGTCCCGCACGTCGTCAGTCCCCGCCGCACGGGACTGAGCGCACTGGCCGCCGCCGGGGTGATGCTCGCGACGTCCGTGGCCCTGATGCCGGGGCCCAAGGGACTGTTCGGCTACGCCCTTGCGGCCAGCGAGGGGATAGCGCTGTTCCTGGTGGTGACGCTGGTGGCGCTGCGCTGCCGCCCCCGGACCATCGCCGGAATCAGCGCTCTGGCGATGCTGTGCCTGGCCTCCGACACCCTGCGCAGTGGACAGTTCGTGGCGGCACTGCGGGGCGGGGAGATCGTCGACTTCGATCCCACTTCCATAGCGACCCTCGTGCTGCTCATGCTCGCCCCCGGCCTCTACCTGCGCTGGCGGGCGGCCCAGCGCGCCAGCCACGTCGCCCGGGCCCGGCGGGAGGAGCGCCTCTCCCTCGCCCGCGACCTGCACGACGTCGTGGCCCACCAGATCACCGGCATCGTCGTGCAGGCACAGGCGCTCCAACACGTCGGGGCGCGCAATCCGGAGCTGGCTGTCACAGCCCTTCCCGAGATCGAAGCCGCTGGGACGCGGGCGCTGACGGCGATGCGCCGCCTCGTCGGCGCGTTGCGGGAGGGCGACGAGGTGCCGCTAGAGGCCTCCGACCTCGCGGCCGCACTGCGCGCGCTCGAATCGGACGGCGACGACAACGGGCCGCCGGTGGAGGTGCGGCTGTCCGGGGACCTGGCGGAGGTGGCGCCCGACGTGGGCACGGCCATCGCCAGGATGGCCCAGGAGGGCGTCACCAACGCCCGCCGCTATGCCCGCGACGCCACGTGCATCCGGGTCCGGGCCGAGGTCGACAAGGGCCGCGTCTGGCTGGAGGTGCGCGACGACGGCCGGGGCGGCGGCTCGTCGTTCGGCGACGGCGGCGGATACGGTCTGATCGGCATGGCCGAGCGGGCCAAGCTGCTCGGCGGTACCTGCACGGCCGGGCCGATCGCCAACGGCCAGGGGTGGAGCGTGCGCGCCGAGCTGCCCGCGGGCACCGCCGACCTCCAGGACGCCGACGCGGTGGATGGGGCGCAAGGGGAGAGATGACGATCAGAGTGCTGCTCGCCGACGACCAGAGCATGGTCCGGACGGGCTTCCGGTACATGCTCGATGCCGAAGACGACATCGAGGTGGTGGGCGAGGCCGGGGACGGTATCGAGGCGCTGCGCCTGGCCCGGGAGCTCCGCCCCGACGTGTGCCTCATGGACATCCGGATGCCCGGCCTCGACGGCCTGGAGGTCACCCGGCGGCTGGCCGGTCCCGGGGTCGCCGACCCCTTGAAGGTCGTCGTGGTCACCACGTTCGACCTCGATGAGTACGTGCACGCGGCGCTGGAGGGCGGGGCGGTCGGCTTCCTCCTCAAGGACGCGGGGCCGCCGCTGCTGATCGAGGCCGTGCGCGCGGCGTCCCGCGGCGACGCGCTCGTCTCCCCGCGGATCACCGTCCGACTGCTGCGCCACTTCGCCCGACCGGGCGGCGCGGGGGCGCGCCGCGCCGTCGACCCCCGCGACCAGGGGCTGACCGAGCGCGAGGTGGACATCGTGCGCGCGGTCGCCCGGGGGCTGACCAACGTGGAGGTCGCCGATCGGCTCTTCGTCTCGCTGAGCACGGTCAAGACGCACCTCGCGAGCATCCAGGGCAAACTGCGCGCCCGCAACCGCGTGGAGATCGCGGCGTGGGCGTACCGCACCGGTCTGATGGACGCGGACACCGAGGGCGAGGGGCAGCCCGAGCGGCGGTGACGGCGGCGGGCCTTGCGGCCCCTCTGGTCTCCTCCCCGTCCCGACTACTCCGGGGCGGCCGGGCGCACGGCGGCGCCGACGATGGTGCGCAGCTGCTCGACGATTTCGGCGCGGTCGCGTTCGAAGGCCGGGTCGGTGAGCAGGCCGGGGTCGGTGCTGCCGAGACTCAACACCGGCGTGTGCACATGCCCGGCGGGGATGGAGCGGCCCGTGGCGTCGCGAAGCACCGTGTTCCGGTAGGCGATCTCGTTGGAGACGTAGTCGCCGCCCGCACCCTCTCGAGCTGCGGAGGCGGGGGTGGGTCCGTTCGGGCGGCGCACGGGTTCTCCTTCGGAACCCGCATCGGCCGGGATCTCGATGACCTCGGTGTTGTCGTAGACGGGGAAACCGCCGGCGGCCCGCGCGACGATGGCTTGCCGGGGCAGGGACGAGGGGCTCCACTGCGGCTGCGGGTCCATGCGGGGAGCCTCGGCGCCGAGCGGGATCAGGCCGGGCGCGGTGCGGCCCTCGTTGTCGGCGCGTCCGCCGCGCCAGGCACCGTTGTGGGCCTCCAGGTCGAAGCGGCCCTCGCGCCCCTGGCTGACCGTGATGACGGCGTCGGCCGCCGCGGAGCTGCCGGGGTCGGCGGTGTAGTGGGGCAGCAGGACGCGTTCCACCATGCCGTCGGTGAGATCGCGCCAGCGCACCGGGAAGAGGGCAGTGCGCACGACGGCGGTGTGGTCGGCGACCTCGAACGTGGCGTCGTGCAGGCTCAGGGCCGCGACGCCGGAGGGGTTGGACACGCGAATGTCGGTGTCGAACCCGAAGGGGTCGAATCCGGTGACGATGATGCGCAGCTTGCGGTCGCCGGGCGGGAAGACGAGGTCGTCGTGGCCGCGTGAGGCATGTTCGAGGCGCGTGAGGAGCGCGGCGCGGTCCCGATCGTCGACCGGGAACTCCGGACGCCAGGCGTGCAGCCGGGTGCTGAGCGTCAGCCGCGCCCAGTACAGCGGACGGTCGTCGATGATCGTCCCGTCCTTGCGTACGGCCTCCGACCAGAGTCGGCGGCCGTGCGACGTGACCACCTGCTCGGCCTCGTCCAGGCTCCCGGCACTGGCCAGATCGGCGGAGAACAGGGGGGCCGCGGCTGCGAATCCGGAGCGGCGCAGGAGCTGCTGGGGCACCTCCAGCTCGACTCGGCTTTCCTCCACGGTCGGGTCGGTGGCGTTCACGCGGTGTCCAGTCCGGGTTGGCGATGCGAGGGGGATGGGCGGTGGAGCCGGTGCGGAGTTTACCTGTCACGGGTCGCGCCGCCTTCACCCGGCCGCGACCGCCGCGGGTCGGGGCGCGGTATGACGTGGATCGCGTTCGGGGCCCGAACCTTCCCGCTGGTGGGTGGCGATAGGAGTCGTGTTACGGGCCGAGCCGTTCGCGTCGACGGAGGGGATGACGCGGCGGCACTCGGCTCTGAAGGAAAAGGAGATGTACTGTGCCGTTCACGATCTGCCACGCCGCTGTGGCGATTCCGATGTCCCGAGACAGACTGGTGCCGTCGGCGCTGGCGATCGGCGCGATGTCGCCGGACTTCGTGAAGTTCGTGCCGGTGACGCTGCCGGAGATCGGAAGCCTCGGCCACCAGATGTCCGAACTCGTTCTGGGCTCCCTGATGGGAATGGGCGTCTTCGTCGTCTTTCAGGCGCTGCTCAAGCGGCCCCTGGTGGCGCTGGCACCGGGCTGGGCACGCCGCAGGCTCGCCGGGCCGTCCCAGGGCTTCCGCTGGAGCGCGCGGACGCTGGGCTGGGCGGCGCTCTCGGTGTTCCTCGGTGCCATCACGCACATCGTGCTGGACGGCGTCACCCATGGCGACATCCTGCCATTCCTGACGACCGACACCGTGGTGGGCAGTGTCTCCCGGCAGCAGGTGGTGCAGGACGGTCTGAGCATCGTGCTGGGGGTGGCGATCATCGCCTGGTGCGTGAGGTGGATGGTGCGCGCGATTCCCGCTGAGGAGGAGCCGCAGGTGGGCCCGCTCCGCTGGTGGCGGGTCCCAGTGTGGACCGGGATGGCCCTCCTCGTCGGCCTGGCCGCCCTCAACTTCGCCCTGGTGCCCGCCGAGGCGTTCCGTATCAACCGGTGGCAGACCGAAGCCGATCTGGTGTGGACCAAGCTGGCGATGCTCGCCGTGGACACGGTGATGGCGCTGACATTCAGCGTGTTCGTCTACGCGCTGATCCATACCGCCCTCCAGCTGATCGCTACCCTTCGCCAGGGCCGGGGCGGCTCCCGGGCCGACGGTCGTGAGCGGACGACCCTCCCAGGTCCGCACCCGCTGCGGGCGACGACCGGACCACAGCCCCAGACCACGGGTCCCCAGCAGCACCTGGGCATGCGGGAGTGACGTCGGCCGCCGCGTGTCCGGGCAGTGGTGAAGGAGCCGCCGAGGGCACGACGCCGCACACGCTCGAACGGTTAACCGGGCCTGGGGGAGGGAACGTGAACTCCCGCATCCTGACCTGATCCTCTCAACGAAGAGAGACGATGATGACGACCCTCCCCACCACCGCCCAGCTCACCGAACGCGCGCGGACCGCCCTGGAGCGGTGCGGCGCCTCGGGGTTCGAGGCACCGGCTCCGACCGGGCAGAGTGCGCGCACACCCATCACCGGCGAGCCCCTTTTCGACATCGCTTACTCCACCAGCGCCGAGACCGACCAGGCCATCGGCACCGCGCAGGAGACGTTTCGCACCGTCTGGAGGGACACTCCCGCCCCGCAGCGCGGGAACCTCGTGCGCCGCCTGGGCGAGCTCCTCCGGGAGCACAAGGACGATCTCGCCGACCTCGTCACCATCGAGGCCGGAAAGATCCGGTCCGAAGCGGCCGGCGAAGTCCAGGAGATGATCGACATCTGCGACTTCGCCCTCGGCCTCTCCCGCCAGCTCTACGGGCGCACCATGCCCTCCGAACGGCCGGGCCACCGCCTCATGGAGACGTGGCACCCGCTCGGCGTCGTCGGCATCATCACCGCCTTCAACTTCCCCGTCGCGGTGTGGTCGTGGAACACGGCGGTCGCGCTCGTCTGCGGCAACACCATCGTGTGGAAGCCCTCCGAGCTCAGCCCGCTGACCGCGCTCGCCTGCCACGGGCTGCTGATGCGCGCCTGTCAGGACGTCGGCGCCCCCATGGGGGTGCACCAGGTGGTGCTGGGCGAACGCGAGGTCGGCGCGCGGCTCGTCGACGACCCGCGCGTCGCCCTGCTGTCAGCGACCGGATCGGTCCGCATGGGCCAGCAGGTCGGCCCTCGGGTCGCCGCCCGCATGGGACGGTGCCTGCTCGAACTCGGCGGCAACAACGCGGCGGTCATCGCCCCGTCGGCCGATCTGGACCTGGCCGTCCGCGGCACCGTGTTCGCGGCGGCCGGGACGGCGGGGCAGCGCTGCACCACCCTGCGCCGGGTCATCGTGCACGAGGACATCGCGGACCAGCTCACCGATCGGATCGTGGGCGCCTACGGGCAGCTGCGCCCGAGGATCGGCGACCCGTTCGACGACGACACACTGGTGGGCCCGCTCATCGCCGAGCGCGCGCACACGGCGCTGCACGGTGCGCTCGAGCGTGCGGCGGCCGACGGCGGCCGGGTCCTCACCGGTGGGGAGCGGTGCCTGGAGAAGGAAGCCCCCGACGCGTACTACGTCGAACCGGCGGTGGTGCGGATGCCGTCGCAGAGCGAGATCGTGTGCGAGGAGACCTTCGCGCCGATCCTTTACGTGCTGACGTACCGCACCCTCGACGAGGCCATCGAGCTGCACAACGGAGTGACACAGGGGCTGTCGAGCGCCATCTTCACCCAGGACCAGCGGGAGGCCGAGCGCTTCCTCGCCGCGTCGGACTGCGGCATCGTGAACGTCAACATCGGCACGTCCGGTGCCGAGATCGGTGGCGCGTTCGGCGGAGAGAAGGACACGGGCGGCGGGCGCGAATCGGGTTCGGACGCCTGGCGGGCCTACATGCGGCGGGCGACCAACACGGTGAACTACTCCGACGAGCTGCCGCTGGCCCAGGGGGTCAACTTCCTGTAGTCGCCGCCGGTGCCGTCGCCCCACCGAGGAGCGGCGGCACCGGCGACGTGGAGCAGCCGTCGAGGGGCTGAAGCGAGTGGCGGCGGCAGGCGCAGTGCGGAAGGCGGTGCCGCGGGGAGGGGGAACCGCGGCACCACCCCGGCGGGAACGCTACCGCCGCCGACGAGCAGCGGGAACCCCATTGATGCCGTGATTGAGGGGAATTGAAAGGAATATTAACCAATTGCGGGAGAAAACCGGACACACCGGGCTGGCGGTGGCCCGGAGACGTCAGTCCCGGGGGAGATCCGCGTAGCGGACGCGCGGCAGCGAGGTGATCTCCCCCATGGCGCCCCACTCGTCCTTACCGAGCCGGGCGATCGGGTGCAGCCGGGAGATCTCGGGGTGGCCATCGACGAGGACCTCGTCCTCGACCGCCGCATGCACGACGCGCCCGAAGACCACGGTGGAGTCCCCGAGCAGCATCGTCGAGTGCAGCCGGCACTCCAGCGCCACGGGGGAGGACGCCACCCGCGGCGGCTTGACCACGCTGCTGGGCTCCCGCGCCACGCCCACCGCGTCGAACTCGCTGACCTCCGGTGGATAGTCGGTGGCGGTCGCGTTGATCTCCCGCTGTAGCCGCTCCGGAGCGAAGTTCACCACGAACTCCCCGGTCTCCTCGATGTTGCGCAGGTGGTCCTTGCGGCCGACCGAGGTGAACTGCACGATGGGCGGCTCCACACAGGAGATGGTGAAGAACGAGTGGGGGGCAAGATTGTCGACCCCGGCCGCCGAGGTCGTGGAGATCCACGCGATAGGGCGCGGCACGACCACCGCCGTGAGCAACCGGTAGAAGGCGCGGCCGGGCAGGTCCTCGGGAGTCAGATCAGTACGCATCAGATCACGATCATGCCACGCGCGTGGCGAGCGAACGCGCGTGGTGTGGGAATACCGACCCCATGGAACGACCCGAGACCCAGCTCATCTCACTGGCCGACATCCGTGCCGCCGCCGACCGCATCAAGGCCGGGGGCGTGGCGCGTGCCGCTCCCACCGAGGGCGGCGGCGTGCGGTCAGGGGCGGGGAACGTGCTGCGCACCCCGCTGCTGTCCCTGCCCGTCCCTCGCCTCGACGGTCCTCTCTGGCTGAAAGCGGAGAACCTGCAACCCGTCGGCGCCTTCAAGATCCGGGGGGCCACCAACGCGCTCGCGCTCCTGGACGCCGACGCTCGTGCGGCGGGGGTGGTGACGCATTCCTCCGGCAACCATGGGCGGGCGCTCGCCTACGCGGCGCGCGCCGCCAAGGTCCGCTGCATCGTGGTCGTCCCCGACGGGGCGCCGAAGGTGAAGACGGACGCGATGCGGGCGCTGGGCGCCGAACTGGTCGTGGTGGATCCCGCCGACCGCCTGGCCACGGCGCGGCGGGTGGCCGACGAGCGCGGCCTGGCCCTGATCCCGCCGTTCGACGACGCCCGGGTCATCGCCGGGCAGGGGACGATCGGGCTGGAGATCCTGGAGGACCTGCCGGCCGTCGACACCGTGCTCGTCCCGGTCGGTGGCGGGGGCTTGGCCTCGGGGGTCGCCACCGCGGTCAAGGAGTTGGACCCCGGCACCCGGGTGATCGGGGTGGAGCCCGAGCTGGCGGCGGACGCGGCAGAGAGCCTCGACGCCGGGGAGCGGGTCGTCTGGCCTCCGGAGCGTACCGAGCGCACCATCGCCGATGGGGTGCGCGTCGGACTGTCGGATCTGACGTTCGCGCACCTGCGGGCCCGCCTGGACGGCATCCTCACCGTCACCGAGCAGGAGATCCGTGCCGCGATGGGCACGATCGCCCGTGAGGCGCACGTCGTGGCCGAGCCCAGCGGGGCCGTCGCTACGGCGGCGGCCCTGTCGGGGCGGGCACCGTCGGGGTGTACGGTCGCCGTCGTCTCGGGCGGCAACGTCGCCCCGGCACTGCTCGCCGAGACGATCCTGCCCGAGCAGGCCGACCACCGATGAGGAGCCGCGCATGGAACCGGAGACGAGCGGACCGGTCATCTCCACCGGGAGCATCGACAGGAACGCCCGGCGCCGCGCTACGGGTATCGACCGGGCGGGCCTGCGCACCCTGGCCGCCGACTACGCTCCCCGCGACGTCCGCCCCCTGGGGGTCTGGGACCTCGATGGATCCCTGCTCAAGGTGTACGCGATCTGTGTGCCCGGACAGCAGGTCGACACCCCGCTGCTGGACCGGGGCCGGGAACTGGCGGCGCTGCGGACACGGGCCGATATGGCCGTGGGCGCGCTCGGTCTCGGGACGGTCATCCTGCACCGGGGTGGCGATGGCGATTACGTCATCGTGCTGAACTGGACTGAGGGCTTCATGAGCCGCACCGGGATCTTCACCGGGCCGCTCGGCCGACCGGAGGAACTGCGTCCCGGGCCGGCGGGTCTCTCACCGTGCCTGTGGGAACTGGCGGTGATCGCCCACGAACGCGACGCCCTCCACAGGGACGTCGTCATGTCGGACGACCTGGACGTCGGCATCGCGGCGTGGCGCGAGAACGTGCTCTCCGGAAAGGTCTGATCCGCGCGGGCGCCGGTGCCCACCCGACACGGGCCGCCCTCCGCGTGAGGACGCCCCGACGAGGAGCGCCGCTCCGGGGAGGGCATCGGCCCGACGAGCGGGACGGGTCGGCCGAAGCGGACCCGCCGCCGTCTCAGGCCGGCTGCTTCTCAGAGGCGGCCTGGTCGGTGGCCGCGACATCGGCGGTGGTTGCGGCGTCGGCCGCAAGCGTCCGGGCACCCGTGGGCGCGCCCGACTCGGCCGGGGCAGCGCCGCCCGTGCGGGACTCGCGGTGCCGCAGCGCCTGGTCGGCGACGATCGCGATACCGATCGCGAAGGCCAGCCCGATGCCGATGAGGGTGATCCAGATGACGGTGGTCAGAAGCGCGGTGTCGATCATGGGGATCATCTCCGCCTTATCTCCGCGCTGGGGGCGCGGGTGGTTCCGTTGACACCTCCAAGAGTAATCACCGTTAACTGTAGTTGTCACTGTTTGCGAGAGTGAACCGTGTCATATCGGCGTGTCCGCCTCGGATCGGCCGCGCTGCGGCCGAAAAGCGCGGCCGACCGCGGTGATGGAGCCTCAGGCCAGGTCCAGGAGGTCGGGGCCCCGTCCGGAGGCCCCGGACCGCCGCCGTCAACCGTGGTGTGACAGCCTGATCCTTACTTTTCATATCGGCCTCTTCGATCACGCGCGGGGGAGTGGACAGTGGGGATTCTCGACGGAGTCGACGTTCCGGTCGTGGCGGCACCCATGGCGGGTGGGACGAGTACGCCGGAGCTCGTCGCGGCGGTGAACGGAGCGGGCGGGCTCGGATTTCTCGCTGCTGGATACAAGAGCGCCGAGGCGATGGCCGAGCAGATCCAGCAGACGCGGGCCCTGACCTCGCGCGACTTCGGGATCAACGTCTTCGTCCCTGACCGGGACAGTGCTGTTCCCGAGGCGCGGGTGGCCGCCTACCGGGAGCGGATCGCCCCCGAAGCCGAGCGGTTGGGCGTGGAGCCCGGTCGGGCCGAGTGGCGGGATGACGACTACTCGGCGAAGTTGGACGCCCTCCTCGCCACGCCGGTCCCGGTGGTCGGCTTCACCTTCGGCTGTCCCGAAGCGCGCGACATCGCGCTGCTGCGCGGGGCGGGCAGCGCCGTCCTCGTCACCGTCACCACCGTGGCCGAGGCCCGCGCCGCCGTGGAGGCCGGGGCCGACGTGCTGTGCGTACAGGGTGCCGAGGCGGGCGGCCACCAGGGGTCGTTCGTCGACGACGGGGAACGCACCGTGCCGACACTCGATCTCCTCGCCCAGGTGCGCGCGGCGGTGGACGTCCCCCTCGTGGCGGCAGGCGGCATCACAGGGGCCGACGGCGTCCGCGCCGCCCTGGCCGGCGGCGCCGTCGCCGCCCAGCTCGGCACCGCCTTTCTGCGCTCCCACGAAAGCGGGGCGCACCCCACACACAAGAAGGCCCTGGCCGACGACCGCTTCACGGAAACCGCCGTCACCCGCGCGTTCAGCGGTCGGCGTGCCCGCGGCCTGGTCAACCGCTTCCTGCGCACCCACGACACCGCCGCCCCCGGCGCCTACCCGCAGGTGCACTACCTGACCGGCCCGCTGCGCGCCGCCGCGGCCAGGGCCGGCGACGCCGACACCCTCCACCTGTGGGCGGGAACGGGCTTCCGGTCGGCCGCCGATGTCCCCGCCGCCGCGATCGTGGACGGTATCGCCGACGGGCTGTAACGGCGCCGGGAGCTCACCGCGCACCTCGCCGTCGTCCGACCCAGGGGTGATGTCGCCGGAATGGGAACCTCCGCTCCGCCCGCAACGCCATAGCTGAGTTGGTGATCACACGGTTATCCCGCAACGATGTCCTTGGCAACGGGACATATCCGGGTGCGGGGGACACCGGTCGAGACGAGAGGCATGACTGTCGGTGAGTGCTGAAGGAAGTACGAAAGCGGTGGTCGTCGCGTTGACGGCGAACCTTGGGATCGCTGCGACGAAGTTCGCGGCAGCGGGCCTGACGGGATCTTCGGCGATGCTCGCCGAGGCCATCCACTCGGTGGCCGACTCAGGGAACCAGGTGCTGCTGCTGGTCGGCGGGAAGCGCGCCCGGCGCGAGGCCACGCCCGAGCACCCGTTCGGCTACGGCCGGGAGCGCTACATCTACGCGTTCATCGTGTCGATCGTGCTCTTCACGGTGGGCGGCCTGTTCGCGCTGTACGAGGCGTGGCACAAGATCAGCGCCCCGCATCCGATCACCGAGTGGCGGTGGGTGCCGGTGGTGATTCTTGTGGTGGCCATCATCCTGGAGTCGTTGGCGATGCGCACGGCGATCAAGGAGTCGAACGCGGTGCGCGGCGACACCGGGTGGTTCACGTTCATCCGGCGGTCGAAGTCGCCGGAACTGCCGGTCATCCTGCTGGAGGACGCCGGGGCGCTCGTCGGCCTGGTGTTCGCGCTGATGGGTGTGGGGCTGACCCTGATCACCGGTGACGGCATCTGGGACGGCCTGGGCACGGCGGCGATCGGCCTTCTGCTGGTCGTGATCGCGGCGGTCCTCGGGGTGGAGATGAAGAGCCTGCTGCTGGGCGAGTCGGCCACCCGCGAGCACGTGCGGTCGATCGAGCGCGCCCTCGCCGACACTGAGGGAGTGGAGGGCGTGATCCACCTGCGCACCATGCACCTGGGGCCGGAGGAGCTGCTCGTCGCGGCCAAGATCGCGGTCGACGCGACCGACGACGCGCGGGAGGTGGCGCGCACCGTCGACAGCGCCGAGGGGCGCGTGCGCACCGCGGTTCCGATCGCGTGCATGATCTACCTCGAGCCGGACATCATGCGTCGAGAGCAGCCGACCGGCGCGCCGACGCCCGGGGCGGAAGGCCAGGGCGCGGAGCGCTGACGCCGGCCCCGATGCCGCGCAGCTATCGCGCCGACCGCTCGACGGTCGGCGCGATAGCTGTTGTACGGGCGGATTCTCGGTCGGGCTGACGGGCGGGAACCCAGCGGCGGCGAGGAGGCCCTCAGCCCCCCTTGCCGCACGCCTCGCCCTCCGGGCAGCGGCGTTCCAGCAGGACGGTGTCGCGCCACTGGCCGTTGTGCCGGGCGATGCGTTCGCGGACGCCGAGCGTGCGGAACCCGGCCATGTGGTGCAGCGCGAGGCTGGCCTTGTTCTCCGGGAAGATCGAGGTCTGCAGCGTCCACAGCCCCTGCCGGTCGGCCTCGGTGACCTGCCGGTGGATCAGGGCCTTGCCCACCCCGCGCCCGCGCGCGGCCTCGCCGACGTAGATCGAGGTCTCGGCGACGCCGGCGTACACCTCCCGACCTGAGACGCGGGTGGCGGCGGCCCAGCCGACCACCTCGTCGTCGATCTCGGCCACCCAGCGGTGGCCCGTCAGCCACGCGGCGTCGAGTGTGGCGGTGTCGGGGACCTCGGTCTCGAAGGTGGCGTTTCCGGTGGCGATGCCCTCGGCGTAGATGCGGCGCACGGCGTCGATGTCGCCGGACCGCATGGCGCGCACCGCCACATCGCCGGGCAGGTCGGTGGGGCAGCAGGGGCGGGAGGCCAGCAGCCCCATGACGGCGTCGGCCGCGTGCGGCAGCCCCGAACAGCAGGCCGCGTTGATGGCGACCTGTGTCGACGTGCCCTCCTTGGTCAGCGTCACGAAGCCCACGTCGGCGAGTTTGCGCAGGTGGTGGGAGATAGTGGGCTGCCCGATGCCGAGGGCGTCGGCCAGCTCGCCGACACCGCTGGTCCCCGGGCGCGACGCGATGGCGTGCAGCAGCCGGACGCGCGTGGGTTCGGCCAGGCAGGCGAACCAGGAGGCGTAGGTCGCGGCGTCGGCGGGGTCGAGTGTCGGGGCGTCGTCTCTGGGCGTCGTCACGGTCATACCTTCATTATCGACCACAGTCGATATTTGATTCCATCGATGTGGATCGATATAGTTCAACTTGATCGATTCTCATCGATGGAAGGATATGTCATGGACGACGGACTGCCGGTCGTTGTGATCGGCGCCGGGCCGGTGGGACTGGCCGCGGCAGCGGAGCTGGACCAGCGCGGCCTGCCGGTGCTGGTCCTGGAAAAGGGCGCGACCGCCGGAGCGACCGTCCGGGAGTGGGGCCACGTCCGCCTCTTCTCCATGTGGCGTGACCTGGTCGACCCCGCGGCCGAGAAACTGCTCACCGCCGCGGGCTGGCAGCGCCCCCACGACGCGACATACCCCACCGGGGAGGAGTGGGCGCGCTCCTACCTGAGTCCCCTCGCCGATGTCCTCGGCGACCGGGTCCGCTTCAACACGGAGGTCATCGGCGTGGGGCGGCGCGGCCGGGACCGGGTGGTCGACGCCGGCCGCCACGAGCAGCCGTTCACGGTGCACGCCCGGACGGCCGATGGAACCGAAGAGCGTATCCTCGCCCGCGCCGTCGTCGACGCCTCGGGCACCTGGACGACCCCCAACCCGCTCGGCGCCGACGGGCTGCCCGCCCAGGGGGAGCGGGCGGCCGACCTCGCCGACCGCATCTCCACACGCATCCCCGACCTCGGCAGCGCCGAGGACCGGCGGCGTTACGCCGGTCGGAGCACGGCCGTCGTGGGGCGCGGCCACTCGGCGCTGACGGCGCTGGTGGCCCTGGCCGAACTGGCCCAGAGCGATCCGGGCACGCGGGCGCTCTGGGTGCTGCGCCGCGGCGAGATCGGCGACGCCTTCGGCGGCGGAGAGGCCGACCAGCTGGCGGCACGCGGTGCGCTGGGCATGCGCGCGAAGGCCGCGGTCGACGCGGGAAGCATCGAGGTGGTCACCGGATTCAGGACAGCCGGGGTGCGGCCCGAGGGCGCCCGGATCGTGCTGGTCGACGAGAGCGGCCGGGAACTCGACCCGGTCGACGAGGTCCTCACCCTGACCGGATTCCGCCCCGACCTGTCCTGGCTCTCCGAGATCCGGCTCGGCCTGGACCCCACGCTCCAGGCCCCCGCGAAGCTGGCCCCCCTCATCGACCCGAACGTGCACTCCTGCGGCACGGTCTACCCGCACGGCGCCGCGGAGCTCGCCCACCCCGAACCGGGCTTCTACCTCGTCGGCATGAAGTCCTACGGCCGCGCCCCGACGTTCCTCTCGCTGACCGGGTTCGAACAGGTGCGCAGCATCGCGGCGGAGATCGCGGGCGACCACGCCGCCGCAGCGCGGGTCGAGCTCACCCTGCCCGAGACCGGGGTGTGCGGTGGCTCCGGCCTCTTCGAAGAGCCGGATCCCACCGAGGAGGTCGGCTGCTGCGGCCCGCCCGCGACGATCCAGCTCACCGCTCGCGACACGTCCGCCTCGGCCTGACCGCTGCGGCCGGACCTGCCGTCCCGCCCGCCGGGCCCGCATCCCGCGGTGCCGTCCCCTCGCCGATGTCCTCAGCGAGCGGGGCGGCACCCCGGGCACCGGGCGCTCGCCCCCCTCAGCCGGCTCTGGCGCTCCGTCCCACGGTGCCGTCCGGCGCCCGCCCCTCCTCGCGCAGGGACGCGGCGATGTCGGCGACCGCGGACTTGGCGGCGCGGCCCGAGCCGATGAGCGTCGCGGAGGCGGGACCCGTCCAGTCGCCGTAGCCGACCATGTGCAGGCGCGGCTCGACGACGCTGCGGGTGCCCCGCACCTCGATGCGCCCGCCCTCGCCGCGCACGCCCAGCGGCCCCAGGTGCCGCAGGACCGGGCGGAACCCCGTACACCAGATGACCGCGTCGAACTCCTGCTCGCTGCCGTCCGACCAGTGAGCGCCCCGGCGCGTGAGGCGCTCGAACATCGGCTGTGCCTTCAACACGCCGCGGTCGCGGGCCTCCAGCACGGGCGGCACCATCACGATGTCGCCAAGTGCCTCGACACCGCCGTCATCCGACACCCCCATCCGTCGTGCCGCCGCGCGCCGCGTGGCCACGTCGAACAGCACCCGGCCGTCCACGTCGTCGGGCAGGAAGCGGGGCGGGCGCAGCGTCACCCAGGTGGTTTCGGCGGGTTGCGACACATCGGCGAGGATCTGCGCCGCCGAGTTGCCTCCGCCCACGATCAGCACCCGCTGCCCCGCGAACTCACGCGCATTTCGGTAGGCGACCGTGTGCAGCTGCCGCCCGGCGAAGCCGTCCATGCCGGGGTAGGCGGGGATGTAGGGGGCACGCCACGTCCCCGTCGCGCTGATCACGTGCCGCGCCCGCCAGGTCCCGGCGTCCGACTCCACGACCAGCGCTCCCGCATCGCGCCGCACCCGGCTGACCCGAACCGGCCGCCGCAGCGGAAGCTCGTACCGCGTCTCGTACGCGGCCAGATAGTCCGCGACGTGTGCGGCCGACGGGAACTCCGCGCCTTCCTCGCGGGGCATCCACCACCCAGGCAGCGGACTGTGCTCGGCCGGAGAGAACAGCCGCAGCGAGTCCCAGTAGTGCTGCCAGGAGCCGCCAGGCCGTTCCTCGGCGTCCAGGATGGCGAAGTCGAGGTGGGCCCGGCGCAGGAAGTATCCCGTCGCCAGGCCCGCCTGTCCGCCGCCGATGACCACGGCATCCAGGGGTGCCGACGATGTCGGGCCCGTCATCGGTCACCGGCCGAGGGGAGGGTGGGGGCGGCGGGAGCGGTGCCGTTCGCACCCGCCAGGGATCGCATCAACATGGATTGATACCACCACCTGTCCGTCGCGGCGTCAAACGGCGCTGGTCGCCGCGTGATCCGCTCCCGCCCTTCCCCGGCGTCGCCGAGCGGCCGACTACTTCACCGCGCCCATCGACAGACCGCGGACCAGCTGGCGCTGAGCGATCCAGCCGACGATCACGATCGGCAGCGACACCAGCGTGGCGGCGGCCGACAGCTGGGCCAGGAACAGGCCCTCGCTGGTGATGAACCCGACCATGAACACCGGGACCGTGGCCGCCTGCACCGCCGTCAGGTTCACCGCGAAGAAGAATTCGTTCCAGGAGAAGATCACGCAGATCAGCGCCGTGGCGGCGATGCCGGGTGCCATGACCGGCAGCATCACTGACCACAGCACCCGCGGCAGCCCCGCTCCCTCCATCTGCGCCGCCTCGACGATGCCGGTGGGCACCTCCAGGAAGAACGAGCGCAGCATCCACACCGCGATCGGCAGGTTCATCGCCGTGTAGAGAATGACCAGTGTCCAGATGTTGTCGAGCATCGCCACCTCCGCGGCGGCGACGTACAGCGGGACTACGACCGCCACCACGGGCAGCATCTTGGTCGAGATGAAGAAGAACAGCGCGTCCTGCGTGCGCCGTACCGGCTTGATCGACAGCGCGTAGGCGGCCGGGACTCCCAGCAAGAGCACGAGTGCCGTCGAGGCCACGGTGGCAATCACCGAGTTGCCCAGGTAGGGCAATATGCCGGAGTCGACCACCGTGCTGAACCGGTCCAAGGTCGGCTGGAACAGTGCCCGCGGCGGGTCGGTGGCGGCGTCGCTCTCGTGTTTGAAGCCGGTCAACACCATCCACAGCGCAGGAGAGACGAACAGCAGGCCGGTGCCCCAGGTCACGACGGTCAGAGCGGTGCCGGCGGCGCGTCGTCCGCCTTCCCCGTGCCGAGCGGAACGCGGCCGGTCGGCACGGCGTGGAGCAGTAGCCACGCTGTTCTCCCCTTCCGTGATCGGCTCTGGCAGAGCTGCGGTGGTCATGAGATCCCCTCCTGCACGGACATGAACGACCGGAAGATCAACCGCAGCGCGAGCATGGCCAGGATGATGGTGCCGATGACGACGATGACGCCCATAGCGGCCGACTGGCCGATGTCGAAGCCCAGGAACGTCCTCTGGTAGATGTAGAAGGGCAGGTTGGCGCTGGCGGTCCCGGGGCCGCCCTGCGTCATCATGTAGATCGTGTCGAAGGTGTTGACCACGTAGATCGACCCGAGCAGCACGCCCAGCTCGATGTAGCGGCGCAGGTGCGGCAGGGTGATCAAGACGAACATCTGCCACCGGTTGGCGCCGTCGACCTGCCCGGCCTCGATGACGTCGCGGCCCTGGCTCTGCAGCCCGGCCAGCACCAGCAGCATCATGAACGGCGTCCACTGCCAAACCAGCGCGGTGACCACCGCGATGACCGGGTAGTTGGACACCCAGTCCATGTCACCCACCCCGAACGGGCTCAGCAGGAAGTTGATCAGCCCGAACACCGGCTCGAACATGATGTGCTTCCACAGCAGCGCCGTGGCCACCGGCAGGATCAGGAACGGGGTGATCAGCATCGTGCGCACCACGCCCCGCCCGAGGAACTTGCGGTCCAGCAGCAGGGCCAGGCCGATGCCCAGCGCCATGGCGACCAGCACGCACGACGCCGTGATCACCACGGTGTTCAGCGCGGCGGTGAGGAACTGGGTGTCGGTCAGCACCGCCGCGTAGTTCGCCAGGCCGACGAACGCCTGCGATCCGGGGCGCAGCAGGTTCCAGGACTGCAGCGAGTAGAAGATGGTGAACAGGAACGGGAGCTGGGTCACGGCGATCATGAAGATCAGCGCCGGCATCAGCGGGGCGCGCCGCGACCACCCGCGGGCCCGTTCCGCCGACCGCGGGTCCAGACGCCGCTCGACCGCTGCCGGCCGCACCGCCTCCGCCCGCGCCGTCGTCGTGGGGCTCATCAGGATTCCTCCTTGTAGGTGTCGCCCACGGCCTGGGCATAGCGCTGGCTCTGCTCCAGCGCTTCATCGACGCTGATGCGCCCGGCGATGGCCGCGCTCAACTGCTGGCTGACCCGCGTTCCCAGGTCCTGGAACTCCGGAATCGCCAGGAAGCCGATGCCGGTGTAGGGAACGGGCTCCGTCGTGGGGTTGGCGGGATCGGCGCTCTGGATCCCGTTCAGCATCGGCTCGGCGTAGGCCCCGGCGACCTCCTGGTACTCGGGGATGTCGAAGGTGGACAGGCGGTTGCCCGGAGGCACCCGCTGCCAGCCGTACTCCTCGCCGACCAGCTTGATGTAGTCCTTGTCGGTCATCCACGACAGGAACTTCCAGGCCTCCTCCTTGTGCTGCGAGGTGGCGGGGATGCCCAGCGACCAGGTGTAGAGCCAGCCGCCCTGGTCGGTGCGCATGACCGGTGCGGGGACGTAGCCGCTCTTGCCGACGATGGTGCTGGAGTCCTCGTCCTCGACGGTGCTGACCATCGACGTGGAGTCGATGAACATCGCCGCACGGCCCTGGCTGTAGCGGTTCAGGCAGTCCCCGAAGCCGCTGTTGGACGCGCCGGGCTGGCCGTGCTCGCGGGCCAGGTCCACATAGAACTCGGCGGCCTCGCGGAACTCCGGCGAGTCCAGCTGCGCGTTCCAGTCCTCGTCGTACCAGCGTCCGCCGTAGGTGTGCAGGAGGCTGTTGAACGGCGCGAGCACCTCGCCCCACCCGGCAAGGCCGCGCATGCAGATGCCCGAGACGCCCGGCTTCGTGCCGTCGACGGTCGCGGCCAGCTTGGCGATCTCCGGCCAGGTGGGGTTGTCCGGCATCTCCACCCCGGCCTTGTCGAACAGGTCCTTGCGGTAGGCGACGAACGACGTCTCGCCGTAGAACGGCACCGAGTACATGTCGCCCTGGTGGGACAGGTCCTCGCGGATGGAGGGGATGAAGTCGTCGGAGTCGTAGCCCTCGGTGCGGTCCATGTAGGGCTGCAGGTTCTCCAGCCAGCCGAACTCCGCCCACTGGGCGGTCTCGTAGTTGCTGATCATCACCGCGTCGAACTCTCCTCCACCGGCCGCGATGGAGGTGGTGATCTTGGCGCGCGCCTCGTTCTCGGGCAGCGACACGAAGTTCACGTTGATGCCGGGGTGCTCAGCCTCGAAGCGTGACTGCAGCGAAATGGCGTCCTGCATCTGCGGGTTGGCCACGATGGCGATGACGATCGTGTCGTCGCCGTCCCCGGCCGCCATGGCACCGGCTCCGGCACAGCCGGTGAGCAGCAGCGCTCCAGCGGCGAGCGCGGCGGTCGGTGCGATGGCGTTGCGCGAAGTTCTGTGCATCAGGGGGATCCTCCCGAACCTGTCGAGCGGCCGAAGCGCTACTGCCGCGCCGCGGCGGCGTCGGGAACGACCTGGACCTTGACCCCGGCTCCCGACCGCGTCAGGTCGAGGGCCGCGGGGAAGTCGTCCAGCGACAGGGCGTGGCTGAGCAGCGGGCTGGTGCGCAGCGCTCCCGACGCCAGCAGGTCCAGCGCGGCACCGAAGCTGTTCAGCACGGCCATCGAGCCGACGACGGTGATCTCGTCGTTGTAGATGCGGAAGGGCGAGAGGCTGACCCGGGCGTCGTCGGCGGCGACGCCGAAGATGAGCAGGCGTCCGCCGCGCTGGAGCGCGTTGAACGCGGTCTCGATCGCGGGCGGGGCTCCGGTGACGTCCACGGCGGCGTCGAAGAGCTCGTCGTGGAGGTCGGCGGTGTCGGTGGCGACGGCGTGCGCGCCGAGCTCGGCGGCGATCTTCAGCCGCTCGGCGTTGCGGTCGACCATGGTGACGCGGGCTCCGCTCTGCTGGAGCAGCTGCTGCAGCAGCAGGCCCATCGTCCCGGCGCCGATGAGGAGGAACCGCTCGCCCGCGCTGACGCCGATGCGGCGGACCCCGTGCACCGCACACGACAGCGGTTCGATAAGGGCGCCCTCGCGGAAGCCCATCTCCTCGGGCATGCGGTAGCAGTTGGCGGCGGGCACGGCCACGTATTCGGCGAAGGCGCCGTCCACGGTGTCGCCGGTGGCGCCCCAGTTGGCGCACAGATTGCCGCGTCCGGCGCGGCAGAACGCGCAGTGCCCGCAGAAGAGGGACGGATCGACGGCCACTCGGTCGCCGACGCGGAGCCCGCCGGGCGCTCCGCCGCCCACGGCGACGATCTCACCGGCGAACTCGTGCCCGGGAACCAGCGGGTAGGGGCTGGGCGGGAACTCGCCGTCGGCGATGTGCAGGTCGGTGCCGCAGATGCCGCAGGCACCGACGCGGATCACCACCCCCTCCGCACCGGGTACGGGATCGGGCCGCTCACCGACGGTGATCGATCCAGGTTGCTCGATGATGGCTGCGCGCACGGGTGCTCCTCGCTGTCCGCCCAGACAGGTATGTGCTCATCTGAGCGGTAGTGTTCTCATATGACTAATGTCATTCAAAACACATGCGAAACCCGATGTCAATGTATGCTTTACCTATGAGCACGGTTGGACTCACATGAGCGAAACGACAGGTCGACGGTCTGCGGAAGGCGAGACCGTCCTCGGGAACGCGGAAGCGGCCCCGGCGCGCGGCCCGGCGGAGCTGGTTCAGGTGGCCGCGATCGCGCGGCGTTTTTACCTCGACGGCCGCTCCAAGGTGGAGATCGCCAAGGAGTTCGGGCTCAGCCGGTTCAAGGTGGCCCGGGCGCTGGAGACGGCCCGTGAGAGCGGCATCGTGCGCATCGACATCCGGCTGCCCGCCCAACTCGACGCCGAACGCTCCGATCGACTGCGCGAGGCCTTCGGTCTGCACCACGCCATCGTTGTGGCGGAGTCCGGCGACCCTCTCCAGACCCGTCGTCAGGTCGGTACGGTCGCCGCCGACCTGCTGAGTGAGATCGTCACCCCCGATGACGTCCTCGGGCTCACCTCGGGGCGCACCCTGGAGATCATGTGCGCCGAGCTGACCCGGCTCGAACCCTGCACGATTGTGCAGCTCAACGGCGTCATCTCGGACCAACCCAACGACACGGGGCCGGTGGAGACGGTGCGCCGCGCCGCGCACATCTCGGGGGGATCCGCCTACCCCATCTACGCGCCGCTGGTCCTCCCCGACGCCGCCACCGCGCGCACGCTGCGCGCCGACCCCGGCATCGCCGCCGCCTTCGGCCACTTCGAACGCCTGACCAAGGCCGTCGTCGCGATCGGCGGCTGGGACGAGCAGACCTCGACCGTCTACCAGGCCGTCAGCCCCGACGAGCGCGCCCGCTACGCGGAGATGGGCGTGCGCGCCGACATGTCGGCCCAGCTCTTCAACACCAAGGGGGAGCAGGTACGCACCGATCTCGACGACCGCGTGCTCAGCGTGCGCGCCGAGCAGCTGCGCCGCGTTCCCGAGGTCATCGCCGTCGCCGGGGGCGCTGCCAAGGCCGAGGCCATTGGGATCATGCTGCGCACCGGGCTCATCTCTTCGCTTGTCACCGACGCCTCGGTGGCCCGGGTGCTGTTGGCGGAGTAGGCCGGTTGACCGGGGGAGGGACAGCTCTCCCCGCACCGCTCGCCAACGGCGACTCCGTGCATGCGCGGTGCTCGTGGGGTCCCCATCGAGGTCCCTGCCCGGGAGTCGCGCGCGGCAGGTGGACGTCCTGGCGTGCACCCACGGTCGCGCGGTGCTCTGCGCGGCACGGGCCCCGCACGCGTTGAACCGCACCACCGGGTGGGATACGGCACATCGGTGCGCAGCCCCTTGTCAGCCGGTCGGACGGGGCGCGCATGAATCGCGTCACCCGCGTCGGCAGGACTGCGGAGGGTAATATCGGAGGTTTGTCGGAAAGCTTCGCTTTCCTTGCCTGCCACCGGCCCGCGTGCCGGCTCCACGGGCCGATGTGTCATTCCGGCCGTGGACGGACTTCGAGGAGTGTCCTCCAATCCCCACGATCAACGATCAGCGTTCGCCCCTGGCCAAAACCGGACGGGCGGACGTCTGGGTCATGACCGTCAGCGGCGGTCTGCTGGCTGCCTTCGTCGGCGCGACCCTCATCGCGCCCGACACCGCCGGGGCGGCCGTGGGCGCCGCGTTCACCTGGTCAGCCGACTGGTTCGGCGCCTACTGGCAACTGCTCCTGCTGGCCACCTTCGCGGTCGCCGCCGTGCTCGCCTTCTCCCGCTACGGCCGGGTGCGCATGGGCGGAACCGCTACGCCCGAGTTCAGCCGCTTCCGGTGGGTCGCCATGGTGCTGACGACCCTCCTCGCGGCCGGCGGCGTGTTCTGGGCCGCGGCGGAGCCGATCGCCCACTACACCACGACCCCGCCGCAGTACGCCGACTCCGTCGATGGGCCCATGGCCGGCGTCGCCGTGGCGCTCGCCCAGAGCTTCACGCACTGGGGTTTCGGGTCCTGGGCCATCGGCGGGTCGCTCGCCACCCTGGTCATGATGCACGGCGTTCAGAAGGGCATGCCCCTGCGTCCGCGGACGCTCCTGTACCCGCTCATGGGCGAGCGGATCCGCACGCACTGGCTCGGGACGGTAACCGACATCGCCTGCATCGCGGCGACCGTCGCCGGCACCGTGGGACCGCTCGGTTTCCTCGGTCTGCAGGTGTCCTACATGTCGGGCATCCTTTTCGGCACGCCCGACGGCTACGCCGTCCAGGCGGGCATCATCCTCAGCATCACCGTGGTCGCCGCGATCTCCCTGCTCAGCGGGATCTCGCGCGGAATCCAGCTGCTGAGTCGGATCAACGTGTGGGCGGCAGTCGCCCTCCTCCTGGCCATCGTCGCCCTCGGATCGGGGGCGTTCGTCGTCGACGCGTACCTCCAGGCGAGCGCGGTCTACGCCCGCGAGTTCGTCACGATGTCGCTGTTCCGCGGCGACGGCGACTGGCTCGCCTACTGGACCGTGTTCTTCTTCGGCTGGTTCCTCGGCTACGCGCCCATGATGGCGATCTTCATCGCCCGAATCTCCCGCGGCCGCACCGTGCGCGACATCTTCCTCGGCGCGACCGTCCTTCCCGCGGTCGTCACCAACATGTGGTTCAGCGCGCTTGGAGGCACGGGCCTCTATCTCGAACTGCAGCGACCCGGCGTCATCTCGGATCCCTACGCCGAGCACGGGCTCCCCGCCGCGGCGATGTCCATCATCCAGGCGCTGCCCTTCACCGCCGTGCTCGGTGTGATCATGGTGGTCGTGTCGCTGGTGTTCTTAGCCTCCACCATGGACACCATGTCCTACACCATCTCGGCGTCGAGCATGCACCAGGGTGAACCCACGGGGTGGGTCCGCATGTTCTGGTGCCTCGGCATGGGACTGGCGGGAGCTGCCCTGCTGGGCGTCGGAGACGGCGGGGTCGACGCGCTTCAGTCGTTCATCGTGGTCGCGGCCGTCCCCGTCGGCTTCATCCTGTTGCCGACCCTGTGGACCGGCCCACGCGTGGTCATGGAGATGGCGGCCGAGCAGGGCATCACCGGCCCGCCCCGATCTGCGGACGCCGCGGAGGGGACGACCGGTCCTTCGCCGAAGGAGGCAGCGGAGCAGCCGGAGGCCGAGTCGGTCACCGCCGGGAGCTGAGCCGGACGGAGGTGTCCGGGCGTCGGCGCAGCACTCCGCGACGACAAGGGCTCCGACTGCACCGCCGCCACGAGCGCGAGGCGGTCCGTTTCCCAGGCTCTGCCGCATCGCCTGCACGCTGATCCGCTACCGCGGACGCACCACATGCGACGAGATCTCAGTCCCGCTGTCCTGGACACTGGGTGTCCCGGCCAGGAGAGTGGCCAGACAGACTCCGCCGCTATTCCCGCTGACCGAAATGCGGGCCGGTTCGCGCGATACGGTATCGGTAGGAGTCGCTGGGAGATAGGGAGATTTTGTCGGACATATGCGGCGGCATTCCTCGCCGTGAAACGATCTGTTGCCCCCGGTCTTGACATGCGATGACGCGCCACGTCGGGTGTTTTAGTGGATGAATTAGGCGTCAGCCAGAACGCGATATTGGGAATGGCGGGCGCTTGTCGCAACCTGTCGGCAGCCGTCATTCTTGGTGCGATCAGATTCGTTCCAATTCGCAGGGGGGATCGGTATGGCAGCGCACATGTCCTCACAACTCCATGGCGCGGGGGTGAAGGCTGAGGACCAACTGGCGGTGCAGACACTCGTACACGCTGGAGAAACGGCCGAGGCTCCCCCGTACGCGGCACCACGTGCGGATCTCAGTGCCAATCTCAGTCTTCTGCTGTCGGCCAACCCCAACGACGATCCGATCGAGGACACCCACGGCGGCGTGATCCAGAACCTCGCCTGCGCCCGGGCGTTCTGACAATTCGCCCATGCTGACCTCATCGCCCTCGGCCCGAGTCGAGGAAGCCACCCAGGTCCTGGCCGCCGACGCGGCCAGCGCCCTGGCGGCCCCTGGCCGCGCCTTCACGCTGCAACGGCGCGTCGCCGAACTCGATGACAGCGGCACGGGCCTGGGGGCGGTCCGCGTCCTCGGCGCCGACATCCTCGCCCCCTACGTCCTGTGCGACCGGGTCCCGGGGGACGATGACATCGCTGTGGTCCGCGAGGCGGCGCGGGCCTATCCCGCGCCGCCGGTCTCGCCCACCCCCGACCTCGTCTGGGCCGCCCGTGACTGGGCCCTGCGGCGCGTGCTGGCCCGCTTCGCCGTCGATGCCACGACATGGGAGGGATTGTCGCCCGCCGC
Organism: Nocardiopsis gilva YIM 90087; assembly: GCF_002263495.1. Taxonomy (NCBI): domain Bacteria; kingdom Bacillati; phylum Actinomycetota; class Actinomycetes; order Streptosporangiales; family Nocardiopsidaceae; genus Nocardiopsis; species Nocardiopsis gilva. The sequence goes on along the minus strand of NZ_CP022753.1, from coordinate 3,796,443 downwards.
CGCCGTCGACAGCGACTCGGGCGAGGGGATCGCGGCCAGCATCGACGAGCGCTGGCCCGCCTGGTCGGTCGCCTACGCGCGGCTGTCCCCACTCGCACTGCCCGGACTCGTCGGCGCCACCCGCAACGAGGCCGGACGTCGGCGCGCCGACCTCAGCCGGGGCATGGTCCGCTCGATGCTGCGCCGCGACCACCTCACCGCCGCGCGCCTGGCCCGTTGGCTTGCCCTGGACCACAGCACCGCGCCGGAACCGCTGCTCACTCCTGCGCTGGAGCACATGGCGATGCTCGCCACGGGCGAGCCCCGCACGGCGCTGGAACTGACGATCGCCCACCTCCTCAAGGAACCGAAGCGCTGATGGATGCCGCAAGCATCGGATCCGCCCACCGGGTCGGTGACAGTGCCCTGGACTGGCTCGACCAGGTCCGCTCGTGCTTCGCGCTGGCCCGGGACGTGCCCGACCACGAGATCGACGGAGACGCGCTGAAGTCGCTGAGCGAGCTCGCCTTGGCCGCCGGCCTCGTCCGGCGCGAGGCGGTCTTCGGACCGCGTAGTTCGGGTATCGCCGACTCCCTGTTCGACTTCGCCTGGCGCGAGTTCCGCGAAGGCGACCTCCTCTTCCGGCTGCAGCAGCACACCCCTGCCGCGACCCACCCGCTGGAGATCTACTCCATCTTCGCGGCTGGCGGCTACGAGCACCCCGAACTGGAAGAACTGGCCGCCCATCTGGCAGGGTTGCGTGCCTCACGCGTGCCCGAACATGTGCCCAACCGACGGTTAGCGATGCTCGCCGCGGCCCGAAGAACCGGCATTCCCCTCTACGACGATCCCGCCGACCTCACCGCACTCACCTGGCTCGGCGGCACCCCCGAACCGTGGATGCTGGACGCCCACAACGCCTACGGCGTCACCCACACCGTCTTCCACCTCACCGACTGGGGCGCCCACCCCGACGGACTGCCGCGAGAGCTGGAGGACTACCTCCACCAGTGGCTACCGGTCTGGGTGGAGGTCTTCAACGAGACCTCGTTCTGGGACCTGCTCGGTGAATTCCTCATCGTCGGTACCTGTCTGCGGCACCCGCTCTTCTACCCGCATGTGTGGGCCCACCTGGCACAGGCCCAGAAGGACGACGGCATGCTCCCGAACGGTGTCACCCGCCCATCGAGCGACGCCCAGCGCGCGTTCCGCAACCATCACCACCCAACGATCGTCGCCGTCCTTGCCGCGACAATGACGGTGTCGCGTGCGCTCAGTACCAGCTCGGCGGCATCGGGAGGTGCGGCGTGACGACATCGGCCCAGACTCAGAGCCTCTCCACCCTGCTCGACATCCACATGCGTCCCCTGCTCGCCGAGACGCGCGTGCCCGCTGCGACGGCAGCCGTGATCCGGGGGACGCAGGAGGCGGTGCGGGCCGTCGGCTTCCAGCGGCGCGGGCTGCCGGACCTGGTCGACCCCTACACGACCTTCGAAACGGGCTCGGTCACCAAGACCTTCACCGCCCTGCTGCTCGCCGAGATGGCCGCCAACGGCGACGTCGACTACAAGGACCCGATCGACACCTACCTGCCGCCCGACGCCCGGCCGCGCCGCGGTGAGCGCCCGATCACGCTGCTCGATTTGGCCACCCACACGGCCGGGATGCCCCGACTGCCGCGCAACCTGTTCCCGGGGGCGGTCGCCCAATGGCTCGCCGACCCGTATGCCCGCTACTCGCGCGACGACCTGCACCGCGCCACCGCCCGGCTGCGGCCCGCACCCGCGACGCCGCCTCCGCCGCACTACTCCACGTTCGGGGTCGGCCTGCTGGGCCAACTCCTGGCCGACGCCGCCGGGACCAGCTATCCCGAGCTGGTCGCTGAGCGCATCATGGGCCCGCTCGGGATGGACGACAGCGGCGCGCCACCCGCGATCGCCCCGGCGACGCGCTCTGCCACTGGCCACCGCCGTGGTCGGCCGGTCGGCCCCTGGCACTTCGGTGCCCTCGCCGGCGCGGGAGCCGTTCGGTCCACCGCCGCCGACCTGTTGATCTACCTGCGTGCCCACCTGCGCCCAGAGATGATCAAACCGCCACTCGCCGACGCCTTGCGGGCGGCCCGCGTCCCACGCCGTCTCATGGCGGGGCGTGCCGGTGCCGCCGGGACCAGCATCAGCCTGGTGTGGAACCACCGCGTGATCGGCGGGCAGACCCTGCTGTGGCACACCGGTGGCACCGGCGGCTTCACGGCGTTCGTCGGATTCAGCCCGACCGCCGACGCGGCCGTGGCCGTGCTCGCCAACGCCACGCCCACCTGGCGGCAACCCGCCACACGCGCGGCCCGTCGCCTGTTCCGCGCCGTGCTGTTTCCCGATGGCTCCTTCTGAGAGCTGCGAGCGGCCTCGCCTCTATGACCTCTGGCGCGTGATCCCGGTGTCGGTTCGACGAACCTCCAGGTTCCGCGAGGCGCGGGCGGTGCCCACGCGCAGCGCGCTCTGCTTGCGCTGCCCGTAGGGTGTCAAGCCGCGCGGTTTGAACACAGCCAGCGATGTGACCACGAGCAGGACCACCAGGGCGGCGCCGGCGTCGAACACGAGCTGCGTTCGCACGGCGGTGTGGTCGGTGCTGGCCAGGGCCGCTGTCGTGTCCTCCGCGACTCCGGCCATGAAGCCGATCGGTTGCAGATGCACCAGAAGCAGGACCGTGGCGACGGCGGTCAGCAGGAGCTTGATCAGCACCCAGTAGTGCCGGAACAGGCCCCACGTGGTGCCCAGCGAGGAGATGAGCCCCGTCAGTAGGGAGGCAAAACTCAGCGGGACGATGACCAACCACGCGGTGAGCTCCATCGCGAGGTAGGCGGCCCGCGCGGTCAGGGTGTCCTGGACCGCCAGCCCGGCGACGGCCAAGGCGAGGAAGGTGGCGACCGCTCCGAGCCAGCCGACGGACGAGGTGACGTGGGCGGTAAGAGCGACCTTGCGGAGCCGGGGCGGCATGGTCATGGGCACGCTCACGACCGCTGCGCGCTCTGCTGCTGCTCCGCGACAGCGCCAGAGGACGCCGCGTCGCCTGCGCCGTGTCCGTGGTTCCCCATACCGCCACCGGCCAGGTGAACGATGGCGATGGTCACAAGCACGGCGATTGCGAGGATGCCGAACACCTTCACCCAGCGCGGCATGCCGGTGATGGGGGGCTGATCTGGTGCTGTACCGGTGGCGTCGTCGGCGCGACGCGGCTGCTGGTCGGTCATGGGTGGGCTCCCTGAGGTCGAGGGGGGATGATCGTCGGCGTCGGGCCGTCGCCATGGCACTCTCATTTTATCGATACAAAGTGTCGCTGTCGATTCACAGTGTCTTGTCGGTGGCATTGCCTAGACTGAGGCGGTGCCGAAGCTGTGGAACGAGACGATCGAGGAACACCGCCGCGCGGTGCGAGAGGCCACCCTGGACGCCACGGCGAAGCTGGTCGCCGAGCACGGGCTGACGTCGGTCACGATGTCGCGGATCGCCAAGGAGACCGGCATCGGGCGGGCGACCCTCTACAAGTACTTCCCGGACGTCGAATCGATCCTGCTCGCCTGGCACGAGCGCAAGGTGACCGGCCACCTCGAATACCTCACCAAGGTCCGCGAGGAGACCGGCGGCACGGCGGGGGAGCGGCTCGAAGCCGTGCTGGAGGCCTTCGCCGTCATCCTGGCCCACCGACCCCATGGGAATCACGGTCACCATAAAGGCCACGGGGACCACGCAGGCCATGGAGAACAGGGCGGCCACGGGGCCGAGCTCTCGGCCTTCCTCCACCAGGGCGAGCAGGCCACCGTGGCACATCAACGGCTCCACAACATGATCCGCGACCTGCTGGCCGAAGGGGCACGCGACGGAGACCTCCGAGACGACGTCGCCCCCGACGAACTCGCGAGCTACTGCGTTAACGCCCTCATGGCGGCCCGCGGCCTGCACTCCGAGGCGGCAGCCCACCGTCTCGTCAAGGTCACCTTCGCGGGCTTGCGACCGCCACCATGAGACGAACGGAGACCTCTGCCATGACAGGCTCGGAGAACGTCGATTCGGGGGCGCAGCGCAAGCTGGTCGCCTGGGTGCACGTGTCCATGGATGGGTTCACCGCTGGGCCCGACGGCGCCATGGACTGGCTCGTCGAGCACGCCATCGAGATGATGGAGAGTTTCGAGGGCGTCTGGCGCGGTGCGAGCACGGTGCTGCTGGGCCGGAGGAACTACCAGGGCTTTTCCCAGTTCTGGCCGACGGTGGCGAAGAACCCCGAGAGCCCCGCGCGCGATCGCGACCTCGCCGTGTGGCTCGACGACGTTGAGAAGGTCGTCTTCTCGCGCACCTTGTCCAGCGCGAGCTGGCGTAACGCGCGCATCGCCGCGGGTGATCTCGAAGCGGAGGTCGCCGCACTCAAAAGCACACCGGGGCGGGACATCCTCGTCCTCAACAGCGCCAGCATCATCCAGGCGCTGCTGCGCGCCGACCTGGTCGACGAACTTCGCGTGAACCTGCTGCCCTCCGTACTCGGTGGCGGCCTGCGCCTGTTCTCCGAGGACATCCCAGCCTCGACGTGGCAGCTCGCCGGGACAACAGTGTTCGCCACGGGCGCCGTGGGCCTGCGCTACAGCCGCCGCTGACCTCGGCAGAGGCCACGGACTAGCCAGCAGGGTCGGCGGTGAAGTCCAGCACCCAGTCGGCGAAGTCCGCCGAGCCGACCAGCCCCGCTGTGATCACGGCATGGCCGGGTTCCTGTGCCACGACCCGCGCGCTGCTCACGGGAACCACGTCGATGACGTCGCGGCGGGGCGCGACCTTGCTCCAGCCGGGGTGGAGGGCGTGCAGGTCGGTGATCCTGCGCGTGGCCTGGCGCGCCGCCTCCTCCACGTGGCGCCGAGTACGGGGATGCCAGTCGCGGAATGTCGGCCAGGCCGCGCGGCAGTAGGCGCGTAGCTCTGGCCACGGCGTCATCGGGTTGAAATCGGGGTGGGCCTCGGCGAAGCCCATGAGCAGCTCGTCCAGCCCTTGCCGCCCCTCCGGGACGGTTCGCGCCTGCTCCCACCAGCTGTGCCACTGACGAGCCAGGCGCTCGTCGGACTCGGGGCACCCCAGCGGGGATTCGATCAGGTCGGAAGCTGCGATGTCGGGGCACGTGAAGGCGAACCAGTCGGCGTACGTACTGCTCCCAACGGTCACCCTGGGAGTCCCGATCTCCGTGGGCGCGCGGCCGCCGCCAGGAAGTGGAGGGGGCGGCGGTGGGGTGAACCAGTCGGGCGGGCTTTCGCGTTGGGGAGCGGTGGCAGCGAACGCGCTCAGCCAGGGCAGGTAGTGACGCGAGCCGAAGAATCCGAGGGTGATCGTCGCGTCGCCGGGCTGTTCGCGGAGGACGGTCGGTTCGGCCAGCCCGATGATGTTGATGACGGCAGACTGCCCGGGGGCCATCGAGCGCACGCTCTCGACCATCTGCGAGTGGGGCATATTGGCGTGGAGCTCTACCAACCGGTGGAAGAAAGCGATCCGCCAGCGCTGGAAGGACCCCCATGAAGCGCGGCAGTGCTGGCGCAGCTCGGGCCAACGCGCGAGCTGGTGGAAATCGGGCGGTGGCTGGCTGGCGGCGTCGTGGGAGTCTGGCGGAATGAACATGCGGGGGCGTGCCGTCGGACACTGCCCGGACAGCAGCGCGTCCTGCCACTCCCGCCATTGTCGGGCAGCCTCGGGGTTTCCCGTGGGCCGAGGGATGACCGGGAGAGGAAGCAGGTCTGCGTCCGCGGTTTCGGGGTCGACGAATCGGGTCCAGTCGGTGGCGGTAGGGAAGCGGATCTCGTAAGGAGGCCAGGGAAAGGCGGGAAAGGGGCCAGTGACGTTCAAACGCATTGTCGCCCTTACAACGGTCGCAGATCCTGCGGAGCTTATGTCGCCGCCGCATGAAGGGCAAACTGATCCGCGGAGGGGCCCTTCATCGCCCTGCTGACGGAAAGGTGATCAGTCTTAACGGGTGATAACGGTGATGAGGAAGTAGCGCATCCGGGACATTTATCTCGCTGGCGATCACAGAGCGTGCACAACTACCGTCCTTCGTGCTGTTTCTAACGCGACGCGAAGGGACGGGTGAAACCGCGTGCTGCGCAATGTTCTTGCAGGTCTCGCAATGTTCGGCGCCTTTGCCGCGATGCTGCCGACACCTCCGGCGGTTGCGGAAACAGACAGGGAACCGGACGCCACGGTCCGAGCGGCGATGCTGCTCGACTGTGCCGGACTGAATGATGACGCCTTTGACTACGCCGTTGACAAGGGCTACTGCGAGAAGGCCGCTGAGGGAGGCGATTCCGCGCCTCAGGATGTTCGGTGGGGTGTGTGTGGCTACAGCCATATCTCGATCTACAACGAGGGCTACGGCCGAGCGCGTTGGGAGTACGGATATGGCTCCATCGCGGGAGTGGTCATCTCGCACGAACTGACGATCCGGTGGACCAACGCCGACACCGAGGTCAGTGACAGCTTCTGGGACAACACGAAGGGGATTCCCTCGCCCGCCTACCACTCCGAGTACAGCCGCTCGGTCGGGCGTGGAGAAGTCGTCACGTCCCTCTGGGGGACCACCACCCTGCACTGGGGCGGAACCTGCCAGGTTGAGGTGCCCACGGCCTACGCCAAGATCACCTGACGTACGTCTGCCCGTACCGACGGCACCACCCCGAGCGCGATTAACTCCAGTCGTCGTCAGCGGGCGCGATGCGGCCCCCACCACCAGGCCCGCCGTCGTCATCGTGCGCAGCGGCCCCAGCGGCGACCGCACCACTACCCGCTGCGATGAGCACAACTACGGCCGCCCGAGCGACCGATTGCGTCCAATACATGGCACACGCCCCCTATCTACCGGATGCCGTCGTCGACCCACGGTGTGGCCCCGCAGGCGCACGGCGCAAGGCATTTCGATCAGGATCGAAACCCCTGGGGGCGGCGCGACGTGGCTCGGTTCCTCAAGGGGTCCGGGCCTAGACGAGGTTCTGTACGACGCCGGCATACGCCGTGATCACCGAGTAGCAAGCGGCGGGAAACCCGTTGGCACGCGCGTATCGAGTGCGGCGATACTGTTCCGCATGTGCGAACGCTCCACCGCCCCAGGGCGTCATTTCGTCTGCTTGGCCTGCTGTGTCGCGTTCAAACGGCCCCCGCGTGACGCAGTGACGGAGCCGGTTCTTTCGTGCCCGAACTGCAGAGGTCGGTTGATCGACGCTGGCAACGACCTGGAGGTCCCCAAGAGCGGGGACGACGCTGGATGGCGCGTGCTGTCGGCCCTCCTGCGGGCAGGGGTGACCTTCCACTCCAGGTGCTGCGACGGTCCCGGCTGGCGGCCGCGCACATTGCGGCAGGTCAAGGAGCGCCTGGTGGCGGCCGAACGCACGGGGACCCCGATCGCCACGGCTCTGACCACGCGGGATATCGCCGCGAGCGGGAGAAACACGCACCACGACGTCGACGCGCCCAGCGGAACAGCGTGCGGCTGACGTGGCCCGGCCTTCCACTGCCGCCCGTCGGACGATCTGGGGGAGCGTATGCCTGTGAGTAGCGGTACCGGTGGAGCGAGCCGGGGCGGCGGTGTGCTGGTCGCCGCTCTCGCGATCGACTCGCTCGGCCAGGGGCTGTTCCTGCCGTTGTCGCTGGTCTACTTCACCGAGCTCACTCCAGTCCCGCTGGCGCTTCTCGGCGTGCTGCTCAGTGTCGCGAACCTCATCACCCTCCCGATCCCCGTCTGGGCCGGCGCCATGGCTGATCGGTTCGGTGCCCTCCCCGTTGTCGTCGCGGCCCAAGTGATGCAGGCGGTGGGATTCTTCGCCTACGCGTGGGTGAGCGGGCCCGTTGGGATCTTCCTCGCCGCGAGCCTGGTGGCGCTCGGCGTCCGCTTCTTCTGGTCGGCCATCTTCACCGCGGTCGCGGACTACGCCGACAACAGCACCTCGCAGCGCGGCACGGACACTTGGTACGCGATCAGCAACGGGGCACGAACCGCCGGGCTCGCGGCGGGCGGCCTGCTGACCGGAGTGGTCGTCGCCGACGGGCGCGAGGCCGCCTACCGCGCCGTCGCCTATGGCGCGGCCGTCTGCTTCGCCCTCGCGGCCGTGTTGATCGCCGCGTTCGTCCGCACCGGTCAGCCCCGGCGCCGGCCATCGACCGCACCCGGCCCCGGGTACGCGGCGCTGGTGCGCGACCGCCCCTTCCTCGGGCTGGTCGCCCTCAACACCGTCTACGCGCTGTCGAGCCTGATGCTCGGCCTCGCCCTCCCCACCGTGGTGCTGAGTGGAATCGAGGGGCCGTCATGGCTGACGGCGTCGATCCTCGCGGGTAACGCCATCCTTATCGCTGTCCTCTCCGCGCCGGTCGCGCGCCGCCTGGCGGGGCGACGCCGGACCCGGAGTCTCGTCGGGGCGGCGGTGCTGTGGTCCGGTTGGTGTGCGCTCATGGCCACCCTCGTGCCCGGGCAGCTGGGATGGGTGATCCCGGTCCTGCTGCTCGCGACCCTGCTCTTCACGGCGGCGGAGCTGACGCACGCGCCGGTATCCAACGGGCTGGCCGCGAGTATGGCCCCGGTCCAGGCGCGCGGCCGCTACCTCGCCGTCTTCCAGTACTCCTTCACGATCGCCTCGATCGCCTCGATCGCCGCCCCGGCGTTCTTCGGTGCCCTCTTCGAGGTCGACCATGCGGCGCCCTGGCTCGCGCTGGGGCTGGCGAACGCTGTGACCATCGCTGGACTCCTGCTTCTGGAGGGCCGACTGCCGACTCATGTCCTGCGCGACAGTGCGGAACAGCGGACGGGGTAGGACACCGTCCGTCCGTGGTCCGCGCGTTCCGGGGCCTCAGGGTTCGGCGGGCGCGCGGCCAGGTGGGCCGCCTCGACTGCTTGAGAATGCTGATCTGGGCTTGTTCAGGAGACGGGGAGCAGGGACATCCTGCGGTCGCGGGTGCGGAGGCGCAGGACAACCCCGGCCGCGGCGATGGCGCCCAGGAACCACGCGGGTCCCAGGAGCAGGTGGAGTGTGGGGACGGTGTCGAGGAATCCCGCGGACAGGGCGCTCTGCATGGCCCCGTAGGAGGGGAAGTACTGGACGATGTCGCTCTCGCCGGTCGGGTTGCTGATGGGGTTCTGGAGCCCGACGTCGATGATGCTGAGCATGATGATGAAGAACATCCCCTCCAGCTCTCCGCGAAGCAGTACGCCGAGGGCGACCCCCAGCCCCCCGTAGGCCAGCGCGGCCCCGAACAGCGGCGCCCACATCAGTATCGGCTGCTCGGGGACCCAGAACACGAAGATCACGGCCGCCGAGTAGACGGATACGGACGCGGCGGCGGCCACCAGTGCGGTGAACTTGGCGGCGAGGAGGTGGGGGAAGGGGTAGCCGGCCATGACCAGGCGTTGGTCGAACCAGGCCGATCGGAAGGTGACGATGAACATCATGAAGCCCACGATCACCGTGACGGCATTGATGGCCCCGGAGACCGTGCCGATGAAGTTGCCGTGTGCGGTGACATGGTCGTTGGACGCGCGCAGGAAGATGCGTACCTGGTCGTCGGCGTAGACCCCGTACACCACGTACATCCAGATCGGCACGAACACCACCACCATGACCAGCGCCAGTCGGTTGCGCACGTGCTCAGTAAGCGCGAACCCGGTGGCGGTGCGGTAGCGGATCCAGGCGCGCTGCATGGTTACCCGTCCTTCACAGCGTCGGCAGACGTGGGCGTCAGTCGCCCGCCGTCCAAGTGCCAGAGGCGATCGAACCGGGCGATGTCGAAGGCGATGTGGGAGATCACCAGAACGGAGCGGCCACGGTCGCGCAGTTCGGCTGCCAGCTCCCAGAAGCGTTCATAGGTCTTCCAATCGAAGCCCTGGTACGGCTCGTCCAGGAGGAGCAGTGGCGGATCGTGCATGAGGGCGAGGGCGAGATTGAGCTTCTGCTGCGTGCCTTCGCTCAGGGCACCGATCCGATGGTGGCGGTATTCGGTGAAGGAGAGAATCTCTAGCAGCTCCCACCCGCGCCGCAGGTCGGGGAGGTCATAGGCGACCTGGAAGAATCTGAGGTGCTGGTCGACGGTGAACGTCGGGTTGAGGACCGTGTGCTGGGGGCAGTAGCCGAGCCCTCCGGGGTAGGATACGGTGCCACGATCGGGGGAAAGCTGCCCGGCGAGTATCTGGAGGAGCGTCGACTTGCCGGAGCCGTTCTCGCCGACCACGCCACCCAGGCAGCCCGGCGGAAGGTCCATGTGGATTCCGCGGAGCACATGGTGGTCGCCATAGGACTTGTGGAGATCATGGACGCGGAGCGTCAAGGAATCGAGCAGGTTCAAGCGGCTCCTTTCGAGGATCTCCCGCAGTCGCCGTAGGTCAGAGCGATCGTGATTACACAGTGTATTAAACATGTCGCTCTAGGTGTGTGGGATTGGTTGAAACTGTCATCCCGCTACCTGACTGACAGGGCCGGAATCCGCTGCCGGTTGCTGCCGACTGCACCGGCCGTCCTGCGCACACCTCAGCGCCATGGGGGTGGCAGCCCGACCTGTCCCGTGGGAATCTCTGCCGCGCCGTGTGGTGCAGGGGTGCGGAAGAGCCGGCAGCGATGCGGGGTGCGCTGGGCCGGGCGTGCCGGTCCTCCTGTCACGGCCCTGCCCAGGCCACGATCATTGGGCGGGCGGAACGCGTCCCACGACGGACCTAGTTTCCGTACTGCTTGGTCTCGGGCCGCTCCACCATGAGGGCGTGCGCGGGTCGTTCGGCGACAGGGCGGTGCCGCAGGCCCCGTGGCACGACGAAGATGCCGCCACGGGTGAGGACCACCGGCTCCCGCCCTTCCAGGTCGAGGCGGAACGTCCCGTCCCAGCAGAGGAAGAGTTCGTCTTCGTCGTGGTGGTGCCAGGGGAACTCGCCCTCCAAGCGGGCGATGCGCACCACGGAGTCGTTGACCAGAGCGAGTTCCTGCGGCTGCCAGGGACCGGGCAGGGCGGCGACGACCTCCGTGATCGAGACGGGCCCGCCCGCTTCCGGGTGCTGCGTCTGTCGGCTCGGTGTAGCCATGTTGCGCTCCTTGCGTCGTTGGCCGTCGACGGTGACCGTCGACCTGACGACGACCATCGTGGATGCGGGGCGGGAGCCGTTCCCAGAGCCAATCGGTGCATAATTGGTCTGGCTATGAAACCAATCGACCTGGCCGAGCGCCTCGGCCGCTGGTCGTCGGGGCGCGGGCCGCTGTACCTGTTGCTCGCCGCGCGGCTGCGCCAGCTGATCGACACCGGTGAACTTCCGCCGGGCACGCTGTTGCCGCCGGATCGCACACTTGCCTCGTCGCTGGCGGTCGGGCGCTCCACCGTTGTCGCCACCTACGACCTCCTGCGCACCGAAGGCCGAATCGTTCGGCGGCAGGGGAGCGGCACCCGCGTGGCCGGGGAGCCGACGACCGCGGCGCCGCCGGACCACACCACCGACGCTCCGGTCTTCCTCCACCTGCTGGAGCCACGCGACGACGTGATCCTGCTCGGCTGCGCCGCGCCGGACGCCGTTCCCCCGGAACTGGCCGAGGCCTATGCGCGGGTCCTGCCCGAGCTTGCGAAGACGACCGGCGACATCGGGTACCACCCGCAGGGCCACCCCGGACTGCGCCGTGCGATCGCCGACGACTACGAGCGGCGCGGTGTCCCCACTCGACCAGAGCAGATCCTGGTCACCACCGGCGCCCAGCAGGCACTGTCCCTACTCGCCCGCGCCCTCCTCCGGCCGGGCGACCTTGCGCTGGTGGAAGCCCCCACCTACCCCGGTGCCGTGGAGGCGTTCCGCGAGGAAGGCGCGGTCCTGCGCGCGCTGCCCGTCGGGCTGGAGGGCATCGAGGCGGCGGTGCGCGAGCACCGGCCATCGCTCGCGTACGTGGTGCCGACCTTCCATAACCCCACCGGAGCGGTGCTACCGGCGCTGGCGCGACGCCGCCTGGCCGAGGTCGCGGGCGCGGCCGACGTGCCCCTGATCGACGACGAGGTGCTGACCGACCTGGGATTCCCAGAAGAAGAGCCTCCGCCGCCGGTCGCCGCCTACAGCGACGCCGTGGTATCGGTCGGCTCGCTGAGCAAGATCGTCTGGGGCGGCCTGCGTGTCGGGTGGGTACGCGCCCCCGTCGCTCTCGTCACCCGACTCGCGCGGCTGCGGGCGGTGCACGACCTCGGCGGCAATGTCCTCGCGCAGCTGGCCGCCGCTGACCTACTGCCGCGCCTTGAGCCATTGCGGCGCCGCCGGGCCGCTGAACGGGAGGCATGCCACGACCATCTACGCGCGGAGCTGGCTCGCCACCTTCCGGACTGGGACGCTCCCCCCGTCCCGGGCGGGCAGACACTGTGGGTGCGCCTACCGCATGCCGACGGCGGTGCCTTCGCCCAGGTGGCCCTCCGCCACCGCGTGGCGGTTCTGCCGGGTGTCGGCCTCGACGCGTCGGGTGGCAGCCGCGACCACGTACGCCTCCATTTCGCGGCGCCACCCGAGGAGCTGAGCGAGGCCGTCCGCCGCCTGGCGGAGGCATGGCGGGCGTTCCAACCATCGGCAGTGACGACGAGCACGGCCTCCGCGCGCCTGGCCGTGTAGAGGGCGACAAGGCGGCGGGTCGAACCGAACGGAGACCCTTGTCGTCCACGCCCTACACGAGGCCGACATCACCCATGCAACGAATAGATCTTTGTTCACTACGATGTCACTTTGAGGGATATTTCCGGGTTTTCTCGGTCGTCTCTCGTGCCTGGTAAATATCCATCCATAAGACGCTGAACTGCTCGACGAAGCGGAGCTGGACGGTAGTGAGATCGGCTATTCGATCGGACTTCCGCCCACGCACATTCATCCACCCGCTCCTCCGGGAACCGGCCATGCCTGGCAGTTCGATCGCATCTCCGACGTGGCGGCCGCAACCAAGACGCCTCTCGTGGGAATGCTGCGCCCGTGAGGGCGTGCAGAAGGGCTCAGTCCCTTTTTGGGAAGTTTTGAGGAAATGCCGATCCCGCAGAAAGCTGGCGTAGTGGTCCCGGTCCGTACTGTGATGTATTGCCTGTGGTCATCCCCGCGAAGGAAGGATCTGAACAATGAAGCTGCAACTCATCGGGACCGGATCGATTCTGACCGCCCGCATGAGCGCCTCAGCACTCGTCGACGACAAGCTCCTCATCGACACGCCGAACGGATCCATGAAGGCGATGCGTCGAGCGGGGCTCGACCCATGCTCCGTCGACTTCTGCCTCATCACGCACTTCCACGCCGATCACTTCTTCGACATCATCTTCCTGCTTCTGGAGCAGGGACTGCAGCAAACCCGGGACCGCGACCTGGTCCTGATCGGCCCCGCCGGCTTCGCCGACCGGGTTGACCAGCTCTTCGAACTCAGTTACCCCGGCTCGTGGGACGAGATGGAGGACAAGGTCCGCCCCCGCTACGTCGAGTTCGACCCCGCCGACGGCGGCGAGTGCTCCGAAGGCGGCTACACCATCCGCGCCCTCCCCATGCAGCACACGGTCCCGGCGCTGGGCTACCACATCACCGACCCGGCAGGCGCCCGACTGGGCTACACCGGCGACACCGTCCGCTGCCCCTCCGTCGACGAGCTCGCCGCCGACACCTCGGTGCTGCTGCTCGACACCTCATTCCCGACGGGCCGGGTAGGCCATATGGGCCTCGACGATGTGGAAGGGGTAGCGGACCAATGGCCGGACCTGCACCTCATCGCCACGCACCGCGGCGATGACGTCACGCACTCCGCACGCCCGAACATCATCTTCCCCGCCGACGGGCAGACCTTTGACATCACCGCCCAAGGGCTTCGAGCCGATGCCCGATCCATGCCCAAGCAGCGCGGTGACCGCAAGACCTCCGTACTTGGAGTGGACCTGTGAGGACCGGACAGGCCTGCCCGAGAGGGGTGGGGGAGCACGGGCGTAACTTTCGTCTCCGCCGCTGCCGTGCTCAGCCTCATCCTTCGGCGACCGGCCGGTAGGTGCAGACGTGCACCCCCGTGCCGCTGTTGACGCTGGAGACCAGCTCCAGCGGGCGCTTGGCGCCGTCGTCCGGGAAGATCGACTTTCCGCCGCCGAGGAGCACCGGCATGATGATGAGCCGGAGCTCGTCGACCAGACCCTCGCGCAGGAGGGTGCGTGCGGGCGTGGAGCTCCCCATGACCAACAGGTCGCCACCGCTCTCTTCACGCAGGTCCCGGAGGCGGGCGACGGCTTCGCCGCCGGGGATGCGCGTGGTGCTGTTCCACGTCAGGTCGTCATCGCCCAGCGTCCCGGTCACGACGTACTTCGGGATGGCGTTCATCCGGTCGGCGAACGGGTCGTCGGTCCGCCCGGGCCACGCCGCCGCCATCGTCTGCCAGGTGCGGCGCCCGAACAGCAGCGCCTCGGCCTTGGACAGAGCGTCGTCGAAGGCGCCGCCCACCACCTCCGGATCGAAGAACGGCGCAGTCCAGCCGCCATGGGCGAAGCCACCGTCGGTGTCCTCCTTGGCTCCTCCCGGGGCCTGCACGACGCCGTCCAAACTCATGAACTCGATGATCACGATGCGCACGGGACTCGCTCCTCTTCCTGTTCCTCGTGTTGGGGGAGAGGGCACGGGAGAACGTTGCGGCGCTCCGAAATCAGCGCGCCCCACCTGTCCCCCTTCCCTCTTTCGTGAGGTGGGGCACATCGTGGCACTCCCCGCCGACAGAACGGCGGCGGGCGTCGAGCATGGCGACTGCTTCGGCCGTGTGGCCCCCAGGTCTCCCTGCGGGGCCACACGGCCGAGAGACATCATCGGCCGCGCTGGGCGCGGGCGCTACGGCTACTCTTCGTCGTCTTCCGTCCCTTTGTCGTCGTCAGCGGTGCCGTCGTCCGTGCTGTCGTTGCCGCTACTAGCGAGGGACTGGGAGAGCACAACGATGGGCGCTCGGGTGGCTCCCTGGCGGCTCTGGTCGAGCTTGCGCCAGGCCGTCGCCCATCGCTGGAATTCGGCCTCGTCCCCGCCGCAGGCGATGACGAAGGCATTGAGCTGGGTGAACTTCGGCAACCCCTCGCTCTTCAGGGCGGCATGGAAGGCCGCGGCCGAGCACGTGTAGCCGCAGTTCGTCGCCATGGTTCGGTAGGACGGGTTGCCGGCCCAGCGGCGGTAGCGCCGCATCGCTTCGACGAATTCCGATGGTGTGCTTGTCTGCAGGGGGTCGGGACGCAGGTCGAATCCCTCCACGTCGCGCACGGCGATGGCTCGCTGCCTCCGAACTGAGGGCTCTGGAGGATCGTCGCCGTCCTCCCCGGCGACGCGCGGTGCGCCGGTACGAAATTGCTGTCGCCGGACCCGCTGATCCCGGGCTTCTCGTTGGTCACGCTGATTACGGGGATCCCGGTCATCGTGAGCGACCGGCACGACCGGAACCTCACCCATCAGTGTCCCGTCGGCGGCGCGGCGAACGCGGCACGGATAGGCATCGGGGGCGATCTGGTAGACGGTGGAGGGACGTTGCGAGCGCGAGGTCCGCTGGGGGCCGGTCGGTTCCAGGAGATCGCGGAAACTCATGCGACTCCCCCCACCCCGTTCGAGCGTGGCGTCAGGCGTGGGGTGAGGTCGGCGACGATCGCGAGCGCGCCGAGGCTGACCAGCAGGGCGGTGGCGATGCTGTCGCCGCCGATCAGCAGCCCGCAGGCGATCAACACCACGACGAACAGAATCAGGGGACGGTGGGCATGGGGGCGGCTGCGACTGATTCTCAGAAGCATGGAACTTCCTTCACTTCTCGGGGTGGCCCCGATTGTTCCCGGGGCACTGGACCGGCCTGGATCGGACCGACAGCGCTCTGGGGATGCGGGAAACAATGCGGCGCGCCAGTGAAGACGGGAGGAGACGGCGTGCCACGAGCGCGGGCGGTTGGCCGTGAGGCGAATGTACAGCAACTCCCCCGGGCGTCGAGCCCCTTTTGACGTCGATTGTCGGACAGTTCCCCCCATGCGTCGCATGCGGTTCTTCGTGTGCGTGGAGGTGGCTGTGTACGCGCATTTGTCGTCTATGTTCAGGGGTGTTCAGGAACGTTCGGACGTGTTTTGCGACGTCTTTCTTTGTCCTGGCATGCTCAGGGGATTTTGAGAGTGTTGATCAGAGAAAGTAGGATCCTGGCAAGTTCGGAAGGAATGACGGATTCTTTCCGGGCGATCGAATATCGGGTTAGGCACACGCCGTAACCCGTGGCGGAGGCAGCGGAGACCTCGGAGGCATCGGTAGGCCTGGATCTCGCCGCGCCGGTCGGGAAGAGGAGACCCCGACCGGCGTGATGCGGCCGATCTCCATGCGTTGAGCCCCCGGTCGCACGGAGGAACACGTCGGCCGGGGGCTCGGCACGAAGACCGCGGTCGGTTTCGTCGCCGTCTCTTCTGCTATTGGCAGCGCCGACCAATGGCCTGAGACGGACTGATACAGCCCTGACGCGTCCTTATCCGGCCTGGCGGAGCCTGACGGGGACGCCGAGCGCACCCGCGACGGCGGTCGGAATATAGCGGTGTGCGTAAGGTCGATGCCGACACGGTGCTTCCCCCGCCCGTGCCCATGCCGGCCCCTGGAGCCCCGAAAGTATGAGCACTCCGCCGGACCCCTGCGCGACTCCGACCCTGTCGAGTTCGGTGGGTTCCGCATTCGACGGCGTGCCGTGCTCGGTAGTCGTCCGGGCTGAACCTGGGAGGGCGGCGGCCTCGGCGGCCGCAGTTCTTGGGGTGTTGTTGTTGGTCTGCCGTTTCGTCCACGGCGACGGCCGACCCGACCGCGTGGGCACAGGCAACAGCGGTTCCAGCCGCGCCCACTGCTCATCAGTCAGGTCAAGCCGCCTCGTCACCGCTTGGGTGGCCACGAGGTCTCCGGTGTCAGGTTTTTCTTGGTCGATGAACCCTCGACCGGAGATCTCGCTTACTTCACGATCACGACACGCCGGTCACACCGGACTTCGAGGCAGACCCTAGGTAGCTGGTGCCGAGGCGTGACCGATAAGCGTCAGAGTGGGTTGAGGCGGGCCTTGAGCAGGCAGAACTCATTTCCTTCGGGGTCGGCCAGGACATGCCACTGCTCCTGCCCTGTCTGGCCGATGTCGGCCGGGCGCGCACCGAGCTTCAGAAGGCGATCGAGCACTACGAAGTCCAGGACCTCGCACCAGAACCTCGCCAGCACCTCAGGGTCGCGGCAACCGAGCACGAGTTCACTGATACGACATGCCATGAACGAAACCTGCTTTCAGCTTGGGAACTTCAGGGGAGGCCACACGCGAATCTCATGATCTCCCAGCAGTGAAAACAATCCCGCGATCGTATCGGACGAGGCGAGCACAGGCGAAATGAGTTTAGGGCCGATCTTGTCCGGGCATCCGGGAAAGGCCATTGGCCATGCAGTAGGAAAACTGACTTTGAGACACGACCTAGCGGTGCCCCGTCCGTCGGACGGAGGAGACTCCAGGCCGCTCCGATCCTCTATCGGTAGGCCTGGAGCTCATGGGTGGTGTCATGCAGGGTCCGGGTTGATCTGGGATTGGTTGCCGATGCTTTGGCCGTAATGGAACATGCCAGCAGGGTCGTACTTCTTCTTCACCTCGACGAGTCGGTTGTAGTTGCTGCCGTAGTAGCGCTCGCTCCAGCGGGTCAGGTCCGGGTCGGGGAAGTTCTGGTAGCAGTGGTCGGGCCCGTTGGCACCCCAGACCTGGGTGTACAGCGAATTCAGCCAGTCGCGGCAGGCTTGCGCGGTGGCAGAGGAGTCGTCGTCGGCCCAGCTGGACTCGAGGGCCATGATGAAATGTGCGTTGCGGTGGAAGAACGCGGTGGCGTCCGGCCTGACCTCGTTAATCGCCCCGCCCATGGCGAAGAGGGCGATTCCGGCGCCGTCGTCGTTGCGACTGCCCGGCCAGGTTTTCATCGCGTCGACGCAGGCGGTGATCTGGTCCGGGGTGAGTTTCTCGTTAACGATCGCCGACTTGCCGCCCCATTGCAGGACCGGTGTGGTGGCGAAGGTGTAGTCGGTGGCGCGCCAGAAATCCATGTCCTCGATTCGGCTCTTCAGCGTGGGTGAGGCGCAGTCCAGGACCGGCTTGAGGAGCTTTCTCAGATCTGCTGCTGTGCCGTAGAACTCGCCCATGGCGTTGCAGTTGGCGTTCTCGGCAGACTCGGCGGGGCTGCGGCCGGAGGTGCCAATACCGAGCCGCAGGTGGAAGCCATCCGGTGTGCCCGCGTCGGCGATCAGGTTCTGCATGGCTTGGACGACCGCCACGGTGTCCTTGATGGGCCACTTCAGGTCGAAGACGGAGAACTGGGCGGGCACTGGGTGCGTTTTGAAGGTGAAGTCGACGGTGACGCCGAAGTTGTTGCCCGCTCCGCCCCGGCAGGCCCAGAACAGGTCGCTGTACTCGTTGTGCTCATTGGCGGTCACGATCCTGCCATCGGCCAGGACCACGGTGGTCTCCACCAGGGTGTCGCAGGTCAGGCCGTACTTGCGGTCGCTGAAGCCGATGCCTCCACCAAGTACCAGCCCGCCGAGCGCCACGGAGGGGCACCGCCCGGTCGGGATGGCCACATGCGGGGCGGACTGGCGCCGCAGCCACGGGTAGACGTCGGCGTTGGTGGTGCCGGAACCGGCCTTCAACAGCGGGGTGTCGCCGTTGGATGGTATAAGGCAGGGGTTTTTCAGGCGGCTTAGGTTCAGCAACAGACCGGGGGTGGTGCTGTAGCCAGCGTAGTTGTGCCCGTTGGAGCGCGGCGCGACTGGCAAGCCCTGCTCGTGGGCCCACTTGATCGCGATACTGACGCCTTCGGCGCCGTTCTCCCCGGTGTCGTTGCCAGGGCAGACGACACCCTGCGGCCGGACGTCGGCATACCGGTGGTTCTGCGGGATGCTCAGCGGGTAGTAACTGGAATCCCCTGGCAGGTACAGCGTTCCGGCATCGGCCTTCTGCAACTGCTGCTGGAGGCTGGCCCAGTCCACGTCGCCGGCGGCGGCCGTCCCTGCTGTGGTCGTCGCGTCGCGCTGCGGCAATTGGCTCCCGTCGGTCATGCTGACCTCTCCTCGCATAGCTGATGGCGCTGTCAGGCATGGTTGATTTCGCTGCTCTTGAGGAAGGGCAAGCGTCGGCATCGCGATGAATATGATTCGACTGCGCCGCCTTGCCTGAATGCCACCCTGGACCTTTTCAGACACCTTCTGTTCGCTGGGCTCGCAGAGGCGAATTCCTCTACCCGCTGAAACTGTCGCCTTGAGCGGCCGCTGTTGGATCGTAGCCTGGGAAGGGGTGCTTGAAGATCCAGTTGTAGATCATCTCCCGGCATATCTGCGGCTGGAAAGCGGGTACCTGGTGTCCGGAGCCCGGCACGCTGACCTGCATTAGGTTCCGGTACTGGCGGACGAACCCCTTCGGATTTCCCTGCGCCTGTGTCCAGATCCGCCGAGGAGCGTTGAACCAGTGCTCGTCCTCCGTGCTGTCTCCCCATTTATTGAGGTCGGACAGAATCTCCTCCGTGCTCTGATACCCGCACGCTGTGTCGAAGTTCCCAGTGTAGAAGAGAAGCCGATAGTCCTTGCCGAGGAGCTCTGCGAAAAGTCCGGAGCAGTCCTTCATGTTGTCTTCCACAAGGGCTTCTGCCACCGGCCCCTCATTGTCCGCAGATTGCCAGGTCACTTCCCAGGGAACGTGCAGGGCGCTCTTGACGTCATTGCTGTTCAGATATGAGTCCAGCGCTCCCATGGACAGGTCGTCCCAACGCCGCACGTCGTAAAGATCGAAGTTGCCTCCATACGCCAGCGTCGTGACCACAAGGTCATTTCCGAGCTTGGTGGCTCGCTCCATGTCGCCTGCGTGCAGTGCCTTCTGGAATTCGGCGTATGATTCTTGCAGCTTCTTCTTTTGTGCGCCTCCGATGAACCCGGTCGCATAGACATAGTCAATCATCACCCGGAGTGACAGCTCGGGCTTGATCCAGCCGTTGCCGACGGATGCTCCATGAAGCTTGATCGGCACATCCTTCTGCGCGGCCCTGTTGTTCTGCTCGTCAATCTTCAGGGCGATCGCCGGAACATATTTTCCGGCATAGCTTTCGCCGCAGAGGTAGACCGGGCATTCCGCGTACTCGGGGTGCAGCTTGAAGAACTCCTGCAGACCCTCCCAGAACATCTGGCTGAGGTCTTCTTCATTGTGCACATACTCCCGAGATTCTGCATAACTGTATCCGGTGCCGATGGGCTGATCCCAGTAGACGACGTGCGCCTCCTGGTTCCAGCTGGCGGGATTCACGGATATCGTCCCGGTCGCGTCGCCACTGATGGTGAACGGCCCGTTCTCCAGGAACAGACCCAGCAGCGAGGAGGCGCCCGGGCCGCCGTTAAGCCAGATGATCAGTGGGGTTTCGCTGATCAGTTCCTGCTGATCAGCGACGGAGACGTGCGGGCTGCACGTCTGACTCTCGAAGAACCAGTAGAAGAGGTGATTCTTGTTGCCGCGATGCACCTTGCTGTCGATGTCGACATGCCCGGCGTAGGAGCGGGACTTCTTGGTTCCTGCGGTATACAGATCAATAGGAAGGGTGTTCCCGAGGTTCGACGGGATTGAGGTGACGAGATCCCAAGACACGTGGTCACCGTCCATTCGGTATGTGAGAAGAGAGGAAATCAGAACCGGCGTCGCCTGGACGGCGTACGCCAGGAACCCGAAAAGAGCCCGAGCGATGTTTCCTTGCTCTCGAAGTGCCCGATGCGCTGGCCCTGGTGCAGTCGGAGTGCAGGGAACCGCCCCTTCTCGAACAGGAGGATGTTCAGTGACCCGCCGTATTTGAAGAATCCGATCTTCTCCCCCTTGTCCACCGGGACTCGTTGGGGGCGCGAGACGCTCTTGAACTTCTCCAGGAACTGGACGGAGGCTATCGAGTTGAGTCCGACAGGCACCATTCCCACATGCCCGCGGTCCAAGTCCTCCGTGTCGATAACGAGATAGCCTCGACGGAAGTTGTCGAACATGCTGTAGTCGTATCCGTAGCCCACGTCTCCCTTGTTGAGAAGGTCGGGGAAGTCCCGCATCCCGTAGTAGATCCCGCCGACGTCATCGCGTGACTCCACCACCTTGCCTTCGACCGGAGCGTGGTAGCAGTGGTACATATCGGGCATGAGGATGCAGGATACGGCGGTGCCCCCGATGAACTTGTCGGCATAGGGGGAATCGCCGAGCAGTTCTTTGACGTTCATGGTGACCGTCTTGACCGGGATGGGCGTGGTTTCAGTCAACTCATCGACGATCATGTTGATGACACAGTCGGCCGGCGCGACCACTACCGACTTGTCGTCGGGCGCATCAATCGGCCGCTTACCCGGCTTCACAGCGCGGGCGAAGAATTCATTGAAGTTCTTGAAGCCCTCGGGCGGGATGACATAGTCATCCATGCTCTGCCCGAGCTGATCTTCCCACGCCTTCACAAGCGGGAGTGAGTCCGGGGAGTCCATGTACTGTCCCTGCAGCTCCGTGAACTCAGCGGTCATTTGGTATCCCGGACCGGAAGTGAAGAAGACCATCCCGTAGTCGTTCTCGTAGCTGAGCCAGCTGAACATCTCGATATAGTTCAGCCCGTCGTGGACCCCTGGCTTCCACTCATACCAACTGCGGAAGAAGTTACACAGGTCCTCGATGGTGTTATTTCTCCAGTCGTAGCTGACTTCGTCCGGCGTGTCATCAGGAAGCGGTTTCACGTTCTCGACCGCCGCGTCATACATGGTACGAAACCCTTGATAGTCCTCTTCGTACCAACGACGGATCTTCTCGATGAAGTCATCGATCGTGGCGCTGGGCTCAAATTCGTTGTGTGTCATTTCTTGCCTTTGCATTTGAGTTGTCGAATCCTGCAGGAGGGGATTTCTCCTGTAGGCGTGATGGGCCTCAGAAGCCTCTTTCTCTTGTTTGCGCGGTTCGCGATAGGTGTCGGCAGTCGTGGTGGTTCCGACAGTCGTCGCTCCTGTGGCTATCCCATTGCGATGAGCGCGAAAACATTCCCCTTCGTGCCTCTCGTGATTGTGGGCGACGGCCATAAATTCACAAGCAGGCGCGAAAAGGGGAACTGGTGTCAAGGGAAAAGAAATCCGAATGGTTGGTAAGGATCGGTTTCGATGAATGTTTTATCGTTCGGCGAAGAAGTCTGAATCTGATGCTCGCACGCGAGAGTGCTTCATGCAAGCCCTTGCGCAATGCATCTTTTGTTTAACGTGCAACTGTTGTTGATTGATTAAATTCCTACGCCAAGGGCAGCAGGAGAGGATTTCTGTGTCTTGTTGCTGCTGGAGCGCTGGTGAGCCACAAATTCAGCAGTCACGTTGGGCGCGTTGTGACGTGTCGGCAAGCTCTCTAGTGCTGGGCGGGAGAGTGCGAACATCCGAAAGAGACGAAATGTCCGGACAGACCAACATAATGCAACGCAAGGAGGGCTTGGTCGTGGGTCGACCAAGCCGAATAAAAAGAACAAAATGGGTAATTCGGAGATTTAGGCCTCTGTGGGCCTGAGGGAGAGGTCGGCCCGGGTGATCAGCTGCCGGGGTCCGATGTTCTTGCGGAGGAGCATGAGTCCGGCGCGGTGGAGGTCGGCGTGGTCGTGCGAAGCGCAGGCGTCGGTGATGACGTGTGGGGTCAGCCCGCGCTCGAACGCGCCGATGGCGCTCTGCATGACACAGGCTTCGGTGTCGATGCCGCAGAAGTAGAGGTTCTCCCAGCCGTGTTCTTTGACCAGGACTGAGCCCTCCTCGGTGAAGACGGAGTAGACGGTCTTGTTCAGCACCACGCCGGACTCGATGTAGGGGATCAGCTCGGGGATGATGTCGACCTCGGGCGAGGTCTGGCACTTGTGCCAGTCGAGAATGCGGGTGTAGGGGCTGCCCGGGTAGTTGAGGTAGCGAGTGAACAACACC
Organism: Nocardiopsis gilva YIM 90087; assembly: GCF_002263495.1. Taxonomy (NCBI): domain Bacteria; kingdom Bacillati; phylum Actinomycetota; class Actinomycetes; order Streptosporangiales; family Nocardiopsidaceae; genus Nocardiopsis; species Nocardiopsis gilva. The sequence goes on along the minus strand of NZ_CP022753.1, from coordinate 3,773,514 downwards.
GCGCCCCCGGCCGCCACCCAGTCGTGGACCAGTCCGACGACCTCGGGCACGACATGAGCGGATGCGGGTCGGATGAAGCCGTTCTGCATGTCGATGAGGACCAGAACGTCGCGCGTACTTGGTTCCACCGTCGCTCGCTTCCGCGCCGGGCCGACGGGGAGACTCCACGCGGGGTCTGGGGGCGGAGCCTCCGTTCCTGGTCGGCTGTTACAAGTGTCTGTCCTTCACCGAGGTGAGGAACGCTGTCCACTCTGCGCTGGGGAACGCAAGGTGTCCATGGTCGCGGTGCTGTGTGTCGCGCACGGCGGTCGTCTGGCCTTCAGAGACCTCAACGCATGCCCCGGTGCTGCCGCCGCTGTAGCTTGACTTGTGCCACTGGGATCTGATCATTGATAGTCCTCTCTGATCTTCTTGAGCATGCTCGCAGACTCGGACAGGGACAGTGCTTCCGCCTGGAGTGCGCCGAAGAGTGTCCGGCAGTGCCGGACTCGGAAACGGTTGGAATCGTCCACGACCTCTTCGCCTACAAGATGCTCCACCAGCGCTACCGGGCTCCGGTCGTGGAAGTCAAGGAGACGTAGAGGTCCGCTCATCCCAGGATGGAGGGGCTTCGGCTGGGTGATCACTTGAAACGAAATCCTCTCCTTGGAGATCAGGTCGAGTACTCGGTCCAACTGATCTCGCATCATCTGCGTGTCACCAACGACACGCGTGAGGGCGTATTCGTCAACGACGAACCACAGGAACACGTCGTCGCGCAGCTTGTCCCAGCGAGACATTCGCGCCTCGACATCCTGCTCGATGACTTCGGGGGGATCCCAGCGGCGCACGGTCCGCATGACGGTACGAGCATATGCGTCAGTTTGTAGCAGTCCAGGGATCAGGACCATCTGATATTCACGGATCTCCACCGCGTTGCGCTCCATGATCCCGATATTTCGCCACCAGTCGGGCACGTTCACGCTGTCGTTAATGTCGAGCCAGAGTCTGACTAGAGCCCCGCCTGTGGAGAGAGCTTTGTCCAGTAGTTCCGCGTGATTCCGTTTTGGGGCGCGTGTCGCATTCTCGATGGCGGACAGCATCGAGGCTGAGATGCCGGTCTTGCTGTGGATTTGGACCTGTGTAAGTCCGGCCTTGGAGCGGAGCTTCTTGACCTCCACGCCGAACCTCTCCCATGCAGGATTTACCTCAGGATTCATGCCACTTGCCTACACGATAGCTTCACAGATCGCCACGCCATCAACAGAAATGACTTTATATGTGGCTTCCATGGCAGGTCAGAGGGTGTGTGGGCATTGTGGTTAGCGCATGAAAAAAGCCTCGGCGGCCACCCAATTAGCCCCGAGGCGTGGCTCCCACCTGAGTAAGGCAGGCGAGAACATGCGAAATGCTAACACCGCTCCACACAGCAGTGAGCACGCGTCCTGGGGGAGGGGTGACCTGTGATGGCCACCGAATCCCCAGCACGCGCGGGCGACTTCGCGTCGGTCGAGTCCGATGCCCGGGCCCTGGGCTATGACCTCGACCGGCACCGCACCACCAACGGCTACCGCTACACACTCCGCAACTCCAGCAGCGGCCACCTCATCAGCTTCGACCACCTCACCGCCGTATCCGCGTTCCTCAACGACCCGCTTCTCCCTCGGCGCGGGCAGCCCCGTAGCAAGAGCTTCCCCTGCGTTCCCAAGTCGGTGCGGTTGGCACGGCAATGGGTCCGCGAGGCCGGGACCGGCATCGGCGGTCGGACGGGCTGGGCTGAGCTGGTCGTCAGCGAGCTGGTCACCAACGCGCTCCATCACACACGGTCCGGGGCCGGTGGCGACATCGACATCGCTCTGACCCGCCGTCCCGATTCTGTCCTGATCGAGGTCACCGACGAGGGTCCGCTGATCCCGGGAACGTTCCCCCGGGTGCGTGCTCCGCATAGCGACCAAACGCACGGCCGAGGCCTACTTCTCGTGGAAGCGTGCTCCCGGCGGTGGGGCGCCGTGCCCGGGGCCCAGAGGCAGAGCACCACCGTCTGGGCAGAAGTCGACAGGTAGGACCGCTACACCTCTCCTTCTCCGCACCACAGTTCGGAGTAAGGAGAGCGGGGAGGGGAAGAGGGTGCCTCCCGGCCCAGACCGCCTCGGGATGGAGCCGGGAGGCCCTCCTAATGTGCAGCCCAGCCCGGGACCCGGGGAGCGGTGTTAGCCGGTTCGGCCTAGCGATCCAGGAGGGGCAAAGCGATCGACAAGGGCGGTGATCTGGTCCGCGGTCGGCAGGCTGCCGATGGCGGGTGGAGGAGTCCTTCCAACAGGGCAAAGGCCTGGCCGGAGTGGACGAGCACCAGGCCAGGACGTGGACCTCCTGGCACCGGTGGAGCATGCTGGCCGTGATCGCCTACGCCTTCGTCGCTGTCTGCCGGGTCTGGGAGGGCCGCCACCGGCCGGTCCCGGAGGGGTCGATCGTGATGAGCTGCGACGCGAACGCCCATCTGCTACATGCCCTGTTTCCGTCCCGCTCCAGCGGCGAGTACGTCCTGGCTTGGTCGGTGTTCAGCCGCTCTCACCAGGCACATGCCCTGCGCTGCCATTACCGCAGACAGACGGCCGGTGAATCACGGCAAAACGAATCAACAACTGGAGTGTCGGGTTTGCAGCGGTAGCGTTCTCCTAAGTGATCGATGCCGAAGGACCATTCACTCCTATGGAAGACAGCCCTACCAACTCTCTCAGCAACCGTGTGACCACTGATGATCTCCGTGGTCAGGTTGTACAGGCCGACACGATCTATGGCGACATCACTGTCTCTCAGGGGCTCACACAGCCTCAGAAGTCCACCCATCCGGCTCTGAACGAGCCCCCGCTTCCTTCAGGGTTCTGGACCGAGAAGGAAGAGCCCAGTGCGCTCCATCGGTCACTAGGACTGGTTCGAGTTGCCGACGCCGATCCATTCATGCTGGGTGTACACCATGCTGTGCGCTGTTCCGAAGACAACGAACGCCGACTGCCGGCCTACGTCCCGAGAGATATCGACAGCCTAGGCGGAGGATTGCACGCAGCAATCCACGCCGCGAGCAAGAGTCACGGCCTCGTGCTCCTCCTCGGCGGCTCTTCCGTGGGGAAAACACGTTCGCTGTACGAGGCGGTCCAGCAACTGCTACCAGACTGGTGGCTGTTTCGCCCCGCGTCAGCCGAACGGATCCATGAACTGATCGGGCTCGAACCACGCCGACTCGTGTTGTGGTTGGACGAACTTCAGAATCATGTGGGCCGTGATGGTGGTCTCACCGCCACCGCTGTACGAGCTCTCCTTGCTCCACCCCACCAGGTGGTCGTGGTGGCCACACTCTGGCCGAACTACTACTCCGACTACACCACTCTGCCCTCATCCGGTGAAGGTGACGTCTACTCGGTGGAACGGGCTCTGCTGAAGCTCGCAACAGTGCTGCACGTGGGATCAGAGTTCTCGACCTCCGAACGGGAGCGTGCCCGCTCGGTGGCTGATACCGACTCCAGGCTGAGAGTGGCTTTGGATTCTGACGATTTCGGAGTCACCCAGGTTCTCGCGGCTGCGCCCGAACTCATGCTCCGTTGGAACAGCGCAAACGCCTACGCTCGTGGGGTCATCTCTGTTGCGGTCGAAGCGACCCTGGCGGGGGTGCGGAACGGCGTCCCGAAGGAACTGTTACGGATGGCAGCCCCTGGCTACTGCAATCGGAGCGAGAAGGCAATGGCGCCGAGTGACTGGTTTGAAAAGGCCCTATCTTACTCCTGTAAGGAGTTAGTAGGTGCCACAGCGCCACTCATTGGCTTCGGTGACGTCATGGGAGAACAGGAAAGCTTTCAGGTGGCTGACTATCTGGTCCAGCAACTCGGCCCCGAACTCCGTTCAGCATCTACCCCTGCTGCATTTTGGGGCGCCTGCGAAAGGCACCTCAAGGAAAGATCCGATGCCGCAAGAGTGGGCCGTTTTGCCATGGCCTGCCAGCGGCTGAGTGTGGCGCTTCCACTCCTCCAGCAGGCAGCGAAATCTGGTTCGCCGTCAGCGATGCACGAATTGGCGAACCTGTATGAGCGACTGGGCAGATACGATGAGGCAGAGGAAATCACCAATCGGCTGTCGGAGTCATCAGAGCCAGACGGACCTCTTTACCGGGTCATCCGCGCTGGCTTTGATTATGAGGAGATCTACAGCCTCGCGAAATCAGGAAACGAATACGCGATCAGCCAGTTCATCGAGGAGGGCGATCCAGTCCACGCCATCCTCCTCCTTTTGGAGGATATCACCCCCGAAGACACCGGATCCTGGTACAGGATAGCCGAACTACTGCATGATGAAGGAAAAAACGAACTGGCCATTGAGGTTCTCGAGGGGTACGTTGACCTGGACTTCGATCATGGATGGGCCGCGACGTTCCTCTGCGAGCTTCTCGAACAGGAAGGACAGGCGGAGCGACTCGATCAACTTGTCGAGCTTGGGTATTTCGCTGCCGCATTGAGTCGGGCCCAACTGCTCATCCGCGACGGCGAATCTACTGAGGCATTGGAGCTACTCAGGGAGTTCGCCGACCAGGGAAGCGGGGAGGTGGACTGGCTGCTCTCAGACTTCCTCGTCGAGAACGACATGGTGGACGAACTCATCATAAGAGCGGAGCGTGGAAATCTTGAGGCAATCGTCAAGTATGCCGAACTGCTCGAGCTGCTTGGTGAGAGCGAAAAGGCGATCCGCGCCTTGACTCCTCCTGCGGAGGATGGGGAGGTTCGCGCTGTCTCCCAGTTAGCGAAGCTCCTTGGCAAGCACGGGCACCTGAAGGAGCTTCGCCGGTGGGCCGATGCCGGAAGCTGGGCAGCGGGCAGCTACTTGAGCAAGGCCCTCATCGAGCGCGAAGAATTTGACGAAGCACTCCTTCTGGAAAGCACCGGAGCAATCCATGGATTCGAAACGGGGGAACTGGTCGCTGCCCTCAAGTCCCATGGGGAGACCGAAAAAGCGGTCCAACTTTTGATTGATAAGAGCAAAACCGAAGACGGTTATTGGCAACCTCGCCTTGCAGAACTACTCAGAGAACTTGGTCGAGAAGGAGATCTGTTCAGTCAAATAGACCAAGGGAATGTGTATGCCTTCAGAGAGCTCCTTCAGCTCCTCGAAGAGCAAGGACGTGACAGCGATGTCGAGCATTTGAGAATATTCGGCATGACAACGGATGGAAAAATCTCACCCAAGCCACCGATCTGACCCAGCACCACCTGAATCCCCCGCACTCAGTTGGTCGGCCAGTGTGCCCGGCTTCAGAGACTGTCCGGCCGTACGCTCCTGGAACAATCAGCAGCGGTCGGGGTTTTGCGGTGTTCATGGTCGCCCGCTCCTGGCGAGCTAGGAGGAGCGCGGCGAGCGGTTCAGGAGCCGATGTGGGCGGGTCACACAATCGGATGAAGACCTCCGCGAGGGCGTTGCGGGTGATGCCGTCGACCTGCAGGCAGACGATGCGGTTAGGTGAGCAGTCAGGCGATCCAGGACGGGGGGAGCCGCTCGGGGCGGCCGTCCGGGTCCCTGACCGCCAGGACTGTCCGGGCTCAGGCAGTGGAGTCCAGTTCGGCCAGTGCCGCTGCGGCTCTGGAGGAAGTGCCGAGTAGGTGTCCCCGCTCTACGGCACGGCGCAGGTGGAACTCCGCGGTGTCCCTGTCTCCGTTGTGCAATGCGTTATGCCCCAGCCATGTCGCGGCCTGTACCTCTCCCTGGGTGTAGGAGCGCTCCGACGCGACCTGCAGTGCCTGTTCATGAAGCAGTCTGGCCCTGTCGGCGTCGCCGTCGGCGAGGACAGCCCTGCCGAGCCAGGTGAGGGTCTCGACCACCTCGACCCACAACCCCAGTTCCTCGGCCACGTCCAGGCATTCGCCGAGGAGTTTGGCTACTCCCGCGTGGTCCCCGCCGACCTCGGCGATGCGCGCCAGCGACCGTTTCGCCCGGAGGAGGCCCCAGCGGTCCCCAAGGTCGTGGAAGAGCTTTGCGCTGGCCTCCGCATCGCTCATCGCGGCCGACGCGTCATGGCGGTCCAGGTAGTGGTCGGCGCGTTCCGCGAGCGCGATGGCCTGGCCCCAGGAGTCCCCGGACGAACGGGCATCAGCCAGGCCGCCTTCGACCAGGGCACGTCCCTCTCGGTGACGTCCGGCACGGTAAAGCGCGGTCCCCAGGAACCAGCGGAGCCGACACCGAAGCCTGGGATCACCGATGTCCACCGACGTTTTCCGCATCTCCATACCGGCCAACCAAGCCTCGGCCGCGGCCCTCGCGTGTGCCGTACCGCCCTGGAGATCAAGCGCCGCACGAAGCGACCGGCGCGCCTCCGTGAGACGACCGCGCAGCACCCAGTACCACGCCAAGGCGTTCACGAGACGCAGTGCGTCGGCGACGGCGGTGGCCTGCAGAGCGTTGTCCAGGGCACGACGCATGTTGACGGTCTCGGCATCGAGGAGTGCCAGGTACCGAGTCTGCTCCGGACCACGCAGCTTGCGATCGGCCTCTTCCGCCTGCTCGGCGTGGAAGCCGACGAACCTACGACGGAACCGCGCCAGCTCTTCGGCGTCCTCCAGACGCTCCGTGCAGTAGGCGGCAACTGACTCCAGGAGGCGGAATCGCTCTCCGTCACGGACGACCAGCGACCGGTCTACCAGCCGGGTCAGTACGCCTAGGACCGTTTCCGCCGGAATGCTCCCGGCGGAGCAGATGGCCTCGGCCGCCCGCAGCGTGCAGCCGTCCACGTTCACAGCCAGGCGCCGTAGCACCGCGCGCTCGGTCTCGCCGAGCAGCTCCCAGCTCCAGTCGATCATTGCCCGCAGCGTCTGCTGACGCGCCGGGCGGCCGCGAGCCGGCCCCGTCGGCAGAGCGAAGCGGTCCTCCAAGCGGTCCGCTATCTGTTCCGGGCTGAGAACGCGGAGCCGAGGGGCCACCAGTTCAATCGCCAAGGGCACACCGTCCAGTCGACGGCAGATCGCCGAGACCGCTGCCGCATTGTCGGTGGTGAGTGTGAACCCGGGAACGGAGGCCTGTGCTCGTTCCAGGAAAAGGTCCACTGCGGTGGACCGGACGGTGGTCCCAGGCTCGCTGTCGTGGTGGGCAGTGGGATCCGGCAGGGCCAACGGAGGCACGGGGACCACGGTCTCGCCAGGGATGCTGAGCGCCTCCTGGCTGGTGACCAACACGTGTGCCCTGGGAGCGGACGAGAGCAGGGCGGTGGCCACCTCGGCGACCGCTTCCACCACATGCTCGCAGTTGTCGAGGAGAAGCAGCACGCACTTCTCCGTCAATGCCGTGCAGAGCCAGGCCACGAGGTCGACCGCGTCGGAGTCGGCGGCCGTCTCACACAGGCCGAGCGCGGTGATGATCCGCTCGGCGACGTCCCCCGCGTCGGCACGGCGGTCCAAGCCGGAGAGCTCCACCAGCCACGCCCCGTCGGCGAAGGCATCGGCCATCGCACGGGCGGCCGATATCGCGAGCCGCGTCTTGCCGACACCCCCGGGGCCGGTGAGCGTCAGCAGTCGGACATCCGGAGCGGTGGACAGCAACTCATGCACCTCCTTCACCGCCATATCTCGGCCGATCAACGGGGTCGGCGGCGTGGGAAGGTTCGTGCGGCGAGGCGTCACGGTCGCCTCGACGGCAGCCAGCCGAGGTTCGTGCCGCAGGATCGCCTCGTGCAGCGTACAGAGTTCCGGCCCCGGGTCGGCTCCCAGCTCCTCGGCCAGTCGCCTCCGCAGCTCCTGGAAGCTGTCAAGAGCCTCTCCCCGACGCCCGGCTCGATACAGGGCCTCCATGTGAACGGCCCGCAGCCGCTCGCGCAAGGGGTGGCGCTGCACCAATCCGCCGAGATCAGTGGTGAGAGCGTGATTCTCGCCCAGTTCGAGGCGCGCCTCGGCCAGGCTTTCGACTGCGGCCAACCGGAGTTCTTCGAGGCGCGTGACCTCGGCCCGCGTGAACGCGCGATCGGCGACGTCGGCGTAGGCCGGTCCCCGCCACAGCTCCAAGGCGCCGCTCAGCAGCTCCGCCCTGGCTCGGGAGGTTCGGGCGTCTTGCGCCCGCTCGACCAGATCAGCGAACAATGAGGCGTCGAGGTCTTCGTCGTCAACCTTTAGGCGGTAGCCCGTGGGCTGGCTGACCACCTGGTCGCGCCCCAGCGTTCGTCGCAAGTGGGAGATCTTGGTCTGGAGCGTGTTGAGCGGTCCACCCGGGGGGTTCCCTTCCCAGATATCGTCAATCAGCCGGTCAGCCGAGACGGGCCCCTCACGGTGCACCAGGAGGATCGCCAGGAGGGCTCGCACCTTGGCTTCAGGGATTTTCACCTGGTGCCCTTGGGAGTCCCAGACGGCCAGGGGGCCGAGCACTCCGTAACGCATGGACGCAGCCTATCGTCGGCACCCTCAGCGATTCGTGCGTGAATCATGCCTAAATCGTGCGTGCGGCTCAGCACCGTGGAGGCGATTCCACCGAGAGAGAAGGAGCCCTCATTGAGCCGCACCACCGAACACCGAGCCGGCCTCGCGGAATGGGCCGGTCTTGCGGTTCTGGCGCTGCCCACCGTGCTGCTGGGGCTGGACGTCACCATCCTGCACCTGGCGTTGCCATCACTGGCGGTCGACCTGCGCCCGAGTAGTACTCAGGAACTGTGGATCGTTGACGCCTACGGATTCCTAATCGCGGGATTCCTTATCACTATGGGAACCCTGGGGGACCGCATCGGCCGCCGCCGGCTGCTGATGATCGGAGGCGTCGCGTTCGCTCTGGCCTCTCTTATGGCCGCCTACTCCACCAGTGCCGAGATGCTGATCGCCGCACGCGCGGCGTTGGGAGTGGCCGGTGCGACGCTCATGCCCTCAACGCTCGCCCTGATCAGCAATATGTTCGCCGATGCACGCCAGAGAGCGTTGGCGATCGGCCTGTGGGCGACGTTCTTCGCTTTCGGCATGGCCGCTGGGCCTCTGGTCGGAGGCATCCTGGTGGAGTACTTCTGGTGGGGAGCGTCGTTCCTACCCGCACTTCCGATGGTCGGGATCATGCTTCTGGCCGCCCCCCTCGTGCTTCCGGAGTACCGTGCCCCGCACAGTGGTCGGATCGACCTCTTCAGCGTCGCGCTCTCCCTGGCCGCCATCCTGCCGATCATCTATGGCATCAAGCAGTTCTCCAAGGACGGCCTCCAGCCGTACGTGGTCGGCGCCTTCGTGGCGGGGCTGGTCTTCGCGGTCGTCTTCGTCCGGCGTCAGCGGGTCCTCACCGATCCACTCCTGGACGTCGGCCTGTTCAGAAACCGGGCCTTCATCGTCGCGCTGGGCATGATGCTCGCCGGGCTCGTCGGCGTCGGCGGAACCATGTTCCTGGTCACCCAGTACCTGCAGCTCGTGGAATCCGTGCCGCCGTTGACCGCCGGGCTGCTCTACGGGCCACCTGCTCTAATGATGATGCTGTCCTCGATCGTGGCGCCGCTGGTCGCGCAGCGTATCCGTCCGGGGTACGTCGTGGCCTGCGTATTGGCGATCTCGTCGGGTGGCTACGTGCTCCTCGCCTTCGTCGAGAGCACCCACGGTGTCCCGATGGTGGTGATTGCCTTCTCGCTGGTCTACCTGGGGTTGGGGGTGATCGCGGCGCTGGGGACAGACCTTGTGGTCGGTGCGGCACCACCGGAGAAAGCCGGCTCCGCCTCGGCGATGTCGGAGACCGTCCAGGAGCTCGGCCTAGCCGCGGGGATCGCGCTCCTGGGAAGCCTGGCCACCGCCGTCTACCGCGTACAGATCAGCGAGGAGCTACCGACAGGCCTTCCCACGGATGTCGCCCACTCGTTCGGCGACAGCCTCTCCGGAGCCGTCTCGGTAGCGGACCGGATGCCCGCTGGTCCCCTGGAACAGGCGAGGGAGGCTTTCACCGCGGGTGTGAACATCGCGGGTGCCACCGGTGCGGCCGCGATCCTTGCGCTGGCGGTGCTGAGTGCCGTGACACTGCGGCACATCGGCACCATCGGCGGCGCCGAGGCCACAAGCGCCGACGAACGGGCGGGAGAACCGATCGGCGAACCCGCGAAATGAGGAGGGTCGCCCCCGCGTCCTCATGCGTACGGCCATCGTTGTGCTCAGGTGTTTCTCGGTCGATGCACACGATCACGCGGAGGCCATCGTGTTGCCCCGTGAAGGCTGGATTCTGTAGATGGTCGGCCCTATCGGCCAGCCACGGGGGTTGAACTACAAGCTGGGTACCCCCGAGGGGCAGCGCATGTCCATAAAGCCGAACGACCGATCAGCCGACGAACGATGGGGCTCATGGGCCGTGAGAGGCGGATATGGGACCGGTCGCCCCGGTATCGGGCGGCGTATTGGGCCGGGCTGTGGGCCGCCCGAAACGGGTGGAGAAATCGGGATGTTGTCCATGAAAGGGATGGGTTTCGGGGAGATTCGCGACGAGAGAGCCGATAATCCTAAAGTCACACCTACCCTTCTAGGCGCGCCAGCAGTTCTGGTCAGCTGACGAGAGAACAGGTGTATATGGACGCCTTCGTACTGCCCGACTTCTACCTCCCCTACCCGGCGCGCCTGAACCCGCATTTGGAACGCTCGCGCGCGCACACCATGCAATGGGCTCGCGATATCGGCATCCTCGACGCCCCGTCGCCCCAGGGCGGGACGGTGTGGGATGAGGAAGCGCTGGCCGCAATGGATTACGCGCTCATGTGCGCCTACATCCACCCCGACTGTGACGGCCCCATGCTGGACCTGATCACCGACTGGTACGTGTGGGTGTTCTTCTTCGACGACGACTTCCTCGCGCGCTTCAAGTACTCGCGCGACATGGAAGGCGCCCGGGCCTACCTGGCCCGGCTTGAGATGTTCATGACCGACGAGGGGGCCGAGGACCAGGCGCCCGAACCGGAGAACGCCGCCGAAGCCGCCCTGGACGACCTCTGGCGGCGCACGGTTCCGATGATGTCGGGTGATTGGCGCCAGCGCTTCAAGCGCAGCACCTACAACCTGATGATCGAGTCGATGTGGGAGCTGGACAACATCGACCGGGGCCGGATCGCCAATCCCGTCGAGTACATCCAGATGCGCCGCAGGGTGGGCGGCGCCCCCTGGTCGGCGAACCTGGTGGAGGTCGCCGCCGGGGCGGAACTGCCCGACTACCTGGTGAGTTCCCGGCCGGTGCGCGTTCTCACCGATACGTTCGCCGACGCCGTGCACCTGCGCAACGACCTCTTCTCCTACCAGCGCGAGGTGCGGGAGGAGGGGGAGAACTCCAACGCCGTGCTGGTGTTCGAGCGCTTCTTCGACTGGACCACCCAGGAGGCCGCCGACAAGGTCAACGACCTGCTCACCTCCCGCCTGGTCCAGTTCGAGAACACCGCGCTGAGCGAGGTGCCCCCGCTCCTGGCCGAAAGTGCCGCGTCCCCCGACGACGCGGCGCGGGTGGCCGCCTACGTCAAGGGCCTGCAGGACTGGCAGTCGGGCGGGCACGAATGGCACGCCCGGTCCAGCCGGTACATGAACGGGGACGCGGTCCGGCAGCCTGCCGTCCCCCTCGTCCCGGTCGGGCTCGGCACCGAGACGGCCCGGCTCCCGATGCTGTCGGTCGGCCCCGGCCTCGCCCGCCGTACACAGCAGCACACCCAACCGCTCTACGAGCCGGTCGGCCACCTGCCGCTCCCCGAGTTGCCGATTCCCTTTCCGGTCCGCGTCAGCGCGCACCTTCCGGCATCGCGCCACCACGGTAAAGAGTGGGCGCGGCGGATGGGCTTCTTCGAGTCCGTCCCTGGTGTGGACGTGGGCGCGGTATGGGACGAGGAGATCTACGACGCGGCCGACCTCGCCCACTGTGCGGCGAGGATCCACGCCGACGCCGAGCCCGACCAGCTCGACCTGTCGACCGACTGGCTGGGTTGGGGCACCTACGGTGATGACGTCTACCCGCGGGTGTTCGGGGCGGCGCGAGATGTGCAGGCCGCCAAGCTGTGCACCGAGCGCCTGGCCCAGTGCATGCCAGTGGACATGGTCCCGACCGTGGTGCCGTCCACACAGCTGGAACGTGGTCTGACCGATCTCTGGGAGCGGACCGCGACGCCCATGACGCTCGCCCAGAGGGAACGGCTGCGGGCAGCTGTCCTGAGCATGCTCACGGCGTGGGAATGGGAGGTGGAGAACCAGGCCGCGAACCGGATTCCCGATCCGGTGGACTACGTGGAGATGCGCCGTCGCACCTTCGGCGGGGATATGACCATGGCCCTGGCCCGGTTCGCCCACGACGATGTGGTCGATCCCGCTGTCTACCAGACCCGGGTCATCCACGAGCTGGAGACTGCTGCGCAGGACGTCGCGACGATGACCAACGACCTGCACTCCTACCAGAAGGAGATCCAGTTCGAGGGGGAGGTGCACAATCTGGTCTTGGTCGTCCAGAACTTCCTCGACGTGGACCGCTTTACCGCGCGCGACATAGTGATCGACCTGATGGGCTCGCGGGTCGACCAGTTCCAGCACATCGTCGACAACGATCTGCCCCGGCTGTACGAAGAGCTGGAGCTGGACGCCGCTGCCCGGGAGGCCCTCGACTGGCACGCCCACAACCTCACGGAATACATGGCGGGGATCTTTGAGTGGCACCGCGAGGTCGACCGGTACAAGGAGGACTACCTCCGGCGACAGCAGGAGGGGCCTGAAGGAGGGGTGAAGCCGGACGCGGCCGCCGGTCAGCTGCTCCAAGGGCCGACAGGCCTGGGAACGTCGGCGGCCCGCGTCGCCGAAGAGTTCGGTGCCCGCCTGGTTAGCTGACACCGGGGTTGAGGCGGGCCGTACAGGGTCCGGAACCGGGCAGAACGTTGCCTACGGCGCTGCACGCGTGTCCGGCTCCATTCCGAACTCGGGGGAGCCGGACACACCATCAGCGTCAGTGCGGGAGGACCGGCACTGGGGCCGGACCACGGCCTAGATCGTTGATGGGGGTTGTTGGTGTGTCCTGGTCAGTGGTCGTAGGCGATCAGTGACCGCTTGACCGGGGTACCGATGAGCCAGTTGTGCCAGATCGCGGCATTGAGCGCGCAGATCCGCTGGCAGGTGCGCGCCCACAGGCCCTCGGCGGTGCGGGCGTTGTGCCGTTCCAGGCCGAGCTGGTTCTTCAGCGTCCAAATGACCGCCTCGGTCCGTTGGCGCAGCCAGGAGGGAAACACCTGCACCGCTGGTTCGGGCTCGTCCGCGCGCACGGGGCGGATGAGCATGTGCCCCAAGTCGGCCATGCCCGCCTCGATCCCGGCCCCGGCGAACCCTGTGTCACACACGATCGGGCACGGCCCGGGCGCGATGGTTAGGACATGGGCCAGGTGCAGGGCCTGCTTGCGCTCGTCCAGCTCCTTGGGGTGGGCCAGCCTGAACGCGGTGAGGGCCCCCTCGGCGGTCGTGGCGATCAGGAGCTTGGCGCCCCGGTAGAAGGCGTGATGGGACTTGTCCATGCCATACCCGGCGATCTCGCCCAGGCCCGAGCGGTTGACCGTGGTCCGGGAGGCACCGCAGCGCACCGGTGTGCCGTCCATCAGCTGCAGCTTGTCCCACCACCCGGGCACCGCGGGGGCCAGCCACAATCGCCGTCGCCAGCAGCACCGGCGCCAGGGCACGGACGTGGCGGTTGTATTCCGACTGGCCGGGCAGGCGCGGGAAGAGGTGGCCGATCCTGCCGGGCGCCACGCGCAGCCACCTGCGCTCGTCGTCGCAGCGCAGCAGTATCTGGGCGATGGCCACGCAGAGGAGTTCGGCGTCGGTGAGCAGGCGCGGCGGCCCGGGTTTGGGCTTGTGTTGGTCCGAGGGCAGGACGTGGTCGTCCAGATGGACGTAGAGTGCGGTCAGAAGGGCGTCCAGGTTTGTTTTCACACACTGATCATGGGCGCCCTTCACTATGCCCGCAGGCGGTTCAGCAAACCCCCATCAACGATCTAGCGGGTCGCAGCATCGGCCAGAAGGATCAGCAGGACCGGGGCGATGGCGTGAAGCAGTACCCCACCCGCATCGACCTCCCAGCGCAGGTGTCCCTCCCGAGCGGTGGTGAACACCGAATCCCACACGTTGAGCACCGGCGTGGCCACCCCTGTGGAGGCCCGCAGCCACCAGGCCCGCCACCCCGGCCAATACCCACACTCCCGAATAAACACGCCATATCCGTATGGGCCCGCTCACCCGTCTCCTTCGCCCTAACGCCCCCATGAAGCCGACAGGACGCGCTGATGCGAAATCCGAGGTGAGGGATTAGAGACGTCAATGGGTGGGGCGTGGGTAGACCTTGACGCGCCGGACAAGCTCATAGAGCGGAGTTCAGCACCTTCGCAATACCTCCCGCCCCGAGCCTCCTGATTCCGGGAACCGCTCCCCACGAGGAGAAGGTCATCTCGGAAATTCGGGAGATAAGCGATTCGTTGATCTCCTCAAGGGGAATCTTCGACCCACGCGCCGAATCGAAGTAGCGCAAAACCATCTCCGTCATCTGAAACCCAGGTGGAGAAAAGTGATCCAGGGAATCCCATCTACCCAGTTTTCCCAGAGCCCCACCACAATCACGCATTTCCCGCAATACTCCTGAGAATGCGCGAGCCGTCAAGCCACCCTTTCCTACGTTGAGCACGGTGGACAATGTGTTTTGAATACACCACCATGGATGTATCGATGGGCGCCACCCCTTAGCCAAATAACCTTTCGAAGCTGCCATGCCAAGAATATATAGACGCCTCACCTGTCCTGCATCGAGAACCGTTCCATTAACCCTCATGTCGCCAAGTTCAATCAATTCAGCGAGAACGCTGATCGCAGCTTTGTCCGTTAACTCGTCACTGACATCGGTCACTAAATATGGACCGAGGAGCCGGAACACGATCTCGCTTAGAGACGCGTCTACGAATTCTCTTCCCAGCGTTGCTGAGAATCCCTCATCTATAACGACGTGATCAGGAACGAGAGACTCTCCAGAAACCAGCTGGCGCGGGACACCATGGGCCACAGAAATCGCTGCAATCGGGGAAACCTCCGATGCAGTGCCAGGTGTCGTCGGTATCGCAATGAGGGGACGTTGACGCCGAAGCGACGATGTTACGAACGGAAGGTGGCCGCTATGGGATCGCCAAACAGTTCGGTCAAGTAGCCAGGGCTCGCTTTCAGCAGCCCTGCCGAGCTTCACCGCATCGATTACTGATCCGCCGCCAACGGCAATTATGATCCTTGGCGAGAAACGCCGTAGGTGACCATTGACCTCAATTACAGAATCAAGGGTGGCCAAGCTGTCTGGCCGAATTACGCACATATTCACGCGGGGGACCCTATTTCGCACCGCAGCCAGATGGGCATCGAAGCGACGTACGTGATCTCCAATAAATCCGTCAGTAACGATTAGAGCGGATTGCGGGTCTCTGCATGCGAGGATAGAGTCAAGCGCCTCTAGTCGGGGGCCTGGAATCATTTAATTATGATGCCACCTGGAATTATATGGCTCAATGGGTTCAAACATTTGTGTCCCCATATCAGTCACGCTCCCCCTTGGGCAAGCGGGCATTCTTCTCGAGCGTGATCCTTCTGACTATGGTAACCACCAAGACGAGTGGAGCACCCAAAAGTATGATCCACCACCAGAAGTAGATGTTCATTCCTTCTTCTATGAACCTTGCTGTCGCTACTCCTATCATCAATACCATTGATAGCGATACCGCAATATCGCTCACGTTACGCTGAACCGACGCCATATGCGCCCTCCCCATCAATATGACCCCACTCCATCCTTCCAGAAAAACCCTGCCCACGATTGGATGCAATACCCTCGGATAGGGCTTTTCCTAGGATACTTTGATCAAGTCTGTCCCATGCAGTAGGTGCAGATATTGCTGTGACCATTACAGCACGAGTCTGCCAAAGTCGTACACGACAGGATTGCGCAGGACAGGCACGCTACCCAGCCACCGCATGCCGTGCAGGCGGCACATCCACCCAGGTTCGCTATACACGACCACGTGTAGCTCGTATTACATTGAGACGCAATACGCCCCTTCTTTGAGGAGCCGGGTCCCTCCCCTCCGCAGCCTCCACATGGGTCCTGAGCGAGGGTAGAAAGATCACTTTCTGGAACTGGCGTGGGAATGTGGCCGTTCACGCTGAGTGATACCGGCTTCAATTCTGGTTCATCGTTCTCGTCCATTTCCACGTGCATCCTACGAACTCTGCTGGCCATGTCGTCCATTGGGGAGCTGAATTCCTGAGAGTGGACAAACAGCTTCTGCTCATGCTGATAGAGGACGATCGCAGTCTCTGTCTGACCGCCAGGATGCTGAATGAGTTTCCCAAATACCTCGATCTCTCCCGAAGAGGGGGGCACATTTCCCGTTTCTGCTGTTCCCGCCTTAAGCATGGCGGGAACAGCTTCCCGAGCATCCCCCACCCGAGAGTTCCCCATGGAAAGAAGAGCAGGGTCGACAACATTTTCCATGTCTTCACTTCGGAGGTGCTTGAGGGCTGCATCGATCAGCTCTCTCCCATGCAGGTCACTGATCTGCTCCGGCCGAACATCGCCGCTCATACCGTTGACGGATTGAGCAGACGCAGTTGCCCCCTTTGATAGGAGTCCCACACCTATAATCGCACCGAACCCGACCTTAAAGAATCCGCTTCTACTAATTTTTCCTAAGGTGCTACGGCTCGGTTGTCCGTCCAAAGCGCGGCTTCCCAGTACTCCAAGAACATCCCATGTCTTCTTGGGCCCCAGGACACGCGATAGCACAGAGGCAATCCTCCACCCGGTCCATGCCTCCACACCCTTCTCTCCCAACCGTACAAGGGTTGGAGCCCATGGGGCGTCTTCACCGAGGGCTTCTCTCCGCCATTCTTGCATTCTCACAGAACGAAGAGGGACGATTTCTATTTCTTCTCCTACCACCTGAACAAGCTGTCCAGCAATCGTGCTACAGCTCAGGCAGTCGGCATCGTATCCGAGTTTAATTTTCATATTTCCTCCCTAGGCCCCTCACTAGGATGCAATTTCCAAAGACATCCTATAAATAAGGCGTAGTCGTCCGATTACGGGCAGCCCTGACTCTACTCTCGCCTTCAACGTCGAATCAACCTGAAGCAGCTCCCGTAGGTCATGCAACGCAGCTGCTCCGTGCCTTTGGAAACACAGGGTGAGCACTCCGTTCAAGTGCACACACCACTCTCGATGGACAGACGACCTGCACTCACACACCTGATGCCAGCTGCAGAGTTTAGAATCCCATGAGCCGGAAAGAATGCTTCCTCTTTTTCGCGCTGGGTTGCACATCCTGAAACAGATGAGTGTTTCGAACGAGCCATCCTCTCAGCTTTGTCCGCGGTCAATTACAAGGGGTCACGATCGCGATGTCCGGATGCGTCAGCTGTCCGTCCGTGGCAACATCCGTCCTCTCGGGAGTCCACTGAGCTCCGTCTTCTCCTCTTTGTGCGGGGGCGCGTAGTGCGGACGCCCGTTCCAGGCATAGCTGGCTTCTGCCGTGCCTGGCGGATCGTGGTTCCGTCTGTGGCCGTGGTGGTATGTCGTTGCGGCGAAGGACCG
The DNA here is from genome assembly GCF_002263495.1 of Nocardiopsis gilva YIM 90087. Taxonomy (NCBI): domain Bacteria; kingdom Bacillati; phylum Actinomycetota; class Actinomycetes; order Streptosporangiales; family Nocardiopsidaceae; genus Nocardiopsis; species Nocardiopsis gilva. The sequence continues at coordinate 3,755,952 of NZ_CP022753.1, read as the reverse complement.
AGGCCGTTGCCGAGGGCGAGGACGGCCGTGATGCGAGGCTTCCCCGCCCCTGGATGAGCTATGGAGAACCGGGACACGAATCGGCTGACCTGTGCTGCGAAGGCGGCTGTGCCAGCTCCTTCCGGGTCGGGGCGTACGCATTCCCTAACCTGTTCGTCATTGCACACCATGGTCAGGAGGTGGTGTCCATCACGCTGGGCGAGCTCAGCCCCGGCCTCCGCGATGGGGTACGGAAACGCGAGACTGCGGTGTATGGAGAGGTCGCGGTGTCTCGTGCCGGGTATGAGGGAGGCTTTCATTCCTGGGAAGGATGAGAGTCATGGCAGCACCGAGGAAATACCCCGACAAGTTGCGGCAACGCGCGACCAGGATGGCCGTGGACGCGTGCGGGGCCCGGCCACACGACCCGGCGCCCTGACACAGATCGCCTAGCTGCTGGACTTCAACCCCGAAACCCTGCGCAACTGTGTTACCCAGGCCGAGCTCGAAGCCGAAGTCAACCTGCGCAATCAGACGTCAGCAGACGCTGACGCGTTGGTTCCAAGCCTCCACTAAACCCGGTACGAGACAAGATGAGCTCTTAGCGGTAGCGCCGCACGGACCGTGAGTTGGCGGCGGGCGCCGGGGTGACCGTTTGATTGGGCTCCCCTAGATCGTTGATGGGGGTTGTGTGCCCTGGTCCGTGGTCATAAGCGATCAGCGACCGCTTGACCGGGGCACCGATGAGCCAGTTGTGCCAGATCGCGGCATTGAGCGCGCAGATCCGCCGGCAGACCCGCGCCCACAGACCTCGGTGGTGCGGGCGTTGTGCCGCTCCAGGCCCAGCTGGTTCTTCAGTGTCCAGATCACCGCCTCGACCCGTTGGCGCAGCCAGCCCGGGAACACCCTCACCCCGGGTTCGGTCTCATCGTCGCGCACCGGGCGGACCAGCACATGGCCTAGGGCAGCCATGGCAGTCTCGATCCCGGCCCCGGCGGCCCCCTATCGCACACGATGAGGCAGGGGCCGGGCGCGATCTGCTGGACGTGGGCCGGGTGCAGGGCCTGCTTGCGCTCGTCCAGCTCTTTGGGATGGGCCGGGAGAACGCGGTGACGGCCCCTTCGGCGGTGGTGATGATCAGCAGTTGTGCGCCCGGGTAGAAGGCGTGGTGGGAGGCGTCGCGCCCGTAGGCGGCGATCTCGCCCAGCCCCCAGCGGTTGACCGTGACGCGGGAGGCGCCGCACCGGAGGGGGTGCCGTCCATCAGCCGCAGACGCTCCCGCCAGGTGGGGACCGCGTGGGCGGGCCACAGGCAGGTCGCGAGGAGCTGCGGGGCCAGGGCGCGCAGGTGGCGGTTGTACTCCGACTGGCCGGGCAGGCGCGGGAAGAGGTGGTCGATCCGTGTCGGGGCGGTGCGCATCCAGCGGCGCTCGGAGTCGCAGCCCAGGAGAACTTGGGCGATGGCCACGCATACGAGTTCGGCGTCGGTGAGAAGCCGGGAGGGTCCGGGTGTGCGAGGTTGTTCGCCAGAGGGCAGGACGTGGTCGTCGAGATGGACGTAGAGTGCGGTGAGAAGGGCGTCAAGGTTGGTTGTCACATTCCGATCCTCGGCGCCCTTCGCCATGTCCGCAGGCGATTCAGCGAACCCCCATCAACGATCTAGCGCCATCTGTTGTCGCAGATGCGTCCGCCGCGTCCCTTCTTGCAGACCTGGATCCACACGTCCTTGACACCCTTGCCGTTGTAGTACCAGTGGGCGCTCTTCGTCACCGGTGCTTTGCGGCCCTTGGTCGACTTAATGACCTTCGTCTTCGTCTGCCACCCGTGCCAGACCTTCGTCCGGTAGTGGATGCGGAACTGGGCGTAGTTTCCGTCCCCCTTGGTGTCCTTCACCCAGCCCTGAATACTCGCGTTCTTCCAGCCACCGCCGCTGCGGTTGGACCAGCAGATCTTTCCCTTGATGCGGGCGCCATGGATCTTGCTCCGGGCGGTCCGGCATTTCGCCTCGGCGGCGGCCTCGGAGGTTCGGGGGGCCGACTGCACGGTCACGTTGGCCGCCGCCGGCGCCGACAGAGGTCGAGCGTCGGCCGCGGCAGCGGGGGCGCCCATCAATCCAGCGGCCAGGCCGAGCCCGCTGGCCACGACGGCGCTGCGGCGGAGCAGGGTGTGTTGCATTTCTGTGTTCTCCCTTCGTTAACCTTGGAACTTTTTCCAGTTTCCTGGGAGAGAATGAATGCGGCACCGCGATCCCTGGCTCGCCGCACCTGGAGGCAGCGAATCTACCTATATTCGATCAACGGTGCATGGCTGCAGTGGACGTTGGTGATTCAGTGATATTCACACAGTCCATGCAGATCGACGTTCTGTTCGGTGAAGATATCCGAATATTGTCGGCCTCTCGATCCCCTTTGTGTGGCCGGATCCGGACATTGTGAAATCGCAACGTTATTCTTTGCTGCAATTGAAAACAAAAGAGATTTCACGGGGTGGCTGCGCCCTCGGCGGCCGAGCGGGAGCCTTCCGCTTCCACCGCGGTGAGCATTGACCGAGGCCTCTAGGGCGCAGTCCCACCCCGTGGACATGGCACTGGGCAGGAAGCCCTAGGTGGCCGTGGAGACGGAGTGCGCGTCGGTGCCGGAGTCGTCCGGAGGCTCGGGCGCGTCGGTGGTGTCGGGGTCGCGCAGCATGCCGCGTTCGGTCTGGGCGATGATGCGCGTGCCGACGAGGTCACCGGTGACGTTGCAGGAGGTGCGGGCCATGTCCAGGATGGCGTCGATGCCCGCGACCAGGGCGACCGGGGCCATGGACAGACCGGTCTGGGAGACCGTCATGGTCAGCATGATCAGTCCCGCACCCGGCACGCCCGCCGTGCCGATGGACGCGAGCACCCCCACCAGGACCACCGTCAGCAGCTGGGAGACGGTGAGGTCCACCCCGGAGATGTTGGCGACGAAGACGGTGGCGGCGCCGACGTAGATGGCCGTTCCGTCCATGTTGACGGTCGCGCCGAGTGGGAGGGTGAAGCTGTAGACGCCTTCCTGCACGCCGAGCTTTTCGGCGGCCCGGGAGGAGACCGGGAGCGTACCGCTGCTGGAGCGCGTGACGAAGCCGGTCAGCATGGGGTCCTTGGCGGCAGCGAAGAAGCGGCGGATTCCGACGCGGAAGAGCAGCATGATGCCGGTGTAGACGGCGATCTGCAGGGCGATGCCGCCGTAGACCACGCCGGTGAGCTTGGCCAGCGGGACGATCGACTCGACACCCGTTTCGCCCATGACCACCGCGATCAGGGCGAAGACACCGATCGGCGCGTACTGCAGCACGCCCTTGATCACCAGGAAGATCAGTTCCACGGCGCCGTCGACGCCGCGCCGAAGGAAGTCGCCGAGCTCCCGGACCCGGTCGTCGTCGCTGCCGCGCATGTAGGTCAGCGCCAGGCCGGCCACGATCGCGGCGAACATGACCGCGAGGACGTTCCCGTCGACCAGGGCCTTGAACGGGTTGTCCGGAACGATGTTGAGCAGGGTCTCCGACACCGGCGGCGGCTCACTGCCCTCTACGGTCTCGCCCGGCATCTTGAGCCCGGAGCCCGGCGCGACCGCCAGTGCGAGCGCGAGCCCGATGGTGATGGCAAAGGCCGATGTGACCAGGTAGAAGAGGAACGCTTTGAATCCGATGCGCCCCAGGGCGGCGGGGGTGACCGAGGAGACGCCCGCGATGAGGGTGACGATGATCAGGGGCATCACCAACATCTTCAGCAGGCGCAGGAAGAGGTCGCCCAAGGGAGCGATGACGGTGATGGGCTCGCCGATGGCCAGACCCGCCACAGCGCCGGCGACCAGCCCGATCGCCAGCTTCCAGATCAGGGGGAAATCGAGGTAGCGCCGCCAGAGCGACCTGCTCGATTTACTCGAGGTCTGTGTGGACATTGTCCTCCTTTGTCGTATTAGCCCGGTAACCATTGGACCGGACCGGGGACAGTGCCCGAACCACGATTACCGCTTGGCGGACGAAATTTCGCAGGTCACACGCGCATCCTCGGGTCAGATTCGTCTGATTGCCTGACGCGCTTATCACATTGATCCCCGAGCGTCCGGTGCGGGGCTCCCTCGGGCGGATCATCCAGGGGACCTCCACCGGTGCCGCAGGAGGCGGGGAACGTCGAGCGGCGCCGACTGAGGCCGACGGTGCGCTGGAGCGGACGTCAGGGTTCATTCTTATGCCTGACGACGCACAGGCGAGGGCTCGCTTTTCAACATCATCGATATGTGGCCCATGGCGGGGAATTCAACGCAATCCGCGAAGGTGTGGATTCAATTGAATATCGCATGTATGCGAAGGCGATCAATGTAAATGTCGATTCTCGCTCGTTTTTCGGCGCTCAATGAGGGAGTCGTCCATGACACCGATCAGAACACTGGCGGTCGGCGTCACCACGACGGGGCTGGTCCTCTCGCTCGGGATCGTTCCGGCCAGTGCGGTCACGCAACCGCAGGCCGCAGGGCTCGCCACACAGGCCGCCGCAGTGACGACGAGTCCGGCGCATGCCGAGGGCGCGTCGCTCACCGCCGCCGTGCCCGAGGGGGTAACCGCTGCGACAGGGAAGGCGTGCCGGAAGCACAACCCTCACGGCAAGGGATGGGCGAGAGCATGCCGCACGTGGTATTCCATCGGTGGCGGCTACTACAAGGGCAGCTTCTGGTGGAAGGGCAAGCACGTCAAAGTGCAGGCTTGGCTGGACGGCAGGATCATCGACATCCCGAGAAAGGGCAAGTACTACCGAGTGAAGGAGTTTCTCACCCGCGCATGCAACAAGCATGAATGCACGAGGTTCTGATAAGAGATGAGCCTCCGCGTGAGCGTGGTGATTCCCCACTCCATGGAGCTTCTGCGGGAAAGCCGCGCTGGTAGGCGGCCTCGTAGAGCAGGAGTATCCCAAGGACGGCAGCGTTGAGGGAGTCGGCGACGCCGCCGATGGGGATGTTGACGATTTCGTCGCATGCCTCGTGCCATCTGGCTGGTCATGCCCGTGGGCTCGTTGCCGATGACCAGCGGTGTGGGGACCGTGCGGTTGCACGAGCTGATGGTGGTCGACCCGCGCGCGTCGGTTCCCACGATGCGGATCGGGACACCGCTCTCCTCGATCATGCGCTGGTCGGCCGGGTAGAGCAGACGGTGGAGCGGCCACCCGTGGTCGACTTCCGGAATGATGGGACAGACCCCCGGATCAGGAACAGGCCGGGGGACTGCCGCTTGTCGCGGTTGGTCAGCATCGCCTCCCACTGCTGGAAGAGCGCGTTGCGCAGGTCAAGCTGCTCTTTCCCGTCGCTCCGCTCGCGCCCCTGATCGTCGGCCCGTGGGGCGCTTCGCCCGCCGACGTCCGTTCCTGCGGCGTCTCTCTGGCACGGCCGAAAAGGAGGAGCCGGGTGGCGTTGCGGCGGAGTCCTTGCGGACGACACAGGGCGTGTGCGGACCAAGGGTGAGCCTGGACTCAGAGCCGACGAGGAAGGACACCCGGCGTTCGGGGCCGTCCTCAGTGAGTCACCAGCCTGACCTGGACGTTCTGGTCCGAGTTTTCTTCCTCGCGGGTCGGTGGGGCGGTGACAGGGGTCGCTGTTCCGCTGGCCGGACCTCTTCGGCGCAGCCGGGCACCCGCGGGTGTTGGGCCGAGATGGTCCGACGCGCCTCTGCGTGTCGGCTTTGCCGCGTCACCGGGCGCTGATGCAGAGCAGGAGACAGATCGACACGCTGCTGCCGTGGTGGTGGCCATGCCCATGATGCCCGTGTCCGTGGTAACAGTACTTGTAGTGGCAGGTCCCGGATGCGCTGGACGCCGAGCTCGATGCCGACGCTGACGTCGAGGCTGCGGCCGGAGCCGCGCCCAGCAGCATCGCTCCCGTCAGTGCGGCGGTGGCGGCGAGGGCCGTTGCGGTCTTTCCTGTCTTCCCGTTCATGTCTCCTCCCGAATGCTCCGTTGCATGGAAGTGTCGGCTGCGTCCACCGGGTGTCGTCAGTGGCAGATATGCCGATATGTCCAGATTCTCAGGCATTGCGGGAAATGAGAGAAAAATGTAAGTATGGGAATTTTTACTGCTGCAGAAACGATGTCCGGTGCGTCTCTGCCCGGGGCTGGGGTGCTCTGCGGGGTGCGGTGCTCATGCAGGCCGCCGAGGTGCCAGCCGTGTCGTTTTGGTCAGGTCCGGCATGGAGGATGCGTCGGGCCCGAATCGACCCGACGCATCTTTGCGTCCCAGTGCCATCACCCTTTCCCTAGCGGTGGTGGTGATGGATCGGGGTGCACCAGCCGTAGTACCAGTACACGTACGGACAGAACTTCGACGAACCGTGGGGCGTCTGTGCCGACGCTGACGTCGCGGCCGTGGCCGGAGTCGCGCCCATCAGCATCGTTCCGGTCAGTACTGCGCTAGCGGCGACGGCCGTCGTCGTCTTGACAAGCTTGCTGTTCATGTCCCCTCCCCAAATGCGTCGTTGCATGGAGCTGTCCGCTACGTCCGTACTGCGATGTAGATGCTGGACATGCGGACGTATCCAGAATGGCGCATCTGCCAGGTGTGATAAAGAAAATCGAAGTAAGGTGACCTTCTTTTTTGGGGCACCCGGCGTGGGTGGTTGCGTCCGTTCAGGAGATCATCTATTGACGCGAATGGTGGGAGCTCCGCGCGGGCCGCGATAGAAACAAGGGGCATTGGCGCGCCAACCACATTCTTTCCATATCCTTTCCGCTGGGCCGTGCATAAGAGCGCGTCGGACCCGAATGGGCCCGACGCGCCGCTGCGTGCTGGAATCACCTCACCTGCCGATGCTCACGGAGAACCCGCCGCTGCTGAAGCTCCCGTGGTGCCCGAAGTGTCCGTGGTGCCCGTGGTGGTGGCCGAAGCCGTGGTGGCCGTGTCCGTGATGTCCATAGTGTCCGTAGTAGTAGCAGCAACCTGCCGACTGGCTGGACGCCGACGTCGCGGCCGACGTCGAGGCCGAGGCCGGGGCCGCGCCCAGCGCCATCGCGCCGGTCAGCACCGCCGTGGCTGCGAGCGTCCCTGCGGTCTTCCCTACCTTGCCCTTCATGATCGCCCCCCAATGCTCCATTGAATCGATGAGACGTCCGTTGCGTGTCCTGTGTGACGGACGTGCTCATATGTCCAGATTGGTGGGTCGACCAGGGGAGATAAGAAAAATGTAAGTATGGTGACCTTGTTCGCCGCGGCCGCTCACCAGCGGGCTCCCCTGCCCGCTCCACGTGGCTCGACCTGCCCGATACGGCGGCACGTCGCGAGGGCTTCCCGTTGTCGGCGGCCAGGGTCGGGATGCGGGCGGCGAACTGGATGACGCGGGCGTCGGCGGCGGTGGGGAAGCTCATCACGACCGCCGTCCACGCCTTCCACCACCCGCATGACCGTGGGGGAGATCGCCGACCCGTGGCCCCTCCCTCACCATGGCGGAGGCCTTCCGGTCGGCCGCGCAGGCGTTGGCCTGCGCCGTCACCGAACCGTCCTGCTGCGCCTCCTGAACAGGGGGAGCAGCCCACGCGCGCCGGACGGCATCAGCCAGGGGAGGGCGACGCGGTCCTGGCTCCGTCCCCGCCTCCGGCGCCCGCGTCGGCGGCCCCGTCCAGCGTGGTATCGATGATGGTCTCCGTGGTGAGGGTCCGGTGGACCGGACACTTGTTGGCGATCTCCAGCAGCCGCTGACGCTGCTCGGCATCCAGATCACCCTCGAAGCTGACCACCCGTTCGATCCGGTCGATCTTTCCGGCGCGCGTCTCGCAGTCCGCGCAGTCCTCGGCGTGAATCCGGGAGTGGCGGAGCGCCACCGTCACCTTCTCCAACGGCCACTCCTTCCGCTGCGCGTACATGCGCACCGTCATCGACGTGCATGCGCCCAGCCCCGACAGCAGCAGGTCATAGGGCGAGGGGCCGGTGTCGGCGCCGATCGGCTGGGGCTCGTCGGCGCCGAACACGTGTCGGCCCGCTGTAACGCGCTGCCCGAGCGGACCGGTGCCGCTCTCGGCCACCGTCACGAACCCCTCGGCGGCCCGGGGCTCCTCCCGCCCCTCCGTCTCACGGCCGGTGTCCGGCCCGAAGACGTACCGGCCCGCCCACACCGCGAGCACGGTGGCCGCGAACTCCGAATCGGCGCGCTCGGTGAGCAGGTGGTCGGCGCCGTCGAGGGCGATGAACGACTTGGGGTGGCGGGCCGTGTCGAAGATCCGCCGGGCGTTGTCCACTCCGACGGACTCATCGATCGGCGAGTGCATCACCAGCAGCGCGGTTCCCAGCCGCCGGATGCGCTCGGCCTGCGGCTGCGAGGCGATGTCGTCGAGGAACTGGCGCCGGATCCGGAAGGTGCGCCCGGCCAGGCACACCTCGGCTTCGCCCCGCTGCTCGATCTCCTCCCGGTTCTCGGCCAGCAGGCGGGTGACGTGGGCCGGGTCGGCCGGAGCGCCGATCGTGGCCACGGCCCGCACCTCCGGAATCCGGTGCGCGGCGGCCAACACCGCCGCACCGCCCAGTGAATGCCCGATGAGCAGCGTGGGCGCGGCGAATTCCTCGCGGAGATGAGCGGCCGCCTGCACCAGGTCCGCGACGTTGGAGCTGAAATCGGTGTTGCCGAAATCCCCGCCGGACTGCCCCAGGCCGGTGAAGTCGAACCGCAGCACCGCGATCCCGAAACCGGTCAGCGCCCGCGATATCCGGGCGGCGGCGAACACGTCCTTGCTGCAGGTGAAGCAGTGCGCGAACAGCGCGTACGCGCGCGGTGCCGTATCGGGAAGGTCGAGCCGCGCCGCCAGCGGCGCCCCCTGCGACCCGGGGAATTCCCATCGTCTGCTGTTGCTCTTCTCGCTCTCGGCAGCCATAGGAGCATCCTGACATTCACCGATTCGAGAAGCTGTTCGCGCAACACCGAATCGCCAGATCGCTGACACATCCGACACCTCCACATCCGGACCGATCGAAAACGCCGCGCACGGATCGCGACACCGCGCCGCGGGATCGTCGATTTCCTCGATCGGCGCTGACAGGATGTCGCCGAGGAAAGCGGGAGGACGCCATGAACGAACAGGTCGAGGGCGATGGCCAGGCTCCGCGGTTCGACGGCCTGCGTGCGCTTTTCATCAACTGCACGCTCAAGCCCCGACCGGCGCTGAGCCACACGCAGGGGCTGATCGACCGCAGCGCCGACCTGATGCGCCGGTCCGGCATCGAGGTGGAGCAGCTGCGCGCGGTCGACCACGACATCGCGACCGGGGTCTACCCCGACATGACCGAGCACGGGTGGCCGAGCGACGCGTGGCCGCGGATCTATGAGCGGGTGCTGGCCGCCGACATCCTGGTGCTGGCCGGGCCGATCTGGCTCGGCGACAACAGCTCGGTGATGAAGCGGGTCATCGAACGGCTCTACGGCTGCTCGCACCTGCTCAACGACGCCGGGCAGTACGCCTACTACGGGCGGGTCGGCGGGTGCCTGATCACCGGCAACGAGGACGGGGCCAAGCACTGCGCGATGAACGTCCTCTACAGCCTGCAGCACCTCGGGTATACGATCCCGCCGCAGGCCGACGCCGGGTGGATCGGCGAGGCCGGCCCCGGCCCCTCCTACATGGACGAGGGGTCGGGCGGCCCGGAGAACGACTTCACCAACCGCAACACCACGTTCATGACCTACAACCTGATGCACCTGGCCGCGATGCTGCGGCGTGCCGGCGGCGTCCCGGCCTACGGCAACCAGCGGTCGGCGTGGGACGCCGGGTGCCATGCGGGGTTCGACAATCCCGACTACCGGTAGCCGACGGGCGGCCGTGCCGTGACCGATCTGCTGCTCCTGGCCGGGGTCGTCCTCGGCTACGCCCTGATCTCCGGGCGGACCCAGGGAACACCGCTGACCGCGCCGATGGTGTTCGTCGCCGCCGGGCTGATCCTCGGTGGCGGCGGGGTGGGTGCGCTCAGCGGCACCGCCACCGCGCCCATGGTGCGCATCCTCGCCGAGGCGACCCTGACGCTGGTGCTGTTCACCGACGCGGTCCGCATCGAGCTGCGCGTGCTGCGGCGCGAGTACGAGTTCCCGCTGCGGCTGCTGGGGGTCGGGATGCCGGTGGGCATCGCCATCGGTGCCCTCCTGGCCTGGGTGATCTTCCCCGGTCTGGGCCTGTGGGCTGCGGCGCTGCTGGCGGCGGTCCTGATCCCGACCGACGCCGCCCTGAGCGCGGCCGTCATCTCCGACCAGCGGCTGCCGGTGCGCATCCGCCAGACCGTCAACGTCGAGAGCGGGCTGAACGACGGCATCGCCCTGCCGATCGTGATGACGCTGGTCGCGGTCGCGGCGACGACGCAGGGCGACATCGGCTCTCCCTCGTCCTGGATCGGCTTCGCGGCCCAGCAGATCGGGTTCGGCGCGCTGGCAGGGGTAGCCCTCGGTGCCGTCGGCGGATGGGGCCTCGTCCGGATGGACGCCGCCGGGTGGGTGAGCGCGACCTACCGCCGCCTGTTCGTGCTCGCCCTGGCGGTCGCCGCCTACGCCGGCGCCGAGGTGGTCGGCGGCAACGGCTTCGTCGCCGCCTTCGTCGCCGGGCTGGCCTTCGGATCGGTGGCACGCCCCCACTGCCCCGCGGTCCACGAGTTCGCCGAGCGGGAGGGCGAGCTGCTGGGGATGGTGACCTTCACCCTGTTCGGCGCGATCATCATCGGTCCCCGCCTCGGAGACATCACCGGGCCGGTACTCGGCTACGCCGTGCTGAGCCTGGCGGTCGTACGCACGGCCGCGGTCGCCGTGGCGATGATCGGGGCGAGGGTGCGCTGGGAGACGGTCGCCTTCTTCGGCTGGTTCGGGCCGCGCGGACTGGCATCGATCCTGTTCGCCCTGCTGGTGGTCGAGGCCTCAGGCATCGCCGCGGCAGACCGGATCATGCTGGTCACCGGCGTGACCGTGCTGCTGAGCGTGTACGCCCACGGACTGACCGCCGCCCCCTGGGCACGCGGCTTCGCCCGCCGCGCCGGAACGCTCGCCCCCTCGGCGCCGGAGAACCTCCCGATGGCCGAGCACCACGTGCGGCAGCGCTGACAGCCCGCCCCGGTCTCACCGATCCGATGCCACACGGATCGACCGGCATTGCGTCACCGCCCCCACAGGGGGGAAGCGGCCCTTCGAATGACTTGACCTTCCCGCCGGGTGGAAGGTGCACCCTGGTCGCAACAGGAACAGGGAGGGGCACACCATGTCCGAACAGGCATTCACCGTCGACGGGATGCACTGCGACAAATGCGCGGGCAACATCGAGGCGGGACTGATCCGCCTCGACGCAGTCCGCCAGGTGAGCGCCGACGCCACGACGCGGCTCGTCCACGTGCGCTTCGACGACCGGCGGCTGAGCGCTGACGACATCGCCGCGCACCTGGAGCGGCTGGGGTTCACCGCGTCCGCGAGCGAGGCGCCGTGAGCACGGCCGCGCCCACCGCACCGGGGGAGCGGCCGCCGCGCGGAACCGCCCCCGATCGCCTCCTGCTCAAGATCGGCGGGCTGCACTGCGGATTCTGCGCCCACACCATCGAACGCGCCGTCGGGCGCCTCGACGGTGTCGAGCAGGTGAGCGTGTCGCTGGCGCATGAGGAGGCGCTGGTCGTCCACGACGCGGAACGCGTGCGCGCGACCGAGGTCCGCGACCTGCTGCGCGACCTCGGCTACACCATCCGCGACCCGCGCCGCACCCAGGCGTTCGAGGAGGCCGAGGCGGAGCTGTCCGAGGCGCGCGTCCGGCTGGCCGCCGCCGCTGTGGCCGCCGCGGCCGCGCTGTGGCTGATGCTGCTGATGGCGACGGGACGCGGGTTCGCTCTGCTGCCCTGGATCACGCTCGCGCTGGCGGTGCAGGTCGTCTTCGTCGCCGGGTGGCCGATCCTGCGGATGGCGGTCGCCTCCGTGCGCCGGCGCATCCTCAACCAGCACGTGCTCATGGAGTTCGGCGCGTTCGGTGGCCTCCTCGGCGGACTGATCGGGTTGGTCCACCCCGACTTCCCGTCCTCTGACTTCTTCGCCGCCGCGATCCTCATCTCCACCTACCACCTGCTGTCGGCGTTCGTGGCGCTCAAGGTCCGCACCCACGCGTCGGCGGCCGTGCGCCGCTTGCTGGCCCTGCAACCGCCCACCGCGCGCGTCGTCCGCGACGGATACGACCAGGAGATCCCCATCGAGCAGGTCGCCGTCGGTGACCTGGTGCGCGTCCGGCCCGGGGAGGCCATCCCGGTCGACGGCACCGTGGCCGACGGCGCCTCCGGTGTGGACACCTCGCTGGTCACCGGCGAGTCCGTCCCCGAGGAGAAGACCGTGGGCGCCGAGGTGATCGGCGGCAGCGTCAACCAGACCGGCACCCTGCTGGTGCGGGTGAACCGGACCGGGGAGGACTCCTTCCTCGCCACCGTTGTCCGCTACGTCGAGGAGGCCCGCGCCCTCAAACCCGGGCTGCTCGCCCTGGTCGACCGCATCCTGCGCGTCTACGTCCCCTCGGTGCTCGCCATCGCCGGCCTCGCCCTGCTGGTCTGGACCCTGGGCGCGTGGCTGCTCACCGGAACGCCGATGTACGCCCGCGCCGTCTTCGCCGCCCTGGCGGTCGGCGTCATGGGCTACCCGTGCGCTCTGGGCATGGCCACACCCCTGGCGATGATCCGCGGCGGAGGGCAGGCCGCCGAACGCGGCATCCTCATGCGCTCAGCCTCGGCGTTCGCCACCTTCGGGAGGATCGACCGCATCGTCCTCGACAAGACCGGCACCCTCACCCGCGGCCACCCCCGCGTCGTCACCGTCGAGACCGTGCCCGGCCAGGACCGGCGGGAGCTGCTGCGCCTGGCCGCCGCCGTGGAGGACCCCTCTGAGCACCCCCTCGCCCGCGCGGTCGTCGCGGCGGCCCAGGACGAGGGCATCGAGATCGCCGACGTGACCGACTTCGCGTCGCTGACCGGCCGCGGCGCCCACGGGTACGTCGCGGGCCGCCGCGTCGCCGTGGGCAGCCCCGCCATGGCCGAACAGCCCGACATCGGCGGTCCGGCGGCGATCGGGGAGGAGCTCGCCGAATCCATCGAGCGGCTGCAGGCGCGCGCCCACACGGTCGTCGTCGTGCTCGTCGACGGCACCGTGCGCGGGGTCGTGGCGATCGCTGACCCCGTCAAGCCGGAGGCCGCGTCCGTCGTGCGGCGCCTGCGTCGCCGCGGGGTCGAGCCGGTGGTGGTCACCGGGGACAACCCCCGTACTGCGGCGGCCATCGCCGAGCAGACCGGCATCGGTGATGTGTACTCCCAGGCGCCGCCGGACGCCAAGGCCGAGCATGTGCGCAGGCTGCAGGCCGAGGGCCACCGCGTGGCCATGGTGGGCGACGGCATCAACGACGCCCCCGCGCTGATGCAGGCCGACATCGGCATCGCCCTCGGCGCCGGAACCGACATCGCCATCGAGAGCTCCGACGTCATTCTCGTCGCCGACCGGCTGGACGCCGTGGTGGACGCCTGGGACGTGGGCCGCGCCTCCTACCGGCGCACCAAGCAGAACCTGGCGCTCGCCTTCTCCTTCAACGGTGTGGGCGTGCCACTGGCCGCCACCGGCCTGGTGCACCCGGCCTGGGCGATGGCCGCCATGGCCGCCAGCGTGACCGTGGTACTGCTCAACTCCTTCGGCCTGCGCGTGCTCTCCCCGCGTACCTACCGGCGGTTCGCCGACCCCACCCGCCCGTCGGCCGCCGACGACGACAGCCGATCCACCGCACCACAGGAGGTCCCCGCATGAGCACCCCGACATCCGGCACCGAGCACGACGACCACTCCGCTGACCGCCCCCGCACGCCGTGGTCGTGGTGGACGCCCTGGCTGACCGCGCTGGTCGCGGCCGCCCTGGTCATCGGCGGCGGCTCGTATGCCATCTACGGGCTGGGCGCCGTGCCCGCGTCCATGAGCGGCGCGATGCACGAGGGCATGCCGCCGCCCGTGACGGGCTACTACGCGGACGAACCCATCCGGTTTCTGCACACCGAGGCCTCGGATGCCGAGGTCGCCGACCTGCTCACCGACATGATGGACTCTCCGGTCGTGCACGTTCCCGCGCTCGCGGACACCCCCGACCCGCTGCACGGACCCGTCTACGTGTTCATCAACGGCATCGAACCCGATGGCGCCGCCGGCCCGTTCGGCTTCCAGCCCGACGTGTTCGCCAGCGTTCCCGGCGACGACGCCTACACCCCGCTGCGGTCGGTGCACCTCGTCGAGTGGCGGCCCAGCGCCGAGCCCCGCACGCTGACCTCGGCCGATGCCGTCGCCGCCGCCGAACGCGCGGGCGAGGTCGCCATCACCGAGCCCGGTATCGTGGTGACCATGCCCGTCGTCGACTGGCCCGACGGGCAGCGGTGAGGTGATCGGTATGCGCATTGGAGAACTCGCCTCCCGGCTGCGGGTCAATCGCAAGACCATCCGCTACTACGAGGGCATCGGGCTCCTCCCGCCTGCAGAGCGCACCTCGGCGGGCTACCGCGTCTACACCGAGGCCGACGTCGAGCGGGTGGCGTTCATCAAGTCCGCCCAGCGGTTGGGCGTGCGGCTGGATGAGGTCCGCGAGATCCTCGCCTTCCGCGACCGGGGCGAACTCCCATGCGACTACGTGCGCGCGACCGTCCGCCGCCAGGTCGCCGACATCGACCAGCGCATCGCCGACCTCCAGCGGTTACGCGACGACCTGGTCGCCCTCGACGCCCTGGCCGACCGGCTGCCCGAGGAGGGGCGCGTCGGCGCCGGTGCCCAGGACCCGGGCTGCCCCCTCATCGAGCACGCCTGCGGCCACGCCGCGGAAGTTGGACACCTCGCTGACACTTCCGGTGCGATGCGTCCGCGACGGGAAGTTAGGACAGGGGAATCGGCGACTGCCGAGGCAGGGCCCCACCGGGCCCGTGCCGTTCCGCGATGACGACGAAGCGAAAGAGCTGAGGACGTATGCCGCGTATCCCCGTGCACACCGTTGACAACGCCCCCGAGGCGGCCCGCGAGACGCTGCGGGCGCTGGAGAAGAAATTCGGCATGGTGCTCAACATCCATGGCGAAATGGCGCACGCCCCGATCGTCCTCGCCGCCTACCACGGCATCAACCAGGCCATCGCCGACCACGGGAGCTTCGACGCGCGCACCCGCGAGGCGATCGCGCTGACCGTGGGCGCCGCCAACGACTGCGCTTACTGCCAGTCCGCCCACACCGCCGCCGGACGGGCGGCCGGGTGGAGCCTGGACGAGACCGTGGACATCCGCTCGGGCACTTTCACCGCCGATCCGCGTCTGGGCGCGCTGCTGGCCGTGGCCCGCGAGATCACCGCCGACAAGGGCGAAGTGTCCGCAGCGACGTGGGAGGCCGCCAGACAGGCCGGGTGGGGCGAGGCCGAGCTGGCCGAGCTCTACACCCACGTCGTGGTCAACATGTTCACCAACTACTTCAACCACTACGCCCAGACCGAGCTGGACCTGCCCAAGGCGCCCGGCCTGGACTGAGCACCGCACGTCGGTGGAACCACCGGAAGCCCCGGAGGGGAGCGGTCGGCGTCGTGGTGCGGTGGACGTACCGCAGCGGTTTCTGGCGGCGGCCCTCAGTGGCGCCTGACCGGCTGGTCAGGCCGCGGGCCGCTCCTCTCCGGCTTCGCTCGTCCCACGCGCGGTTTCTTCCTGGTCCTCTGACCCGGCCGCCTCCAGGCGCTCGGGGATCCGGGCGACCACGCGCCGCAGCGGCAGGGGCAGCGTCCGGCCGGTCCGTGCCCAGGAGGCCAGGGCGGCATCCGCCGCGGCGAGCCGGTCGGCGTCGACGCCCGGCAGGTAGAGGCTGTGCAGTAGGAGCCGGGTGGCCTCCGGCGTGGACAGGTCCAGGTGGAAGACGCGCCGCTCGTCGGAGACGACGGCGAACCCGTGCGCGCGCAGCACGTCGGGCGCCTTGTCGCAGGCGTGCGGGTTGGGCCAGGGCAGCCGCAGCACGCCCACCGACCGCAGCACCCGCAGCCAGCCCCACAGCCCGGCGGGCGAGGTGCCGAGCCGGGCGGGGGTGAGCGTGGCGATCACCCCGCCGGGCCGCAGTACGCGGTGGACTTCCCGCAGCACCGCGTCGAGGGGAGTCACCACCTGCAGGCTCATCGCCGCACACACCGCCGCGACCGTGTCCCGGCCGAACGGGAGGGCCGCCGCGTCCGCCCGGATCAGCGGGCCGCGACGGCGGGCCGCCGCGTACAGCAGCTCCTTGGCCGAGGAGTCCAGCCCGACCCAGCGGGCACCGGGCAGCTCCGGGCGTGTCGGTCCGGATCCGCACGCGAGGTCCACGACGACCCCGGACACCGGTCGCAGCGGCGCGGCCACCCAGGCATAGGGTGCGGCGTCGGCGCGCTCCAGCAGGCGCTCGGTGATCGCGGGCCGCGCATGGTGGAACTCCGCCAGGAAGCGGCGCCACTCCTGCTCGTCCACACGATCGCCTCCCCCGCTGACCGGTCACGCCCGCCCGAGCCGGTTCTCATCCGACCTGATCACCGTCCTGGCCGGAGCGCAGCAGAACGGACGTCCGCTCGCCGCGTCCGGTCCCCGGCACCGCTGCCGGTGGGGCGGGGCACCGCGGGCACGGTCTCACCTCGCGCGCCGGGCCAGCACCGTGCGGTCAAGGATTTCGATGGCGGAGTAGCGCACCTGGATCAGGCCGTCCTTCTCCAGCTCCTTGAGGACCTTGTTGAGCGACGGGCGCCGCACGCCGAGCATGGCCGCCAGCGTGCGCTGCGGCAGGGCGATGTCCCCCTCGACCGCCTCGTCGAGCAGGAGCTGCGCGGTCTGCTGTGTCAGGGTCCGCCCCAGCAGCCCCAGGATCCGCATGTGACTGGTGTTGAGCCGCTCGGCCACGCTGGACAGCCAGCGCCGCGCGATCGGCGGGCGGGTGGCCAGCAGCCGCTCGAAGTCTTCTTGATTGAGGTGGAGGAGTTCCACGTCGTCCAGGGCGCGGGCGGTGTAGGGGAGGGGCATGTCCAGCAGCAGCTGGATGTCGCCGTCGACGTCACCGTCCCGCAGGATCTGCACGACCACGCGCCCGGCCCCGGAACCCGCCGCCAGCTCCAGTCGCCCCGACCGGACGATCCACACCCCGGGCCGGTCGCCCCGCCCGCCGAAGGCGACCGCGCCGCGCGTCACGGATCTACGGCTCAGCGTCGCGGCCAGTGCGGAGACGTCCTCGGAGGTGAGCGGCGCCGACGCGCCCCGGCCGACACAGCGCGCCACCCAGGCGGCCTGCTGCAGCTGCTGATCGCTCTGCCCGCCCAGGAGTTGGAGGGCGCGGTCCATTGCCGATCCGTGTGCGCCGTTCATGCTGTCGTTCGCACCCCTCATCGTCCGCGACACCCCTGCGCCTGGTTCGGCGCATGGCGCGAGGTGCCGGTGATGATTCGAAAGTACTCGACGTGGTCGCCCGATGTGGGGAGGTATCGGCGGTGCGTGCGGCGCATTGTGGTGGTTGCGCGCCACCCGAAGCGCAGGGCCAAAACGGCAAAAGTGGATAGACCATAACTTATAGCCGACAGTAGTGTCTCCTGACTGACAGTAGGTTTCTGTGGTCTCCCTGTGCGGGGCAATGTCCTCAGATGGCCACGTCTGCGCTACGGCGGGCGCGGCCACCCGCAGACGGAGCTCCAAGGAAACTTCACCCATCCCTTGGTTGCTCTTGGTGATTTCCACGAAACGATTGGTCACTGACCCGTCATGGGAGGACACATGCGTCGAAGGTCGTTACTGCTGGCCGGAGGGGGTCTCGCGGCGGGAGCCCTGCTGTCGGGCGGGTGGCTGCTCCCCGACTCCGTGCGTGCCCGACTGCGCGACGCGGTGCTGCTCGGCAGGGAGGAGCACGTCGGCGAGCCGCTGCGCGACCTACCGGTGATCCGCAGCGAGAACGGCGTGCTCGACTACGACCTGCACGTGGCACCCGCCCGCTTCACCGTTGCGGGCCGACGCCTCCACGTCGACGCCTACAACGGGATGCTGCCCGGCGCCATGTGGCGGATCCGTCCCGGGGACACGGTGCGGATCGGGTTTCACAACGGCATGCGGCCGATGGGCCTGCCGTTGAACGCGGCCCCGCCGATGTGCGCCACGCGGCCCGGGGAGAACGCAGGCGGACCGCTGGAGTGCGTTCCCGCGTTCATGGGCCATTTGAAGGAGGGCGAGACCCTGCCGCAGATGCTGCTGTCGAGCAACCTGCACACCCATGGCATGCAGGTGTCCCCGGAGGACCCGTCCGACAACGTCTTCCTGCGGATCGAACCGGGGCAGAGCCACGACTACGAGTACCAGATTCCCGAGGATCACCCGGCCGGGCTCCACTGGTACCACCCGCACTTCCACGGCAGCACCTCCCACCAGGGGTGGATGGGCCTGTCGGGGCCGATCGTCGTCGAGGGCGACATCGACGAGGTGCCCGAGGTCAAAGCGGCGCGTGAACGCGTCATCGTCATCAACGAGATGTGGCTGAACGAGGACGGCGAGGTGCCCATGGCCGTCGTCGTCCCCACCGCCGGCAAGACCCCGTTCTCGTCGATCCCGGCCGTGCCCACCAGCATGCTCTTCCCGCTCAACGGCCAGTACCAGCCGGACGTCTCCATCCGGCCCGGCGAGACCCAGCGCTGGCGCGTGCTCAACGCCAGCCCGCACCGCAACATTTGGCTGCATGTCGAAGAGCACCCGCTGCACCAGATCGGCCAGGACGGCATCCCCTTCGGCCGCACCCGCGAGGTCCCCTCGATTATGCTGAGCTCGGCCAACCGGGCGGAGTTCATCGTCAAGGGCGGTTCCCCGGGCCGCTACACGATCTACGCCGAGGCCTACGACCAGGGCCACCCGGGCGGCGACCGCCCCAGGGTCGACCTGGGTACCCTCGTCGTCGAGGGCGAACCCGCCGACGGCAAGATCCCCGTCGACCTCGTCGAGCCGCCGCGGATCCCCGACCTGGCCGTCGCCAACCGGCGCGAACTGAAGTTCAGCGGCGACATCTCCGGTCAAGAGGGCATGGGCGTGCGCTTCTTCATCGACGACCAGCTCTTTGACCAGGACCGGATCGACCAGGAAGTCGTCGCCGGGACCGTGGAGGAGTGGCGGCTGGTCAACGAGGACGTGTTCCAGCACCCCATCCATATCCACGTCAACCCGTTCCAGGTGATCGACGTCCAGGGCATCCCGGAGGGCGATACCTCCTGGCAGACCAGCCCCGACATCTGGTGGGACACCTTCCGGCTGCCGCCCGAGGGAGAGGTGACCATCCGCACCTTCTTCCGTCCGGATATCACCGGCAAGACCGTCTTCCACTGCCACATCCTGCCGCACGAGGACAACGGGATGATGGGGACCCTGCTCATCAGCCCGGCCGAGGGGGAGGCACGGCGATGAAGGCGACGAAGCGCCTACGACCGATCGGAATCGCGGCCGCGGCGGCCGCGCTGACGATGACCCTGACCGCCTCCAGCTCACCCACGCCCGACGAGTGGGTCTACCTGTTCACCCAGCAGCACCGCGACGACCTGTACTGGTGGCGCGGCACCTGGCTGCCGCAGACCGTGCCCCCGGGCGCGCACATCCAGGTCCAGATGCCCGCGACGCCCGTGCACTGGAAGGTCCGCGAGCCCGAGGACTGCCAGCCCACGAAGGTGCCCAACCTCCCGCTCGGTGGACGGGCCGAGCTCATCGGCACCGGTGAGTTCCCCAACGAGGGCCGCATCGACGGGACCTCGACCATCGAGACCTTCGACTTCAGACTGACCGGGATCGGCGCGGTGGCGGTCTGCCTCGACCCCGACCCGCCGACGGACGACCCGAGCCAGATCGGCCTCCCGGCCGGACCGACCAACTACGTCCTGACCCTGCTCGTCGGTGTCCCGCAGGCCAACCTGAAGGCGGATGCGTAACGGATTCCCGCTGTGTGACCTGGGGTACCGAAGACCGCACATCCAGCTCGACAGGGTGGGGCGCGAACCCGTCAATGGGGTGCGTGCCCCATTTCTGAGCTGGAGGTATTTCATGTCGTCGACCACCCAGTCCGCGTCACCGGTGGTGACCTACGCCTGGAAGGGCGCGGTGGCCGGGATCGCCGGTGGCATCGTCTTCGGGGTGCTCATGGCCATGATGGGCATGCTGAAGATGATCGCCTCGATGATGGGCAGCGAGAGCGCCGTGGTCGGGGCGGTGATCCACCTGATGATCTCGGCCTTCATCGGCCTCGTCTTCGGAGTGATCGCCGGCTCCCTGGCCCAGCGCATCGGCCCCCTGCTCGGCGCCGGCGCCGCCTACGGCGTCGTCTGGTGGGTCCTCGGCCCCCTGGTGATCATGCCGATGATGATGGGCATGCCGCTGTTCAACATCACCCAGACGGCGATGATGAGCCTGATGGGCCACATCATCTACGGCCTGATGACAGCGGTGGCGTTCTTCTTCCTCAGCCGCCGCTCCGCATGAGCCGAGGGTGAGGGGCGGTGTCCCGCCGCCCCTCACCTCCTCACTCCTGCGTGGAGGACTCCGCGGGATCCGTGTCGGGGGACGAGGCGGAGGAGGCCCGACCGCGCCGGGAACGCCGCAGGGCGCGCGCGGCGCCCAGCCCGACCAGCCCGAGCAGGGCGAGCGCGAACCACCCCGGGCCGATGGAGTCCAGCAGCCGGGCCAACGTCGACTGGATCGCGGTCGCTGTTCCGACCACGGGATCCGCGGCCGACGCGCCGGACAGTACCCGCAGCTCGGAGACACCGTAGTAGGCGACATAGGCCCCGGCGAGGACGAGCAGCGCACCGCCGCCCCGCGCCAGATGCGGCAGCGCCCGGCGCAGCCGGGCGGCGAGACCCTCGCGGGCCAACGCCACCGCCACCGTGAGGACGCCGATGACCAGGCCCATCCCCTCCGCGTAGGCCACGAACACGCCCACCGCCCCGACGGGGGTGGAGGAGCGCAGCGCGCTTGCCGTCACCGCGAGGAACGGGCCGATCGTGCACGACAGCGACGCCACGGCGTAGGCGACCCCGTAGGTGGCCGCCCAGCGCAGGGAGCGCGTGGGGCGGCCCGGCGTCGGTGTCGGCAGCAGCACCTTGACCTCCCGCCCGCTGAGCAGCCACGCGCCCAGTCCCACGAGCACGACGCCGATGACGACCGTCGCCCAGGGCAGGTAGCGCTCCACCGAGAGCGCCAGCGGCATGACGGCCAGCCCGAAGGCGGCGAACACGGCGACGAACCCGCCGGTCATGGCGGCGGTCGTGGCCAGCGCCCGACCGAGGGGGCGTCAGCATGGCGCGCTCGACGCGGTGGCGAACGCGGCCCTTCGCCGTCCGAGTCGTCAGCAGCGCCGCCCCGCCGACAGTCCGGTCGAACGCTGGAGGGGAGTCGCACAGCGGGCATTGACATCCTCTCCCACTCGAAGGTGGGAGGATTCAGCCGACGGAACTTGTCCACAGCTGATGGTTGACGCTTCGTCGCCCGGGCACCCCCGAGGGCTCCACGTCCTGGCACCCGCAATGTCCTGGGGCGCTTGCTCCTTGGCATCCTCGGCGACGTTGCACGCCGCATTGGTGTCGGCGTCGCCCGCCCAGCCGCACCCGGGGTTCTTGCACACGAATCGCTCCCGCGATTCGCGGCTGCCCTCGGTGATGGTGCGGCAGGCGTGGCAGCGCTTCGACGTGTTAGCGGCGGGCACCTTGACCAGGTGTCCGCCCCGGTCGGCGAGCTTGTACGCAAGCATGGTGACTGTGCGGCCCCACGCCTCGGATGCGACGGCCCGGTTCAGCCCGGCCTTCTGCCGGACGTGTTTCCCAGGTGCCTCCACGCTTCCCCGGGCCGACCTGGTCATGTTCGAGATGTCTAGGTCCTCAACGGTCACCACACCGAAAGTCTCGGCAAGTGCGGTGGTCGTCTTGTGCTGCCAGTCCAGGGCGCGGCGCTTGGCTCTCGCGCGCACGCCCGCGATCTGGTCATATGTTCGCTTAAGCCGGTTCGAGGTCTTCCCACCGCTCTTGCGGGCGCGCTTCTGGCGGGCGGCCTTCTTCTCCAACCGACGCAGCCGCTCGGCCTCGGCCCTTCCCAGCCACGGCCCGTGCTCACGGAAGCTGCCGTCGGACAAGGCGAGCGGCTTGTTGACGCCCCGGTCGATGCCGATCCCGGGCCCGGTGTGCGGGGACGGCTCCTTGACCTCGGTTCGGACGCGGAACACCACATACCAGCCATCGGGCTCCTTCACCAGCCGGGCACCCGTGACCTTGTTGTCCGCGTCCGCTCGTTTGCCCACGGGCAGGTCCGTGGTCCACCGGAAGCGGATAGCACCGACCTTGGGGACCTTCACGATCCCCCACCTGCGGGTGATCCGCGGGACACCCAGTCCTTCGCCCTGTGGGACGTCGATAGCCATTCGCGAGCGGAACCGCGTCTTGAATTTCGGCTCCTCGGCGCGCCCCTCCCAGCAGTTTCGCCAGGCCTTGAAATACGTCCTCAGGACCTGTTGAGCCGCCTGCGCTGGAAGAACAGACAGCCAACCGATCTCCTTGCGCGCCTGGCGGATGGCCGTATCCGCATCCTTCAGCGACACCCGGCGGTTCTCCGACGCCATGGTCCACCAGTCGTGAAGAAGGTTCCACACAGCCCGGGCCACGTGCCCCTGGTCTTCGAGCTGTGCTGCCTGCTCGGGCTCCGGGTACAAGCGGGCCTTGTGGCCGCGGTTGTGCTTCACATGCCACCCCTTCAGTGTTCCGGGTCGACACTAGGAGAGGGGTACGACAATTTGCTGAGGTGCTCCACTCCCGGCCTGAACGCCAGAGCACTCTCGCTGAAATGAGTAGGTGACGGCCACGGGAACATCGCCGATGGTGTCGTTGACGATCTCGTGCCAGACCATAACCCGTACCGGGAAGGCGCGGTGGTCGTCGTCCAAGGAGATGGCCAGGACCGGTTCGGGGTCCTCCAGCCAGTCGACGTCGGCGGCGTCCTCATAGACCGGATCGACGAGCGCCGGGATGCCGTCGGGCGGCGGCCCGCCGCTGATCAGCCGGTCCACGTCGATCAGGGGCTCGGGCAGGCCCTCGGCCGTCGGATCGTCGATGGCGGACAGGACGTCCTCGAACGGCCCGAGCTCCAGGTCGGGCGACGGCGTCCGCTGATCGACCGCGTCCTCGGGCGCCGGGGTGGCACAGGAGGACAGGAGCAGACCCAGTGCGACGGTGGCGGCGGCCACCCCCAGTGGTGCTCGTCGCCGTCTCGGAGCCCGCGCCCTCATTTCCCGTCCTCCCGGCCTGTTACGGCGGTCGTCTCCGCATGGCGACCCCGCTTCCAGTTTCTGATTCGGAGCTGACCGCGCGCCGGTGATGTGTCAGGCCCCGGACAGTCTCCCGGCGTGTGTTGCCCGATCCGTGAGGATGGGCCGCAACGGTTGAGACGACAGCACACCAATAGGGGCGGGGCATGGCCGAAACCCACACCGAGACCATCGACTTCTACTGGAGACCGGGCTGTCCGTTCTGCATCGCGCTGCGCCGACGCCTGCGCAAGGAACGCCTGCCGCTCCGCGAGATCAACATCTGGGAGGACGGCGCCGCCGCGGCCCGGGTGCGCGACATCACCGGCGGGGACGAGACCGTGCCCACGGTGGCCGTGGGATCGGTCGCCATGGTCAACCCGCGCTCCGCGGAGGTGGTGGAGGCGGTCCGGGACCAGGCGCCCCGCCTGCTGGAGCAGCGGGCACAGGCCGCCGAACCGCCCGCGCGCGGTCCGCGCGCGTGGTTGGCGCGGCTGTCGGCGTGGTGCGGGCGTTAGAGACACGGTCGTCGAAG
Organism: Nocardiopsis gilva YIM 90087; assembly: GCF_002263495.1. Classification (NCBI taxonomy): domain Bacteria; kingdom Bacillati; phylum Actinomycetota; class Actinomycetes; order Streptosporangiales; family Nocardiopsidaceae; genus Nocardiopsis; species Nocardiopsis gilva. Next base: position 3,732,150 of record NZ_CP022753.1, on the reverse strand, counting down.
AGACTGGGAGAGTGGTGCGAGTGCCCGAGAGCCGACGCGATCGTGACGAGGTGTTCGTCGAGTACACCAAGAGCATCTGCCCGGTGTGCAAGGTGGTGGTGGACGCGCAGGTCAACATTCGCGACAACAAGGTATACCTGCGAAAACGCTGTCGAGAGCACGGGAAGTTCGAGGCCCTGGTCTACGGTGACGCGCAGCTGTACCTGGAGTCGTCCCGGTTCAACAAGCCGGGCACGCTCCCGCTGGCCTTCCAAACGGAGGTGAAGGACGGCTGCCCCTCCGACTGCGGGCTGTGCCCCGAGCACAAGCAGCACGCCTGCCTCGGCATCATCGAGGTGAACACCGGCTGCAACCTCGACTGCCCCATCTGCTTCGCTGACTCCGGCCACCAGGGAAACACTGCGCCGCGCAGCGGCTCCGCTCGGGGTGGTGGCGGGCAACGGGCGGGCGGCTACTCCATTACCCACGAGCAGTGTGAGCGGATGCTCGACACCTTCGTGGCAGCCGAGGGCGAACCCGAGGTGGTGATGTTCTCCGGTGGCGAGCCCACGATCCACAAGAACATCCTCGACTTCATCGACCTCGCCCAGCAGCGTCCCATCAAGGTCGTCAACCTCAACACCAACGGCATCCGGCTGGCCTCCGACCGGCGCTTCGTCGAGGCGCTGGCCGCGCGCGACGGGCACAACGGCACCTCGCTCAACATCTACCTGCAGTTCGACGGCTTCGACGAGGCCACCCACCGCGCCATCCGCGGCACGGACCTGCGGAAGCGCAAGAAACGGGCGCTCGACAACTGCGCCGAGGCCGGGCTCACCGTCACGCTGGTCGCCGCCATCGAGCGCGACCTCAACGACCACGAGGTCGGCGAGATCATCCGGTTCGGCATCGACCACCCGGCCGTGCGGTCGGTCTCCTTCCAGCCGGTGACCCACTCCGGGCGGCACGTGGAGTTCGACCCGCTGACCCGACTGACCAACTCCGATGTGATCGAGCTGGTCAACAAGCAGTGCCCCGAGTGGTTCCGCCCCGGCGACTTCTTCCCCGTCCCGTGCTGCTTCCCGACCTGCCGGTCCATCACCTACCTGCTGGTGGACCGCAAACCGGAGCGGACCGACGTCGTGCCGATCCCCCGCCTGGTCGACATCGACGACCACCTCGACTACGTCAGCAACCGGGTCATGCCCGACCCTGAGCTGCGCGCCGCCCTGGAGCGGCTGTGGAGCGCGTCGGCGTTCATGGGGACGCCCGGCACCATGGGCAGCCTGCAGACCGCGACGGCCGCCGCCGAGTGCGCGTCGTGCGGCATCGACCTGCCCGAGGCCGCCAAGGACCTCGGCGAGAAGGCGTTCATGATCGTCGTGCAGGACTTCCTCGACCCCTACACCCTCAACGTCAAACAGCTGATGAAGTGCTGCGTCGACGAGATCACCCCCGACGGGCGGATCATCCCCTTCTGCGCCTACAACTCGGTGGGCTACCGCGAGCAGGTGCGCGCGCAGATGTCCGGGGTGCCCGTCGCCGGCGTCGTGCCCAACTCCGCCGAACTCGCCGACGTCACCATCGACTCCCCCTACGGCTCGCGCGTCGCCTTCCCCGCCCCCGACGGGGCTGCGGCACCTGCCGCGTCGGCCGCCCCACCCGCCTCCGACGCCCCCATCGCTCCGGACACCACCAACGTCGGCACCCAGGCGGTGGAGTCATGACCATCCGCCCCATCCCCGCGAACCCCGGCCCCGCCGCCGTCCCCGGCTCCCAGGCCGACGAGCTGAAGTCGTGCTGCGCCGCCGCCTACAGCACCGACGCCGTCGCGCTGCTGCTCGGCGCCTCCTACCACCCCGGCGGACTCCGTCTCACCCGCCGCCTGGCCGACGTCCTCGGGCTGTCCGAGGGCCGGTCGGTACTCGACATCGCGTCGGGCCCCGGCACCACCGCGCGCCTGCTGGCCAGCGAGTACGGCGCGGCCGTCGACGGTGTCGACCTGGGTGAGGACGCCGTCCGCGGCGCCCAGGAGGCGACAGCGGAGGCCGGGCTCGCCGACCGGGTCCGCTTCCTGCACGGCGACGCCGAACACCTCCCGGTGCCCGACGCCGCCTATGACGCCCTCGTGTGCGAGTGCGCGTTCTGCACCTTCCCCGACAAGGCGACCGCCGCCGCGGAATTCGCCCGGGTGCTGCGCCCCGGCGGCCGTGTCGGGATCACCGATGTCACCCTCGCTCCGCACGGACTACCGGAGGAGCTGGCCGGAATCGCCGGGTGGGTGGCCTGCATCGCCGACGCCCGCCCCGCCGAGGAGTACGGCGCACTGCTGCGCGACGCCGGGCTGCGGCCGGTGCGCATGGAGCGGCACGACGCCGCGGTCGGCCGGATGATCGACCAGATCGACGCCCGTATGGCGGTGCTGCGCATGACTGCCCCGGACCGGCTGTCCACCGCCGGGGTCGACCCCGGCGCGGTCACGCCCTACCTGCGGGCGGCGCGGCGCGCGGTCGACGAGGGAGTGATCGGCTACACCTTGATCGTCGCGGAGAAGGCGGTCGAGTAGAGGCCTGCGGGGTCCCACGACCGAGAACGGCCCCGGCCCCCGCAGCCAACACCCAACGAAGAAGGTGACCCACAATGACGGAATCCGCGGACGTGGTCGTGATCGGTCTCGGGCCGGGCGGCGAAGCGCTCGCCGGGGACCTGGCCGAGGCCGGGCTCGACGTCGTCGGGGTGGAGTCCACCCTCGTCGGCGGTGAGTGCCCCTACTGGGGCTGCATCCCCAGCAAGATGATGGTCCGCGCGGCCGACGCCCTGGCCGAGGGGCGGCGCGTTCCCGAGCTGGCCGGGACGAGCAGCGTCACACCGGACTGGGCGCCCGTGGCCCGGCGGATCCGGGAGGAAGCCACGACGAACTGGGACGACAAGATCGCGGTGGACCGCCTCACCGGCAAGGGCGCCCGCTTCGTGCGCGGTACCGGCCGCCTCCTCGCCCCGACCACCGTCGCCGTTGACGTCGACGGCGATGACGGGACCCGCGAGTTCGAGGCGCGCCGCGGGGTGGTCATCGCCACGGGGACGGTCGCCACCGTGCCGCCGATCCCGGGCCTGGCCGACACCCCGTACTGGACCAACCGCGAGGCGATCGAGGCCACCGAGGTACCGGAGTCGCTGTGCGTCATCGGCGGCGGTGCCGTCGGGCTGGAACTGGCCCAGGCCTACGCCCGCTTCGGTGCCCGGGTGATCATCCTGGAGGCGCTCGACCGCATTCTCGGCCCCGAGGAACCCGAGTCCAGCGAACTCATCACCGAGGTGCTGGGCTGCGAGGGCATCGCCGTGCACACGGGGGTGAAGACCGGCGGCGTCGCCCACGACGGCTCCGGCTTCCGCCTCGACATCGGCGACGGCGAGGTGCGCGCCGAGGCCCTGCTGGTGTCCACCGGCCGCCGCGCGGACCTGCGCCACATGGGCGTGGACACCATCGGCCAGGACCCCGGCGCCCGCGCAGTCGAGGTCGACGACCACCTGCGGGCGGCGCCGGGCGTGTGGGCGATCGGCGACGTGGTCGGCAAGGGCGCGTTCACCCACATGGCCGTCTACCACGCGAAGATCGCCGCCGCCGACATCCTGGGACAGCACGGGCCGGGCGCCGAATACCACGCCGTCCCCCGGGTGACCTTCACCGACCCGGAGGTCGGCGCGGTCGGCGTGACCGAGTCCCACGCCCGCGACATCGGGGTCAACGTCCGCGTGGGCACCGCGCGCGTCCCGTCCTCCGCGCGCGGCTGGATCCACAAGGCGGGCAACGAGGGCCTCATCAAGCTCGTCGAGGACGCCGACACGGGCGTCCTCATCGGCGCGACCTCGATCGGCCCGAACGGGGGAGAGGTGCTCGGCGCACTGGCCGTCGCCGTGCACGCCCACGTCCCCACCAAGCGGCTGCGTTCGATGATCTACGCGTATCCGACCTTCCACCGCGCCATCGAGGACGCCCTGAACGACCTCGCGGCGCGGTGACCCCGGGTCAGTCCGCCGAACTCCGGACCAGGTGGGCCCGGCGGCCGCCGTACTCGGTGAAGAACTGTGCGGCGGCCTGCTGGATCGCCACCGCGTGGGTGGGGTAGGCGTGCGTGGTCTGGGCTAGGCGGCCGGTGAACATCCCGGTCTGGCGGGCCAGGGCGATCTCATGGATGAGTTCGCCCGCTCGCTCGCCAACGATGGTGGCGCCGAGTACGCGACCGCCGCCGAGGTTGCCGAGCCATGGGCGCCGGGCGGCGACGATCTTGACGAAACCGTCCGTCTGGCCTGTCGCGATGGCACGGTCGACCTCCGAAATCGGAAGGTAGGCCACGCGCGCGTCGGCGTCGGTGTGCGCGGCCTGCTCCTCGGTCGGGCCGACCTGGGCCACCTCGGGCGACGTGAAGATCACGCGGGGGATCGAGGACGCGGAGAAGCGGCCGCGCCGCCCTTTCCGCAGTGCATTGGCGGTGGCGATGCGTCCCATGAGATGCGCGGCATGTGTGAAGAGAGATCTGCCGGTTACGTCGCCCGCGGCGTAGATGCCGGGCGGGGACGTGGTGGCCAGGTAGGCATCGGTGCGGATCGCACCGCCCTCGTCGACCGCCACCCCCGCCGCGCGCAGGCCCAGGCCCGCCGTGACCGGGTTGCGTCCGACCGCCACCAGCACGCGCTCGGCGTCGACCGGCTCCCCGCCGTCGAACTCCAGCCGACAGCATCCCTCCAGCTGACGCGCCCGCGCCACCGAGGCGCCGGTGCGCACAGTGATGCCCTCCGCCTTGAACCGGTCGGCGAGCACCCGCGACGCCCCGGCGTCCTCGCCGGGCAGCAACCGCTCCCGCTCCTCGATCACGGTGACCTCGGCGCCGAACCGGGCGAAGGCTTGTGCGAGCTCGCAGCCGACGGCCCCGCCTCCCAGGACCGCGAGGCGGCGCGGCAGCGCGTCGAGCTGGAACACGGTGTCGGTGGTCAGGTAGTCCAGGTCGTCCAGGCCGCGGATCGGCGGAATCCGCGGTTCGCTTCCGGTCGCGATCACCACGCGGCCGGCCGCCAGCACGCGCCCGTCGACCTCGACCTCGCGGGGAGAGCGGAACGCCGCGCGTCGGCGCAGTACCTCGATCCCCTCGCCGGCCAGTGCCGTCTCGTCCTCGGTTCCGGCGATCCGCGCCACCGCCCCGCGCACGCGCCGCAGGCCGGTGGAGAAGTCGTTGCCCCGCGCCGCCGCCTCGATCAGGGTCTTCGACGGGACGCACCCGGTGAACGTGCAGTCGCCTCCGGGCGGACTCTCGGAGACCATCAGCGGCCGCGCCCCACGGGCCACGGCCGTGCGGGCCGCGGCGAGACCGGCGGAGCCGCCGCCGATGATGAGCAGATCATGGGTCACGCGAAGGTTCCCAACCAGGTCGTGAGCGCGTACAGGGCACCGTAGGTCGCCACCGCCACCCCCACCACGGCGAGCAGTCGCCAGCGGACGCCGCGGACCCCCGCCACGGAGCACCGGCCGCGGCGGCGCAGCGACGACCACACGAGCACGCCGATGACGGCGAGCCCGGCCAGCCGGAACCACCAGGCGTACCCGTCATAGAGGTCGTTGGCCCACACGTAGGCGGTTCCGGCGCTCACGACCCCCAGCAGGGCGAGGGCGGTGGGGCCGACGCAGCACAGGATCCCGACCAGGCCTCCGGCGATGCCGATCCGGCCCAGGGGCAGCTTCCCATCGGGGGGTGCGGTGCCGCGACGGGGGACGGAGACGAAATCGCGGTCGGGGCGGACGAGGTTCACCTGGTGCTCCGGAGGGTGCGGTGGCCGTCGGGCCGGGGAGGAAAGGGGGTGTGCGAGGGACGGCCTCAAGCCTCTCTGCCCAGCAGTGATCTCCACCAGCTGCGCTTCGGAGTGTTCGTGGCCGCGCCATGCTCGGTCGAGCCCAGCACATCGGCGGGGGTCTCGACGCGTTCGATCCCGACACCGGGCCAGAACGCGACATAGCCCCGGATCTTGCGGGCCAGCGGGGTGGGGTTCGGGTAGTACCACGCGGCATCGGCGTAGGTCTGCCCCTCCACCGTGACGTCGTAGTAGCGGGCGACGCCCTTCCACGGGCACAGCGTGCGGGTCGACCCGTCGGTGAAGTACTCCCGGCGCAGGGAGTCGGGCGGGAAATAGTGGTTCCCCTCGACGCTGACGGTGCGCTCGGCCTCGGCCAGTACGACACCGTTCCACACCGCGCGGATCATCGGCGATCACTCCCTTCGGTCCGACTCGTGGCGGTGGTCGGTCTGGTGCGCGGCCGCATCGAGCTCCGGCTGTGTACCACCTACCGCTTCAAGTACGCCCGGTTTTCCCGGTGCACTCGGAAAGAGTGTCAGCGAGGAGACAGGGATCAGGTGTGTGACAGGGGCCGCGGGATGCAATAACGGATGCGGTCAGGGGCACCGCCCGGAGCCCAGGGGTGGCGTCGGGCGTGCCCGGTCAGCGCGGTGCTGTGCGACGAGGAGGCCGACGGCGGGCGCGGGGCCCAGAGATCCTGGCCGCATGCCCTCGTCCGTAGGTTGCGGACGCGGGAATGTCAGGGAGGGGAATAGCCCTGTCCACAGTCGCGAGGGGATGTCACCGACTCGTCACCGCCGCTGCGCTGTACGGCCTGAGCTGGCGCGAGGTGTAGCGCGTGCGACACGTACTGCGCGTTTTCGTTGCCCCCGGCTGCCTGGGCTGCGGGCGGGCGCTCGACCTGGTCGAACGGGTGCGCAGGGCGCGCCCGGACCAACCGGTGGAGGTCATCGACCTAGCGCACCCTGCGGACTGTGTCCCCGCGTCGGTGATCGGCGCCCCGACCTTCCTGCTCGGAGACCGGATGCTCTCCCAGGGCAATCCGGCCTACCTGGAGCTGCTCGCCGAGCTCGACGATCCCGACACCGGCGGTACGACTGACCTGGGTGACCCCGCCGTCCCTGGGAAAGTGGAGATCTGTTGAACCCTCCCCCAGCTAAAGCAGGGGGATTCCTGGCTCAGGAAGCCCCGCAGGCCAGCGACCTGAAAGGTCTTACTCCCTCAACACCAGCCGGGACGGAACCTGCCCGGTTTGATACGGCAAAGCTGAGTACTTCTGTGCCGTCTTGGTTCTCGACCGGCACGGTGTACGCGCTTGGTTCTCGCAACGCACGCGGCACACGTTACCCGATCACGCGGGCGGTCTTTGGCGAAATCCCGTTCTTGCCCCGCTCCGCAGGGGGGCGATTCCTCCCCCGGCTCAAGCCGGGGACATCCTTGAAGGAGACCCGGTGAAGCTCTCGCACCGCCGGGATCCGGCTCCGGAGGGGCACTGGTGCCTGTCGGAGGTCGCGGTCTTCCGTGACCTCAGTCAGGTGGAGATGAAGGCCATTGGCTCCCAGGCTCCAGCGCACTCGCTGCGCGCGGGGCAGATCGTCTACTCCCCGGCGACGCGGGCGCAGACCCTCTACATCGTCAAGCGCGGCCGGGTGCGGCTGTTCCGGGTCGCCGAGGACGGGCGCACGATCACCACCGCCATCGCCGGTCCCGGCACCATCTTCGGCGAGATGCGGGTGCTGGGCCTGCGGATGAACGGCACCTGGGCCGAGGCGATGGGCCCCGGGATGCTGTGCCTGATGAGCGATGCCGACGTGCGCCGCCTGCTCCTCTCCGACCCGCGCGTCGCCACCCGCATCGTCGAGCAGCTCGGACAGCGACTGGCCGACTGCGAGCAGAGGCTGACCGATGTGATGAGCAAGAACGTCACCGAGCGCACCGCCGCGACCCTGTGTGCCCTCGCCGATCCCGCGGGTGACGGCCGCCCAGCCCCCATCAAGCTCACCCACGAGCAGCTCGCCCGCCTCACCGGAACCACCCGCGAGCGCACCACCAAGGCCTTGGGCGAACTGGCCGACATGGGCCTGGTCCGGCTGCGCCGCGGCAGCGTGGTCGTCCTCGACCTGGATGATCTGCGTCGCACGCACCACTGACTCCCCGGCGGCCGACGGCCTCCGGGGAGTCGCCCGCGGTCGTCCGGCGACCGGCTACACCGGCTGCTTGACGCCCACGCGGTCAGCGATCCTGTCGCCGATCTCGGCGTCGATGTTGTGCCAGTAGGCGATCGCCCGGTTCAGCACGCCGTCGTCGGTGATCTTGGACATGTGCCCGGCCACGTTGGAGACCAGGCGGTCCCGGGCGGCGTCGTCCAGGACGTCGTTGATCATCGTCCGGGCCTGGACGAAGTCGTCGTCCTCGCGGTGGTCCGTGTAGGCCGCGCGTACCAGGTCGCCCGCCTCCACCGTCCACCAGGCATGCTCGGTGCCCTCCTGCACGGCGGTGTCCGGCCCGCCGAAGGAGTTCGGGTGGTACACCGCCCCGGTGTTGGGCTTGAACGAGCGCATCCGGCCGTCCTTGGCGTACGAGCGCACCGGCACCTCCGGCCGGTTCGGCGGCAGCTCGTTGTAGTTGACGCCGATCCGGTAGCGGTGGGTGTCGGAGTAGGAGAACAGGCGCGACAGCAGCATCTTGTCCGGTGACGGCCCCACCCCCGGTACCAGGTTGTTGGGCTCGAACGCCGCCTGCTCCACGTGGATGAAGAAGTCCTCCGGGATCCGGTCGAGGGTCATCCGGCCGACCTCGATCAGCGGGTAGTCGCCGTGCGGCCACACCTTGGTGAGGTCGAACGGGTTGAACCGGTAGTTCTCCGCGTCCTCCAGCGGCATGACCTGGACCTTCAGCGTCCACGACGGGTAGTCGCCACGCTCGATGGCGTCGTAGAGGTCGCGTCGGTGGCAGTCGGCGTCCGCCCCGGCCAGGCGGTCGCCCTCGTCCTGGGTGAGGAAGTCGATCCCCTGGTCGGTGTGGATGTGGTACTTGATCCACACCCGGCGCCCCTCCGCGTTGACCCACATGTAGGTGTGCGAGCCGTAGCCGTTCATGTGGCGGTAGGAGCGCGGGATCCCGCGGTCGCCCATCAGCCAGGTGACCATGTGCGCCGACTCTGGTGACAGCGACCAGTAGTCCCACTGCATCGTGTGGTCGCGCAGCCCGGTCCGCGGGTCGCGCTTCTGCGAGCGGATGAAGTCCTGGAACTTCTGCGGGTCACGCATGAAGAAGATGGGCGTGTTGTTGCCCACGAGGTCGTAGTTGCCCTGGCGCGTGTAGAACTTCAGAGCGAAACCGCGCGGGTCGCGCCAGGTGTCCGGGCTGCCCTGCTCTCCGGCGACGGTGGAGAAGCGGGCGAGCATGGGCGTCTCGCGCCCCGGCTGGAACAGGTCGGCGCAGGTGTAGGCGGTGACGTCGTTGGTCACGCGGAAGACGCCGTAGGCTCCGGTCCCCTTCGCGTGCACGACGCGCTCGGGGACGCGCTCCCGGTTGAACTGCGCCATCTTCTCGATGAGATAGGCGTCGTGTAGAACCAGCGGCCCGTCGCGCCCGACGCTCAGCGACTGCTCGTCGCTGGGCGCGGGGACGCCCGCGCCGGTGGTGGTGATCGGGTTTCCGTGTTCGGGCACGCCGTAGGCGGGCATCTTTCGGACCTCCTATGATCAGGCTGTCCTGTCGATCCAGCGGCCCCGCAGTGCTGCACAGGCGCCACGCCCCGGCCCTGTTGTCGAAGGGCCGCGTCGACGGTACAACCTCAACCTACTCTTCAGATCTGGACCCTCGGCTGCATCGTCCCCACCCACGGCGCGCACTAATGCCAAGCGTGTCCCAACCGCCGCTACGGAAGGTCAAAAGGAGGGGTCCTGGGATCGGTCGGCGCCCCCACCGTCCCGCCCGGGCTTGCGCGCGGGCGGGACGGTGGCGTGGTGGGGTCACTCCGGAGACGGCGTCAGCAGGACGAGTTCGGCCCCGAAGGGGTCGTGGACCACACACAGTCGGCCGACACCTTCGGCGTCCTCCGGCCCCATGAGCACCTGCCCGCCCCCGACCCTCACCTGGGCGACGGCGGCGTCGCAGTCGTTCACGGCCAGCACCGGGTGCCAGTAGGCGCGGCCACCGGTCCCGGGCATCGCGGCGGTGTCCGCCTGCATGAGCCCGCCGTGCATCCGGTCCTCTCCGGCCCCGGACGGGGCGAGGAGCGTGTAGGTCTGCGAGCTGTCCCCCGGCATCCCCATGTCCTGGAAGCCCCAGCCGAACAGGTCGGCGTAGAACTCCTTGGCACCCTTGGCGTCGGGGGTGTACAGCTCGGTCCAGCACACGCTTCCGGGCGCGTCGGTGATCTCGAATCCGGGGAAGGTGCCCGCCTGCCACACACCGAACCGCCCGCCCTGCGGATCGGCCACCTCCATCATGCGCCCGAGGTCCAGCACGTCCGTCGGCGGTGTGTGCACCGTGCCCCCGATGCCCTCGGCGGTGCGGGCGGTGGCGTCGACGTCGGGGGAGGTGAAGTAGACCGTCCAGACGGACCGGGTCCCCTCCGTCATGAGCGGGCCGACGCCGCCCACGGCCTTCCCGTCCTTCTGGAACAGCATGTATCCGCCGGTGTCGGGTCCGGCGGAGACGGCGTCCCAGCCGATGACCCCGCGGTAGAAGGCGACGGTGGCCTCGACGTCCGGTGTGCCCAGCTCGATCCAGCAGGGTGAGCCGGGAATGAAGTCGGTGGTGATCATGGTGGTCTCCCTGTGCGTCAGGTGTGTGAGAGCTCAGGCGGCGGTGTTCGCGTACGCTTCTCTCGCCTCCCTCCCCGAGTGTGGCGCCGACCACTGACACTCCTTCGTCCCGATGCGGCAAACTCTCGCCCAACCGCTCCGGCCGTGCTGCCGACGGGACATGAGGCCCGCGATCGTCGCGCCGTCCGGCACTCATCCCGCGACGAGGATCGGGATTGCCTGGAAGCGACGGCAGTCCGACCACCGGCTCCCTCGCGCTTGTTCTCGCAGTCCGAGCCGGGGCGAACGTGAGCGGCACGGTCGGGCGGGGTAGGGCCTGGAACAGGTGCGGATCTCCTCCGGCGCTCCCCGCGGCTGCGACGACAGCCCGGCCGCACGCAACCACGAATTGAGGAGGAGCCACATGACTGCCACCGTTCGCGACGTCATGACCACCGACGTGGTGACGATCAGCCGGGACACCACGTTCAAGGAGATCGCCAACTGCATCATCGCCAAGAACGTCGCCGCACTGCCCGTTGTCGACGGGGGCCGAGTCGTCGGGCTCGTCACCGAGACCGACCTGGTGCACAAGGCGGAGTTCCAGCCCGAGGGGGACCAGGGCCAGTTTGGCGGCGGCTACCGCGAACCCCTGCGTGCCTGGCTGCGCCACGCGCTGGGCGCGGCCGGGGGAGGATCCAGCAGGGACAAGGCCCTGGCGGAGAAGGCCGATCGGCTCATGAGCCCCAACGTGGTCACCGTGCGGCACGACGCGACCGTCGTCACGGCGGCGCGCCTCATGGATCGCCACGACGTCAAGCAGCTCCCGGTCGTCGACGAGCACCAGCATCTGCTCGGCATTGTCACCAGGCGTGACCTGCTGCGCGTTTTCGTCCGCTCGGACGAGGACATCGCGCGCGACGTCGGGGCCGCACTGTCCCGGGCGCCCGGATGGTTGGAAGCGGGGGATATCCACTTCACCGTCGCCGACGGCATGGTCACCGTGGAGGGCCGCGTCGAACAGCACAGCCACTGCTCGGTGCTGCTCCAGCTGATCCACGCGGTCGACGGTGTCGTCGGTGTGCACGACAAGCTGACCTGGAAGATCGACGACCTGGTCCGGCCGCGGACGCCGTACCTGCCCTAGGCGCGGAGCCGCGTGAGCGAGAGACAGAAGAAGCAGAATAAGAGGTGGGGCGGGTCCCCGGCCAAACGGCCGGGGACCCGCCCCAGATTGTCTACGCCACCACTGTCACCTCTCACCGTCGGAGGCGGGAACATGCACGACCATGACCGGCGACACTGCGTGGTGCAGGATGCCGTGTGCGACGGAGCCCAGGGCCAGCAGCGGAAAACCGTGCCGTCCGCGTGCCCCGACGACCACCAGGTGCGCCGACGTCGACGCCCGGCTGAGCGCGTGCGTGGCGTCGTCCCACTGGATGTCCGTCTCTACCTGGACGTCGGGGAACTCGTCGCGCACCACCTTCAGGGTGTCGTGCGTGAGCCGCTCGCGATCGGCGCGCATGGATTCGAGGTCATAGCCGCCGAGTGTGGCCACCGCCAGGATGTCCGGCGGCACCCGCACGGCGTAGACCGCGCGCAGGCGCGCCGAGCGCAGCCGCGCCTCGGTGAAGGCCGCGCGTAGTGCGGCCTGGCCGTGGTCGGAGTCGTCGACCCCGACGACGATCTGCGGGGTCTTGGTGACCGGCCGCGCCTCGGGGCCGACGACCACCACCGGCGTGGTGGCGTGTGCGGCCACCTGATAGGCGACCGAACCGATCTTCATCCCGGGGAAGCCCCCGCGTCCCCGCAGGCCGACCACGATGAGGTCCGCTTCGCGACCGACGTGGATCAGCGTGGCCGCCGCCGGCTCGTCATACCCGATCGTCGATTCCACCCGCACATCGGGATTGGTCTGCCGCACGCGCTCCGCGGCCTCGTCCAGCACGCGCTGGGTGTGGCCGTTCCAGCTCTCCGCGTCCCGGATGAAAACCGGTTCCAGCGCCGGGACCCACGACGAGCACAGCAGCCGCAGTTGGCTCCCCCGCAGCGCCGCCTCCTCGGTCGCCCAGTCCAGGGCGATGAGACTCTCCTGCGAACCGTCAACTCCGACAAGGACCGATGACGCCATGGTTCGACCTCCCTGGTGAGACACCTTCCCCTCGCAGACTCCCCGCACCCGCGGCCGAGCGCCTGGGGCCAACCGCCCGCGAACACAGGGCCTTGGACCCTGATCTGTCCCGCCGCCCCGGAGCCGTCGGCGCGCCCGCCCCCCGAGGATCCGCCAACCAAGCGGTCGTTAGACTGGCGGACGTCCCCTAGGACACGGCCGCCGCTCCCGAGCGGCGGCCCGTGGCAAGGATGGAAAGGAGAGGTGGGCTCATATGCGGCCGACGGTCGCCCCTCCGGAGAGCATCACCTGGCGTATCCATCTCGACCGTGCCATGTGGGTGGCCGGCGTGCGCGCGCTGATGTTGCAGGCGCTCCACCCGGTGGCCATGCAGGGCGTGTGGCAGCGGTCGGACTTCCTCGACGACCCGACCGGGCGGCTGCTGCGCACCACCCATTTCGTCGCGGTCACCACCTATGGCAGTCCGCGCGAGGCCGACGCGTTGGGAGAGCGGATCCGGCGCGTCCACGCCCGGCTGTCCTTCACCGACCCCCGCACCGGCCGCCGGCATCGGGTCGACGAACGCGACCTGCTGGTATGGGTGCACTGCGCCGAGGTGGCGTCCTATCTGGAAGTCGTCGCCCGCGCCGGTCTGCCCGTCACCCCGGCCGAGGCCGACCGGTACATCGCAGAACAGGCGCACTCCGCCACCTACGTCGGCCTGAGCCCGGACGATGTTCCCGCGTCCCTGGGCGCGATGCGCCGGTACCTGGCGGAGATCCGCCCGCAGCTGCGGGTGACACCGGAGGCGGTCCAGGCCGTGCGGTTCCTGCTGTGGCCGACGGTCCCCGACCGGCTGAGGGCTCTGGCCGCCGTCAAACCGCTGTGGTTCCCCATCGGCGCGATGGCCTACCACAGCCTCCCCGACTGCGCACGGCGGGTGTACCGCGTCCTGCCCGAACTCCCCGGCGGCCAGGCCGCGACCACGGCGGGGCTGGCCGCACTGCGGCGAACCCTGAACGCGACCCCCGACGCCCTGTACAACCGGATCTTCGACGAGGAGACCCTGCGCAGCGCCCTGGCCGCCCGGGAACGCCTGGCCGACGCCGGCTATGACGTGCGCGACGGACTCGTCGGCGTCGGGAAACCGAGCCATCGACCCGCGATGGCCCCCGCGTCGTGAGAGGGGCGGTGTGACGCGGGGGACTAGTCTGGAGAGATGAGACGGCGTGTCCGCCGCTACGCGTGGCTCATGGGAACCTGCCTGACGCTGTTCGCCGGGTCACTGCCCGTCTACTACCTCTTCGGTGTGGTCCCGGCCGTCGCGATGTGCCTGATCGCCATGGTGTGCCCGCCCGTCGCGGTGATCGTGGCCAACACACCCGACCCCACCGACCCCGAGGACCGCGACACGCCTTTCGGCCCGTACGCGGATTGACGGGCCCGCGTGGTGCGGCGTGCGTTTCCGGTTCACGGCACCCGGGTGGTGCGCACAGTGCGGCGCTGTGCGCGGACCCGGTACGACATCTGGCACTATGTACCCTGCGGGGCCGGATAGCCGCGTAAGGACATGCGCGATCGCACTGTGTCTCGTCGGGTGCGTGTCATACCAATTGCGCGTGTCGCCCCGCGTCCTTTTCCCTTGCCGGGTCGCCTGAGGAGTTCGCGGACCTCGACCCGTTCAGTCGTCCTTTCCGTCTTCCGCACCCTGCTTGCCTGTGGGGCCGTCGTTGGGCTCGGGATCGTTGCGGGTGCCGGGGTCGGGGTCGGTGTTGGGCGGCGGGGGGTCGCCGTTCGTTCCGCCGTTGCCAGGATCCGGCCCACGGGGGCTGGGGCCGCCGGTGCCGCCTCCCGAGCCCCCGTCGCCGTTGCCGCCGTTCCCTGCGCCACCGTCGCCGTTGCCATCACCGCCGTCCTGGCCACCGCCACCGTCGCCGTTGTCGCCGCCGCCGTTCTGGCCACCGCCACCGTCGCCGTGGCCGTCGTCGGCACCGTCACCGTTCCCGCCTCCGTTGCCATCGGTGTCGCCGTCGTTGGTGCCGCCCTCCTCGTGCGCACCGCCGTCGGTGTCGCCGCCACCGCCGTAGCCCTCGCCACCGCTGCCGTTACCACCGCCGCCGTCGTTCACGGGCTGGTTGCCGTCACCTCCCTCCGGGTCGGCGCCGCCGTCGCCGCCGGTATCGGATCCACCGCCGGTTCCCGCGTCGGGATCGGTCCCGTCGGACGGGCTGATGCGGGTGGAGAACCCCGCGATCCCGCCGTCGCTCATCAGGGCCCAGACCGCCGCTCCGCCCAGGAGCAGCAGCCACACCAGCGAGAGGCCCACCAGCAGGCGCCGCCCGAACCTGCGGGGCGTGCCGTGCCGCGGGCCGGTCCCCTCCGATCCGCTGCGCCCTGCCGGATCCAGCGGAATCGCCGGGGACGGCTCCCGCTTGGTCCGACGGGCGCCCAGCCAGCGGCCCGGGACACGGCCCTCCCGCGTGGTGGTCTCCTGCCCCCCGGAGCCCGCACCGGCCTCCGGCCGGGAGGTGGTCCGCTCGACGGTCTCCGTCCCCGCGCCGCGTGCTCCGCTGTCGTGCCGCGTGGGCTGTCGGCTCTCCTGCCGCTCCGTCGCCTCCTCAGTCGGGGGAGTCGGCACCGGCGACACGGCGGGACCGGGCCGTTGGCCCTGGGAGTAGATCTCGATCGTCTCGATGCGCGTCTGCTCGTTGACCGCGGCCGTCGCGCCCTCCTGTAGGACGGCCGTGACCGGGTCGGCGGGGCCCGACGCGGGCGCCCCGTCGGTGAAGTCATGCCCCACCAGCAGGCCCAGGACCTTGGCGGCGGTGGGACGCTGCTCCGGGTCCTTGCTCAGGCACGCCGCCAGAAGCGGGCGCAGATTGTCGGGAACCTCCGCCAGGTCGGGCGGCTCGCTCAGGATGCGGTGGATGACCGTGTGCACGCTGTCGGCGGCGAAGGGCCCGTTGCCCGCGGCGGCGAACGCGATGACGCCGGCCCAGGCGAACATGTCCGCCGGGGGACCGATGTCCGCACCGCGGATCTGCTCGGGCGCCATGTAGGCGGGCGTGCCCGTCACCGAGTTCGTCTGGGTGATCGTGCTGTCGGAGCTGCGGGCGATACCGAAGTCGATGACGCGCGGTCCGTCGTCACTCAACAGCACGTTGGCGGGCTTGAAGTCGCGGTGCACCACGCCCGCCTGGTGGATGGCCACCAGCGCGGTCGCCGTGGCGATGGCCAGCCGGTCCAGGGCCGACCCGCGGCGCGGACCGTCCTGCAGCACGGCCTCGCGCAGGTTGGGCCCCCGCACGTACTCGCTGACGATGTAGGGGTCGGGGGCGTCGAGGTCGGCGTCGAGCACCGCGGCGGTGCAGAACGGCGCGACCTTGCGGGCGGACTCCAGCTCGCGGGCGAATCGGGCGCGCTGGCGCGCGTCTCCGGCCCACTCGCTGGTCAGCACCTTGATCGCGACCTCGTCGCCGTCGGGCGCCCGGCCGAGGTACACGGTCCCCTGGCCGCCCTTGCCGATCCTCGCGCTCAACTCATAGGGCCCGATGTTCGCCGGGTCCCCCTTCTTCAACGGACTCGTCATGCAGGTGTCCCCTCCCATCGCACGACGCGCGGTGTGGCACGGCGTGATCGTCCCTGTCTCCCATTGGACGCAGCGGTGCTGCCCTGGCCCCTTGACCCTGACGCCACAGTTGCCTTGCTTGATCGAATTGGGATCAGGCCGGGGACCACGCATAGGGCCGCGCCCCGAGGGGAGGGGCGCGGCCCGGTCAATGGGTGATGGGAGGTTGGACGGCGACGGGGACCTGGTCGCCGACGGGCAGGGGCCCGCTAGAGCCCCAGCAGTTTCTCGATCCCCGCCAGTCCGAAGTGGATGACGAAGACACCGCTGAGCGCCCACATCAGCCACCCCACGTCGCGGCCTTGGCCACTGGCGGTCTTGATCAGCGTGTAGGCGATGATGCCGGCGCCGATGCCGTGGGCGATGTCGTAGGTGAACGGCATGACCACGATCGTCAGGAACGCCGGGACGGCGATGGTGATGTCGTCCCACGCGATCTGCCCGACGTGCATCATCATCATGGCGCCGACCAGGACCATGGCGACCGAGGCCGCCTGGGCCGGGACCACGCTGAACACCGGGGCGAAGAACAGTGCCAGCAGGAACAGCCCGCCCGTGACGACGCTGGCCAGACCGGTGCGTGCGCCTTCGCTGACGCCCGCGGTGGACTCGACGAACACCAGCGTGGCCGAGGAGCTGGTCAGACCGCCGCTGATGGCACCCGCACCGTCGGTGGCGAGGATGTGGTTGACCCGCGGCATCTGCCCGTCCTCGCCGGTGAGGTCGGCCTTCTTGCCGATGGCCAGGATGGTGCCCAGCGCGTCGAAGAACCCGGCCAGGACGAGGGTGAACAGGATGACGCCCGCGCTGGCCACGCCCGCCGACTGCCAGGCGCCGAACATGTCGACCTGGAACAGCAGGCCGAAGTCGGGCGAGGAGAAGGGGCTGCTGGGGAGCTGGGGGGACTGCGTGCCCCAGGACTCCTCGGGGACCTGGAACGCGTAGTTCACGATGACGGCGACCACCGTGGCGGTGATGATGCCGTAGAAGATCGCTCCGGGGACCCGGCGGGCGAGCAGGACCGCCGAGGTGCCCAGGCCGATGAGGAACACGACCACCGGCCAGCCGGCCAGGTGTCCGACCGTGCCGAGCTGCAGCAGCTTGCCCTCGCCAGCGCTGACGAAGGTGGCGTTGGTGAAGCCGATGAGCGCCACGAACAGGCCGATGCCGACACCGATGGCCAGCTTCAGATTGTGCGGTAGCGCGTTCATCACCGCCGTTCGGACGCCGGTGACCACCATCAGGATGATGGCGATGCCCTGCCAGACCACCAGGCCCATGGTTTCGGCCCAGGTCATCTGCGGGGCGGCCTGGTAGGCGACGACCGCCATGACGCCGAGAGCGGCGGCGCAGGCGATCGGGGCACGTCCCACCACCCCCATGAGGATGGTGACGATGCCCGCTGACAGGCACGTCATCGTGGTCAGCTGTGCGGCGGAGAGGGTGTCGCCGTTCACGTCGGTGACACCGCTGAGGATGATCGGGTTGAGGACGATGATGTAGGCCATCGCCATGAACGTGGTGAGACCACCGCGGATCTCCTGCCCGATGCCGGAGCCGCGTTCGGTGATGAAGAAGAACCGATCGAGCCAGGATCGAGTCGGCCGGGCGTCCGCAGGAGATTGCGGCTGCGGTTGGGAGCCCGCTGTGTCGAGACGAGTCATGTCCCCTCCTGGAGGGAAATGGGGGGATCGGACACGGAGTGTCCGGTCGTGATTTCTTTACGTATTCAAGTCGTCACTTTCCGAAGTCATCACTGGTGAAATCTTTTGTTAAGCGCGCAGTGGTGGCTATTCGGTGGTGGGACCGCTCGCGCCGGATCCGCGAGCCGGAAGGCTGAGGGTCATGCTCACACGCTTCCGGCGGGACGAACCGGGCGGAGGTATCTGGGACGGCTGCCCGCCCCGGCACCGAGGGCGCCGGCGGCTCGGGGCGGGCAGGTCCCGCTCGTCAACCCGCGGTGACGGGGGCGACGAGGTCGGTGAACGCCTACGCCGGCCGGGCCGCTACAGCTCGATACCCACGATGTCCTCCGGGCGGACGGGGGCATGGGTGAGCGGCCTGCCGGTGGCGTCGCGGACGGCCGCGATGATCGCCGGGGTCGACGACAGCGTCGGCGGCTCGCCCGCCCCGCGCAGGCCGTAGGGCGAGTGCGGGTCGGGGTGCTCCAACACGTCGATCCGCATCGGCGGCGTGTCGAGGATGGTCGGGATCAGGTAGTCGGTGAACGACGGGTTGCGGATCTCGCTGTCGGAGACCTGGATCTCCTCCATCAGTGCCAGGCCGAGCCCCTGGGTGGCGCCGCCCTGGATCTGCCCCGCGAGCTGCTGCGGGTGCATGATCTTGCCGACGTCCTGCACGGCGTCCAGCGCCACGACCTTGACCAGGCCCAGCTCGACGTCGACATCGACCACCGCCCGGTGCACGCACATCCCGAACTGGGTGTGCGAGGAGCCCTGGCCCTGGGTCGGGTCGAGCATCTCGGTGGGCCGGTGGTGGTACTCGCGGGTCTCCTCCACGACGGCGCCGCCGAGCAGGTCGGGCAGCGAGACGAGCACCCCGTCGGTCTCGGAGACCACCTTGCCGCCGACCAGGCTCAGCCCGCTGACGGGGTGGTCCGCGGAGACCAGGCCGCGCTCGCGCACCAGGTCGAAGATCCGCGCGCGCACCGCCTCACAGGCCATCTTCACCGCGCCGCCGGTCATGTAGGACTGGCGGGAGGCGGAGGACGACCCGGCCGAGCCGACCTGGGTGTCGGAGGGGTGGATGGTCACCCGCTCCACGCCCAGCTCGGTGCGGGCGATCTGGCCCTTGATGGTGACCAGGCCCTGGCCCACCTCGGCCGCGGCGGTGTGCACCATGACGGCCGGCTCGCCGCCGATGACCTCCATGCGCACCCGCGCCGTGGAGTAGTCGTCGAAGCCCTCGGAGAAGCAGAGGTTCTTCAACCCCACGCCGTAGCCCACGCCGCGTACGACACCCTCGCCGTGGCTGGTGTTGGCCACGCCGCCGGGCAGGGTCCGCAGGTCGGCCGGGTCGGGCAGCTCATGGCGGGCCGGGGGCATCGGCAGCTCGCGGGCGCGCCGCAGCATGTCGGCCATGGGCAGCGGCATGTCGATCTCCTGCCCGGTGATGATCCGGGACCCCTGCGACATGGCGTTCTTGATCCGCAGGTCGACCGGATGCATACCGAGCTCGGCGGCGAGCTTGTCCATCTGCGACTCGTAGCCGAAGCAGGCCTGCACCGCGCCGAAACCGCGCATCGCGCCGCACGGCGGGTTGGTGGTGTAGACGCCGTAGGCGTCCACCTTCACGTTGGGCACCTCGTAGGGGCCAATGCCCAGCGAGGAGGCGACACCGACCACCGCGGGGGTCGCCGACGCGTAGGCGCCGCCGTCGACGATGATCTCCAGGGTGGCGTAGAGGAGCGTGCCGTCGCTCTTGGCGCCGTGCTCGAACCGCATCGTCGCCGGGTGCCGGTGCACGTGCCCGAAGAACGACTCCTCGCGGTTGTACACGATCTTCACCGGCTTGCCGGTGTGCAGCGCCAGCAGGCACGCGTGGATCTGCATCGACAGGTCCTCGCGGGCACCGAACGCGCCGCCCACCCCGGCCAGCGTCAGCCGCACCTTGTCCTGGGGCAACCGCAGGCACGGGGCGATCTGGCGCTGGTCGACGTGCAGCCACTGGGTGGCGATGTAGAGGTCGACGCCGCCGTCCTCGGCCGGCACCGCCAGGCCCGACTCCGGGCCCAGGAACGCCTGGTCCTGCATGCCGACCTCGTAGTCCGTGGTCACCACGGCGTCGGCCTGGGCGCGCAGCTCCTCCACCGGGGTGTCGGCGGTGAACGCGCCGGTGCGGATCGGCTGGTGGCGCACGAGGTTGCCGCGCTGGTTGTACTCCTCGTGGAGCGGGAGCGTGCCCTCCTCGTGGACGCGCGGACAGGCGTCGTCGAACACGGCCCGACGCGCGTCGCTGACCGGTTCCAGCACCTCGTAGTCGACCTTGATGCGGTCCAGCGCGCGGCGCGCCGTCTCGGGGTGGTCGGCGGCGACGATGGCCACCGCCTCGCCCTTGTAGCGCACCTTGTCGTAGGCGAGCACCGGCTGGTCCTGGTACTCCAGGCCGTAGCACTTCTCGCCGGGGACGTCCTCGTGGGTGAGCACCGCGTAGACGCCCGGCAGCTTGACCGCCTCGGTGATGTCGATCCCGCGGATCCGGGCGTGCGGGTGGGGGCTGCGCAGCGTCATCCCCCAGAGCATGTCCTCCATCCACATGTCGGAGGAGTAGGCGAACTCACCGGTCACCTTGAGCGTGCCGTCGGGGCGGCGCGGGCTGGCGCCCACCCCGTCCTTGGTTGTGCTGGACAGGTCGGTGGGGGTGCGTGTGGCGGAGCCGGCCATCAGCGGCTCACCTCCTGAAGCAGAGTCCGGTGGGCGGCGCGGCCGGCACGGGCGGCCTCGCCTGCGGAGACGGTGCGGAGCTCACCGCGCTCGGCGACGGTCTCGCCGCCGACCAGCAGCCGCTCCAGCGGGGGAGTGGGACCGAAGGTCAGTGCGACCACAGGGTCGTCGATCACGTCGTAGCCGAACCCGTCGACCCGCCACAGTGCGATGTCGGCGAGCTTGCCCGGCTCCAAGGAACCGAGCTCGGCGTCGCGGCCCAGGCAGCGCGCGCCGCCGAGAGTGGCCATGTGCAGTGCCTGGCGGGAGCTGAACGCCTGCGGCCCCTTGCGGGCGCGGGCCATGAGCAGCGCCTGGTGCATCTCGCCGGACAGCGGGGTCAGCTCGCTGGACGCGGGACCGTCCACGCCGAGCCCGACCGGCGCTCCGGCCTCCAGCAGCTCGGTCGTGCGGCAGATACCGGCGCCGAGACGGGCGTTGGAGGTCGGGCAGTGGGCGACGCCGGTGCCGGTGGCGGCGATGCGGGCGATGGCGTCTTCGGAGAGGTGCACGGCGTGCGCGAACCACACGTCCGAGCCGAGCCAGCCGAGCTTCTCGGCGTACTCCACGGGGGTGCAGCCGAACTCGGCGAGGCACTTCTCCTCCTCGTCGAGGGTCTCGGCGAGGTGGGTGTGCATCCGGACGCCCTTGGCGCGGGCGAGCTCGGCGGCGCCGGTCATCAGGTCGCGGCTGACCGAGAATGGCGAGCACGGCGCGACCGTGACCCGGGTCATGGCGTCGAAGGCAGGGTCGTGGTGGGCGTCGATCGCGGCCTCGGTGGCGGCGAGCGCGCCGTCCAGGGTCTCCACGACGCTGTCCGGCGGCAGCCCGCCGGCCGACCGGCCGCGGTCCATCGAGCCGCGGGCCAGGTCCAGGCGGATGCCCACCCGGCGCGCGGCCTCCACCTCGGCGGCGGCGATGTCGCCGCGGCCCGAGGGGAAGATGTAGTGGTGGTCGGAGGCGGTGGTGCAGCCCGACAACGCCAGCCAGCTCATCGCGGCCGTGGTGGTCTGGGAGACGACCTCGGCGTCCAGCCGGTGCCAGATCTCATAGGAGCCGGTCAGCCACTCGAACAGGGTGCCGTCGGCGAACAGGCCCTGGGTCGCCCACTGGTAGAGGTGGTTGTGCGTGTTCACCAGGCCGGGTGTGGCGATGCAGCCGCGCCCGTCGATGCGCCGGGCACCGGGCACGTCCGGTGCCGCGCCCGAGCCGACCTGGGTGATGCGGCCGTCGGTGGCGACGATGTGGCCGTTGACGTACTCGGCGCCGCTGACGGTGGCGATGTAGGCGCCGTCGATGATGAGGGTGCTCACGAGCCGCTCCCGGCGCTTCCGCTGGCCCCGCCGACCGTCTCGGCCTCGCGCTCGGCCGCGAGCCGCACCGCCTCGATGATCTTCTCGTAGCCGGTGCACCGGCACAGGTTTCCGGCGAGGGCCTCGCGGATCTCGGCGTCCTCGGGGACGCCCTTGCCCGCGCCCACGGTCCGGTTGATCAGGTCGTCGCTCTGCACCAGCAGCCCCGGCGTGCAGAAGCCGCACTGCACGGCGCCGGCTTCGACGAAGGCCTCCTGGACATGGCCCAGCCGCTTGTCGGAGCCCTTGCCCGACTCCTCGGCCAGGCCCTCGACCGTGCGGACGTCGCGGTCGTCGACCTGCCCGGCGGCGATCATGCAGGAGCAGGCGGTCACGCCGTCGAGGTAGACCGTGCACGAGCCGCACTCGCCCTGTTCGCAGGCGTTCTTGCTGCCCGGCAGGCCGAGCCGCTCGCGCAGGACGTAGAGCAGGCTCTCTCCCGCCCAGACGTTGTCGGCGGTCACTTCCTCACCGTTGACGGTGAATGTCACGCGCATCGCTTGCTCTCCTTCCGGTAGTCGGTGACCGACCAGGCGAGCGTGCGGCGGGCCATCACTGACAGGGCGTGCTTGCGGTAGTCCGCGCTGCCGCGGACGTCGTCGATCGGGCGGGCGGCGGAGGCGACGAGCTCGCCGAAGCGGCGCACCGCGGCCTCGCTCGGCGCCGTCCCGTTGTCCCAGTCGAACTCCGCGGCCAGGAACTCTTCGGCCTCCGTGGCGCGGACGGGGGTGGGCGCGGCCGACCCGATGCCGGTACCGATCCTGCGGTTCGTTGCGTCCAGCGCGAGGGAGAAGGAGGTCACGGCGATGACCATCGCGTTGCGGGTGCCGATCTTGCTGAAGTGCTGGGGGCCGGCGGGCTCGGGCAGCAGTACGGCCGCGATGAGCTCGTCGTCCTGGCGGGCGGTGCGCCGCAGTCCGAGGTAGAACTCGCGGGCGGGCACGTGCCGGACCCCGCGGACCGACGCAAGTTCGATGATGGCGTCGGTGGCCAGCAGCGGCGGGTGG
Organism: Nocardiopsis gilva YIM 90087; assembly: GCF_002263495.1. Lineage (NCBI taxonomy): Bacteria > Bacillati > Actinomycetota > Actinomycetes > Streptosporangiales > Nocardiopsidaceae > Nocardiopsis > Nocardiopsis gilva. The sequence continues at coordinate 3,709,034 of NZ_CP022753.1, read as the reverse complement.
GCGTCACCGGCCGGGGAGGCGCCGCCGAGGTTGCCGCCGACGCTTCCGCGGTTGCGGATCTGCGGGGAGGCGACCGTGCGGGAGGCCTGGGCCAGCGCGGGGGCGTGGCTGCCCAGGCGCTCGATGATGGTGGTGTAGGGAACCCCGGCCCCCAGACGCAGGTGCGCCCCGTCCTGCCCCCACTCGGCGAGCTCAGGCACCCGCGAGAGGTCGAGCAGCGCCGGCGGGCGACGCTTGTCGAAGTTCAGCTCCACCATGACGTCGGTCCCGCCCATGATCGGCACCGCGTCCGGGTGCTCGGCCTTGGCGGCGAGCGCTTCCTGCCACGTGGAAGGGCTCATGAATTCCATACTTGTCCTCGTTTATCAGCCGTGTCGCGGAATGTCCGTTGAGTGCAATTCACCCAACGTTCGGCGTATATGTGAAGTAGACCACTCGTCACCGAGTGACTGCTAGGTCGCGATGGCATGAAGTGATCAGCAGGTGGACACCACTCCTTCGTTGTTTTCTACAAGTGGTGTGGTGGGCTAACGTGTCCGCCACGCGGACCGCGTGGTCCGGTCGATCGGTGCGATGATGGTGACGTGAGGGAAAGTCCATGCAGATCAGTGAATTGCTCGCCATTCCGCGGCTGCATTTGCGCTTCCTGAGCGGGTCAGAGCAGGTGCACCGGGACATCCGGCTGGCCTACACCACCGACCTGCTCGAGCCCAAGCGCTACCTCCGCGGCGGCGAACTCGTGCTGACCGGGATGATGTGGCACAACAGCCCGGCCGACTCCGAGACTTTCGTCAGCTCGCTCGTGGAGGCCGATGTCGCCTGCCTCGCCGCGGGCACGGCCCTGGGCGAGGTGCCCAGCGACCTCATCGAGGCCTGTCGCCGACACGACCTCCCGCTCCTCGAAGTCCCCAGCCAGACGTCCTTCGGCGCGGTCACCGAGGAGGTGCTGCGGCTGCTCACCAAGCACCGCTTCACCACCATCACCGAGACCCACCACCGGCACCGCAAGCTGATGGCCGATGTCGCCGCCGGCGCGGACTTCCCCGAGGTGTTCGCCGCGGCCGCCGCCGAGGCCGGCATCAACGCGTGGGTCATCGCCAGCACCGGGCGCCAGGTCGCCGCCTCCGGACCCGACATGTCCACCGAGGACCGCGCGTGGCTGGCCGCGCGCGCCCTGACCCGGCCCGCCTCGCCCTTCGCGACGGCGATGCCCACCACCACCGATCCCGCCACGACGCGCACGGTGACGCTCGTACCGGTGCAGACCCGCGAATCGCACCCGCTCGCCGGGTGGACGCTGGTGTGCTCCGGCGACCACGCCGACTGGCCGGAGGAGACCCGCGAGGCGGTCGCCGAGCTCTCCTCCATCGCGGTGCTCGCGCGCAGCCGGATCGAGGAGAACGCGCTGAACGAGGCACGGCATGTCGAGGGCCTGCCCCGGCTGCTGGCCGCCCAGCGCTTCGACGAGGTCGCCGCGCTGCTCCACGTCGGCGCCGAGGGCGCCCCAGACACCGGGCACATCGTCATCAGCGCGATGGTGCAGCCCGAGCCCCGGGTGCCCGACCTCGCCCGCAGGATCGTCTGCGAGCTGCTGGCCGAATGGCCGGGCGCAGTGGTGACCGGCGACAACGACGTCCTCGCCGTCGTCCCGGTGCCAGAGGCCGCGCCGACCGCGGAGACGGGCACGCGCGGAGGCGCCCGCGGCGCTCAGACCGGGGCTCGGGCCGACTCCGGGACGGGTGCCGCCGAGCGCCTGCGCCGCGACATCGGCGACGCCGCGCGCGTGCTGGAAGCGGGCCTGACCGACCACCGGCTGGCCATCGGCATCGGGTCCACCGTCCGCGGCATCCCCGAACTGCGCGGCGCCGCGGTCGAGGCGCGCCACGCTCGCCGCCTGGCCGAACTGCGCGACGGCCGCGCCCAGATCATCGCCGGAGCCGAGATCGACTCCCACGAGCTGCTCCTGGCCTCCGTCCCCGAGGAGGTGCAGTCCTCCTACCGCGACCGGCTGCTCGGCCCGCTGCTCACCTACGACCACGACCACCGCTCCGAGCTCGTGCGCACCCTGGAGCGCTTCCTGGAGCACTCGGGCTCCTGGCAGCGTTGCGCCGCCGCCATGCACGTCCACGTCAACACCCTGCGCTACCGCATCGGCCGGATCGAGGAGCTCACCGGCCGCGACCTGAGCAACCTGGAGCACCGCGTCGACCTGTTCCTGGCGCTGAAGCTGCGCGACTGAGGCGGGGCAGCGGGCGTCGCGGCCGTCAGGCCCCGGCACCCGCCGTGAGGTAGTGGAGAATGATGTTGTGGACGTGGTGGCTCTTGTTCTCGCCGCGGAAGTCCACCTCGTAGACCTGCGTGCCCACGTTGATCGCGATCGAGCCGGAGGAGAAGAACGAGCCCGCCCAGGAGCGGTTGCTCAGCACGCTCACCGACGTGATCCTGTGGTACGGGATGCTGGTGATCGCGACCTTCTGGCCGGCGAAGCTCTTGTCCTGGATGATCACCCGCCGGTCGGTCAGCCCGATGAATCCGGTTCCCACGCCGATGGCGTCGTAGACCGCCAGGATCCGCTCGCCCGGCATCAGGCCGCTCTGGATCTGCTGAAGCTGCTCCGGGCGATCGTAGGCGACATCGGCATTGGTCATGCGGACTCCTCACGTGGCATAGGGAGAAACCGGCGATCTCCGCGATTCCTGCGATTCTATGCAATCTGCGCTGAGAATCCGGCGATTCCCGTGGCCACGCGGAATGTCAGCGGCGCCGGATAGCCTCCCCCGCATGACCGACGAGACCCTGGCCGCGGGCGGCGAACTGCGCGGCGCCGACCTGTCCGAGCGCGACCTCACCCGGCTCCTGCGGACCGAGCCTGAGCGGCCCCGCGTGTTCGTGGAATGCGACCTGAGGGAGGCAGACCTGCGTGGGGCGCACCTGGTGGACGCGGTGTTCACCAGGTGCCGCCTCGACGGGGCACGGCTGGACGAGGTGGCACTGGACGGATCGCGGTGGGAGGGCGGCGGCGCCCCGGGGGCGGCCTTCACCGGCGCGGAGTGCGCGGAGGCGCGTTTGGAGGGAGTGGACCTGGCCAACACGCGATGGTCCAACGCGCTGCTCTCCGAAACCAGCTTCAACGGGTGCCGTATGACCGGGGCGAACCTCGCTGGGTGCCGGGGCATCGACTACAGCTTCGCCAGGTGCAACCTGATGCTGTCCCGGCTCAAGGGGATCGACCTGCGCGGCCAGGAGATCGACGGCCTGCGGCTGGACGACGCCGACCTGAGCACGGCCGATCTGCGCGAGACGGTGTGGAAGGACAGTCGGCTGAGCGGCGCGACCCTGCGCGGAGCACGGTTCGCCGGTGCCGACCTGCGCGGTGCCGACCTGGGCGAGATCGACCTCAACGACGCCCAGGTACTGCGGGGCGCCACGGTCTCACCGAGCCAGGCGAACATGCTGCTGGCGGGGATCGGGGTCCAGGTCGTCGAATAACGCGACAGCCCAAGTGAATCTACATTGTAAAGGTGCCCGTTGTTCGCTACCGCCCTGCCCGAACGCCCACGCGTCCCGCCCGCGACGCTCACGCGCTGAGGTACCTTTCGAACCACTCACCCGAGACCCGCGCCACCTCATCCAGCGCGCCGGGCTCCATGAACAGGTGGGTGGCGCCCAGCACGATGTAGACCTGATGGGGTGCGCGGATCCGCCGCGCGGCCTCGTGGCTGATCCGCACGATCGGCGCGTCGGCGCTTCCGGCGATGAGGAGAACGGGGGCGCTGATCCGCTCCAGGGTCTCCTGCGCGAGGTCGACTCGTCCGCCGCGGCACACCACCGCCCGCGCGCGGTCGGGTCGCCGCACCGCTGTGCGGAGTGCGGCGGCGGCGCCGGTGCTGGCTCCGAAGAGCCCGACGGGCAGTCCGGAGGTCTCCTCGGTGCTCGCCAGCCAGTCGAGTGCCTCGGTCAGCCGTTCTGACAGCAGGGTGATGTCGAAGCGGAAGTCGCGGCTACCGGTGCGGGCCTCGATGTCCTCCTCCTCATCGGTGAGCAGGTCGAAGAGGAGCGTGCCCAGCCCGCGCTCGTTGAGCTCGGAGGCCACCGCCTTCTGCCGCGGGCTGTGCCGGGAACTGCCACTTCCGTGCGCGAAGAGGACCATCCCGAACGCTCCAGCTGGAATCGCCAGATCACCGGCGAGCTGAACGTCCGGCGGCCCGAGGGTCACGGGTTTCGTGTTCGTCATGAGTCCCCCCGGTCGGCGATGTCCGGCGGGGCGGGTGCCGCTGCTGCGCCGCCCCCGTCGGACGGAAGAGGAAGCCGTGCCCCGTGCCTCCTCTTCGTGCTCTCCCTCTAGGTTCTTCCCCCGATGCCGACCTTTACCGATCGTCGTGCCAGAGTCGGGTCCGCTTGTCCGGCGGCATGTTCGGCGTGTCGGGAACGCGCCGATTATGGTCATTCCATAAGCGCCAAAAATGGGCGCACAGTGATTTCCCGGGATCGAAAATCAGGGGACCAGGTATGCGCCGTTTTGACGATTATTCGGGGGAGAGGGAAAGGGGATGCGTACGTCGGTGTCAATTCTCGACTGTGCGCGCAACGTGAATGGCGATGACGGAATCCGTGCAGGTCGCGGTATATGGTCCAGGTGAGGGAGGTGGGCGCCGCGACCGGCGCGGCGGTCGACGGGTCGCGCGGCCTGGTGCGCCTGCCCTGGCGCTGCGCAGGGGCGCCGGGTGGATTTCGGGATGGCGGGGACACCGTGCGGGGGAGATGTCATTACATATTCAACTTTCTCGGCTCTGCGGCCCCGCCCATTCCGCGGGGTCCAATGAGCGAACGTGGGCGGTGTGAGGCGTTCGGGTCGCGCTGCGCGGGTACTAATATCAGCGCGATCCGTTGTGGACCGCGGTCGGCCCCACGAAGCCGGTGGGCCGCTCCGTTTAGTGCTCGCTCACCGCGGGTAGTGAGGGGTCCATTCTTCCTACGGCCGATGTATGCGACGCGGCGGGGAGGGGCGGGCGCCATGTCCTTGTCCAGGAGCGAGAGGGAGCGGCTCCGCGCGATCGAGGAGCAGCTCCGTGTGGAGGATCCGGAGTTCGCCGATCACCTGGAACGGTGCGCCGAGCGGATCCCCGAAGTCGATCCGGCGTCGGCCCCGTCGGCCCCCCTGCCCGTGCCGCTGATGCTGTGGGCGGCCATCGCCGCCATCGCCCTGGCCCTGATCCTCGCCCTCGTCATGAGCGCCACAGGGGACGGTGCGTCCGATCCCGCTGAGGGCAGCCAACCCACCTCGTCCGACGTGTCCGTGTACGACCTGCGCCCCGGCGTCGTGGCCGGGCAAGAGTGAGATGGTCCGATGACCGAGACGGAGGCCCACAGAAACGCGACCGAGGTCGCCGTGACCCCCACCGTCGAGCAGGGATGGGCGGTCGTGCGGTGGCTCGGCTCCACCGACCACAAGTTCATCGGCCATCTCTACCTCATCACCTCCTTCGGCTTCTTCCTCGCGGGCGGCGCCATGGCGATGCTGATCCGCGCCGAGCTGCTGTGGCCGGGGATGCAGGTGGTCACCGCGCAGGAGTACAACGCGCTGTTCACCCTGCACGGCACCATCATGCTGCTGCTCTTCGCCACTCCGCTGTTCGTGGGCTTCGCCAACGTCGTCATGCCGCTGCAGATCGGCGCGCCGGACGTCGCGTTCCCGCGGATGAACATGTTCAGCTACTGGCTCTTCCTGTTCGGCGGGCTCATGGTGATGGGCGGGTTCCTCACGCCCGGCGGCGCGGCGAGCTTCGGATGGTTCGCCTACCAGCCGCTGTCGGACGCCGTGCGCACCCCCGGCCTGGGCGGCGACCTGTGGGTGCTGGGCCTGATCGTGTCCGGTCTGGGCACCATCCTCGGCGCGACCAACTTCATCACCACGATCGCGTGCATGCGGGCGCCGGGCATGACGCCCTTCCGGATGCCGCTGTTCACCTGGAACACGCTGTTCACCAGCGTGCTGGTCCTGCTGGCGTTCCCCGTGCTCACCGCGGCCCTGGCGGCCATGGGCGCCGACCGCATGCTGGGCACACACGTCTACGACGCCGCCCACGGCGGTGCGATCCTCTGGCAGCACCTGTTCTGGTTCTTCGGCCACCCCGAGGTCTACATCGTCGCGCTGCCCTTCTTCGGGATCATCACCGAGGTGATCCCGGCCTTCTCCCGCAAGCCGCTGTTCGGCTACAAGACCATGGTGGGCGCGACCATGGCCATCACCGGGCTGTCGATGGTGGTGTGGGCGCACCACATGTTCGCCACCGGTGCGGTCCTGCTCCCGTTCTTCTCCCTGCTGTCGTTCCTGATCGCCGTTCCCACCGGCATCAAGTTCTTCAACTGGATCGGCACGATGTGGCGGGGCCAACTCACCTTCCCCACACCCATGCTGTTCGCGATGGGATTCCTGGTCACGTTCCTCTTCGGCGGGCTCACCGGGGTCCTCCTGGCCTCGCCGCCCATCGACTTCCACGCGACCGACTCCTACTTCGTCGTCGGGCACATGCACTACGTGCTGTTCGGAACCGTCGTCTTCGCGATGTTCTCCGGGTTCTACTTCTGGTGGCCCAAGATGACCGGGCGCCTGCTGCACGAGGGGCTGGGCAAGTTCCACTTCTGGACGCTGTTCATCGGCTTCCAAGCCACGTTCCTGGTGCAGCACTGGCTCGGAGCTGCGGGGATGCCGCGCCGCTACGCCGACTACCTGCCCAGCGACGGATTCACCGAGCTCAACGCCATCTCCAGCGTCGGCTCGTTCGTCCTGGGCGCCTCCACCCTGATCTTCCTCGGCAACATCTACTACACGACGCGCCACGCCGAGCGCGTGGAGGCCGACGACCCGTGGGGCTACGGCAGCTCGCTTGAATGGACCACCTCCTGCCCGCCCCCGCGGCACAACTTCCGCTCCCTCCCGCGGATCCGCAGCGAGCGTCCCGCCTTCGACCTCAAGTTCCCCTACCGTCCGTCGTCCGAGGCCCGGCCCGACCAGCCCGCCTGACCCGCGCCCGCTGGTGCGGTCGGGTGCCACGGGGCGGTCCGACGTCAGACAGGACGACTGCCGCCGCTGCCCGCTCTCTTCTCATCTCCCACGTCCATGTCCCTCTCACGGGGGAGCCCCATCCGCGGGACCACCACCGCAGGGGAGGCCCGGCCGCGACTCGCGCTGAGATGCTCGATGCGGCCTCGTTGACAGGGGTGCCCGCGGGATCGAGTCGCGGGCCTGCGGGGGAACCGGGAGGAAAGTCATGGGACAGGGATCGAACCAGGCGCGCGGCACGGCGCCGACGTCGCCCGACGGGGTGGCGCGGGCGACCAGGCGTGCGCGGTATGCCGGCTACGCCGCCGTGGCGTGGTCGGTGATCTATACGGGGCTGGCGGCGTATTGGGCGGTGACCGGTCACGGCTTCCCCTACGCGTCCGATGCGGCGTCGGATGTCACCGGACCGCTTGTGGGGCGGTTCGGTCCGGACGTCGCCTGGGGTGCGGTCGTCGTGGTCGGCGCCCCGGCGGCGGTGCTGGGTGCGGTCATGCTCCGTGGGGTCCGGACCGCCCGGCCGGTGCTCATCACTCTCGGTGCGCTGGTCTCGGTCCAGCTCCTGCTGCTGATGACCACTGTCGACCTGCTGGCCCTGGTCGGCTACACGCCCTACGCGCTGGTCAGCCTGGTCACCAAACCCGAGGTCGCCGCGGCCTACGCGCGCACCGCCGCGGAGGCGGGCGTGCTGCACCAGCTGTTCTGCCTGGTCGGCGGGTTCCTCTGGGCGCTGGCCACCCTCGCCTATGCCCGTCGTAGCAGTGGCGCCTGCCCGCGCTGCGGCCGACTGGAGGGCGCCGAGGGCTGGCGGAGCCCGGCGAGCGCCGCGCGCTGGGGCCGTGTCGCCGTCTACCTGGCCATCGTCCCGCCCGTCGTATACGCCTTGACCCGCTTCGCCTGGGCGCTGGGCCTGCCGTTGGGGATCAGCGAGGAGTTCCTGCGCGAAGGACAGGAGCTCGGTATGTGGACCACCGGGGTGTTCCTGGCGTCCTTCGGGCTCGTCGGCGCCGTTCTCACCCTCGGCCTGATCCAGCGCTGGGGCGAGGTGTTCCCGCGCTGGATGGTCAGGCTGGCCGGGCGACGCGTGCCGGTCGCGCTCGCCGTGGTTCCCGCGTCGATCGTGGCGGTGCTGCTGGCCGTCGGCGGTGTGGCGATGTGGTCGGGCTACGCGGAGATGGTCGGCGAGGCGGTGAGCGGATCCGACGAGGGCATGGGACTGCTCGCGGTGCTGCCCACGGCGCTGTTCCCGCTGTGGGGCGTGGCGCTCGGCGTGGCGACGCTGGCCTATTACTACCGCCGCCGCGGCGCCTGTTCTGTCTGTGGTCGGGGGGAGACTGTTCGCGTTTCCGCCGGAGAGTACGCGGCCTGAATAGCCCAGGTCTGTGTGCCCCGGGGAAAGCACAGCAACCCGTCGGGACCGGAGGACGGACGGTCCCGACGGGCCTTTTCGTGTCCGGACCGGGTGGGGCCGAGGCGGCTCAGCGGTGTTCGGGCGGTGTGTACACCACCGTCCAAGGGCGGGCGCCCACGGGACCCGCCGAGGACGGTGAGGCGGCGGGTTCCTGCTCGTCCAGGATCGACGCGGCGATGGCGGCGAAGCGGGGTGCGGCCGGATGGGCGCCCTGACGCGGCCAGGCCGCTGAGACGCGGCGCCGCAGCGGCGTCCCGGTGAGCGGGCGCCAGGCCACGCGCGGCTCGCGGCGTGCGATCGCTTCCTGCTCGAAGGCCACGCCGTGGCCGGCCAGCACCAGCCCCAGCAGAAACTCGGGGTTTCCCGCGTGGCGCACGCGGGCGGGGGTGAAACCGTGCTCGCGGGCGGTGCGCAGGATGCGGTCATACCAGCCGGGAGCGGTCGCGCGTGGGAACGCGATCAGGTCGTGCCCGGCCAGGTCGGCCGGGGCGATCTCGCGCAGCCGCGCCAGGGGTGAGGTACGGGGCAGCACCACGCCCAGCGCGACCTCCACCACAGGGCCGAAACGGAGGTCGGCGGCGTCGACCGGGTGGTGCAGCAGCCCGACGTCCAGCTGGGCGGCGGCGAGCAGCCGTACCTGTTCGGCACTGGCGAGCTCCTGCAGGTCCACGTCGAGCCCGGGCGCCTCCTCCGCGAGCCGGTGCAGCAGGGATTGCAGCACCACGGCGGGGGTGTCGGGCGGGACCCCCGCACGCAGTGTCCCCAGCTCGCCGTCGCGGGCCTTGCGCATGACCGTGCGCAGCCGCTCCTCACGGGCGAGCAGCGCGGTGGCCTCGTCGACGAGGAGACGGCCGGCGGTCGTCAGCTCGATCCGCCGCCGAGAGCGGTCGAACAGCTCGACCCCGAGTTCGCGCTCCAGCCGCTGGATCGACTGGCTGAGCGGAGGCTGGGCGATGCCCAGCAGCTCGGCGGCGCGGCCGAAGTGCATCTCCTCGGCGACCGCCAGGAAGTGGCGCAGATGGCGGGACATGTCCACTCCGCAGACCATAGGCGATCGCATATGGGAGCGGCGTCGGCCACGCGTGGTGCCCCGCTAGCGTTGCGCGGGTGAGTATCGGGGAACGGGTGGAGGACATCCTCGCCGAGGCAGGGGTGGACGCGCAGGTGCGCGTCGTCGATATCGCCGATGGGCGGGAGGTGGCGGTCCGCGCCGACGAACAGGTCGTCATCGCGTCGATCTTCAAGGTGCTGCTGGTGCTGGAGTTCGCGCGGCAGGTCGAGGCGGGGCAGCTCGACCCCACAGAGCGCGTCCTCATCGGTGCCGCGGACCGGCTGGGCGGCTGGGGGACTGCCGGATGCTCCGACGACGTGGAGATGTCGCTGCGCGACCTCGCCTACTCGGCGATGTCGGTGAGCGACAACACCGCCGCGGACCTGCTGATGCGCCGGGTCGGCCTGGACATCGTCCAGATCCTGGCCCAGGAGCTGGGCATGCGGCGCACCCGGGTCATCGGCGGTCCGCGCCAGTTGCTGGAGACGATGCTCGCCGACGCCGGGGCACGCGACGACGCCGAGTTCGCGCGGATCTTCCCGACGCTCTCGGAGGAACGGGTGCGGGCGATGCGCGTGCTGGACCCGGCCCACAGCACCTCCAGCACCGCTCGCGAGGTCACCGACCTGATGGCGATGATCTGGCGCGATGAGGCCGGTCCCGCGCGGGCGTGCGCGGCGGTGCGCGAGTACATGCACCGGCAGATCTTCTGGACCCGGCTGGCCTCGGGCTTTCCGCCCGAGGTGCGGGTGGCCGCCAAGACCGGGACGCTGCCCGGACTGCACATGGAGGCCGGGGTCGCCGAGTACCCCGACGGCGGGCGGTACGCGATGGCGGTCTTCGCGCGCACCCGGGACCTGGCCACGCGTCGCATCGACATCGATCTGGCGATGGGGCGGGCCGCGCGGGCGGCGGTGGACGCGCTGCGGTCCATCGGTATGTGATCCACGCCACTTGCGGTAGTCGGGCCGATGCCCTCGCCGTGGTCCGATACGCGTTCGCATATGAGGGGGTGCGTGCAACCGTCTTGGACGCGCCCCGTGGCGGGGTGGTCGGATCCCCGGTGAACACGGTGACCGACACCGATGACCGGCCACCGACACCACAGGGAGACCATCGACATGTCCGGATCGGATCAGAAGAATCTGCTGCGGGCCCTGGCCGGGGCGGCAGCGCTGGCACTCGCCTCCACGACAGCCTGCACGGCGGCGTCGGCGGACGACGCGCCGGAGGCGACCTTTTCCTGGCTGGGGACCTCCGGCTGGCGGGTCGACATCGGGGATTCGACCTTGCTCGTCGACCCGTACGTGAGCCGCTTCGACACGGGGCTGGCCGAGGGTGAGTTCGACCCGACGACCGAGCTGACGGTCGACACGGATGCGGTCGACGAGCACACCGCCGGCGCGGAGACCGTGCTGGTCACCCACTCGCACTGGGACCACTTCACCGATGTTCCGCACATCGCCGAGGCGACGGGGGCACGGGTCGTCGGAACCTGGACGACCTACAACCTTGCCCGTGCCTTCGGCGTCGACACCGCCCAGCTCGCCCCGGTCAAGGGCGGCGAGGTGCTGGACTTCGGCGACTATGCGGTGGAGGTCGTCCCCAGTCTGCACAGCCGCAACGCCAACTACTCGATGGCGTTCCCCGGGTATCGCGATGAGCCGCCCGAACGCCCCGAGACCATCGCGGACCTGCCGGAGGGCGACACGCTCACCTTCCAGGTCGAGGTGGACGACGGCCCGTCGGTGTTCTTCATGGGAGCGAGTGACTTCGTCGAGCGCGACCTGGAGGGCCTGGAGCCGGACGTGGCCATGGTCGCCGTGCCGTCAACCGACGCCACCCACGCCTACACCCACCGGCTGATGGAGGCGCTGGACCACCCCGCGACCGTCGTACCGGTCCACTGGGACGACTTCGAGTCGCCGCTGGAGAACCCGGTCACGGCCGGGCTGCCGGACCGCCTGGAGAAGTTCGTCGACGAGGTGCAGCAGGTCAGCCCCGGCACCGAGGTCATCACCCCCGAGTACCTGACGCCCTACACGTTCGACTAGCGGCGCCGCCCCCCGCACCGGAGGACGCGGGACCGCCGGTGCGGGGCCGGTACCGGGGACGGGGCGGTCCCTGCTACGTCACGTAGACGGTGTTCCCCGCCTTGCGGGCGCGCAGCGCGGCCTCGAGACGGGGCGAGATCGGCGCGGGCAGCATCCGCGCGGCCTCCTCCGGCTCGACGAAGGCGTAGGCGTCGAGCTCCTCCTCCTGCAGGGTGATCTCCGCGTCGGACGCGACGGTCCCGCAGTCGAAGATGAACGCCACGAACGGCTTGGGACGGACTCCCTGGGGTGCGCTCCAGTGCAGCGCCAGCAGGGGACCGGGCGTCAGCCGCAGCCCGACCTCCTCGGCCACCTCGCGCTCGCACGCGACGTGCGGCGCCTCCCCTTCCTCCACGACCCCGCCCGGCAGCGTCCAGTGGTCCCGGTAGTTGGGGTCCACGATCAGGACGTTGCCCGATTCGTCGGTGATGAGCCCGAAGGAGGACAGGTAGGCGGTCGGCAGGGTGGCGAACCACTGCTCGGGGGGCAGGAAGTTTTGCGGCATACCGGCAGGCTAGCCGAGTTGACGTGCCGTCGTCTTTTCCTCAGGAAGCGGAACCGAAGGGGCTGGGGATCGTGCCCTTGCTCCTCGCCTCCTGGAGCATGCGCCGCATCTCCGCGCCCTCGTTCAGGTGCGGATAGGGCGTATCGGCTGGGACGGGGACCCCGAGGAACTCGCACAGCGGCTCCCAGCCGTCGCCGGGCTCGTAGATCAGGAGGCGGTCGGCGGGGACGGTCGCGATGGCCGCCGCATTGTTCCGCTCGAACCCCGCGATGGAAGGTTCCTCCGCGGGGAAGTCCGCCATACCGGCGCCGAAGCTGGTCCGGAACAGCCGGTCCAGCACCTTCATCTGGAATTCACCGTGCTCGGGGCTGAGCGGTGGGGCGTCGCCGCGGGCTGTGGCCGCACAGAACTCGAAGATCGTGTTCTTGCAGCTCGCGTACCAGCGCTGGGGGTCACGCCGGGTGAGGATGACCTTGGCGTCGGGGTAGGCGGTCACGAGCTCCCGCCAGAAATAGGAGCCGGGCCAGTCGACGGCGGATCGGTATCCCTCGAACAAGTACTCCCAGTCGACGGGATCGTCGGTCAGCACCCCGCTCCACCGGCGGGCCTGCTCCGGGTGCTGAATGACCTCGTACATGTGGTGACAGGGGCCGAACCCCAGCTGCTCCAGGGCCGCCTTCATCGAGGCGGTCCCGGTACGCGGCATGCCTGCGCCGATGACCTGCAGCATCGTCCGTGTCCGTTTCTTCTCGTATGGCGCCCGATCATCCGTCGCCCCAAGGGACGCCGGACATAGGATGACACTGCTGCATATGCATCGATCGTGCACGTAGCCCGGAGGAGACAGAAGTGTTCTCCTCCGGGCGGGAATAGGTAGCTACGCACCGAGGTCGGTCCGTGACGGCCGATCAGTCGCCGGGTGCTCCCACGTCGCGGCTGTCGCTCAGCGGCCGTCCAGCCACTCCCGCGCGCCGTGGAGGGCGGAGGTCGGCAGGCTGTGGCTGCCGGGGTGCTCGTGGAAGCGGACAGCGGCGCCGCGCTCGGTGAGCTGGCCGGCCAGCAGCTGGGCCTGGTCGAGTGGGGTGATGGTGTCGGCGTGTCCGGCGCTGACGAACACCGACGTCCCCGCCAGGTCCACCGGTTCGGGTGTGCGCTCCTGCAGCGGCGCGGCGGCCGCGAACAGGGCGGCGCCGCGCAGCAGGCCCGGGCGCAGCAGCAGCATCGCGGCGGCGATGTTGGCGCCGTTGGAGAACCCTGCGGCGACCAGGCGCTGGGTGTCCAGGCCGTGGAAGTCGGCCGCCGCCGCCACGAAGTCGGCGAGTTCATGGGCGCGGGCAATGACGTCGTCGACGTCGAAGACGCCCTCGCGCAGCCGTCGGAACCACCGGTTGGCGCCGAACTCGCTGCCCCCTGCGCGCTCGGGCTCACCGCTTGCTCCGCCGCCGATCCCTTCGGGCCTGCGGCCGGTCGCGATCGACGACTCCGCGCGCTCATTCACCCTCGCGTCGTTCACACGTCCCCGCGGTGACAGCAGGGCCGAGCCGGGCGACAGCGCCCGGCCGAGCCCGATGAGGTCGTGCTCGTCGGCGCCGGTGCCGTGCAGCAGGAGCAGCACGGGCGCGTCGGGCGCGGTGGCGGGGTGGAAGACGTAGGGGAAGTCGGAGTCCAGACGTTCGCTGGCGCCGATCTGGGGCGTCCCGTCCTGGCGGACCATCGGCCTCACGCTCCGATCTTCAGCGGCGGCAGCGCGGCCTCGATCTGGGCCTGGTCCGGCTGGAGCCACGGCGGGAGCCGGAGCTTGCGGCCGAGTTCGAGCAGCGGCTCGTCGTAGTCGAAGCCGGGGCCGTCGGTGGCGATCTCCAGCAGCACACCGCCGGGCTCGCGGAAGTAGATGGACTGGAAGTAGGTGCGGTCGCGGACCTCGGTGACGCCGACACCGCCCTCGACCAGTCTGGTGCGCCAGGAAAGCTGGGCTGACGGGTCGGGGGCGCGGTAGGCGATGTGGTGCACGGTCCCGGCGGCGACCAGGCCCGGCTGGGCGGACGGGTCGGCGATGACGTCGACGACCGTGCCCACGCCGGCGCCCGCCTCCGTGGTGTGGAAGCGGAAGCGGTCGCCGTCCTCGGCCACCAGGCGGAAGCCCAGCTGTCCGCTGAGCATGCCCGCGGTGCGCTCCAGGTCGTGCTCGGTCAACGTGACCGCGCGGATGCCGCGGATCGCGTGCTCGACGGGGACACGGCCGCCGTCCCACGGGTCGGTGTCATGGGCGTCGGTGCTGGCGACGAGCTCGATGGCGAGGCCGTCGGGATCGCGCAGCGTGAGCACGTCCTCCTCGAGCCGCTCGGCGGGACGGGTGGCCTCGATCCCGAGCGAGGCCAGGTGCTGCTGCCACCAGCCGAGTGAACCCTCGGGCACGGAGAAGGAGGTGGTGGTGGCCTGGCCCGCGCCGATCCGCCCCTTGGGAGCGCCCGGCCACGGGAAGAAGGTCATGATCGTGCCCGGATTGCCGGCCCGGTCGCCGTAGTAGAGGTGGTAGGTGCCCGGATCGTCGAAGTTGACGGTCTGTTTGACCAGCCGCATCCCCAACGCGTTCAGGTAGAAGTCGGCGTTGGCCTGCGGGTCGCTCGCGATGGCGGTGACGTGGTGCAGTCCGGCCGGGCGGACGTCCATGTGGGTCTCCTCGCACAGCGTGTGGCTGTTCGGTCTCTCGTGATCGGGAAACGGTTGAAATATAAACCAAATTCCCGGCGAACGAAGCGACGGGCGGTGGCGAGGAGACGCGCAGTGAGGGGCGGCGGGTGGGGCAACGCGGGTGCGGGCGCGCACGACGACCACTCCGCACCTGGGTGACCATTCCCTTTGGTCGGGTATCGCCAGGCCAAGGATTCAGCTATCGACGCCGTCTGTGACGTCGAAAGTGAAACTCATCTCACGCACTGTGGCGGCGATTGGGTGGCCCGGTCGGAGGGCCGCCCGGCTCCGCACGCGTGGAGCGGCCCTCCGACCGAGGTGATCCGGTGCGGTCTGGGTGGGGACGGGGCGTTGATGTCCCGACCCGGGTCGGCCACCTCCCGCGTGGTGGCGACGCCGCTCCGGGCGGCCCTGGTTCCGCGCATCGCAGGGTCGCCTGTCCAGCGTTGAGCGCGAAGCCCCCTTTGTCAACCAAGAAAGTAGGAAATTCGCGTTTCGGCAGTTCACAACAGGGGTGGTGGGCGTTCGGGTGTGGCGGAGATAACCCACCAACCATGTAGGGAATATGGTTAACTACGGTCATGGACGTCATCGGTACTGGCCGCCCGGCGCGGCGGCGCAGTCTCACCTTCGACGAGGGGTGTCAGGGGCGACGCATGCACCCGTCCGCTCCCTAGACGACTTGGAACGACACCCATGAGCATCGACACCTTCCCGGCCCTCGGTACGGCACCGACGCCCCTCACCCTCGACCGGCTCATCGAGCTGACCGCCGCCACCGCGGCCGACGTCCGCGCCGGACTGCACGAGATCCGCTTCGACGCCGAGAACCGCTGGTCGGTCCGGCTCCGCGGGGACGCCTACGCCGACGTCTGGCTGATCACCTGGACCCAGGACCAGTCCACCGCCCTGCACGACCACGCCGGATCACTCGGCGCCCTCACCGTCGTCAGCGGCACGCTCACCGAGCACTACTGGGCCTCGGGCCTGCGCGACCGCACCATCGCGAACGGCCACGGCGCCGCTTTCCCCCTCGGCCACGTGCACGACGTCGTCAACCGCGCCTCCGAGCCCGCGGTGAGCGTGCACGCCTACTCGCCGCCGCTGACCGCCATGTCCTACTACGACCTGGACGGCGGCAGGCTGCGCCGCACCCACAGCGTCCTCACCCACGACCCCGAGCCCGACGTGGTCACCCTCGACGACGTTCCCACGATCGGCGCGGCGCCCGCCGGAGAGGCGAGCCGGTGAGTGCGATCGACGCCCTGCTGCGCCGCAGCCGCGACGGACTCGACCGGGTGGCGCCCGGCGACGCGCACGCCGCCCAGGCGGCAGGGGCGCTCCTCGTGGACACCCGTCCGGTCGTCAACCGCGCCGCCGAGGGCGTCATCCCCGGTGCGGTGATCGTCGACCGCAACGTCCTGGAATGGCGCCTGGATCCCAGCAGTCCGCATCGCATCCCCGAGGCCGACCGCACCGACCGCCGCATCATCCTCTTCTGCAACGAGGGGTACGCCTCCAGCCTCGCCGCCGCGCAGCTGCGCGACCTCGGCCTGCGCCGCGCCACCGACATGATCGGCGGATTTCGCGCCTGGGCCGCCTCCGGCTTGCCGGTCGAGGGGGATGAGGTGACCAGATGACCGGGTTTATGGGATTTTTCGGGCCATACCCGGATACGGTCAGGTGCTTTCTGGGTCTCGGGTCGATGCCGGGCTAGGTCGTTCCCACCGGGGTGATGGAGAGTGGAAGTACCTTCGTCACGTCGAGTGATTGGATAGATGTGGAGCGTTGTGCAGCTCTTTTCGGGGCCGCCGTGTTCGGCCTTGGGTCGCCGGCCCCTGCCGACGCCGCCAAGGACCCCTTCGCCTCGGTCCACTCCGACCAGGTCGTCGTCGAACGCGGCTTGACCGCCCTGGACAGCGGAGAACCCCTGGTCATCAGCGCGCCCCGATGAGTCCCGCGCCCCGCGGGGGCCGGGGTGGGTACGGTGCCGACCCCGAGCGGGGCGGCTAGAGGGGGATCGGCAGGCTGGTGAGGTACTCCGACGCGCGCCGCGGGTGGAGAAACCAGCCGATGAAGTCGGCGGGGTCGGCGAACCCGTTGGCGAAGCGGTCCGCCGTCTCCTGGCTGTAGTGCGCGGCGTGCAGCAGCTCCTGGGCATGCTGCGGCATCTTGAGCATGACCGTGCTCCAGGCGACGACGTGCCGTGCGTGCTGCCAGTAGGCGTCGAACGCCGCGCGCATGAACTCCTCGTCGAACGGTCGGCCGCCGTGGTCGACGATGGCGCGCCGGTAGACCTTCGCGCACTGGGCCGCACTGTTGGCGCCCTGCGAGGTGATCGGGTCGTTGCTGACGACCGCGTCGCCCATCGCCAGCACCGCTCCTCCGCCGGGCAGTCGCCCCACCGGCTTGCGCACCACCGGGGTGACCGCGCCCTGCAGCACCGCGCGGCCGTCGGTGAGCTCGACGTCGCCACACCGCTCGTACTCCCAGGGCGCGTGCTCGCGCATCGCCTCCAGGATGTGCGCGAGCACGGCGTCGACGTCACCCAGTGGCCCGGGTCCGGCGTCCATCGGGCCGCCGCGGACACCCTCCACCGTGATCGCGTGGCACGGGCCGCTGAGCGTGTAGGAGGGCGTGACCATGATCTCGCCGACGCCGGGCAGGATGTTGCGGCGCAGCACGGTGCCCGCCGCGTGCTCCGCCATCCCGTGCACGTAGGCGGTGGTGATGGTGCGCTGCGGTGCGCTGAACTCCGAGCGGTCACGGTCGCGCTCGAACAGCTCGCCGAGCTCGCCCCTGCCCGTGGCCACGACCACCAGATCGTAGGCGCGGGAGAACCGGTCCAGGTCGGCGACGGTGGCGCCGTGAATGATCAGGCGCCCGCCCCGGCGCTCGAACTCCTCCAACCACGCGGCCATCTTGAGCCGCTGGTCGACCGACCGCGCCGGTTCGCGCAGCCGCCCCAGCCAGTCGGCGCCGAGCCGGCCGTCGCTGCCGGCGATGCCCACGCCGATCCCGCCGATGCGCGGCGCCCGCTCGTTGTGGATGTCGAGACCGTGGCGGTGTTCGTCGCGTAGTGCCGAGCCGAAGAGGCACTGGGTCGACATCACGTGACCGGCCCGGATCTCGTCTGGGGCGTGGAGGCTGACGAGCGTGACGTCGTAGTCGTCCGCCAGCAGCCCGATCGCCACCTGCAGGCCGGACTGCCCCGCACCGACGATGAGGATTCTGCGCATGGGTCCACCCGTACTCGGAAGATCAGCATGAAAGTGGCAGGAACCCGGCATCCTCGCCACCAGTCGGCGAATCTAACACCGCCATGCGGGCGCTCGCCCTTGGCCCCGGAATCCCCGCGAGGCAGGCGTGTCGGGGCTGTTCGGTGCGCTGCGGGGATTCGGCGGCGAGAGTAGGTGGTACGAGTGCAAGATCACTTCCATTAATCCTACTTATTAAGTAGGATTTTCGCAGTTCTGAGTCAGGGTCACAGACGTAAGGGGCTCCACAGCATGAGCGTGCGCAGGTTACGCCGAGCCGCCGCGGCCACCTCCCTCCTTCTCGGGCTGACCGCGACCGCGTGCGGCGGCGACGCCTCCGCCGGGGAGAATCGCCTGGTCCTGGGCTACTTCCCGAACATCACCCACGCACCCGCGCTCGTCGGGGTCAAGGAAGGCATCTACGCCGACGCGCTCGGCGACGGCATCGACTTCTCCACCCAGACCTTCAACGCCGGACCCGACGCCGTCAACGCCGTCTTCTCCGGCGACGTCGACGCCGCGTTCGTCGGCCCCAACCCCGCCATCAACGGGTGGGCGGAGTCCGAGGGCGCCGCCCTGCGCGTCATCGCCGGCTCGACGTCCGGCGGCAGCGGACTCGTGGTCCGCCCGGACATCACCTCGGTCGACGACCTCAAGGGCGCGACCCTGGCCACCCCCCAGCTCGGCAACACCCAGGACGTGGCGCTGCGCTGGTGGGCCACCAACCAGGGGTGGACATTCGACACAGCGGGCGGCGGCGACATCTCGATCATCCCGCAGAAGAACTCCGAGATCGTCGATGCCTTCCTCACCGACCGAATCGACGGGGCCTGGGTGCCCGAGCCCTACCTCAGCCGCCTGGTGATCAAGGGCGGCGGGCACGTCCTGGTCGACGAATCCGACGAATGGCCCGACACCGGCGGCCGCTTCGTGACGACCCAGCTCATCGTCAACGCCGACTACCTCAAGGCCCATCCCGACAATGTGCGGCGGCTGCTCAAGGGCCACATCGCGACGATCGAGCGGATGAACGCCGACCCGAAGGACGCCCGGCGGGCCACGGCCGACCAGTTGGCGGAACTCAGCGGCCGGCGGCTCGACGACGACCTCCTCACCGCGGCCTTCGCCAACCTCACCTTCACCGTCGACCCGATCGCCCCCACCCTGCGCGGCAGCGCCGAGCACGCTGAGGCCGCCGGTCTGCTCGACCCGGTGGACCTCGACGGCGTCTACGCCCTCGACATCCTCAACGAACTGCTCTCCGACGCCGGTCACGACCGGGTCAGCGGACTGGAAGGCGATTGACAGATGAGTGTCCTCACGGCCGAATCCGTCGGTACCGCGGTCTCCATCGACGACGTCACCAAGGTGTTCGGGCGCGGCCAGCACACGCTGACCGCCATCGACGGCCTGTCCATCACGGTGCGGCAGGGCGAGTTCGTCTCCATCCTCGGCGCCTCGGGGTGCGGCAAGAGCACCCTGCTCTCGCTCGTCGCCGGACTCGACGAGCCCACCGCGGGCACCGTCTCGGTGAACGGACACCGGGTCTCCATGATGTTCCAGGAGGCGGCGTTGTTCCCGTGGCTGACCGTGGGCGGCAACATCGAGGTGCCGATGAAGGTGCGCGGAGTCGCCAAGTCCGAGCGGCGGCGCCGGGTCGAAGAGCTGCTCGACCTGGTCCGGCTTGGCGGATTCGCCCGCAAGCGCCCGCACGAGCTGTCGGGCGGCATGCGCCAGCGGGTGGCGCTGGCCCGCGCCCTCGCCCAGGACACCGACGTGCTGCTGATGGACGAGCCCTTCGGCGCCCTGGACGCGATGACCCGCGACATCCTCCACGACGAGCTGGAGCGGATCTGGCGCGAGCGCGGCCTGAGCGTGCTGTTCGTGACGCACAACGTCCGCGAGGCCGTGCGGCTGGGCGACCGGGTCGTCCTCCTGTCCAGCCGACCGGGGCGGGTCATGGAGGAGTTCGCCGTGACCGGGCGGCGCCCGCGGCGCATCGACTCCGCCGAGATCGCCGAGCAGGCCGCCGTCATCACCGATCGTCTCCGTGCGGAGGTCTCCCGTCATGCCTTTTGAACCCAGCCCCAGCCCCGTGCGGGCCACGACCGAGAGCGCGTCGCTGGGCGCCGAGGAATCGGCGGCCGACGCCGGGAACCGACGGGTCCAAGGCCTCGACGCCCTGGAACTGGGCCCCGACCGGGCGGAGGCGGAGCGCGGGGCGGCGGTCCTGGCCCTCCGGCTGTGGTCGGCCGCCTGGCCCAAGCTCCTGGCCGTCGCGGTCGTGCTGGTCGCCTGGCAGGCGGTGGTGTGGATCGGGTGGAAGCCCGTTTACGTGCTGCCCGGCCCCGACCGGGTGTTGGGCACCCTCCTGGAGGAACTGAGATCCGGCGCCTTCTGGGAGGCGGTGCGCACCACGATGGAGCGCGCGGTGGCGGGCTTCGCCCTCGCGTTCACCGTGGGCGGCACGGTCGGACTGCTGATCTCCCGGTTCACGGTGCTGCGCAACGCCCTCGGGTCGCTGATCACCGGCCTGCAGACCATGCCGTCGATTGTGTGGTTCCCCTTCGCGATGCTGCTGTACGGCATCAGCGAGGCCGCGATCATGTTCGTCGTCGTGCTGGGCGCCGCCCCCTCCATCGCCAACGGTCTAGCCAACGGTGCCGACTATGTCCCGCCGACCCTGCGGCGCGCCGGTCAGGTCATGGGCCTGCGCGGGATCGCCTTCTACCGGTTCCTCATCGTCCCGGCGTCGCTGCCGATGTTCGTCTCCGGGCTCAAGCAGGGGTGGGCGTTCGCCTGGCGGTCGCTCATGGCCGGCGAGCTGCTCGTGATCATCAACCAGCAGCACTCGATCGGGTGGGCGCTGAGCCAGTCGCGGGCCATGAATGACGCCGACCGGCTGCTCGCCTACATCTTCGTCGTCTTGGCGATCGGCATCCTCATCGACATCGTGTTCAGCCGGGCCGACGCGAGCATCCGCAAGCGTTGGGGGCTCAACGCGACCTGACCGGCGATACCGCCTCGGCGACGATGCGGCGCACCTGGTCGACGATCTCCGCGCGGTTGCGCTCGAACACGTTATCGGTGACGTCCCCGTCGTTGTCCGCGCCGAAGTGCAGGATCGGGGTGTGCACGTGCCCGGCCGGGATGTCGCGGCCGGTCGCGTCGCGCAGCAGCGTGTTGCGGTAGGCGATCTCGTTGGAGAGATAGTCACCGCCGCCGCCCTCCACGGCCCTCGACCCCGGGGTGGGGCCGTCGGGGCGGACCACCGGCTCGGTCTCCCCGGCCGGGATCTCGGTGACCTGGGTGTTGTCGATGACGGGGAAGGGCCCGGTCGTCGCGTCGACGATCGCCTGGCGGTCCAAGGTGGAGGAGCTCCACTGCGACTGCGGCTCGACCGTGGGCACGCCCTCGGGGATGGGGATCTGCCCGGAGACGCCGACCATGAGGTTGTCGGTGCCCCCGCCGCGCCACGCCCCGTTGTAGGCCTCCAGGTCGAAGCGCCCCTCGCGGCCTTGGCTCACGGTGATCACCGCGTCGGCCGGCCGCTGACCGGTGTAGTGGGGGAGCAGCGCGTGCTCGACGATGCCCCCGGTGAAGTCCCGCCAGCGCACGGGGAACATCGCGGTCTCGATAACGACGGTGCCCTCGTCGGTCTCGATGGTCGTGCCGTCCAGAGCGAGCGCGGCGGCCCCCGACGGGTTGGCCTGGCGGATGTCATTGTCCAGGCGGAAGGGGTCGAACCCGGTGACCACGACGCGGGTGACGTCGGAGTCGGCGGGAAAGCGCATCTGGTTGTGCCCGCGCGACCACCGCTCCAGCGACGCGATGAGCTCGGCACGCTCGTCGTCGCCGAGCTCGAACGACGGCTCCCAGACGCGCAGCGCCGCCGTCATCCCGAGCCGCGCCCAGTACAGGGGGCGGTCGTCCCCGGCACTCAGGTGACCGGTCGCCCGCCCCTCCTCCTGCACCCGCCGCACGGCCGCGCGCCACAGGTGCGAGCCGTGGTGCCGCACAACGGCCTCGGCGGCACGCAGGTTCCGCGTGCCGCACAGGGCATCGGCGAAGTCGGCGGCGGCCGCGTCGAACCCCGAGCGCCGCAGGATCTCCCGGGGTACCCGATCGCTGAGCCGGGACTCCTCGACGGTGACCTCCCCGTCCCCCTGGCAGGCGGACACGGGCACCTCCGCGGCGGCGTGCGCGGGTAGCGCGACCGCCAGTACCGGAAGCGTGATCAGTGCGCTGGTGGAAACCCGTGTCACGATCCGCAGTAACCCCATGTGGCTCCGCCGCCCCTTCCGTCCCTGAATACGCGTATGCGGCAAATCACTGGTTCCGGAAGGTACTACGCGAACTTCGCGCGCGTCGAGACACGCCGGCGTCGGCCGGGCGAGGGGCGGCGGGCTCTCAGTCGCGCGCTGCGTCGTAGGTGGTGCGTGCGGCGAGGACCTCGTCCATGCGGGCTTCGAGGAACTCGACCAGGTCCAGGAGCTTGTCCGCGGTGGTGGCGCCGAGAGGGGTGAGGCGGTACTCCACGCGCGGCGGGATCTGCTGCTGCACGTCGCGGATGACGAAACCGTCGCGCTCAAGGGTGTGCAGGGTCTGGGAGAGCATCTTCTCGCTGACGCCGTCGACCCGCCTGCGCAGGGCGTTGAAGCGGTAGGGGCCGTCGTTCAGCGCGGCCAGGACCAGGACACCCCAGCGGCCGGTGATGTTCTCCAGGGTGGCGCGTGACGGGCACCGCTTCGCGAAGACGTCGAACGCGAGGTCGTCAAAGCTGCCCTCGGGGCCACTCGGCTCGACGGCGGGAGAGGAGGAGGTCTCGGCGGTTCCGCTCATGGCCGCAGTCTACCTCTCGCAGGCACTGTGGAATTCGTGGCACTAACTATTTTTTGTCACTTTCTAAAAGTTAGTTTAACCTTCAGCGGGGCGCCGACCCTCGGCACGGCCCGTATGGCCGCGCCGTGTCGGACACGTCCGCCGTCAGTCACCGTCAGCAGTCCGCAGCAGCAGGGAGAACAACAGATGATCGTCGTGAGCGGAGCCTCCGGGCAGCTGGGCCGCCGTACCGTCGAACTGCTCAAGGAGCGCGGAGACGCGAGCAGTATCGTGGCGCTGAGCCGCACCCCCGAGAAGATCGCCGACCTGGGAGTCACCGCCCGCGCCGCCGACTTCGACGACCCGCACTCCCTAGTCAAGGCCTTCGACGGGGCCGAGCGGCTGCTCATCATCAGCACCGACCAGCTCGACGGCGAGGGAACCCGGGTCCGCCAGCACGGCAACGCGATCGAGGCGGCGGCCAAGGCCGGGGTCGGGCATGTGCTCTACACCTCCATCGTGGAAGCGAGCGCGCAGGGCAACCCGAGCCTGCTCGTCCCCGACCACCTCGCGACCGAGAAGCTGCTCGCCGAGTCCGGTCTGGCCTACACGGTGCTGAGGAACAGCCTCTACTCCGAGCTGCTGCTCCAGTCGGGACCTGCGGCGGTCGCCTCGGGCGTGCTGGCGGTCAACAGCGGTGACGGGGCCACCGGCTATGTCACCCGTGAGGACTGCGCGGCGGCAGCGGCCGGGCTGCTCGCCTCGGGCGGACACGAGGGCGAACTGCTGGACATCACCGGCCCGGCGGCGCTGACGAATGCCGAGATCGCCGATCTCCTGGCCGACGTCACCGG